>JAMLIC010000032.1 GCA_023954375.1 Planctomycetota bacterium
GCGGCCCCCCCCACGCCTCCGCTCGCCATGCTCGGCGCGGCAAGCCGCGCCGGCGCGTGGCTCGCGCCGAGCCCTCCGGGCTCGGTCCAGTCGGGGCTTCGACATCGATTCTGGCTGGCTACCGCCAGGATCGTTGTCGAAGGCCGACTAGAACCACACGGAGAGCCCCAGGTGCAGGTTCACCTGGTCGCTCGTGTAGCGCGTGTGGTCGGTCGTCACCGCGCCGGTGTTGCTCCCGGAGCGCGCGCGGGCGCGGAAGACCCACTCGAGGAGGACGTTGAGCTGCACGTCCTCGGTGAGCTGGATCCCGCCGCCGCCCATGACCGACGTGCAGGCGAACGCCGGGGTGCCGATGCTCCCCACGGGGTCGGGGTTGAGCGGGGAGACGCCCCAGTGGGCGCCCGCGCGCAGCGTGAGGTCCGGGGTCACGCGGAAGGCCACCTGCGTCGAGGCCGTCCAGCGGTTCTTCCACCGCGTCTGCGCCTTGACCACCACGCGGTCGCCGCCGACGACGAAGTTGAAGTCCTCGTTCGAGCCGTCGGTGAGGGTGACCTTCGCGCCCTTGAACGCGCGGTGCCACTCGGTCCAGGCCACCTCGCCGGCGAGCAGGAGCCGCTCGGTCGGCCACCAGGCGAGGCTCAGCCGGACCGACTGGGGCACGTAGGGCCCCTCCTGCTTCAGGTCGTAGTCGGCCTCGAAGCCGCGCGTCCCGCCGTTGGGGAGCGTGGCCAGGAACAGGGCCTGGAGCGAGGGGTCGAGGGAGGAGAGGGCCGAGTCGAGCGTACGGCCGGCGTCGATCTTCGCCTCGCCCGTCAGCGGGACGACCTCGAGCGAGCGCGGGCGGTAGGCGAGCCCGATCGCCAGGTCGGGCACCGGGGCGAACGTGACCGAGACGAGCCCCGACAGGTGCAGGCCGTAGGCGCGCGAGTCGTAGAAGAGCGTCGGGTCGGTCGCGTCGTTGGGGACCAGGTCGAGGAAGTCCGCGTAGGTCGGGTTGCCGGGCAGCGACACGCCGTTGATCTGCGGGCTGCCGGCGAGCTCGAGCCGCTGGCCGCCGCCGCCGAGGAGGAGGAGCTGGCGCGAGTAGGTGGGGATCACGTGGAACGACGCGCCGAGCGAGAACCAGGAGGTCGGCGCGACCACGATCGAGGTCGCCGCGGCGAAGAACACCGAGTCGACCTTGAGGCCGACCTTGTCGGGGAAGGTCGTGTAGCGCACGCGCGTGCGCGACGGCGCGAGCGCCCCCTGGTCGGGGTAGAAGCCGACGTGCAGGCGCACGGGGACGTCGACGTCGGGCACGAACACCGCGCCGAAGGACATGCCGGCGCCGCCGCCGCTCTTGTCGACGTCGTTGAGGGAGTTCCGCGCCGTGGCGGCGAAGTAGACGAAGAACAGGTCGAGGTCGATCTGGTTCTCGAGCGCCCAGCCGACCCCGGAGGGCATGCGGTAGGCGGTCTGCGGGTCGCCGCCGGCGGGCAGGGCCACGGGGCCGCGCGCGCCGAAGAACGCGGGCGCGGGGCCGTCCGAGGCGCGGGCGGAGGGCGCGGCGAGGAGGAGGAGCGCGGGCGCCGCCAGCGCCGCGACCGTGAGGGAACCGCGGAGCCCGCGGAGGCAGCGCCACACCCAGTGCACGGCAGGGAATGTGCCGCACCCGCACCGGCCGACGCAAGCATTTCTCCCGCATGACGCTGCGCGCATGACACGGCGCGTTAATCGGAAAATGGGGCGTCCGCCGGCGGAAAACAGGGAGGCGACCTGAAGTCGCTCCAGCGCGAGGCCCGGCGGCGCCGGGTGTTCGGTGGGCGCACCTCGCGGGCGGATTCGGACCTGCGTCTGCTCACGCCCGAACATGCAGCACCGCCGCGGCCTGATCGCCCTGTCCGCCCTGTCCGTCCTGTCGGCGCTGACCGCCGTGGTCGCCTGCGGCTGCACCAAGCAGTCGAACCGGCTCCCGGGGGCGGGGTCGGTCGTCGCCGGCAGCACCGCCGTCCCGCTGTGGGCGCCCCAGGGCCCCTTCCCCCGCGGGCAGGCGTCGGCCTCGAGCGCGCCGGCCCGGCAGGGGCCGCAGATCACGGTCGTCAGCCCGGCGCGCGGGGCGCAGGTCACGGACACGACGGTGCGCGTCGAGGTGGAGGCGAGCGACCCCGACGGCGTGCAGGCGGTCACGATCCAGGGCGCGCCGGCGACCGACGTCGGCGGCGGGCGCTGGGAGGCGCAGGCGACGCTCGGGCCCGGGCTGAACCTGATCGAGGTCGAGGCGATCGACGGCCTGGGCGACCGGAGCACGGGCCGCTTCTCCGTCGCGCACGGGCAGTTCGAGGCCGGCGGCGCCTTCGTCCAGGGCGCGGCGCACGCGCGCCTGGGGCAGCCTGCGCTCGACGTGGTCGGGCGCGAGGTCGAGGCGCGCTCGGCGAACCTCGACCTCCTGCCGCTCCTGCCGCACCCGGTCTACACCTCGACGCTCGTCACGCTCGACATCGTCGACCTGACCCACGCGCCCCTGCGCGTGGCCGGGGTCTCCACGACGGCCGGCGGGGTGTCGATCGCGATCGAGCTCGACCAACTCGTGGCCGACCTCGACGTGAACCTGCTCGGCCGCGGCGAGGCGCTGGCCCTCGCCGACCGGGCGCGCGCCGTGGTCCAGGCCCGCTTCGCCGCGCCGACCGGGCCGGCCACCGGCGCGCGCCTGCTCGGCCTCGACGTCGAGCGGCTCGACGTGTCGTTCGTGAACCTGCGCCTCCAGCCGCAGAGCGGCTTCGCGGTGACGGTGCTCTCGCCGATCGCCAACCTGCTCGTCGGCGCGCTCCGCGGCGCGATCTCGAACGCGATCGAGCGGGCCGTCCTGCGCGCGCTCGAGCGGCCGCTGGCCGGCGCCGACCACCCGCTGCGCGTGAACCTGCCGCTGCTCGGGGGCGGCACGGCGCCGCTCGACCTCCTCCTGCGGATCGACGGCGGCCGCGGCTGGGCCGGCGCGGGCCTCGACCTCGTCGGGTCGCTCAGCGCGACGGCCCCGGCGCCCTTCCCGCACGCGCTCCCGGCGGGCGTCCTCGTCACGCGCCCGGCGGCGCCGGTCGTGACGCCGGCGCCGGGGGAGAGCGTGGCCCTGGCCTTCGCCGGCGACGCGGCCAACGCCTTCGCGCACGCCTTCTGGCTGGCCGGCGCGGCGCGCTACCAGGTCGACGGGACGGCGCCCACGAACAAGCCGCACCCGCCCTCGGCGCGGCTCCTCTACCCCTTCTTCCCGCTCGTGCGCGACCTCGCGCCCGACCCGGCCACGCCGCTCGTGATCGACGCCTCGCTCGAGGCGCCGCCGACCGTGCGCCTCGAGCAGGGCGCCGTGGCCCTGCGCGTCTCCGAGGCGGAGGTGTCGGTCTGGCTCGACTACCTCGACGGAGGGCCCCGGGCCGAGGTCCTGCGCGCGCGCCTGTCGCTCGACGTCTCCGTGCGCGTCGCCGTGCAGGGCCAGGAGCTCGTCCTCTCCGACCTGCGCGCGGCCGGGGTGGCCGTCGACGTCGTCGCCGAGCCGAGCGGCGACCTCGACGACCAGCACGTCGAGGACTTCATCATGCAGGCCCTGCCCACGCTCCTCGACAGCGTGGCGCAGCGCCTCCCCCGCCTGCCGATCCCGGGGCTGCCCGCCGGCGTGACGCTGGTCGCGCCCTCGTGCGAGGTGCGCGACGGGCACCTGATCGTGCGCGCGGGCGTCCAGTAGCGACCCTCCCTCCGGAAGCGAAAGCGGGCGCCCTGGACTCCAGGGCGCCCGCATCCGTGTCTCGGCCCGGGCGGCCGCTACGCGGTCGCCATGGCCCGCGGCGTGAAGAGCCCGCCCACGAAGTCGGTCAGGAGCTCCTTGCGCAGCGCGGCCGGGAGCGCGTCGAGGAGCTCGTTGACCGGCGCGAGCCGCTTCGGCAGCTCGCCCGAGCCCAGGCCCGCGGCCTCGAGCACCTGCGGCAGGGCGGCGGCGAGCCCGCCCGGGGCCTGGGCGAAGGCGGCGACCGCCCGCGCGATGTGGCCCGACGGCAGGGCGCGGGCCGCCTCGACCGCCTCGCGCAGGGCCACGAGCAGGCGCTCGACGTGGCCGGAGTTCTTCGGCCCGAGGCACAGGTGGATGCTCGCCGGGGTCGAGGGGTGGCTGAGCTGGGGCTGCACGTACCAGCCGCGCTCGTTCAGCTCGTCGGCGACGTGGAACACGCTGACCTCGCGCGAGGCGACGGCCACGAGGCAGAAGTCGGGCTCGCCCAGGACCTCGAGGCCGGGGATCGCCCGCACACCGTCGACGAACGCGCGCGTGCCCTCGAGGGTGCGCCGGGCCAGGTCCTCGAAGCCCTGGTCGCCGACGCCGTGGAGCACGGCCCAGGCGGCGGCGACGGGGCCGGCCGACTTGGAGCTCTGCACGGCCGGGTTGACCACGGCGTAGCCGGCCCAGTCGGTGCAGGTGAAGTAGGCGGACCGGCGCAGGCCGGCGTCGCGGAAGAGGACGATCGACGCGCCCTTGGGGGCGAAGGCGTACTTGTGCAGGTCGACCGAGAGCGAGGTCACGCCCGGCACGGAGAGGTCGAAGTCGGGCACGGCCGCGCCGAGGCGCCGGTAGTAGGGCAGGAGCCAGCCGCCGACGCAGGCGTCGACGTGCAGGAGGAGGCCGCGGTCGGCCGCCAGGGCGCCCAGGTCGGCGATCGGGTCGACGACGCCGTGCGGGTAGGAGGGCGCCGAGCCGACGAGCAGGATCGTCTGCGGGGTGATCGCGGCGGCCACGGCGGCGACGTCGGCCTTGAACGTGCGCGCGTCGACCGGCGTGAGGACGACCTTCACGCCCAGGTACTCGGCCGCCTTGTGGAAGGCGGCGTGCGCCGTGACCGGCAGGATCATCTCGGGCGCGGTCACCTCGGGGCGCGTGGCGCGGGCGTGGTCGCGGGCCGCCTTGACGGCCAGCATGATGCTCTCGGTCCCGCCGCTCGTGAACGTGCCGACGGTCTCGTCGCCGCCGCCGAGGTGCTCGGCCGCGATCGCCACGAGGTCGTTCTCGAGGTGCATGGCGCTGGGGAAGGCCGTCGGGTCGAGCGCGTTCTGGAAGAGGAAGCGCGCGTAGGCGTCGCGGCCGAGCGCCTCGACGTCGTCGCCGGCGTCGTAGACGTAGGCGTAGGTGCGGCCGGTGCGCCAGTCGAGGTCGAGCGCGTGGACCTCCTCGAGGCGGCGGCGGACCTCGTCGGGGGCGAGGCCGTGGGCGGGGAGCTTCATGGAGCGATCTCCGGGTTCGGGTGGGTGGACGGACCCTACCCCGAAATGGCACTCGGTGTCAATCGTATATTTGGCGGCGTATGGGCCGCTGGAGGCCCTGATCGGCGGAAGTCTCGGCTTGACACCGAGTGCCGTTTCTGGCACCCTCCTGGCCATGACCACGGCGCTGGCGGGCAGGCGGGAGAAGAAGCGCGACGCGCTGGTGAGCGCGGCGCACGCGCTGTTCCGCGCCCAGGGGTTCGAGGCGACGACGATCGAGCAGGTGGCGGCCGCCGCCGGCGTGTCGCGCCGCACCTTCTTCCGCTACTTCGCGACCAAGGACGCGGTCGTGTTCCCGCACGCCGAGGCGCGGATCGCGGGCTTCCGCGCCGCCCTGCGCCCGCGCGCGGGCGAGGCGGTCGAGGCGGCCGTGCGCCGCGCCGTGCTCGAGGTCGCGCGCGAGTTCGCCGCGCACCGGGACGAGCTGCTCCTGCAGCACGCGCTGATCGCGTCGTCGCCGCACCTGCTCGCGCGCGAGCACGAGCTCGACCTGGCCTGGGAGGACGCGATCGTGGGCGCCCTCGAGGCGCGGGGCGAGCCGGGCCTGCGCGCGCGGGTCCTGGGCGGCGCGGTCGCGGGCGCCCTGCGCGCGGCGCTGCGGGTGTGGCTCGCGGGCAAGGGGAAGGCGGACCTGGCCGCGCTGGGGCAGGAGGCGCTCGACCTCCTGGCCGAGACGTGCGGGGCCTGGGGGACGACGAGGAGGGACGCGCGATGACGCTGAGGATCGCCTACGGGCGCCTGTGCCAGGAGACCAACGCCTTCTCGCCCGTGCCCTCGACGCTCGAGGACTTCGGGCGCCTGCACCTGCTCGAGGGTGAGGCGCTGGCCGCCGCCTGTGCGCCGTCGGGCCACGAGGTCCCCGGGCTCATCAAGGACGCCGAGCTCTCCGGCCTGATCGCCGCCGCGCGGTCGGCGGGGCGCGCGGTCGAGACGATCCCCCTCGTCAGCGCCTGGGCCATGCCCAGCGGCCCGCTCGAGGCGGCGGCCTTCGTCGAGCTCCGCGACCGGCTGCTGGCGCGCCTGCGCGCGGCCGGGCAGGTCGACGGCGTGTTCCTCGTCCTGCACGGGGCGCTGCGCGGCACGGCCGAGCTGCCCGAGCCGGAGGAGGCGCTGCTCGAGGCCGTGCGCGAGGTGGTCGGGCCCGAGGTGCCGATCGCCGTGACCATGGACCTCCACGGCGTCCTCACGCCGCGGAAGGTCGACCCGACCACGGTCCTCTGCGCCTACCGCACGAACCCGCATCGCGACCTGTTCCAGACCGGCCGCAAGGCGGGCCGCCTGCTCCTGCGGGCGCTCGGGGGCGAGGTCGCGCCCGTGACGCGTTGGCGCAGCCTGCCGCTCCTGCTGGCCGGGGGGATGACGATCGACCTGTTCGCCCCCATGCGGGCGATCTTCCGGCGCATGAAGCAGATGGAGCGCGACCCGCGCGTCCTCTCGGTGAGCCTGTTCATGTGCCACCCGTTCAACGACTCGCCCGACCTGGGCTGGAGCGCGCACGTCACGACGGACGGCGACCCGGCGCTCGCCGACCGCCTGGCCGACGAGCTGGCCGACCTGGCCTGGTCGGTGCGAGACGTGAAGCCGCCGCCGTTCCTCTCGCCGCAGGAGGGGATCGAGACGATCCGGCGCGCCTGGCTGGCCCGCAAGACGGGCACCGTGTGCGTCGTCGACGTGTCGGACGTCGTCGGCGCCGGCACGCCGGGCGAGAACACGAACCTGCTCGCGGCGCTGCTCGCCGACGCCAAGGACCTCGTCTCCTACGTGCCCGTGCGCGACGCCCTGGCCGTCGACGCGCTCTGGGCGAAGGCCGAGGGCGAGGCGGTCGACCTCGAGGTGGGCGGCCGCTTCGACCCGGCGACCAACCCGCCCGTGCGCGTCGCCGGCCGGCTGCGGAGCAAGCACGCCACGGCGCACTTCGGCCGCGCGGTCGTCCTCGACCTCGGCGACGTGCAGCTGATCCTCACCGAGCTGCCGCCCTTGCCGATCAAGCCGGCGTTCTACTCCGACCTCGGGCTCAGCCCCTGGCGCGCCGACCTGGTCGTGGTGAAGAACTTCTTCCACTACCGGGTCTACTTCGCGCTCGTGCACCGGAAGTCGGTGCCGATCCGCACGAAGGGCGCGAGCGACCTCGACCTGCCGCTCACGAAGGGCGTGTTCAACGACCCGGTCTACCCGCGGGACCCGGTGACGGACTGGCGCCCGGCGGACCGGCGGCGGCGAGGGCTCGTCGCGGCCGGCGCCTGAGCCGGAGTACAATCGAGGGGTGGAGTTCCCCAAGCTGAAGCTGCGCCGGCTCAAGATCGTGCGCTTCCGCAACGTCGCGCCCGGCTGCGAGCTGCGCTTCGACGACGGGGTGAACGTCCTCCTCGGCAAGAACGGGACCGGGAAGACGACGCTCCTGGCGCTGATCTCGTGCGTGGTCCGGTCGGACTTCACCACCTTCGCGAGTGAGCCCTTCGAAGTGGAGTACGACCTAGCGCCCGAGCCGCTGATGAAGGTGAGGGTGGCGAACGCAGAGGTCACGAACGTTGGACCTGCACCTGACGTGCTGCCCTCAGAGACACGGTTTCGGTTGAGGTTGTGGGTGTCCTTGACAGTCCCGGCGGGCGAACTTCACGTCGAGTCCGACGGAATCAATGTTGAGTCGCGCATTGGAGGACGGACCAAGCAGGTCTCACTGCCAGGGCATGGGCTGCAGCACGCGGTGGCCTACTCCCTCCTCGAGCATGAGATTGGGGACGACCCTGCTCAGCCTCACCTCCACGGCATGATCCATACGCGCGAGGCGTATCGATTCGACGAGTCACTCGATTCCTTCCGCGCCATGACCTCCGCGCCCGCATATCTCTCCTTTCGGGGGCCCTCCGCGCCATGGCCGACGATTCTCTCCGAGTTCAGGGGGGGGGGATGGCTTACAGTGTTCCTGCCCTCCTCACTGGTTCCGCGCGCGGAGGTCGAGGATCGCCTCGAGCTAGAGCTCACGGGACTCATCGCACAGTCTGGGGCTGATCTACGTGACGGGGCCGCTCTGCTCGGCTTCGCCCGCGTGATCTGGATCGCAGACCTCCTCGAAGGCGAGCCTGGCAACCGCCGCTTCACCCGCTTCGCCTTCCGGCTCGTGCGCCACGACGGCGCCGCGCTCTCGCACGAGCATCTGAGCTACGGCCAGAAGCGCATGCTCGCCCTCCTCTACTACATGGCCTGCAACCCGCAGGTGCTGATCGCCGACGAGGTGGTCAACGGGCTGCACCACGAGTGGATCGCGGCGGTCATGGAGCGGATCGGCGACCGGCAGGCGTTCCTCACCAGCCAGAACCCGCTCCTGTTCGACTACCTGTCCGTCGACTCGGCCGACCGCGCGGGGCGCATGTTCGTCCTCTGCAGCGCCGAGCAGGACGAGCGCGGCAAGACGACGGTCACCTGGCGCAACATGGCCCCGGAGGAGGCCGCCCGGTTCCACGAGGACCTGGCCGCCGGCGTCGAGTACCCGAGCGAGGTCCTGCTGCGGCGAGGCCTGTGGTAGGGACGCCGCTCACGATCGTCCCCGTCTCGGAGGACGGCTCGAAGCGCACCCACGACACCTGGGCCCTCCTCGTGCCCCGCCTGGCGCGGGCCGTCGAGCCCGCGTGCAGCACGGCGCCGTCGCTCCTGCGCGTCGAGGCGCCCACGACCTCGCTGAAGACGTCGGCGCGGGGCAGCGGTCTGCGGCGGCGGGAGCCGAGCGAGGTGGTCGTGGGCGAGCTCGCGACGCTGCTCCGGCAGGGCAAGTTCGTCCTCGTGCACATCGACGGCGACACCGCGTGGAGCCAGCGGACGACGAGCACCGCCGTCGCGCACTTCGAGCAGCGCGTCGCCGAGCCGGTCCGCAGACGACTCGTCGCGGCGATCCAGCTCCAGGCCCGCCAGGGCGGCCCCCACCGCCGCCGTCAACGACCGGCCGCTTCACCCGCGCCCGAGGCGCCTGCGCCCGACGCCGCCGCCCAGGCGGCCGCTGCCCTGGAGCGGCTGCGGCTCGTCTCGCCTCACTACTCGGTCGAGGCCTGGCTGTACCAGGCGACCGAGCGCGCGATCTCCCTCGCGAGGGCGCATCACGACGGGCGCGACGTGGAGACCTTCGAGACCTGGGCGCGCGAGCGGGGCGCCGTGGACGAGGTGCACGGGCTGCCGGACACGGTGTGCCTCGGGCGCCATCACAACGCGGAGCTCGCGGCGGCGCTGACGACGGCCGTCGTCGACGAGGTGGTCGGGGCCGGCAAGTCGCTCGCGGCGTGCGTCGACCACCTGCGCGGGTGCGCGCCGCTCGTCGCCGCGCTCCGGGCGACGTCGGCGGCCGCCGGCGAGGAGTGACGACTACAGGTTCTTCTGGAAGAGCTTCAGCAGCGGCTTGGCCGACAGCTCGTAGCCCATCTCCTTGGCCAGCTCCTCGACGCTGAAGCGGTGCCCGGTCCACCAGCTCCGCTGGAGGAACGGCCCGCAGCGCGGGTTGCCCCACCAGGACTCGTCGAAGTAGTGGAGCAGGTGCAGCGTGAGCAGCGGCTCGAACAGCCGCGCGCGCAGCTGCGCGATCGAGTGCATGGGGAAGCGCACGTCGTGGAGGTAGAGCTCCTTCGGCGTGCGCACGCCGATCGCCTGGCGCATGATCCCGTCGAAGACCTCGTCCATCCCCTCGGCCGAGCCGCGCTCGCGCAGCTTGAGCTCGTAGAGGACGCGCCCGCAGCAGAGGCGCAGGTCGTAGAGGCGCTCGAGGTAGGCCAGGATCAGGTAGTCGCGCGGCCGGCTGAACTCGAGGCTGCGCTTGAGCCACTCCGGGTCGAGCAGCAGGTGGCGGAAGAGCGCCGCGTAGGCCAGGTCGAGCGACGGGTCGCCCAGCGACCGCTGCTCGAACGGGGCGTCCGGGTTGATGTGCCCGAGGAACAGGGCGCGGCCGAGCGCGCCGAGGAAGGTCAGCCAGTCGCGCTGCCCCTCGCCGACCTCGAGCACGAGGCGCACGTCGTTGGGGACGTGGATCGCGCCCACGTACGCGCGGGGCGGGCTGCCCGGCTCGGGGGTCTCGACCTCGACCGTGAGCCGCCCGCCGGCCGTGAGGTCGACGCCCATGCGCCCGAGGAAGCCCTTCGTGCGCTTGAGCATGTCGGCCGCCGTGAACGCGTCGGCGTAGTCGAGGAAGCGCCCGGCGAGCACGTAGGGCACGTCGCAGCGGCGCGCGTCCTCGAGGTTCACGCCGAGGCGCTTGCGCACCGTCCAGCCCATGACCTCGCGGTAGAGGTCGCCCGTGCGGTCGAGGATCTGCTGCGCCAGCCCCGCCACCTCGGCCGTGTCGAGCCCGGTCGTGCGGCGCCGCAGGTCGAGGATGTTGGCCGCGCCCAGCGAGCGCGCGATCCCCTGCTCGACCGCGATCTTCTCCGTCATGAGCGGGATGAGGGTGCGCGCGGCCTCGAGGCGCGCCTCCTCGATCTCCGAGCGCTGCTCCCACGTCGGCGCCGTGGCCAGGAGCAGCTTCATGTCGCGCAGCGGGCGGCGCGACCCGTCGGTCAGGTCGACGAGCACCACGCGGCCGTGGCGGGCGATCGCCGCGTCGATCGGCGCCAGCTCCCGCTGCACGTGCGCGCGGATGAGCCCCTCGCGCAGCAGCTTGAGGCTGGCCGCGTCCTCGGCGAGCCCGCGCTCCTCCGCCCGGGCGATCGCGCTGTCGACGACGTCGCGCGCGTCCGGGCGGAACAGCTCCGCGTAGCTCTTGCGGATCGCCCGGGCCTCGGACTCGCGACGCAGACCCCGATCCAGCTCGTACTGGTCGAGTTCGTGGCCGTTGCGATAGGCCTCGAGTCCGCTGCGGATGGTGTCGACGTCCATGAGGAACCCGCCGGAGGCCGCCTGCCCAGGCTCGAGCGCCGCCCCGCCGGCCACGCGGACGCGCGCAGACGACGGGACCACGCCCCGGAAAGGAAGGCAGGACCCCCCTGGGACCGGATTGTACCATTGGCCGGTTCGAGACTTCAAGGAACAGGCCACGGGCGCCTGACCGTAAGCCGCTGACGCCAAAAATGTTGCGTCCACGGGGCGACCGCGCGGACCGTCCGGCGACCCTGGTTGACACGGTCGGAGGCGTCTCATACCATACGCAAACCACGTGAGCGCCTGGTCGCGCGAGCGCCTGCGTGGGGGTGGGCGGCCTCGAGACAACGGGGGCCGCTCGCACAGGGGAAAGGGACTCCATGAGGAAGCTGGCCACCGTGGCGCTGGTCGGGACGCTCTGCCTGGGTCTCAGCGGGTGCTTCACCCTGAGCTGGGCGCACAACCGTCGTCACATCCGCAAGGTGATCGACGACCTCACGCTCCTGCACCAGGACATCGACAAGATCATCTTCGGCCTCGACCGCAACCCGGCCGAGTAAGCCTCTCACGCTCCCGGCGCCCTGCCGGCCACCCAGCCGCGCGACCCTCGAGGTCACGCGGCTGGTCGTGTTTGGCCGCCCGGCGTCTATCGCATGGAGGTGACCACGCGCTCGAGGACGTCGAGGGCGCGGCCCTCCGGGGCGACGTCGAGCATCTCCACCCCGTCGAGATGGCGGAGCCAGGTGAGCTGCCGCCGCGCGAAGCGGCGCGTGGCCGTCTGCACCCGGCGCACGACCTCCTCCGGCGGTGACCCCGCCCCGCCCGAGCGGAGCCAGGCGAACAGCTCCCGGTAGCCGAGGGCCTGCGCGGCCTCGGTCGAGATCCCCCGCGGGTCGGCCAGGAGCCGCTCGCACTCCTCGGTCCAGCCGAGCTCCAGCATGCGCAGGACCCGCCCGTCGATCCGCCGGTCCATGTCCTCGCGCTCGCGGCGGACGACGAAGACCGTCCTGCGCAGGTCCGGGCGCACCTCGCGCAGCCGCCCGCCGGACTCGGCGTGGAGGTCGCTCAGGGCGCGGCCGGTGACGGTGTGCACCTCCAGGGCGCGCACGATCCGGCGCAGGTCGTTCCTGTGGATCCGCGCGGCCGCGGGCGGGTCGACCGCCTGCAGGCGCTCGTGCAGGGCGCCCACGCCCGCCACCTCCGCCTCCGCGGCCAGGGCGCGGCGCACGTCCTCGTCGCGCGGCGGCGCCTCGCACAGCCCCTCGGTCGCGGCCTTGAGGTAGAGCATCGTCCCGCCCGACAGGAGCAGCGGCCGACCCTCCGCGCGCGCGCGGGCCAGGGCGTCGTCGAACACGCCCCGGAAGCGGCTGGCGTCGAAGCGCTCCCACGGGTCGACGAGGTCGAGGCCCAGCCACTCGCCGCGCTCGGCCGGGGGCGGCTTGGCCGTCCCCACGTCCATCCCGCGGTAGACCTTCATGGAGTCGCACGACACGAGGAGCGCCCCGGCCTCCCGCGCCGCCGCGCGGGCGAGCTCGGCCTTGCCGCTGGCCGTAGCTCCCATGATGGCAATGACATGAATCGTCACGGCGACGCCCGGGTCAGAGGGGAGAGGGCCGCCTCGCGGCCCCCACGTTCTCCACGTGTCTTCCCCATCTTGAAGAAAGCCCAATCATAGGAGCCGGAAAGGGTTCGACAAGCGGGCCGCCCGCGGGGAATTTCGTTGACGTGAACAACCAGGAGTGGTAGCGTAGCCATGCGTAAGTCACTGACCTCATTGAATATACAGCGACGCCTCGCCCGGCTGGAGCCCACGCCGGCCGGCCCCGCTCGGGCCGTCCAGGTCCCGGGCCCCCGTGGGGCCTGGCGTCGAACGGATCGCCAGACGGAACGGATGGTGCTCTCCTTGGCCCCGCGAACCCCGTTGCGCACGTCGTCCCGCCTGGCGTCCTGGCTGGCCCTGCCGGTCGTCGCCCTGGGGACGCTCTGCGCCGCGCCGGCGATCGCGCAGGAGGGGCCGCCCCCCGGGCGCGCCCTGGTGATCCAGGAGTCCAACGGGTTCCCGGGCGGCGAGCAGAGCACCGAGCTGTCGCGCCAGACGATCTCGATCATCGGTGGCCGGCTCCGCGTGCTCGACCCGGCCCACGGGTGGGCGCTGTTCGTCTCGCTGCCCGACCGGACGGTGCGCGAGGCGTCGATCGCGCGGCGCGAGTACGTCGAGCGCGGCTTCGACTACTACGACCGCTACCGGCAGGACCGGGCCAAGGCCCTCCGCGACCAGGCGGCCGAGTTCACCCGCCAGCGCCAGCGCCTGCAGGGCAAGACCAACGAGCTGCGCGCGCTCGAGCAGGAGTACACGCAGATCGGCGGCGACCCGCGCGACCCGGGGAACATCGTCGCGCGCGTCGAGCACTTCCCGCAGGACGAGCGCAAGGCGACGATCCTCGTCGACCGCGAGCCGCGCGAGGTGACGCTCGAGCACTACCGGATCCGCGAGAACAACGCGCAGGACCCGGTGTTCGACCTGTGGATCACCCGCGACCTGAAGCTGCCGGTCGACGTGCTGGCCTTCTGGCGGGCCCTGGGCACGTTCGCGCCCGAGGTCTCGGAGCGGCTGGCGGCGATCCCGGGCGTGGTGATCGAGTGCACCGCCGTCCTCGACACGGGGACGTTCAAGCGCCGCTTCCAGTCGCGCGTGCTCGAGCTCCGCACCGACGACCCCATGCTCGAGGACGCCGCCGTCGCGCTGCCGGCGACCTTCGCGAAGGTCGACCCCGCCGACCAGGCGGCGGCGCAGGCCGCCGCGGCGCCGCGGGTGTGGTGCGTGATGACCGGCCGCATGATCGAGCCGGGCGAGGAGGTCGTGTTCATCGCGCCGAACCGGCGCCGCTACCACGTGGTCGACGCGCAGCAGCGCGCCGCGCTCATCCGCCTGCTCGGCGAGGGGAAGCAGCCGCCCTTCCTCGACGCGCCGGCCGCCAGCCAGGGGCAGAGGTGAGCGTGCCCACGCTGGAGATCGTCACGGGCAAGAGCGCCGGGCAGCGGGTGGACGTCTCGTCCGCCGAGTCCGAGGTCACGTTCGGCAACCGCCGCACGGCGACCGTCGTGCTCAAGGACCCCTGGATCTCCTTCATGCACGCGGTGATCGTCCGCAAGGACGGCGCCTACCTGGTGGCCGACAAGCGCAGCCGCGCGGGCACGTTCCTCAACGGGCAGAAGGTCGACGAGCGCGGCCGGCCGCTGAAGGACGGCGACACGATCGGCCTGGGCAAGACCGAGATCCGCTTCCGCGACGCCGGCGGCGGCGCGGCGCCGGCGGCCCCGGCCGCGCAGGCCGCCGCGCCGGCCTCCAGCCCGTTCACGCCGCCGGCGGCGGCGTCGCCCTTCACGCCCTTCGAGCCGGTGGCCGCCGCGCCGACCGGCGCCTCGCCGCAGGCCGAGGCCGACCTGCGGCGGGCCCAGGCCGACCTCCAGGCGCTGCGCGCGGCCATGGCGGCGCGCGAGAAGGCGCTGGCCGAGGCGCAGGCGCGCGTGCGCGCGCTCGAGGGCCAGGGGCAGGCGGGGGCGGCGCTCGAGGAGCGGCTGGCAGGGCTCGAGGCCGCCCTGAAGGCCGCCCAGGCCGAGGGCGCGGCCGCCCAGACGGAGGCGGCCACGGCGCTCGAGCGCGCGGTCGCCGCCGAGGGGCAGGTGGTCGAGCTGCGCCAGCAGGTCGACGAGACCGTCGCCAAGGCGCGGATCCGGGTCGAGGAGCTGACGCGCCTCAACCAGACGCTCGAGGGGCGCCTGCGCCAGGGCGGCGCCGGCGAGGCGGTCGACCAGGAGCGCGAGCTGGCGCAGCTGCGCGAGGAGCTGCGGCGCATCCGCGAGGCGGGGCGCGCCCGCCTCGACGCGCTGGCGCAGGAGAACGGCGCGCTGAAGGCGCGCGTGGCCGAGCTCGAGCAGGCGCCGGCGACGGGCGGCGGCGACCCGGCGCGGGTGGCCGACCTCGAGGCGCAGGTCGCGGAGGCCGAGCGGTCGCGGCAGGTCATGGAGGAGCGCGCGGAGGGCCTCGAGGGCCGGCTCGAGGCGGCCCAGCGCGAGCTCGAGGAGGCCCGCGCGGCGCGCGCGCCGGTCTCGAACGAGGAGAACGCCGCGCTCGAGAGGGTGATCGAGGAGCTCAACGCCGAGCTGGCCGAGACAAAGGCCGAGGTCGAGCGGCTGCGCGCGGCGGCGGAGGAGCCGGCCGGGGTGGCCGCCTCGATCGCGACCGTCAGCGCGCCCGCCGGGGCCGCCACGGTCGACGTGGCGGTGGCCGCGCCGGCCGACGCGGCGCGCCTCGCCGCGCTGGAGTCGGCCTGCGAGGCGCTCCGCCGCGAGCGCGATGAGGCCCGCGAGGAGGCGAACGTCCTGCGCAAGGACCTCGAGGACATCAACGAGGACATGCTGGCCCAGGAAGAGGAGTACCAGCAGCGCATCGCGGAGCTCGAGGAGCGGCTCGGCGGTGCGTAGCCAGGAGCACACGACGCGGGGCCGCCGGGCGGCGCCGCGGCAGGAGACCGGGGGGTCGTCGGCGCGCGGGCGGGCGCGCGGGCGGAGCTTGCAAGGGACTCAGAGAGTCGGGGAGGCTTGTGGTGGCCTATCGCTATAGCGCGTCCGGCACCCTCACCGTGTCCGAGCGGTGGGTCGACAAGGTCTGCGCGATCCTGCGCAGCAAGTCCATCCGCCACGAGCGGAACGGCAACTCGATCGTGATCAAGCACGACGAGCGGGCCGCGGCGCCAAGCCGGCACAAGGCCGAGGAGGCGTTCGAGGACCTCGCGCCCTACATCGATCAGCCCCAGGCGCTCATGGTCTACAGCGAGCTCCTGGGCGAGAGCGAGGTCGGGTTCGTCGACGGTCAGATCCGCACGGACGACGTGCAGAACGTCTGGTCGAACGACGGGCAGGTCCCCACGCCCGAGGAGCTCGTCGACGAGCTCCGCCGGCGCGGGATCGCGGCGCGCGTGGCCAAGGTCCAGGGGAGCCGCAAGAGCGGGCGCCGCTCGCGCGTGTTCGAGATCCAGCCCGGCTCGGGCGGGCCCGGCTGCCGCCTGACGATCAAGCGGCGCTTCTGGGACAGCTACGACCTGCTCTCGGTCCCCGAGGTCTACGAGTCGCTCTGCCAGAAGTACCACATGAGCCCCGACCGCCTGCGCGAGGAGCTGCACGCGGCCAAGTTCGGGATCGAGGTCCGCAAGCCCGCCCTCGGCGGCGCGTCGTCGGACCTCCTCTTCGACAACCTCCTCGACGTGCTCGAGGAGAAGACCGAGGGGATCCGGACCGAGATCGGGTAGTGTGATCGCGGCTGCGGCGGAGGATGGCGGGCGCTGCCGTCCGCCGGAGGTGTCGCGCTGCGCGCGGCACCTCCGGCCGCTCAGGCTCGCCTCGCCCTCCTCCGCCTCGCCTGACGCTCCAGCTGCGAACGCCCGAGGACGTGTGCTCGGTGGCGCACGGCGGCCGACCTGGGCGGGGACGCCGACCAGGGAGCACCGACCAGGGGCGGGCGGCCTCAGCCGCTCGACGGCTGGCTACCGCTCAGAGATCTGGCCGACCTTCTCCGAGTCGTTCAGCTTGAACTTGGCGATCCGGTAGCGGATCTGGTCGCGGGTCATGCCGAGGAGCTCGGCGGCGCGGGTCTGGTTGCCGCGGGCGCGCTCGAGCGCCTGGACCATGAGCTCGCGCTCGAGGTCCTGGAAGACGATCCCGCCGGGCGGCAGCCGGAAGTCGCCGTCCTTCTTGCCCGCCTGCTGCGGCGAGCAGATGAACTGGAAGTGGTCGATCGTCAGCTCGTCGCCGTCCGAGAGGAGCACGGCCCGCTCGATGGCGTTGCGCAGCTCGCGGATGTTGCCCGGCCACGGGTGCGTCTCGAGCATCTTCAGCGCCTGGCGCGAGATCGAGCGCACGCTCCGGTGGAACTCGCGGTTGAAGCGGTCGACGAAGTACTTGGCGAGGAGCTCGATGTCGCCCTGGCGCTCGCGCAGCGGCGGCAGGTGGACCGAGAGCACCGCCAGGCGGTAGTAGAGGTCGGCCCGGAAGCGGCCCTCGGCGATGTCCTGCTGCAGGTCGCGGTGGGTCGCGGCGATGATCCGCACGTCGGGGCGGATGTCGACGCGGCCGCCGACGCGGCGGAAGGCCTTCTCCTCGAGGAAGCGCAGGAGCTTGGCCTGGAGGGTGGGCGACATCTCGGCGATCTCGTCCAGGAACACCGTGCCCTGGTCGGCCTGCTCGAGGAGCCCCTTCTTCTGCATCTTGGCGTCGGTGAACGCGCCCCGCTCGTGGCCGAAGAGCTCGCTCTCGAGGAGCGTCTCCGGCAGGGCCGAGCAGGTGATGTTCATGAACGGCCCGGACGAGCGGTCGCTCTGGGAGTGGATCGCCCGGGCGGCGACGTCCTTGCCCGTGCCGCTCTCGCCCGTGAGGAGCACCGTGGACGCCGGGCTGACGGCGATCTTGCGCAGGAGCGCCTTCACGTGGCGCATCTCGGGCGACTCGCCCACGACCTTGTCGAACCCGTGCGTCTCGCGGTCGCGCGCCTGCAGCGCCCGGACCTCGCGCCGCAGGCGCGTGGTCTCGAGGGCGCGCTCCACCAGGACCGCCACGTCGTCGAGGTTGAAGGGCTTGCGGGCGTAGTGGTACGCCCCCTTCTGCATGGCCTCGACGGCCTTCTCGACGCTCGAGTGCGCGGTGAGCAGGATCACCGGCGGGTCGGGGTCGATGTTGCGGATCGTGATGAGGACGTCGATGCCGTTGGTGTCCGGCAGGCCGTAGTCCAGGAGGACGAGGTCCACGCCGTTCTTGTAGTGCTCGATCGCCGCCTCGCCCGTGGAGGCCTCGACGACCTGGTACTCGGCGGCCTCGAGCCGCTGGCGCAGGGACCAGCGGACCAGCTCTTCGTCGTCCACGACCAGGATCGTTGGCTTCATCGCACTTCGAACGGGTTGAAGGTCCGCGTGTCGTCCGTCTCCGCATCCGCCGGTCGGGGGAGTTTCACCCGCTCAAGGGGAATTTCGCCCAAAAGGTCGCCGTGTCTCTCGTGACTTGCGTTCAAGTCAGCCGCATAGAGCAATTCGTGGGCCATCCATGACCCGCGGCGTTTGACCCGGTCAACAGTGTAACCCCCCAGCGCTCGCTCCGGGCGAGTCAGGTCAGGCCGGCCGATCGGCGACGGCGCCGTGATAGAGCTCGCGGTAGCGGCCGGCGCTGCGGGTCCAGCTGTACTCCTGCGCCATGCCGGTGGTGGCGATCTGCCGCCAGGTGGCCGGCGCCTCGGCGAAGCACTCGATCGCGCGGTCGACCGCCCGCAGGAGCTCCGGCTGGGTGGGCTCGTCGAACACGAAGCCGTTGGCGCGCCCGGCCGCGACGTTGTCGGCGTCGGCGTCCACGACCGTGTCGGCGAGGCCGCCCGTCCGGCGCACGATCGGGATCGTCCCGTAGCGCATGCTGTAGAGCTGGGTCAGGCCGCACGGCTCGAAGCGCGACGGCATGAGGAACATGTCGGCGCCGGCCTCGACCTGGTGCGCGAGCTCCTCGGTGTAGCCCACGTGCACCGCCAACCGCCCGCGGTTCTGGCGCGCGGCGTCCTCGAGCGCCGAGCCGAAGCGCCGCTCGCCGTTGCCCATGACCACCAGCTGGACCGGGCGCTCCATGAGCTCGGACATCGCCTCGACCATGAGGTCGATCCCCTTCTGCTCGACGAGGCGGCCGACCGAGGCGATCAGCGGCGACTCCTCGTCGCGCTCGAGCCCGAGGCTCTCCTGCAGGTGGCGCTTGTTCTCGGCCTTCGACTCGATGCTCCGCGCCGTGTAGGGGCGGGCGATGAACGGGTCGTTGCCCGGGTCCCACTCCTCGTAGTTGGCGCCGTTGAGGATCCCGCACAGGCGGTCGCGCCGCTGCCGCAGGAGGTCGTCGAGGCCGCAGCCGAGCCGCGGCGTGCAGATCTCGTCGGCGTAGGTGGGGCTCACCGTGGTCAGCCAGTCGGAGAAGACGAGGCCGCCCTTGATGAACGACATCTTGCCGTGGAACTCGAGCCCGTCGGGGCGCCAGAGGCCGGTCGGCAGGTGCAGGTCCTGGAACTTCGAGAAGGAGAACAGCCCCTGGTAGGCGAGGTTGTGGATGGTGAAGATCGAGGCCGGGCGCGTCGTCGCGGGCTCCTGCTGGAGCAGCGCCGGGACGAGGCCGGTGTGCCAGTCGTGGCAGTGGACGACGTCGGGGCGCCACCCGAGCTCGACCCGGCCCATCGCCATGCCGGTGACCGCCCGGCAGAAGACGGCGAAGCGCTCGGCGTTGTCCGACCAGTCCTGCCCGCGCTCGTCGCCGTAGGGCGTCCCCTCGCGGTCGAAGTGGGCGGGCGAGTCGATCAGGTAGAGCGGCACCTGCGCGTCGGGCATCGTCCCCAGGAGGATCCGCACCGGCGCCGGCGCGCAGGGCACGTCGAGCGCGCCGACGCACGTGAGGTCGCGCGCGCGCGCCAGGGCGGCCGGGTAGGCGGGCAGCGCCAGGCGCACGTCGTGACCGATGCGCTGCAGCTCGAGCGGCAGGCTCCCGCACACGTCGGCCAGCCCGCCGGTCTTCACGAGGGGGTGCGCCTCCGCCGTCACGAACAGGATCTTCACGTCGCCTCCGGAGTGGACCGTCCTGGACGAGGCGGCGTGCGCGACACGACCGGCTCGGGGCGGGCGGAGCCCGCCTGGGGGTGGAGCGCCCTGGTCCGCAAGTGCGGTGCCTCACCCACATCTGCGGAGCCTGCCGCAGCTTCAGAGGCGGCGCGGCGGCCCTCGCCTGGGAAGAATCTCGAAGCGCGCGGAATCTCCCCCACGGCCACGCTCGCCGCGGGTGGGGGAACGTCCGCCGCGGCCCCGTGACCCCGCGTCGCCCCCGCGGGGCGCGGCGTTTGCGCAGCGCACACGGCGCGAACGCCTGCGCGGCGCTCCGCGGACGGAGAGGCGATGATCCCGCTCGACCCGAGCCTGACGGTGTCCCAGCTCGCGTCCACGCATCCCGCGTCCGTGCAGGTCCTGCAGCGGCACGGGATCGACTTCACCGGCACGGGCCGCGCGTCGCTCGCCGAGGTGTGCCGCGAGCTGTCGCTCGACCCGATCGTCCTCCTGGCGGAGGTGCGGGCCGAGGAGGAGCGCGTCGAGGCCGACCCGCCCCTCGAGCGGCTCGTGCGCCAGATGCTCCAGGCCTACCACCACGTGCTGCGCGAGGAGCTGCCCCGCCTGCACCGGATGGCGCGGCGGGTGATCGAGGAGGAGGCGCAGCGCGACCCCGACACGCTCACGGCCGTGCTCGACACGTTCCTCGAGCTGCGCGGCTTCCTCGAGGACCACGGGGCCCGCGAGGGGCGGGAGCTGGAGGCCGTCGCCGGGCGCCCGCGCGGGCAGGGGCCGCCGGCGCTGGCCTTCGCCCTGCGGCAGGAGCACGAGGCCATGGCGGCCATGCTGCGGCGCCTGCGGCGCGTGACGCGCGACTTCACCCCGCCCGACGGCGCCGGCCTGCCCTGGCACGAGCTGTGGCGCGGGTTCGAGGGGCTGGAGGTCTCGCTCCAGGAGCACGTCCGCCTGGTGAACACCGTCCTGTTCCTGTGCACGGTGGTGGACGGCGAGGGGGCCCGCCTGCAGCCGGAGCGAGCGGAGCCATGACGCCCGACGAGTCGCCGACCGAGGACGGACGCGTCCGCTCGACCGAGGCCCTGCGGCTGGCCTTCAACGTGTGGCTGCTCCGCGCCCACGCGGCCGACCGCCGCCCCGCGCCCGTGCCCCCGGCGCGGGAGGCGCCCCGGCGGCGGCGGCGGCGCAGGCAGGCCTGAGGAGCGCCGCGTTCGGCTCCCTGGAGGCGCTCAGGACTCACCACGGAGGACACGGAGGACACGGAGAAGAGGAAGGCAGGAGATGGTCCCTGCTGCCCCTCATCTCGCCCTCCGCGCGCCTCTTCCCCTCATCTCTCTTCTCTCCGTGTCCTCCGTGTCCTCCGTGTACTCCGTGGTTCCCTCTCAGTCCCTCAGCGTCGGCGGCGTCGACTGCTGCGGGAAGAACGTCGTGAACGTCGCCTTGCCGCTCCCCGAGTGCAGCCGGCTCAGCGGCACGCCGCGCCACAGGACGGGCTCGGCCGTCAGCCGCCGCGGGTGCATGCCGTAGCGGGCCCCCTTCGGGATCGCGAGCCCGCCGAGGCCCGGGAGGCGCCGCGCGCCGCCCTTGCTCAGCCGCGCCGTGATCGCGTCGTAGATGACCTGCAGGTCGAGCCCCGAGGGGTCGTCGTGCGCCCCCTTGATCGTGCGGTCGACCTCCATGTGCGTCGTGATCGTCAGCAGGTGGCCGGCGCGCGCGGACGCCAGCAGGTAGAGGTCGACCAGGCCGTCGATCAGCGTCACGGGCGCGGCGGCCACGAAGAAGGCGACCTCGCCCTTCTTCGGTCCGGCCCTGCGCGCCTCCCGCTCGCGGCTGTTCCAGCCGATCGGGTGCTTCCAGGTCAGCGACGCGAACGCCACGGGCCGCCCGTCGGGCCCGCCCTCCTCCCGCTCGGGGAGCCAGTCCGCCGGCTGCCGGGCGGGGTCCGCCTCGCCCAGGGCCTGCGCGAGCGCGGCCCGGTCGGCGGGCCCGACGCGGTAGTAGGGCAGCGGGACGGTCTCGACCTCGATCGTGAAGGCGCTCCAGGGCGGGTTGCCCTGGTGGAAGCTCGCCTTCGTGCCGTAGCGCGCGTTCCAGAAGTTCCAGCCCGGCGCGTAGACGCCGCCCCAGTTGAGGAACCCGTGCACCGACTTCGGCCTGTCGCCGGACCCCCAGCGGATGCGCTGGTTGCTCGGCCGGTAGTGCTGCTCGGTCCTGTTGTTCGAGAGGATGCCGATGTCGTGGACGACGAAGTAGGCCTTCACGATGTCGCCGCTCGTCCACTCCGAGTCCAGGACCTTGCCCTTCAGCTTGGGGTCCTGGTCGTCCCTGAACAGCTCGCGCACCTTGCAGGTCATGGCCGGCCCGCCGGCGCGCAGCATCGACTCGATGAGCTGGCGCCGGGTCATCGTGCCGTCGAGCAGCGCGTCGAAGCGCAGCCCGTCGACGTCCACGTCCACCTGCCCGCCCACCCGCGCCGCCTCGAGCAGCCGCAGCGTCTCCGGCTCGTGGCGGCGCGGCGCCTCGGACGCCGGCAGCGACGGGCGCCGCGCGGGGTCGGAGAAGCGGTCGGGGAGCGAGAGCATGTCCTCGATCGGGTCGCCGACGACCACGTAGCTGGGGCTCACCTTCGGCGGCAGCGCCCGGTAGACGCGGTCGCCCTCCTCGAGCGTGAAGCCCACCTCGAACGTGCCGTCGGCCAGCTCGTCGTGGAGGTCGGCGCGCCCGAAGCGGAAGAACAGGCGCCGCTTGCCCACGCGCACGGCGAAGTCGGCCAGCGCCGCCTGCCGCTTGTAGTAGTCGGCGAGGCCGCGGTCGAGGACCTCCTTCCTCGCGGGGACGGCGGCGGCGATCCCGGTCGTGGTCTTCGTGAGCGTCACCTGCATGCGGGCGAACGGCGCGTCGCTCCCGCCGGCGGCCCCCGCCTCCTCGACCGTGTCGACGTCGTGGAGCGTCAGCGTGGCGGTGACCGACCCCTTCTCCAGGGCCTCCACCTCCTTCCACTTGTGGACCATGAGCGTGAGCTCCGGGAGCTTCTTGAGCGAGCGCCGCGAGGCCCAGTCGCGCCGCGTCCCCTGCTCGGTCGCGGTGAGCTCGACCCAGTACTCCTCGCTCCGACCCGTGACGTCGGTCGCCATCTCAGACCTCCCCGCGGGGGCTCGTGGGGTCGTCCACGTCGCCGTGCACGGCCTCGTAGACGGCGGCCGGCACCGGGGCCGCCTCCTCGTCGGGCTCCGCCGGCGGCGGCGCCTCGGTCGGGTCGACCGGCAGCCAGGCCGGCGGCGCGTCGTCGTCGTCCGCCGCGGCCGCGCCCGCCGGCAGCGCGTGGGCGTCGAGCTCCGCCTCGGTCGCGCGCCGGTGGGGCACGCGCACGCTGACCACGCAGTCGGGGTGATGCGAGGCCGGCACGTCGACCTCTCCGCCGGCGACGCGCACCCGGTGCCGGCCCGGGCCGACGCCGCCCTGGCGCAGGAGGCCGTCCGGATCGGTGCGCAGGGCGCGGCCGTCGACCTCGCACTCGACCTCGCCGAGCGGCACGCGCCCGGACGCGTCGAAGAGGCGCGCGTTGAGGAGGTAGTCGCCGGGCGGCGCGTCGGGGTCGCCGTGGGTCTGCTCGTAGTCTTCGGGGGGCGCGACCTCGTCCGCCTCCTCGTCCGGCGGCGGCGGCGCGTCGTCGTCGGCCACCGGCAGCCAGGCGGGCGGGGCGTCGTCGCCCGCCTCGCCGTGCCCCGGCGGCGGGTCGTGCGCCGCCTCCTCCTCGGGCGTGGCCGCGCGGAAGGGCAGGCGCACGCACACGACGTAGGCCTCGTGGTGGGACGCGGGCACGTCCACGGCGCCGTCGGCGAACTCGACCAGGTGCCGCCCCGGCCCCACGGCGTCGACGCGCAGGTGGCCGTCGCCGTCGGTGCGCGCCGGGCGTCCGAGCGCCCGGCACTCGAGGTCGCGCTGGGGGACGCGGCCCGTGCGGTCGAAGAAGCGGGCGTTGAGGAGGTAGCGGCCCGGGGCCGCGGCGGCGGTCGGCAGCCGCCGCGGGGGCTTCCGCAGCGCCGCGACCTCGATCGAGGGGGCGAAGCCGTCCTCCTCGGTCACGTCGACCACGTGGTCGACGCCGACCAGGGCGTCCGGCCCGCTCCCGGGGCCGTGGACGAGCAGGAGGCGCACGTCGTGGTGCCCGTCGCGCTCGAGGCCGGCAGGCGCCTCGACCGGCAAGGCCCGCTCGTCGGCCTCGGCCGCCGCGTACTCGACCGTCAGCGCGACCGTCCAGTCGGCGTGCCCCGCCGGGTGCAGCCGGACGACGAGCACGTCGTCCGGCCGCGGCAGCCGGTCCTCGTCGGCCAGGCGCTGCGCCGCCGCCCGCGGGAGCACGGGCGCCCGGTCCGCGTCGGCCAGGTCGTGGCCGCGCAGGACCTGGACGCGCCGGCCGGAGAGGCGGAACGTGCGCGTGCGGTCCTGGACCACCGTCCAGCTCGTCTTCGGGGCCGCGCACGTGGCGCACGTCAGGTCGTCCTGACCGACCTCGGCGCCGCAGGTCTGGCATGTCCACGCCATGCTCCGAAGCATAGGACGCGGCGGCGCGGCGAGGCAACCTCACTCCCGCAGATGTGCGTCCACCGCCCCCCGCAGGGCGGCCGGGTCCTCGATCGGCGCGGAGGTCCAGCCGTCCGGGCCGGCGAGGAAGGCCGCCGCCCGGCCCAGGTCCGGGTAGCGCTCCCCCGGGGGCAGGCGCAGGACGGCGCCGCGCGGCAGGTAGCAGCGCCGCGCCGCGGCGAGGAGCGCGTCGACCATCGGGTCGCCCGGCGGCCCCGTGACGACGATCGAGAGGGGCGCGAGGGCGAGCTCGTCCCGGGCGAGCCCGTCGGCCGCGGAGACGAACACCTGGCGGTCGAGGCGGCGCTCGGCCGCCGCGCGCCACCGCGGGTCGTCGTCGACCGCGTGGAGGCGCAGGAGGAGGCGCGCCGCCGCGCAGTCCTCGTCGTCGGTCGCGCCGGCCGGCAGCCCGGCCGCGACCTCTCGCGCGAGCGCGAGCCAGCCCGGGTCGCCCGTCACCTCGAACAGGGCCAGCGCGGCCAGGCCGCGGTCGACCCGCGCGACGAGCCCGTCCGCGGCGCCGTCGCCGAGCGCGGCCCCGCCGGCCAGAGCCTCGCGCAGCAGCGGGGCCTCGCCCGTGACCTCGTGCAGGCGCACGAGCGCGATGACCGTGAGGCCCGCCGCGCGGTCGTCGCGCGCGCCGGCCCGCAGGAGCTCGAGCCACCCCCTCGCGGCGTCGACCCAGGCCGCGTCGCCGCTGACCCGGTAGGAGAGGCAGGCGAGCTCGACCGCGCGCGCGACGGCGCGCCGGTCCTCGACCGACGGCCACCCGCAGCAGCGCCAGGCGCGCACGGCTCCCCGTCCGGCGAGGTCGTCGTCCAGGGCCGCGCGGCGGAGTGACCGCTCGATCGCGGCCCCGGGCACGGCCTCCTCGTGCGCCGCGGGGGCGTCGCGCCCCGGCGCCGCGCAGCCCGCGAGCAGCGCGACGAGCGTGGGCAGGAGCCGCGGTCCGCCGCTCACGCGGCCTGCACCCACCGGCTCGCCGTCAGTCCAGCTCCGCCTTGAACACCGACGGCGCGAGCGCCTTGCTCTTGTCGGTGCCCTCCGCCACGAGCAGGCCGACCACCTTCCCGTTGGCGTCGATCACGGGGCCGCCGATCCAGGAGCGGAACGACGGCGCGTCGAGCTCCATGCGCTTGCCGGCGGCCACCACCTTGCCCTGGAAGAGGAACAGGCCCACCTGGTCGCTGGACTCGAGGCCGTCGCCCCCCTGCTGCGTGCCGAGGACGACGAGCGGCAGCCCGGCCGCCGGCTCGCCCTGCCCGAGCTGCAGGTAGGGCTGGTCGGTGAGGCCGTCGACCTTCAGGATCACCACGTCCGACTCGTCGCGCCGGTGCGGGCGGACCTTGACCTCCACCTGCGCGTTGTCGAACGGGATCGTCACCGGCGCCTCGGCGCCGACCGAGTCGTTGAAGCGGCGGACGACGGCCACCCTCGCGCCCGTGTAGGTCGTCGTGTAGATCCCCGCCGTCGCGGTCATCACCTCGAGGTCGGTGAGCACCTGCATGCCCTTCTCGCGCAGCTTCGTCTGCAGGGCCAGCGCCGCCGGGTCGAAGTTGTGCGGCTCGACGACCTCCTTGGCCGTGACGATGTGCCCCGACGCGCTGGCGAAGAAGCCGGTGCCGTGCGAGTCGGCGATCGGGATGCGGATCTTCGTCGTGTCGACCCGCTGGCCGGCCGGGATCGCGAACACGCGCGCGCGGATGCCCACGACCTTGGCCTTGGCCTCGCTCGCCGCCTTCGTCAGGTCCTCGCCCACGTTCTCGGCGCGCTGCAGCTGCGCCTGGAACTTCTCCAGCTGCTCCTTGAGCGCCGGGTCGTCGGGGTTCTCGGCCAGCGCCTTCTGCAGGGCGTCGACCGCGCCCTTGAGCTCGTCGGGGTTCGTGCTCCCCTCGAGCGCGCGCAGGTTCTCCTTGATCTTCGCCGCGTCGCTCAGGCGGCGGATGAGCTCGGCCAGCCGCCGCTCCTCCTCCTCCTTCGCCTTGCGCAGGGCCTCCTCGGCGTTCTTCTGGTCCTCCTCGCGCTTCTTCGCCGCGTCCTCGGCCATCTTCCCGGCCGCGGTGGCCTGCGAGCGGAGGGCGGTCAGCTGCGCCAGGGTCGCCGCCTCGCCGGCGGCGTCGAACTTCTTCACGGCGAGCGCGTACTGGGCCTTCGCCTGGTCCCAGGCCTCGTCCTGCTCCGCCGCCTCGGCGGCGGTCACGGCGGCGACGGCCGCCTCCCAGTCGCCCTTCGCCGTCGCCTCGCCGGCCGCGCCCATGCCCTCGGCCTTGGCGCGCGCGCGCGGCAGCTCGTCGGTCTTGAGGGCCTCGACCTCGGCCTTCAGGGCCTTCTTCTTCGCGCTGCTCGAGTAGAGGAAGACGCCCAGGCCGCCGAACAGGAGGAGGAAGAAGAAGCAGGTCGCGAGCAGGACGTTGCGCGACTTGCTCTTCTTCTTCTCCTCCTCGGCCCCGGCGAGCTTGTCGCTCAGGTCCTGGATCATCTGCGTCTTCTTGCCGGGGCCCGAGTGGAAGATGTAGGTCAGCTTGACCTTCGGGCCCTTCTCCCCGAACTGCACGACGCTGTCGTTGGGCAGGGGCACGGCGCCGGCGACCTTCACCCCGTTGAGGAACGTCCCGTTGCGGCTGCCCAGGTCCTGGAGCATGACCTGGTCGCCCTGGAACGTGACGGATGCGTGGTTCGTCGAGACGTCCAGGTCCTTGAAGGGGTCGAAGGCGAGCTGGTTGCTCGCCGGGTCGCGCCCGATCGCGATCACGGGGCCGGGGAGATGTTCGGTCTGGCCCTGCTTGCTGCCCTCGAGATGGACCACGGTGAGCTTCATCGACCTGCCCCTCCCACTCCGGCCGGGTTCGCCGGGGGCTCATGATCGCCGCCCGCGGGGGCGGCTCGTAGCGTCACTGCGCCCCGGTCAACTCCGGGCTTCGACGGCCGACTCCGCCGCCCCGGGGGCGCGCGCCGCCGCCTGCGCGCGGGCCCGCTCGCCCTCGAGCTCCTCGGCGCGCTCCTCGAGGCGCTTCAGCTTCTGCCGCAGCGTCTTGACCATGGTCTCGCGCTCGGTCTTGGTCCGCGCCAGCTCCTCGCGCACCTCGACGATGAGCTTCTCGAGCGCCTCGTTCTCGCCCTCGAGCTCCTCGACGCGCTCGTCGAGCTCGTCGATCTTCTCCTCGTAGGCCTCGACGAGCGTGCGCAGCTCGGCGTTGCTCTGCTCGAGCCGCTCCGCCTCCGCCTGCAGCTCCTTGACCCGCTCGCGCACGAGCGAGCCGCGGTCGGCGGCCTGCTGCTCGACCTGGAACTGCAGGGCGGCCAGCCGCTCCTTCAGCTCCTCGTTCTCGAGCAGGAGCTCCGAGTTGACCTCCTCGAAGCGGGCCACCTCGTCCTTGGCCGTCTTGACCTCGTCGCGCCACTCCTCGAGCTTCTCGTGGCTCCGGAGGACCTCGCCGGCCATCGAGTCCTTCTGCTTCTCGGCCGCCGACCGGGCCTCGGCCACGCGCTGCTCGAGCTGCGCGATCTCGCGCCGCTGCGCGGCGAGCTCCTCGTCGCGCTCGAGGACGAGCGCGGCCTTCTCGTCGGCGATCTGCTGCAGCTCGAGGTTGCGGGCCTCGAGGTCCTCGGCGACCGACGGCGCGTAGCCGCCCGCGTCCGACGCCGCCCCGGCGCTGGCCTCGAGCGCCTCGGTCAGGGCCTGGGCCTCCTGCGTCTTCTGCGCCAGGCGCCGCCGCAGGTCGCGCACGAGCTCCTTGAGCTGGTCGGGGTCGTCGGGGACGGCCTCGTCGACCCGGGGCGGGGGGGCGGCCGCCGTGGCGGGCGGCGGCGACGCCTCGTCGTCCTCGACGGGAGCGACGGGGGCGACCGCGACGGGCGCGGCCGCGACGGGCGCGGCCGCGACGGGGGCGCCCGCGAGCTCGATGCGCAGCTCGGCCGTGCCCAGGCGCAGCTCGTCCTGGTCCTTGAGCGGGACCCGCTCCTCGACCTTCTCCCCGTTGAGGTAGGTGCCGCCCTTCGACTTGAGGTCCTCGAGGAAGACGGCGCCGTCCTCGATGATCAGCCGCGCGTGCTTGAAGCCGACGTCCTTGTCGCGGAGCTGGATCTCCGCCGCGCGGCCGGTGCCGATCTGATGCTCGCCGGGGGCCAGCTCCAGGACCTCTCCGGAGCGCTTGCCGCTGAGGATGGTGAGTCGGGCCAGCAAGCCAGTCCCCCCCGTCACGAGGCCGGCGCGGGCGGCTGCCCTCGCCGTCGTCGTCGACCTTCGCGGGTCGTGAGCCCGTGATCCTACCGACTCGAGCCGCCCAGGTGTGCGCCCGCGAGCGGTTCCGAGCAGGGTGACCCAACCCGCCCGCGCGACGCCACCCCGTTGAAGCAGCGTGATTTAGCACACCACGTCGGCCCGTGTCAACGCGGCGAGGCGCACCTGCCTCACGCCAGGGGCTCCATGAGCTCGTCGCTCGAACTCCCGGGGAGCTCGGCGGGCAGCTCCTCGCCCGGCCCGGGGGCCCAGGCGGGCAGGAGCACGCGGAAGCGGGCGCCGCGGCCGGGCCCGTCGCTCTCGGCGGTGATCGTGCCGCCGTGGCGGGTCACCGTCCCGTAGACGAGGGCCAGGCCCAGCCCGGTGCCCTCGCTGCCGCGGGTGGTGAAGAAGGGCTCGAACAGCCGGTCGAGGTCCTGGGGCGCGATGCCCACCCCCGTGTCGGCGACCTCCACCCACACCTGCTCGCCCGCGCGGCCGCCCCGCAGGGAGACGCCGCCGCCCTCGCCCGCCGTCGGGCCGGCGCCGCCGGCGACGGCCTGGAGCGCGTTGAACAGCAGGTTGAGCAGGGCCTCCTTCAGGGCGTCGGGGTCGCCCTTCACCGGCAGCGGGCCCTCGAGCTCGAGCCGCAGCCCGCGCTCCCGGGCCCGCGGGTCGAGGCGGGCCAGCGAGACCGCGTCGCGGGCCACGAGGCCCAGGTCGAAGGGCACCAGGACCGTGGGCTTCTGGCGGGAGAAGTCGAGGAGGCGCCGCACGACCTTCTTCAGCCGGTAGGCCTCCGACTCGATCGTCTCCAGGTAGTCCGGGAAGTCGACGAACCCGGGCGCCCCGGCCAGGGCCGGGTCCTTCGCGCGGTCGAGCAGCCCCTCGGCGGCGCCGGCGATCACGGTCAGGGGGTTGCTCACCTCGTGCGCCACGCCCGCCGCGAGCCGGCCGACGGCGGCCAGGCGCCGCTCGCGCTCGAGCTCGACCTCGCGCTGGCGGAGCTCCTCGGTGCGCTTCCGGACCTCGGCCTCGAGCCCCTCGTAGACGGTGCGCAGGCGGGCCGTCATGTCGTTGAAGGCGGCGGCCAGCTCGCCCAGCTCGTCGCTCGTGCGCACGTGGACGACCGTGTCGAGCCGCCCCTTGCCGACCTCGCGCGCGGCGCGCAGGAGCTTGACGACGGGGTGGGCGGTCACGCGGGCCAGGACGACGGCGCCCACGACCCAGGAGAGGAGGGCGAGCGAGAGCCCCCCGATCGTCACCCAGCGGTCGAGGCGGTCCGCGCGGTCGACCACCCGCTGCGTGGCGAGGCGCGCCTCGTGGCCGACGGGCTCGATGACGCCCTCCTCCTGGACGGCGATCAGGTCGACGTGCGCCCGCTCGACGGCGTCGCGCTCGGGGAAGCCCGCCCGCCCCGCCGCCGCCGCGTAGGCCCGGCCCGACGCGCGGTAGGCCTCGACCGCGCGCGTCACCCGCTCGATCGCCGCCCGCGAGGCGGGGCTCGTGGTCAGCCGCTCGAGGCTCCTGCAGAGCACGAGCGTGCGGTCGGCGTGCTCGACCAGGGCCGCGCGCGCGCGCGAGCCCTCGACGCCCAGGGCGTCGGGCCCGGGCAGGCGCGCCAGCTCGGCCTTGATCTGCCCGCACAGGTCGTCGGTCTGCGTGTAGCGCTGCAGCCGCTCGACGTCGCGGCCGACGACGCGCAGGCTGTAGGCCGCCGTGAGCCCCTCGACGATCGGGAACGCGCCCGAGGCGAGGAAGAGGAAGATCAGCTTCGTGCGGACGCGCACGGGCTCCAGGGTAGCTCAGGCGTCCGCCGGCGGCTCAGTTCCTGATCCCCGCCCGGTCCCGCAGCCCCTGCTCGTACTCCTTCCACTGGGCCAGGAGCGGCCCGGTGGGCTTGCCGAGCTCGATCGCCCGCTCGATGTCGCGCGCGGCGGCCTGCCAGTCCTCGAAGAAGATGTCCGTGCGCATGAGCAGGTAGTAGCCCCACCCGGCGAGGTGCTGGTCGGAGGTGTCGTCGACCACCACGCGCAGGTTCTCGCGCGCGGCCTGGTAGTGGGGGGTGGCCTTGGCCCGGTGCTCGTTGGCCTCGCGCCGGTGGGCGAGCGCGTCGTCGCGGCGCCCCTGCTCGGCCATGCGCGCCGCGGCGCGCACCGCCTGGCGCTCGCGGATGTGGTGCGCCTCGCCCGTCTCGTACTGCAGGCGGGCCAGCTCGAACCGCATGCGCGTGTGGCCGGGGTACTGGCCCACGCCGCCGCTGAGCGTGCGGATCGCCTGGTCGACGTTGCCCTGCTCCGCCTGCTTGATCCCCTGGGCGAAGACCTCGTTGCCGGCGGGCTCGCCGGTCGAGGCGCAGCCGCCGGCGAGGGCGAGCGCCAGCAGCGCGGGCAGCAGGGCGAGGCGGGTGAGGGTCCTGTTCACGCCGGGAGCCTCCTGGGCTCGAGGGCGACCGCCCCTGAGGACGGTCGGGGTGGGGGGCGGGTTCATCGCGGCGGCGCGCCGGGGGGCCGGGTCCCGGCCTCGCTGAGGCGCATCCGGTCGCGCACGAAGGGCTTGACCGGCTGGAACTGCCCGAGCCGCTGCTCGGTGACCCGCTCGAGGATCTCCTTGCGCAGCTCGCGGTAGTCCTGGCGCAGGGGGTCGCGCTCGGGGATCCCGGCCAGGTCCATCTCGTGCAGGACCTGGTCGAGCCAGCGCTGGGCCTCGACGTAGTTCTGCAGGTAGAAGTGCAGCTTCCACAGGTAGTCGTAGACGCTCTTGTCGTCGGCCCGCTGCTGGCGGTAGCTCGCGAACAGGCTGAGCGACCGGCCCGCGGACCGGTTGAGGTTCACGAGCAGCAGGTCGAACACCTTCCGCAGCTCGGCCACCTTCGCCGCGACCTCCTCGTCGCTCAGCGCGCGCCCGCCGTCGCTCTGGTGGGCCGTCCGGTCGAGCTCGAGGCGGTTCATCTCCCAGGCGTAGCTGTCGGCGAGCCGGAACCAGTAGGAGGCCTCGAAGAACATGCACTGCGCGAGGAGGTAGCGGTCGCGCGAGGAGTCGGGGACCTTGGAGAGGATCTCCTCGAGCAGCTCGATCGCCTGCCGGACCGCCTGGGTCGGCTCGTTGCGCAGGCACTGCTGCACGGCGTTCCGCCGCTCGGTGACCCAGCGGGCCACCTGCTCGGGGTCGCGGGCGCCCGTGCGCCGCTCGCGGTCGATGTCGCTCCACTCGAGCTCGAAGTCGAACTTGAGGCGCGGCCCGGGCGGCAGGACGACCGCCGGCTCGTCGACCTTCGGCAGCTCGTCCTCGGTCGGTTCGCTGCTTGCGCACCCGCCCAGGGCGAGCGCCGCGAGGGTCAACGTCACCGCGGGAAGCCTCACGCCTCGTCTCCTTCCGCGTCCTCGCGCCGGCCGGTGGCCAGGACCCGCCGCAGGCGCTCCGGGTCGTTGCCGGCCCGGATCGTCTTCTCGTTGCTGATCTGCACCAGCCCCGGCTTGGCCCCGCGCGGCTTCTTCACCCACTTGCGGGGCGTGTAGCTCACGTCGACCGCCGTCCCGCGGTTGCGCGCCTTCGACCAGTGGACGGCGACCGTGGCCGCGTCGAGGAGGCTCTCGTGGTTGGGCGGGCGGTTCGGGTCGACGCGCAGGATCACGTGCGACCCCGGCATGCCGCGCACGTGGAAGAACAGGTCGTTGCCGCGGGCCACGCGCATGGTCAGGCGGTCGTTCTCCTCGTCGTTGCGCCCGACGAGGACCTCGTGGCCCTCGCGCGTGCGGAACGAGCGCGGCCCCTGGTTCGCCTGCACCTTGGGCCGCGGCGCGGACTCCTTGGGGAGCGCGCCCAGCTTGCGCAGGGTCTTCTCGTGGGCGTCGAGGGCCGCCTCGTCGTCGGGCGCGACCTCCTCGAGCGCGGCGACGAGCGCCTGGTAGTCGGCGATGCTCCGGTCGACCTCGCCCAGGCGCGTCTGCACCGAGGCCTCGCCGGCGCGCAGCTTGCGCGCCTTCTTGTAGAGGGCCTCGAACTGGTCCTGGACGGGCTCGGCCGGGTCGAGGGCCACGACCACCTCGACCGGCTCGCCGGTCGCGTAGTCGGTGAGGCGCGCCTCCCGCGCGCCGCGCGGGATCGACGCCACGTTCGCCTTGAGCAGGTCGGCCTGCCGCTCGAGGTCGTCGGCGCGGGCCACCTCGGCCAGCTGCGCCTCGAGCTTGTGCACGAGCCCCTCGGCCCGGCGGAGCGCCTGGCGCGCCGCCCGCAGGTAGCCCCCGCGCCGCGACGCCGATGCGGCCGCCTCGGCCTTCTCGCGCTGCAGGGCGGCGACGGCCGGCCCGACGACCAGGCGCCCCGGCTCGAGCTCGACCTCGGGGCAGAGCTGCGGCGTGTCCGGCGGCTGGTCGGCCCGCGGCGGCCGCGGCGGGGGCGGCTGGTAGAGGGTGCCGCGCTCGAAGGTCCTGGGCGCCCGGCCGGCGCTCAGGGCGCCCAGGCAGCGCACGTGGCCCCCCTCGTCGCGCGCGCCGAGGATCAGGTTGCCCTGCCGGCCGATGAGCTCGACGAGGAGGCGCAGGCGCGGCTGCGCGTCGGGCGACGGCGAGGGCGCCGGGTGCGTCGCGTCGAGCGACACGATCCGCTCGCCCGGCACGGCCACGAGGTCGTCGACGCGGGCGCCCACGAGGTGGCGGCGCAGGAGGGCCAGGAACGGGTGCGGGTCGCGCGCCTGCGCCTTCTTGGCCCGGTCGTCGTCGGCGGCGACGAGCTCGGGCGGCAGGGCGACGACGCGCGCCCACTCCGCCGGCAAGGCGACCTCGAGCGCCGCGCGTCCCGTGGCCCGCGCGTCGGGGTCGCCGCCCTCGTGGTGGCGGACGAGGAGCACCCAGGCGTCGTCCTCGCGCCAGACCCGGTGGACGAACCCTCCCCGCAGGGCCGGGGCGGCCTCCTGGATCCAACGCCTGACATCCGCCGTGGTGATCAAGGCCGAGGAGTATAAGACGGGTTGCGCGTCACGGCGTGGTCACGTTCGGCCACCCGCCGCGCCACGCGCCTGGAGCCTCTGCGCCCCGGGCCCGGAGGGCCCGACGCGAGCGGACGCAGGCGTGGCGCCGCCGCGCAGCGAAGACGCGCTCGAGCTCACGGGTGGAGCAGCGAGCCAGGCGAGGCCGCGGAGGCCGAGGCGCTGCGGCGCGCGCGCGGGGTCTCATCAGTCGCCCTGATCCTACGACCCCCCGCGCGCGCCCGGCATCCGCAGCCGCCGATCACGTCGTCAGTCGCAGGCGTGCAGGTCCGCGTCGGCCGTCCGGTACTCCAGCAGCTCCTTCGCCTCGGGGAAGAACAGCTTCACCTCGCGCTCGGCCGCCTCGGGCGAGTCGCTGCCGTGGATCAGGTTGTACTGGTTCGACACGCCGAAGTCGCCGCGGATCGTCCCCGGCTCGGCCTTGAAGCCGAAGGTCGCGCCCATGAGCTTGCGGCACACGTCCACCGCGTGCGGCCCCTCGAGGACGAGCGCCATGACGGGGGCGCTGGTCATGAACTTGACGAGGCCCGGGTAGAACGGCCGCTCCTTGTGGGCCTCGTAGTGGCGCGCGGCCAGGTCCTGCGTGATCTGCATGAGCTTCATGCCGACGATGCGCAGCCCCTTCTCCTCGAAGCGAGTGAGGAGCCGGCCGCACAGGCGGCGCTGGACGGCGTCGGGCTTGAAGAGGATGAGCGTGCGCTGGACGGGCGAGGCCATGGGTCGACTCCCGGGTCGGTGTGGTTGAAGGGCGCGGATTCTAAGGAGCGACCGGGGCGCGCGGAAGGAGGTCCGGGTCGACCGCCGCGAGCGCCTGCGCCCGGCGCCCGGCGACGAGGACGAGGGCGTAGCAGGCGGCGCCGGCGGCCAGCACGGCGTGGCTGCCCAGGCCCACGCTGAGGATCGCCGCGGCGCCGCCCCCGGCGATCGAGGCCGCGCCGTTGACGGCCCAGCCCTGCTGGACGGCGCGCGCGCCGGTGGGCGCGATCAGGCGCACCCCGAGCGGGAAGCCAAAGCCGAGGACGAAGCCGACCGCGCCCACCCACAGGGCCACGGCGGCGGCGCGCAGGCCGCCGGTGTGGACCGCCTCCAGGGCCGGGACGGCCGGGAACGCGGCCAGCGACGCGAGCAGCGCGGCGAGGATCACCAGCCAGGCGCGGGTGAAGCGGGCGGGCGGGAACAGGGCCGCCGACGCGCGGGCCCCGGCGCCGCTGCCCACGAGCATGGCCGCCAGGACGACGACCAGCGAGGCGGTCGGGTGGCCGAGCACGACGATCAGCCGCTGGTGCAGCCCGAGCTGCACCAGCACGTAGCCCAGCCCGATCCCGAGGAAGTAGACGAGCGACCAGCGGTAGACGCCGCGCTGGCGCGGGGCGACGTCGGGCGCCGGCAGCATCCACGACGCCAGGGCGAACACGGCGGCGGCAAAGACCGCCGTGAGGCCCGCCAGGAGCACGAGGACGCGGACGGCGGTCGTCGTCGCCTCGGCGTAGAGGCCCCCCTCCCCGCGCCCGAGCAGGTCGATCTCGCCCGGCCGGTGGAAGAGGAAGAAGTAGGGCCGCAGGTCCGTCGGCGGGGAGAGGTCGAAGCGGCTGGCCGCGATCGCCGCCGCCCGGCGGCCCGGGTCGAGCAGCGCGTGCAGCGTCGGGTCCGCCGGCGCCGCGTCGGGGAGGGCGAGCGGCTCGAGGTCCTCGGCCGCGGCGACGGCCCGCAGCCGGGCGACCTCGTCGGCCGTGAACGGCGCGCGCGAGACGAGGATCGTCGCGCTCGGCAAGGCGCCGCGGCCGGCGAGGAGCGCGACGTGCTGGCGCGGGTCGCCCACGCCCTCGTCCTCGAGCACCTGCGCGGCGAGCGCGACCAGGCGCTGCGCCTCGGCGGGCTCGTGCGGGACGTAGAAGCGCCCCATGGTCAGGACGCCGCGCTCGCTCAGCGCGGCGAAGAAGGAGCGCCAGCCCTCGACCGTGTAGAGCCCGTTCTCGGCGAGGACCATGCCGCCGCTGGCGGTCGCGGCCCACGTGTCGATCTGGGAGGCCTGGATCACGTCGTAGCGCCGTCCGGCGCGGGCGATCGCCACGCGCGCCTCGTCGTGGACCAGGGTCACCTCGGGCCAGCGCGCCAGGTCGTTCCAGCGCGAGGCGACGTCGCGGAGGACCTCGAGCAGGAGCCCGTTGAGCTCGTAGCCGTCGACGTGGCGCGCGCCGCTGGCGACCGCCGCCAGGACGTCGCGCCCGCCGCCCACGCCGATGACGGCCGTCCGCTCGAGCGGGCGCCCGAGCCGGTAGGCCAGGTGGTTGACCCCCTGCGTCCAGGTCGGGTCCCGCGGCGCGGGCGCGCCGGGGGCCCTCGCCGCCGGCGGGACGAGCGCCGTGCCGGCCGACTTGTCGATCACCGCGTAGAGGTCGGTGCCGCCCCCGGAGAGGACCACGCGGCTGTGCTCGTTCCAGCGCTCGAGCGCGAACGCGCGCCGCACGGCCGGCGCCAGGCCGGCGCTCCCCGGCCCGCTCCAGGCCGTCACGCCGGCGACGCCCGCCGCGACGACCAGGGCGGCCGCGGCGACCCCGCGCGCCGCCCGCCCCGGGCGCAGGACCAGCCCGGCCGTCGCGGCGAGGGCCACCGGGACCATGAGGCCGCCGGGGCCCTGCACGACGCGCATGAGCGGCACGGCCAGGACGCAGGCCGCGGCGGCCGCGACCAGGTCGGCCGCGTAGAGCCGGGGCACCCACGCCTCGCGCCGGGCGAAGGCGCAGGCGAGGAACGCCCCGGCCGCCGTCAGGCCGGGGAGGAAGATGACCGCGACCGGGAGCACGACGCTCAGGGTCGGCGGCGTGTAGTGGTCGCCCGCGTAGGGGAACCAGTAGGGCGCCACGGCCTGCGACGTACCGAGGTACCACACGGCGGCGAGCGTGCCCCCGGCGAACCCGGCCGCGAGGCGCGCCAGCCGCTCGTCGAAGGCGGCCGGCGGGAGCGCGCCCACGTCCCACCTCGCGGCGAGGAGCCCGCCGAAGGCCAGGCCCGACATGACCAGCGAGACGCTGAAGAACGAGAAGTGGTAGTAGAAGAGGACCGAGAACACCCGCGTCAGCTGGAGCTCGAGGCCCAGCATGGCCGCGGCGACGAGCGCCACGGCGACGACGAGGCGGCGCGGGATCGCGGGCTCGGAGGTCACGCGGGCGACAGGTTACCCGCGGGCGGCCGTGGGGCGACCCCGGGCGCTACGCGCGAGCCTGCGGGTACCCGGCTTCTGCCAGCTCGGACTCGACCTCCGCGAGCGACCGCCCGGGCGCGAGCGCCCCTAAATGAGCGGGCGCGATTCCCGGTGGTTCGCCGTAGGCGAACCACCGGGAGTCGCGCCCGCGCGGGTGGGGGGCCCCACGCGGCGGGTCGCCGGCGGCGAACGAGCGGCGCGACCGAAGGTCCAAGTGAAGAGAGCGCCGGCGGCGCCGGCGCGCAGCCGAGCGAGCGAAGCGAGCTCGGCGAGCGCAACAGGCGCACTCCGGAGTTGCTGGAGCAAGATCGAGGGCGCGTTCGGAGTGGTTCGACGCCAGTCGAACCACTCCGAATCGCGCTCCTCGATCTTGCAGCGCCGCGTCGAGCGGCCGGTGCGCGAACACGGCCTCGACGGCGGCGAGGGGCAGGTCGCGGTCGAAGTAGCGCACGGCGAACGTCCGGTAGCGGGCCGCCCCCTCGACGAAGAGCGCCAGCAACTTGCGCGCGCCGTCCGGGTCGGGCCCGTCGAGGAGCTCGACGGGCCCGCGCCCCCAACCGGTGGCGCCCGCAGGCCACCAGAGGCAGAAGGTCGCCTCGTCGACCACGAACGCCGGCTCGTCCAGGAAGGCGGACAGCGCCGGCGGGAGGCCCTCGTAGAGCCCGTCCCAGGGACCCTCGTCCTGGGCGACGGGCCGCGCCATGTCGCTCTCGTGGGCGAAGCCCCTGACGACGGCTCCGGCCGCGGTGAACCAGGCCGTCATGTGGTCGCCGCTGCCGTCGCGCATGGTCGCGAGGCGCTCGCCGGGCGCCCATCGCGCGTCGAACGAGTGGTAGCGCTGATCCCACTCGGGGCAGAGCAGGGCGTCGAGCACGGCCATGGCGCGCCATCGCCGCTCGAGCAGGTCGGGCGGAGGCAGGGCCGCCGGGCACGTCACGCCGCGCGGCCGATGTAGCGGTCGAAGTCGCTGCGGATGAGCGAGTAGATGACGAACAGGAAGCCCAGGTGCGTGCCGGCCGAGAACAGGCAGGCGAACAGCTTGGCGAGCGTGAACGACGTCTGTGGCCCCTGGCCGGCGGCGGACGCCAGCCCCTGCGCCGGCTCGACCATGTAGTAGGCCATGAGCGGCAGGTTGAAGCTCGGGACGCAGCACACGAGCGGCAGGGCCGCCTCGATCGTCACGACGACGATCGCGGCCACGATCGCGCGCAGCGTCGTGGGGAAGAGGAGCGAGACGAAGATCCCCTGCACGATCGAGGCGGCGGTGGCCACCGGGATGCCCAGGGCGAAGAACACCAGCGTCGTCGGGTCGAGGACGCCGCCCACGATCCAGATGATCACGTGCACGAAGGGCAGGGCGGCGAGGAACACGATGTTGCGCCCGATCCCGCGCACCTTGCCCATGACGTAGGTCGCGCAGTCGAGGGGCGTCGTGGCGAGGAGGTCGAGCGTGCCGTCCTCGCGCTCCCGCGAGACCGTCGAGGCCGCGATGATCGTCGGCAGGAGCACGATGAACCCGGTGACCACCGCGGCCACGACCTTGTGGAACTCGATGTTCGACAGCTCGTGCTGGAACACCGCGTAGGAGCCGATCAGGCCGAGGAGCATGGCGAGGTTCATGCGCCACCAGGTCTTGAACCGGCCGACGGTGTTGACGTTCGTCTCCTTCCAGTAGATCGGGTTCATGCCCCCGATCGGGCGCGGCTCGGCGCGCGGGCCGTCGTCGTCGGCGGCGGCGCCGCGCCGCGTCAGCCGGCGCAGCAGGCGGCCGGGGCGGAGGAGCAGGAACGTGGCCCGGTCGAAGGCGTCGAGCGCGCGGCGAACGTCGAGGAGCCGCTCCAGCTCGCGCGCGTGCGGCAGGGCGAGGCCGGCGAGGAGCACCAGCGCGAGGCCGGCGACGACGTTCCACGCCGGCGCGACCCACCACTCCGTCGCCTGCGAGGCGGTGGGGTGGTACCAGGTCGGGTGGGCCACGTAGGCCAGGTCCAGGAGCGGGCTGACCAGCGGCTGCTGCGCCGCCGGGAGCTGGGCCAGCTTGGGCGCGGCGAGGACGGCGACGAGCACCGCGTAGCTCACGCCCAGGACCCCGGGCGTCCGCTTGAGGACGGTCGAGAGGAAGATCCCCAGGCCCGTGGCGAGGACGGAGAAGCCCCCGAGGATCGCCATGGTGATGAGGATCGAGCGGGCCGCCACGCCGCCGAGCGTGAGCAGGGCGAAGAGCAGCGGCACGGTGAGGAACAGGAGGAACAGGAGCGAGTAGAGGCGCGAGCAGAACTTCCCCCACACGATCGCCCAGGGCCCGGCCTCGGTGAGGAGCAAGAGGTCGAGGGTGTTCTTGCCCTTCTCCTCGGTGATCGCGTTGGCGACGAGCGAGGGCGCGATCAGCGTGAGGATGATCAGCTGCAGGTAGGCGCCCCACTCGAACACGGCCCGCGCCTGCTCGGCGAGCGCCGCGCCGCTCTTGCCGGTCGCCTGGGAGTACATGGGGATCAGCCCGAGGACCAGCGCGCCCAGGAACACCGTCTGGAACAGGTAGGTGCGCGGGCGCCGGGCCTGGGCCAGGACCTCGCGCAGGAAGACCGGCCCGCCGATCACGCCACGTGTCCCTTGGTGACCTTCATGAAGGCGTCCTCGAGGTCGATCTCCTCCTCGCGCACGAGGAGGAGCCGGAAGCCGCGCTCGTGGAGGAACGAGGCCACGAGGCTGTGGTCCTGGGCGGCCTCCTTGAGCTGCACCTCGATGACGTCGCCGTCGATCAGGTCCGCCCGCGTGACGAGGTCATGGCCGCGCAGCGCCTCGAGGGCGCGGTCGGTCCCCTCGCGCACCTTCACCTGCACGACGTCGTGGCTGCGCGCCTTGGCCAGGATCTCCTCGACGGGGCCGCTGAAGAGGAGCTGCCCGCGCTCGATGATCCCCACCTTGTTGCAGAGCTCCTTCAGCTCGCTGAGGATGTGGCTGGAGATCAGGATCGTCTTGCCCATCGTCCGCAGCTCCTTGAGGAGCTCGCGGATCTCGATGCGCGCGCGCGGGTCGAGGCCGCTGGCCGGCTCGTCGAGGAGCAGGACGTCGGGGTCGTGCAGGAGGACGCGCGCCAGCGCCAGCCGCTGCCGCATGCCGCGCGAGAGGCTGTCGACCTGCGCGTCGCGCTTGTAGGAGAGGTCGGTCAGCTCGAGCACGTCGTGGATGACCCGCTGCCGCTCCTTGCCCTTGATCTCGTAGAGCGCGGCGAAGAACTCCAGGTACTCCGTGACCGTCATGTCCTCGTAGGTGCCGAACTCGTCGGGGACGTAGCCGATCTTGCGCCGGATGTGCTTCGCCTGCCCGTTGACGGAGTAGCCGCACACGAACGCCTGCCCGCTGGTCGGGCGGAGCAGCGTCCCCAGGATGCGGATCGTCGTCGTCTTGCCGGCGCCGTTGGGGCCGATGAACCCGTAGATGTCGCCCCGGTCGATCGTGAGGTTCAGCTTGTCGAGGGCGACGAGGTCCTTGTACTGCTTCGTCAGGTAGCGCGTCTCGATCACGACCCCACCCGCCTGGCCGGTGCGCTGGCCGGGGCGAGTGTAGCGCCCGGACGAGGGCCGCGCTCGGGGGGCGCTGCCCTGGCTCGAGCGGGAGTCTCGCTCACAGGCTCTCGGGCATGGTCACGGGTGGAGCGCGGCGGCGATCACACGACCAGGGGCTGTCCGTCCCTCGGTGCGCGCTCGGCCGTCTTCGCATGGGACGATCGCCTCCGAGCACACCTCACCGCGCCTTCGCAGCGAGAGCCCCAGGCGAGGCGGAGGAGGGCGGAGCGATGCCGCGCGAAGGCGAACGAAGGCGGCCTCCTGGCCGCCGAGTGAGCCTGAGCGGCCGGGGTGTCGCGCGGAGCGCGGCACCCCGGCGGACGGCAGCGCCCGCCATCCTCCGCCGCAGCCGCGATCACACCTAGTTCAGCTCCCACAGCCGCCGCTTCGCCGCCTCGAGCTGCGCGCGCACCGCCCGCGCGTCGGGCGCGGCGGGTCGGCGCGCCAGGTAGCCGGCGAGGTCGTCGACGGCCGGGCCGGGGCGGCGCAGGGCGGCGCTCAGGAGGCCGCGGTCGCGGCGCTCCTCGGGGTCGTCGGGGCGCACGAGGACCAGCCGCTCGGCGACGCCGAGGGCGGCCTCGAGGTCGCCCTCGCGCAGGTGGATCGCCTTGAGGTTGCGCAGCATGCGCGCCAGGACCTCGTGGCCGCTCGCCGGCCGCAGGAGGTCGGGCTGGAACGGCACGGCCCCGCCGGCGCGCTCCTCGAGGAGCGCCCGGCAGCCGGCGAGCGAGAGCGGGCGGCCCTGGTCGAACGGGTCGAGGAACAGGTCGTGGTCGCGGTGCCGCACGAGGAAGTGGGCGGGGAAGCCGACGCCCACGAGCGGCAGGCCGGCGCGCCGGCCGACCTCGACGAGCACCACCGCCAGCGTGATCGGGATCCCCAGGCCGCGCGCCAAAACGTGGTGCAGGTAGCTGTTGCGCGGGTCGTAGTAGGCGTCGCGGTTCCCGCGCAGGCCGTACTCGTCGTAGAGGAAGCGGCAGAGCGCCAGGGCCTGGTCGGCGGGCCCGCGCGCCGCCTGCACGCGGGGGCGGACCTCGTCGCCCAGGGCGTCGAGGCGCCGCAGCCAGCGGGCCACGTCGGTCCCGGGCTCCGCCTCGGCGCCGATGAGCAGGGCCGCCTCGCCCAGGTCGAGCGCGTCCTCGCCCGCCCGGAGGAGCGCCTCGAACCTCGCTCGCAGCGCCGCGGCCTCGCCGGTCACGGGGGGGATCGTAGAGGCGGGCCGGGGGGCGCGCCAGCGCGGCAGGTCCACGACGCGACGCGCCGCGCCCCGTGGCAGAATCCGCGCCTCACCCCCTCGAGAGGGCGTCCGTGGACCTCACCCGCAAGAGCGGCCTCCTCCTCCACCCCACCTCCCTGCCGGGCCCCTTCGGCATGGGCGACCTGGGCCCCGCGGCCTACCAGTTCGTCCGCGACCTGCAGCAGGCCGCCCAGCGCGTGTGGCAGGTGCTGCCGCTGCAGCCGCCGGACTGCCACGGCTCGCCCTACGCCGCCAGCTCGGCCTTCGCGGGCGACCCCATGCTCGTGAGCGTCGAGGTGCTCAGGGACGAGGGCCTGCTCGAGCCGCGCGACTTCGACGGGCTCCCGACCTTCCCCGAGGGGCGCGTCAGCTACGAGGCCTGCGCCGTGCGCGCGCAGCTCCTCGGCCGCGCCTTCGCCGCCTTCCGCGCCCAGGCGGGCGAGCGCGAGCGGATCGAGCTGCAGCAGTTCCGCGAGGAGAACGCCTTCTGGCTCGAGGACCACGCCCTCTTCGTGGCCCTGCGCGACGCCTACGGCGCGCCCTACTGGGAGCGCTGGCCCGAGCCGCTGCGCCGCCACGTGCCGCACGCGCTGGTGCAGGCGCGGCGCGAGCACGAGCACGCCGTCGACGCCGAGGTCTTCCGCCAGTGGCTGTTCCACCGCCAGTGGGCGCGCCTGCGCTCGTTCGCCCACGGCCTCGGGGTCGAGGTCTTCGGCGACGTGCCGATCTTCGTCGCGCGCGACAGCTCGGACGTCTGGGCGCGCCCGGAGCTGTTCTTCGTCGACGACCAGGGGACGCCGAGCGTCGTCGCCGGCGTGCCGCCCGACCTGTTCAGCGAGACGGGGCAGCTGTGGGGCAACCCGCTCTTCGACTGGGCGATCCACGGGCGGGGCGGCTACGCCTGGTGGATCGAGCGCGTGCGCCACGCCCTGTCGCTCGTCGACATCCTGCGCATCGACCACTTCCGCGGCTTCGCCGGCTACTGGGAGATCCCGCACGGGGCCGAGACGGCGGTCGACGGCCGCTGGGTGCCCGGCCCCGGGATGTCGTTCTTCCGCGCCCTGCAGGCGGCGCTCGGCGACCTGCCGATCGTCGCCGAGGACCTGGGGCTGATCACGGAGGACGTGACGGAGCTGCTGGCGGAGACCGGCTTCCCCGGCATGAAGGTGCTGCAGTTCGCCTTCGACGGCGACGCGGACAACCCGTTCGTGCCCGAGCGGCACGACGAGCGCTCGGTGGTCTACACGGGCACCCACGACAACGACACGACGGCGGGCTGGCTGGCGGGCGAGCCGGCCGCCGTGCGGGCGCGCGTCCTCGAGCGCACCGGGCCCGAGGACCCGGTGTGGGGGATGGTCGAGCTGGCCTTCGCCTCGCCCGGCTTCCTGGCCGTCGTCCCCGTGCAGGACGTCCTCGGCCTGGGCAACGACGCGCGCATGAACCTCCCCGGGACCAAGAGCGACAAGAACTGGTCGTGGCGCCTGCGCCCCGGCCAGCTCGAGCTCGTCGCCCTCGAGCGCCTGCGCGAGCTCACGGTCCGCCACGGGCGGGCGCCGGCCGCGACGATCTGACGGCGCATCGATCGGCCGGCCCGCGCCAGGTAGAGTCTCTGCGTGGACCGGACCGTGGACCCGATGCTCGGGCGGGCGATCGGCGGCGTCGTCATCGAGCGCAAGCTCGGGGCGGGCGGCATGGCGGCGGTCTATGCCGGCCGCGACGAGGAGGCCGAGGGGGCCCTCCGCGCGATCAAGGTCCTCTCGGTCGCCAGCCCCGAGAGCTACCAGGTCCGCTTCGACCGCGAGGCGCGGATCGGCCGGACCCTCGACCACCCGCTGGTCGTCCGGGTCCACCGCCACGGCACGTGCGGCGACTTCCGCTACATGGTCATGGACCTCGTCGACGGCGAGGACCTGGCGCGGGTCATGCGGCGCACCGGGCCCATGCACTGGCCGGTCGTCACCAACCTCGGCCGCGACCTGGCGCTGGCGCTGGCCCACGCGCACGAGCGCGGGATCGTGCATCGCGACGTCAAGCCGCAGAACGTGCTCGTCGACGCGCGCCTCCACATCAAGCTCGCCGACTTCGGCCTGGCCCACTGGCGCGACGGGCCGCCCGACCTCGCGGGCGGGGCGTCGCTCACGGCCACGGGGGACGCCTTCGGGACCCCGGCCTACATGGCGCCCGAGCAGTTCCGCGACGCCAAGTCGGCGGGCCCGGCGGCCGACCTCTACGCGCTGGGGATCGTCCTCTTCGAGGGGCTCGCCGGGCGGGTGCCGTTCCACGCCTCGTCGCCGGTCGACCTGGCCCGGCTGCACCGCGACGTGCCGCCGCCGTCCCTCGAGGCGCTGGCCGCCGAGGCCCCCGACGCCCTGCGCGACCTGATCGCGCACCTGCTGGAGAAGGACCACCTGCGTCGGCCCGCGTCCGCGCGCGACGTGGCGCGCGAGCTCGAGGTGATCGCGGCGCACGGGCCCACCGCCACGAACCTCTCCTCGGCCTCGGGGCGCCGCGCGGCGGAGGTCCCGTCGGCGCGGGGCGTGGCCGACACGCAGCCGCCCCGGCGGCGCCGGCTGCGCGCGGCGCTCCTCGGCGTCGGCGCGCTCCTGGCCGCGTTCCTCGGCTGGGGCGTGGCCACGGGCAAGCTCGACCGGCGGGTCCGCTTCTACCTGCTCGCCGGCCCCGAGGAGCGGGCGCGCCTCGAGGCGATCCGCGACGCCCGCGACAACGTGGCCGACGACCCGCGGGCCCTCATCGAGGCGATCGACGCCTACCTGCGCGACTTCGGCACGAGCGGCTGGCTGCTCGAGCCGGTGATCGCCTTCAAGACCCGGCCCCATCGCCGCCGCGACAACGTCTATCTCCTCGTGCCCGACCGGGCGGAGATGGTCCACGTCCCGGCCGGGACCTACCGCGTCGGCGCGCCGGGCGGCGACGGGCGGGCGGTCACGCAGGCCCGCGAGGTGCGCCTCGGCGGGTTCCTGATCGACCGCCACGAGGTGTGCAACGAGCGCTACGAGCGCTTCCTCGCCCGCTGGCACGCCGCCGGCAAGGTCCACCTGTGCGGCAACGACAAGGCCGACCACGACGCCGCGCTGGCGCGCAGCATGGACCCTCGGAGCGGCCGGAGCCCCTACCCCGACGGGCCCGTCGTCGGGGTCACCCCGTGGGACGCGCTGGAGTACGCGCGCTACTACGGGCGGCGCCTGCCGTCGGAGGCCGAGTGGGAGGTCGCGGCGGCGTGGGACCCCGCCGCGCGCGCGCAGCGGCCCTACCCGTGGGGCGAGCAGACGCCGGGGCCCGAGCGGCCGAGCCTGGCGAACCTCGCGTTCGGCGGCTGGGGCACGCCCGGCCCCGACGGCGCCTTCATGGCGCTGTGCTCGCCCATGGGCTTCTTCGCCCCCGACGTGTCGCCGCTGGGCCTCGTCGACGCCGGCGGCAACGCGGCCGAGTGGTGCTCCGGGGACAAGCCGCTCCCCGGCCGGCAGCCCGTGCGCGGCGGGTCGATCCTCACCGACGCGGCCGAGCGCGCGCGCCTGGTCGCCCGCCGCGAGCACGACCCGCGCGAGGCGCCGCCGCCCGACGTCGGGTTCCGCACGGTCATGGCGTACGAGGGGCCGGAGGAGTAGCCGGCACGTCCGCGTCCACGATCAGCCGCACGAAGCGCCCCGTCTCGAGGTCGAACAGGGCGCGGAAGCCCGCGCGCCCGAAGACGACCTGCCGCCGCCAGGCGTCGCTGCCCTGCGGCGCGACGAAGACGTTGGCGCAGATGAGGCGCCGGTCGCGCAGGACGATGCCGGCCCACTGCCGGACGCAGCCGTCCAGGCGCGCGCCCAGCCAGGGGGCGCGCGGGTCCTCGTGGATCGCCAGGAACACCGGCAGGGCGTCCTCGGCCCAGGCCACGACCTCCGGCGTCGGCGTCCAGACGCCGCCCGCGCCGACGTGCCGCGCCAGGGTCCGGGCGGCGGCCTCGTCGAGGACGACGGTCCGCGCGTCGACGACGCGGGGCGCCGGCGGCTCGGGCCAGGGGGAGCAGGCGGTCGGCGCCGCCGCCTGGTCCAGCGGCCGAGGCCGGGCGCCCTGCGCGAGCGGCGGGTGCTGGCCGGGGTCGGGACAGGGCGGGGCGCTGCAGATGCACGCGGTGCCGGCGACGAGCAGCAGGCCGGCCGTGGCGGCGCGGGCGAGGCGCGTGGTCATGGCCACCTCCCGCGCCCCTCGACCGGGGGCCGCGCGGCGGCATTCGAACAGGCCTGTCTTCTACCAGCCGATCCTCGGAGCAGAGGCCTTGCCAGCCATTCTCTCAGCGGATGAACGCGCGCGCCGCCCCGCCCGACGAGTTGATGAACACCGTCTTCTGCTCGGTGAAGAAGCGCAGCCCCTCCTCGCCCATCTCGCGCTCGCCCACGCCCGTCGACTTCATGCCGCCGAAGGGGAGCTGCGCCTCGCCGCCGACGGTGGCCTCGTTGACGTGGACCATGCCCGTCTCGACCTCCTCGACGAACCGCATGCACGCGCGCACGTCGCGGGAGAAGAGCGAGCTCGTGAGGCCGAACTCGACGGCGTTGGCCAGGCGGATCCCCTCGTCGAGGTCCTTGATCGTGGTCACGGCGAGCACCGGGCCGAAGACCTCCTCCTGGAACAGGCGCGAGCCGGGGCGCACGTCGGCGAAGACGGTCGGCTCGACGAAGAAGCCGTGGTCGAGCCCGGCCGGGCGCCCGCCGCCCGTGAGCAGCCGCGCCCCCTCCTGCTTGCCGACGTCGATGTAGCTCAGGTCCTGGCGGAGCTGCTTCTCGTCGACGGCCGGGCCCATCTGCGAGCTCTCGTCGAGCCCGGGGCCGACCTTGAGCCGCCGCGCGTCCTCGACGACCGCCTCGGTGAGCGCGCCTGCCACGTCCTCGTGCACGAGCAGGCGGCTGGTCGCCGTGCAGCGCTGGCCCGTCGAGCCGAACGCCCCGTTGAGCACGGCCGCGGCGACGGCCTCGACGTCGGCGTCGGCGAGCACGATCACCGCGTTCTTGCCGCCCATCTCGCAGGTGACCTTGGCCCCGCGGCGCGCGGCCTGCGTGTAGAGGTTGAGCCCGATCTGGTTCGAGCCGGTGAACGAGATCGCGCGCACGGCCGGGTGGTCGACCAGGGCCGACCCGACCTCCCGGCCAGGCCCGACGAGCATCTGCAGGACGCCCGGCGGGAGGCCGGCCTCCTCGAAGACCTCGACCATGAGGCCGCAGGTGGCCGGGGTGAGCTCGGCGGGCTTGATGATCACGGCGTTGCCGGCCACGAGCGCCGGGGCGGTCTTCCACACCGGGATCGCCCAGGGGAAGTTCCAGGGCGTGATCAGGCCGACGACGCCGAGCGGGCGGCGGATCGTGTAGGTGAAGACGTCGGGGAGCTCGCAGGGGAGCGTGCGCCCGCCCATGCGGAAGCCCTCGCCGGCGTAGAACTCGAGCACGGCGATCCCCTTGTCGACCTCGCCGCGGGCCTCCCTCAGGACCTTGCCCTGCTCGCGGGTCATGACGCGGGCGATCTCCTCCTTGCGGCGCCGGGCGACCTCGACGGCGCGCGCCAGGACGCGGCCGCGCGCCGGGGCCGGGGTCGCGGCCCAGCCGCGCTGGGCGGCGAGCGCGCCCTGCACGGCGCGCTCGAGGTCCGCGGCGGTGGCCGCGGGGAACTCGTCGATCACGTCGCGCGTGTCGGCCGGGTTGACGTTCGTGATCCGCCGCTCGGACGCGGGGGTGAACCAGGCGCCGTCGATGTAGCTGCCGCTGGGCATGGGGGACCTCGCAGGGGGCGCGATTCTATGCGATCCGCGGGTCCCCGACCCAGGGCGGAACCCGCACGGATCCGACCCGTCCGGGTGAGCTATCCGCCGCACGGCCGGGAAAGGTATCGTCTCGCCAAGGTGACAGACACCGCGGACACCTGGGACTTCGTCGTCGTCGGCTCCGGCTTCGGGGGCAGCGTCAGCGCCCTGCGCCTGGCCGAGAAGGGCTACCGCGTCCTCGTCCTGGAGAAGGGGCGCCGCCTGGGCCCCGACGAGTTCCCTCGCAGCAACTGGCAGCTCTGGCGCTGGCTGTGGCTCCCGGCGCTCGGCCTCCGCGGCCTGTTCAAGATGACCTTCTTCCCGCACGTCACCGTCGTCTCGGGCGTCGGCGTGGGCGGCGGGTCGCTCGTCTACGCCAACACGCTCCCGGTGCCCGACGACGACTTCTTCCGCGCGCCCTCCTGGGGCGCGCTGGCCGACTGGAAGGAGGAGCTCGCGCCGCACTACGCCACCGCGCGGCGCATGCTCGGCGCGGTCACCAACCCGCACCTCACCCACACGGACGAGGTCCTGCGCGAGGTCGCCCACGACCTCGGGAAGGCCGACAGCTACAAGCCCACCGACGTGGCCGTGTTCTTCGGCGAGCCGGGCAAGACCGTTCCGGACCCGTTCTTCGGCGGGGAGGGCCCGCCGCGGACCGGGTGCACGCTCTGCGGCGGCTGCATGCTCGGCTGCCGCGTCGGGGCCAAGAACACGCTCGACCGGAACTACCTGTGGCTCGCCGAGCGCCGCGGCGTCGTCGTCGAGCCCGAGACCGAGGTCACGTGGGTGCGCCCGGCGGGCGCCGCCGACGGGCGCGACGGCTACGTCGTCGAGGCCCGCCAGCGCCGCGCCGGCCGCGCGCGCCAGGTGACGTTCCGCGCCCGCCAGGTGGTCTTCGCCGGCGGCGTCCTGGGGACGGTCGACCTGCTCCTGCGCCTCAAGGCCCGGCCCGACGGCCTGCCGCGCCTGTCGGACCGGCTGGGGCAGTTCGTGCGCACCAACTCCGAGGCGCTGCTGGGGATCGTCGCCGGCGGCCGCGACCGCGACCTCTCGCGGGGGGTCGCGATCGGCTCGATCCTCCACACCGACCCGTGGTCGCACATCGAGCCCTGCCGCTACCCGGCCGGCTCCGGCTTCTTCCGGCTGATGACCCTGCCCCACGTCACGGGCCGGCGCCTCGTCACGCGCCTGGCGCAGATGCTCGGCGTGATCGTCCGCCACCCGCTGAAGATGCTCCGCGCCTGGCTCGTGCCCGACTTCGCCCGCTACAGCGTGATCCTCCTCTACATGCGCACGCTCGAGGGCCACCTGCGCTTCCGGCGCGGCCGCGCCGTAACGACCGGCGGGCGCGAGGGGATGGTCACCTCGCTCGACGAGGGCCCCGCCCCGGCGGCGTCGATCCCGGAGGCGACCGACCTCGCCCGCCGGATCGCCGACAAGCTGGACGGGGTCCCGCAGAGCCTCGCCAGCGAGACGCTGCTCGGGATCCCCACCACGGCGCACATCCTCGGCGGCTGCGTCATGGGCCCCGGGCCCGCCGACGGCGTGATCGACGCCCGGCACCGCGCCTTCGGCTACGAGGGGCTCTACGTGGTCGACGGGTCGGCCGTGTCGGCGAACCCCGGCGTGAACCCGTCGCTGACGATCACGGCCCTGGCCGAGCGGGCCATGACGTTCGTCCCGGCGAAGGCGCGGCGCCCGACGTCGGTGGCCGCGGGTTGATCACTCCGGCGAGGGCGCCGGCCGGCGCGCGAGGTGATCGCGCCACGCGGCGGCGCTCGCCCCGACCGGCGCGCCCGTGAGCCGGCGGAGGGCCGCGACGTAGACGCGCCGCGCCGCCAGGGGCTGGCGCTGCTCCTCGGCCTGCTCCAGGCGCTCGACGAGGGCCGCGAGGACCCACTCGCGCTCCGCCGGGCGCGTGGGCGGCACGAGCCCCAGCGCGCCGACGACGAGCGGGCGGAGGTCGTCGGAGGCCTCCGCCTCGAGGCGCAGGAGCAGCCCCGCCGCGTCCTCGTCGCCGATCGCGCCCAGCGCCTCCAGCCCCGTCCGCACCGCGCGCAGCCGCGCGCCCTCGGGCGACGGCGCGCGGACGAGGGCGTCGGTGACCCACGCGGCGAGGTAGGGGCCCCCGGCGTCGGCCCCCGCCGACCGGAGCAGCTGGTGCCCGAGCGCGCGCCGGTCGTCGTCGAGCGCGGCGTCGGGCGCCAGCGCGGCCGCGACCTGGAGGGCGACGACCTCGCCCGCCCGCCGCGCGACCGCCTCGAGCACCTCGAGCGCGTCGAGCGCGTCGCCGAGCGGGCCGCGCAGGAGCGTCGGCAGCAGGGCCCGCGTGGTCGCCTCGCCGCCGCACGCCCGCAGCGCCCGCCGGCAGCCGTCCTTCAGGGCGCCGTCGGCCGCGGGGAGCAGGGCGAGGAGCCGCCCCTCGACGCCCTCCTGCGCCCGGCCCAGCTCGCCGAGCCGGCCGAACAGGTCCAGGGGGAGCTCGCCCCGGAGGGCCTCGAGCAGCTCGAGGACGACCGCCAGCTCCGCGTCCGCCCCGAGCGAGGCGAGGGCGGCGAGCGCCGCGCCGCGCAGGGGGGCGGCGGCCTCCGGGTTCATCGCCACGACGTCGACCAGCGCGGGCGCGTCGGCCACGATCGCCGCCAGGTGCGCCTCCCGCTCCGCCTCGAGCCGCGCCTGCGCCTCCTCGCGCTCCTCCGGGGTGGGCGGCTCCTCCTCCGGGTCGTCGCTCGCCGGGCGCCCGTCGGCGCGCCGCTCGAGCGCGCCGAGCTCCGCCAGGCGCTCGAGCGTCTGGCGGCGCCGGTCCTCGCTGGCGCGCGGCCGCCACGAGGTCGTCGCCGCGGCCGCGGTGGCCGCGGCCCCGCCCGACGCCTGCGCCCGGGCCGGGGCGGGGAGCGCGAGCGCGAGGGCGGCGACGACGAGCCAGGGGCGCTCGCTCACGGGGCGAGCTCGAGCCCGCCCGTGACCTTGTAGGCCAGGGTCCGGAACGAGGTGCCCGTCGGCGTCCCGATGATCCCGCGCACCATGTTGATGCCCTCGGTGGAGAGCGCGATGTTGCGCCGGCTGGGGACGCCGCCGCCGCCGATGCTGACCACCTGCTTCGTCGACGCCGTGAACCCGCCCTTGCTCTTGACGTCGACGAGCAAGGCGCCGGTCTGCGAGTGCTCGTTGCCGCCGCCGTTGATGCGGATCAGCGGCTGGCTCGTCGCGTTGGCGTTCGTCCCCAGCGTGTCCATCTCGAAGTAGACCAGCCCGTGGAGGGCGGCGTTGCCGTTGAGCACCAGCGCGGGGCTGGCGCCGGTCCACTCGCTCGGCACCTTGATGATCATGAGCCCGTAGAACTGGGTGCCGCCGGGCACCGACACGGAGCCGTCCGCGCCCAGGTCGTACTTCACGATCACGGGGTCCTCCGCCGAGCCCATGTTGAAGCTCGACGGGATCGGGGAGGTCGGGGTGCTGGCCGACGTGTCGCGCAGGGCCTGGATCCACTCCTGCATGCTCGAGTAGGGGACCGCGTTCGAGTGCGTGGGGATGGGCGACGTCGACTCGAGGGTCGCCCCCAGGATGTCCCCCGGCGGCGAGCCGGCCCCGGACCACGAGGTGCTCGCCTCGGCCGTGGTCGCGACGGCGGACCCCGACCCGCCCTGGTCGCCCAGGAGCGCGCCGCCGAGCGAGTGGTCGCGCCCCGAGATCTTCGGCGGGTTGCCCGACTTGTGCACCTGGAGCGTCGGGAGCGGCTGGTCCGAGACGACGGTCACCGCGCCGGGCAGGTTGCCCGAGGGCGGGTTGCCCGTGACGACCTCCTCGATCCACACCTGGACCCCGGAGCGGAGCCAGTCCGAGGCCGCGTCGCCGCCGGTCGTGCGCACCCGGCCCTCCGCCTCGACCAGGAACACGCGCGTCGGGGTCGTCCGCGCGACGCTCAGGCGGTAGTCGTACCGCCCGGCGAACGCCGCGCCGCCGAACGCCTGGTCCGAGAGCACGATCGGGGTCCCGACCGCCGGCACGTCGCCCGCGCTCAGCCGCAGCACCGCGCGGCGCATGGCCGCGTCGGCCACGGCGCGGGCCTGCGCCAGCGAGACCTGCGTGGTGGCCTGCTGGTGCGACGTGCGGGCGCTCTCGAGCAGCAGGAGCACCATGCCCGTCAGCATGAGCAGGACGAGCATGACGAGGATCAGCGCGCTGCCCTCGCGGCGGGAGCGCTGGCGTCGGCGACGGTCCACGGGGTGCCTCTCGTTCTTCTTCAGTTCAGGGGGGGGCGGACGAAGACCGTCCGGGTGACCGTGACGGAGCGGTGCTGCGGGGCGCCGTCGGGCGCGACCCCGACCTGGCGCTGGAGGGTCAGCGAGACCGTGAGCGTCTCGTCGGTGAGCGGCGCCTGCGCCGGCGCGACCGTGAAGGCGGTCACGCCGTTGGCGAGGACGCGGGGGGCCGCGCCGTAGACGGGGTGCTCGTGCCGGAGCTCGCCCCCGACCACCCGGAAGACGAAGGCCGTGGCCTCGAACACCTCGCCCCCGGTGGCCGGGTCCCACTCGGAGAAGCGGAAGACGCTCACCTGCGAGCTCGTCGTCGACACGTGGCCGCGGTCCGAGGTCTTCAGGTCCTCGACGAGCTGGTTCAGGGCCCGGGCGGCCTCGAGCTGCATCTGGTCGATCACCAGCGACTGGTTGAGCTGCTGCGAGCTGCCGCTCATCGTCTTCAGGCCGATCGCCAGCATCCCCGCGAGCAGGGCCGCGACGATCACCACCTCGAGGAGCGTGAAGCCCGCCCGCGGCTCAGAAGCTCGACAGGTACGCATACAGCCGGACCTCCATGGGGGACCGCGCCGCGCCCACCCAGGTGAGGCTCAGGCGCGTGGGGAGCACGAGCACCTCGGCCGGAGGCACGGCCATGTCGGTCGTGTCGCCGTCGCCGTTGATGTCGACCGGGAAGCCCAGGGCCGCGCCCTCGGGGCCGCCCGGCCCCGGCTCGTCGCGGTAGACGGTGAGGGTGCGGGTCACCCCGCTCAGGCCGGGGATCGTCGGCGTGGCCGTGGCCGGCTCGGCGAGGACCTGCGCGATCGTCATGGTCCGCAGCTGCTCGAGGTAGGAGGAGAGCGCCTGCTCGGCCGCCCGCCGCTCCTCGGAGAGCTGCCGCTGGGTCGTCGAGGTCGAGACCGCCCCGCCGAACGCGAGGAGCGCGATCGACAGGATCGTCATCGCGACCATGAGCTCGATGAGCGAGAAGGCCGCCTGGCCCACCCGGCTCCTCCCCGACCTCCACCTGAGGCGCTCCCGCACGTCGTCCTCCTCCGCCCACCTGAGGAGCACTCGCCGGGCCAGGCCTCCTCGTTCGCGCCGACGCGACTTGCGTCCGCGCTGTGTCGGGGAATCCAGACACCCAGGTGTGCGCCACGCCGTACACCTGGCCCGGACCTCGGGGATCGCCCCATCTCCGCGCACGGCCTCGGCCTAGGGCATGCCCTGATACGGCTCAGTCGATCCGGCTCCGTCGGGGGAGCGCCGCCGGTCGCCGTCGCGAGCGGCGCGGCGAGGCCGCGATCACCGGGCTCGAGCTGGCGTCCGGCGCCGTGGACCTCCGGCTCTGGCCCGCCCTGACGCCGTTGGCAGGAGAGCGCGCGGTCCTGGGGGGGGCTCGCGCGGGCCGCGCTGCTCCCGGCGACGGGCTCCTTCCTGCTCCGGTTCGCTCGGGGGCGGGGTCCCCCGAGCGGCGGCCCGGCAAGCGTTGCCGGGGTTTCACCGGCCTCCCCGATACGTGACAATGCCCCGCCGATGACCACGCAGGCCAAGCTCATCTGCCCCACCTGCGGCACCCACTACGGCGAGGCGGGCTGCCCGCACGCCCCCTCGGGGGCCGCGCCGGCCGTTCGCGCGGCCCCGGCGCCCGCGAGCGCGCCCGCGAGCGCGCCGGCCCCGGCGCGCGCCGCCCCCGACGGCGTCTACGTGGGGGCCGAGGTCGTCCCGCGCGGCGGCTTCAAGCTCTCGTCGCTCGGCTTCGAGCGCTCGGGGAAGACCACCTACCTGGGCATGCTCTACTTCCTCATCGCCACCGGCCGCCTCCCGGGCCACCGCTTCGCCTGGAGCGACTCGCTGCGCGACCTCGAGCAGCTCCGCGCGCAGCTCCACCGGCCGGCGGGCCAGGGGGGCCCGACCTTCCCGCCGCGCACCGACACCGACAGGACGGTCTTCCTCCACCTCGGCCTGCGCCGGTGGGACGACGACCGCTACGTCGACCTCTACTTCCCCGAGTTCTCGGGCGAGGACGTGGCGCGGATCTGGTCGGACGGCCAGTTCCCCGAGAACCTGCGCTTCCTGAAGGACTTCGACGGCTACCTGCTGTTCGTCGACGCCACGGCCAGCGCGGCCCTCGACGTCGGCCGCCACCTGCGCCTCCTCTCGGGCCTCCTCGAGCTCAAGGGGACGCTCCGCCTGAAGGAGCCCGTGGCCGTGCTCCTCACCAAGTGGGACCTCGTGGCCGACGCCGAGGCGACCACGCCCGAGGCCTTCTTCCGCCAGCGCTTCGGCGGCCTCCACGACGCGATGAAGGGCCAGCTGGAGACGTTCCGCGTCTTCGCCGTCTCATCGGTCGGCCGGGTGCGGACGCTCCTCGGCCACGACGGCCTGCCGATCGAGCGCGACGGCGCCGTCCTGCACGTCCCCGCGCCCGAGCGCGTGGTGGTCGAGGACGCCGACGAGCCGGTGTTCAGCTACCGGCCGCTGAACCTGTCGCGGCCGGTCCTGTGGCTCCTCGAGCACCTCGCGGCGCGGAAGGAGGCGGCGCGCGCGTGAAGATCGGCACGATCGGGCTCGCTGGCAGCGGGAAGACGACGCTCATCGGCTCGCTCACCCTGGCCCTCCTCCAGGGCGACGCGACCTCCGACCTGGCGCTGTTCAACTTCGAGGGCGTCGAGGCCACCCGCGACCTGACGCAGCACGCCGACACGATCCAGAAGGGGCGCTGGCCGGCGCGCACCGAGCAGAGTAAGGTCGCCGAGTACGCCATCCGCCTGCGCCGCAAGTCGACGAACGTCGTCTTCTCGCTGCGCCTGCCGGAGCTCCCGGGCGAGCTCCTCGAGGAGGTCTGGCGCACCGACCACATCCCCTCGCCGCTCTCCTTCCTCACCGGCTACGACGGCTACCTGCTGCTCGTCGACGCGGCCCTCGACGAGCCCGAGCGGGCCGCCGCGCAGCACGTGCACCTCCTGCAGGGGATCAAGCGCGCGAGGGGCCACGCGCCGTCGGCCTACGCGCCCGAGCCGCTCGGCCTGGTCCTCACCAAGTGGGACGCCCTCCCGCCCGAGGAGCAGGCGCTGGGGCCCGAGGGCCTCGCCGCCGAGCACATGCCCATGCTCGCCGACTTCCTCGCCTCGAATCTCACGCGCCGGCGCGTCTTCGCCGCCTCGGCCGTGGGCGCGGTCGACGCGGCCGGCCAGCCGCTCCTCCAGGGCGGGCGGATCGTCCCCCGCGGCGTCTTCGAGCCGCTCGAGTGGATCACGAGCGAGGTCGCCCGGGCCGCCCCGGCGGCCATGGCCTGAGGCGGCCCGTGCGCGTCGCCTGCCAGCGCCTCGTCCATCGCTACGTCGGCCGCGAGCACGGCGGCCACCGCGCGGTGGGCTGGTCGGTCGAGCCGCCGCGCGAGCTCGAGCAGGTCGTCCAGCGCCGCTCCGACCTCGCCGGCGAGGACCTGGGCGCGCCCGTGCCGCCCTACGCGGCCGGCTACCCGCTCCCCGACGGCCGCTACGCCCTGGCGCGCACGACCTACCTGGCCCAGGCCGACTGCCTCGGCGCCGTGCGCACCGAGACGCTCCTCGTCGAGCCCGCCGCCCTGCGCGACCTGGCCACCCCGCTCGACCTGCTGCCCGCCCTCGACGCCCTGCCGCCGGTCGACCTCGCGGCCGAGCTGAGGGCCTTCCAGCGCGACCGGACGCCGGCCCTCCTCGCGCCGCTGGCCTTCGAGCTCCCCGGCCCGCCGCCGCCGGCGAGCGACCTCGCCCGGCTGCGCGCGCTCGACCCCGCGCTCCTCGCCGCGCTCGTCGAGGGGGCCTGCGGGCCGCGCCCGCTGTGCCTCGTGGGCGACCCGGCGCGGGACCTCCCGCTCGTGCGGGCGCTCCTGCTCCTCCACCCGCGCGGCGCCGCCTGGCGGGCGGCGGTGTGCGGCCAGGCGCTCTCGCCACGGCCGTGGGCCGACCTGCAGCTCGTCCCGCGCGCCGCCGCCGACCGCTTCGCCCTGCGCGCGGCGCGCGACGGCGACCTCGCGCTCGTCGACCTCGCGACGGGGCAGGCGCGCAACCTCGAGCCGACGCCCGCCGCCGCCGCGCTCCTCGACCTCCTCGCCCGCCAGGCCTGGGGCGAGCTCGACGACCTGGCCCGCCGCGCCGGGGCCGTCGCCGCCTACCGGACCCCGGCCGACCTGGGCGCCCAGCTGCGCTTCGAGGCGCTGGCCGGCGCCGCGCGCCGCGCGCCCGAGGAGCAGGTCGAGCTCGCCAACCACCTCCGGGCCCGCGGCGCGCCCGAGCACGAGGTCGCCGCGCCCTTCCGGGCCCTCCTCGTCGACCCGCCCGAGGGGCGCCTCGTGTGGCTCGTCAACGTCGTGCAGGCCGGCTGGCTCCCCTACCGGCGCGCGCACCCCGACGCGCCCGACGACGCGCCCGAGGCCGTGCAGGCGCTGCTCCTGCGCGCGCTCGCCGCGCAGCGCTTCGACCTCGCGCTCGGGTTCCTCGAGCGCTGCTGGCCGCTCTACGCCGGCCCCCGCGCGGCCCTGGAGGAGGCGGCGCTCGACCTGGCCCTCGGGCCCGACCCGGTCGAACCCGCCGCCCTCCCCGCCCTGGCCGACCTCCTGGCGCTCGCCGCCGAGCGCGCCCCGGCGCGCGCGGCCCTCGCCCTCCACGCGCGCGGCCTGCGGCCGCCCGAGGCGCTCGCGCGCGTGGAGGCGGCGCTCGCCCGCGCTCCCGTCGACGACCCCGACCTGCGCCGGCGCGCGGGCCTGGCGCTCGTCGACCTGGCGCCGCCGGACCTCCTCGCGCGCGAGGTCGAGCGCGCGGCCGCCGCGCCCTGGTCGACGCCGGCGCACCTCGCGGCGCTGACCGCGCGGGCCCCGGACGACCTCGCGGCGGCCGTCGTCGCGGAGGCGCCCGCGCCGTGGCTCGACGAGGTCCTGCGCCGCCTGCCGCCGCGGGCCCTCGGGCAGGCGATCGGCGCCCTCCGGGCGGCCCGACGCCCCGCCCCGCGCCCTGGCCTGCGCGCGCGCGCGCGCCGCGCCGGCCGCGCGGCCGACGCCGCCGCCTGCCGCCAGGCGCTCCTGCGCGCTGGCCCGGCCCCGCGCCCTCGTCGAGCGGGCCGCGCGGGCGGTCCGGGCGTGCGCCTTCCGCGCGCGCAGGAGGCGCGCGCCCGGGCGCGCGCCCACGACGAGGTCGACGACGGGGCCATGGCTACGGGCTTCGGGCGCCTGGATTTGAATCCCGACCCCGCCGGCGGCGACGATACGGGCGTGAACCTGGCCGTCCCGGAGGACACCCTGCCCGCCTACCGCGACCTCCTGGCCGCCCTCGCGACGAGCGACGGCGCCGCGCGCGACGCCGTGGGGGCGCTCGTCGACCTCGTCCCCGACGCCGCGCTCGACCTCCCGCTGCCCGACCTCGTCCGCCTGGCGCGGCGCGCGGGCGACGCGCCGGCGCTCGTCCGCGCGGCGCTCGGGCGCGTCACGGACGCCGACCCGGACGGCCTCGCCGCCGCCCTCGACCTCGCCCGCGCGCTGCCCGAGCGCCGCCACGACCTCGCGCGCGCCGTCGTCGCGCGCGCGCTCGAGGCCGACCTCCCCGCGCTCGAGGCGGCCCTGGTCCTCCTCGACCCGACGCGCGCCGCGGCCGACGCGCCGCTGCTCGAGGCGCTGGCCGCGCGCGCGCGCGCCGGCCGCCTGGAGGTCGAGGCGCTCCTGCCGCTCGGGCCGGCCGGGCTCGACGGCGCGCTCGCGCGCCTCGGCGACGGGTTCAGCCTGCGCCTGCAGGGCGGGCTGCGCCGGCTCGCCCTCGGCCTGGCCGAGGCCCCGGCCGGCGGCGGCGCGCCGGAGCGAGCGGGAGCGGGCGACGACGCGCTCCGCGAGGCCGGCGAGCGACCGCGGAGGACGCGCCGCACCGACGAAGACCGCGACGCGCTGCTCGAGGTGGTCCTCGCGCGCCTCCGCCCGCACGTGGCCGCCGACCGCGACTTCCGCGCCGGCGTCGCCGAAGGCCTGCGCGCGCGCCTCGGCCCCGCGGCGCCCGAGCGCCTGCGCCGCGCGATCGACGCGTTCGAGAGGGACAGCCGAGCATGAGCGACCGCGACCCGCCGCCCGACCCGCGCCCCTCGGCCTTCGTGACCGGCGCCTTCCCGCCCGCGCCGGAGCCGGCCGGGCCGCCGTCGCTCGGGGCGCTGAACACGGGCGCGTTCCCGGCGGCTGACCGCGTGCGCACCCCGGACGCCTTCGACGTGACCGCGGCGCACGGGGCCGACACGGTCGACCTCGGCCCGTCGTCGCGCCCGCCCGGCGCCCCGCCCGACCCCGACCGGGCGCGCGCCGCGACGCAGGACCTGCCGCGGGCGTCGGACCCGCCGCGCGCCTCGCGGCGCCCCCTCGACGCGCCGCCGTCCGCCTCCGCGCCGCGTGACCCGGCGCTCGTGCCGACGCGCCCCCCGGCGCCGCCCGCCGGCGGCGGCTGGGGCGCGATCCTCGTCGCCCTGGCCTGCCTGGGGGGCACCGTCTACCTGGTGCGGCAGGCGTTCCCGGAGCTCTTCCGCCGCGCGCCCGCGGTCGAGGTGACGGTCGACGAGGCGCGCCCGGGCGCGCTGCGCGTCCGCGTCACGCCGCCCGCGCCGGCGGTCGTCTGGCGCGCCGTCGGCGCGGACGGCGCCGAGCGGGCGGCGGGCCGCGCGGCGTCGACGACCGGCGGCACCCTCCTGCTCGAGCTCGACGACCTGCCCGAGGGCGCGCATCCGCTCACGGTCGAGCTGCGCCTCCCCGACGGCGCCGAGCTCGGGCGCGCGCAGGTCACGCTCCGCGTCGACCGGACCGCGCCGGTCCTGCGGCTCGACGCGCCGGCCGCCGGCGCGCAGGTCGGCGCGTCGTCGGTCGTGCGCCTCCAGGTGACGGACCTGTCGCGCGTGCAGGTCACCTGCTTCGTCGACGAGCGGCTCGCCTGGCGCGCCACGGTCGACCCGTCGCCGGACGGCGCGCCGGCCCTCCTCGAGCGCCCGCTCGGGCCGCTGGCGCCGGGCGAGCGCGTCGTGTCGATCGACGCCGTCGATGCGGGCCTGCGCCAGACGAAGCTGTCGCGGCGCATCGTCGTGACCGCGGGCGAGGCGGCGGCGCCGGCGGAGCCGGCGCCGCCGGCCCCGACGATCCGCCTCGCCTGGCCCCAGGGGGCGGTGGTGGGCGCCGGCCCGGTCGACCTGGCCGTGAGCGGCGCGACCGAGGTCGAGGCCCTCCTCGACGGCGCGTCGCTCGGCGCGCCGCCGCTCGTCCTGGCCCCGCCGGCCGTGCGGGACGGCCCGCACGTGCTCGAGGTCATCGCCCGCAACGCCGGCGGCGAGGCGCGCGAGCTGCGCTCGTTCACGTTCGACGCCACCCCGCCCGACATCGACGTCCGCGCGCCGGCGCGCGGGCCGTCGCCCGTGCTGCTCGAGGGCGCCGTCCGCGACGCGGTCGACCCGGCGCCGCGGCTGCTCCTCGGCATCGACGGCGGGCCGCCCGCGGCGGTGACGCTGCCGCACCGCCTCGACCTCGCCCCGGGCCGCCGCGCGCTCGCGCTCACCGCGATCGACGCGGCCGGAAACCGCGCGCGGCGCGACCTCGAGGTCGAGGTCACCCCCGCGGGCGCCCCGCCGCCGCGCGACGTGGACGGGCCGACGGTGACGTTCGTCGCCCCGCCCGGCCCGCCGTTCGTCACGCGCGAGCGGCGCGTCGAGGTCGCCGTGCGCGACCCCTCGGGGCTCGGCGAGGTGCGGCTGCTCGTCGACGGCCGCGCCCGCCGCCCCGACGAGCGCGTCGAGGCGCCGGGCGGCGCCCTCGTCCTGCGCCTGGCCCTCGCCGACCTCGCCGACGGCGACCACGAGGTGACCGTCGAGGCGCGGGACGCGGTCGGCAACCTGACGAGGGCCTCGCGCCGCTACCGCCTGGACACGACGCCGCCGCGCCTGGCGCTCGACGGCCCGGCGCCGACGACGATCACGGGGCCGCTCGACCTCGCCGTGCGCGTGCAGGACGCCGGCCCCGTGCCGGAGGTGGTCGTGGTCGCGCCCGGGCGCGCCCCGGTCCCGCTCCAGGGCGGCGACGTGCGCCGCGCGCGCCTCGACCTCCCGCCCGGCGACCACGCCCTCGTCGTGCGCGCCCGCGACGAGGCCGGCAACGAGGCCGCGCTCCCCCTCCAGGTGCGCGTGCGCGAGGCGGCGCCGCCCACCGCCGCCGAGGAGGACGCGCTGGTGCGGATCCCCGCGCGCTCCGGCCCGCGCGTGCGCATCGACGGGCGCCTGCCCGCGGGCGCGCAGGCCCTCGTCTCGGCCGCGGGCGTGCGGGTCCTCGCCGGCGCGCTCCCCGCGACCGTCGACCTCCCCGCGGGGCGGCACACGGTCGTCGTCCAGGTGACCACGGCGGCGGGCCGCCGCCACGAGGTCCAGGGGGCCGTGACGGTCGACGCGACCCCCCCGTCGCTCGACCAGGTGCGGGTCACGGCCCTGAGCGCGCAGGCCGCGCGCGTCACGGGCGAGGTCACCGACGAGGGCCCCGTCACGGTCGAGGTGCTGCTGAACGGGGCGGTCGTCGCGCGCGCGGTCCCCTGCGAGGTGGCCCTGCGCCCCGGGCGCAACGAGGTCGTCGTCGTCGCGAAGGACGACGTCGGCAACGAGCGGCGCCTCACGCAGGTGATCGACGTCGCGGCCGACCCGACGCCGGCGCCCCTGCCGCCGGGCATGGACCCGCTCGACGTGACCGACTCCGGCGACCCGCGCGAGCAGCGCGCGCTCGAGAACCTCAAGGCGGGCCGCCTGCAGGAGGCGCTGGGGTTCGTCGAGCAGGTGATCGCCGCCCTGCGCGAGGGGATCCGCTCCCCCTACGTCCTGCGCGCCCGCGTGCGCATCGAGCAGGCCCGCCGCAGCGACCCGATCCGGGCGCGCGCGCTCTACGACTCCGCCTACCACGACCTCACCCGCGCGATCGTGAACTACGGCGCCGACGTCCGGAGCGCGCACTACCAGCTGCGCGGCGACGTCCTCCTCCAGCTCGGGCGGACGGTCCAGGCGGGCGAGGACCACGCGCGGGCGCGGGAGCTGGCCGAGCGGGAGCGGGCGGCGCCGCCGGCGTCGCGGGGCAAGGGGTAGCCCCGACGGAGGAGGACCGGACACGGAGGCAACGAAGGTCAACGGAGGTCACGGAGGTCCTCTCCGAGCGCCTCCGTGACCTCCGTGGATCTTCGTTGCCTCCGCGTCCAATCAGGGGCCAGCGCGTGCTCCCCTTCGGGTTACGCCCCGGGCGGGTGCCCCGGAGCCCCGTCGGTTAGCATGCCCGGGCCGGGCGCCCCTGCGCGCCCCGGCGCGGGCGGGCTGGAGGGGGCGCGTGGCGTTCGCGGGCGACCTGAGGAAGCTGCCGCTGGCGGACGTGTTCCAGTCCATCCACCAGAACTCCCTCACGGGGGCGCTGGCGATCCGCGACGCCCACGGCGAGCGGCTCGTCGCCTTCCGCGAGGGGTTCGTGGTCGGGTGCGCCGCCCCCGCCGGCGAGGAGCACGGGATCGCCGACGAGCTGGTGCGGCGGCGCAAGATCGAGGCCAAGGACGCGCGCCCGTCGCGCTTCTTCCGCCGCAAGGGGTCGCTGCTCAAGTCGCTCCAGCGGCGCAACCTGATGGACGTCGCCGAGTTCGCGGGCATGACGCGGACCCTCGTCCTCGAGCGCGTCTACGACTGCTTCCTCCTCGAGGAGGGGAGCTTCGAGTTCGTCGAGAGCTACGACCAGGGCCGGTTCGACGAGGACGAGGCCTCGGCCGAGCTGAAGGTCGCGCCCGCCGAGATCCTCATGGAGGCCATGCGGCGGATCGACGAGTTCAAGCGCATCAAGCGCGCGGTCCCGTCGTTCCGCGAGGTCTACGTCGCGGCCCGCGCGCCCTCCGAGGACGACCCGCCGATCGTCCGCGACCTGCTGCTGCAGACGGCCGCCGGGACGAAGCCGCTGCACGAGGTCTTCCACTCGATCCCGCACACGAAGTTCGCCTGCTGCGAGGCGCTGCTCGGGCTGGTGAACGAGGGCGACGTGCGCGTGGCCACGGCGCCCGAGTACCTGGACCTCGGCAAGGCCGCCGAGGCGGCCGGCCAGCACGACGCGGCCGCGTCCTACTACTCGCGCGGGCTGGCCTACGAGCGCGGCAACCGGGAGCTGAACCAGCGGCGGATCGCGATCCTGGAGCGCCTCCGGCGCAACCAGGAGGCCGCCGACGAGCGCAAGCTCTACGCCGGGATCCTCCTCGAGCACGGCGACAAGAAGGCCGCGGCCGAGCAGTACGCGAGGGCGGCCGAGCTGGCCCCGTCCGACCCGCTGCCGCTCGAGCGCCTGCTCGACCTCCTCGTCGAGGCCAAGGACCTGCGCGAGGCCACCCACACGGCCGACCGCCTCGTGCGCGTCTACATGCAGCTCGGGCTGAGCGACAAGGCGAAGGGCGTCTACCCGCGCCTGCTCGTGCTCAGCCCGCGCGACCGGGGGCTCCGCGAGAAGCTGGCCGACGTGCACCAGCGGCTCCACGAGCCGGCGACGGCGGCCACGATCTGGAAGGAGCTCGCGCAGGAGGAGCTCGACAAGGGCGACGTCCACGACGCCGCCCTGCTCCTGCGGCGCGCGCTCGAGGCGCAGCCCGACGACATCAAGGTCCAGGCGCTGCTCAAGGACGTCGAGACCGGCGAGCACGCCGAGCGGCGGCGCCGCTACCGGCGCTACGCCGTCACGGCCACGGCCTCGCTGGTCGTCGGGCTGGGGCTCGCCCGGCTGGCGCACGAGGCGGTGGCCGTCGCCCAGCTGCGCGGGCTCGAGCGGGACCTCCTGCGCACGATCGACCGCGGCTCCGACGCGGCGCTGGGCGCGCTCCTGGCGCGCGAGGACCACCGCCGCGCCTGGCAGGGCACCTGGGCGGGCGACTGGGACGAGGAGGCGACGGCGGAGCTGGCGCGGCTGTTCGTGCGCGAGCTGGAGCAGGAGGCGGTGCGCCCCCGCTACGAGCCCCTGACCGTCCCGCGCGAGCCGGTGGCGAAGGTGCTCGAGGACCTGCGCCGCGTGCTCGACCCCGACCCCGACGAGGGCCTCCGCCTCGAGGCCGCGGTCGAGAGCGCGGAGGCCGCCCTCGCGCGCGCCGACCGCGAGACGGCCTGGCGCGAGCTCGAGCCGCTGAACGAGCGCGTCCGCGCGGCCCGCCTGGCCCTCGCCCGGGCGGGGGTCGAGGGGCGCGCCCAGCGCTCGCTCGAGGAGGACCAGCGGCGGCTCTACCCGCTGCTGGCGCGCATCCAGCTCCTGCGCGCCAGGCTGTACCTCGACGCGCCGCGCAGCGTGCAGGCGCTCGAGGACGAGGTCGCGGCCCGGCTCGACGGGCGGCTCCACCCGGGGCGCCAGGGCGCCGCCCAGGCCGCCGCGACCACCACCAGCAGCCCTCAGGCGGCCGAGCGACGCTGATGCGCATCCTGATCACCGGCTCGAGCGGCCAGATCGGCACCAACCTCGGGCTCAGGCTCCTCGACGCCGGGCACGAGGTCGCGGGCGTCGACCTGCGCCCCAACCCATGGACGCCGCGGCTCCCCACCCGCATCCTCGACCTCCGCCGGCCGCCGGCCGAGCTCCTCGCCGCGCTGAAGGGCGACGCCTGGGACGTGCTCGTCCACTTCGCCGCCCACGCCAAGGTGCACGAGCTGGTCGTGCATCCCGACCGCGCGCTCGAGAACGTCGTCGACACGTTCAACGTGCTCGAGGTGGCCCGCGCCCGCGGCACGCCGATCATCTTCGGCAGCTCGCGCGAGGCCTACGGCGACGTCGGGGAGGGGCTGACCGACGAGGACCGCCGGGTCGTGGCCAAGAGCCCCTACTCGGCCTCGAAGATCGCCGGCGAGGCCTTCGTCCTCAGCTACGCCCTGTGCTACGGGGTCCCCACGCTCACCTTCCGCTTCAGCAACGTCTACGGCCGCTTCGACGACGACCTCGAGCGCATGGAGCGGGTGATCCCGCTGTTCATCCGCGAGGTCGCCGCCGGGCGCGAGGTGACCGTCTTCGGGCGCGAGAAGGTGCTCGACTTCACCTACGTCGACGACTGCGTGACCGCCGTGGCGGCGGGGGTCGAGCGCCTCTACCGCGGCGAGCTCATGAACGAGACGATCAACGTGGCCACGGGGCGCGGCTCGTCGCTCCTCGACCTCTGCACCTACATCGGCGAGGCCCTGGGCAAGGAGCCGCGCGTGCGGGTCGAGCCCACGCGCCCCGGCGAGATCTCCCGCTACGTGGCCGACATCGGCAAGGCGCGCCGCCTCCTCGGCTACGAGCCGACCACCCACCTGCGCGAGGGCGTGCACAAGGCGATCGCCTGGCAGCGGGAGTGGCGCGCGGGCGCGCGCTGAGGGCCCGCACGCGCTCCGTGGTCGAGACCCCCATGGGGCCTCCTACCACCGCTGCCTCCCCCGCGCGAGCCCCGTCCTCACCTGGCGGCCTTGTCTGGCCCCCCCCGTTCGACATAGGCTGCACTGCGGCGGGCGGGGCTGGTCGACTCGTCCAGAGGAGCGCATGGCGAAGGAGCGGAGCTCCGCCCAGAGCGGCTCGTTCAAGCTCGACTCGAGCGGCGCGCACGAGACCCGACGCAAGCGCCTGTCGGGCGTGTTCGACGCCGCGAGCGCGGCGCGGGCCGTCGAGTTCCTGCAGGAGCGGCAGCTGCACGGGTCGATCGTCGTCTCGGACGGCCTGTGCGACGTGTCGTTCTTCTTCACCCGCGGCGGCCTGCGCGTCCTCGCGGCGGGCCGGCCGCTGCCGTCGCTGACCGCGCGCCTGGTGGCCCAGGGCAAGCTCGACCCGGCCATGGCCCCGAAGGCCCAGGCCGCCCGGCAGGGCAAGGACGCCCGCGAGGAGCGCGACGTCCTCGTCGAGGTGGTCAACGTCCCGCCGGCGGTCGTCGACGAGGCGGCCCGGGAGGTCCTCGTCGAGGTGTTCCTCGACTGCCTCTTCTGGGAGGAGCCCCACTACGAGGCGACCAGCGGCGAGCCCGAGCCCGAGGTCTTGCAGCGGCGCGACCTCCCGGCGGTCACGCTGTCGCTCGGGGTCAAGGACCTGCTGGCGCAGCTCCTGGCCCGCCTCCGCACCGCCACCGACCTCAAGCGGAGCGTCGCCACGATGCACGTCGTGGTCGAGCCCCTGTCGAAGGGGCGCGAGGCGGTCCAGGCCGGCGGGCGCGTGGGCGACGGGCCCCTGGCCCAGGCGCGCACGCGCCTGCTCAAGGCGGTCGTGGCCGAGCCCGGGCAGCGGGCGGCGCAGCTGGCGAAGCGGCTGGGCGTCGGCGAGCTCGAGCTGGCCACGCACCTCCACGAGCTGGCGACGCAGGGCCTCCTGAAGCTCGACCGCCGGCCGCCTGGCAAGGAGGAGGAGCTGGCGCGGCTGCGCGCCATGGAGGAGAACCTCGACCACGCCCTCAGCCAGCTCGTGCGCCGCATGCGCGTCGCGCACGAGGCGGCGCAGTCGGGCGACCAGGCGCGGGCCGGCAAGCACATGGCCCGCGCGGGCGGCCTGCTCCTGCGCGAGGGGCGCGACGAGGAGGCGGTGCGCACGCTGCAGTCGGCGGTGCAGCTGGCGCCCGACAACCTCGAGGGGCGCGAGGGCTACGTGCAGAGCCTCTGGGCCACCAACCGCGTGGCCGAGGCCGTCGGCGAGTCCGAGGAGCTCGGGCGGCGCTACCTGGGGCTGAACCTCCCGGCGCGCGCCCGGCGCATCCTCGAGCGCGCCGTCGCGCGCGACGAGAAGACGACCTCGCTCGAGCTGCTCGTCCGCTCGCTCGTCAAGCTGCGCCAGCCCAAGGCCGCGGCGGAGGCGGGCGAGCGCCTCCTCAACCGGCTGCGGCGCGAGGGGCGGGCCGCCGAGGCGCGCGCCATGGCGGCCGAGCTGTTCGAGCTGGCCACCGACTCCGACAAGCAGCGGCTCCTGCGGGCCGCGGGCGCGGACCGCCGCGCCGTGGTGGCCCTCCTGGCCCTCGCCTTCGTCCTGGCCGGCGCGTTCGTCCCCGCGTCGCGCGCCCTGGCGGCCCGCGACGAGTACGACCGCGCGGCGCGCGAGGCGGGCGTCGCCCTCCGCGGGCAGCGCGACCTCGCCCACGTGCGCTCCGCCCTCGCGTCCGTCCGCGCCCGCTTCGAGGCGCTCCGCGCGCACGGGGGCGAGGTCGGGGAGCGGGCGCGGGAGGTGGCGGCGCAGCTCGCGCTCGTCGAGCGCGACGCGGCCACCCTCGGCGGCCTCGGCGACCTGTTCCCCTGGGAGCGGCACGCCGACCTCGAGGTGGCGCTGAAGCAGCTCGAGGCGGTGCGGCCGGACACGATCGCCCTGGCGAGGCCGCTGCGGCAGGCGATCAACGACATCAAGGCGTTCAAGGAGCGCGGCGAGCAGACGCGCGACCAGCTCCTGCGCTGGGACCCGGGCCCCGAGGCCTACGCCCTGGCCGTGAAGGCGCGCGAGGAGTTCCACGGCCTGCCCGCGCTCCTCGCGCGCATGGTCGTGCGCGCGCGCGTCGACTCGGACCCGAGCGGCGCGAGCGTGCGCTGGGACGGGATCGACTACAGCGCCCCGACGCCCCTGGTGCTGGGCATCCCGCTCCACGGCGCGAAGGAGCTCGTGCTCACCCGCGAGGGGCACCAGCCGCTCTCGCGGCAGCTCGACTTCGAGGCCCTCTCCGACCGGCCCGAGCTCCTCCTGCGCCTCGAGCCGGTCCGCGCGCCCGAGCCCGTCCGGCCGATCCGGACGCCGCCGCCGCCGCCGCCGCCGTCCGAGCCCGCGCCCGAGCCCGCCCCCGAGCCGCGGCCGACCGGGATCGTCGTGACCGGCCCCCAGGCGCCCGAGCCCCCGCAGGAGCGCCCGCAGGTCGAGTTCCGCGACGGCGGCTGGCTGGGTGAGGCGGACGGCCGGTTCGCGTTCGACCAGGACGCGAGCTACCTGGCGTTCATCGACGTGCACGCGCGCTTCCGCGCCACCGTGCAGGCGCTCAACCGGGCCGAGGGCACCAACGTGTTCCTCGTGGGGCTGCGCGTCCAGGTCGAGGTCATGGGCGCGACCGGCTGGCGGCGCGAGCGGGCGCACACGGTCGAGTTCGGCACCCGCTACCGGCGGCCGGTCATCTCAGAGGGCGGCGGCCGCTACCGCGTGCAGCTCGTCGCCCGCACGCTGCACATGGACGAGGCGTGGCTGAAGGAGCAGGCGCGCGACGCGGTGCAGGCCGCCGTCCGCCAGGCGATCGTCCGCGAGCGCGACAGCAGGATGGGCCGGTGAAGGGCACCGACGAGTTCCTCGACGCTCGCCCCCAGGAGGAGGAGGGGCCCCTCGCCGACGAGGCGGAGGGCGGCGACGACGACGTCGTGTTCACGGACGTGCGCGAGGCCGGCCAGGCGCCGGCGGAGGCCGCCGCGGAGCCCGACGACGACGGCGCGGACATGGTGTTCCTCGACGAGCTCGAGGCGCCGCCGGGGGCGCCCCGCCCCGCGCCCGCCCCTCGTCCGGGCCCCGGGCCCCGCCCGCCCTCCGGGCCCCCAGCCGGAGCGTCGTCGGCGCGACGGCCGGGCTCCGACCCGCCGCGACCTGCGGGGGGCCCGTCGCGCCGCGCCGGCTCGAGCGCGGACGCCCCCGCGCTCGAGCCGCCCGGGCGCAAGCTCGGGCGCCCGACCTCGAGCGCCGAGGCGGCGGCCCTCGAGCCGCCGTCGCGCACCTCGTCGGGCCGGCTGCGGACGCTCGGGCCGAAGTCGGCGCCGCCCTCGCAGAGCGCCGGCCGGGGGCTGCGGCCGGCCCTGCGGCCGGAGCGCACGCCCGAGGACGACCAGCAGGCGCTGGCCGCGCTCGAGGCCCGCGCCCAGCCGGCGCCGGCGAGCGACCCGTTCCTCGGGCGCGACCTGGGTCCGTTCCGCGTCGACCGGTTCATCGAGCAGGACCGCGGCGAGCGCCGCTACCTCGCCATGCACCTCGAGCAGCGGCGGCAGGCGCTCCTCCGCGTCTTCCCGCTCACGGGCCCCTACGGCGAGGAGTTCAAGCGCCTCGCGGACCGCGGCGAGCGGGCCTGCCGCGTCGAGGCCCAGTCGCTCGACGCCGCGCTGGCCTCGGGCCGCACGAAGGACGCGTTCTACGCCGGGTTCGACCCGCCGGCCGGCCCGACGCTGGCCGAGGTGCTCGCGAGCGAGGGGCCGCTGGCGGAGGCGGACGTCCTGGCCGTGATCGAGCAGGTCGGCAAGGCGCTCGGCGCCCTCCACGCGCGCGAGGGGACGCACGGGCACCTGTCCCCCGCCGTGATCCGCCGCCTCCGCCCGGGCGTCTTCGTGCTCGAGGCGGCGGGGCTGGCGCGCCCGCGCCCGGCCCTGTCGTTCCTCGCCGCCGGCGGCGACGTGCTCGGCAGCCCGGGGTTCGTCGCCCCCGAGACCGTGGACGGCGGCGACCACACGCGGGCCTCCGACCTCTACGGCCTCGGCTGCGTCGCCTGGACCCTCCTCGCCGGCCGGCCGCCCTTCCAGGGCGACGACGAGGTGCAGGTCCTCCTCGACCAGCTGAACCAGGAGGTCCCGCGCCTCGCCGGCGCCCTCCCCGCCGGCGCGAAGGTCTCCGAGGCCACGCTGACGATCGTCGACAAGCTCGCCGGCTACACGCCGGACGTGCGCTACCGCGACCTCAACGACCTCTTGGCCGACCTGCGCGCGCGCGAGAAGGGCGAGCCGATCAAGCCGCTCGCCGCCGCGCGCCACGACGCCGCGCGCCCGCGGACGAAGGTCCAGGGCGCGGCCGTGTCGATCATCGTGCTCGCCGCGCTCAACGCGGTCCTGCTGACGATCGTCGCCCTGACGGTCCTCAAGGCGCTGTCGCTCCCGCTCAACGACCCGCTCGAGGGGGTCGACCTGCCCCTGCCGGAGGCCGCGCCGCCACGCTGAGCGCGCTCGCCGGTTGATGTGATGGCGCTCCCGAGGGGTCCATGCGCGCGAGCGCGGGGGCGTAAGCCCCCGCGAACCACACGCAGGCGCCGCGCCGCCCGCGCGGTCTCGCTGAGCTCAGACCTGCGATGAGTGATGCGCTCGCGAGGGGGGCGCGATCGGCGCAAGTGCCCGGGCCATGGCGTTCGGCCCGTTCCGCGCCTCCCCATCGCTCGCTCTGGCGGGTCGGGCACGGGCGGCGGAGAGAAGAGTTCTCGAGCTCTCTGAGCTCGAGAAGAGATCGCTGCGCGATTTCTCTCGAGCTCAGACCTGCGATGAGTGATGCGCTCGCGAGGGGGGCGCGATCGGCGCAAGTGCCCGGGCCATGGCGTTCGGCCCGTTCCGCGCCTCCCCATCGCTCGCTCTGGCGGGTCGGGCACGGGCGACGGAGAGAAGAGTTCTCGAGCTCTCTGAGCTCGAGAAGAGATCGCTGCGCGATTTCTCTCGAGCTCAGACCTGCGATGAGTGATGCGCTCGCGAGGGGGGCGCGATCGGCGCAAGTGCCCGGGCCATGGCGTTCGGCCCGTTCCGCGCCTCCCCATCGCTCGCTCTGGCGGGTCGGGCACGGGCGGCGGAGAGAAGAGTTCTCGAGCTCTCTGCGCTCGAGAAGAGATCGCTGCGCGATTTCTCTCGAGCTCAGACCTGCGATGAGTGATGCGCTCGCGAGGGGGGCGCGATCGGCGCAAGTGCCCGGGCCATGGCGTTCGGCCCGTTCCGCGCCTCCCCATCGCTCGCTCTGGCGGGTCGGGCACGGGCGGCGGAGAGAAGAGTTCTCGAGCTCTCTGCGCTCTCCCCGACTTCCCGCAGCCAGCCGAGCCGCCCCCGGGGACACCTCGCGGCGCTCCGCAGGCGGAGGAGGGTGAGGCGATGCCGCGCGAAGGCTCGCTCGGCGGCCTCCTGGCCGCCGAGCGAGCCTGAGCGGCCGGGGGCCGCGCCCCGCGCGCCACCCCGGCGAACGGCAGCGCCCGCCATCCTCCGCCGCAGCCGCTCTCACACCAGCTTCTTGCCGGTGGAGCTCATGGCCAGGCTCGCGTGCAGGATCCCCTTCTGCTGGCGCAGCTCCTCGGCGATGTGCCGGATCTCGCTGGCGGGGCCGCGGATCATGATCATCTCGGCGCACAGGTCGTGGTCGAGGTGGCAGTGCGTCGTGGCCAGGATCGCGCCGTGGTGGTCGTGCTGCACGTGGGTCAGCCGCTCGCTCAGCCGGCGCATGTGGTGGTTGTAGACGAGGGTGACCGTCGCCAGCGCCTCCTCGTCGCGCTCCCACTCCTGCTCGACGAGCCGCGCGCGGATCATGTTGCGGATGAGCTCCGAGCGGTTGGCGCAGCCGGTCTCCTGCACGAGCTGCTCCAGCGCGTCGTTGAGCGGCTTCTCCAGCGAGAAGCTCAGGCGGACCAGGTCGGACACGGGCGCCCCCCTCCGGGCGCTACTCTAGCGCCCCCGGGGACACCCCTGACAGCGGCGACCGCTCGATCTGATCGACGACTTCCGCGGTTTGGCTCCTCATGGGACACGAAGGCAACGGAGGTCAACGGAGGTCACGAAGGAGATGAAAGGACGAGACCTCCATGACCTTCGTGGACCTTCGTGGCCTCCGTGTCCCATGTGAGCCCACACGGTCGGCCCTCGATCACTTCGACCGGCGGTCGCCGTGACTACCAGCTCGAGCCCCCCGACGACGTCCCGCGGACGCTCGACCCGCCCGACGACGTGCTGCGGAAGCTCGACCCGCCCGACGACGACGACGACCGGCTGGAGAACGACGTCGACGACGTCGTCGCGCGGCGCACGGCGGCGGCGCGGGCCTCGCGCTCCCGGCGCTCGCGGTCGCGGCGCGCGCGCTCCTTGCGCTCGCGCTCCTGCGCCTCCTCCCAGGCCCGGCGGCGGGCCTCGGCCTCGGCGCGGCGGAGCGCGTCGTGGGCCTCGCCCTCGGCGCGGACGGCGGCCTCGAGGGCGCGCTCGTACTCGTGGGCCGCGAGCGCGTCGCGGGCGCGGCGCAGGGCGGCGGCGCTGCCCTGCAGGTCGACGCGCACGCCGTGGCCGAGGCGCCGGTCGGCGCTCCCCTGCTCGCGGTGGGCGCGGGCGATCGCCTCGCGGGCGGCCTGGGCCAGCGCGCGGTCCTGCGCGGCCAGGCGCCGGGACGCCTCGACGCCCTCGTCGGCGCGCCGGCACAGGTCGAGGACGGCCTGCCAGTCGGCGCCGTCGACGGCGGCCGCGCGCGCGGCCTCGTCGAGGGCGGCGCGGGCCCGGGCGAGCTCGGCGTTGGCCGGGGCGCGGTCCTCGTCGCAGCGGGCGAGGTCGCGCGCCTGCGCGTCGACGCGCGCGCGGACGGCCGGGAGGAGCGCCTCGACCTCGCGCCAGGCGGCGTGCTCGGCGCCCGCGCGGGCGGCGACCTCGCCCGCGAGCGACGAGACGGCGAAGGCGGCGTCGCGCAGGCGCGGCCAGTGCGGCCGGGCCGCGCCGTGGGCCTGCCGCTCGGCCGCGAGGCGCGCGACGACGCCCGCGAAGCCGGCGCGCAGGGGCGCCGAGGCGAAGCGGTCGCCCTCGGCCAGGAGGCCCTGGACGGTCCGCAGGAGGCCGTCGGCGGCGAGCAGGCCCTGGCCCGCCAGGGCCCTGTCGCGGTCGAGGGCCGCCGCCTTGTGCTCGACCTCGTCGTAGAGCGCCTGGACCTGGTCGAGGACGGCGGCCCCGCGCCCGACGAGCTCGGCCGCGGCCAGGTAGCGCTGGGTGGCCGGCCCGAGGTCGGCCCCGGCCTCGGCCAGCGCCGCCGCGACCTGCGCCAGGGCGGCCTGGGCCTCCTCGGCGTTGTCGAGCGCGGGGCGCAGGGCGTCGTCGTCGTGCTGCGCGCGCAGGCCGTCGAGGCGGGCGCGGCGCTCGGGCAGCCGCGCCTCGAGCGCCTCCCGGCGCGCGACCTCCGCCGCCAGCCGCGCGGGCGTGTCGCGGCGCGAGGCGAGCGTGGCCTCGAGGAGGGCGCAGAGCAGCTTCGCCACCTCGTCCGTCCGCGCGGCGGCCCTGGCCGCCGCGTCGTCGTCGCCGGCGGCCAGCGCGGTCCGGGCGGCGTCGGCGTGGTCGCGGGTCGCCTGCCCCAGCGCCTCGGGCTCGAAGCCCGGCTCCGACAGCGTCAGCCCGTCGTCGCGTCGCAGGCCGGCCACCCGCGCCTCGTCGTCGGCCAGGCGCGCGAGCGCCTGGTCGAGGCCGTCGAGCGTGGCGCCGGCGCGCGCCAGGCGCGCGTCGAGCGCGGCGACGGCCTCCGCGAGCGCGGCCACGCCCGGGGTGGCGCCGACCGGGTCGGCGGGGGCGAGGTCGTGCAGGCGCGCGCGCTCCGCCTCGAGCCGCCCCCGCTCCTCCTGGTGGGCCGGCAGGAGCAGCCGCGCCTCGAGGGCGCCGAGCAGCTCCTCGACCGCCGCGAGCGCCGCCGAGACCGCCTCCAGGCGCGCCGGCGCCTCGGCGACGGTGCGCTCGAGGTCGTCCATGAGCGCCTTCACCTGCCCGTACGCGCCCTCGAGGTCGCCGAGCAGGGCGCCCGCCCGTCGGCGGACGGGCCGGCGATCGGGCAGGAACAGCCTGCCGTGCGCGACCGCGTCCACCGCCTCCGTGCCGACCTCCACCTCGTCGGAGGTCAGGGCGCGCAGGGCGGCGTCGAACGCGCCCCAGCCCACCGGGCCGGCCTTCGCCGCCAGGCCGCGCGCGTGGTCGAGCGCGTCGCGGGCGGCGGCGAAGGCCACGAACAGGTCGTCGTGCCGCTCGGCGGCCGCCCGGAACGCGCCGGCCGTCTGGCCGGTCCAGCGCTCGAGCGGGGCCTCGGCGCCGAAGACGAGCGGGTGCTCGTCGGCCAGCGCGAGGAGCCGGCTCGCCGCCTGGCCGAGCGCCGCCTCCCAGCGCGCGACCTCCGCCTCGGCGGCCGCGCGCCGGCGCCCGCGGTGCCAGCGGGCCAGGGCGAGCGCGGCCAGCGCGAGGAGGCCGAGGGCGCCGGCCGCGAGGGCCGGGACGGTGCGCGTGCGGAAGCGGTGCGCGGCGAGCGCGCGGGCCTGCTCGGCCTCGGCGCCGGCCACCTGGTCGGCGGCGCGGGCGATCGTGGCGTCGACGCCGCGCGGGTCGTCGCTCGCCAGGCGCTGCTCGGCCTGGTCGAGGTCGCGCCGCGCGACGGCCAGGCGGCCGGCGACGCCCGGGCCCACGACCGGCGCCGCCGCGACCTCCGCCTCCGCGCGCGCCAGCGCCGCCAGCGCGCCCTTCAGGGCCGCCGGCGCGTCGCGCCGCACGCGCTCGCGCGCGTCGACCTCGGCCAGGGCCTCCTCGACCCTGCGCACGGCCTCCTGCGCGGCGGCGACCGCGCCCGCCGGGTCGCCGGCCGCCTGCGCCGCGGCCGCCCGCCGCAGGGCCGCGTCGGCCCGGTCGAGCTCGCGCGCCGCGGGGCCGTGCTCGTAGGGGAGCCCGTCCACGCGCGCGCGCGCCCGGGCGAGCCGGTCCCGGGCCTCCGCCAGCCGGCGCTGCGCCTCCTGGCTCGTCTTCGCCCGGTCCGCCTCGCGCAGGCCGAGGTGCAGGTCGATCGCCTGGATCAGCCGCTCGACCGCGCCCGCGTGGTCGCCCGCGCGCGCGTGCTGGGCGAAGGGCGAGCGGTCGATCACCTGCGTGATCGTCCCGCGCTCGAAGCCCAGCGTCGCCCACCGTGAGCCCGGGTGGACGGCCACGCCGCGGTTCTCGAGCGCCAGGAGGACGACGACGCCGCGCGCCGGGTCGAGCCCCTGCGGGACCCAGGCCTCCCACACCCGGTCCACGTACTCGACGGCCGTGGCGGAGCGCTCGGGCCCGGGCTGGGGCGCCGAGCGCGCCACGACGCACACGTGGTACTCGGCCCCGACGGCGCTGCGGAAGTCGCGCAGGAACGCGCGCAGCGGGTCGAACGCGTCGGCCGTCCCGGCCACGGCCACGCGGTCGGCCGGGAAGGGGGGGATCGCCGTCTGCGCCCGGGCCGCCGCCGGCAGGGCGAGCAGGACCGCCACCAGCAGGAGTCGACGCATGACCACCCCCCGCGCCCGGGCGCGGGGGGATCATGCCACCCGGGGGCCGCCGGGTCGGAGCGAAATCAGCGCCCGGCCTCGAGCCCGACCGCCTGGTCGAGCGCCGCGCGGGCCGCGACCTGCTCGGCCGTGGCCCGCGCGAGCTCGAGCTCCTGCGCCAGCAGGCCGCGCTGGGCGTCGATCAGCCCGAGCAGGTCGAGCTGGCCGGCGACGTAGGCCGCCTCCGCCACCTCGACGTTCTGGCGGGCCCGCGGCGCGGCGCCCTCCTCGAGGATGCGGCGCCGCTCGAGGGCGGCGGTCAGCCGGGCGGCGCCGGCGCGGACCTCCTCGAGGACCCGGTTGTGCGCGGCGCGCTCCTCCGCCTGGGCGCCGCGCAGGCGCGCGTCGGCCTCGGCCCGGGCGGCGCGCACGCGCCCGGGCCAGAGGGGCAGGGTCAGGCCGCCCATGAGCTCGACCTCGTCGCGGTCGGCGCCGGCGTCGCGGACGTAGGCGCCGCCGAGCACGGCGTCGGGGAGCCACTCCTGCTCGGCGCGGCGGCGCGCCTCCAGCGCGGCGTGGGCCCTCCAGCCGACGGCCTGCAGGGCCGGGCGGGCGTCGAGCGCCCGGAGCAGGAGCGCCGCGACCGGCCCGGGCGGGGCCGCCGCCCGGGGCAGGTCGACGGGGCCCAGGGGCGGCGCGTCGAGCGGGCGGTCGAGGAGCGCGTCGAGGGCCGCCTCGGCGACGGCCGCCTCGCGCGCGAAGAGCGCCCGCTCGGCGAGGAGGCCCTCGCGCTCGACCTGGGCGCGGAGGACGTCGGACTGCGTCACCGTCCCGGCGGCGTACTTCGTCTCGGCGATCCCGACGAACCGGTCCATGAGCGCCAGGTTCTCGTCGACGAGGGCGAGCTGCCGGCGGGCCAGCCACAGGGCGGCGACGCCGCTGGCGGCCTGCGCGCGGGCGACGCCCTCGACCTCGCGCCAGTCGGCGCGCGCCGCGCGGGCGTCCGCGAGGGCCGTCCGGCCGTCGGCCAGGAGCTTGCCCGGCCAGGGGAGCATCTGCTCGGCGCCGACCGAGTGCATGCGGAACATGGACGAGTAGCGGTACTGGACGACGGGGTAGGGCAGCGAGGTCACCTGCGGCGCGCGCTCGAGGGCCGCGACCCAGCGCTGGAGCGCGGCCAGCAGGTCGGGGTTGCGGCGCAGGACCGCCGCCTGGACCGCCTCGACGGTGACCGCCGAGGTCAGCGCCGCGACGTCGTCCTCGGTCGTCCAGAGGACGGGCCCGTACTTCAGGTCCTCGCGCAGGTCGTAGACCATCTCCCCGCGGGCGCGCTCGGCCTCGCGCCGCTGGAGGTCGAGGTCGCTCAGGCAGCCGGTCAGGGCCAGGGCGACGAGCAGCAGGGCGGACCTCACGCCGTCACCTCCAGGGCGTCCGCCCCGGCGGCCGCGCGCTCGGCCTGCAGGCGCTCCCAGCGCCGGCGGCGGTACCAGAAGAAGATCACCGGGATGAACACGTCGATCACCTCGTCGGCGAGGAGCACGCCGCCGAGGACCGGCGCGGCCATGGGGCGCATGACCTCGGCGCCGACGCCCTCGGCCATGAGCATGGGGACGAGGCCCAGGATCGTCGTCCCCTCGGTGAGGAGCTTGGGGCGCAGGCGCTGCACGGCGCCCTCGATGACGGCGGCCTCCAGCTCGTCGACGGTGGCGATGTTCGCCAGGCCGCCCCTGCGCTCGATCGCCTCGCGCAGGTAGACGAGCATGATGATCCCCGTCTCGGTCGCCAGGCCGAAGCAGGCGATGTAGCCCACCCACACGGCGACCGAGAAGTCGACGCCGAAGACCCACTGGAAGATCAGGCCGCCGACCAGCGCGCCGGGGACGGCGAGCATCATGAGCAGGGCGTCGCCCAGGTCCTGGTAGGTCAGGTAGAGGATCACGAAGATCAGGAACACCACGAGCGGCACGATCAGGGCCAGCCGCTCGCGCGCGCGCACCTGGTGCTCGAACTGGCCGCTCCACTCGAGGTACACGCCCTGCGGGAGGCCCTTCGCCACGACCTCGTCCTCGACGACGCGGCGGGCCTCGTCGACGAAGCCGATCACGTCGCGGTCGCGGACGTTGAGCTGCACGTAGGCGCGCAGGAGCCCGTCCTCGCTCTTGATCATGGACGGCCCCTGGACGACGCGGACGTCGGCCACCTCGCCGAGCGGGACCTGGACCCCGGCGCTGCCCGTGACCAGGATCCGCCGCACCTGCGCCTCGTCCTCGCGCAGGTCGCGGGCGTACCTGACCCGGACCGGCAGGCGTCTGCGGCCGTCGATCGCCGTCGTCACGCGGCGGCCGCCCAGGGCCACCTCGATCGTGTCCTGGACCTCCTGCACGGCGACGCCGTAGCGGGCGGCGCGCTCGCGGTCGATCACGACCTCGAGGTAGCGCTCCCCCACGACCTGGTCGGGGAAGACGTCGACGGCGCCGGGCACGCCGCGCAGCACCTCGGCCACCCGGTCGGCGACGCGCTGGATCGTGTCGAGGTCGTCGCCGAAGACCTTGACGCCGATCATGGTGCGCACGCCCGTGGCGAGCATGTCGACGCGGTTGATGATCGGCTGCGTCCAGATGTTCGCCCAGCCGGGGACCTGCGCGATCGTGTCCAGCTCCTGCACGAGCTCCTGCTTGGTCCTCCTGCGCAGCGCCAGCGGCCCCGGGGCGGCCGGCGCGGCGGCGAGCCCGCGGGCGGCGGCCGCCTCCTCGATCGCCTCGCGGAGCGCCGCGGGCGCGCGGTCCTCGAGCTCCCACTCCACGCGGCGCACCTGCTCGGTGAGCGCCGCGTCGCGGCGCGCCGTCATCGCCGCGAACAGGGTCGCCTCGAGCGTCGGGCGCGGCGCGGCGACGAGCTGGCGCAGGGGCGCGGCGAGCGCCTCGAGGGGGCCCGGCGGGCGCACGAGCAGGGCGCGCGCGTCGTCGTCCCCCTGGCTCGCGGTGATGATCCGGGCGGCCTCGCGGGCGGCCTCGGCCACCTCCCACTCGAGCGGCCCGGCGGCGAGGCGCGGGCCCCACGTGCCGGCCAGGCGGCGCGCGACGACGCCGCGGTCGAGGTCGGGCGCGTGGCGGCCAAGGAGCAGGTCGTCGACGAGCCCGCGCAGGAGGACGAGCCCCAGCGCCGGGGCGTGCTCCTCGAGGCGGCGCAGGGCGACCTCGCGGGCGAAGCGGTCGAAGGCGGCGGCCGCGTTCATCGCCACGTCGTTGGCGTGCTCCTCGCCCACGGCGGCCCGCGCGGCCGCGAGGACGGCCTCGTACTCGACGCCCCGCCGCGGCCAGTGCTCGCGGGGGCGCAGCGTGATCACGGTCTCGACCATGTCGACCGGCGACGGGTCGGTGGGCGTCTCGGCGCGGCCGGCCTTGCCGACGACCAGGTCGACCTCGGGGAGGCGCCGCAGGAGCGCGTCGCGGGCCGCGAGGTCGTCGGCGGCCCGGCTGACCGAGGCCGACGGGATCGTGACCGGCATGTCCATGATCGACCCCTCGTCGAGGGGCGGCATGAACTCCCGCCCGAGCTTCGGCGCCAGGTTCAGGCCGAGGCCGAGCAGCGCCGCGAAGCACAGCGCCACGACCCGGGGGCGCCGGAGCAGCCAGGCGAGGACCGGCCGGTAGACCTCGGCCACGCTGCGCACGAGCCAGCTCTCCTGCTCCGAGCGCAGGCGGCCGCGCACGAAGGTCGGTATCAGCGCCGGCACGACGGTGACGGCGAGGATGGCGACGCCGATCAGGGCGAAGGTCTTCGTCAGCGCGAGCGGGCGGAACATGCGCCCCTCGATCCCCTCGAGGGCGAAGACCGGGAGGAAGCTGACGAGCATGATGAGGACGGAGAAGAACAGCGGCCGCCCGACCAGCTTGCAGGCGCGCAGGACGACCGGGCGCGTGTCGCCCGTGACCGGCCGGCCGCCCGCGGCCTCGTGCAGGCGCGTGTAGGCGTTCTCGGTCATCACGATCCCGGCGTCGAGCAGCACGCCGATCGAGATCGCGATCCCCGAGAGCGACATGATGTTCGAGGGCACGCCGAGGTGGTGCATGGCGATGAACGACAGGAGCACCGAGAGCGGCAGCGTGGCGCAGATCACGATCGACGAGCGCAGGTGGAAGAGGACCAGGAAGACCATGAGCGACGCGACGGCCATCTCCTCGAGGAGCGTGCGGCGCAGGGTGGCGATCGCCCCCTCGATCAGGGGCGTCCGGTCGTAGAACGGCACGATCCGCACGCCCGGCGGCAGGCCCGGCTGGAGCGCGGCGATCTTCTCCTTCACGCGGCGCGTGACCTCGAGCGGGTTCTCGCCGAAGCGCATGAGGACGACGCCGCCCACCGCCTCGCCGTGCTTCTCGAGCGCCGCCCGGCGCGGCTCGGGGCCGAGCTGGACCGAGGCCACGTGCCGCACGAACACCGGGACGCCGTCGCGCTCGGTGATCACGATCGAGGCGATGTCGTCGGCGCCGCGCAGCCAGCCCTCGCCGCGGATCAGGTACTCGGCGCCGCCCTTGACCAGCACGTCGCCGCCGACGGCCGAGTTGCTCCGCCCGACCGCCTCGAACACCTGCCCGAGCGTCACGCTGTAGGCGCGGAGCCTGTGGGGGTCGACGTCGACCTGGTAGGCCTGCACGAACCCGCCGACGGACGCCACCTGCGCCACGCCGGGGACGGCGTTCAGCTGGTAGCGGACGTACCAGTCCTGGAGCGAGCGCAGCTCGCCCGGGTCGAGCGGCCCCTCGACCGTGTACCAGAAGATCTGGCCCAGCGCCGTCGCGTCGGGCGCCAGGTAGGGGACGACGCCGGGCGGGAGGAAGGTGCTGGCGGTCGAGAGGCGCTCGAGCACGCGGTCGCGGGCGAAGTAGAAGCCCACGCCCTCCTCGAAGATCACGTTGACCATCGAGTAGTTGAACTCGGAGGTCGAGCGCACCGCCTTCACGCCGGCGAGGCCCTGCAGGTTCACCGAGAGCGGGTAGGTGACCTGGTCCTCGATCTCCTGCGGCGAGCGGCCGGGCCAGTCGGTGAAGACGATGACCTGGTTCTCGGAGAGGTCCGGGATCGCGTCGATCGGCGTGCGGCGCAGGGCGTGGATGCCCCACAGCGCCAGGGCCAGCGTGAGCAGGAGGACGACGGCGCGGTTGGCGACCGAGAAGGCGATCACCCGCTCGATCGGCCCGTCGCGCTCGTCGGTCAGCGAGGAGGAGGACGACGACGGCGCGCTCACCGGCCACCGCCCGAGGCGCCGAAGTAGATCGACGCCGCGGCCGGGTTCAGCCGCGCCTCGGCGTCGACCAGGAAGGCGCCGCGGGCCACGACGCGCTGCCCCTCGCGCAGGCCGCGCACGACGGGCAGCCAGGGGCCGACGCGCGGGCCGACGACGACCTCGACGGCGTCGTAGACCCCGGGGGAGACCTCGACGTAGGCGATCCAGCGCCCGCCCGTGTCGATCACGGCGTCGGCCGGCACGGCCAGCGGCGCGTGGGCGAGCGCCGGGTCCCGGGGCGGCGCGAGGAGCGGGCGCGACGCCTCGGGCCGGGCGAGGGCCAGACGGGCGCGGGCCTCGTCGGCCGCGACCGTGCGCGGGAGGAGCTCCATCGTCCCGCACGGCAGGCAGATCCCCGGCGTGTCCCGCGTGGCCTCCGGGTGGCCGGGGCACTCGTAGAGGGTCACGTCGGCGTCGCCCGCGAGCGGCGCCGAGGCCTCGGGCCGGGCCTGCGCGAGGAGCGCCCGGGCCTCATCGGCGGTCGTCTCGCGCGGGATCAGCTCCATGGTCCCGCAGGGGAGGCAGATCCCGGGCGTGTCCCGCGTGGCCTCCGGGTGGCCGGGGCACTCGTAGAGGGTGACCGACGCCGCCGTCGTGGCCTGGGGCGGGGCCGGCGCGTCCTCGCGCACCAGGGGCGCGCCGCACTCGGGGCACGGCCCGGGCCGGTCGCTGCGGACGACGTGGTCGGGATGCATGGGGCAGCGGCACTCCCACGCGCCGCCTGGCCCGAGCGCCGCGCGCTCCTCGACCGGCGTGAGCGGCATGGCGCACTGCGGGCAGGTCCCGGGCTCGCGCGAGAGCACGTCGGGGCAGGCGGAGCAGCAGCGGTAGACGACCTCGACCTGCCCGCGCGCGGGCACGCCGTCGGGGCCGACCGGCGCGCGGAGGCGCGCGCGCACGGACATTCCGGGCCGGAGGAGGCCGTGGCCGTTGGGGACGTCCACGCGCACGCCGACCGTGCGCGTGGCCGGGTCGATCGTCGGGTCGACGAACGAGACGTGGCCCTCGAACGTCCGCTCGGGGTAGGCGCTGGCCCGGATCTCGACCGGCTGGCCGAGGTGCACGAGCGGCGCCTCGTCCTCGTAGACGCGGGCGATCATCCACAGGACCGACAGGTCGGCCACCGTGTACATCTGCGTGCCCTCGTCCACGTAGTCGCCGGCGACGACGGTCTTCGAGACGACCGTGCCGGAGATCGGCGACAGGACCTCCACGTGGGTCTCGGGCTCGCCGCGGGCGAGGATCCGCTCGACCTGCGCCGGGCGGAGCCCCCACAGGAGCAGGCGGCGGCGGGCCGCCTCGAGCACCGGGCCGCCGGCGGCGCGCGCGGCGAGGAGCTCGCGCGCGGTGGTGTAGAGCTCCTGGCTGTAGAGCCACACCAGCGGCTCGCCCTCGCGCACCTCGACGCCGGTGAAGTCGACGAACAGCCGGTCGACGCGCCCGCGCACGCGCGAGGCGATCCGCGCCAGGCGCCGCTCGTCGATCGCGACCGCGCCGACGGTGTCGATCGCCACCTCGAGCGGGCGGCGCGTCACCTCGATCATGCCGACGTCGGCCAGCGCCACCCGGTAGGGCGTGAGCTGCACCCGCGCGAGCACCCCCCTCGGCAGCTCGGGCGGCGCGCCCTTCGCGCGCCGCGACAGCGGCATGCCGCAGATCGGGCAGCTCGCCGGCTCGGCGCGCACGATCTGCGGGTCCATGGGGCAGAAGAACTCGACGTCGGAGGCCGTCGCCGGCGGCGGCCGGTTCAGGCGCCGCACGGCGTGCAGGGCGGTGTCCCAGTAGGCCACCGCCAGGGCCACGGCGAGCATGAGGCCGACGAAGCGGACGCGGACGAGGAGGACGCGCAGGCCGAACAGGCCGCGCCGCAGGAGGGTCTTCACGGGGGCGCTCCACGGAGGAGGGGCGCCCCGGCCCCGGGCGGCGCACGGCGCGCACGCGGCGGGGGCGGGGCGTGGCGCGGCCGGGCGTGGGAGGGCCCGGCCGGGGCCCGCTCACAACCGGAGGACGTGGAGCGCGAGGTGTCGGCGGAGCTTGGTCGTCGGCGGGGCACGCGCGACGAACGGGGCGCGGGTCGGCGCGGCCGCCAGCGCAGGGAGGAGCGGACCCGCCGGGGCGGCGTCGGCCGCAACGGTCAGGGGCGGGGGCGGCCCCTCGCGCTCGACGGGCGGCAGGTGGAAGGCGACCTCGGGGCAGGCGCAGTCGCCGTCGTCGTGCACCCCCGGCCCGGGCAGCGCGGGGGCGGGCTCGCCACCGCAGCAGCCGCCCGCGGGCGCCGCGACGGCCGGCGGCGCGGCGCAGAACAACCCGTGCCCGCCGCCGTCGCAGGCGCACAGGTCCACGGACACGCCCGCCAGCGCGGCGAGGGCGGCCAGGACCAGGCAGAGGGCTCGGGCCAGGAGCGGCATGGGCGTCGATCTTCGTAAACGCCGGGCCGGCTCGTCAATTCCCGAGGGCTCACAACCCCGCGATCGGCGGCTCGATCGCCGGCGGCCCGGTCAGCTCGTAGGCGACGGCGATCGCCTCGAGCGGCGTGGGCGCCTCGAAGTACTCGAACGACTCGGTCGCCTTGTCGCCCAGCCAGCACACGCGCGCGCGGCCCTCGTCGGCGGCGACGACGGCCGTCTTGCGCCCCTGCTCGTCGTAGATCGACCAGGCAGTCTCGGTGTCGGGCGCGATCCAGCCGACGAGGCGGCCGCGGTCGAGGACCTTGCTCCAGCGCCGGTCGGTCCGCCCCTGGGGACCCGCCTCGCCGCCCTTGAGCACGAGCGTGTGCGCCGCGAGGACCTCCTCCTCGTCGTCGAGGGGCGGCCGGTCGTCGACGACGACCATGGTCCGCGCGGCGAGCACCTGCTCCTCGTCGAGGTCGTCCTGCGCCGCGCCCGGACGCTCGGGGCCGAGCACGAGGGTGCGCGCCGCCAGGACGGCGTCCTCCTCCGCCGGCGCCGGGGCCGCCGGCTTCGCCGGAGCCGGCGCGGACGACGCCGGGCGCGCGCGCGCCGGGCCGACGGGCGGGTCGAGCCGCGGCGCCTCGCGGGTGGAGAACGCCCGCGCGAGGGCGTCGTCGAAGCTCGCCTCGGTCGACGTGACGCCCGTCGCCTCGCGCGGGTCGCGGCGGCGCACGCTGAAGCGGGCGCCGTCGGGCGAGATCACGGCGAGCGTCACGCTCTCGGCGGAGTAGCAGGTGTAGGTGCCGCCCGGCTCGGCCACGACGAAGCCCACGTGGGCATCGCCGTCGAGCGCGCGGCTGCCGACGACGCCGAGGATCGCGCGGCGGAGCGTCCCGAGCGCCTCCCAGGTGCCCACGAACTCGAGCCCGGCCAGCGTCAGGGGCAGCCCCGGGGCCACCTGCTGCGACCAGGCGACCTTCGCCGGGGTCGAGACGCCCTGACCGACCTGAAGGTCGGCCACCACCCAGCGCCCGGCCGGCACGCCCTCGGCCAGGCGCAGGACGGCCCCCGAGACGGTCAGGCGCTCGACCGCGAGCACGGGGGGCCCCTTCTGAAGGGTGAGGGCGATCGTCACGGCGGGATTCTATCGAACCCTCCGGCCGCTCGCCCCCCGCCTCCCGCGTTCGTCTCGCTTCGTCTCACTTGCCAGCGCCGGGAAGGGGGCCCGAGCAGCGGGGCCTGGATCGGCGTCGGTAACGTTCGGTAGGATCCGCCGTTCGGCGCGGCGGCCTCACGGGCCCGTCCGTTGCTCCTCCACCGCCCGGAGTGTCCCCATGCGGTCTCGCCTCCTGACGCGCGCCCTCTGCGCGGTCCTCTCGATCACCTTCCTCTTCCCGCCGGCGCCGCTCCTGTTCGCGCAGGAGCGGCCTGTCGACCGCGCGCCGCTGGGCGGCGACGACGCGCCCGTGGTCGAGGACCAGAGAGGCCTCGACGCCCTCGACGTGGACCCGGTCAGCGGGGCGGTCGTCTACGCGCGGGAGGACCTGGCGCTGGGCGAGGGCGACCTCGCCTTCCGCCTCGTGCGCACCTACCGGCCGTGGGCGGGCGACCTCGCCAACATGACCACGCACTGGGTGAGCGCGCTCGACGTGCACCTCGACGTCCACCCGTCGGGGGCGCGCGCGGCGCTCGTGCAGGAGGACGGGCGGCGCCTGTTCTTCGACCGCGGCGAGGACGGCGTCCTGCGCGCCGTCACGGGCGCGCCGGCCGTGATCGACCGCTTCGAGGACGGCTTCCGCGTGCGCGGCCTCGGCGACGACCGCGAGTGGCGCTTCGACCCGCAGGGCTGGCCGCTGTCGCGCACCGGCCCGCGCGCGCTGACGGTCGAGTTCGGCTACGACGCCGAGCGGCGCGTCACGCACCTGAAGGGCCCCTGGGGCCGCGTCGCCGTCGAGCGCGACGCCCAGGGCGCGCTCACGGCGCTCGTGACCCCCGGCGGCGCGAAGGTCCGCTACGTGCGCGACGGCCAGGGCAACCTCGCGGCCGTGCAGCGCGGCAAGCTCCGCGCCTCCTACGGCTACGACGCCGCCGGCCGGCTCACGGGCCTCGCCGGCGGGCAGGCCCGGATCGCCTACGACGTCCTCGGCCGCGTGCTGGCCCTCGACGGCGACGGGGTCGAGCCGGCGCGCCTGCGCTACCTCGGCGCGGCGAGCGAGGGCTCCGCGGCGGCCGGCCGCGAGGTGCACGTCACGCGCGCCGGCGAGGCGTGGACCTTCGCCGTGTCGGCCGACGGCCGCCGCGTCGAGCGCACCAACGCCCAGGGCGACGCGGTCGTGACGCTCCTCGACGCCCGCGAGCGGACCACCAGCGTGGCCGTGACGGGCGACGGGCTCCGGCGCGAGTGGTCGTTCGAGTACGACGCCCGCGGCCGCCTCGTGACGCGCGTCGGCCCCGAGGGCGCCACGCGCTTCGAGTACGGCGCGAAGGTCACCGCGCGGCCGACGCGCGTGACCCTCCCCGACGGGCGCCAGGTCGCCTTCGCCTACGACCTGCACGGCAACCTGCTCGAGGTGACCGCCCCCGGCGGCGCCGTCACGAAGATGGCCTACGACGCCGTCGGCCGCCTCACGGCCGTGACCGACCCGCGCGGCAAGACGACCACCTTCACCCTCGACGAGCGCGGCCTCGTCGTGGCCTCGGAGGAGGACGGCGTCGGGCGCATGCTCTACCAGCGCGACGGCGACGGGCAGGTGGTCAAGGTCAAGCGCGCCGACGGGCGCGTGGTCGACGTCGCCCGCGACGACGCCGGCCGCGCCCGCAAGGTGAGCGACGCGCTCGGCGTCCTCATGGCCGTCGACTACGACGCGCGCGGCCGCGTGGTCGCCTTCACCGACGAGCTCGGCCAGTCGTTCCGCTACGCCTACGACGCCCGCGGCCGGCTCTCGACCGTCGCCGACGCCATGGGCCCGCTGGCCCGGCTCGAGTACGACATCGCCGGCCGCCTCGGCGCCTTCGTCGACGCCCTCGGCAACAAGACGACGATCGCCCGCCCCGACGACCGCACCGTGATCGTGCAGGACCCGGCCACCGGCCAGCGCGTCCTGCGCCACGACGCCCTGGGCCAGCTCGTCGAGGAGACGCGCGGCGAGGTCACGGTCGGCTACCGCTACGACGCGCGCGGGCGCATGGTCGAGCGCACGACGCCGCGCGGCGCGGAGACGTTCACCTTCGACGACGCCGGCCGCCTCACCGCCCTCCAGGGCCCCGACGGCGGCTTCGCCCTCGGCTACGACCCGGCCGGGCGGCTGGCGCGCCTCACCGACGTCAACCTCGGCATGAAGGTCGAGTACGGCTACTCGGCCGCCGGCGACCGCACGGCGCTGAAGCTCCCCTGGGGCACGGTCGGCTACGACTACGACGCGCGCGGCCGCGTCGTCGGCGTGACCCTGCCCGAGGGCGGCAAGATCGAGATCGACCTGCACCCCGACGGGCGGCGCAAGGAGGTCCGCTACCCGAGCGGCGTGGTCACGCGCTTCGCGTACCAGCGGGCGCGGCTGACCGAGGTCGTGACCCGCAAGGACGACCAGGTCCTCGAGCGGCGCGCCTACGGCTACGACGCCGCCGGCCGCGTGGCCTGGGTCGAGGACGCGGCGGCGCGTCGGACCACCTACGAGCACGACGCGCGCGGGCGGCTGGTCGCGGCCACCGAGCCGGACGGCGTGACGACGCGCTGGACCTACGACGCCGCCGGCAACCGCCTCACGGAGACCCGCGGCGACGCCGAGACCCGCTACGAGGTGGCCGCCGGCAACCGGATCGTCAGCCGCGGCGGCGAGGCGATCTCCTACACGCCGGGCGGCGCCCTGGCCGAGCGGCGCGACGACCGCGGCGCGACCCGCTTCACCTACGACCACGACGACCGCCTGGTCGCCGTGACGCGGGCCGACGGCCAGACGGTCCGCTACGGCTACGCGCCCAACGGCGCCAGGCTGTGGCGCGAGGAGGGCGGCGCGCGGACGGGCTACCTGCACGACCTGGCCGACGTCGTGGGCGAGGTCGACGCCGAGGGCAACGTGCTCGCCAGCTACGTCCACGGCCCCGGCGCCGACGACCTGCTGGCGGCGCGGCGCGAGGACAGGACCTACTTCTACCACTGGGACCTGGTGCGCAGCGTGACGGCGCTGACCGACGACCAGGGCCAGGTCGCGGCGCGCTACGGCTACGACGCGTTCGGCGCGCTCACGCGGGCCGAGGGCGCCGCGGCGGAGTGGAACCGCTTCCGCTTCACCTCGCGCCCGTGGGACGCGGCGGCCGGGCTCTACGACCTGCGCGCGCGCAGCTACGCCCCCGACCTCGGCCGCTTCACCACGGCCGACCCGACGGGCGTCCTCGGCGGGCTCAACGTCTACGCCTACGTCGACAACGACCCGACGCTCCTCAACGACCCCTACGGCCTGCGCGCCTGGTACGAGCGCCTGTGGGACGGGACCAAGGACGTGGCCTCGGGCGTGGCCAGCTGGGCCCGCGGGATCACGGCCTCGGACGTGGTCGACGGGCTGAAGTACGTCGGCCGCCAGACGTGGGCCTTCACCCGCGGCTTCGGCAAGGGGCTCTACGGGGCGGCCACGGGGATCGTCAACACGATCCTGCACCCGATCGACACGATCAACGGGATCATCTACGCGATCGAGAACTGGGACGAGACCAAGGAGGCGCTCCTCGCCAAGTGGGAGGAGTACAAGGACGCCGCCCTGAACGACCCGGAGAAGTTCGCCGAGATGACCGGCTACCTGACGGCCGAGGTCCTCGTGTCGGTCGCCGGCACCAAGGGCCTCGACAAGCTGGGCAAGGCCAACGTGATCGCCGGCACCGCGACGCGGGTGAGCGGCGCCACGCGCGCCGCCGCCGCGCCGGTCACGCGGGCCGCCGGCGCGACCCTGGCCAGCCGCTTCCCGCGGGCGGCCGAGACGGTGCGGCGCGCCGGCGTCATCAACCGCGCCCGCAACGTCGAGCTGGCGCGGCGCGCCGCGCAGCCGGGGAACGTGTTCTCCCGCACGGGGCGCCGGGTCGTCGACTTCGGGCGCGACATGGGCCGCGCCGGCCGCCTGGCCGTGCGCGAGCCGGGCGCCTTCATGGTCTACGGCGGGCGCCGCATGTCGGCCACGGCGGGGCGCCTGGTGACCGCCGTCGGTCGCGGCACGTGGACGGCCACGCGGCGCTTCGGCATCCCGACGGTGCTCGTGTTCAACGACGCGATCACCGACGCGATCAACCGCACGGCGAACCGCGCCGAGGCCGCCGCCCGGGTGCGCGACGAGGGGCGCCGCCTCCTCGACGACGCCGCCCGCCTCACGCCCGAGGAGCTGGCCGCGCGGGTCGACAGCATGGGCCGGACCTACCGCGACTACCGCAACCGCCTCCTGGCCCCGGTCCACGAGGAGGACCTGCGGCTCGAGCGCGCCCTGACCGACCTCAACGCCAGGGTCGAGCGGGGCGAGATCCCCGACAACACGATCGACTCGCGCCTCGAGGCGATCCTCTCCGAGTACGGCCGGCGCCGGCACAACCACATGGTGGACATCTACGACCGCCACCGCGACGCCGACCACGACATGCTGAACCCGAGCCCCAACCGGACGATCTCCTTCCAGGACGAGATCGACCTCCTGCGGGCCCTGCGCGAGCGCGTGACCTCGGCCGAGGGTCGGGCGCTCCTCGACGCGCGGATCGCCGACCTCGAGGCGCTCATGGCCCACGAGTACGAGCTGTTCCGCATGGGCGAGCACGACGCCCTGATCGCCGGGATCGCCGGCGCCCCGCGCCTGCCCGGCGAGACCGCCCCGACCGACGCGCGCTGGGACGCCGACGGCCTCGGCGGCATGGAGGCCCCGCTGGGCGAGAGCCTCGACGGCCTGATCGACCCGCGCGGCTCGTGGGCCGAGGAGGACGAGTTCAGGCGGCGGTGACGCACGGAGGACACGGAGGAAGAGCGGGTCATGACGACCGGCCTCCTTCGACTTCTCCGTGACCTCCGCGCCCTCCGTGGTTGACCTCACGGCCCATGGCCTCAGGACGCCCCCCGCCCCGGTAGCCTTCCCGGCCGCCCCCCGCTAAAGTGCCGTCGTCGCTCGGCCGGCGGCGTCACGGGGAGGGGCCATGGGCAACGAGCAGGAGCGGGTCTGGTTCGCCCGCGAGGTCATGAACCTGTTCGTGAAGTGCTTCACGAACCTCAAGCTCTACCCGCACCACCACACGCACGTGAAGTCGTCGCTCGACGCCTGGTCGAGCCGCATCCGTAGCTACCTGGCCCTGCACGACATCCTCCGCATCGGCGTGACCCAGGACACCCTGCTGGTCGAGGAGACGCCGATCTACGAGGAGCAGAACCGCAACGAGAACCTCGCCTTCCGCCTCTACGTCGACGGCCTGCGCGAGATCAGCATCACCAAGGGCCTCGCCGTGCAGGAGGCCGAGAAGCTGGCCTTCGTCTTCTACCAGGCCGTCGTCGACCCCCGCGTCGACTCGACGGGCCTCCTGTGGGAGGGCGACTTCAAGAACATCGACTACGTCGCGATCAACTCGCTCTCCGAGGCGTGGGAGCAGCCCGACTACATGTCGCAGGAGTCGCTCAAGCTCCTCAAGGACATGAACCGCGACGTCGACGCGATCGTCGCCAGCCTCACGGCGCCCGGCGCGCGCAACACCTACACCTTCGAGGTCACCGACGGCGCGGCGGAGTTCGAGAAGGCCAAGGAGCTCGACTCGGGCGAGGGCGAGCGCGAGGAGGGCGACGACATCTTCGAGGTGAGCGAGCAGGCGCTGCTCGAGCTCCAGCGCGACGTCCAGAGCTGGGGGCCCGACCGGCTGCTGCGCCTCCTGGTCGACGCCGGCCTGGACGGCCTGGCGGTGGCCCCGGACCTCGTCGGCCGCGAGCACGTGGCGTGGCTCCTGCGCGAGTCGGTCGACACCGCCCTGCGCAGCAAGGACATGGAGCTCCTCGGCGGCATCCTCGGCCGCCTCGAGGGCGAGCTGCAGCTCGTCGAGGACGAGGACGAGGAGCTCATCCGGGGCGTCTTCTCCTACATGGGCGAGGAGCAGAACGTCGGGCGCCTGACCGAGCTGGCGCAGGGGCAGGCGATCGGCGGCCCCAAGGCCTACTGCCGCATCCTCGGGGCGATCGGGGAGAGCGGGCTCACGGCCGCCGTGGCGACCTTCATGCTCACGAAGAACAAGGAGATGCAGGAGGCCCTGTCGGGGTTCATCAGCGACAACCTGCACCGGAACCCGAAGGTCCTCACGCCGATGCTCGACGCGCAGGTCCCGGCCGAGGTCACCCGCGCGGCGCTGTTCATCGCCTCGAAGAAGCTCAAGGGCAAGGACCTGGAGGACGCCCTCAACCGCGCGCGGCAGCACACCGACGCCAAGATCAAGGAGTACGCCACCCACCAGTGGCGGACCCAGACCGAGGAGGGGCGCCTGCAGACGTTCACGCAGGCGCTCGAGACTTCGGAGTCGAAGCAGGACCGCCTGCGCGCGATCGGGCACGTGACCAACGCCGGCTACAAGCCCGCCCTCGACGTGCTCAAGCGGGTCGTCGAGAGCCAGGCCTTCCTCGGCCGCGACGCCGACGAGAAGCTGGCCTACATCGACGCGGTCCGGCGCCTCGGCGGGAAGACCGCGATCGCCTTCCTCCAGCAGCAGGCCAGCCGCAGCACGCTGGTGTTCAACCGCAAGGCCATGGCCGAGATCCGCGACGCGGCCCAGAAGGCGCTCGACGCCATCAAGCAGGGGCGGTGAGGCGATGACGACCGAGACCGAGTCCGGGCAGGAGAGCGCGCTCCAGTTCGCCAACCTGCTGGTGCAGGCGCTGCGCCTCGTGCGCCTCTACGAGACCGACAACGTCGCCTACGAGGCGCCGCTCGCGCAGATGGAGGCGCTGATCGAGGCCGCCGCGGACCGCGGCGGGATCCGCCTCCAGGCCGAGGAGGGGATGCTCTACTACAACAAGGAGCCCCTGCGCGGCGGCCGGCGCGCCTTCGGCACCATCCAGGGGCTCGTGAAGGCGCTCGAGCAGCTGGGGATCGCCGAGGTCGCCTTCCTCGGCAAGCTCGGCCCGACCGACCTGCGGGTGTTCTTCAACGCGGTCAAGCAGTCGCTCGGCGCCGAGGACCCCGCCAACCAGGTGCGGTCGAGCCTCGAGGCGCTGGGGCTCAAGGACCGGGTCGCCGTCTACGCCCCCGGCGAGACGACCGGCAAGGCGGTAGCGAAGAAGGTCGACATCGACGAGAAGACCTACTTCCCGCTCGCGTACGCGCGGACGCTCGTGCTCCTGCGCGAGTACGTGAAGAACCTGAGCAACGAGGAGCTCAACCGCTACTTCACGCAGAAGCTCCACCGCGCGCTGCAGGAGATCGTCGGCCTCACGGCCAAGTACTTCAACCGCTGGCTGCGCCTCACGGCGGTGAAGAACGCGGACGAGTACCTGTTCAGCCACATGGCGAACACGGGCGTCCTGTCGGTGCTGCTCGGCCACCAGCTCGGCCTGGGCAAGGTCAAGCTCACGGAGCTCGGCTACTGCGGCATGCTCGCCGGCCTGGGCCTGTTCCGCTCGCCGCGGGAGCTGGTCGAGCGGTCCACGCTGAGCGACGGCGAGGCGCAGGCGCTCGGCCTGCACCCCTACCGGGCGCTCGGGGCCCAGCTCGAGGGGCACAAGATCACGCCGAAGATGCTCGCCGCGGCGACGGTCGGCTTCCAGTTCGACCTGCACCGCGGCCGCACGCCGCTGCGCGTCCCGCCGGCCGAGATGCACCCCTACGTGAGGATCGTGCGCATCTGCGAGGCCTACGACGCCATGACCTCCCCGCGCGCCGACCGGCCCGCCATGTTGCCCGACCAGGCGCTGCGCGCCCTGATCGAGGCCAGGCCGGGCGACTACGACCCGCTGGCGCTCACCGTGTTCACGAACATGATGGGCCTGTTCCCCACGGGGACCACCGTGACCCTGAGCACGGGGGAGGTGGCCGTCGTCGTCCACCCCAACCCCGAGCAGCCGCGGCGGCCGCTGGTGGCGGTCGTGCGCGGGCGCGACGGCGCGCCCGTCGACGGCGACTTCCTCGACCTGGCCCAGAAGCTCGACGACGGCGGCTACCCGGCCTCGATCACGGGGTCGGTCGACCCCGTCGAGCTCGGGATCACCATCCCCGACTACCTGCTCCAGTAGCGCGCCCCACGGAGAGGCGACCCCATGGCTGAAGTCATCCTCCTCGAGCCGGACCCCGAGACGCGGCTCCTCCTGCGCTCGCTGCTCGAGCGCGACGGCTACGAGGTCAACGAGGCCGACTCGCCGCGGCAGGCGGCGGACATCGTCCGCGGCAGCCGCGCGCAGGCGCTGATCATGACGGCGCGCACGCGCGCGTCGTGCGAGCAGTTCGTGGCCGAGCTCGAGCGCACGCGGCCCGACCTCGACGTGCTCGCGCCGCCGAGCTTCGGCGCGGCGCTCCTCGACGGGAGCGCGCAGCGCGACAGCGTGGCCGAGTTCTCCCGCGACGCGCTCCTCCTCCTCGCGGTCCTGGCCGAGGAGGCCACGAAGTACCCGCCGGCCGCCGAGAAGCTCGGCCGCCTCTCGGAGCTCACGGCCCTGCGCCTGGGGCTCTCGCGCCTGCAGGTCGAGGCCTGCTCCGCCGCGGCGGCGCTCGTGGCGCTCGGGCCGACGCTCGTCGCCTTCCGCTTCGGCGTGCCCGAGGAGGCCGCGAGCACCATGGCCAGCCAGGCGCCGGACGCCGCCGAGGGCGGCCTGGGCAAGGACCTCCAGGCGGCCATGGCCGCGGCGGCGGCCCTGCGCTGCCCCTACGACCTGCGCGGGATCCTCGAGGCGATCGAGGAGCGCTTCGACGGGCGCGGCCGGCCGCGGGGCCTCAAGGGGGTCCAGATCCCGATCGCCGCGCGCGTCGTGGCCGTGGCGCGCGAGTACAGCATGCTGGTGGCCGAGGGGCAGGAGGAGGTCGTGGCGACCGAGCTCGTGCGCTCGCGCGCGGGCTCGGACTACGACCCGAAGGTCGTCGACGCCTTCTTCCGCGCGCTGCGCGACGAGAGCTACGTCACGCGCCTCGAGGCGGGCAAGCGCGGCGCGCGCGTGCTCTACGTCGACCCCGACGCCGCCGCCTGCGCGGTGGCCGAGCTGCGCCTCGACGCGGCCGGCTTCTCGGTGCAGGTGTGCGACGACGGCCAGCGGGCGCACGAGGCGATCCTGGCCGAGCCGCCGGACGTCATCATCTCCGAGACGGTGCTCCCGCGCGTCGACGGGATCTCGCTCCTGCTCAAGCTCCGGCGCGAGCCCGCCACGCAGCACGTGCCGCTGATCTTCGTCTCGGCGCGCACCGACGCGGGCCTCCTCAACAAGGCCCTCAAGCTGGGCGCCAAGGACGTGATCGCCAAGCCGGTGAACTTCGACGTGCTGATCGCCAAGCTGCGCACGCTGGCCAGCGGCGCCATGGCCGCGGCGCAGAAGAGCGGCGCGGCGAGCGGCGGGGTGCAGGGCGACCTGGCGGAGATGCCGCTGACGGACTTCTTCCAGGTGCTCTCGCTCGGGCGCAAGACCGTGAAGGTGGTCGTCAGCTCGCCCTCGGGGCAGGGGCAGATCTTCTTCGAGCGCGGCGCGCCCGTGGCCGCCTACACGCCCAAGGCGCGCGGCATGGACGCCTTCGCGCAGATCCTCGAGTGGACGCAGGGCAGCTTCTCGCTCGTCTCGGGCGAGATCGCGCCCGAGCGCAACCTCGACCCGAGCTTCCAGAACATGCTCATGCAGATGGCCGCCGCGCCGCCGGGCTCGGGCGGCCACGGCAGCGCGCACGGCAGCGCGCACGGCGAGGCGATCCAGGGGCCGGGCGTGATGTTCGCCCCGGCGGCGCCGGCGCCGGCGACGCTCGTCGACGACGACGACCCCTACGGGGCCGCGCCGGGCGGGGCGAAGAAGGACATCGAGTTCGACTTCGGGGGGGGCGGAGAGAACCCGTTCGGCTAGAGACTCACCGCGGAGGACAGGGAGGTGTCAGCCGGACGAAGCTGACGCTCCAGGGGCGGCACCCGGGCGAAGGCCCGGGCCTCGCCCTCCTTCCTCTCCGCGTCCTCCGTGTCCTCCGTGGTTCACAGCATGGCCACGAGCCGCCGCAGCGCGTCGCGCCGCACCGCCTCCGGCCCGGCGGCGCCGGCGGCCGCCCGGGCGGCCTCGGCGGCGCGCCGGGCGGCGAGGCCCAGCGCCTGCTCCACCCTGGCGGCGAGCGCGGGCGCGTCCTCCCGGCGCAGGTGCTGGCGCTCGACGAGCACGTCGACGAGCGGGCGGCCGGCGGCCTCGCGCGCGGCGCGCTCGAGCGCGTCGCCCGGCACGCGGCCCGCGCGGCGCAGGATGCTCAGGGCGATCCGCTCGCGCAGCGCGACCTCGGCCTTGCGGGCGGCCTGGCCGGCCTGCTCGGCGACGCGCGCCGGGAGGCCGGCCGTGCGGCCCAGATAGGCCACGAACGAGGGCGCCCCGAGCGCCCGCGCCGGGTCCTGGTAGGCCCGCAGGCGGTCGAGCAGGTCGTCGAGCGGCAGGACCCCGTGCCGCGCCAGGAGGCGCACGGCCAGCAGGTCCTCCCAGCGGGGCAGGTCGGCGGGCGCGGCGCTGGCGGCGACCGGGGTGCCCCACCCCGGGCGCGCGCCCCCTGGCGCCCTCGCGGGGGAGGGCGTCACGGGGGTGGGCGCGGGCGGCCGCGCGGCGTGAGCCGGCGCCGGCGCGACCACGTGCGGCGGGCGGGCGCAGGCCAGCGGCGCCAGCGCGGCCGCCGCCTCGGCCCCGGTGGCGAAGCGGGCCTCCGCGCGCTTCTGCATGAGCCGCGCGACGATCCGGGCCAGCTCCGGCGGGACCTGCGGGCGCTTCACCTCGACGGGGATCGGCGCGCGGCTCACGTGGTCCTGCACGACCTTGAGCAGCCCGCCCTGGTTGAACGGCGTCGCGCCTGTCAGGAGCTCGTAGGCGCTCACCCCGAGCGAGTAGAGGTCCGCGCGGCCGTCGACCTCGTGGTGCTGGATCGACTCGGGCGCCATGTACTCCGGCGTGCCGACGACCTCGTCGAGCATCGTCAGCTGGTTGCTCTGCTTGCCGCGGGCGAGGCCGAAGTCCATGAGCCGCGCCCGACCGGCCGCGTCGACCATGACGTTGTCGGGCTTGACGTCGCGGTGCACGATCCCGCGCCGGTGCACGGCGTCGAGCCCGCGCGCCACCTGCACCAGGTAGTAGGCGGCCGCGTCCGGCGCCATGACGCCGCCAGGCGACCCGCGCCGGAGCTCGCCGAGCGTGCGGCCGAGCACGAGCTCCATGACCGCGAAGGTGAAGGCGCCCTCCTGCCCCGCGTCGAGGAAGCGCACGACGTGCGGGTCGTCGACCCCGCGCAGGAGCTCCACCTCGCGCAGGAAGCGCTGGAAGAGCTTCGGGTCCTTGGCGCCGAGGCGCGGGTTGACGACCTTGACCGCGACGTCGGTCCCCAGGCGGGTGTGCCGGGCCCGGAACACGGCGCCCATGGCGCCCTGGCCGAGGAGCGTCAGGCCGACGCACGGCCCGAGGGAGGCGGGGATGTTCGGGATCGGGTCGCGCCCCACGCGTGGGCGAGTGTAACCGGGGGCAGGGGAGGCGGTCGCTGGGCCGGACCGATACGAGGGACCGGGAGCTGGGACCTGGAGGACTGGAACGGGCCACCCGGCTTCCGTCCCTTGCCGCCGCGTGGGCCCAGCGAGCCAGTGGACCGAGGTCGTGTCTTCCTTCTCCGTCCGCGGTGCCCGGTTCGCCGTTCCCCGTCCTCCGCTCCTCACCCGCTCTCGGCCAGGACGGCGCCCTTCGCCTCCGGCTGTTCCCTCCCCCCCGCGCGAGCCGATACTCGAACCGTGCCCCTGAGCCCCGGAGAGCGCGAGCGGGTCCTGCGCGTCGTCGACGCCGACCGCAACCGCGCCCTCGAGGCGCTGCGGGTCGTCGAGGAGCACGCCCGCTTCGTGCGCGGGGCCGCGGCCCTGGCCGGGCGGGTCCAGGCCCTGCGCCGCGACGTCGCCCGCGCGCTCGCGGGCCTCGTGACGCACGGGGCCCGCGACGTGGCGGGCGACCCCGGGCGGCCCGACGCGCCGAGCGCCGGCGAGCAGCCAGGTCGGGGGTCGCTCGCGGACCTGCTCGGGGCCAACCTGTCGCGGGCCAAGGAGGCGCTCCGCGTCCTCGAGGAGTACACCAAGCTGCTCGACCCCGCGCTCGTGGCGCCGCTCGTCGCCGCGCGCTACGCGCTCTACGCGCTCGAGCCGGACCTCCTGGCGGCGCGCCCCTCGCTCGCCGGCGCGCGCGTGCTCGTGATCCTGGGCGAGAGGGCCGGGCGCCCGCCGCTGGCGGAGCAGGCGCGGGCCTGCCTCGAGGCCGGCGTGCGCCTCCTGCAGCTCCGGGTCAAGGGCCCGGACCGGGCGCTGCTCGAGGCGGCGCGGGCGCTGGTGGGGCCCTGCGAGGCCGCGGGCGCGCTCCTCGTCGTCAACGACCGGCCCGACGTGGCGCGCCTGGCCGGGGCGCACGGGGTCCACGTGGGCCATGACGACCTGCCGCCGGCGGAGGCGCGGCGGATCGTGGGGCCGGGCGCCCTCGTCGGCGCGTCGGCCCACGACGAGGCCGAGCTGGCGCGCGTGGTCGAGCACGTGGACTACGTGGGCTTCGGCACCCTGTTCCCCTCGCCCACCAAGCCCGAGCTCGGGGCGCAGGGCCTCGAGCGGCTGCGCGCGCTCGCCGCGACCTGCCCCGCTCCGATCTACGGGATCGGCGGCGTGACCGCCGAGACGGCGGCCCTCGTCGTCGCGGCGGGCGCGCACGGCGTGGCCGTGTCGAGCGCCGTCCTCGACGCGCCCGACCCGGCGGCGGCCGCCCGGCGGCTCGTCGAGGCCCTGGGCCAGGGGCCGGCGTGAGCGCGGCGGTCAGCGGGGCGCGGCCCCGGCCGCGGCCGCCGACGGAGGAGCGGCCCACCGAGCGGCCGGCCGCCGTGGCGCCGCGCCGCGGCCTCTCCGGCGCGTTCGCCCGCGGCGCCGGGGGCGTCTTCGCCCTCGTGCGCCGCCTGGCCGGCATGACGCTGGCGTCGCGGGCGCTCGGCTTCGTCCGTGACGTGCTCATGGCCACGACGCTCGGCGCCGGCGCCTGCGCCGACGCGTTCCTGCTCGCCTGGACGCTGCCGAACCTCGCCCGGCGCATCTTCGGCGAGGGCGCCTTCTCCTCGGCGCTCGTCCCGGTGTTCGTCGACGCGCGCGCGCGCGGCGACCACGACGGCGCGCGGCGCCTCGTCGGCGGCGCCGTCGTGCGCCTGGGGGTGGCGCTCGCGCTCCTGACGCTGCTCCTCGAGCTCGCCTGCGCCGGCCTGCGCTCGGGCCCGGGGCTCGCCGCCCTGGCCGCGCTGGGCGTCGCCGAGGCGGGCCTGGCGCGGGCCGACCTGGCCCTCGACCTCACGCAGCGCCTGCTCCCCTACCTGCCGTTCGTGTGCCTGGCGGGCGTCCTGGGCGGCGCGCTCCACGCGCTCGGGCGCTTCGCCGTGCCGGCGCTGGCCCCGTGCGCGATCAACGCCGCCTGGATCGCGGCGCTCCTCGTCCTCGGCCCGCTCGTCCCCGACCCCGTGCAGCAGGTGCGCCTCCTGGCGGCGGTCCTCTCGGTCGTGGGCGGGGTCGAGCTCCTGGCGCACCTGCGCGACCTGCGCCGCGCCGGCGTGCCGGTGGCGCCCGCGACCCCGGACCCGGCCGCCTGGGCCCGGGTGCGGCGCATGTTCGGCGGGCTGCTCCTCGGCGCCGTCCTCTTCCAGGCCAACGCCCTCATGGACTCGTTCGTGGCCTACGCGCTCGTGCCCGAGGGGGGGACGAGCGCGCTGTTCTACGCCAACCGCCTCACGCAGCTGCCGATCGGCGTCCTGGGCGTGGCGCTGGCCACGGCGATCTTCCCCGAGGTGGCCCGGCGGGCGAAGCAGGGCGACCTGACGCAGGCAGGCGCCCTCGTCGACCGCGGCGTGGCCGTGGCCGCCTTCGTGGCCCTGCCCGCGGCGCTCGGCCTGGCGGCCCTCGCCGGCCCGCTCGTCGACCTGCTCTTCCGCCGCGGCGCCTTCGACGCGGCCGCCGCCGAGCGCACGGCGCGCGTCGTCTTGCTGCTCGCGCCGGCGGTCGTGGCCGCCTGCGCCACGCCCGTGATCGCGCGCGGCCTGCACGCCGAGGAGGAGGTCGCCCTGCCCGTGCGCGTGGGCGCCGCCTGCGTGGGCCTGAACGTGGTCCTGGGGCTCTCGCTCGTCGGCCCGCTCGCCGAGGCCGGCCTGGCGCTGGCCACGTCGGTCTCGCAGACGACCGGCCTCGTGGCCCTGGCCTGGCTGGCGCGCCGCCGGCGGCTGGCCCGGGGCGAGCGCCCGGCCGGGCGCGAGACGCTGGCCGCCTTCGGCCGGGCCCTGGCGCTGTCGACCGTGATGGCCGCGGCCGCCTGGGGCGTGCACGCGGCGCTCCCCGGCCCGGCGCTCGCGCGCGTGGTCGCCGCGGTGCTCGCCGGCGCCGCCGTCTACGCGGCCGGGGCGCTGGCGCTGCGGGCGCCGGAGGCGCGGGCGCTGCTCCAGCGCGGGGCGTGACCCGCCTCACGAGGCGCGGGCGACGCCGTCGAGCCGCCGCGCCGCGTCCATGAGCAGCGGCGCGATGGCGTGGGTGGTGGCGGTCGGCTCGATGGCGCGGGCGACGAACCGGTACGTCCCGGCGCGCAGGGCCAGGAGCCGGTCGACCGCGGCCGGCCCCACGGCGCGACCGAACGTCGCATCGACGATGCGCCCCTCCCGCACCCGCACGGTCGCGTCGCCCGTCGGCGCCTCGACGACGAGCTCGCCCGTGCGGCGGTTCAGCTCGACGAGCTGGAGGAGCTCGTGCAGCTCGGTCCGCATGATGGAACCCTCGAACGGCGCGGCCGCCCTGGAGCATCCGGAGGCGCCCGGCTCGTGGGCCGTGAACGTGAGCGGCGGGGTGGTCGGGTCGAGGGAGGCGAGGAGGGCGTCGGGCAGCATGAGCTGCAGCCAGACGTGGTCGGCCACGCCGATGATGTCCCCGTCCGCCAGGGCGACGGTCTCGCCCCAGCGGACCTTCTTGCCCGCGACCCGGGTGCCGTTGCTCGAGCCGGCGTCCGAGACCGACCAGCGTCCGTGCCGACGCTCGAGCAGGAGGTGCCGCTTCGAGACCGTCGGCAGCGGCAGGCAAATGTCCGCCCCGATCCGGCCGACCGTCACCACGTCGCCACCCGCCCGGGCGCGCACGAGCGCGCAGCGCCCCAGGAGGGAGGTCCGCCCATCGACGGGGCGCTCCCAGCGGGTGACCAGCAGCGGCTCGGGCGGGATCATGTCCGCCACCGCCCGCGCGCCGACCACGCGGGCGGCGTCGCGCAGCCACGCCCAGTCCATGAAGCCGCCCGTGGCGAGCGTGAGGGCGTTCAGCGGACCGGGGTCGGGGCGCGCGCGTGACGTCGTGCGTGGCGGCGTGTGGGACCTCCGGGCCGGCTCCTGCATCGATCCCTCCTTGTCCGTGCAGGGACAGCAAGAGGGGGCCCCCACCCGGCGGGCCTCGGTCCCGGGCAGATGCGGGCGGCCGGGGGCGACGCGGAGGGCGAGGCTCCCCGGCCGGCCTCGCGCGTCTCCCCACCGGCTGTGGAGAGACAGGTTGCCCGGGCGGGGGCGGGCCCGGAGAATCGGCCGCGATGGCCCGGCTGATCGTCATCCGCCACGGCGAGACGGAGTGGAACCGCGACCGCCGGGTCCAGGGGCACACCGACGTGCCGCTCTCGGAGATCGGCCGCGACCAGGCGGCGGCCGTGGCCGAGGTCGTGGACGCGGAGGTCCCGACCCGTCCGAGCGGCGCCCGGGCGCTCCTCTACGTGAGCGACCTCCTGCGCGCCCGCGAGACGGCCGCGCCGATCGCCCCGCTCCTGCGCGCCGCGCCGCGCCGGCGCGCCGACCTGCGGGAGCGCGGCATGGGCGCCGCGGAGGGGCGCACGTTCGAGGACCTGGCGCGTGAGCACCCCGAGGCGACCGCCGCCTACCGCTCGCACGCCGACCGCGACGCGCTCCCCGGGAGCGAGCCCCTGGCCGCCTTCCGGGCCCGCGTCCTGCAGGCGGTGGCCGACATCGCGACGGTCGCCGACGAGGACGCCCTGCCGGCCGTGGTCGTGACGCACGGCGGCGTGCTGCACGTCGTGCTCGAGGAGGCGCTCGGCCGCGACAAGCGCTTCATGATCAGCAACACGGCCCTCTACCGCTTCGAGGTCGCGCCGCCGGCGGCCTGGGGCGAGCCGCCGCGGATCGCGCGGGTGACGTGACCTGCGACGCGTGATGCGCTCGCGAGGGGCGGCGATCGGCGCCAGAGGCGGCCGGAGATTCGCCAGGCAGCTGCCTGGACGGCCCGGGCCGACTCCGGCCGGGGGTCCCTGTGCTCGGCCGCCGATCCACCCGTAAGTCCTCGAAATGTGAGATGGAAGCGGCCGAGCACACGGATCCCCCGGCGTCAGCGATGAGGCTAGAGGGCCGGCAGGAAGGCCGCGAAGCGGCTCTCCGGACGGCCCTCCAGTCCCGGACCGGCACGCACTGGCCCGTCCGTCCCCATCGCTCGCTCTGGCGCACGGGGCATGTGCAGCGCGCCGCGATCGCTCGAGGGCGAGGTCCTCTCGCCAGGACCTGGCGGTCTCCGCAAGAACCAGCTCTCCCGGGAGCACACCGAGGTGCTGCACCCCTACGTGCGCGAGAGGCCCTCGAGCTCTGGCCCGCCGCGCAGGTGGACGAGGACTTCTGACCGTCTCGGGCGCCGAGGACGGGACGCCCGACCTCCCGCCTTTCGCCCGGCGTGTAAACGCCGCTTGACCGCTTGACACGCGCCGGCCACACGCCGGCGCACGACCTACGTCCGGTCCGCGGTTTGTGTCTGCCGCGCGCGCGCCCGGCCGGCGGGCACCGGCGCGCGCGAGGGGGCGGACGGGTGGCGCACTTCGACTTCGCGCGGCGGCGGCTGACCTGCAAGGTCGTCTACTGCGGACCGGGCCTCGCCGGCAAGACGACCAACCTCGAGGCCGTCCACGCCCAGGCGCCGGCCGGCCGCCGGGGTGAGCTGTGCTCGGTCGCCACGCAGGGCGACCGCACGCTGTTCTTCGACTACCTGCCGCTCGAGCTGGGGCGCCCGGGCGGGCTCACCGCCAAGCTCATGCTCTACACGGTGCCCGGGCAGGCCACCTACGCCTCGACGCGCACGCTGGTGCTCGCCGGCGCCGACGGCATCGTGTTCGTCGCCGACTCCGACCCCGCCCGCCTCGACGACAACGTCGAGGCGCTGGCCGAGCTGCGCCGCAACGTGGCCGCCGTGGGCCTGTCGCTCGACGAGCTGCCGCTCGTCTTCCAGTGGAACAAGCGCGACCTCCCCGGCGCGCTGCCGACGGCCACGCTCCGCGAGCGGCTCGAGGCGGGCGGCCTGCCCGCGTTCGAGGCCGTGGCCGCGCGCGCCGAGGGGGTCGCGCCGACGCTCCAGGAGATCACGCGCCTGGTCCTCGCGCGGTGCGAGGACGACCTGCGCCGGCCCTGCCCGGCCGCCCTCGACGAGCCGCCGCCCGCGCCCGCCCCGCCCCCCGCCCCCGACGAGGACCGGGCGGCGCAGGCGGACCTGCGCGCCCGCCCGACCCTGCTCGAGTCGGCCGTCCCGGAGCCGGCGCCCGAGCCGGCGGCGCCCGAGCCGCTGGCGCCCGCGCGCGACGCCGTCCCCCGGGGGCTCCTCCTGGGGCAGGTGATCGGCGGCTGCCGGATCCTCGCCAAGCTGGGGGAGGGCGGCATGGGCGCCGTCTACCTCGCCCGGCACGAGATGCTCGGCAAGGACGTGGTCGTCAAGGTGCTCAAGCCCGAGCTGGCGCGCCAGCCGCGCAGGGTCGAGCGCTTCCTCCTCGAGGCGCGCGCGGCGGCGCGCGTCGAGCACGACAACGTCGTGCGCGTCCACGACGTGGGCACGACCGACGACGGGCTCCACTACATCGTCATGCAGCGCGTCGAGGGGACCGACCTCGAGCGCCGCATCCGCGAGCGCGGCCCGCACGACCCCGACGAGGCCACGCGGCTGGTCCTGGCCGTGGCCCGCGCCCTCGAGGCCCTGCACGCGGCCGGCCTCGTCCACCGCGACGTGAAGGCCGAGAACGTCGTCGTCACGCCGTCGGGCGAGGTCAAGCTGATCGACTTCGGCCTGGTGAAGGACCTCACGTCCGAGGCGAACCTGACCCGCCCGGGGGCGCTCATCGGCACGCCGGCCTACATCGCGCCCGAGGTGGGGAGGGCGGCGACGATCGACGGCCGGGCCGACATCTACTCGCTCGGGCTCACGTACTACCACCTGCTCACCGGGCGGGCCCCCTTCGCAGGATGTGAGGTGCACGACGTGATCTTCGGGCGCGCGCGCCTGCGCCGGCCCGAGGCGCTGAACCCGGCCGTGCGCCCCGGCCACCGCCGGGCGCTCGGGCGCATGATCGCGCGCGACCGCGACCGCCGGCACCCTGACGCCGGGGCGCTCGTCCGCGACCTCGAGGCGCTCCTCGCCGGGGCCGCGCTCGACGTCGCCGAGGACGACGCCGTCTGGGCGGCGCGGACGCCGGCGCGCGGAGAGCGGCGCGCCTCGTCGGGGCGCCAGCGGGCCGCGCGCGGCGGGATGCCGACGAGCGGGCCGAGCGGGCCGTCGTTCGCCGAGGTCGCGCGGGCGCTGGCCGACCCCTCGCGCCGCGTCGGCGGCCACGTGCTGCTCGAGGTGCTCGACGCCGCCGGGCCGGGCCTCCTCCATCGCGGCTGGGACCTCGCGCGCGGCGCGCCGGCGCTCGTGCGCACGCTCGACCGCGGTCGCGACCGCCTCGCGCCGGCCGCCGAGCGGGCCCTCGCCGCGGCCAGGCGCCTGCGTCATCCGGCCCTGGCGCCGCTCCTCGACCACGGCGTGGTCGACGGCCGCCTGTTCGTCACCTGGGACGGCGCGGAGGCCGCCGGGGCGCGCACGCTCGAGGCGCTCGCGGGGACGCTCGCCCCGGCGCAGGTGGCGCGCGTCGGTCACGACCTCGCCGCCGCGCTGGCCCACGCGCACGAGCGCGGGGTCGTCCACGGGGCGCTCACCCCCGCCAGCGTCCTCGTCCTCCCCGGCGGCCGCGCCCTGCTCCTCGACCTGGGCCTCTCCCCGGCCGAGGGCGCGACGCCGCTGGGGCGGGCGCGGCTGGGCGCCCGCCTCGAGCGGGCGGGCTGCCCCGACCCCGACGACGCCGGCCCGCAGGGCGACGTGCGCGCCCTCGGCGCCGCCCTCTGGCGCGCCCTCGTCGGGCGCCCGCCGTCGGGCGGCTCGGCGGCGAGCGCCGCGCCGACGGCCGCCTCGAGCGCGCCCGACCTCCTGGCGATCTGCCGCCGGGCCCGGGAGGGCGGCTACGCCGACGCGACCGACCTGGCGCGCGACCTCGACCGCCTCCTCCAGGGCGAGCCCCCGCGCGCCCGCGAGCGCTCCCTCGTCGCCCTGGCCCGGCGCTCGCCGCGGGTCGCCGTCGCCGGCGCGATGACGCTGTCGGTCGTCGTCGGGATGCTCCTCGGGTCGGCCTGGCGCGCGGCGGCGACGAGCGACGCGGAGCGCGCGGAGGCGCGGAGCTCCGAGGACACCGAGGGGATCTCGAGCCAGGGAGCTCGCTGACTGACCTCGGTGCGTCCTCGGCCGACCCGGGCCGGTCCGCGCTCGGTCGTCCTTCGAAACGGCCGCGCCACCCGAGCACACCTCGCCGCGCCTCCGCAGCGAGAGCCCCAGGCGAGGCGGAGGAGGGCGAGGCGATGCCGCGCGAAGGCGAGGGAAGGCGGCCTTCTGGCCGCCGACCGAGACTGAGCGGCCGGGGGGGGGGGGGGGCGGCCC
>JAMLIC010000033.1 GCA_023954375.1 Planctomycetota bacterium
GGCAGCGGGAGGAAGAGTTCTCGAGCTCTCTGCATCCGGCTTGCATCTCGGCACGGGCGGCGAGTTGCAGGCTCCTTCGGGGACGTGGAGACGGGGCGCGGGTATCACCCTCCGAGGGGCGCCGAGGCGCCACCGGTCGACGCTCCGCCGCCAGGTGATCCGGCACCGCTCGGACCTGCGCGGGGGAGCGTCGCGCGCGTCGGCCGCGGTCCCGGGTCTCCCGCCTGCTCGCGGTCGCCGCCGGTGTCTCTCCGCCTCCGCCCCCCTCCCGGAGGAACCGCCATGAACGCTCGCAAGCTGCTCGCCCGCTCCGTCCTCACCGGCGCCTGCGCGCTCGGGGCCGCCGCCGCCCTCTCGGCCCGGACCGCGGCGGAGGCGCCGCCGCTCGCCCCGCAGGAGGGGACCCCCGAGGCGTCGCCGGCCGCCGGGGCGCTCGAGGCCGAGGACGAGGCGCTCCTCGCGCCGCAGGTCGGCAACACGAAGACCGCCTGCTACGCGCGCGAGGACGCCGAGGCGAGCGAGTGAGCGCGCGGCCGTTCGAGCTCGAGTGGCTGGGAGGTCCGGCGGAGCGGCTCTTCCGCCGGCGCCGCCCGGCCGACGACCTGCCGTGGGAGGCGCTCGACCCACGCGAGTTCCCCCCGGCCCTCGTGGGCCGCGCGCGGCGCGCCTGGACCGAGGGCGCCTGGAGCGAATACTGCAGCGCGGCCGCCTTCGCGGACCTGCAGAAGGCCCTGCTCGAGGCCGGCGCACCCGTGGACCTGATCGGCGCGGCGGGCGAGTTCGTGGCCGACGAGATGCACCACGTCGAGCTGAACGCGCGGGTGGTCATGGCGCTGGGCGGCGCGCCGCCGGTGCGCGTGGACCTCGAGGCCATGGTCCCCCGCCCCGACCCCGCGCTCACCCCGCTGCAGCGGGCCAGCCAGGCCGTGGTGCGCACCTGCTGCGTGGGCGAGGCCCTCAGCGTGCCGCTGCTCGGCGGCACCCGCGCCGCGGCCGACCACCCCCTCGTCGGCGCCGTGCTGGAGCGCATCGCGCACGACGAGGGGCCGCACGCGGCGCTCGGCTGGTGGTACCTGGACTGGGCGCAGGAGCGCCTGGACGCGGCCGAGCGCGCGCGCCTGGGGCGCGTCGCGCTCGACGCCCTGCGCGTCCAGGCGGCCGGCTGGGCCCGGGTGGGCGCGCCGGCGCGCGGCGACGTCACGCCCGAGGGGTGGCGCGTGGCCGACGTCAACGCGCTCGGCTGGTTGGAGGCGGGCGACTACATGCGGGTCGCCCGCCGCGCCGTGCGCGAGCGCGTGGTCGCGCCCCTGGCGCGCCTGGGGATCGACTTGCCGGCGGACGAGGTCGAGCGCCTGCTGGCGGCCTGAGCAGGAGCCTCGCGAGCGCGCAGCGCGACCACGGCCGTGCGTCCCGCCTGGCCGCCCTCGACGGCTCACCGGGATCGCTCCGACGCAGGCCCATGCGCTACGCTCTCCGGGCGTGGACGTGCCGGGCTACGAGGTCGAGCGGCCGCTGGCCAGCGGCGGCGCCGGGCGCGTGGTGGTCGCGCGGCGCGTAGCGACGGGCGAGCGCGTCGCGCTCAAGCTCGTCGCGGCCCAGGCGCCGGGCCAGCCCGACCGCTTCGCCCGCGAGGTCGAGGCCCTGCGCGCGCTCGATCACCCCGGACTGGCGCGCCTGGTCGACGCCGGCGAGGCGCCCGACGGGCGGCGCTTCGTGGCCCTGACCCTCGTCGAGGGCATGCCGCTGTCGGAGCTCCTGGCGCTCGGCGTGCTCGGGCCGGCGGCGCTGGGGACCCTCCTGGCGCAGGTGGCGCGCGCGCTGGCCGCGGCCCACGCGGCGGGCGTCGTCCACCGTGACGTCAAGCCGGCGAACGTCGTCGTCGACGGCCGCCTCGCGCCCGTGCTCGTCGACTTCGGCCTGGCCCGCCTCGACGACGCCGGCGCGCTGACCCGGAGCGGCGTGGCCTGGGCACGCCGGAGTACATGGCGCCCGAGGTGCTCGAGCGCGGCGCGGCCGCCGCCGGCCCCGCGTGCGACGTGTGGGCGCTGGGCGTCGTCCTGCACGAGGGGCTCGCCGGCCGCCACCCGTTCGCGACCGGCGACCTGGCGACCACCGTCGAGCAGGTCCTCGCCGCGACGACGCCGTCGCCGCTGCCGGACGGCGCGCCGCCGCACCTCGCTCAGGCCTGCCGCGCCGCCCTGGCCCGCGACCCGGCGCGGCGGCCGACGGCCGCCGACCTGGCGTGCCTCCTCGACCCCGAGGCCGCCGCGGCCCTCACCACCGCCGTGCTCGCCCCGGCGCCGGCCGCACCCGCCGAGGCGCCTGCCCGCGTCGCCCGGCGGCGCGCGAGCACGCCCTCGAGCATCGGCCCCTACGCGCTCGTGCGCCCCCTCGGCGGCGGCGGGCAGGGGAGCGTGTTCGTCGGCCGCCACGAGGCGACCGGCGCCGAGCACGCGCTCAAGCTCGTGACGCTCTCGACGCAGGAGGCGGCGGCCCGCCTCGAGCGCGAGGCGCGGGCGGTCGCGCGCCTGCCGGCGCACCCCGGCATCGCCGCCGTGCACCACCTGGGCGCGCTCCCCGACGGCCGGCCGTTCTACGCCATGGACCTCGTCGAGGGGCCGACGCTCGAGGCGCGCCTCGAGGCCGGGCCGCTGGCCCCCGACGAGGTGGCGCGCCTGGGGGCGGCGCTCGCCCGGGCGCTCGCGCACGTCCACGCGTACGGCGTCGTGCACCGCGACGTCAAGCCGAGCAACGTCGTCCTGCGCGGCGGCCGCGACCCCGTCCTCGTCGACTTCGGCCTGGCCCTCGACACGGTCGAGGACCGGCTGACGGGGTCCGGCGTGGTCCTGGGCACGCCGTTCTACATGGCGCCGGAGCAGGTGCGCGCGGGCGCCGCGCCCACGGCGGCCACCGACGTGTTCGCCCTCGGCCTCGTCCTCCACGAGGCGCTGGCGGGGGAGCACCCGTTCGGCGAGGCGAAGGACGTCGTGACCCTCCTGGCGGCGATCGTCCGGCGCGCCCCCCCGCCGCTCCCGGACGCGCCGCCGGCCCTCGCCGACGCCCTGCGTGGAGCGCTGGCGAAGGACCCGGCCGACCGTCCCACGGCCGCGGCGCTGGCCGCCCTCCTCGAGGGCGAGCGGCCGGCCCGACGTCGTCGGTGGCCAGCGGCGCTCGCCGCGGCGGCGCTCCTCGTCGTGGCCACGGGCGCGGCGGCGGGGCTGCGCGCCAGCCCGCCGGCCCGCGCGCATGGGCCGGCCTCGACCGCCGCCGCCCTGGCGGCGGACGCCAGGCGCGCCGCGCGCGCAGGCGGCGCGCGCGGCGCGGCTGGCCTCGCGGCCGACCTCGAGGGCGGCGGCCGACCGGCGCGGCGCGGCGCGACCTGGCCGGCCTGCTGCGCCGACTGTCCGGCCGGCGAGGCGCTCGCCGCGGCGGCGGCCGCCCTGGACGACGCCCTCGCGCGGTCCGCGCGCCGGCGGCGCCAGCCTCGGCGCCTCCGACGCCGAGGTGGTCGCGGCGCGCGCGGCGCTGGACGGGGCGACCCGGCGCGCGCGCTGGCGCTGCTCGAGGGTCGGCGACGCCGACGCGCTGGCGGCGCGCGCGCGCGACGCGCTGGCGACGCGCGCGGCCGACGCGCTCGCGGGCGACCTCTCGACCCGACCCGCCGCGAGGCGACGACGGCGCGGCTGGCCGCCGACGCCGGGCCGCGCGGCGCCGCGGCGCTCGCCCGCGTCCTCCTCGCCGCGCCCGACCCGGCCGCGCAGGCCGCGGGGCTCGAGGCCCTGGCCGAGGCGCTCGGCCCGTCCGCCGTGCCGCCGGCCGCCGCCGCGCCGCTCCTCGCGTACGGCCAGGCCCGCTACGCCGCGGGCGACCTCGACGCCGCCGCGCGCGCGCTCTCGCTCGCCCGGGCGCTCGACCCGACCGCGCCGCTCCCGGACGACGCCCGGGTCATGCTGCTGCGCCGCGCGCGCGAGCACCTCGGCCAGGACGACCTCGCCGCGGCCGCGCGCCTCGCGCTCGCGATCGTCCGCGCCGGGCTCCGCCTCGAGCTCCACGACCGCGAGCTGGCCCGGCTCGAGGGCGCGCTCGCCGCGCTGGCGAGACGTCGCGCGACCACGCCGGACCTCGAGCTCCTGCGGGCGGCCGCCCGCCTGGGCGCCCGCGTCGCCGGCGAGGCGGACGACGAGGCCGCCCGCCCGGCGGTCGCGCGCCTGGAGGCCCTCGCCGCCGACGGCGCGCTCCCCGCCGCGGCCCGGGCCGAGGCGGCGACGCGGGCCGCCCTCGGCGCCGTGCTCCTCGACCCGCGCGCCGGCCAGGCCCGCGCCGAGACGCTGCTCGCCGGCCTGACGCCGGAGCAGGAGCCGTGGTCGCTCTCGCGCGACGTCGGGCTGTTCCTGCTCCAGGCGGGCGAGGCGCGGGACGGCCTGCGCTGGGCGCGGCGCGCCTGGGCGGCCGCGCCGGACAGGCTCTTCCTTCGCGAGCGGCAGCGGCTCGCGCACCTCCTGGCCTCGGCGCTCGTGCACGCGGGCGAGCTCGCCGAGGCGCGGACGCTGCTCGAGCGGCCCGACGTCGGCGCGCAGCTCGGGCCGGCGGCGCACCTCCTGCGCGCCGAGCTGGCCCTGCGCGAGGGCGACCTCGCCCGGGCGCGCGCGGCGGCCGACGCCTTCCTGCACCTGCGCCCGCACGACCCGGCCGGCCTGCGGCTGCGCGCGCGGCTCGACGCGGCCGCCAGCGAGGGCGAGTAGACTCGGCGCCGTGGCGTCCTCGCCGGAGCTCGACCTGCTGCTCGCGGCCGCCGCCGCCAACCAGGCGCGCGGCGACGTGGCCGCGGCGCTCGCGGCGCTCGCCGCGGCGCTCGACCGCGCGGCGACCCCCGACCAGCGCGCCGCCGTGGGCGAGGCGGCCCTGCGCCTGGTCGCCGCGGCGCGCGGGCAGGCGGCGCCGCCCCCGCCTGCTGCCGCTCCGCCGCTCGCCTCGCCGCCGCCGGCACCGGACGCGCCGCCGCTCAGGACCAGCGGCCGCATCGCCCCCGAGCTCGTGGGCTCGCTCCGCGACGCCGTCGCGTCGGGCGGCGGCGACGAGGGCCTCCTCCTGCCCGTGGTCGAGGTCGTCGCGGAGCTCCTCTCGGCCGACGCCGAGCTCCGGAGCACGGCCGAGCTGGCCCTGTCGCTCGTCGCGCGGGCGACCGGGGCCGAGCGCGCGCACCTGGTGCTCGCCGACGCCGGGCGCACCGCCTTCGGGCTGCCGGGCGGCCCGCCGCGCCCGGCGACGACCAGCCAGGGGGTCCTGGACGAGGTGGCGCGCACGCGCGCCACGGTCGTCGTCGGCGACGCGCGCCGCGACCCGCGCTTCGCCGACCGGCCGAGCGTCCAGGAGCTGCAGGTCCGCTCCGTCCTCTGCGTCCCGGTGCTCGCCGAGCGCGGCGAGGTGCTCGTGGGCGCCCTCTACCTCGACGGCCCGGCCCGGCGCTTCGGGCCGCGCGAGCGGGCCGTGGTCGAGGGGCTGGCGGCGCTCGTCGGCCCGCAGCTGTGGAGCGCGCGGCGCCGCGAGGAGGCGGAGCGCGGGCGCGAGCGCGCCGAGCGCCTGCTCGTGCGCGAGCGCGCCGCGCGCGAGGGCCCCACGCTGCTGGGCCGCAGCCCGGCGGTCGTCGAGCTGCGCCGGCTGATCGAGCGCGTCGCCCCGGCCCCGCACGCCGTCCTGATCGAGGGCGAGAGCGGGTCGGGCAAGGAGCTGGTCGCGCGCGCGCTCCACGCGGCGAGCCCGCGCGCCGACGGGCCGTTCGTGGCCGAGAACGTGGGCGCCCTCGCCGGCGGCCTCGCCGAGGCCGAGCTCTTCGGCCACGAGCGCGGCGCCTTCACCGGCGCCGACCAGGCGCGGCAGGGCCTGTTCCAGCTGGCGAGCGGCGGCACGCTCCTCCTCGACGACGTGGCCGACATGCCGCTCGAGCTCCAGGGCCTCCTCCTGCGCGCCCTGCAGGAGGGCGAGGTGCGCCCGCTCGGCGGGTCGCGCGCCGTGAGGGTCGACGTGCGGGTGCTCGCCGCCACGCACCGCGACCTCCTGGCCGAGGTCAAGGCCGGCCGCTTCCGCGAGGACCTCTACTTCCGCCTGAGCACGCTGCGCCTGCGCGTCCCGCCCCTGAGGGAGCGGCCGGGCGACGTGCAGGTGCTCCTCGAGCACCACCTCGCCCGGGAGGCGGCCGTCCACGGCCGCCCGCCGCCGGTGGTCCCCCCCGACCTCCTGCGGCGGCTCGAGGCGCACCCCTGGCCGGGCAACGTGCGCGAGCTCCAGGCCTACGCCGCGCGCTACCTGATCGTCGGCCCGCACGTGCCCGACGAGGGCGCCCCGCGCGAGGACGAGCCCCCCGGCCTGCCGGTCGGGCTGCGCCCGGACGAGGCCCCGCTCGAGCTGCGCGAGGCCCGCGCGCGCTTCGACCGGGCCTACATCGCCGCCGTGCTCGCCCGCCTCGACGGCAACGTGACCCTCGCGGCGAAGGCGCTGGGCATGAACCGCAGCCACCTGTCGGTGCTCGTCAGCCGCTACGACCTGCGGCGCTGATCACGGCACGGACGGCCTCGTGAGCGCCCCGACCAGCCCCGGCGCCGGCAGCGGGCGGAAGTGCAGGGTGGCGAAGTCGAGCGTGTAGACGCGCGGCTCGCCCAGCCCGTAGGGCGCGGCGCCGGCCAGCGCCAGGTGCCGCGGGTCGCCCCACAGGGCGTGGGCCACCTCGAAGCACCAGCCCCAGTCGGTCAGGCGCGCCGGCCCGTTGACCTGCTTGCCGCGCAGGACGAGGCGGTGGGCGCGGCGCCAGGCGGCGGGGTCGTGCACGAACCACGCCAGGTGGTCGACGACCTCGAACAGCCGCGGCCGCGCGCGGTTGGGCAGGCGCAGCGGCGTCCGCGTCGCCCGCAGGTCGCGCAGGTTCGCGTGGCCGTGCCGCTCGGCGATCACCACGACCTGGAGCATGGCCTCGGTCGCCATGAGGCTGTAGGTCGCCGCCCGCTCGCCCCTCAGGAGCTCGCGCCCGAGCGACCCGTCGGGGCAGACCTGGGCGTCGAACGCCCGCCGGTAGCGGGCCACCGCCTCGGCGAACAGCGCCCGGTCCTCCGTGACGTGGGCGGCGGTGGCCAGGAACAGGCACTGCCAGGCGTGGTGGTTGTCCTTGTAGCGCTCCTCGCGCCGGTGGTAGTCGACGAACGGCCGCAGCCAGGCGACGAAGCGGGCCTGCGCGGCGGCGTCGACCCGGCCCAGCCCGCGCAGGAGGTCGTGGGCGTAGAAGAAGGCCGGGAAGCTGTAGGACATGACGATCGGCGTGTCGCCGCGGCGCTGCAGGACGAAGGCGTGGTACCACTCGCCCCCGTCGACCGGCCGCGTGAGGCTGGACATCCACGCGTCGAGGTAGCGCTGGGCCTGGTCGGCGAAGCGCGCGTCGCCGGTGAGCGCGAAGGCCAGCGCGAGCGTGTGCGCCCCCCGGGCGTCGCCGCGCAGCCGGCGCGTGATCGCCTGCTGCTGGGCGCGCTTCTTCGTGTAGTAGCCCGGGACCTTCAGCACGCCCCGGATCGGGTCCGGCGCCCGGGCGAGGAGCGGCGTGGCCTCGGCCACGACCTGGTCGCGCATGGCCACGACCAGCGGGTCGCCGCGCGACAGCGCCCCCTGCAGCTCGCGCAGCCGGCGCTCGGTCATGAGCAGGTTGAGCGGCGCGAACGGGTCCTGCGCGGCGGCGGGCGTGCTCCCGGCGGCGACCAGCAGCAGGGCGACCAGCAGCGGGGCGGTCGGGGCCAGGGCACGGCGGACGGGGGTCATCGCTCCTCCTCCGCGCGCCTCGACGCACGGAGGAGACCGGGCACAAGTCGTTACTTCACAGGACGCCGGCGCGGAGGGTGTTGGACGGCGCCAACGCCCTCCGTCTCACCGCGTCAGCGCGGCCCGCGGCCGGGACGGCCCGGGCGGCGCTCGCCGTCCGGCCGGCGCTGGCCCTCCCCGCGCTTGCGGAGGCCCTCGCGCTCGCCGCGGCGCTCGCGCATCTGCTCGCGCAGGCGCTGCATCTTCTGGCGCAGTCCCTTCGCCTTCTCGCACGGACGCGCCCGGTCGCCGCCACGGCGGGCGCGCTCCCCGCCGCGACGTCCGTCGTCGCGGCGCTCGCGCGCCCTCTCGCGCGTGCCGTCGCCGACGGGGACGGTGGCCTCCTGGGCCAGGGCCAGCGGGGCGGACAGGACGAGGAACAGGAAGGGGACGAGCAGACGGCGCATGTCGACACTCCTCTCGCGGACCCAGCGCGGACCGCCGAAGCGAGCAGGACCGAACCACGAGAGGAAACGCGGCGCCGCCGGGCGGGTTTCGGCGCGCCGTAACCCGCGTCCCAGCATGTATTACCTGACCAGGAGGACGATCAGGGCCGCCGCCAGCGCGAGCAGCGCCAGCCCGAGCGCCGCGAGGGCGAGCCGCCGCCGGCCGCCCCGGTCGGAGGCGGCTGGCTCGGGCAGGGCCGCGTGCAGCGCCGCCGCGACCTCCTGGGCGTCGACGAAGCGCTCGCTCGGGTCGCGGGCCAGGCAGCGCCGGGCGACGGCGGCCAGGAGCGGCGGAACGTCGGGACGACACGACGTGAGCGGCGGCGGCTCGCCCCGGAGGACCGCCTCCATGACCTCGCGGGCGCTCCCCTGGAACGGCGGGCGCCCGGCGAGCATCTCGTGGAGGACGACCCCGATCGCCCACACGTCCGACGCTGGCCCTGGCCGACCGTCCTTGAACAGCTCGGGCGCGGCGTAGGTCGCCTCGCCGAGCGCCGGCCCGCCGGCGAACGCGTGGCGCGTCCCGGTGGGCCCGATCGCCTTGGGGACGCCGAAGCCGGTCAGCTTGACCGCGCGCGCCTCGCCCTCGAGGCGCACGTCGCGCGGGGTGAGGTCGCCGTGCACGAGGCGGCGGGCGTGCGCGCGCGCCAGGCCGCGCGCCAGGTCGCGCGCGACCCGCGCCGCCTCGACGACCGGCAGCGGCCCCTCCTGGTCGAGCACCTGCCGCAGCGTCGGGCCGCGCAGGCGCTCCAGGGCGACCCACGGCCGCGGCGCGTCGCCGACGCCGAGCACGCGCACGAGGCGCGGGTCGTCGAGGGTCGTCCGGGCCCGCGCGTCGAGGAGGAAGCCGCGCCCGGCCCACGTCACGGCCATGGCCGGCGAGAGCACCAGCACGACGCACTCGCCGTGCTGGGCGTGCGTGGCGGCGAACAGCTCGCCCGTGGGCCGCTGGGCGAGGCGCTTGCCGAGCGCGTAGCCGCCGACCAGCGCGCCCTCCTCGACCACGGCCGGCGCGGCGTCGTCGCGGGGCCGGGGCACGGGCAGCACGCCCGGGAACGGCGCGGTGAGCAGCGGCCCCGGGGGCGCCTCGGACGGCCGACGGCCGGGCATCACGGCCGTCGGCTCGTCGGGCGACGCGACCCGGCCGGGCGGCGGGCCGTCCACCGTCGGGGCGTCCTCGGGCGCCGGGAGCGGCAGCCGGTCCCGGAACGCGCGCGTCGGGACCTGCTCGGGGTGCGGGGCCTCGGTCATGGGCGGCGACGTGCCTGCGCCGTCGCGCCGCGCCTGGCGCCCGGCGTCGTGAGCACCACGTCCGCGCCGGCCCGGTCGACGATCACCGGGATCTGCCGCGCGTCGGGCTGGGTCAGGTCCTCGCCGCAGCCGCGGCAGCGCGTCATCTCGGGCGTGAGCGCGTCCTGGCAGGCGCCGCAGGTGTTCGGCTGCACGCGCTCGACGAACGCGCTCAGCTCGCCGAGCGTCACCTTGCCGTCGCCGTCCGCGTCGGCCTCGCCGGAGAGCCCGCGGAGGAGGATCGCCGTGAGGAGGCCCTTCTTCAGCGCCAGCGCCTCCGTCGAGGTCTGGCTCTCGAGGCTCGAGAAGCAGCCGTAGCGCCCCTCGCGGTCGATCAGCTCGGCGAACCCGCCCGAGTGGCAGGCGTCGAGGAAGATGAACTGCTGCTTGCACTTGATCTTGTCGAGCAGCACCTTCAGGTCGTCGTCGATCAGGTCGCCCGAGTGGCCCTCGTCGTTCGAGTCGAAGCACACGAGGTACTCGTCGCCGCCGTCCTCCTCGTCCTTCGGGTCGCCGCGCGCGCCGTCCGGCGCGTCGTTGCCGGCGTGCCCGCTGAAGAAGAACACGAACACGTCGTCCTCGTCGGCGCGGGCGGCGATCTCCTCGAGCGCCTTGACCAGGTCCCTGCGCCGCGCCAGCTCGTCGAGGAGGACGATCGAGCGGCTCCGCTCCGCCTGGCCGACCGCGCACAGGAGCTGGTAGACCGACAGCGCGTCGCCGGCCGTGTAGGTCAGCTTGTCGACCTCCTCGTAGGCGGCGATCCCCACGAACAGCCCCCAGGTCTTCGACCCGCCGCGCCCGTGCGGGGCCAGCTTCGTCAGGTCGAGCCGCTCCGTGGTGAGCGTGAAGTCGCCGCGGGCCGCGTCGTCGCCGCCGCTGACGCGCACGAGGTAGTCGCCACGCTTCGCCCCGTTGATCGCCACCTCCTCCTGCGAGTCTTCATCGATGGACTCGCGGTAGTAGCCGTCGGGGCCGAAGACGTGCAGGTCGAGGTCCTGGTCCTTCGGCCCCTCGAGGCGCACGGTGACGATCCCGGGCTGGGTCGTGCGCAGGCGGAAGAAGCGCGCGCCGCCGCGCTCGAGGGTCCCCTTGACCGTCTCGTCGGTCCCGAGCCGCCGGGCGTCCTCGCCCAGCGGCGCGGCCGAGAGCGCGTAGGCGGCGCGCCCCTCCCAGGCGCGCACGACCACCCAGCGCGCCTCGCGCCCGGGGGAGAGCACGACCTCCTCGTCGGCCTCCTCGCCCGTCGAGCTGGTGAGGAGGCGCCAGGCCTGGTCGTAGACGTAGAGGTCCAGGTCGACGCCCTCGCCCGCGCCAGCCGCCTCGAGCGAGACGGCGCAGAACTTCGTGCCGGTCGCCGGGAGCTCGTGGACGGCGAACGGGGCGCGGGCGGCGTCGACCTCGCCCGCCGTCGACTTGCCCAGGACCAGCTTCCTCCCGGGCGCCACCGGCTCGAGGCGCAGCGAGAACGCGGTGCGCGGCCCGTCGACGTGGTCGACGACCGCCCGGAGGCCCTTGAGCGCGGCGACGAGCACCTCCTCGTCGCCGCCCTCGCCGCGGCTCACGGCGAGCGCGCGCCCGTCCGACACGACCCGGAGGTCGAGGTCGGCGCCGGCCGCCTCGGCCTCGAGGACGAGGCGCCAGAAGCCCTTCGCCGCCGCCGGCAGGGGAAACGCCTGGCTGCCGCCGGGCTTCAGCTCGCCCTTGAAGGACGGCCGGTCCTGGGCCGCGGCGAGCAGGGCCAGGACGACGACGAGGCCGGCGGCGCGCGCCGCGTGACGGAGCATGGGACCTCCGGGGGCCGCCGGATGCTACCGGGGCCGCGGGCGCGAGTCACGCGCGTCCCTCCCCGCGGGGCCCGGGCCTGGGTAAGGTCTGGCGCATGAAGAAGGCGCTGATCACGGGGATCACGGGGCAGGACGGCTCCTACCTGGCGGAGCTCCTCCTGGCGAAGGGCTACGAGGTGTGGGGCGTCGTGCGCCGCAGCTCGAGCTTCAACACGGGCCGGATCGACCACCTCTATCAGGACCCGCACCTCCCCGGCACGCGCCTCAGGCTCGTCCACGGCGACCTCAACGACGCCAGCTCGCTCAACCGGATCCTGCGCACGGTCCGCCCCGACGAGATCTACAACCTCGCCGCGCAGAGCCACGTGCGCGTGAGCTTCGACATCCCGGAGTACACGGGCGAGATCACCGCGCTGGGCACGATCCGCCTGCTCGAGGCGATCCGCGAGACCGGCCTCGAGCCGCGCTTCTACCAGGCGTCGTCGTCCGAGCTCTACGGCAAGGTGCGCGAGGTGCCGCAGACCGAGACGACGCCGTTCCACCCGCGGAGCCCCTACGCGGCGGCGAAGGCCTACGCGTTCTACGTGACGGTGAACTACCGCGAGGCCTACGGGCTGCACGCGAGCAACGGGATCCTGTTCAATCACGAGTCGCCCCGGCGCGGGGAGACGTTCGTCACGCGCAAGATCACGCGGGCCGTCGCGCGGATCAAGCAGGGGCTCCAGGACAAGCTGTTCCTGGGCAACCTCGACGCGCGGCGCGACTGGGGCTTCGCCGGCGACTACGTCGAGGCCATGTGGCTCATGCTCCAGCAGGACCAGGCCGACGACTACGTGATCGCCACCGGCGAGGCCCACTCGGTGCGCGAGTTCCTCGACGAGGCCTTCGGGCACGTCGGGCTCGACTGGGCGCGGCACGTCGAGATCGACCCGCGCTACTTCCGCCCGGCCGAGGTCGACCTGCTGCTCGGCGACGCCAGCAAGGCGCGCCGCCTCCTCGGCTGGACGCCGAGGGTGAGCTTCAAGGAGCTCGTGCGGAGCATGGTCGAGGCCGACATGGCGGCCGTGGCCCGCGAGGGGCCGACGCGCGGCGCCGACGGGCCGTCGGACCGGGGCGACCGGTGAGCGGCTGGGCGGACCGGCGCGTCGTCGTCACCGGCGGCGGCGGCTTCCTCGGGTCCTACATCGTCGAGGCCCTCCTCGCGCGCGGCTGCCCCGCGCCCTTCGTGCCGAGGAGCCGCGACTACGACCTCGTGCGCCCGGACGCGATCGAGCGCCTGCTCGACGACGCGCGCCCCGACCTGATCATCCACGCCGCCGCGCGCGTCGGCGGGATCGGCGCCAACCGCGAGCACCCCGGGTCGTTCTTCCACGACAACCTGGTCATGGGCGTGCACCTCATGGAGGCCGCCCGCCGCCGCGGCGTGCCGAAGGTCGTCCTGCTCGGGACCGTGTGCGCCTACCCCAAGCACGCGCCCGTGCCGTTCCGCGAGGAGTCGCTGTGGGACGGCTACCCGGAGGAGACCAACGCCCCCTACGGGCTCGCCAAGAAGATGCTCCTCGTGCAGTCGCAGGCCTACCGGCAGGAGTACGGCTACGACTCGATCTTCCTCCTGCCGGTGAACCTCTACGGCCCGCGCGACCACTTCGACCCGGCCGTGAGCCACGTGATCCCGGCGCTGATCAAGAAGGTGATCGACGCGCAGGAGGCCGGCGAGCGCGAGGTCGTCTGCTGGGGCGACGGCTCGCCCACGCGGGAGTTCCTGCACGCGGCCGACGCGGCCGAGGGGATCGTGCTCGCCGCCGAGCGCTACGACCGGAGCGACCCGGTGAACCTCGGCTCGGGCGAGGAGGTCACGATCCAGGCCCTCGCCGACACGATCGCCCGCCTGTGCGGCTTCGAGGGTCGGATCGCCTGGGACCCGACGAAGCCCAACGGCCAGCCCCGACGCCGCCTCGACACGACGAAGGCCGAGGCGCTCTTCGGGTTCAGGGCGCGGCGGCGGCTGGAGGACGGCCTCGCCGAGACGATCGCCTGGTACCGGGCGGAGCGGGCGGCGGGGCGGGCGGCGTTGTAAGGACGAAGCGCCACCGGCAAGGGGGACGTCGTTACGGCGCGTCCAGCACGCGCACGAACGCGTCCAGCTCCCGCCGCCACCGCTGACGCTTCCTGGAGAAGTAGAGGGCGATGCGGCCGTCCGAGCCCCGGAGCGTGCACGCGTAGCTCCGCTCGAGCGGCAGCACTCGCCGAAGCCGCCCATGGCCTCGAAGTCGAGCAGGAGGGGCGGCTCCATCGTGCCTCGCTGGAGCTCCCAGGTCGCGGCCGTCTGGACGTCGTCGCCCGGCAGCCTCCGCGCCAGGCGCCAGCCGCGCCGTTCCAGCGCCCCGAGCAGCTCCTCGTGGTGCCAGTCGGCCATGAGACCCGCACGCCCCCGACGGGCCCAGCCGCTCAACCGCCGGTCGGACGGAAAGCATCTCCCTCGTCGTCCGACTCGAGCCCCACGCCCGGCAGCGAGATCCGCCGCTGCTCCGACGCGACCGCCCGCCCGATCACCCAGGCGGGGACGCCGTGCGCGCGCGCGACCTCGAGGGCGCGCTCCTCGCCGCCAGGGCGCACGGTGATCGTGAAGCCGACGCCCATGTTGTAGGCGGCCCACATCTCGGCCGGGCCGACCTTCCCCGCCTCGGCGATCGCCGTGAAGATCGGCGGGACGCGCGGCAGGGCGTCGAGGACGTAGCCGCACGGGGCGGCGATCCGGGTCATGTTGAGGAAGCCGCCGCCGGTGATGTGCGCCAGCGCCGTCACCTGCGCCCCGCGCGGGTCCTTGAGCAGCTCCAGGACCGGCCGCACGTAGATCCGCGTCGGCTCGAGGAGCGCGTCGCCGATCGTCACGCCCTTGGCGCCCGGGAGCGGGTCGTCGGGCGACAGCCCCGCGTCGTCGAGGAGCGCCCGGCGCGCGAGCGACAGGCCGTTGCTGTGGATCCCGCTCGAGGCGAGGCCGACGACGACGTCGCCCTCCTGCACGTGCTGCCCCGTGCACACCCGGTCGAGGGGCACGGTGCCGACGGCGACGGCCGCCACGTCGAACGCCCGGCCCGGCCGCGCGCCGCGCAGCATGGCGCCGATCTGGGCCAGCTCGCCGCCCGAGATCGTCACGCCGGCCTGCGCCGCGCCGTCGTGGAGCCCCTTGCCGAGGGCCGTGAGCATCCTGCCGTCGAGGCGCTCGACGGCGATGTAGTCGAGGAGCGTGAGCGGCTCGGCGCCGACGCAGATCAGGTCGTTGACGTTCATCGCCACGAGGTCGATCCCGACCGTGTCGTAGCGGTCCATGAGCTGCGCCACGAGCAGCTTCGTGCCCACGCCGTCGGCGGAGACGGCGAGCCCCAGGTTGCCGCCGAGCGCCACGACCGAGGCGAAGTAGCCCACGTCGACGGCCACGTGCCCGGGCGTGCCCGCCGGGCGCTGCTCGAAGGTCTTGCGCACCCAGCCGAGCAGCCCGGCCATGGCCGACGCCTCGCCCGCGAGGTCGACGCCGGTCCCGGCGTAGCTCGGCGCGGGCGCCTTCTTCGGCGCGCTCGGCTTCGGCCTGGGGGCCGGCTTCTTGCCCGCCGCGGCGGACCGGCGGGCCGCCGCCTTGGCGCCCCCGCTCGTCTTCTTGGCCATCAGGACACGTCCGGGATGACGATCGGCGGGTGGTGCAGGAGCGTGATCTCGGGCGCCTTGCCCAGGAACGCGCGCGCCTCGCCCAGCGCCTCGTCGATGGTCGAGGCCGTCTCCCAGCCGAGGATCTCGGCCACGCGCTGGTTCCGGGCGCCGACGCAGATGACCTTGCCCACGTGGTGCATGGCCGCCTCGCCCCAGTACCACATGTAGAACGGGTGCACGCCGTGGTAGGCGTTGCCGCGCCGGTACATCTGGATGTAGGTCGGGTCGCGGGCGAACTGCTCCTCGTACTTCGCCTCGAGCACCTTCGAGTCACGCGTCTCGGGCAGGAGGCGGTGGAAGAACTCGATGTAGCTCGGGTGGTGGTCGGGGTGGAACTCGTCCTCGAGCGGGTGGCAGAGGACGAGCACGCCGCCCTTCCGCAGGAGCGGCTGCCCGCGGTACATGTTGAAGAAGTAGCCCAGCCCCGTGCAGTGCACGAGGAGCGGGTTCATGATCGAGTTCGCGTTGTACGGGCACAGGTACGGGATCCCCGAGACGAGCACGTCGCACTGCCCGTTGACGGGGACCGAGTACTGCCGGTAGCAGGCCTCGAGGGTCTTCTTGTGCGCCGCCTCCGTGCGGCCGGCGACGACGCCGGTCACGCCGTACTCGGCCGGGATCTTGTGCAGGAAGGCGCGCTTCGCCGCCGGCGGCATGCGCGAGAGCGTCCACTGCAGCGCCTTGAAGGCCATCTCGTCGGTGCCCGACCACTCGTCCTCGTTCTTGGCGAGGAACTGGAGCTGCCGCCCGTACATCTTGTTGTTGATCGTCGTCTCGATCGTGAAGATGTTGAGGTGCTCGGCGACGACCTTGCCGATCCGGTCGACCTTGCGCGACAGGTCGGACTTGGCCGGGTCCATGAACGACCACGACGCCTTGAGCGTGTCGGGGTTGTGGTGCGCGCGCAGCGTCTCGTAGCCGCAGAAGCCGACGCCCACGCTCTTGTGGCCGCCGTCCATGGGGACGAGGTTGAGGTTGACGTAGATGACCAGGTCGGCCTCGACGGCCTTGCGGTTGAGGACCACCTTCTCGCCGTGGCGCGTCTCGCCGACGAGCTTCATCCCGTCGGGGTCCTCGGCGTCGTGGTTGTAGAGCCGCTTGGGCCAGAACTGCCGCCAGATGCGCGGGCCGACCATGCGCCGGATCTCGGCGTCGGTCATGCGCCGGTGGAGGCTCAGCGCGACGATGATCTCGATGTCGTCGACCCCGTAGTCGGCCAGCAGGTCGACGACGACCTCGAGGACCTCCTGCCGCACGTCGGGCGTGCGCATCATCGGCAGCGGCAGGCTGATGTCATCGACGCCGATGACGATCTTCATCCCCGGCTTGAGCAGGGCGAAGAGCGGGTCGCAGCCCTCGGGCCGGGCCAGCGCCTGGCGGATCGCCTGCTTGACGTTCGGCAGCGGGTCGAGCGGCGGCGGCGGGTAGATCACCCGCGTCCCCTCCGGGAACTTCTCCCTGAGGAACCCCTCGCCGTAGTGCACGATCCGCGGCGCGGACGCGCGGTCGAGCGTCACGACGCAGCGCTCGCGGCCCAGGGCCGCGCTGGTGAGCGAGCTCACGTGTCCTTCCCTCCCTTGGCGCCGTCCTGGACCGCCACCCGCGCCTCGCTGGCCGCCCGCTCGAGCGCGCCCACCACCTGCCCGGCAAGGGCGCCCAGCCGGGCGCGCACCGCCGGGGCGCGCACCTCCGCCTCGTCGCGCAGGGCGCGCGCGAGGCCCGCGCCCACGCCGAGCGCCCCGCGGGCGAGCCTGCCCTGGAGCGTGCGCGCGGGCGCATCGATGTGCAGGACCGGCCACCCGTGCGAGCGCGCCGTGGCGAGGAGCTGCGAGTCCGGGTTCACGGCCACCGGCCGGCCGACCATCGACAGCATGGGCAGGTCGGCCGCGTCGTCGGCGTAGGCGACGCTGCGCCCGAGGTCGATCCCGTGGGCGGCCGCGAACTCGCGGATCCAGCCGGCCTTCTCGGGGCCGGCCATGACCGGCGGCCGCAGGACCCCCGTGCACAGGCCGTTCTTGCCAAACTCGAGCCGGCTGGCCACGACGGTCTCGATCCCCAGGTAACGCGCCACCGGTCGGGCGACGAAGTCGAGCGCGCCCGTGAGCAGCACCTGCACGCGCCCCGCGTCGCGGTCGGCCTGGAGGAGCTCCTGCACGCCGTCGTAGAGCTTCTTCTGCAGCACGCCCTCGAAGAGCGACTCGCCGAGCATGGCCAGGCGGTCCTCCGAGAGGCCCTCGTAGGAGCGGTAGAAGACCTGGTTGAAGCGCCGGCGGTCCTGGCGGTCGAGGTAGACGTAGTAGGGCGCCTTGGCGAGGGTGGAGGCGACGCGCCGCAGCCTCGCCGGCAGGTGGGGGTCGTGCCGGGCGTAGTAGAGGTAGTGGTCGACGACCGTCCCGTTGAGGAGCGTCCCGTCGAGGTCGTAGAAGGCGGCCGCGCGGGCGGCCGGCTGTGTGTCGTGGTCGGACAACGCAGGCTCCGGTGAAGCACGCGCTTGTAGCAGGAAGCCGGGGGCGGGACAATCGGTGCAGCCGGCCCGCGCCGTGGTAGAAGGGCGCCGGGAGGGCGCGCGTGGACTGCCTGGTCACCGGGGCGACGGGGTTCCTCGGCCGGCACCTGGTGCGGACGCTGGTCAAGCGCGGGCACCGGGTGCGGGCGCTGTGCCGGGCGGACGCGCCGGCGCTCGAGCGCGAGGGCGCCGAGGTCGTGCGCGGCGACGTCCTCCTCCCCGAGAGCCTGCCCCCGGCCGTCGACGGGGCCGACGTCGTGTTCCACCTCGCCGGGCAGGTGCAGCACCGGGGCAGCCCGACCGCGCTCTACGACCTGCACGTCGGGGGCACGCGGGCCGTGCTCGAGGCGGCGGGGCGCGCGAAGGTCCGCCGCGTCGTCCACGTCTCGACCTCGGGGACGATCGCCGTGTCGCTGCGCCCCGAGCGGATCGCGCGCGAGGACGCGCCCTACGCGACGGAGGTCGTGCGCCGCTGGCCCTACTACCTGTCGAAGATCTACGCCGAGAAGGTGGCGCTCGAGCCGCGCGACGTGCCGGTCGTGGTCGTCTCGCCGAGCCTGCTCCTCGGCCCCGAGGACGAGGGGCTCTCGTCGTCGGGCGCGCTCCTGCGCTTCCTGCGCAAGGAGGTCCCTGCCGTCCCCCCGGGGGGGCTCAACTTCGTCGACGCGCGCGACGCCGCCGAGGCGACGGCGAACGCCGCCGACCGGGGCCGCCCCGGCGAGCGCTACCTGCTGGGCGGCGCCAACATGACCCTCGAGGCCTTCTTCGTCCTGCTGGCGAAGGTCTCGGGCGTGCCCGCGCCGTCGCTCAGGGCCGGCGCCGCGCTGAACGACGCGACCGCCCGCGTGCTCGAGACCCTCGAGGACGTGACCGGGGCGGAGACCGACGAGTCGGTCGCCTACGCCATGGCCGGCCACTTCTGGTACCTCGACGCCAGCAAGGCCCAGGCGGAGCTCGGCTTCACGCCGCGCCCGGCCGAGGCGACGCTCCGCGACGCGATCGCCTGGCTGCGGTCCCGGGGCCCGCTCCCCCGCGCCGGCGGCCTCCTCGGGTCCGTGGTCGGGGGCGTCCGGCGGGCCATCGGGACGAGGTAGGGCGCAGCCAGGCAGACCGGCGAGCCAGGCGGCCATCCGGCGTGTAGACGCCGGGCCCGGCCGCGGATAGCATTGGCCCCTTGTCCCGGCCGGCGCCGCGCGCGCCCCGGGTCACAGGCGGATACACGAACGCGTTGGGGCGGAGCGGCCGGCAGCGGCCCTCCGCGGAGGAATGTCGTCTTGAGCAAGAAGCGCAGGAAGAAGCGGGAGCGCCTGAAGAAGCAGGAGATCGAGCGCAACCGCGGCAAGGTCTACTGCACGATCTACGGGTTCTGCGAGGGCCCGTGCCGTGACGAGAACTTCCGCCGGTTCAACAAGATCTGCTCCGAGGCCTACTACATGACCTCGGAGGGCGAGGTCCCGGTCAAGCTCACCGTCTGACGCCGGCGGCCGGCCCCGCGGGCCGGCCCGGCCGAGCGCACCGGCGCAGCGCCCGACGCCCCGCCACTCCGGCCCAGCCGGATGCGTGCGGCGCAGGGCGCTGCGTCGCCACGTACGCAGGATGCAGCCCATGGCGCCGATCATCGCGCTGGTGGAGCGCGCCGTCGAGGCGGCGGGCTTCGAGGTCGTGCAGGTGAAGGTCGACGCCCGGCGCAACGTGCGGGTGTGGGTCGACCGCGAGCAGGGCGGCGTGGCCGTCCAGGACTGCACGCGGCTCACGCGGCGCATCCGCGACGTCTTCGAGGAGGACGGCCTCGACCCGGGCAGCTTCCAGGTCGAGGTGCAGTCCCCGGGGCTCGACCGGCTCCTGGTCCGCGAGAAGGACTTCGCCCGCTTCGCCGGCAAGCAGGTGACCGTCCGGCTGCGGGTCAAGCGCGGCGAGCGCCGCCAGTTCAAGGGGCCGCTCGTCGGCCTCGCGGGCGGCCTCGTGCGAGTCACCGAGGGGCAGGAGACGTTCGCCTTCGACCTCGCCCGCGAGGTCGAGGAGGTGCGCCTCGTCCCCGAGGTCGCCTTCCCCACCGCCGCCGAGCTCTCGCAGCGCCGCGAGGCGCACGCGGTGCACCGGCCGAAGCGGCAGAAGAAGCGCAAGAGGCGCTAGAGCCAGGGCCTGTCCTCGAAGCCAGTTCTTCGCCGACGGCCGAGCCGCCTCCGAGCACACCTCACCGCGCCTTCGCAGCAGGAGCGTCAGGCGAGGCCGAGGAGGGCGAGGCGATGCGGCGCGAAGGCGAGGGAAGGCGGCCTCCTGGCCGCCGACCGAGACGCCGGGAGGACCATAGGCGGCTCACCGACGCTGCGGGGTTGCCACCTTCAGAGGCAGGGTAGCCCAGTGTGCCTGAGCGGTCGGGGCCGACGAAGTCCCGCCGCCCCCCCCGACGCACCGCAGCGCCCGCCATCCTCGGCCGCAGCCGTCGATCTAGAAGGGCACGCGGATCACGGCCATGCCCCCGCCGACCGTCGTCCCCGGGCTCGTGTCGTCCTCGCTCGAGACGACCACGAACATGCGCGTGTTGTCCCGGCCGCGCGGGAACTCGGAGACGCGCACGCCCGCCGGCGAGTCGTCGAGCTGCTCCTGCAGGTCGGGGTTGAAGAGCAGCACGTCCGGGTCGACGTGCCGCGGGCGGAACTCGCCGTAGCGCCAGTCGGCCTCGCCGAAGCGCGACTTGCCCGGGCGCGGCTGGCCCCACGCGCCGTCGGGGTAGGGGCGCCCGGGCCAGTCCGGCCGGGCCGGCCGCTCCCACGCGCCGTCGGTGTAGGGGCGCCCCGGGTAGCCGGCGGTCAGGTCGGCCGGCGGGGGCGCCGGGCCGGTGCAGCCGAACAGGAGCGCCGCGAGCGGCGCCGCCCACAGGGACGCGCGTGGAGCCATGGGCCCTCCCTCCGTGAGACGCGCCTGGCCCGCCCGGGACCGCGCCGTCGCTGCGCGGTCCGCCGAGGCCGGGTCCGAGGTCTTCTGGCCGTGCTCGGAGCACCCGGCGGGCCGGCGGGAGCGGGGTCGCGGACGGCACACCGATGACGGTGGCGCGCCTTAGGATGAGACCTCGGACCCGAGAGAGGAGCGTGCGGTGCGGCTGATCCTGGCGATCCAGTGCTTCTTCGCCGTGCTGTTCGGGCGCGGGCTGCCCCCGCGGGCGCTGCCGCCGCCGGCCGAGCCCGAGGACAAGCGGCAGGAGCGCGAGCGGCTGGCGCGCGAGGCGGGCGAGCTGCGGCAGCAGGTCGACGACCTGCGCAAGGAGCTCGCCGACGTCCGCCAGACGCGGGAGGCGCTCGAGCGCGAGCGCGAGGCGGCGCGGCGCGAGAAGGCCGAGGTCGAGGGCCGGCTGGCCGAGGCGCGGTCCGAGGTCGACCGCGCCCTGGCGCGGGTCGAGGAGGCCCGCGCCGCGCGCGAGAAGGCCGAGGCCAAGCTGACGGCCTCGCGCGACGACGGCGCCCTGGCCCTCCTCGGCTGGCTGCAGCGCGCCGGCCGTTTCATCGACTTCGTCATGGAGGACGTCGACGGCTACAGCGACGACCAGGTGGGCGCCGCCGTGCGCGACATCCACCGCGGCTGCCGCAAGGTCCTCGACGAGGCGCTCGGGCTCGAGCCGATCCTGCCCGGCGAGGAGAGCGCGCACGTGGAGGTGCCGCCGGGCTTCGACCCGATCGCGATCCAGCTCACGGGCAAGGTGAAGGGCGACCCGCCCTTCGCCGGCACGCTCATGCACCACGGCTGGCGCACGACGAAGGTCCACGTGCCGGTCTCCGAGACGCTGGACACGCGCGTGCTCGCCCCGGCGGAGGTCGAGCTGTGAGCGCGGCGAAGGCGAAGGGCAAGGGCGGGCCGAAGGAGCCCTCGTTCGTCGTGGGGCTCGACCTCGGCACGACCAACAGCGCCGTGGCCTACGTCGACCTGCGGCTCGAGAAGGGGCCGGTGACGGTCTTCGGGGTCCCGCAGCTCGTCCGCCCCGGCGTCGTCGAGGCGCGGCCGCAGCTCCCGTCGAACCTGTACCTCGCCGGGCAGGAGCTGGCCGAGAAGGCCCGCGCGCTGCCGTTCGAGGCGCCCGAACCGGCCACCGTCGTCGGCCTCCTGGCGAGCGAGCAGGGGGCGAAGGTCCCCGACCGGCTGGTGAGCTCGCACAAGTCGTGGCTGTGCCATCCCGGCGTCGACCGGCGCGAGGCGATCCTCCCCTGGGGCGTGCCCTCGGAGGACGAGGTGCCGAAGGTCTCGCCGCTCGAGGCGGCCCGCCGCGTCCTCGTGCACATCCGCAACGCCTGGGACCACGCCATGGCCCAGGACGACGACGGGCTGGCGCTCGGGGCGCAGGAGGTGCTCCTGTGCGTGCCGGCCTCGTTCGACCCGCAGGCCCGCGACCTGACCCTCGAGGCGGCCCGCCTGGCCGGGCTCGAGCGCGTGACGCTGCTCGAGGAGCCGCAGGCGGCCTTCTACGCCTGGCTCGAGCGCAGCGGCGACGGGTGGCGCGACCAGGTGGGCAAGGGGGACACCGTCCTCGTGGTCGACGTGGGCGGCGGCACGACCGACCTGACGCTGATCGCCGTGCGCGACGACGGCCAGGGCAACCTGACGCTCGAGCGCGTCGCCGTGGGCGAGCACCTGCTCCTCGGCGGCGACAACATGGACCTGGCGCTGGCGCACGTGGCCGCGCGCAAGCTCGAGGCGGCCGGCGCCAAGGGGCTCGACCCCTGGCAGAGCCGGGCGCTCTGGCACGCGGCGCGCGGCGCCAAGGAGGCGCTGCTCGGCGACCCCGAGCGCGCGCAGGCCGACGTCGTCGTCCTCGGCCGCGGGAGCAAGCTGATCGGCGGCTCGCTCAAGACGACGCTCACCCGCGAGGAGGTCGAGGGGGTCGCCGTCCAGGGCTTCTTCCCCGCCTGCGGCAAGGACGAGCGCCCGGCGCGCCGGCGCGCCGCCGGCCTCTCGGAGCTGGGCCTGGCCTTCGAGTCCGACGCCGCGATCACGCGGCACGTCGCCGCCTTCCTCGGCCGCCAGGAGCTGCCCACGGCGCTGCTCTTCAACGGCGGCGTGTTCAAGGCCCCGCCGCTGCGCCGGGCCACGGTCGACACCCTCGCCGCCTGGCTGGGCGCGCCGCCCAAGGTGCTCGAGGGCGAGGACCTCGACCTGGCCGTGTCGCGCGGCGCGGCCTACTACGGCCTGGTCCGCCGCGGCCGCGGCGTGCGGATCCGGGGCGGCACGGCCCGCACCTACTACGTCGGGATCGAGTCGACGCTGCCCGCCGTCCCGGGCCTCCCGGCGCCGATCAAGGCCCTGTGCGTGGCGCCGTTCGGCATGGAGGAGGGGACCTCGGTCGACCTCCCGGGCAAGGAGTTCGCCCTCCTCGTCGGCGAGCCGGCCGACTTCCGCTTCCTGGCCTCGACGACGCGCAAGGACGACGCCCCCGGGCGCCTCGTCGACCGCTGGGACGAGGGCGAGCTGGTCGAGCTCGCCCCGCTCCACGTCGCCCTGCCCCCCGCGGAGGGGCAGGCGGCCGGCGCGACCGTGCCGGTCACGCTGCGCTCGACGGTGACCGAGGTCGGGACGCTCGAGGTCCACTGCGTGACGAAGGGCGGGCAGGGCTACCGGCTGGAGTGGAACGTGCGGGACGGGGGGGCCTGAGCCTGCCCGGTGTCCTCGGGTGTATAACGGCCTCCCATGTCCGACCCCCACGATCCCCTCCGCAGCGCGCAGCGCCGGCGCATGCCCACCGGCGTCATCGCGCGCACGCGGCTCGTCGTGGGGATCGACCTCGGGACGACGAACACCGCCCTGGCGTGGGTCGACCGTCAGTCGGGCCGCCTGGCGCGCACGGTCCGGCCGTTCGACGTGCCGCAGCTCACCGACCCGGGCGTCGTCCGCCCCGTCCGCACGCTGCCCTCGGCCGCCTACGTCCGCGGCCCGCACGAGCTGTCGGGCGCGCAGGTGGCGCTCCCCTGGGACCCCGAGGGCGCGGCGCTCCTCGTGTGCGGCCACCTGGCCCGGCAACGCGGCGCGCTCACGCCCGACCGGCTGATCACGTCGGCGAAGTCGTGGCTCTGCCACCCCGGCGTGGACCGCAAGGCCGCGATCCTCCCCTGGGGGGCGCCCGACGAGGTGCAGAAGGTCTCGCCGATCGCCGTCGAGGCCGCGCTCCTGCGGCACGTCCGCGACGCCTGGAACCACGCGCAGGCCCGCGACGACGACAAGAAGCGCCTCGAGCGCGCCGACGTCGTCGTCACCCTCCCGGCCTCGTTCGACGAGGTGGCGCGCGAGCTCACCGTGCAGGCGGTGCACGAGGCCGGGCTCGAGGACGCCGTGCTCATCGAGGAGCCGACGGCCGCCCTCTACGCCTGGATCGCGGCGCACGAGCGCGAGTGGCCCGACGTCCTCGCGCCCGGCCAGACGATCCTCGTCTGCGACGTCGGCGGCGGCACGACCGACCTCTCGCTCATCCGCGTGACCGACTACCGGCCGCCCGCCGTGGCCGACGACGACGACGCGGTCGAACCTCCGGGCTTCGAGCGCGTGGCCGTCGGCGAGCACCTGCTCCTCGGCGGCGACAACATGGACCACGCCCTCGCCCGGCGCGTCGAGGAGCGGCTGGGCAAGAAGCTCGACCTGCGCGAGTGGACCGGCCTGGTGATCGCCTGCCGCGACGCGAAGGAGAAGCTCCTCGAGGGACAGGCCGAGGCGGCGCCGATCGTCGTCACGGGGCGCGGCGCGCGGCTGATCGGCGGCACGCTGCGCACCGACCTGACCCGGGCCGAGGTCCTCGACGCCGTCCTCGAGGGCTTCTTCCCCCGGGTCACGGCCGACGAGCCGCTCCCGCGGCGCAAGGTGGGCCTGAAGGAGCTCGGGCTCCCCTACGAGCCCGACCCGGCCGTCACGCGGCACCTGCGCCGGTTCCTCGCCCGCCACGCGCCGCCCGGCGCGCCGCTGGCGAAGGTCGACCACGTGCTGTTCAACGGCGGCGTGTTCAAGACGGCGGCCCTCCGGGAGCGCGTGCTCGACGTGCTGGCGTCGTGGCAGGAGCGCCCGAGGGAGCTCGAGGGGAGCGACCTCGACCTCGCCGTGGCCCACGGCGCCGCCTACTACGGCCTCGTCCGGCGCGGCAAGGGGACGCGCATCAAGAGCGGCGCCGGCCGCGCCTACTACCTCGAGGTGCGCGCCGGCGGCGGCGAGCGCACGGCGCTGTGCCTGATCCCGCGCGGGCTCGAGGAGGGCGGCGTCGTCACGATCTCCGACCACCCGCTCGAGGTGCGCGCGAACACGCCGGTGGTGTTCCCCTTCCACACCGCCACCGGGCGCGACGACGCGGCGGGCGCGCTCCTGCCGGTCGATCCGGAGCAGCTCGAGGAGCTCGCGCCGCTCCACACGATCATCCGCGCCGGCAAGCGCGCGGCCGGCCGCGAGCGCACGATCCCGGTCGAGCTCGTGGCCCGCTACACCGAGCTGGGGACGCTGGAGATCTGGCTGCAGGAGAAGGGCGCCGACCGGCGCTGGCGGCTCGAGCTCGACACCCGCCCGCGCGACGACGCCTCGGGCGAGGGGCCGATCCCCCGGGACGCGGGCCCCGAGCGGCCCGGCGCGTCGTCGGCCCGCCTGGCCGCGGTCGACCGCGAGCTCCCGCCGGAGGCCTACGGCGCCGGCGCGCGCGAGGTCGACCCCGAGCGCGTCGAACGCGCCCGCAAGCACGCCGTGTCGCGCTTCAGGAAGCCCGCCAGCGAGGCGCGCGCGCTGGAGGGGCTGGGCAAGGAGCTCGAGGAGATCCTGGGCGGGCCGCGCGAGACGTGGCCCGTGCCGGTGATCCGCGCGCTGTTCGACGCGCTCATGGAGGACCAGGCCGCCCGGCGCCGCTCGCCGGCGCACGAGGCCCGGTGGCTGAACCTGGTCGGGTTCTGCCTGCGCCCCGGCTTCGGGGCCACGCTCGACTTCGACCGCGTGGGCAGCATGTGGAAGGTGTTCCTCGAGGGGCCGGCCCACCCGGGCAAGGAGGCGGTCGACCTCGAGTGGCTCGTCGCCTTCCGCCGCGTCGCCGGCGGGCTGAAGCCGGGGCAGCAGGAGGCGATCCTCTCGCGCATCCAGGCCCAGCTCCTCGGCCAGAAGAAGGCCGACAAGCAGGAGCTGGCGGAGCTCTGGCGCCTCGTCGCCAGCCTCGAGCTGATCCCGCCCCGGCGGAAGCGGCAGCTGGGCGACCTCCTCGTCGAGCAGCTCGAGAGGGGCAAGGCCCCGCCGCGGTGGGGGCCCTGGGCGCTGGGGCGCCTCGGCGGGCGCGCGCCGCTCTACGGCCCGCTCGACCGCCTCGTCCCGCCCGACGTCGCCGCGGGCTGGCTCTCGCGCCTGATCGCCACCGACGCGCGCGGCGACGAGGCGGTCTTCGCCTGCGTGCAGCTGGCGCGCCGCACCGGCGACCGCTCGCGCGACGTCCCCGACGACCTGCGCGCCCGCGCGCGGGCGTGGCTCGAGCGGCGCGGCGTCGACGCCCGCACGCTCCGCCCGCTCGACGAGGTCGTGCAGGCCGAGCTGCGCACCGAGAGCGACTTCTACGGCGACTCGGTGCCGATCGGCCTCGTCCTCGGCGCCCGGGGCTGACCCGGCCGTCGTCGCTGGCGCAACCACGCGTACAAGTGATTGCAGCGCCCCGCCCGCGCCCCAACCGTTGCCCACTGGTTACGCCACGTCAACATGCCGCGTTCCGCCCCTTACCTACCCTGAAGCGACGAGCGGCCCTCGCGTCCGGGTTGTCGAGCGCCTTCCACTTTGGTCGAACCAACAGAACATTGCGGGATCCGATCGGGTGAGGTACCGTTGGTAAACTTTCGGAGCCGGCCATGGGCAAACGCGGCAAGCAGGGCGGGAGCACCCCGGACGCCGGGAACGGCGGCCGGGCGCGGGCGTGGTCGATCGTCACGTTCGCGCAGCTGGAGGAGTGGCGACAGCGGCAAGGCCTGCCCAAGAAGCGCGTGGCCGACCTCCTGGGCGTCACCAACAGCACCTATCACAACTGGGCGCGCGGCCTGGCGGTCGCGACCCCGTCGACGCAGCACAAGATCCACGAGCTCATCAACGGCGGAAGGGTGCTCCTCCCCCGGGCCAACGGCGGGCCCGCCGCGCACAACGGGAGCGACGAAGAGGCGGTGCTCACCAGCACCGCGCAGATCGTCAACGCCTACCTGCAGGCCAGCACCGCGCGCCTCACGCCGGAGCAGCTGTGCCAGCTGATCCGCGACGTGAGCCGCGCGCTGATGAGCTGACCGCGCTCGCGGGCTGATCGTTGCGCTCCCGAGGGCCCACGCGCGCGGGAGCGGACGCCGTCCGCTCCGTCAGGCCTCGGGCGGCTCGGCGCTGCGGGCCGGCGCGCGGCGGGTCCTGCCCTTCGGCGGGCGCGGCGCGTCGCCGCTCGCAGGCGCGTCCGGCGCCTCGTCGCGCCCGTTCCCCGGCGCCGGCTCGCGGCGGCGCCGCGTCGCCGACCGCGCCGGCGGCTCCTCCGCGGCGGGCGCCGGCTCGGCGGCGGGCGCCGCTCGGCGGCCGGCTCGGCGGCGGGCGCCGGCTCGGCGGCGGCCTCCTCGCGGGCGGCGCGGCGCGCCGCTCGCGCGTCGCTGACCGGCGCCTGGAGCTCGCGGTCGATGTCGAACGGCCCGCCGTCGCGCAGCGCGCACAGGGCGGCCCGCGCGGTCTCGACGATCCGCAGGGCCTGCTGCCGGCGCCCGAGGTGCTCGGTGAGGCCGAGGAGCTTGTCGGGCGACAGGAAGGGGCCGATCCGCGCCTCGAGCGGGCGGCGGCGCGGCAGGAACGTGCCCTTCGGCATGGCCTGGTAGGTCCCCGACAGGTAGACGGGCAGGATGCCCACCCGGGCCGCCTGCACCAGCAGGCCGACGCCCGGCTTGAAGCTGCCCATGCGCCCGGTCGTCGAGCGGGTGCCCTCGGGGAAGATCAGGACGGTCTTGCCCTGGCGGAGCAGCTCGACGAAGCGCTCCAGGCTCTCGCGCACCGAGGCGTGGCGGTCGAAGGGCTCGACGTTGGTGAAGTTCTCGAAGTAGGTCGCGCGGAGCGTGTCCTTGAAGAAGTAGTCGCGCGCGCCGGCCGACACGAGCTCCTGCGCCCACTCGCCGAGCGCGTGCTTCACCAGGCCGACGTCGAGGTGGCTCGAGTGGTTGGCGACGACGATCGCGTTGGTGTGGTGCGGGATGTGCCCGCGCCCCTGGACCTTCGCCTGGAGGACGGATCGGATCCCCCAGTCGGACAGGGTGTCGAGGACGCCGCTCACGGAGCGGCGCACCGGCTCGGGCAGGACGATCGGCCGCGGCTCGGCCTGGATCGGCTCGGCCGAGGTCGGGCCCCGCGCGCCGCCCTCGTGGTCGAAGAGGGCCAGGAGGTCGGCGACGGTGGCCACGCCGACCAGTGAGGGCGGCGCCGCCTTGCCGAACTGCTCGGCGAGGGCCAGCGCGACCTCGGCCAGGGCGATCGAGTCGAGCCCGAGGTCCTGCGAGAGGTTCGCCTCCGGGACGACGCGGGACGCCTCGACGCCGGCGACCTCCTCGAACGCCTGCCCCACGTTCCAGCCGCGCGCGCCCGGCCGGCGGGCCCGGCGCGTCGGCGCCGCGCGCTCGCCGGCGCGCGACATCTCGGCCAGCATGCGCGCCACCTCGGCCCGCTTCACCTTGCGGGTGGGGGTGCGCGGCAGGGTGCGCGTCGTGAACTGGAGCACCTTGACGCGCTTGGGGAAGGGGACCTGCTCGCTCTGCACGCGGACGAACTCGCGGATGCGCTCGCGGGCGGCCTCGACCCCGCCCTCGACGTCGGCGCGCGGGACGACGAGCGCGGCGACGACCTCGTGCTGGTCGCCGCGCAGGGCCACGCCGGCCACGGCCAGCTCGGCCACGTCGGGGCAGCCGGCGTAGAGGTCCTCGACCTCGTCGGGGTGCACGGTGTTGCCCGACGCGTCGACGATCGCGTCCTTGAGGCGCCCGACGATGTGCAGGTGGCCGTGCTCGTCGAGGCGGCCGAGGTCGCCCGTGTGCAGCCAGCCGTCGACGAGCGTGCGGGCGGTGAGCTCGGGGTCCTGGTCGTAGGCGGTGAAGAGGCTGGGCGAGCGGCACAGGACCTCGCCCACCCCCTCGCCGTCGGGGTCGCGCACCTTGACCTCGACCTCGGGGATCGGCTGGCCGACCGAGCCGAGCACGCGCAGCTCGCCCGGGCGGTTGGCCGTGATCACCGGGCCGGCCTCCGTCATGCCGTAGCCCTCGAAGATGTCGATCCCGAGCCCGTCGAACTCGAGGGCGATCTCGCGCGACAGCGCGGCGCCGCCCGACACGACGAAGCGGAGCGCCCCGCCGAAGGCGGCGTGGACCTCCGGGAAGAGGCGCGCGCCGAGGTTGAGGCCCGTGCGCGCGCGCAGCCCGCGGTGGAAGGCGAGGAGCGCCTCGTAGGCCCGCTCGGCGTTGGCGCCGCGCGCGCGGACCTGCCGGCGCACCTTGCGCTGCCAGGCGTCGAACAGGGCCGGGACGCCGATCATGGCCGTCGGCTTGACGACGTCGAGGCCGACGCGCACCGCGTCGGCGGTGGTCTCGTGCAGGTAGGTGACCGTCGCGCCGCCGTAGAGCGGCAGGAGGAAGCCGGCGCTGAACTCGAAGCCGTGGTGCAGCGGCAGGACCGAGAGCACGCGGTCGTCGCCGCCGATCGGGAACAGGCTGGCGATCGCGCGCACCTGCCGGCAGAACGCCTCGTGCGAGAGGAGCACGCCCTTGGGCGCGCCGGTCGTGCCCGACGTATAGATGAGCGACGCGGGGGCGCGCGGGTTGAGCTCGTGCTCGTGGGGGATCGCCGGCAGCGGCTCGCCCTTGCCGGCGGCCGCGGTGACCTCCTCCAGCCCGGCGATCCGCGCCTGGAGGCCCTCCGCCGCGATCAGGCCGGCGAGCTCCTCGCCCACGGCCGCGCGGGCGGCGGCGGAGAGGAGCGCCACCTTCGCGCGCGAGGCGCGCAGGAGCACGAGCACGCGCGCCGCCTCGGTGCCGCTCTCGAGCGGGACCGCGGTCGCGCCGGCGAACTGCGCCGCGAAGTAGCCGAGGCCCCACTCGGGCGAGTTCTCGCCGAGGAGCAGCACGCGGTCGCCCGGGCGGACGCCGGCGGCCACGAGGCGCGCCGCGGCCGCCTTGCTGCGCGCGAGCGCCTCCTCGTAGGTGACGCGCGCCACGACCTCGCCCTTCGCGTCGAGGCGGCGCCAGAGGACGATCCGCCCGAAGCGGGCGCGGTCCTCGAGGAGCTCGGTGAGCGACGGGAACACGGGCTCGAAGCCCGTCGGCCCGCTGCCCTGCTGCAGGCGGAGCTGGGGGAAGGCCCAGCGCTCGAGGCCCGGGATGTGGACCTGCGTCCAGTAGTGGCGCCAGTCGAGGTGCTGCGGGTCGAACGGGAACGTGGCCCGGTCCTCGAGGGTCAGCTCCGCGTCGAGGGTGCGCGCGTTGTCGCAGCGGAACGTGACCGGGCAGTTGCAGATGAAGGGCAGGTAGATCTGGACGATCTGGTCGGCCTTCTCCAGGTCCTTGCTCACGTCGCGGACCTTGTGGCGGACCGTGTCCAGGAGCGACGACAGCCGCGGCCGCGTGGGCGCCGGGACCCGGTCGAGCAGCCCGCGCACGCCGTCGACCACCTTGCGCGCGGTCGGGATGCCCAGCGCCTCGTAGGTGCGCTGCGAGACGCCGATCCCCTCGAAGTGGCGGCGCAGGAAGGCCGAGACCATGTTCTCGGCGGGGACGGGCTTCTTGCTGTAGACGAGCGAGGCCAGCTCGACCACGCGGCGCATGGCGAACGGGTTCTTGTCGCTCGTCCCCAGCTGGTAGACCTTCTTCAGCGGCCGCGCGGGCGAGTGGTCGAGCGCCGCCGCGCCGATCGTGACCAGCGCGTTGCACACGAGGTCGACCGGGATGACGTCGAGGAAGAAGTCGTCGGTCGTCGGCCAGTAGCGCTGCCCGTTGGCGTTCATCCACACGAGCGGGGCGCTGGTGTTGATCCCCTGGTTCCAGCCGGGGAACGGGTAGCGCAGCGCGCTCTCGACGACGGCCGGGCGCACGATCGTCGCAGGACCGATCCCCCCGGCCGCGGCGACGAGGCGCTCGGCGAGCGCCTTCGTGTAGGTGTACGTGTTCGGCCAGCCCCACGCCTCCGCGCGCTCGAGGCCGGCCTCGATCAGCCGCCGCTTGACGCGCGTGTCCGCCAGGCGCTTCGCCCGGCGCGGGCTGCCGTCGGCCTCGTCCCACAGCTCGGCCTGCACGCGCGGGTCGAGGCCCTCCTCGGTCTTGAGGCGGGTGACGATCCGGCGCGCGTGCTCGAGCTCGACCGTCGCGTCGAACCCCTCGAAGCTGGCCTGCTTGCGGTTGGGGAACTCGCGCAGGTCGAGGTCCTCCGGGTGGACGCCGGGCTTCAGGCCGCACACGAAGCAGGTGGAGACGTGCAGGAAGGCCGCGCGCCCCTCGCCGGCGCGGCGCGCCAGCTCGAGCGTATGGAGCGTGCCGTCGACGTTGGCGGAGAGCGCCTTGTCGAGCGGCGGCACGAAGTCGACGAGCCCGGCGCAGTGGACGACCAGGTCCAGGCCCTCGGTGGCCGTGCGCAGGTCGTCCGCCGAGAGGCCCGCCAGCGGCTGCGCGAGGTCGCCGCGGAGCACGGTGATCTTGGCGCGCAGGAACTCGAGCAGGCCCATGCCGTGCACGTCGCGCAGCGGGTCGAGCGCGGGCGAGGTGACGATGTCGCGGACGAAGCGGTCCTGCAGGGCCTGCTCGTTGTCGGCGCGGATGATGACGATGATCTGCCCGACCTCCGGGCAGTAGCGGAGGAGGGCCGAGAGGTAGACCTTGCCGAGGAACCCGGCCGCGCCCGTGAGGAGGATGCGCTTGCCGGCGTAGGTCTCGCGGAGGGGCCGGCGAAGGGGCGGCGGGTCCTGGCTCACGGGGGCGGTGTCCATGGGGGTGAGGGGCGGAACCGCCGTTTGTAAGCCACGGGCCGGCGGGTGGCAAGTTGTGTGATCGCGGCTACGGCCGCCGATGGCGGGCGCTGCCGTCCGTGGGGGTGTCGCGCGGCGCGCCACCCCCCCACCGCTCAGGCGGGCTCGGCGGCCAGGAGGCCGCCATCGCTCGCCTTCGCGCGGCATCGCCTCGCCCTCGGCTGCCTCGCCTGAGGCTCCTGCTGCGGAGGCGCGGGGAGGTGCTCGGGGGCGGGGGCGGGGGCGGGGGCGGGAGCGGGGGCGGGGGCGGGGGCGGGGGCGGGAGCGGGAGCGGGAGCGGGGGCGGGAGCGGGGCGGGTTCGGCCTCGGCTTCGGCCTCGGCTTCGGCCTCGGTCTCGGCCTCGGCTTCGGCTTGCGCGGGCCTCGCGGCGTTGGGCGTCCTCGCGGGGCGTGAGAGCGCGGGAGCGCCGCGAGGCCCGCGCCGGGGCGCCTTGTGAAGGAGCGCGCGCGCCGGCCCCTGCTCCCGGCACGGGCCTCGCCGCTGCGCCTCGGCAGGAGCAGCCCCGTGGCCTCCGCCGCCGCGGCCCCGGGCGGAGCCGCCGGCGGCTCGCGCCCTGGAGGGGGTGAGCGCGAGCCGCCGGCGGCTCCGCCCGGGACCTCTGCAACCTGCGAAAGGAGACCTCGATGCCGTTCCTCGCCGAGACCAACGCCTTGACCCTCCTGACCCTCCTGCGCGAGCCGCTGAAGCGGCTCCAGGCCCACGACCCGAAGCTCGCCGACGAGGCGCGGCGAGCCGGCAGGTCGATCGCCCTGAACGCGGCCGAGGGCCGCGGACGGCGAGGGCGAGACCGGAACCACCACTTCGCCGTGGCCTACGCCAGCGGGCGAGAGCTGCGCATGGCGCTGGCGATCGCCGAGGCCGAGGGGCTCCTCGACGGCGGGGAGCTGGGCGAGGTGCGGCAGGTCCTCGACCGGCAGCTCGCCCTCCTCTGGGGCCTCCAGCGCCGCTGACGCGGCGCGGTCGCCGGGCCCGCGCCCGCGGCGGGCCCGGCGAGGCCGTGTGCGTGAAGCGGGAGCGGGAGCGGGAGCGGGAGCGGGTGCGGGTGCGGCGCTCGGTCTCGGCCTCGGTCTCGGCCTCGGTCTCGGCCTCGGTCTCGGCTTCGGTCTCGGCTTCGGCTTCGGCTACGGTCTCGGCTTCGGCCTCGGTCTCGGCTTCGGTCTCGGCTCCAGCCCGGGCCCGCGCCGGCCCCGGGTATCATGCGCCGCTCACCTCCTCACCCGGGAGACCCGCGTGAAGCGCCTCGCGACGACCTTCGCCCTGGCCCTCTCGCTCGTCCTCGCCTGCGCGCCCTCGCGCGCCGAGGCGCCGCCGCCGCCGGCGCGGCCGAGCGTGATCTACTTCATCGGCGACGGCATGGGCGTGTCGCAGGTGACCCTCGGCCGCCTCGCCGCCCAGCGCCGGGGCGAGCCGTACCACTTCGACCGCTTCCGCGTCGTGGGCCTGGCCGGGACGCGCAGCGCCAACTACGAGGTCACCGACTCGGCGGCGGCGGCCACGGCCCTGGCCAGCGGGATCAAGACGAACAACCAGGCGATCGGCGTCGACACGGCCAACCGGCCGGTCAAGACGATCCTCGAGGTGGCGCACGAGGACGGGATGAGCACCGGGCTCGTGACCACGACCCGCATCACGCACGCGACGCCGGCCGGGTTCGTGGCCCACATCGACCACCGCGACAAGGAGGCCGAGATCGCCGGCCAGATCGTCGCGGCCGCCGCGAAGGGCTACCCGCAGGTGCTGATCGGCGGCGGCAAGCGGCTCTTCCCGGCCGACCGCCAGGCCGCCCTGCAGACGGCCAACTTCGAGGTGGTCACGGACCCCGCCGGCCTCGAGGGGGCCAAGGGCCCGCGCCTGGCGGCGCTCATCGCGGACAGCCACGTCCCCTACGCGATCGAGCGGCCCGAGGGACATCCGGACCTGGCGGCCATGACGCGCAAGGCCGTCGAGGTGCTCCGCGCGGCCGAGCGGCCGTTCTTCCTCATGGTCGAGGGCGGGCGGATCGACCACGCCTGCCACGAGCACGACGCGGCCTCGTGCATCTTCGACCAGCTCGACCTCGACCGCGCCATCGGCTGGGCGCTCGACGAGGCGGAGCAGAAGGGCGACCTGCTCGTCGTCGTCACCGCCGACCACGCCACCGGCGCCCTCGGGATCTCGGAGACGATCCAGCTCGACGCCCTCCTGGCCGTGAAGGCCTCCGCCGAGAGCCTCACCCGCCGCAAGGTCGACGCCGGCGACGCCGACCAGGCCATGGCGTGGGTCGAGCAGGTCAAGGCGGCCACCGGCGTCGAGCTGACGCCGGACGAGGTGCGCAAGGTGTGGTCGAAGGACGACCGCTACTTCGCGCGCACGCAGCTCGGCCACCTCGTCTCGTCGCGCTACGGCGTCGAGTTCTACCCGGTCGAGGTGCAGGAGAAGGCCCACAAGAACACGCACGGCCACGACGGGGCCATGGTGGGGGTCTTCGCCGCGGGCGTCGGCGCCGAGCGCTTCGCCGGCGTCTACGAGAACACCGAGATCCCGCGGCGCATGGCCGACCTCCTGCGCCTCTCGCTGCCCGGCGCGGCGGCCGCGGCGGCGACCCCCGCCGCGGGGCAAGGCCGCTGATGGACCCCGACCGCTCGCTCCTCGAGGCCGCGCGCGCGGCGCGCGAGCGCGCCTACGCGCCCTACTCGCGCTTCCGCGTCGGCGCCGCCCTGCGCACGCCGGGCGGGCGCGTCTACCGCGGCTGCAACGTGGAGAACGCCAGCTTCGGCCTGACGATCTGCGCGGAGCGGGTGGCCCTGCAGACCGCCGTGGCCGAGGGCGAGCGCGCCTTCGAGGCGGTCGCGATCGACGCCGGTCAGGCCGTGCCGACGCCCCCCTGCGGCGCCTGCCGGCAGGTGCTGGCCGAGTTCGGCGTCGACCTGCGCGTGGTCCTGGCCGCCGAGCCGCCCGTGGTCCTGCGCCTGGGCGACCTCCTGCCGCGCAGCTTCGGCCCGGGCGACCTCCCGCCGCCCGCGGAGGCGAGGCCGTGAGCGGCCCGCTCGCCGACATCAAGGTCCTCGACCTCACGCGCATCCTCGCCGGGCCCTACGCCACGCAGAAGCTGGGCGACATGGGCGCGACCGTCTGGAAGGTCGAGCGCCCGGGGTCGGGCGACGACACGCGCGCCTGGGGGCCCCCGTTCCACGAGGGGATCTCCACCTACTTCATGGCGGTGAACCGCTCCAAGCGCTCGATCACGCTCGACCTCAAGAAGGGCGACGCCGTCCTCGCGCGCCTCGTGCGCGCCTGCGACGTCGTGATCGAGAACTTCCGCCCGGGCACGCTCGAGGGGCTCGGCTGGTCGTGGGAGCGCATCCGCGAGGTCAACCCGCGCGCGATCTACTGCTCGATCTCGGGCTACGGCCAGGTGGGCAAGCACCGCGACCGGCCCAGCTTCGACGTGATCGCCCAGGGCGAGTGGGGCGCGCAGGACGTGACCGGCGACCCCGACGGCCCGCCCATGAAGTTCGGCCTGTCGATCGCCGACCTCACCGCCGGCCAGCACGCCGTCGAGGGGATCCTCCTGGCGCTCCTCCGGCGCGAGCGCACCGGCGAGGGCGAGCGCGTCGACGTGGCCCTCTCCGACGGCCTGCTCGCGCTCCTCACCTACCAGGGGCAGATGTCCCTCACGGGCGGGGTCGCGCCGCGCCGCCTGGGCAACGCCCACCCGTCGATCGTCCCCTACCAGGCCTTCCGCGCCCGCGACGGCTGGGTGAACGTCGGTGTGGGCAACGAGGGGCTCTGGCGGCGCTTCTGCCAGGCGCTCGAGCGCCCCGACCTGCTCGAGGACCCGCGCTTCCGCACCAACCGCGACCGCGTCGTCCACCGCGACGCGCTCGTCGCCGACCTCGCGCAGGTGTTCGCCGGCCGCGACGCGGCCGCGTGGCTGCGCCTCCTCGACGAGGCCGAGGTCCCCGCCGGGCCGATCCGCGGCGTGCCGGCCGCGCTCGACGACGCCCGCGCGGACGTCCGCGGGATGGTCACGACGGTCCAGCATCCCGACGCCGGGCCCCTGGCCATGGTCGGCAACGCCGTCAAGCTCGGCTCGCTCGGCATGGACCCCGGCTACGCCCCGCCGCCGCGCCTGGGCGAGCACACGGCCGAGGTGCTGGCGGAGGTCGGCTTCTCGCCGGCCGAGGTGGAGGCGCTGCGGGCGGACGGGGTCATCTGAGCCCTTGCCAAGCCCGCCTCCCATCTGAGACTGTCAGCGGCCCGAGACACAGGAGAGACCCATGGCGAGGACGATGCGCGGCGGCCTGATCCAGGCCTCGATCCCCCAGGACGTGGACATGCGGGGGCCGATCGAGCCGATCAAGCAGGCCATGATCGAGAAGCACCTCAAGCTGATCGAGCAGGCGGCCGCCGACGGCGTCAACGTCCTCTGCCTGCAGGAGCTGTTCTACGGGCCCTACTTCTGCGCCGAGCAGGACAAGAAGTGGTACGCCCTGACCGAGCGCATCCCCGACGGCCCGACCACGCGGCTGATGATGGACGTGGCCAAGAAGCACGAGATGGCGATCGTCGTGCCGATCTACGAGCAGGAGCTCGCCGGCGTCTACTACAACACCGCGGCCGTGATCGGCCCCGACGGGAAGTACCTGGGCAAGTACCGCAAGCAGCACATCCCGCACTGCGCGCCCGGCTTCTGGGAGAAGTTCTACTTCAAGCCCGGGAACATGGGCTACCCGGTCTTCGACACGCCATGGGGCAAGGTCGGCGTCTACATCTGCTACGACCGCCACTTCCCCGAGGGCGCGCGGATCCTCGGCCTCAAGGGCGCGGAGGTGGTGTTCAACCCCTCGGCGACCGTCGCCGGCCTCTCCGAGTACCTGTGGAAGCTCGAGCAGCCCGCGCACGCCGTCGCCAACGGCTACTTCGTCGGCGCGATCAACCGCGTGGGCATCGAGAAGCCCTGGGCGACCGGCGAGTTCTACGGCCAGAGCTACTTCTGCAACCCGCGCGGCAAGCTGATCGCCGAGGGCCCGCGCGACGAGGACCGCGTCGTCGTCGCCGACCTGAACCTCGACGAGATCGCCGAGGTGCGCGACGTGTGGCAGTTCTACCGCGACCGCCGCCCGGAGGCCTACCAGGAGCTCGTGCAGCTCCTGCCCTGAGGGAGACTGGCGAACACCAACGAGGACCCATGACCCCGCAAGAGATCCGCGACCTCCACGCCAAGTACCTGTTCCCCGCGGTGGTGAACTACTACCAGGAGTCCTTGCCGCTCGTCCGCGGCAAGGGCACCTCGCTGTGGGACGCCGACGGGCGCGAGTACCTCGACTTCTTCGGCGGGATCCTCACCGTCTCGCTCGGCCACTGCGACGAGGAGGTGAACGACAAGATCAAGGCGCAGGTCGACACGCTCCAGCACACGTCGACGCTCTACCCGACGCCGCCGATCGTGCTCCTGGCGAGGCGCCTGGCCGAGATCGCGCCCGCGGGGAGCGGGATCTCGCAGAGCTTCTTCACCTCGTCGGGGACCGAGGCCGACGAGACGGCGATCATGCTGGCGAAGATCGCCACCGGGCAGCAGGAGGTGATCGTCCAGCGGCACTCCTACAGCGGCCGCAGCCACCTCAACACGACGCTCACGGCGCACGCCAACTACCGGCCGCTCCCCAGCCAGATCGCGGGCGTGAAGCACATCCACGCCCCCTACTGCTACCGCTGCCCCTTCAACGCCAGCCCGGCCACGTGCGACCTCGAGTGCGCGCGCGACATGAAGGAGCTCATCGAGACGACGACCAACGGCCGTCCGGCGGCGTTCATGGCCGAGCCGATCATGGGCGTCGGCGGGTTCATCACGCCCCACCGCGACTACTTCAAGGTCGCCGTCGAGATCGTGCGCGGCCACGGCGGGCTGTTCATCGCCGACGAGGTGCAGACGTTCGCCCGCACCGGCGACACGTGGTGGGGGATCGAGCAGTACGGCGTGCAGCCGGACATCATCACGACGGCCAAGGGGATCGCCAACGGCGCCCCCATTGGCGTGACGATGACCCGCCCCGAGCTGGCGAAGAAGTGGACGGCCGCGACGATCTCGACCTTCGGCGGCAACCCGGTCTCCTGCACGGCGGCGACGGCGACGCTCGACGCGATCGACGCCCGCGGGCTGCTCGCCAACGCGGCCGCCATGGGGCAGCGCCTGCGCGGCAAGCTCGAGGAGCTCCAGGCGCGCTACCCGCTGATCGGCGAGGTGCGCGGCATGGGCCTCATGCAGGCGCTCGAGCTGGTCGAGGACCGGAAGACGAAGGCCCCGGCGAAGCGGGCGATCGCGGCCCTGTTCGAGGAGGCGCGGCGGCGCGGCCTCCTGATCGGCAAGGGCGGCCTCTACGGCAACGTCGTGCGCGTCACGCCGCCGCTCAACGTGACGGCCGACGAGGTCGACCGCGCGATGACGCTGCTCGACGAGGCGTTCGCGGAGGTCACGGCGAAGGTGCCTGCGTAGGTCGCCCGGAAGCCAGCGGGGGCGGCCGGGGCGAGGAAAGCGGGTGAGGCTCGCGCGCCCGGCGGGACGCCAGTACGCTCGGGATGGTGGACCCCCTGGCCGACGTGCGCCGCCTGGTCGACGCCCTGCGCGCGCGCGCGCCGGACGACCCGGCGGCGCGCCTCCTGCACGCGGCCCTCGCCGCCACGGAGCAGCTCAGCCAGCTCGAGCCGGCCGAGGCGGCCCGCCGGGTCGCCGCCGCGATCCGGGTCCTGGGCGCGCTCACGCCCGATCCGGACACGAAGAGCCACGTGCGGCCGGGCGCCGCCGCGCCGGGCGAGGCCCCGCCGGGCGCCCGCGCCGCGGGCGCGGACGCGGAGGCTCCGGGCACGCGCGCGCGCCCGCGCACCGACCCCGCCCGCCCGCGCACCGACCCCGCCCGCCCGCGCACCGACCCCGCCCGCCCGCGCACCGACCCCGCCCGCCCGCGGTCCGACGCCCACCGCGCGCCGGCGAGCCGCGGCGGGCGTCGGCCGGAGCCGCCCCTCGTCGCCGCCGGCGCGCCGGCGCCCGGGACCCGCGGCGCGCGCCGACCGACCGACGCGCCAGCCGGCCGCCCGCCCGACGCGGGCGTCAGCGCCGGGGTCTCCGACCTCGCCCGCGCGTGGGCGGAGCTCGGCCGCGGCGCGCTGCCCTCGGAGCCGATCGAGCTCCTGGGCGAGCTGGTCCGCGCGGGCGTCCCCGACGGGGCCGAGGCCGTGCGCTTCCACCTGGCGCTCGTCCGCGGCCTCGACCACGCGCTCCAGGCCGCGCGCCACCTCCCGTGCGAGGCGGCGCTCGCGGCCCGCGCGGCGCCCCTCGTGCGCGCCGCGGTCGCCGGCGCGCGCGCCCTCGGCGTCGCCGTCCACCCGCCGCCCGACGACCCGGGCGCGGCCGCGCCCTGCCCCGTCCACGTCCTGCCCGCCTTCGGGACCGCGACGGGCGCGCTCGTCCACGTGGAGCAGCACGGCTTCCTCATGGCCGACGGGCGCAGCGAGCCGGCGGTCCTGCGCGTCGCCAGCGAGCCGCCCCCGCCCTGGCTCGACGCGCTGCTCGAGGGCTACGCGGCCGTCGTCGCCGCGGCCGCGGTCACGCCCGACGGCCCCGCGCAGGCCCGCGCCTTCCGCGCGTGGCTCGACGAGCTCCCGGGCGTGGCCGACCTCGACCGGCGCGCCACGACCCTGCGCTACGCGGCCACGGCGGTCTTCGCCGCCGCCGAGGCCCTGCCCGCGGCGCAGGGCGTCTTCAGCCGGCTGTCGCAGGCGCTCGAGGAGGCGGGGAGCTACGTGATCCCGCTCGACCCGGGGGCGCTCTCCGACGGGCGGCGCTACGAGCTCGTGCTCCGGCCGGGGGTCGGGACGCCGCGGGTGGTCCGCCCCGGCTTCCTGGGGCCGGGGCAGGTCGTGCAGCAACGCGCGCGGGTGCTGGCCGATCCCGCGTGGTTGGGCACAATGAGCACCTGAGCACAGGAGCGGCGGGTGGTTCGCGATCGCGACGAGGGGGACGACGCGGCGCGCGCCGGCGGGGCGCAGGCGGACGACGGGCCGCGACCCGACCGGGGCCGGCCGGGCGGCCGCGCCAGCCGTAGCTACTTCTTCCGCACCCACCTCGACGAGAGCGGCGCCCTGCCGGCGATCCCCGGCGACGACGAGGCCACGCCCCCGCCGTCGCCGGCCACGCTCGAGGCGATGACCACGGTCGACCCGAACGTGACGCTCCGGCACGACGACCGGTTCGTGATCCCGCCGGGCAGCCAGCCGCTCCCCGACGAGGACGCCCCGCCCGACGACCTGCCGCTCGAGGACGACGAGCCCGCCTACGACGACGACCACGCGCTCGAGCCGGGCGAGCTCGGCCCGGACGACCTGCCGCCCGACGACGTCCCGCCCGACGGCCAGACGCCGCCCTTGCGCGCGGCGCGGCCCGCCTCGGACGAGGCGCCGCTGCCGTCGCTCGAGGAGCTCGAGGAGCTCGCCGGTGACCCCGAGGCGACGACCTGGGGCGACGAGGAGGAGGACGACCTCGAGGGCGACGGGGTGGACGACGACGACGAGCTGATCACGGAGCTCGGCCCGCGCGTCGTCCCGAGCACGACCGCGCCGCCCTACGCCGGGCCGCCCGAGCTCCGCGACCTCGCGCCCGCGGCCGCGCCCCCTCCGACCCCGGCGCCGCCCCCGTCGCCCATGACCTCGACGCGCTCGACGTCGCGCCTCGAGCCGCTGACGCTCGTCGGCGGCGACGCGGAGGCGCAGCGGCTCGTGCGGGACGCGCTGGCCCGCGCGGCCGAGCGCGTGACCGGGCCGGGCGGCGCGGTCACCTGGCGCGTGCCCATGGCGGCGCTGGTCGAGGCGCTGCGCGCCGGCCTCCCCGACCCGGGCCAGGCCGAGCGGGCGCGGCTCGAGGAGGCCCTGGCCGAGGCGCAGGGGGTGATCGCCGACGCCCGCGCCCACGCCTCGACGCTCGAGCGCGAGCTGGCCGAGACGCGCGGCCGCACGTCACGCCTCGAGGGCGGGACGTCGCGCCTGGAGCGCGAGCTCGCCGACGCGCGCGCGCGCGTGGCCGCGCTCGAGCACGAGCTCACCGACCTCCGCGCGCGCGCGGCGCGGCTGGACGAGGGCCTGGCGCGCGCGCGGGCGCGGCAGGCGGAGCTCGAGCGCGAGGCCGCGGACCTGCGCGAGGCGCGGGCCGCGCGCGACCGGCTGGCCGACCGCGTCGACCAGCTCGACGAGGAGGCCGGGCTCCTGCGCGAGGAGCTCTCGCACCTCGAGGGCGAGGTCCGCCAGCGGGGCGAGCGCGCGGCGCAGCTCGAGCAGGAGCTGTCGGCGACCCAGGACCAGCTCGCGGCCGCCCGCGCGGACGGGGAGGCGGCCGCCGAGCGCGCCCGCCACCTGGAGGCGCGCCTCGCGGCCGAGCAGCGCGTGACCGAGCGGCTGCGCGGCGAGCGCGACGAGGCCTGCGCCCGCGAGGAGGCGCTCGGCCACGAGCTGGCGCACGTGCGGGCCACGGCGGCCCAGGAGATCGCGGCGCTCTCGCGCGAGCACCACGCCACGCGCCGCGCCCTCGAGGCCGAGCGCGACGTCGCCTTCGCCGAGCGGCTGCGCCTCGAGGAGCTCGTCCTCGCGCTCCTGGGCGAGCTCCCGGAGGAGGCCGACGCGCTCCTCGACGGCGGCGGCCACCCGCGGCAGGTCCTCGAGGCCCTGAAGCGGCTCATGGACCGCCTCGCCCGGCTCGAGGGCGACCGCCGGCGCGCGGCGCTCCTGCCCGTCCCGCCCTACGAGCAGCTCCTCGAGCGCCTGGCCGCGGACCCGCGCCTCGCGCGCCTCGAGGCCCGCTGCCGCGCCGGCCAGGCGCGCTACCGGGCGCTGCGCGACCTCCTCCAGCGCCGCCAGGCCGCCGCGCACGACCTGGTCGAGCTGGCGGCCGTCGTGCGCGAGGCGCTGGCGCTGGAGGAGGTCGTCGAGCTCGTCGCAGGGGGTTAGTTGCGCGAGTTCCCGTGGCGGGCGGGGACGAGCTTCTCGGTCGCCTTCTCGATGCCCGGCGCCACCTCGACCCTCAGCGCATCCTTGATGGGTCGAACGCGCAGGTTGTCGTTCAGCCAGCCGTTCCTCACCTCGTCGGACATCCGCTCCCAGACCCGCTCGTGAGCGAACGCGGCCGCGTCGCGCGCCGCCCGCTCCAGCGGGAGGCCGTAGCCGAGCAGCCTGTAACCCATGGAGCCGTAGAAGGAGATGCTCTCGGTATCCAGGAGCGTCTCGGTCGACATGACGACCACGTCCACGCCGGCGCCGACCATGGCCTGCATGAGGTCGCCGTGCGGGCCGTCCGGCACGCCGCTCCGGCAGGAATAGACGAACAGGACGTGAACGTCACGCAGGCGCTTCCCCCTCAGGTTGACCGGGTACACCGTCGCCTTCTGGCCGTTCGACTCACCGAGCCCGAACTGCCCCTCCCACCCGTGCGTGAGGACGGCCCCGACGGCCGCGCTCGAGAGCTTGTCCAGGAAGCCGGCCACGTTCACCTCCGTGACCATCGGCTGCGCGCGGTAGCGGATCATCATGTCCTTCCCGAGGCGATCGAGGCCGGCGGACGTCAACGGCTTCTTCGCGGGCCACGTCGGGAGGAACGGCTGGTACCTCGGCCTCGCCACCTGCACCTCGGCCGTCACCGCCTCCCGCCGGAGCGCCTCGCGCTCGGCCGACTGCACGGCCAGCGTCCAGGCACCACTCAGCGCGATGCGGTTCGCGGGCCCCTGGTCGCGGCCGTCCCAGCGCAGGGCGTGCTCGCCGGGCTCGAGGAGGACGGGCCCGACGACCGCGAGCCGCCGCGCGTCGAGGCCCTCGTCGCGGTAGAACTTCCCCCGCTCGTCGCGCGCGCCCTCGGGCAGGCGGACCGTCAGCGTGACCCGCTGCGGCCGGCCCCGTACACGGACGCGCACCCGGCACTCCTCGCCGAACGCCGGGTCGAGGCCCGCCTGCCCGGCGCCCTCCACCCGGACCACCTCGAGCTCCGGCGCCCCCGGCGCCGTCCAGCGCTCGCGCGCCGTCACGCGCCCCTCGACGCGCACCTCGGCCTCCGCCCGCTCCGTGCCGTCCTCGGCCGGCTGGCCCCGCGTCACGACCAGGGCCACGGCGATCGGCGTGCCCCCCTGCCGCTCCTCGAGCGCCCCCACGACGCCCGGGGTCCGCGAGACCGTCCCCTCGAGCCGCAGGGTCGAGCCGGCCGGCGCCGGCCCGGTGACCGTCGCCTCCTGGCGCCCGGCGGGCACGACCAGCCGCACCTGGCCGTCGGCGCCCGCCTCGACCCGCCGCGCCGCGTTCGTCCCGTCGACCCGCCACTCCACGGGCCACGGCCCCTCCTGCGCGCGGGCGACCCCGAGCGTCGCCAGCGCCAGCACCCCGACCGTCCAGCTCGTCGTCCTCGTCATCGTCGGCTCCCTCCGCGCCCCTTCCGGACGCGGCGAGGCCCGGCGCACGCGCCGGGCCTCCGTAAGTCCCGCCCTCTCGAGCGCGCGCGGCGCGCCGGCCGGGCCGACGGGCAAGGGCTGCCCGTCCGCCCCGGGCTCACCGCGCCACGACCCGGCCGTCCTGCGCGTCGACCGCCACCAGGCGCGGCGCCGCCTCCCCCTGCGCCGGCGCGAGGACGACGACCCACGCCGGGACGAGGCGCCGCGTGCCGTCCGCCTCGACGTGCGGCAGGACCACGAGGCGCGGCGCCTCCTGTACCGGCGCCTGGTCCGTCGCCGCGCGCGCGGCCCGGGTGGCCGCGGCGGCGTCGACGGGCGGCGCCGCGCGCACCTCGTGGCGCAGGTCGGTGCGCACGACCGACACGACGTCGCCGGTCTCCGGGCTCACGTCCATGAGGACGCTGTTGCGGAAGCAGGCCAGCACGCCGTCGGCGGGCACCTCGTGGAGGACGAACCGGTCGACGAGGAGGCCGCGGCCGCGCTGGCTCTCCTCGAGCACGACCTCGAAGCGCCGCGCCCCCGTGACCACCTCGGGCACGAGGTGCCCCAGGAGCTGCCGCGCCCGCGCGCGCAGGGCGGCGCGGTCCAGGATCGCCCGGACGCGCGCCTCCTCGTCGACCTCCGCGTCGGTCCGGGGCTGGCGGTCGTCGTCGTAGCTCAGGACCACGCTGTCGCGCTCGGGCTGGGAGAAGTAGGTCACGCGCCCCTCGCCGCGCTCGACGCGCACGATCAGCCGCGCCTGCCCGAGACCGTTGCGCAGGAGCAGGTCGAACGCGGGGCCGTGCGTCGGGTCCTCGACCTCGATCGGCTCGAGGGCGTCCTCGACCGCCCGGCCGAGGTCCGGCCGCGGCGCGTGGAGGCCCTCGGTCAGGAACTCCCTCGCCTTGCGTCGCGCCGCCCGCGCGTCGATCGGCGGGGCCTGGGCGGGCTCCTGGGCGATGGTGGGGGTGGCGAGCGCGACGAGCGCCGCCGACACGAGCACGATCCGCAGCCTGGTCGTCATGGCGACCTCCTTCCGGCGCGCGGCCCGTGCGAACGCCGGACCGACGGCGGCGGCGGGGGTTGCGCGCCCCTGACGGGCAAGCAGACCGGCGCGACGAGCAGGATCTGCTCGGTCTAGGGGGACCGGCAGGCCCGGAAGCCGAGCATCTCGGAGCGCTGGTCGGTCCGCGCGCCGTCGCGGTAGCTGGGGCGCGCGTAGTAGTAGCCCTCGTCCCAGCCGCCGCCCCGCATGACCCGCCGCGCGCCCGGCGGCTCGCCGGTGGCCGCGAAGTCGTCGGCGGTCCACTCCCAGACGTTGCCGGCCATGTCGAGGCAGCCGAACGGCGACGCGCCCGCCGGGAAGCTGCCCACCGGGGCGGAGTAGATGAACCCGTCGGCGCCGCCCTCGACGTTGGCGCGCGGCGGGTCGTCGGGCCCCGGGGCGCGGGCGCCCCAGGGGAACTCGTCGCCCCGCGGCCCGCGCGCGGCGGCCTCCCACTCCAGCTCCGTCGGGAGGCGCAGGCCGGCCCAGGCGCAGTAGGCCGCCGCCTCCGCCCACAGGACGCCGTGGACCGGGTGCTCGTCGGTCGGCTCGAAGCCGTCGCCCGCCGCGGCGCCGGCGAACGGGCGCGCGGCGGACGGCCCGATCCGCGCCCGGTGGGGCGCGCGGCCGGTCGCGGCGCAGAAGCGCCGCCACTGGCCCCAGTTGACCTCGTGCACCCCCATGAAGAAGCCCGCCAGCTCGCGCCGGCCCGGCGCGAGCGCCTGCCCGGCGTGCATGTCGTCGGTGCCGACGAGGTAGGCGCCGGGGGGGACCCACACGAGGTGCGTGCCGTCGCGCTCGTTGACGTAGCGCTCGGGGGCCTCGGCGAAGCGCACCCCGTCGGGCAGCGGCAGCGGCGGTCGCGCGGCCGGCGGCAGGGCCCGCAGCCAGGGCGGCGCCTCGAGCCGCCGCACGGTCCGGCGCACGATCGGCCCGGGCCGGCCGGTCGCGCCGTCCACCGGCTCGACCTCGAGCTCCGTCGTCCCCGGGAGGAGCGGCAGGCGCGCGCTGAAGCCGCCCTCGCGGACGCCGATCCGCACGACCGCGCCGCCGGCGCGCACGACGACGGACGCCGCGCCGCCCGGCGCGCGCCCGCGCACCTCGAGCGCCGGCTCGAACGTCTCGTGCCCCTCGCGCGGCGCCTCGAGCACCACCGGCAGGAGCGGGGGCGGCGCGTCAGCCCTCCGCGCGAGGGCGAGCGCCGCGCCGCCCGCGCCGAGCGCGACCGCGAGCCCGAGCCCGGCGGCGGCCAGCGGGCGCAGGCGCCGGCGCCGGTGCCACGCCAGCGTCGCCCCGCCCGCCCGGCCGTGCGCCAGCCAGGCGTCGAGGTCCTGCGCGAAGGCCTCGCCGTTTGGGTGCCGGTCCTCGGGGGCCACGCGGAGCGCGCGCGCGATCACGGGCCCCAGGCCGCGGTCCGGCGGCGCGTCGTAGCTGCCGGAGAGGATCCGGCTGGTGAGCTCCGTGAGCGTCTCGGCCTGGAACGGCAGCTCGCCCGCGACCACGAGGTAGAGGAGCACCCCGAGCGCCCACACGTCGGTCGCCGGGCCGTGCGCGTCGCGGCGCCCCGCGACCTGCTCCGGCGCCATGTAGAACGGCGTCCCCACGGCGGCGCCGGTGGCCGTGAGGCGCTCGAGCCCCTGCGCCAGCGCCAGCCCGAAGTCGGCCACGCGCACCCGGCCCGCGGCGTCGACGAGGACGTTGCTCGGCTTCACGTCGCGGTGGACGACGCCGCGCGCGTGGGCGTGGCCGAGCGCCCGCGCCACGTCGCGCACGAGCGCCACGCGCCGCGCGAGGTCCGCCTCCCCCTCGACCAGCACGTCCTCGAGCGTGCGGCAGCCCTCGACCAGCTCGTAGGCGAGGAAGTGGACCCCGTCCGCCTCGCCGGCCGCGTGCACCCGGACGATGCCCGGGTGGCGGAGCGACGCGGTGATCTCCCCCTCCCGCCGGAAGCGCTCGCGCGCGCGGGCCGCCCGCGCGGCGTCGCCCGCGTCGCGCGGGCCGACGACGAGCTTGAGCGCCACCCGCCGCCCCGTGCTCCGCTCCCGCGCGCGCAGGACCACGCCCATGGCGCCGCGCCCGAGCTCGCCCTCGACCTCGTACGCCGCCCCCAGGCCGGCCGGGAGCGCCGGCGCGCCGGCCGCGCGCCGCGGCGCCTCGGGGGTCAGCTCCCACGAGTCGGGGGCGCCGCCCCCGGGGTCCGAGTCGATCACGCCCAGATCCTGCCGTTCGGAGCGCGCCGCGCCCACCCCGGGCGCGCCCCGGGCGGCGGGGGATAGACTGCCCGGCGTGAGCGGTCGCGAGGTCGTCCCGACGGGGATCCCGGGCCTCGACGAGGTCCTGGGCGGGGGGCTCCCCCGGCGGAGCACCGTCGTCGTCGCGGGCCTCCCGGGCGCCGGCAAGACCATCCTCTGCGCGCAGGTCGCGCTCCTCATGGCCCGCGCCGGCCGCCGGAGCATCGTGGCCACGATCACCTCCGAGGCGCACGACGAGCTGATCCAGGAGCTCGGGGCGTTCGACTTCTTCGACCCGGCCCTCGTGGGCGAGGAGGTGTTCTTCGTCAGCGCCTACCCGTGGCTGAAGAAGGGCAGCAGGGAGGCCCGCGAGCTCCTCCTGCAGCTCGCCCGCGCCCGCGGCGCCGAGCTCGTCGTGATCGACGGGCTGCGCGTCCTGCGCGACCTGTGGCGCGACGAGGCCCGCGTGCGCGAGTTCATGCACGACCTGACGGTCGGCCTGGCGGCCGCCGGCTGCACGGGGCTGTTCAACATCGAGTACGCCCTCGACCAGGTGGTGGCCTTCCCCGAGGGGACCACGGTCGACGGGCTCATCGGGCTGTCCATCGAGCGACACGGCAACCACCGCCGGCGGCGCCTCGAGGTCCTCAAGCTGCGCGGCCGTCGCCACCTCCACGGCGACCATCCCGTCCGCATAGACCCCCGAGGGGTGTCGGTCACGCCGCGGCTCGAGACGGTCACCGCCCTCGACGACGACTTCGAGCCGCGCGACGGGCGCGCGTCCTTCGGGCTGCCTCAGCTCGACGCGCTCCTCCGCGGCGGGCTGCCGCGCGAGAGCGGCACCCTCATCATCGGCAGCACCGGCATCGGCAAGACCCTGCTCTCCCTCCACTTCGCCGCGGCCGGCGCCCGCGCGGGCGAGCCCGCCGTCTTCGTGTCGTTCTACGAGCCGCCGGCGGCGCTCGTCCGCCGCGCGGCGGCCGTCGGGCTCGACCTCGAGCCGCTCGTCCGCGCCGGCGCGCTGCGGTTCGAGTATGCCCCGCCGGTCGACCTCGACCCGGACGAGCTGGCCGCGCGCTTCCTCGGCCGCGTCGCGGCGCTCGGCGCCGGTCGCCTGGTGGTCGACGGGATGGCGGAGGTGGAGCGGCTCCTCGGCGACGAGTCGCGCGAGCGCGAGTTCCTCACCGCCCTCATGATCCACCTGCGCCGCCGGCGCGTGACGACGATCTACACGAAGGAGCTCTCGCGGCTCGTGGGCGACGTCGACCTGAGCGACACGCCCGTGTCGCTCATCGCCGAGAACCTCGTCTTCGCGCGGCACGTCGAGCTCGGGGGCGAGGTGCGGCGCGTGCTCTCGATCCTCAAGATGCGCGCCAGCGGCTTCGACGCGAGCCTGCGCGAGTTCCAGATCCGCGAGGACGGCCTGCACGTGCTCGCCCCGCTGCGCGCGACCACCGGCCTGCTCACCGGCCTCGCCCACCTCCTCCCGCCTGGCCACGCCCCGGCGGAGCCGCCCTCGTGAGCACGGTGCTCATCGCCGAGGACGAGGAGGCGCTGCTCTCGATCCTGGCGGAGGTCGTGGCCGGCCTCGGGCACCGCGTCCTGCGCGCCGCCGACGGCGAGGACGCGCTGACCCTCGCCCGCGCCCAGCCGCCCGACCTCGTGATCACCGACGACATGATGCCCCGGCGCACGGGCACGGAGCTCCTGCGCGCCCTGCGCGACGAGCCGGGCCTCGCGGGCGTGCCGGTGATCCTCCTCAGCGCCGCGCGCCCGCGCGCCGCCGGCCACGTCTGGCGCTTCCTGTCCAAGCCGCTGCGGCTGGCCGAGCTCGAGGCCGCCGTCACGGAGGCCGTCGGGGTCGCGGCGGCGGCGCCCGCCGGGCCGGTCGCGGCGACGCCCGAGCCCGGTCCGGCGCTCGACCTCGACGAGACCGTCAACTGGCTGGCCCACGAGCTCAAGTCGCCGATCAGCTCGGCGCAGCTCGTGGCGCAGGTCCTGCTCCGGCGCCTCGCGCCCGAGGCCGAGCAGGAGCGCCGCGCGGTCGAGGTGATCCTCCGGCAGCTCGACCGCGTGGGGAGGTTCGTGTCCGAGACGCTCGACGCCGCGCGGCTGCGCGAGGGCCGCCTCGAGCTCGACCTGGCCCCGCTGGCGCTCGGGCCCTGGCTCGAGGGGCAGGCGGGCGAGTGGCGTCGGCAGCACCCAGGGCTCGAGCTCTCGCTCTCCCTGGCTCCCGAGCCGGTGACCGTCCGCGCCGACCCGGCGCGGCTCGGCCAGCTCCTGGGCGGCCTCGTCGCCAACGCGTGCGTGCACGGGCGCTCGCCGGCGGCGTCGCCCGACGCCCTCGCGACGCGGGTGGACGTGCGCCTCGAGCTCGCCCCGGGCCTCGCGCGCGTGCACGTCCGCGACCACGGCCCCGGGATCCCCGCCGACGAGATGCCGCGGGTGTTCCAGCGCTTCCACCGCGCGCCCGGCGGCGGGCCGGGGGGCCACGGCCTGGGCCTGTTCATCGCGGCGGGCCTCGCGCGCCTGCACGGGGGGCACCTCGACGTCCGCTCCGAGCTGGGCGCCGGCGCCACGTTCACGCTCGCGCTCCCGCGGTCCGGCCCCTGACCCGCGGCTCGCCCGTGGGCGGGCGCGTGGCTACACTGGCGCTCCGCGTCATGACGCCCCGGGGCGAGGGGAGCCCGTGCTCACCGAGATCGAGCAGGCCTTCGGCGAGAACCTGATCCTCACGGGCGCCGTCCCCGGGCCGCACCTGGCCGCGCTCCTCCTGCGCCGCGAGCAAGACCCGCGCCCCCTCTGGGAGCTCGCCCAGGAGCTGCGCGTCGCCCCCGACGCGGCCCTCGCCGAGGCGAAGGGGCTGGCCGAGGCGGCGCTGGCGGCCCTCGGCCCGCAGGCGTTCTCCTTCTCCGAGGGCGCCATGATCGGGCCCTGGGAGCTCCTGCAGCAGCGGGGGCAGGGGCCGGGCGGCGACTGCTGGTTCGCGCGCCTGAGCACGAACACCCAGCAGGTGGCCACCGTGCGCCTGGTGCCGCCCGGCACGGGCGACGACCCCGGCCGCCACCTGCGGTGGGTCGAGCGGAGCAACGCGGGCCTCGAGCCGCCGCACCCGTCGCTCCTCAAGGTCGACGAGGCGGAGGAGGACTTCGGCTGGCTCTACGCGGCCACGATCGGGTTCGACGGCCACACGCTCCAGGCGGTCCGCGCGCAGGGGCCGCTGCCGGAGCTGAGCGCCCTCGCCCTGGCGCAGAGCCTGGCCGGGTCGCTCGCGGTCGTGCACGACCTGGGCGTCGTCCACGGCGGTGTGAACCCGCTCGGCGTGCTCCTGGCGGAGCAGCGCATCTACCTGTCCGACTTCGGCCTCTCGTCGACCCTGCTCGACGGGCCGCTCGAGGGGAGCCGGCCGGGAGGCCGCCTGGGGGCCCTGCTCTTCTCGTCGCCCGGGCTGGTCCAGGGCGACGCCCCGCGGGGGCTCGACGCGCGCGACGACCTGTTCTCGCTCGGCGCGCTCGTCTGCTGGGCGGTGTGCCGGGCGGCGCCGGGCGAGCCGCGCGCGGCGCCCGGCGGCCCGTGGCTGTTCGACCCCCCGGTCTCGGCGGGGTTCAAGGGGGTGCTGGCCCGCCTCCTCTCGCCGCGGAGCGACGGCTGCTACCCGACCGCCCGCGCCGTCCTGGCGGACCTGCAGCGCGTCGGCGCCGGCGCCATGCCGGGCGGCCTGCCGCCGCTCGCGGGCCCGCCGGTGCGCGGACGGCGCGCGCCGACCGCCGTGCCGCAGCGCCCGGTGCGGCCGGCGCCGCCGCGGCCGGCCCTCTCCGCCTCGTCGTCGTCGGGCGAGCGCCCCCCGATCCCGCCGACGATCGACGACGCGACCCCGATCGTCCGCGCGCCGCAGGCGCCCCGGCCGGCCACGCCCTCCGGCCGGCAGCGCAAGCCGTCCGAGCGGGTGGGCAAGGCGAAGCCCAAGGCCCCGGCCCCGGCCCCGCGGCGGCGCGCCTGGGGCGAGTCGGCGGGCGCCCAGGCGCGCCGCGGCTCCGGGTGGCTCGTGTTCGCCGGCAGCCTCGCCGTCGTGGTCGGCGGGCTGGTCGGCGGGACGGCGCTGTCGGCGCCGACGGGCAAGGAGCTGGGGCGCGTGCGCCTGGCGCAGGCGGAGCGCCTCCTGCGCGCCTCCCCGGTCGCCTGGGCCGAGGCGCTCGGCGCGATCGACGAGGCGGTCGCCGCGCTCGCGGGCGACCACGACCTGCTCCGCCAGGCGCTCGTCCGCCGCGACGAGGTCCTGGCCAGGGCCGCCGCCGAGCGGCTGGAGGCGCTCCCGGCCGGGCTCGACGCCGCCCCCGAGCAGGTCCAGGAGGTCGCGGACCGCCTGCAGGACCTGCGCGAGCGCGCGCGCGGGCTCCCGGTCGCGCGGCTGATCGACCTCGACCTCGCGCGCGCGCAGGAGAAGGTCGAGGCGCGCACCTGGATCGACCTGGGCACCGAACTGATCGCGCTCGGCGAGCCCGCGGCGGCGGTGATCGCCACCCAGCGCTCGGGGCGCGGCGTCGAGCGGCAGCTCGCCGAGCAGGCGAGCGCGATGTCCTACGTGCCGGGCGGGCCCTACCTGCTCCCGCGGGCCCAGGGCGAGGGCCTCGAGCTCGTGACGCGGCAGGCGGTCTACCTCGGGCGCCAGGAGGTCTCGCGCGCGGAGTACCGTCGGTTCCTCGCCGCCCTCCCGCAGCAGGAGCGGCCGCACGCGACGTGCGACCCGGGGGAGCCGGCCGACAAGGACCACCGGCCCGAGGGCTGGGCCGCCGAGCACGGCCCCGACGGGGCGCTGCCCGCCACCGGCGTCGACCACTGGGACGCGACCGCCTACGCCCGCTGGCGCGGCTGCGAGCTGCCGGACGTGGCCACGCTCGTCGCGGCGGCGCGTGGCCGCGCCGCGCGCCGCTTCCCCTGGGGCGACGTCCCGCCCGCCCTCGGGCTCAGCAACGTCGGGGGCCTCGTCGGGGCGCTCTCGCCGGGCGGCGCCTGGCCGGCGAGCGCCGGCGCCGGCGGCGCCCTCGACCTCGTGGGCAACGCCGAGGAGTGGGCCGCGACCGGCGAGGCGCGGCAGGCGCCGGTGTTCGGGGCGCACCACGCCACGCCGCTGGCAGACGTCGCCGCCGCGCCCGGGCGCGACGCGCCGCTGACGGAGCGGCGCCCGGAGCGAGGGTTCCGGGTGATGAAGAAGATCCCGGGGCTCTGAGCGCGCGCGAGGACCACCCGCTCCCCCACGGAAACGCCCTCCCCGGCCTGACGCGCCGCGTTGCGACGCCCGGTATCCTCTGCGGGAGCGAGGCCGCCCATGACCCCGGTCACCCGCCCGATCCGCAAGCTCCTGTGCGCCAACCGCGGCGAGATCGCCATCCGCGTCTTCCGCGCCGCCAACGAGCTGGGGATCCGCACCGTCGCGATCTTCAGCCACGAGGACCGCGTCCACCTGCACCGCTACAAGGCGGACGAGGCCTACCTCGTCGGCCGGGGCCGGAGCCCCGTGCAGGCCTACCTGGCGATCGACGAGATCATCGACCTGGCGCGCCACAACGCCGTCGACGCGATCCACCCCGGCTACGGCTTCCTCTCCGAGCGCGCCGACTTCGCGCGCGCCTGCGCCGAGGCGGGGATCGCGTTCGTGGGGCCCTCGCCCGCGGCGCTCGAGGCGCTGGGCGACAAGGTCTCGGCGCGGCGGATCGCGCAGGCGGTCGGTGTGCCGACGGTCCCGGGCACCGCGCACCCGGTCGAGCGGCTCGAGGACGCCGAGGCGTTCGTCGAGCAGCACGGGCTGCCGGTGATCATCAAGGCTTCCATGGGCGGCGGCGGGCGCGGCATGCGGGTCGTCCGCGCGAAGGACGAGCTCGGGCAGGCGCTCGAGCGCGCGCGCTCGGAGGCGCTGCAGGCCTTCGGCGACGGGTCCGTGTTCCTCGAGCGCTTCCTCGAGCGGCCGCGCCACATCGAGGTGCAGGTGCTCGCCGACGCGCGCGGCGAGGTCATGCACCTCTTCGAGCGCGACTGCACGGTCCAGCGCCGCCACCAGAAGCTGGTGGAGATGGCCCCGGCGCTGAACCTCGACCCGGCCCTGCGCGAGCGGATCACGGGCGACGCCGTGGCGATCGCCCGCGAGGTCGGCTACGTCAACGCCGGGACGGTCGAGTTCCTCGTCCAGGACGGGCGGCACCACTTCATCGAGGTGAACCCGCGGATCCAGGTCGAGCACACCGTCACCGAGCAGGTGACCGGGGTCGACCTCGTGCAGGCGCAGCTGCGGATCGCCGCCGGCGCGACCTTCGACCAGCTGGGCCTCTCCCAGCAGACCGTCGTCCCGCGCGGCTACGCGATCCAGTGCCGCGTGACGACCGAGGACCCCGAGCAGGCCTTCCAGCCGGACACCGGGCGGATCGAGGCCTACCGCTCGCCCGGCGGCATGGGCCTGCGCCTCGACGGCGGGTCGGGCTACGCGGGCGCGGTGATCTCGCCCCACTACGACTCGCTCCTGGTGAAGGTCACGGCGCACGACCTCACGTGGGAGGGCGCCACGCGCAAGCTGCAGCGCGCGCTGGCCGAGTTCCGCGTGCGCGGGGTGACGACGAACATCCCGTTCCTGATGAACGTCGTCCGCCACCCGCGCTTCCTCGGCGGCGAGCTCGACACGGGCTTCGTCGACAAGACGCCCGAGCTGTTCCAGCTGCCCCATCGCCGGAATCGGGCGCAGAAGCTCCTGCGCTACCTGGGCGACGTCGCCGTCAACGGCCCGTCGACGGCGGTGCTGCAGAAGGTGCGGCCCGAGAAGGTCGAGCCGGCCGTGCCGAGGGTGCCGGACGCGGCGCCGCCGCGCGGCTGGCGGCAGGTGCTCCTCGAGCAGGGGCCGCCGGGCTTCGCCCGGGCCGTGCGCGAGCACCGCGGGCTCCTGATCACCGACACGACCTGGCGCGACGCGCACCAGTCGCTCCTGGCCACGCGCGTGCGCACGATCGACCTCCTGCGCGTCGCCGAGGCGACGTCGCACGGCCTGGCCCCCTGCTACAGCCTGGAGATGTGGGGCGGCGCCACGTTCGACGTGGCCCTGCGCTTCCTGCGCGAGTGCCCGTGGGACCGGCTGGCGGCCCTGCGCGACCGCGTGCCCAACGTCCCCTTCCAGATGCTCCTGCGCGGGGCCAACGCGGTCGGCTACACGAGCTATCCGGACAACGTCGTGTTCCGCTTCGCGCGCCTGGCGCGCGAGCACGGGGTCGACGTGTTCCGGATCTTCGACTCGCTGAACGACCTCGAGAACCTGAAGGTCGGGATCGACGCCGTCGGCGAGGCCGGCGGGGTGGTCGAGGCGGCGCTGTGCTACTCGGGCGACGTCTCGGACCGGGCCCGGACGAAGTACACCCTCGACTACTACCTCGACCTGGCGCACCGCCTGGTCGAGCGCGGCGTGCACGTGCTGGCGATCAAGGACATGGCCGGGCTGCTCAAGCCGCGCGCGGCGACGCTGCTCGTCGAGGCCCTGCGGCGGGACCTCCCGCACGTGCCGCTCCACGTGCACACGCACGACACCGCCGGCACGGGCGTGGCGAGCATGCTCGCCTGCGCCGCGGCGGGCGCCGACGTCGTCGACGCGGCGACCGACGCCATGGCGGGCCTGACCAGCCAGCCGGCCATGGGCGCGCTCGTGGCGGCCCTGCGCGGGACGGAGCGCGACACGGGCCTCGACCCCGAGCGGCTCGACGAGCTGAACTGCTACTGGGAGCAGGCGCGCGGGCTCTACGCCCCGTTCGAGTCGGGGCTCAAGAGCGGCAGCGCGGACGTCTACGTGCACGAGATGCCCGGCGGGCAGTACACGAACCTGCGCTTCCAGGCCACGGAGCTGGGCCTGGCGGGCCGCTGGCCGGCGATCAAGCGCGCCTACGCGGCGGCGAACCGCCTGCTCGGCGACGTGATCAAGGTGACCCCGTCGTCCAAGGTCGTGGGCGACCTGGCGCAGTTCATGGTCCAGAACGACCTCTCCGAGGACGACGTGCGCGAGCGCGCCGAGACGCTCTCGCTCCCGCAGTCGGTCGTGCAGTTCTTCCAGGGCTACCTGGGTCAGCCGCACGGCGGCTTCCCCGAGCCGCTGCGCGCGAGGGTCCTCCGCGGGCAGCCCGTCGTCACCGGGCGGCCCGGGGTGTCGATGGCGCCGCTCGACCTCGAGCGGCTCCGGACCGACCTCGAGGCGAAGCACGGTCAGCGCGTGCGCGACGTGGACGTCGCGTCGGCCGCGCTCTACCCGCAGGTGTTCGACGACTTCGTGCGCTTCCGCGACGCCTACAGCGACGTGTCGGTCCTGCCGACCCGCTGCTTCCTCGCGCCGCTGGAGCTCGGCGAGGAGGTGAGCTTCGACATCGAGCGCGGCAAGACGCTCGTGGTCAAGCTCAACGCCGTGGGCGAGGTCGACGGGCAGGGCCGCCGCGAGGTGTACTTCGAGCTCAACGGCCAGCCGCGCTCGCTGCACGTGGTCGACAAGAAGGCGACGAAGAAGGAGGTCGTGCGGGAGAAGGCCGCCGACGCCCCGGGCCAGGTCGGCGCGCCCATGCCGGGCGCCGTGGTCGACGTGCGCGTCAAGCCGGGCGAGGAGGTCGCCGCCGGCGCGCCGCTCGTCGTGCTCAGCGCCATGAAGATGGAGACGATCGTCGCCGCGCCGGTCGCCGGCAAGGTGGCCCGCCTCGCCGTAACCAAGGGCGACGTCGTCGCGGCCAAGGACCTGCTGGCGGTGATCGAGCCCAAGGGGGCGACGGCGGCGGCGTAGACGTGCGGTTCACCTCGGCGGTGCGGGAGGCGCACGAACAGCGCTCCGCGCGGGTAGCTCGCGCGGACGCACGAGAGCGCTCCGCGCGGGTAGCTTTCACCGACGCGACTCGACTTCGGGCGGACGGAGCGCTCCGCGCGGGTAGCTTTCGCCGTCGCGACTCGACTTCGGACGGAGCGAGCGCTCCGCGCGGGTAGCTCCTGGGAGCTTCGGAGCGCTCCGCGCGGGTAGCTCCACACGCTCGCTGACCCGCCCGGTGACCTCCGCGGGACGGGTGCGGGTGGTGGTGGACTGTGTGCCGCTTCGCCTCGAAGCACGCTCCGGGGCGCAGTTCGCCTCGCGCGCGCATGTGCCGATCTCCGTCGCCGACCTCGAGGTCACCCTGGACCTCGAGCCGGAGCGCCTCGTGTCGGGGACCGTCGTCGACGCGCAGGGGACGCCGGCCGCGGGCGCGCGGATCGACGTGCTCGGACGCGATCTGCGCACGGTGGTCGCGGACGACGTGGGCGCCTTCGCGCTCCCCGAGCTGCCCAGCGGCCCCGTCGCGGTGGTCGCCTGGGACGAACCTCGTCGGGGTGAGGTTCGCGTCAGCTCGCCGATGGTCGTCGACTCCGACGCGCGGGTGCGACCGGTGCTCGTCCTGGTGCCGGCAGCGGCGCTCCGCGTGGTTCGCGACGGCTCGGGCGAGGTGCCCTTCGTGGAGCAGCAGGCCCGCGACGGTGTCTGGGTCCCCGTCCATCGGCTGGACTGGATGTCACTCGACGCCCCCCTCTGGCTCGCCCCTGGGCCCTATCGCGTGCGCGCCCCGTTCGGCCCCGAGGGCGAGGCCCGGCTGGAGTGGATCTCCGCGGGCGAGACCCGGGAGGTCCGCGCCGACGAGGCAGACCGGCGCTCCGGCCGCCGGGTCGCTGGTCGGGTCGTCCGGGCCAACGGGACGCCGATCCGCTGGGCCCGCCTCCAGATTCAAGAAGGCTGGTGGGAGCTCGCCGGCGGCTCCTCGCGGGACGACGGGACGTTCGTGCTGTGGGGCCCACGCCGGAGGTCGACGCTCCAGATCGACGGTGGGGCGGGCCCGTTCGAGCTCGACCTCCCGGCGGACGGCGACGTCGACCTCGGCGACCTCGTGGCCCAGGGCGCGCCCTGACCGGCCTCTGCGCGAGCCCGCCGCCAGGAGCGCGACCACGTCGAGCGCGAAGCCGGGCAGGAGCGGCGTGGCGTAGGTCTCGGTCGCGGTCTGCTCGCGGACGTGTCGCCCGCGCGCTGCAGCACGAGCACCACGCCGCGGCCCGGGTCGACGATCCAGTACTCCTTCACGCCCGCGAGCAGGTAGTCGTGGCGCTTCTCGACGTCATCCCGGTTCTCGCCCGACGCAGAGACGACCTCGACCGCGATCTCGGGCGCCCAGCGGTCCCAGGGCGAGACGGGGTCCGGCGCGGGGGTCAGGTAGAGGGCGAGGTCCGGGTGGCGCTCGGACTGCACGCCCGGGAGGCGGACGGCGCAACGGTCGCCCGACGTCTGGTAGCGGATCACGCCCGGCTGGCGGTCGAGCTCCCACAGGATCATGCCGTGCGGGAGCCCGGCTCGCCCTCGGCCTCCGCGAACTCAGCCAGGCTCATGGCCCGCCCGTGGTCGTCGTCACAACCGCCGCGCCTCGAGCGTCCGCACCACCAGCCGGTAGCCGAACCAGCCGTTGTCCAGCACGACCTCGCCGGGCGGCTCGAGGGCCGCCATGCCAGGCTCGCCGTAGCGCACGACGATCAGGCCCGCCGGGCGGTCGTCGAGGCGCCGGTAGCGCCGCTCGATCACCCGCCCGCCGCGCCACACTTCGGTCACCTGCTCGCCGTGGCGCTCGCCCGCGTGCTCGCCGTCCGGCAGCGGCGCGCCGGGCAGGGCCACGAACCAGGCGCGGTGGATGTCGAGGAGCATGTGCCGGGGCGGGAACGGCAGCGCCTGGTCGGGCGGCAGGTGGTTCGTGAACGCGACCTCCGTCCCTCGCTGCTCGAGCACGAACGCGCGCGTGCCGTAGGGCGTGAGGCCGAGCACGGTCAGGGCGTCGCCCTTCTTCTGCAGGGCGGCCTCGAAGCTCACCACGCGCGCGCCGTGCTCCGCGCGGACCTGCTGGCGCCAGAGGAAGGCGCCCGGGATCTCCGCCGTCGGCACGAGCTCGCCCGGGTAGTCGGCCGGCGGCGGCTCCGGCGACGGGGCGGCCGCGCAGGCGGCGAGGGCGAGGGCCAGAAGGGGCGCGGCGCGCATGCGTCCGATCGTAGCCCCGGGGCGCGCGGGCGGCGGTACGCTGGACGTGTGGCCGAGCCCGCCCTGCTCCGGACCGTCGTCGAGACCTGGCGCGACGTGCGCGCGGCGCGGGCGCGGCTCGAGAAGCGCGACCGGCTGGCGCGCCTCTTCGCCTCGCTCCCGGCGCCCGAGGACCTGCGGCTCGCGGCGCTCTACCTCTCGGGCGAGCTGGGTCGCCCGCCGCTGGGCGTCGGCGGCGCGCTCGCGGGCGAGGCGCTCGCCGCGACGCCGCCGGGCACGGCCGGGTCGCCGCCGACGCTCCAGGACGTCGACGCGACCTTCGCCGCGCTCGGGCACGTGGCCGGCGCCGGGGCGAACGCCCGGCGCGGGGAGCTCCTCGTCGGGCTCCTCGCGCGCGCCACGCCGCCCGAGCGCGAGTTCCTGCTCGGGCTCGTCCTGGGCGAGCTGCGCCAGGGGGCGCTCGGGGCGCTCGTGCTCGACGCGCTCGCGCGCGCGCTCGAGGCGCCCGGGCCGGCGCTGCGTCGCGCGGTGATGCTCTCGGGCTCGCTCGGCGACGTCGTGCTCGCGCTGCGCCGCGAGGGTCACCAGGCGCTCGACCGTTTCCAGCTCACGCCGCTGGTGCCGGTCGAGCCCATGCTCGCCTCGACCGCCGGCGCGATCGACGAGGCGCTGCTGGCGCTCGGCGGCGCGGCCGCGGCCGAGTGGAAGCTCGACGGGATCCGCGTGCAGGTCCACCGGCGAGGCGACGACGTGCGGGTGTTCACGCGGAGCCTGCGCGACGTGACCGAGGGGACGGCGGGCCTCGTGGCGCTGGCGCGCGCGCTCCCGGTCGACAGCGTCGTCCTCGACGGCGAGGCGGTCGGGCACGTGGACGAGGGCGAGCCGCTCGCCTTCCAGGACCTCATGAGCCGCTTCCAGACGGGCGACGCCGAGGCGGGCCTGGGCGTGCGCTTCTTCGACGTCCTGTCGCTCGAGGGGGCGCCGTTCGTCGACCGCCCGGACCGCGAGCGCCGGGCGGCGCTCGAGGACCTCCTGCCCTCGGGCCTGGTCATCCCGCGGCGCCTGGTGACCGACCCGGCCGGGGTCCAGGCGGCGCTCGACGAGGCCCTGGCGCACGGCCACGAGGGGCTCGTGCTCAAGGCGCTCGACGCGCCCTACGCGGCCGGCCGGCGCGGGGCGAACTGGCGCAAGCTCAAGCTCGCGACGACGGCCGACCTCGTGATCCTCGGCGCCGAGTGGGGGCACGGCCGCCGGTCGGGGTGGCTGTCGAACCTGCACCTCGGCGCCCGCGACCCCGACGACCCGGGGCGCTTCGTCATGGTCGGCAAGACCTTCAAGGGCCTGACCGACGCCATGCTCCGCGAACTGACCGAGAGCCTGCCGCCGCTGGCGACGGAGCAGACGGGGCATGTCGTCCTCGTGCGGCCCGAGCGGGTGGTCGAGATCGCGTTCGAGGGCGTGCAGCGGAGCACGCGCTACCCGGGCGGCGTGGCCCTGCGCTTCGCGCGCGTGAAGCGCTTCCGCCCCGACAAGCGCCCGGCCGACGCGACCACGCTCGACGTGCTGCGCGCCGGCGCGACCTGACGCGCGACCAGCTCACTCCGCCCCCGCCGCCGGCAGCGGCAGGGCCGGGTCGCCGAAGACCATGAACTTCATGCCCTGGAAGAACACGCTCGGCGGGTACCACCCCGCGTCGGGCTTCAGGTCCGCGAGGCGCTGCGCCCGCCAGTAGTGCGTCAGCGCCGCGTTCCAGGCGTCGCCGAGGCGCCGCGCGCCGCCGGCCACGGCGGCCGTGAAGCCCTCCTGGAGCGTCAGCGCGCACGGCTGCGCGCCCGTGTTGCAGCCGATGTAGGCCACGGCGCCGCCCGAGGGCATGCGCACGAGGCGCTCGCCGAGGCCCGTCGCGTCGAGGCGCCCCGGCTGCAAGGCCGCCGGCGGCGGCGGCGGCGCCGTGAACACCTGCCCCGCGTTCGTCCCTCGCTGGAGGAGGCCGTGCACGTCGAGGTAGGGCTCGTAGGGCGGCTGGACCGAGAACACGGCGGTCCCGCAGCCGACCGAGAACATCACCGCCGGCGGCGCGCCGGCCAGCGCCGCGCGCTCGCGGGGCCCCAGGCAGCCGTGCCAGGTCTCGTTCGTGCCGTGGCCGGCGTGGAAGGCGAGCTCGACGCCGTCCCTCAGCGCCGCCAGCACCTCTGCCGGCCTCGGCTCCCCGCCGGCGCCGAACAGCCTGCGCTCGATTGACCACCCGGCCCCGGCCAGCCCGTCGGCCCAGGCGCCGTAGGCGCCGCGCGCGTCGACCCAGCCGTCCATGTGCACGAACAGCGCCCGCCTCGGCCCGGCGGCGCGCGCCTCCCAGGCGACCGTCTTCGCCACGACCGCGCGCAGGTCCTCGCGCGTCGACACGGGCCAGCGGCCGACGGCCACCTCGGGCACGTAGCTCACGCGGTCGAGGTTGATCGGGCCCGCCTTGCCGTGCTCGCCCGTCACCTCGCCGAAGTAGCCGGCGTGGTGGCCGTCGGTCGTCGCGTTCCAGTCGTCGAACGAGCCGTCGTCGCGGGCGACGTCGGCGTAGTAGTGGTCGCTGGCGTAGAAGGCCGTGTGGAAGGCTGGCGCGTGGACGCGGTCGAGGACCATCCAGCGCACGGGGAACGTGTCCGAGTCGCCGACCAGCAGGGCGTAGCGCACGCCGTGGTCGCGCCAGCCGCGCCAGAGGAAGCGCTTGACCCGCTCCGGCGCGTCGACCCCGTCGACGGTCCGCAGCACGTCCTCGAGCGCGGCCACCCGCACGTCGAACGCCTCGCGCCTGAGGGCGACGTAGGGCGCAAGGTCCGCCTCCCAGTCGGCCGGGGCGATCACGACGAGGCCGGGGCGGTCGTCCGCCCGGGCAGGCAGGGCGAGGAGGGCGAGGACGAGGAGGAGCGTGCGCATGCCCGCGATTGGAGCCCGCGCGCCCCGGAAGGACCAGCCGCGTGCGCCCGGCGCACGCCCCGGCGAAGATGGAGGGCGTGACGGACGACGTCCTCCGCGCCCTCGAGCGCGCCCTCGCGGCCGACCCCGGCGACCGGGCCCTGCGCGAGCGCGTCGCGCGGGAGCGCGGGCGCCGCGGCGACCGCGCCGGGGCCTGCGAGGCGCTGGGGATCCGCTGGGAGCCGGACGCGCTCGCGCTGCCGGCCATGGGCTGGGGCGCGCACCGCCTGAGCGTGGCCGAGGTGTCCGACCTCGTGAAGGAGGACCTCGCCGCCTTCGACCCGCTCGCGCTCGCCGCCGCCTTCCCGCGCCGCCGCGACGGCGCCTTCCGCGGCAACACGACGCGCTTCCTCCGCCGCTACCGCGCCCACGAGGCCGGGTCGACGCGGCGGCGCCTCGTGCTGCTCGCCTGGACGCCGGGCACCGCCTCGCTCTGGGCGCGCCCCGAGGACCGCGGGCGCGCGGTCCTCACCGTCTCGCTCGAGACCCGGTCGACCTACTCGCCGCGCGCGCTCCTGCCCCCGGAGGCGTGGCGGGGGTGAGCCAGGGCCGCCGCGGCGGGCGCGAGGACCAGGCTGGCGAGCACGCCCGTCCCGACGGTGAGGCCGACGGCCCGCAGCACGGGCGCGGTCGAGAGCGCGAGGAGGCCGAAGGCCAGGAGCGTCGTCGCGCAGGAGAGTGACGTCGCGAGGAGCGTCGCGGGGAGGGCGTCGTCGTCGGGCGGCCGCTCGGCGAGGAACACGCCGTAGTCGACCCCGAGGCAGAGGACGAGGAGCGCCGCGACGAGGTGCATGAGGTGCAGCGCCTCGCCCAGGAGCGCCAGCAGGCCCAGGGCGGCGCCCGCCGCCAGGAGCGCCGGCGCCACGGCGGCCAGCGCCGCGCGCGGCCGGCGGTGGCGCCACAGCACGAGGAGGAGGATCGCGGCCACGCCGCAGCCGACGACGCGCAGGGCGCGCCCGCGCACCTGCGCCTGGCCCCGCGCCAGCCACGCGCGCTGGTCGAAGACGTCGACGCCCTCGACGTCGCCCAGCGCCGCCTCGACGCGCGGCAGGTCGGCGTCCACGAGATAGATGAGGACCGCCTCCTCGCCGTCGAGCGTGGTCCTGAACGGCCGCACCAGGTCGGCGAGCGGCGACGCCAGCACGTCGTCGACGGTCAGCGGCGCGGGGGCCTCGCCGAGCGCCGCGAGGCCCGGCGCGAGGCGCTCCGCGCGGATCCCCTCCGCGGCGAGGGCCGCGGCCAGGCGCGCCGGGAGGGTCGGGTCGGCCAGGTGCGCGAGCGCCCGCGCCTGGACCTCGCGCGAGGGCACGACCCCGCGCAGCGAGCGGTAGCCGGCGAGGCCGCCCTCGGCCACGAGGCGGTCGAGGCGGGCCGCCGCGGCCTCGCCCCGGCGCAGGGCCGCCTCGACGTCCGGCCCGCGGGCGACGACCAGGCGCGCCCCGTCCACGCGGCTCACCTGCGCGCGCACGCGCGCCTCCTCGGCCAGGAGGTCGCGGTCGAGGGGCTGGAGCGCGGCCGGGTCGTCGGTCTAGCCGGCCCGCGAGAGCCCCGCGGCCGCGAGCGCCGCGGCGACGAGCGCCGGCGCGAGCGCCAGCCGGGGGCGGGCGCGGAGCGCCGCGAACGCGGCGGCGCAGGCGCGCGCGGCGCCGCGCTGCAGCGGCGTCGGGTCGGCGGCGGGCGGGAGCAGCGCCGGGACCAGCCAGCGCGTGGTCGCCAGCGCCGCGAGCACGCCGGTCGTCGTGAAGAGGCCGACCTCCCTCAGCCCGGGGAAGCCGGAGAAGGCGAGGCCGCCGAGGCCGACCACGGTCGTGAGCCCCGCCAGGCGCAGCCCCGGCCACACCGCCCGCGCGGCGGCCAGCGGGCCGCCACGAGGCGTCAGGGCGTGGTGGGTCATCACGTGGAGCGGGTGGTCGATGCACACGCCGATCAGCGTCGCGCCGAAGGCGAGCGTCAGCCCGTGCACCTGCCCGTGCAGGACGAGCACGGCGCTGGCGCCGGCGAGGAGGCCGACGACCACCGGAGCGGCCGACGCGGGCACGGCGCGCGGCGAGCGGAAGAGGACGAGCAGCAGGACCACGATCGCCGCGGTCGAGGCGGCCGAGATCCGCGCCACGTCGGCGCGGATGCTCCGCTCGGCCGCGACGGCGAACGGGTGCACGCCGCTGCGCTCGAGCGCGAGCGGGGCCCCGAGCGCCGCCGACAGCCGCGCCCGGTGGGCCTCGAGCCGGGCGAGGAGCGGCCCGGCGCTGGCCGTGTCGAACGGCGACGCCACCGTGCCGACGAGCAGGACCGCCGCCCCGCCGTCGGGCGTGAGGAGGCGGCCCTGGTGGACGCGCAGCCCGTCGCCGCCAGCGGCCTCGAGGCGCTCGAGCGCCCGCGGGAAGGCGAGCAGCGGGTCGTCGGGGAGGAGCCGCTTGACGAGCGGCGCCGTCGGCAGCTCGAGCTGCCGGCGGACCTCCTTCGCGTGCGCGCGGAGCCCCTCGTCCGACAGCAGCGCCGGCAGCTCGTCGTCGGGCGCGACCGAGATCAGCGCCGCCCGGCGCGGGAAGAGGAGGGCGTGGACCTCCCGCTCGACGTCGGCGGCGACGCCGCCCTTGACCCACGACACGGCCGGGTCGCCCGCGAGCGCCTCCTCCAGCGCCGCGCCGGCGCGGGCGGCGAGGTCCGGGTCGACCGCCCCGCCCGGCCGGACGACGAGGACGAGCGCGCGGGTGAGCTCGGACTCGGCCAGCGCCCGCGCCAGCCGCGCGGCGCGCGCGTCGTCGCCGAGCGCCAGGAAGGCCGTGACCTCCGTCGTCACCTGCAGCCGCGCGCCGACCAGGGCGCCGAGGCCCGCGACCACGAGGGCCAGGGCGGCGACGCGCCCGCTCACCCGCCGCGCCCGGGCAGCCGGAACACCCGGGCCGCCTCGTCGGGGCCGTAGCGGCGCGCGGCGTCCACGCCCGAGAAGGTGGTGAGCGTCTCGTCGCCGCCGACCTCCACCAGGCGCATCCTCGTGAGCACGACCCCGCGCCCCCGGAGCTCGAGCCGCTCGATCGCGTCCTTGAGCGGCGAGGCGCGCGGGCGCAGGACGAGGCCCCACGTGTCGTCGTCGCCCTGCGCGTGCTCGAGCTCGAAGATGCGCTCGAGCGCCGGCCGGTCGCCCGCCAGGACCTTCACGAACGCGTCGACGAACAGCCGCACGACCGGCCGCCGCGCCAGGTCGACCTCGGCGCGCCCGTGCTCGTCGCCGAAGGCGAGCCGGTCGCCGTCGAGGAGCACCGTCGAGCGCGCCGGGGCCGTCACGTGGCGCGCCAGCCGCCCGGGGGGCTGGAAGTGCAGGGTGCCCTCGCTGACGAGCGGGGCGTCCAGGAGGGCGAAGCGCTTCTCCTCGTGGAACGCGGCCTCGAGGCCCGGCATGGCGCGGAAGCGCCCGAGCAGGTCGTCGAGCCCGTCGGGCGCGGCCCGGCCGGGCGCGGGCGCCAGGAGGCCCAGGAGCAGCAGCCACCGCCACATGGGCGCCCAGCCTACTCCGGCTCGTCGCCCCCGCACCGCCCCGGTGCGGACCCTTTCGCGAAAAGGACTTGCAAGTCACCCCCGACGATGGGTACCCTCCTCCCTGGCTGGCCTGGAAGGGTGGGAGGTCCCATGCGCAGGAGCACCGTCGTCGCCCTCGCGGGCGCGCTCGTCGTGGGCGCGTTCGTGGCGGGCGTGCGGGCCGACGACTCGATCAACGGCACCTACTCCTTGAGCGGCCGCGAGAAGTCAGGCGGGCTCGCCGGGTTCTTCGGCCTCGGCCCGAAGGTGACCTCCACGCTCTGGGTGTCGCGCAGCGCCGACGGCACCTACCGCGTGGCGCGCACGTCGGGCTACTCAAGGGACGGCCACGCGGTCGGGACCCTCACCGGCACCGGCCGCCTCAGCGGCGAGGTCCTCGAGGTGACGTTCCCGCGCACGACGGGCATCACCACGGCGCTGTTCGGCGACCGCGTCGACGGGCCCCCGTTCCGGGCGCGCTACACGATCCGGCGCGACGGGCGGATCGACGGCTGGGCCGAGGCGCCCGCCCGCAACGGCGCCGTGCGCCGCTTCAACGAGAGCGGCCGCCGGGGCGCCGACGCGCCCTGGCCGACGACCTCCAGCGGCGACACGACCCAGCCGCCGACCACCGAGCCGGGGACGCCGACGACGCCGGGAACGACCGAGCCCGAGCCCCCGACCACGCCCACCACGCCCGACGCTCCGCTGGCCGACGACGTGCGCGTCGATCGGCCCGTGAGCGGCCGCGTGTTCCTCGTCGGGCAGGCGATCCCGGTCGCGGTCGTCCCGGCCGATGCCAGGCTCCAGATCCAGGGCCAGGCCCGGCGCGACGGCCAGAACGTCGTGATCACGGCCCCCGGGCAGGTGACCCTCACCGCCACGCACGCCGGCCGCACCAGCGCCGCGGTGACGATCGAGGGCGTGACGGCCGAGGTGGTCGAGGTGACCGTCGAGCAGACGATCCCGATCCTCGACGCCCGCCCCCCGCACTTCCGCCGCGACGGGCCCACCGAGCCGGCCGCGATCCTCAAGGACCAGCCGCTCGCGCTGAGCGTGACGCTGCGGGGCGCCAAGGACCTGTCCGAGCCGGCCACCGTGCGCCTCACCGGTCAGAGCGGCCGGACGCGCTTCGACGCCGAGGTCGCCGTCCAGACCCTCGGGCGCGGCCACGCCGTGAGCGTGGCCTCGACCGCGCCGCTGACCGACGCCGTGGCGGTCAACACGCTCGACGTCGCCTGGAAGGTGGCCGACCGCGACGCCGGCAAGACGCCGCTCCGCGTCTACACGCTCTACGGCCGCCCGGTCGAGAACCCCATGCCGAAGTACGCGCCGGCCGCGCGTCCGGTGCAGCTCGTGACCAAGCTCCACCTCGAGCTGGCCTGCACCTGGGCCGACGGCGCCACGCGCAACGACGGGCGGGGGATCTGCTTCAAGATCGACAACAACTTCGCCCACCACGTCCACCCGCGCGACTACCGGGGCACGCCGCCCTTCGTCCACGCCTACGCGGAGGGCGCGACGCCGCCGATCAACTACCGCGACCTGCCCGGGTCGATCCAGTCGGGCGGCCGGCGCAGCCCGTCCATGGGGATCTACTACCCGCCGCTCGAGCCGCGCGAGGACTACCAGGAGTACCGCCACTACGCGCGCAACTTCGGCTGGTGGGTCCTCGACAACCCGACCCACACGGGCGGGCGGTGCAACCAGCAGGCGAGCCTGATCGCCGACATGTTCGGGACCGTGGGCATCGAGGCGCGCGTCTACTACATCGAGCGCGTCGCCCGCGGCAAGCAGACGGGCCGCCCCATGCGCCGCTACTACAAGTCGAGCCGCTCGTCGCGGTCGTGGAACTTCCACGGCGTGACCGAGGCGGTGCTCGAGGGCGGGGTCAAGTGGCTCTACGACGGCTCGGGCTCCTACCCGACCCGGATCAACGGCCAGACCGAGGACTTGATGAAGATCCCGAACGGGCCGTTCATCGACTTCTGGCACCCCTGGACCTACGAGGACGTCTACCAGTCGGTCCCGCAGTCCGACTGGCCCGACACGTGGGAGGGCGTGCCCCTGCAGGCGGGCGAGCGCTACCCGTAGACCGTCGACCCGCGGCCTTGCCATCGATCGGACACGGAGGCCACGGAGCTCGAACGGAGGACACGAAGGAGGGAGCTGACCTCCGTGTCCTCCGTTCGCCTTCGTCGCCTTCGTGTCCGCTCTCTTTCCACTCCCGTCCGGAGCCCCTCCCCCAATGAAGCGAGCGATCGCGCTCTCGCTCCCCGCCCTCGCCCTCTCCGTCGTCCTCCTCGCCCCCCGCTCCGCCGCGCCGCCCCCGGCCGCACCTGCGGCAGCGGCGCCCGCCCTGCCGCGCGCGCAGGTGGTCGTCGGCCTCGCCGGGCCCGCGGCCGACCTCCACGCCCGCGCCGCCGCCGCCGCCGCCGCGGTCGAGGGCGGGGTCGTCAGCGTGTGCGCGGACCTCGCCTTCGCCGTGGTCGAGGCGCCCGGCGAGGCGCCGGCGCTGGCGCGCGCGCTGGCCGCCCGCCCGGGGGTCGCCTGGGCCGAGCCCAACCGCGCGGCGATCCCCGCGGCCGGGCCCGGGCGCTGCACCTGCCAGGGGGGCGGGACGGGGCGCCTGGCCCCGGCGCGCGGCGTCCACGACCTGGCCGAGGTGAAGGAGGCGCTGCGCCTGCCCGAGGCGTGGCTCGAGGCGCCGGCGCGCGGCGCGGGGGTGCTCGTGGCGGTGGTCGACACGGGCGTCGACGCCGCGCTCGAGGCCCTGCGCGACGCGTGCGAGGCGGCGATCGACCTGACCGACCCGGGCGGGGCGGCGGCCGACGAGCACGGGCACGGGACGGCCATGTCGGCGGTGATCGCGGGCCGCGGCGAGGGCGCCCGCGGCTTCGAGGGCGTCGCCCCGGGGGCGCGCGTGCTCCCGGTCAAGGTCGCGGACGAGCGCGGGGCGGCGCCGCTCGACCGCGTCGCCCGCGGGATCCTCGTCGCCGCCGAGCGCGGCGCGCGGGTGATCTACGTGGGCCTGGGCGTGCGCGGCCGCTCGCCGACGCTCGCGGCCGCCGTCGCCCACGCCCGGCGCGCGGGCGCGCTCGTCGTGGCGCCCGCGGGCAACGACGCCCTCGACCAGGTGCGCTCGCCGGCGGCCGAGCCCGGCGCGCTGGCGATCGGCGGCCTCGGCGCGCACGAGCGCGCGCTGTCGCTGGCGACGAACCGCGGCCCCGAGGTGGCCCTGTGGGCGCCGGCCGAGCGGGTGCCGGCGCCCTACCGCGGGCGCGCCTGCTGGCACGAGGGGACGTCGACGGCGGCCGCCCTGACGGCCGGGGTCGCGGCGCTCGCCCTCGGCCGCGCGCCCGACCTCGACGCCCCGGCGCTGGCGCGCTGCCTGCAGGCGGGCGGCGCGCCGGTGGCGCAGGTCGAGCGCACGGTCCTCGCCGAGCGACTCCCGGCCCGCGCCCTCGACGCGCTGGGCGCCGTCCTGCGCGCCGCGCGCGACCACGCCGAGGTGCAGGCCGTGGCGCGCCTCGCGCCCGCCGTGCCGCAGGCGGGGCGGCCGGCGCGGCTCGAGGTCGTCGTCACCAACGTCGGGCACGCCCCGCTGGCGCGCGTCGACGTCGACGTCGTGCCGCGCGGGGCGGGCGCGCTCGCCGGCGCCCTGCCCCCGCGCCAGCAGGTCGTCGACCTCGCCCCGGGCGAGGCGCGGACGCTCACGTTCGCCGTCACCCCCGCCGAGGGGCGGGGCGGCGCGCTCGTCGAGGTGCAGGCCGCGCCGCGCGCCGGCGCGGCCGGGCCGGCGGCGCCGTGCCTGGCCCGCGCCGTCGCCACCTGGACGGCGACCGCGGCGCCGCGCGCGAGCTTCGCCGTGGCGGGCGTCCGGCTCCTCGACCCGGTGACGGTCGACGCCCCCCTGGCCCGCTTCGAGGTGGTGGTCGAGAACCGCGGGGCCGCGCCGGGCACCGGCGCCCTCTTCGCGTGCGTCGACGGCGCGGTGGTCGCCGACGAGCGCGTGACCCTCGCGCCGGGCGAGCGCCGGGCGCGGCAGGTCGTGGCGCCGCTCGCGCCCGCGGCCCTCGCGTCGCCGGTGCAGCTCGAGGTCGCGGCGCTGGTCGAAGGCGACCCGCGCCAGGACGACGACGTCGACGCCCTGACGGTCGCCGTGCAGGACCCGAGCCTCCCGCTCGACCCGCTCTACCGGCAGGCGGGGGACATCGACTTCGCGATCGACGCCCCCTGGCGGGTCGCGGGCGACCGGCCGCACGTGCCCGTGCTCGTGTTCGTGCCGAGCATCGGCCGGCCGAGCCGCTACACGACCTTCCACGAGGGCCTGGCCATGCGGCGCGGCGCCTCGCGCCCGACCGACGGCGTGCGGCCGCGCGCGAGGTCCGCCCCGACGCGCGCGGCGGGCGACCTGGTGACCTTCACGGCGGCGCACTTCCTCAAGGAGCTCGCGGAGGCGGCGCAGGGCGACGAGGCCGGCGTGCGCCGGTTCTTCGACTCGCTCATGACGTCCGACTTCGCGATCGACTACTCGCTCTACGCCGTCGGCGCGGCCGGCGGCCGGCGCGGGTTCGAGCTCGCCGCCGGGCGGGCGAAGCAGCTCCCGGGGCTGCGCTGGACGGGCTCGTCGCTGGGCAGCGCGATCGCCCGCTCGCAGTGCGCGGTCGCGGCCGGCTACCTGCTGCCGAACCTCGTGCGCGGGCGCCTCGACCGGCGCGTGGCGATCGACCTCGCCTCGCTCGGGCTGACGACCGCGGCGGTCGAGACCCTGGCCCACGGCGCCGGGCGAGCCGTCGCGCGGACGACGCTCGGCCAGCGCGCGGTCTCCTTCCTGGCCCGGCACGGGCGCCTCGCGCGGGTCGGCGGCTGGGCCGTGGACGTCGGGCAGCTGGTGCTGATCCTCTACGCCAGCGAGTGGCTGTCGGAGGCGGTCGAGCGGCCGCTGATCCGCCGCGACGCGCGCCGGGCGCTCGGCCGGTCGTGGGAGCGGCTGCGGGCGGCGACCGCCGGGGCCGACGACGCGGAGTTCCAGGCCGCGCTCGACGAGCTCGACGACGCCTTCGAGGCCTACCGCAACCTCTGCGCGCAGGAGCTCGAGGACGCGCTGACGACGCTCACGCGCGAGCTGCAGGGCGTGTCGCGCAAGCTGCACCAGCTCGACGCGTCGCGCGCGCGGACCGAGGCGATCCCCGAGCGCCTGCGCGAGAGCCGCGACCGCGTGCTCGAGCGCCAGGGCAAGGAGGCCGACTCGCTCCTCTCGGCGACCCTGGCGACGTTCGAGGCGAACGTGGCGAAGGCGATCGACGGGCTCCTCGGCGCGGACGCGCCCGGCGCCGTCGCGTCGCTCTCCGACCCGGGCACGAACAAGCCGGCGCTGTTCGACCTGCAGGCGCGGCTCCTGGCCGAGCTCGAGGCGGCGGCGCCGCCGGCGCGCCAGGAGCAGCTGCGCGGGCGGCGCCAGACGGTCCTGCGCATCCGCGACCTCGAGGTGGAGCTCCTGCGCGCGCTCCTCGACGACGCCGGCGCGCGGACGCCCGAGGAGGTGACCGGGACGGACGGCCTGGTCCTGCGCCGCGTCGTCGTCACCGCGCGCGACACCTGGCACGAGGCGTCGCGCCGCGACGAAGAGGTCGCGGCCGCCCCGCACCGCTTCGCGCCGGACGGGTGGGTGCGGACGGCGTGGCTCTACCAGCACGACGTCGAGCGCGACTTCACGTGGACGGCGCCGGGGGTCGTTCGGCTCGACGAGGAGGGGGCGCCGCAGGACGACCCGACCCTGTTCGAGGCGCCGCGGCCGATCACGGTCAAGGGGCGCTACAACCTCCTGCGCGTCCCGCGCGGGCTGCTCGAGCAGGTGGCCGTGGGCGGGGCGGCCTTCGTCCACGTCGAGCTGGACTGGAAGCTGACGAAGCTCGTGCGCGGCGCGATCGTCGAGCCGGCGCGCGGCCGCCACGCCCAGATGCTCCGCGTGCAGCTGGGCGCGCCCGGGCTGCCGACGCTCCCAGGCCTGGCCGGCGGCTACCTCGACGCGCACTACCACACGATCGCCGAGTGGTACAACCCCGAGCCCGGGTTCACCGCCGACCTCGAGCTCGACGCGCCCAGGCAGAAGTACGGCGGGCCGATCCCCATGCTCGTCGAGTCGGCCTACGCCATCGGCGCGATCGAGGCGCCCACCTACGAGGCCGCCCGCGACAAGCTCGTGACGACCGACCACAACTGCTTCTACGTGGCCGACGACCGGCTCGCGCACCGGCCGCCCTACGGGCCCACGTCGGTCCGCAGCAGCGGCGGGCTCACCGAGCACGCCCGCATGCGCGAGCTCCTCGGCGCGTCCGTGGGCGAGGAGCTCTGCTACCCGACCCCCGGACCGTTCAGCGTCGGCGCGCACATGCTCGACTACCGGTCGCGCCACTACGACGGCACCTGGAACGGCAAGGAGCCGCTCGGGCGCTTGCTCGCGCGCTTCACGGCGCCGCTCGACCTGCCGACGCTCGACCGGGTGCTGACCGACTTCGCCCGCGGCGGGCCGGGCAACGAGCGCGCCTTCGCCTACGCCGCGCACCCGGTCGGCTCGATCTCCTGGAGCGAGGCCGACCTCGAGCGGGCGCTCTCGGGCTACGCCCGCGTGGCCGACCGGAGCTTCGCCTTCAAGGGGCTCCAGGTGTGGAACACGCGCGCGGCGCGCGAGCACTCCAAGGAGAAGCTGCACCAGTTCATCGATGACCTGAACCCCTTCACAGAGCCCGCCTGGCAGGCCGGCCGCGCGCACGAGGCGGCCGTGCACGCGACGCTGGCCCGCTACCGGCGGCTCCTGCGCGCCCACGCCGCCGTGCGCCATCCGCTCGACGAGGACGTCCGCTTCGTGCGCAAGCACTTCATGGTCGCCGGGAGCGACGCGCACGGCGACTTCAACTACACCCTCGGCGGGCTGGCGACCGTGATCACGTCGGTGCTCGGCCTCAACGACCGCACCGACAACACGCTGGAGCTGAACGACAACGCCTTCATGCGGGCGCGCACGTTCGTGGCCACGGAGGGCCAGGAGGCGCCAGCGCTCATGAGCGGGCTGGCCCGGGGGACGTCGGTCGTGACCGACGGCCCGCTCGTGTGGTTCGAGGTCGACGCCGACGGGCACCTCGACGCGCGCACGGGCGACTACGACCTGTCGGCCCCGCCGCGCTTCAAGGACCGCGAGGGGCGGATCGGCGGGCAGGGCGCGTTCGACGGCGGCCGCACGGCGGTCCTGGCCAACGACGCGCGCCCGGTGCTCCGCTACTCCTACGCGAACTTCGACGAGTTCGGGCGGCCGGTCGAGCGCGACGCGCTCGGGCGGCCCGTGCGCACCGACGGCGCCGTGGCGGAGCTCCTCGTGCACAAGACCGACCTCGAGGGGCCCGACCCCGGCGAGGCGTGGAGCGCGCGCGGGCGGCTCGCCACCCACGGCGGCCGCGCCTTCGGCCAGCCCCTCACCGAGCCCCTCGACCCGGCCGAGGAGGGGCTGGTGCGGGGCGTCGCCGCGCTCCAGCTCGAGGCCGTGACCGCCGGCGGCGAGGGGACGTCGCCCGCCGACGTCTACCGCTGCGTGACGAACCCGGTGTGGCTGGTGCAGGTGCGCGTCGTGGCCCACCTCGACCCGCGCCGCTTCGACGCCGCCCGCGGCGTGATCCTCCCCGGCGGGCTGTCGGTCGAGCTCCGCTCGCCCGTGTCGCTCGCGCCCGACCGGCTCGGCTTCACGCTCAAGGCGCTCGACGCGCGTGGCCGGAGCGGCGAGGCGCTGGCCGCGCTCGAGCCCGACGGCTGGGGCCCGGGGCAGGAGCCGCAGGGCCGCCCCTACCGCGACGGCGTCCTGCGGGCGTCCAATCGCGTGGAGGTGCCGCTGCGCGGCCTGGCGCGCTCCTCGCCGCCCGGGCGCGGCAGCGACCCGTCCCGCCTGGTGACCCTCGTGGCGGTCACGGCGGCGCCCCTGCGCGACGCGTTCGGCAACGCGCTGAACCCCGTCGCCGCCTGGTTCGAGGTCGACCCGCGCACGGGCGCGCCGGGGCGCCACGCGGCGGCGACGGCCGCCGCCGACCTGGCGCCGGTCACGCTCGACCCGCCGCGCGGGCGCGGGATCGTCGACGTGCTGCGGGGGGAGTGAGGGTCGTCAGCCCTCCCAGCGCGTCGGCCGGTCGACCATCTTCCTGAACCCCATGCGCTCGCAGAAGGCCGCGAACGCCGGGCGCGGCACCCCGCGCCAGCGGAGGCCCTCGAGGTCCTCCGCGAGGGGCACGTCGGTGCGCAGGGTCGCGAGGCGCTTCCAGAGCAGGGCGTCGTCGCGCCGCTCGCGCAGGCTCGCCGCCAGACGGTCGGCCCCGCGGACCTTCACGCCGGCCGCCGCCCAGGCGGCCGGGTCGGGCGGGATCGCCTCGATCGTCCCGTAGGCCGTGAGCAGGGCGGCGGCGCTCTTGGCGCCCCAGCCCGGCACCCCCGGCAGGCCGTCGGCCGCGTCGCCGATCAGGGCCAGGAGGTCGGGGATCGAGCGCGGGGCGACGCCCCACTTCGCGACGACCGCCGGCTCGTCGTAGACCTTCTCGCGCCGCCGGTCCCACAGGACCACGTGGTCGCCGCGCACGCACTGCGCCAGGTCCTTGTCGACCGAGCAGATGAGCACGCGCTCGAACGCGTCGCCCCAGCGGTGCGCCGCGGCGGCGAGCGCGTCGTCGGCCTCGAAGTCGACCATCGGCCAGACGACCAGCCCCAGCGCGCGCAGCCCCTCCTCCGCCAGCGGGAACTGGCGCATGAGCACCTCGGGCACGCCGTCGCCCGTCTTGTAGCCCGCGAACAGCTGGTTGCGGAACGACTCGACCGTGTGGTCCGTCGCGCAGCCGAGGTGGGTCACCGCGGGGTCCTTGAGGAGCGACAGGAGCGAGCTGAGGAGGCCGTAGACGGCCGCCACGTCGCCGCCGTCCGGCGCCTTGATCGGCGGCAGGGCGTGGAAGGCGCGGAAGAGCTCGTACGTGGCGTCGATCAGGTGGAGCTGCACGAGGCCGAGGAGAGCACGCCCGGTCGCCGCTGTCGACCCGGAGTCGGCGTGACGGACCACGGGGCCGAAACCAAAGCGAGGGGCCCCCCGCGGACGACGGGGGGCCCTCGCTGGACAGGTTCAGGAGTGTTCAGGAAGAGACAGGCAGTGAGTTGGGCGCGCGCGGCTCAGCGCACCTCGACGTAGGAGCCGCGGTTGTCGGCGGCGACGGCCAGCATGAAGGAGCGGGCGTCCTGGTCGGACGAGATCCCGATCCCGAAGGCGTTGATCGTCGCGCCCTGGGTGTTCTCGTTGCGGATCAGGTCGCGGTGCTGGTCGAACGTCCCCACGTAGTGCATGGCGCAGTCGAGGAAGTTCGGCGACCCGTCCGAGAGGAGCACGATCGAGCGGTTCTCCTTGTCGCGCAGCGCCTGGGCCACGGCCAGGCCCGTGTTGGTCCAGCCCGCGGGCTGGATCCCCGCGATCCACGAGAACGCGTACTGCTTGTTGGCCGAGGTCGCGCGCTGCTTGTTCGACCAGCAGGAGAGCGTGCACTCGTCGTAGAAGATGACGTTGAAGGAGAACGTGTCGGGCAGGCTCGAGATCGACCGCCGCAGCTCGGCCTTCGCCCGGTCCAGGCGGTTGCCGTTGCGCACGACCTCGCCGTTCTCGTCGGTGAAGGGCTCGACCGAGAGGGTCATGCTGCCCGAGTTGTCGATCACGTAGATGATGCTGCTGGTGTAGGAGTCGATCTCCTCGCCGAAGAACACCGGCGGCGGCTCGTCGCGCGGATCGTCGCCGTCCCGGGGCGGCAGGGGCGGCCGCGGCGCGTTGAAGTCGTTCGGCACCGTGTGGCTGGGCTTCGGGTTCGGGTCGTAGACCGGGACCATGACCGGGAGGTCGAGGCCGCCCGGGTCCACCCCGACGAGGCCGGTCGGGTCCTTCGTGCCAGGGCCGGCGACGTCGGTGCTGGGGTTGGCCACCGCCAGGCCCGCGCTGAGGATCACGGTGGAGGCCGCCAGGATCGCGCCCGACGTGCTCGCCACCACCCCGACCATGGAGATCCGCTTCATGATCTCTCCTTCCCTGTCCGGGGGTCCTCTCAGCACGGGTGGTGCCAAGGGCAGTTCTCTTGAAAGCTCAGCGGTTACGATCGTTCGACCCTGCTTCGTATCAACTGCGGTTGAGACCCACCCGGGATGCAACCGTCAACTTCCGTTGATCGCGCCATCGCCGCCTCGGAGCGGGGGTTCCGGGGGAGGGGTCGCGAGCGGTCCCGGCGACCCGCCTCAAACAACGACACGATCGTGACTTGCGGATCCCTCTCCGGCGGTTGACGGCAGGTGGACGCAGAAGCGCGCTCCGCCGAGGTCGGGGCTGGCGTCCACCGTGATCGATCCCGCGTGGGCCTCGATGACGCCGAGCGCCATGGACAGCCCCAGGCCGGTCCCGGGGATCTTGCTCCCGCCCAGCGGGCCCTTCGTGGTGAAGAAGGGCTCGAAGATCCGGTGGACCAGGTCGCGCGGGACGCCCGGGCCCGAGTCCTCGAACACGACCACCGCCTCCGCCCCGCGGGGCTCGATCGTCACGCGGAGCCGGCGCTCGGGGTGGTCGTGGAGGGCGTGGACCGCGTTGATGACCATGTTGACGAACACCTGCTCCAGCTGGGTCGCGTCGGCGCACAGCGGCGGGGTGGGGGCGAAGCGCCGCTCGACGCCGACCCCCTTCAGGTCGAGCTCGACCTGCAGGAGGTGCAGGGCGCGGTCGACGACGCGCTCGAGCGCCACGCCCGGCGACCGGTTGATCGGCGTGCCGCGGGCGAAGCGCAGCAGGTTCTCGATCGTGACCAGGGCGCGGTCGAGCGTCTCCTTGACGATCGGGAGCGCCTCGACGGCGTCCTCGGGCGTGCCGCCCAGGGCCAGGTCGACGTGCCCGCGGGCGCCGCCGAGCAGGTTGCCGAACTCGTGGGCGATCCCCGAGACGAGGCGGCCCAGGGCGGCCAGCTGCTCCTGACGGAGCATGCGCGCCTCGTAGTCGCGGATCAGCGTCACGTCCTGGAAGACGAGGATCATGCCGAGCCGGCGGCCGGCGATGTTCTCGAGCGGCGTGGTGGCGTAGCCGATGCGCGCCTCGCGCCCGTCCGGGCGGCGGAAGACGACGTCGGGGCGGCCCACCGCGCCCTCGGTCTGCGAGTCGCCCCGGCGCGGGTCGCCGCCCAGGACCACCGGCACCAGGGCGGCGAGGTCGTCCAGGTCGCGCAGCGCGCGGCCGACGACCTTGTGCTCGGGGAGCCCGAGGATGCGCTCGGCGGCGCGGTTGTAGGTGGTGACCCGCCCGTCGGCGTCGACGGCGAGCACGCCGCTGGCGACGCTCGAGAGGACGTTCTTGAGGTGCTCGCCCAGGTCGGCCAGCTCCTGGCGCAGCTCGGCCGTCTGCATGGCGCGGACCTCGCGCTCCTGCTCGGCCTCGCGCGAGAGGAGCCCCGTGAACACCCCGGCGGCCAGGAACAGCGTCCCGCGCGAGAGGACCAGCGGCTCGAGCGGGCTCGCGGCCATGCCGTGGCGCAGCGCCAGGTAGGTGAAGCCGACCGCGGCGAGCGCGCCGGCGAGCGTGCCGGCGAGGAGGTCGCGCGAGGTCGCGATCACGAGGCCCAGGAGGAGGAACGCCAGGAGCTCCGGCTCGGACGTCTCGCCGAGGGTCGCGATCATGAGGCCCATGACCACGAGGTCGAACACGAGCACCCAGGCGATCCCGGCGAGCGGGCGCAGCCCCGGCCGGCGCTCGAAGGCCAGGAGCGTCGAGGCGAGCGCCGCGAGGGCGGGCAGGAACGCCAGCGCCGCCTGGGCCTGCGTCGCGCGGAGCGTGGCGCGCACGGCGATGACGACGAGGCAGGCGATCATCACCGCCCGGAACCCGAGCATGACCGCGTGGCGCGAGGTCACGCGAGCCTCCGCCGGGCCTCGGCGCGGCGCCGCAGCGACTCCCACAGGCCGACGGCCGCCAGCGCGTCGAGGAGCGGGCAGGCCGGCGCCAGGTAGCGCGGGATCGGGTAGAGGAGCGCCGGCGCGAGGGCGAAGAACGCCCAGACTCCCAGGGTGGGCCGCAGGGCGCGCCACGCCGGCTCGCGCAGCACGGCGAGGAGCCCGGCGCAGGCGCACGCCAGCCGCACCCAGTGGAAGGGCAGGAGCGCCCAGCGGACGACGAACAGCCGCGGGTGCTCGACGAGCGAGATCGCCCCGGGGACCTCGGCCCAGTACCAGAAGTTCATCAGCGCAAGGCGGCCGAGGGACCGCGCCGGGTGCTCGCGCCAGGCCTCGAAGGCGCGCCGGTAGAGCTCGTCGCGGGCCCCGTCGAGGCCCAGGGTCCCGACGAGCCTCGCCTCCTCCGCCCAGGCGAGCGCCTGGAAGCCCGTCGCCCGGTCGCCGTTGAGCCAGCGGTTCGGGCAGGTGACGGTGAGCCACAGCTCGCGGGCGACGACCGGGTTCTCGGCGAGGGTGAAGCTGAAGCGGCCGGTGACCCGCTCGTTGCGGCGGGCCCAGAGGGTGACCGGGACCGCCACGACGACGCCGACCGCCGCCCACAGGGCCACGCGGCGGGCGATCGCCCGGGCGCCGTCGCGCCGGCGGGCCACGAGGTCGGCGAGGGCCACGAAGGGCCCCAGGAGCAGGTAGAGCTGATGGGTCAGCGCCAGCGCGGCGAGGGCCAGGGCGGTGCCGGCCCAGCGGAGCGGCCCGCGGAGGGCCAGCAGCGCGGCGAGGAGCCCCGCCACGAGGGCCAGGAGGAGCGCCTCGCGCAGGAGATAGGGCGTCTGCCCGGCGGCGACCGGGTCGAGCGCGAGCAGCGCGGCCGCCCCGAGCGCGACGGGCGCCGGCGCGCGCGCCCCGCGCAGCGCCGTGAAGACGAGGAGGACGGCGGCCGCGCCGAGGACCGCCTGCGCCACGCGCACGGACGCATCGGACGGCCCGCCGGCGATGGCGTAGCAGGCGGCGACGAAGGTCGGGTAGCCCGGCGGGCGTGCGGCGGTCGCACGCCCGTCGCCGTCGAGGTAGCCCTCCCCGCGCGCGAGGCTCCGGGCGGGCTCGAGGTAGGTGATCGAGTCGGGCGCCGAGACGTCCACCGGCGCCAGGCCCACCGCCAGGCGCACGAGCAGCGCCAGCGCGGCGAGCGCGAGCGCCCGACGGCGAGCGATGGTGCTCTCCGGGTCGTCCCCCACGTCGCCCTTGTACCAGCAGGTGGCGTCGTGGCGCCCTGCTCCGCCGGGAGACGTGTGTCGTCAGTGCGCGCCACCTGCGCGCCCAGATTCGGGAAACCGCCAGCTGACAGGGGCCAACAAGCCGCGTCGCGCTGTGTCATGCCCGTGTTAAGGCATTTCAAAAGAATTGCTTAGATCGCACAGCGCGACGCATTTCCAAAGATGGCTCCCCGTGTGCTTCGTCTCACCTCGCATTCGCCACCGCCAGGGGTGGGGTGGCTGAACCAACTGACGCGCGGAGCAAGCGGACGATGCTCGGAACCACTCACAAGGGCGTCTGGATCGGGGTCGGCGCGGCGATCCTCGCCGTCGGCCTCACCGGCTGCGGAAACAGCAAGAAGACGGGCAGCCGCGAACTCGCGGCGCGCAACGCCGCGGCCGGGGTCAACTCGTCCACGACCGGCGGCGCGACCTCCGGCTCGACCACCGGCGGGGGCACGATCGGCCGCGGCACGATCGGCGGGGGCACGATCGGCGGCGGCACGATCGGCGGCGGCACCATCGGCGGCGGCGGCACCGGCGGCACCGGCGGCACCGGCGGCACCGGCGGCACCGGCGGCACCGGCGGCGGCCTGAGCAGCGGCAGCAACCCGCCCGCTGGCGTCACCGACGACCACGCGAACAACGCCCAGGGCGCGACCGCCCTCACGCTGGGCCAGCTGCGCAACGGTCAGATCGACTACGCCGGCGACCACGACTGGTTCCGCATCAGCCTGGACCAGGGCGTCGACTACACGTTCTTCACCTCGGGCCTGGGCGCCGGCATGGACACGGTCCTGCGCCTGATCAGCCCGACCGGCACGCAGCTGGACGAGAACGACGACGAGTCGGGCACCGCGATCACGTCGCGGATCCAGCACACCGCGACCGTGACCGGCATGCACTACGTCGTCGTGCTCCACAAGGACGCGCAGGCGGCCGCCGGCACCTACTCGGTCGGCGCGCTGCTCGGCTCGGTCGGTAGCGGCGGCAGCACCAACCCGCCGGACGACCACGGCAACGACGCGGCGAGCGCCACCCAGCTCACGCTCGGCACCGCGCGCGCCGGCGTGATCGACTACGCCTACGACGAGGACTGGTTCAAGGTCGACCTCGTGGCGGGCACCACCTACGAGTTCCTGACCGAGAACCTCGGCAACCTCTGCGACACGATCCTGCACCTGATCGACCGCGACGGGACGACGGTGCTCCAGTCGAACGACGACTTCGGCGGCCTCTACTCGTCGCGGGTCCCCGGGACCGCTGGCCAGGGCTGGACCCCGACCGTGAGCGGCACCTACTACCTCATGGTCGAGGACTACTTCCCGTACGCCGGCGGGACCTACGACGTCGTGGCCCGGGTCTACACGGGCGGCGGGTCCGGCGGCGGCACGACGCCGCAGGACGACCACGCCGACGACACGTCGACCACGTCGGTGCTGACGATCGGCACGCCGATGGCCGGCTCGATCGAGGTGGCGGGCGACCGCGACTGGTTCCGGGTCGACCTGGTGGCGGGTCGCACCTACGAGGTCCGCACCGACATCGCCCCTGGGAGCCCGAACAACGACACCACGCTGCGGATCCACGACGCCACGGGGACCATGCAGCTGGCCTACAACGACGACGAGAACTTGTCGGCCGGCCTCCTCAACTCGCGGATCGACTTCGTGCCCACGACGAGCGGCCTGCACTTCGTCGACGTGCGCGGGTTCGGCTCCCAGCGGCCCTCTTACACGGTCACGGTGATCGACCGCAGCCCGGTGGTCAATCCGCCGCCGCCGCCCCCGCCGAGCACGACGGCGACGCTGCAGGCGGCCACCTGGGACGACGTGGACGGCTCGCGCGACGCGTCGGCCGGCGACACGATCACGCTGACCTTCAGCGAGGCGGTGTCGGTGATCCAGATCACCATCTTCCCGGCCCCCCCGCTCTATGCCGACACCGACTTCTCGCTGCCGGTCGCGGGTGACTCGTTCGGCGCGAACGCCACCTGGCTGATCGACCCGGCCGACCCGACCAAGGTCACGATCACGCTCGGCCAGGGCGCGAAGCTCCGGCTCTCGGGCACGTTCGACGCCGCCCGCACGGGCGCGGGGAGCCCCTCGGGCATCGACGTCAGCGCCCAGACCACGATCATGACCGCGTCGAGCAGCATGGCGCCGCAGTCGGGCCAGCCGGTCGACATCGGCTCGAGCGTGGCCGCCGGCTTCTTCCCGGCCGGCGACATGATCACGCCGCGCGGCAGCTTCGCGGCCACCGTCATGAACGACGGCCGCGTCCTGGTCACGGGCGGCCTCCAGTCGGGCAGCTCGTTCGCCCACGGCAACGAGCTGTATGACCCGATGACCCGGACCTGGTCGTCGACCCCGACGGTCATGGCGTTCAACTACAACGGCCAGGGCTACGCGATCGGCCGCTTCGACCACACCCAGACGCTCCTCGCCGACGGCAAGGTGCTGATCTGCGGCGGGCGGGGCTTCGAGCGGGCCACGACGAACGGCTCGGGCCAGGTCGCCGGGATCCTCGAGGAGCTGAACTCGGCCTTCGTGTTCGACCCGGCGACGGACTCGTTCGAGGTCGTGGGCATGCTCAACATCGCCCGCGAGAGCCACTACGCGACGCTCCTGCCCAACGGCCAGGTGCTGATCACGGGCGGCTACAACTCGGACGCCTACAGCGGCCAGGGCGGCACCCTGCCGGTGGCCGAGCTCTACGACCCGACGACCCGGACCTTCACCATGCTGAGCCAGAACGGCAACGACATGGTCTTCCCGCGCGAGTCGGGCTCGGCCCACCTCGTGGGCGGCAAGGTCCTGCACGTCGGCGGCGAGATGTTCGCGCTGCTCCAGGGCCAGACGCAGGTCGGGCGCTACCTGGCGCCGGGCAGCGAGGCGTTCGACCCGGCGACCGGGGCGTTCACCACCAACGCCGGGCTGAGCACGAACCGGCGCTTCCACGCCGGCGCGGCGCTCGCCTCGGGCGACGTCCTGATCCTCGCCGGCGACAACGGCAGCGGCGCCGTGGCCTCGATCGAGCGCTACGACGCGGCGGCCGGCGCCTTCACCACGGTCGGTGACCTGACGGCGGCCCGCTCGCGCCACGGCGCGGTGGGCTTCAGCGCCGACGAGGTGATCGTCGTGGGCGGCGTGACCTTCGACTACACGGCGGGCGCCGCCACCTACGTGCAGAGCGCCGAGCTCTACCACGCGGGCGCGAACGCCAGCGAGAGCTTCCAGATGATCCACGGCCGCAACAGCCACCGGGTCGTCAAGCTGCTCGACGGCAAGGTCCTCGCGATCGGCGGCTGGGAGAACGGCCTCACCTCGGTCAGCGGCTCGAACGGCACGGCCGTCCAGGGCTGCGAGGTGTTCGTCCGGCCGTAGCCGGTCGACGATCCTCACGGACGCGCGACGGGGGCCCACCATGGGGCCCCCGTCGTCGTTTCAGGGCAGGTGGGCGCGATGGGCCTGGCGTCGGTCGCGGTGGTCGTCGTCGTCGTCCTGCTCCTTGCCATGGCGCTCCTCGCGCGCGCCGTCGGCGAGGTCGCGCCCACGCCCGCTGCGGACCTCCGCCGGGCCGGCACCCCGCTGCGGCTGATCGCCCTGCGGACAGCGGTGTGCGGCGCGGTGCTCGGCGGGCCCTGCCTCGTCTTCCCCCTCGACGGTCCGGGCTACGGCGCCTGGCTCGTGTTCGCGTTGACCCTCGCCGCGGGGGTGGGCCTCGCCGGCCTCGCCGAGCGGCGCGCGGCGCTCCAGGGGGCGCCGGCGGGGGCGGCGGTCGTGTGGGCGGCCGCGGCCGGCACGGGGGCGGCCCTCCTGGCGGGGCTCCAGACCGCTTACGCGTCGGCCCTGAGCCGCGGCGGGCCCACGGCCGCCCTCGACCTCGTCGCCGCGCTCCTCGAGCCTGGCCCGGCCGCGCTCGTGCTCTTCGGAGGCGGCGCGCTCGCCTTCCTCCTGTGGGGCGTCCCCTGCGCCTACGTGACGCTGGGCGCCTTGACGCCCGGCCCCATGCGCCAGGCCGACGCGAGCCTCCTCCCGTGCCTCTTCTTCTGCGTCCCCGTCCCGGGCGTCGCCGTCCTCGAGGGCTGCTACGCTCTCGCCCTGCGCCTCGAGGGCCTGAGCAGGGAGGACGCCGCGGTGGACGAGGTCCTGCACATCACCACCCGGGAGGCCTGGGCCGCGGCCGAGCGGGAGGGCCGCTACGCGCCGGCGAGCCTGGCGTCCGAGGGCTTCGTGCACCTGTCGAGCCCGGCGCAGCTCGCGGGCACGGCGGCGCGCTACTACGCCGGCCAGCGCGACCTGGTCGTCCTGGTCCTCGACGCGGCCCGCCTCGAGCCCGACCTGCTCCGCTGGGAGGTCTCGACCGGCGGCGAGCGCTTCCCTCACCTCTACCGTGCGATCGACCCGGCGGAGGTGCTGGACGTGCGCCCGCTGGCCTGACGACCGCGCCTACTCCCTCGGCGCGATCGTCCGCACCTCGAACCCCTCCCGCCCGACGACCAGCAGGCAGGGCAGCCCGTCGAGGAGCAGCGCGCGCCGGCCGCCGAAGGGCGCGAAGCGCATCTCGGGGCTGACGCCGTTCCACGCCTCCTGCCCCAGGCGCACCTCGACCGGGACGAGGCCCTCGCGGCGGAGGCGCTTGACCTCGTCGCGGACCGCCTGCAGGAGGCGCAGGTCGGGGGGGCGGCGCGGGCCTGGCTGGCTCATGGCCGGCGATCATCCCAGGTCGCCGCGGCCTGGGGCAACGGGCGGCGCTCGCAAGACGCGCGAGAGCGCGCAGAATGGTCCTCGCGCGCGAGCGCCGGGGGGACCGCGGGGGCGGCGCCCCCGCGAACAACGGGGAGCGCGGAGACGCCGTGAAGCTGCTGCCGTTCGGCCTGGGCGAGACCAAGCCCACCCACTTCCGCACCATGCTGCGGGTCCTGTGGGACAACCGCGACAACCTCGAGTACGCCTGGCGCGTGCTCAACCGCGGCGTGTGCGACGGCTGCGCCCTGGGCACGAGCGGACTGTCGGACTGGACCCTCGACGGCGGCACGCACCTGTGCGTCGTGCGGCTCGAGCTCCTGCGCCTGAACACCATGCCCGCGCTCGACCCCCGGCGCCTGGCCGACGTGGCCGCCCTGCGCGCGAACGACGACCGCGCCCTGCGCGCGCTCGGCCGCCTGCCCTACCCCATGCGCCGGGACCACGGCGACGCGGGGTTCCGGCGCGTCCCCTGGGACGAGGCGCTCGACCTCGCCGCCGCGCGCGCCCGGGCGACCGACCCCGACCGGCTGTGCTTCTTCCTCACCTCGCGCGGCGTGACCAACGAGGTCTACTACGTCGGCCAGAAGGTGGCGCGCTTCCTCGGCTCGCCCCACGTCGAGAACTCGGCGCGGCTCTGCCACGCGCCGTCGACCGTCGGCATGAAGGCGACGATCGGCGTGGCCGCGTCGACCGTCTCCTACAAGGACTGGATCGGGACCGACCTGCTCGTCTTCTTCGGGACGAACTTCGCCAACGACCAGCCGGTGGCCACGAAGTACGTCGACCTGGCGCGGAAGGCGGGCGCGCGCGTGCTGGCCGTGAACTCCTACCGCGAGCCCGGGCTCGCGCGCTACTGGATCCCGTCGACGCCGGAGAGCGCGCTCTTCGGCACGGCGCTCGTCGACCGCTTCTTCCAGGTCCACCAGGGCGGCGACCTGGCCTTCTTCTGCGCGGTGATGAAGACCCTGATCGCCCGCGGCGGCGTGGACCGGGCCTTCGTCGACGCCCACACGACCGGCTACGACGACCTCGCCCGCGCCCTCGAGGCGCAGGGCATGCCGGACCTCCTGCGCCTCGCCGGCGCGACGCAGGACGACGTCGACGCCTTCACCGCGGCGCTGATGGCGGCGAAGAACGCCGTGTTCGTGTGGAGCATGGGCCTCACCCAGCACGCGCACGGGGCCGAGACGATCAAGGGCCTCGTGGACCTCGCCCTCCTGCGCGGCTACCTCGGCCGGCCGCACGCGGGCGTGGTGCCGATCCGCGGCCACTCGGGCGTCCAGGGCGGCGCCGAGATGGGCGCCTACGCCACGGCGCTGCCGGGCGGCCTGCCCGTGACGCCGGAGCACGCGGCGCGCTTCTCGGCCCTGTGGGGCTTCGACGTGCCGGCCCGCCCGGGCCGCTCGACGCCCGAGATGCTCGCCGCGGCCGCGCGCGGCGAGGTCGACCTCCTCTACTGCGTCGGCGGCAACTTCCTCGGCACCATGCCGCGCCCGGCGCTCGTGGCGCAGGCGCTCGGGCAGGTGCCGCTCCGCGTGCACCAGGACATCGTCGTCAACACCAGCATGCTCGTCGACCCGCCCCCCGGCGGGACGGTGCTCCTCCTGCCGGCGCGCACGCGCTACGAGCAGCCGGGCGGCGGCACGGAGACGACGACCGAGCGGCGCGTGGTCTTCTCGCCCTACATCCCGGGCCACGACGTGGGCGAGGCGCGCAGCGAGTGGGAGATCCTGCAGGAGGTCGCCGCCCGGGCCCACCCCGAGCGGGCGCACCTGATCCGCTTCGCCTCGGGCCAGGCGGTCCGCGACGAGATCGCCCGGGCCGTGCCGGCCTACGCCGGGATCGAGCGCCTGCGCCGCAAGGGCGACCAGTTCCAGTGGGGCGGCCCGCGCCTGTGCGAGGGTGGCGTCTGCCCGCTGCCCGGCGGCAAGGCGCGCCTCGCCCCGGTGCAGCCGCCCGAGCTCACGGTGCCCGAGGGCCACCTGCGCCTCGCCACCCGCCGCGGCAAGCAGTTCAACTCGATCGTGTGGGCCGACACCGACCCGCTCAACGCGGCCCGGCGCGAGGACGTCCTCATGGCGGCGGAGGACCTCGAGCGCCTGGGCCTCCGCGACGGCGACCGGATCGTCCTCGAGAACGACCTGGGCCGCTTCGAGGGCCGCGCGAAGGCGGCGCCGATCCGCCCCGGCAACGTCCAGGGCCACTGGCCCGAGGTGAACGTCCTGATCCCGGCCGACCGCGTCGACCCCTACGCGCAGGTGCCCGACTACAACGCGCTGGTACGCGTGCGAAGCGCGTGACGCGTGGACGCGCCGCGCCTCCGCCCGCGTGATCAGGAGGCCGCCTGCCCGCTCTGCCGCGAGCGGCTGGGGGGCGAGGAGGAGCGCTGGCGCTGCGACGGCTGCCAGGCCGCCTACCATCGCGCCTGCGCGTCCGAGCTCGGCGGCTGCGCGACGCTGGGGTGCCCTCGGCGAGGGGACTCGCCCACCGCGGCCGGGAGCGTCGCCGACGAGATCCTGGCCGCCCTGCGCGCGCGCCCGCTCCTCGACGACGCGGAGGCGGCCCCGCCGCAGGCGCCCCGCGCCGAGGACGAGGGGGCACGCGGCCGCGCCGCCGACGCCCTCGAGGCGCGCAGCGCCGTCGTGCTGTGGGGCTGCCTCTGGCTCGTCCTCGCGCCCGCCTTCGCGCCGTGGATCACGCGGGCGTGGCTCCTCGATGGGCCGGCCGATGGGCTGACGCGCCTGGCCCTCGTCGGGACCCTCTACGTCGTCCTCCTCGGGTTGCCGGTCCTCGGGCCCGCCGCCCTCCGGCGTCTCCGGCGGACCGCGCGGTGAACGCCGCGGGGTCGGCGCGGTCCCTCGGGTGACCGCGCTCACCGCTTGATCTGCGAGCGAAGCGAGCAGATCGAGCGGTGGCGCGCATCCCCGAGCGGAGGCCGCGTAGCGGCCGGAGCGAGGGCGACAGGTGCCTCACTGCGGATCGGAGCATCGAGCCGCGCGCCCGGACGTGGACATCAGAACAAGCGACGGCCGCTGTGAGACGACCGACCTCAGCACGACTGCGAGCGGAAGCTCACCTGCCCGGCGTGGTCCGGGCAGGCCAGCACGTAGCCGACGCCCGCATCGCCCAGGCTCACGGCCACGTGGCGCCCGCCCTCGACCTGGAGGAGCAACCGCGTCATGGGCGCCTGGCACTCCGGGCACGCCGGATAGACCGGGTCCTGCACCCAGTCGGGCCAGCCGCCGAGCTTGTCGCCGCCCAGGTTCAGGTCGCGCAGGACCGCCTGCTCGTCGTCCGTGAGCGCCGGCCCTGGCCGCGCGGGGTCGTCACCGCGCGAGGGGTGGTCGCTCGCCGGCTTGCCCCAGCCGGTGATCCGCCGCGCCGGCAACGCCGGCCCGGCGTCCGTGACCGCGGGCGCGTCCGGGTCGATCAGGCGCGCGACGCCGTGCGGCGGGCCGTCGGGGTCGAAGAACACCTGCAGGAGCGCCGCCTGCCGCTCCTTCGGCTCCGGGTGCTCGCGGAGGTCGACCTGCACGAGGAGCGGCAAGGGCACCCCGCCGCGACCGATCGGCCGCGGCGCGGCGGCCGTGAGCAGGGGCGCGCCGCCGAACTTCGAGGCGGCCGGCGGACCGTCGCCCACCTCCGTGACCGGCCGCGCCGCCTTGCGCGCCTCCTTCTTCAGCTTCGCCTTCAGCGCCTTGACCAGGTCCTTGCGCGCCCCGGCGCGCGCGCCGGCCGCCTCGAGCAGCGGGACGAGGCGCTCGGCCTCGACGCCCTGCCGGGCGAGCGAGAGCGGCGTGCTGCCGTCGGCCGCCAGGGCGTTCGGGTCGGCGCCCGCCTCGAGGAGCAGCCGCGCCGCCTCGACGCGCCCCTCGTCGACCGCGCGGTGGAGCGGCGTCCAGCGGTCGCCCTTGCTCTTCAGGTCGACCTTCGCGCCGGCCCGCAGCAGCTCCCGCAGCGCGCCGAGCGCCCCGCGCCCCGCCGCCCAGTGCAGCGCGCCCATGCCGCTGAAGCCGAGCTTGTCCGGCGCCGCGCCGAGCGCGAGCAGCGCCCGCATCGCGCCGACCCGGTCGCGCGCCGCGGCCCCCTCCAGGGCCTCCTGGGCCTTGTCGCCGGCCCAGGGCGCGAGCAGGTGGATCACCTCGACGTGGCCGCGCGACGCCGCGGCCCAGAACGCCGCCCCCCGCCGGACGTCGGTCTCGTCGACCACCTTCGCGCGCGCGACGTCGAGGAAGCCGAAGCGCGCCGCGTCGTAGAGGTTCAGCGCGTCGCGGTCGAGCGGCGCCCCGCCGGCCGCCCGCAGGCGCTCGGCGATCGCCGCCTGGCCCAGCGCCTCCGCCATCTCCAGCGGCGACCGCCCCGCGAGCGTCGGCAGGTTCGGGCTGGCCCCCTGCGCGAGCACGAACTCGACCGCCGCGAGGTGCCCGTGGCGGATCGCGTTCAGCAGCGGCGACGCGCCGTCGGCCGCCGCCGCCAAGGCGGCGTCCTCGGCCGGCACGTCGAGCAGGTGATCCCACTTCACCCCCCGCGCCGCCAGGAGCGCCAGCACCTCCACGTCGCCCCTCGCCGCCGCATCGGCGGCCGCGTTTCGACCCTGCACGTCGTCGTAGTGGACCGCCCGCGCCGCGATCAGCCGCTCGAGGCACGCCCGGTGCCCCCCGCGCACGGCCGGCACCAGCGCGTAGCCCACGTAAAGCCGCAGCGCCGACGTGTCGCGCCCGAGCATGAGGTCGAGCATCTCCAGGCGCCCCGCGCCGGCGGCCTCCATGATCGCCGCCCCGCGGACCCCCGCCGTCGACCGCGGCCACGCCGCCTCCACCCCCGCCCGGTCCCCCGCCCGAACCGCCTCGCGCAGCGTCGTCACACTCCCCCCTCCGCCTACACACGTGTGTGCTTACTCACGGCTTGGGCAGCCACGACTCGCGCCAGGACGCCCCCGCCCCGAGCGAGCACACCAAGCGGCGCGTTCGCAGCAGGAGCGTCAGGCGAGGCCGACGAGGGCGAGGCGATGCGGCGCGAAGGCGAGGGAAGGCGGCCTCCTGGCCGCCGGGTGCGCCGGCGGGGGCGGGGGGCCCCGCCCCCCCCCCCCCCCGGACGCACCGCAGCGCCCGTCATCGTCGGCCGCAGCCGCGATCAACCCTGGACCTTGGCGCGGGTGAGCGCGTCGGCCTGGTCGACGAACTGGTCGCCCTTCCAGTCGGCGTCCTTCTCCAGGGTCTTCTTCACCTTGGCCGCGTGCTGGCGCGCGACGAGGTCGGCGTGCGTGGTGAAGTACTGCAGGCTGTGCCCCATGAACTGGGACACCTTCTCGAACTTGTGCTTCTCCATGAAGGCCGCCAGCTGCGTCTTCATGTCCTTGACCATCTTGTAGCCGTGGAGCATGACCCCGGTGCACACCTGCACGGTCGACGCGCCGAGGAGGATGAACTGCGCCGCGTCCTCACCGGTCTCCACGCCGCCGATCCCCGAGAGCGTCTTGCCCGGGAAGGCGCGCGAGATCTCCATGCACATGCGCAGGGCGATCGGCCGCACCGCCTTGCACGAGTAGCCGCCCGGGACCGTGTGCCCCTCGACGTCAGGCTGCGGGCGCAGCGTGTCGAGGTCGACGGCCATGACCGAGAGGATCGTGTTGATCGCGCTCACGCCCTGGCAGCCGGCCCTGAACGCCGCCCCGGCCGGGTCGGTGATGTGGCCGACGTTGGGCGTCATCTTCGCCCACACCGGCACCTTGGCCTTCTCCATCACCCACCCGCACACCTCCTCGACGATGTCCGGGTTCTCGCCCATGGCCATGCCCATCTTGCGCTCGGGCAGGCCGTGCGGGCACGACAGGTTCAGCTCGAACGAGTCGACGCCGGCGTCCTGGCAGCGCTCGACGATCTCCTGCCAGGCGTCCTTGCGGTGCTCCTCCATGATCGAGCAGATCAGCGGCTTGCCGGGGAACTTGTCCTTCACCCGCTTGAAGTCGTCGATCCAGTCCTTGAAGGGGCGGTCGGAGATCAGCTCGATGTTCTCGAAGCCGTAGATCGCCTTCTTGTCCTTCGGGTCGGCGCTGCTGCTCACGCGCGCGTAGCGCGGGGCGACGTTGATCACCTTCGACGAGTCGAGGCTCAGCGTCTTGCACACGACCCCGCCCCAGCCGTCCTCGAAGGCGCGGATCATGCACTGCGCGTTGGAGCCGGGCGGGCCCGAGCCGATCACGAACGGGTTGTCGAACTTGAGGCCGTCCACCTCGACGCTGAGGTCGATCATGTTCTCTCCACGCGCAGGTGCGCCTCGCGCCCGCCCACCGGGCGCGAAAGCGGGCTATTGTGGCGGCGGTCGCGCGGCGAAGTCAAGCCGCCGTCGGGGCGTTGCGGACACATGACCGAACTGGACCACGGCGGGACGTCCGCGCAACGGCCCGACCCGGACCCGGCGCTCTTCCTGCGCCGCCGCACGCTCCTGCGCCGCGCCGTCGCCGGCGCCGCCGTGCTGGGCCTGGGCGGCGTGACCGTGAGCCAGGGCCTGGGCTACGACCTGCCGGCCGAGGTCCGGGGCGGGCTGCTGGCGCTCTCCGCCAAGGAGTTCCTGGTGCTCGAGGCCGCGTGCCGGCGCCTCCTCGACGGCCTCGACCCGGCCGCCCCACGAGAGGCGGCGGTGTGGGCCGACGGCTACCTGGCGCGCCAGGCGCCCTGGGTGCGCTCCGACGTGCGGCTCCTCCTGCACGCCTTCGAGCACTCGCCCCCCGCGCTCCTGGGCGCGCTCTCGCGCTTCACGCGCCTCGACCCGGCGCGGCAGGACCGCCACCTGAACGCCTGGCGCATGAGCGGGCTGCCGCCGCTGAAGCAGGGCTTCACGGCGCTCAAGGGGCTGGCCTTCATGGGCGCCTATCGCCGCTCGGCGACGCTCCTGGCGATCGGCTACGACGGACCGGCGGGGGCCTGACGTGTTCCTCGCCGGGCGAGACCACGCGGGCGACCTGACCCTCACCGCCGACGTCGTCGTCGTGGGCACGGGGGCCGGCGGGTCGATGATGGTCCACGACGTGGCCGCGGCCGGGCTGTCGGTGGTGGCCCTGGAGATGGGCGCCCACGCCACCTCGCGCGACTTCAACCGCGTCGAGGACCAGATGCTCGAGCTGCTGTTCCAGGACCGCGGCGCGCGCAGCACGAGCGACCTCGAGGTCCGGGTCCTCCAGGGCCACGGCGTCGGCGGCTCGACGGTCCACAACACGTGCCTCTGCAAGCGGACGCCCGACGAGGTGCTCGAGGACTGGGCGGCGCGCTTCGCCGTCACGGGCGCCCGCCCGGCCGACCTCGCGCCGACCTTCGAGGCCACCGAGCGCGACCTCGGCGTCGTCGACATCACCGACGCCCAGCTCAACGAGAACAACCGCCTGTTCAAGCGCGGCGTCGACGCGCTCGGCTGGCGGGGCGGCTACCTGCGCCACAACCGCCAGGGCTGCACGGGCGCGGGCTACTGCGAGCTGGGCTGCCCGTTCGACGCCAAGCAGAACGCGCTCAAGGTGCTCCTCCCGGCGGCCGTCGCCCGCGGGGCGACCGTCGTCAGCGACGCCCGCGTCGACCGCGTGACCACGCGCGGCGGGCGCGCCACCGGCGTCACGGGCGTCCTCGTCGACGCGGCCGGCAGGCCGAAGGGCGCGCTCACGGTCAGCGGCAAGGTCGTGGTCCTCGCCGGCAGCGCCGTCGGCTCGGCCGCGCTCCACCACCGGAGCGGCCTGCCCGACCCGTCGGGGCAGGCCGGACGCAACCTGCGCATGCACCCGGGGGCCGTCGTCGCGGGGCTCTTCGACCACGAGGTCGTCGGCTGGCACGGGATCCCCCAGAGCTACGAGTGCACCGAGTTCCTCGACTTCGCCCACGGCTCCGACCGCCGCGTGTGGCTCGTGCCGGTGTTCGCCCACCCGATCGGCACGGCCACGCAGATCCCCGGCTTCGGCGCGAAGCACGCCGAGGTCATGCGCAAGTACCGGCACGTCGCCGCGCTCACGGCCATGGTCCACGACGAGACCGCCGGCCGCGTGACGGTCGCGCGAAGCGGCCGGATCACGATCGACTACCACCTCGAGCCGGACGACCGGCGGCAGCTCGCCCTGGGCCTCGAGGCGGGGGCGCACCTCCTGCTCGCCGCCGGCGCGCGCGAGGTGATCGTCCCCTACGAGGTGGCGCCGTTCTCGATCCGGCGCGCCGCCGACCTGGGCGCGATCGCCGCCCGCGGCCTGCCGCGCTACGCCATGCCGCTCACGGCGGTGCACCCCATGGGCACCCTGCGCATGGGGGACGACCCCCGGCGCGCCGTCGTGTCGTCGCGGGGCGAGCACCACGCGGTGAAGGGGCTGTTCGTCGCTGACGGGAGCCTGTTCCCCACGTCGATCGGGGGGCCGCCGCAGATCTCGATCTACACGTTCGCCCGCCACGTCGCGCCCCACGTCGTCGCCGCGGCGCGCTGAGCGGTTTACCTCCCGGGCGTCGGTCGTTAGGATCGCTCGCCCGGAGGTCCTCATGCGCCGCGCGCTCCTCGCCCCGCTCGCCCTCCTCCTCGTCGCCCTGCCCGCCCGGGCGCAGCCGGCCGAGCACGTGCTCCTGACCGAGCTCGCCCGCGAGCTCCAGGGCGACCCGCGCGCCCTGGCGGCGCTCGACGCGCTCCTCGCCGACATGGGCACCCGCCCGGGCGCCGGGGCCATGCTCAGCCCGGAGCAGAAGGCGCGCCTGCGCGCCGCGCTCGAGCACGCCCTGCGCACCGGCGAGGTCGACGCGCTCGAGCGCGCGCCGGCCCTGCGGGTGAGCGAGATGGGCGCCGCCGTGACGGTGGCCACGGCCGCCGGCGTGGGCGTCGGCGCCGTCGGCGGCCAGGCGGCCGGCGTCGGCGCGCCCCCGCCCTCGGCGCGCGCCCGCCGCGAGCCGCTCGGGATCCCGGTCGGCGCCCCGCCGCCGGCGACCCCCGCGGCGCCTCGCGAGGGCCCGCTGGCCGCGCTGGGGGTCACCCCCCGCGGGGCCGTGCCCGCCCCCGACCTCGCGCCGCGCGCCGCCGACAGCGCCCGCATGGCCGACGTGCTGAACCGCCTGGCGGTGAACCAGCCCGGCAAGCCCGGCCTCGTCGTCACGCACGAGGGCGGCGAGGCCGCCACGCCGGCCGACCTCCTGCGCCTGCTCGTCACCGCGGGTCACACGGTCCAGGTCGTCGACGCGCGCATGTTCGCCGACTTCGCCGGCCTCTCGGCGAACGGCCGCGACCTCGCCGCGCCCATGTGGGCGGACACCGAGCTCCCGGTGCCCGGCCGCTCGACGCTCAAGGTGCCGGTGACGCACTCGCAGCACGAGCTCGTCGTCCGCGGGCCCGCGGTCAACGTCGACGTGTCCTTCTACATGGGGATCGACGGCGAGGCGAAGTTCCGCGCGATGGTCAACGACCGCGCCGCCTGGACCGGGCGGCGGATCGCGCACGAGTACGAGGGCGACCGCGCCGTCGAGGCGGTCCGGCTGGCGGGCGAGGTGCGCCGCTCGTTCGAGGTCAACCGCGCCGCGCACCCCGAGCTGCCCTACGGCGGCTACTTCACGCTGGGCGTGTGCAACGACAGCAACGCGTTCATCGAGCACGCCCTGAACGGCCGCACGACGCTCTACCCGCTCACGCGCGACCTGCGCTACTACCGCGGCGACTCGGAGATCGACCGGATCGCCCGCGCCATGCCGGTCGACGGCCGCGGCGCGCCGGCGGACCTCGAGCGCGTCCTCGCCTCGCTGCCGACCGACGACCCCGACGAGCTCGTGTTCCCGGCCCTGCGCGACGACCTGCGCGCGCTCGGCGTCGGGCGCCCCGCGCCGGCGCCGCAGGGCCCGCCGCAGCAGGGGCTCAAGGGCGAGCTGGAGCGGGCCGCCGGGCAGCGTCAGTAGAACGCCACCGGCAAGAGGAAGGCGTGGTGCGCGAACAGGCTCGTCGCGCCGTACCACGAGAAGAGCTGCGAGAAGGCGAGCACGAACACGTAGGCCGCCGCCGCCGGCAGGGCGACCGCGGCGCCCGTGAGGCGGAGGACGGGGTGCGCCCGGCCCGGGCGCGCGCCGCGCGCGTGGGCCCAGCCGGCGAGGAGCCGGCCCGGCACGGCGGCGACCAGGAAGAAGGCGGCCGGCAGCCACAAGGCGTCCCGCGGCACGGGCTCGACCTTGAGCAGGAAGAGCGGCAGGGCGAGGGCCAGCGTCACCAGCAGGGCCAGCGCGTGCGCGAGCGGCGCCCTGGCCAGGCGGCGGCGCACCTCGCCCAGCTCGAACGCCGCCGCGAAGCGCCCCTCGGCGGCCAGGCGCGCCTGCGCCGCGAGCAGCCACGGCAGGACCAGCACCAGCAAGAGCGCGCCCAGGAGCGCCAGCCCGGGCGCCTTGCCGCCGGCGGCCAGGAGCGCCGTGGGCAGCGCCAGCCAGGCGAAGCCCGCCACGAGCCCCTGCGTCCCCAGGCCGAGGTAGTGCGGCAGGCGCAGCGCCACGAGCCAGGCGCGCGCGGCCGCGATCGAGGGCCAGAGCACGGGGCCGCGCGCGACGCCGCGCATGGCCCACAGCCAGTTCGAGAGCGGGCGGAAGAACGAGACGAACCGCCCGCCGCGCGCGACCGCCAGGGCGCCGTGCGCGGCCGTGACCGCGCCCACGGCGAGCGTCCAGCGCGCCAGCTCGTCGGCCACGCGTGACGTCGGGTCGAGGAGCGCCGCGTCGCGCGCGTAGCCGCGCAGCACCAGCCACGGGAGGGCGACGACGAGGAGCCCGAGCAGCGCCGACCCGACACGCGCGGCGCGCGCCAGCCCGGGCAAGGCGCCGGAGAGCCCGCCGCCCCGCGCCAGCCGCCCCTCGGCCTCGAGCAGCCAGCCGAGCGTGAGGAGCTGGAGCACCGGCACCGCCGCCAGGACCGACAGGCAGGCGAGCAGCCCGACCGCCCCGCACAGCGCCGTCCAGGCGCGCGTCAGCGCCGCCCTCACCCCCGCGCGTCCGGGCTCCGCCGGGCCAGGCGGCGCCACGGCCACCGACGCGAGGTCGAGGAGCGGCGGCGCGTCGGGCGTGGGCACCTCGACGGCGGCGAGGTCGACCGGCGGCTCCTCGCCCCCCGCGGGCGCGGCGACGACGGCGAGGTCGACCGGCTCGCCCGTCGGCTCACCCGTCGGCGCGAGGTCGCCCGTCAGCTCCGGTCCGGCTGGCTGCACGTCCCTCTCTACAGGGGCAGGCCTTCGGCGGTTTCACGGCGAGGTCACGAAGACCCACCACCGAGGTCACGGAGGACACGGAGGAGGTCATGGAGGTCGCCCCCCCGGGAGCTCTCCTCGTGTCGGCGTCCGGAACTTGCTGGGCCAAGACGACCCGCTGGTCTTCACGTGCCCGTGCCCGTGCCAGTGCCCTTGCCCGCGGACGCGAGCGCCGTCCTCCTCGGCGTCGAGAACCGCGGCACCTGGAGGGCGGCACGGGCACGGGCATGAGGGAACGAACGCCGGTCCGTGTGGTTCTGGCCGGAGCGAAACCGCCGCCCCCTCCCCCCGGTAGACCGCTCATGTCCCGCTGGACCCTCCTCGCCCTCCCGCTGGGCCTGGCGATCGCGCTCGCGGCCGACGGGCCGCGGCGATACCGCCCGCGCCCGGCGCCCCCCGCGGCCCGCGCCGAGGCGCTCGCCTTCGCCGCGCGGATCGACGGCGTGCTCGAGCGCGAGTGGGCGGCCCGCGGGCTCACGCCCTCGCCCGAGGTCGACGACCTCGCCTTCGCGCGCCGCCTGTGGCTCGACCTCCTGGGCACCGTCCCCTCGCTCGAGGAGCTGCGCGAGCTCGAGGCCTGGCCGCCCGAGGGGCGCCGCCAGCGGCTGATCGACCGGGCGCTCGCCGACCCGCGCTTCGCGTCGACCCTGGCCGAGCAGCTGGCGCGCGTGGTCGTCGGCGCCAACGCGCGCCCCGACGACCTGCTCTACCGCCGGCGCCGCCTCGTCGACTGGCTCACGCAGCAGGTGGCCGCCCACCGCCCGTGGGACGCGCTCGTCCGCGACCTCCTCACGGCCGAGGGGCTGTCGACGGACACGCCGGCGGTGAACTTCGTCCTCTCGCAGGAGCGCGACCCGATCAAGCTCGCCGGCCGCACGGCCCGCGCCTTCCTCGGGGTGCGGATCGACTGCGCCGAGTGCCACGACCACCCCTACGCGGCCTGGAAGCAGGCCGACTTCGAGGGGCTGGCCGCGTTCTTCGCCCGCCTGGAGCCGAACACCCCCGGGGTGCGCGACCGGGCCGCGGGCGAGCTCGAGCTCGACCCGGGCGCGGCGACGGCGATGATGGGCCCGGCGCGGCGCAGGATCGCGCCGGCCGTCCCGTTCGACCCCACGCTCCTCCCGGCCCAGGAGGGCGAGCGCGGGCGGCGCCGGGCGCTCGCGGCGTGGGTGACCCACCCCGAGAACGCCACCTTCACCCGCGCGGTCGCCAACCGTGTGTGGGCCTGGCTCATGGGGCGCGGCGTCGTGCACCCGCCCGACGAGCTCGACGTCACCGACCCCTGGAGCCCGGCGCTCCTCGACGTGCTCGAGGCCGGCGCGCGCGAGGGCGGCCTCGACCTCGAGCGGCTCGTGCGGGCGGTCGTGTCGACGCGCGCCTACGCGCTCTCCTCGGCGCTGCCGGGGCCCGCGGCCGACGAGGAGGCGCAGCTCCTCTCCCACGCGACCTACCCGGTCGAGCCCCTGCGCCCCGAGACGCTCGGGCGGGCGCTCTACCAGGCGACCTCGTTCTGGACGTGGGACGCCCGCCGCGCCCTGCTCCTGCGCTTCGCGCGCGCGGGGCAGGTGACCGACTTCGTCCGGCGCCACGGCGGCGACCCGGACGGGGAGGAGCTCGACGAGGAGACGCTCCTGCAGCGGCTGCACCTCCTCAACGGGCAGCTCGTGCACGAGCGGACCAAGGACGACGACGTCTTCGCCCCGACCACGCGCCTGCCCCTGCTCGCGCCCACCGACGAGGCCGCGCTCGACGCCGCGTTCCTGATGACGCTCGCGCGGCGTCCCACCGCCGACGAGGCGGCCCCCTGGCTGGCCCGCCTGGCCGCGCCCGTCGCCGGCGACCGCAACGCGGCGCGAGCGGCGACCATGTCGGACCTGCTGTGGGCGCTCCTCAACACGACGGAGTTCGTGACGAAGCACTGACTGAGGGCGCCGTCAGCCCTCGACCGGGCCCTCCCCGGACGCCCGGGGGACCCGGAACCCCCGCACGACGGTGCCGCCGAGCGAGCCGCGCGCGCGATCCAGCGCACGCCGCAGCCGTGTGGCCCGGTCGGACCTCGGCGGCAGCAGCTCCAGCGCGCGCTGGAGGTCGTGCGCGGCGCGCAGGTAGTCGCGCTGCCGCAGCCGGAGCATGCCCCGGCCCACCCGCCCGCCCAGGTCGTCGGGGTCGCGGCGCAGGGCCTCCTCGTGGTCCTCGAGGGCGCCGCGGTGATCACCCTGCCGGCTCCGCGCCACCCCGCGCATGCTCCACAGGTCGGCCCGCTCGGGCGCGCTGGCCAGCGCGTCGTCGAGCGCCGCGACCGCGCCCGGCAGGTCGCGGGCGGCGAAGCGCGCCCGGGCGTGCGCCACGAGGTCCTCCAGCGCGGCCGCGGGGAGGCCGTGACGGCTCACGGTCGCCACGCCCGCCGGCCCGCCCGGGGCGGGGGCGTCGCCGAGGGACGCTGCCATGACCTCGCCCAGCGCGACGACCGCGCCGCCCTGCGCGCCGGACGGTCGCGGTCGGGCCAGGGGCGGCTCGCCCCGTCGCAGCCGGGCCAGTCCTCCGCCAGGTCGCGTGCGGTCGCGTAGCGGTCGACGCCGCGCGCGGCGAGGCACCCCTCGCAGACGGCGTCCACCCCCGCCGGGAGCTCCGGCCGGAGGCTGGTCGGGCGCGGCCAGCGCCCGTGGACCATGGCCATGTAGTAGTCGCGCACGGCGGTGGCCGGGAACGGCGGACGGCCCGAGAGCGCGGCGTACACGGTCGCCCCGAGCGAGAACACGTCGGAGCGGACGTCGGCGCTCCTGGCGTCCTCGAACTGCTCGGGGGGCATGAACCCGAGCGTCCCCAGCGTCGCGCCCTCGGCCGTGAGGCTGAAGCGGGAGGCGGCGGCGAGGTCCTTCGCCAGCCCGAAGTCCGCGAGGAGAGCGGTCCCGTCGGCGCACAGGAGCACGTTGCCCGGCTTCACGTCGCGGTGCAGGACGCCCTCGCCGTGGGCGTGATGCAGCGCCCGCGCGAGGTCCTCGCCCATGCGCAGCGCGTCCGCGAGCGGCAGGTGGCCGGCGCGCTGCAAGCGGTCCTCGAGCGACTCCCCCTCGATCAGCTCCATGACGAAGAAGGGGTGGCCCTCGTGCTCGTCGGCGTCGAGCACGCGCACGATCCCGGGATGCCGCAGCCGGCCCAGGGCGCGGGCCTCGCGCTGGAACCGCGCGAGGGCCTTCGGCGACGCGTCGCTGCCTGGCCGCAGGAGCTTGACGGCCACGTCGCGCCCGAGGGCCGGGTCGTGCGCGCGGAGCACGACCCCCATGCCGCCCGCGCCGAGGGTGGAGCGGACCAGGTAGCGGCCCACCTGGACCGGGATCGCCCGCTCCGCCCCACCAGCGCCCATGCCCGGAGCATAGCGGCGCGCGAGACCGGAGCGCCAGGCGGCCGGGGGGTGGTCGGCGGCGCCGGGCGAGGCATGCTGGGGCGCCTACGGAGGAGTCATGCCGTTCGTCGCCGCCACACCCGGATGGTTCGTGATCGCCAGGTACCCCGAGGGCCGCATGGAGCGCGCGCCGGTGGGCGCGTGGCTCGACCGGGGCGACGCCCTCCTGCCCATGATCAAGGGCGGCGCGAGCCGGGCGGGCCTCCTCGCGCCGGCCGACCAGGTCCACGCCGGCGCCACCCTGGAGCTCCTCGGCCCCAGCGCCGGGCCGGCGATCCCGGGGCCCACCCCGCACGTGGAGGCCTGACGTGAAGACGGTCGTGCTCCTCAACGCCGACGGCATGGGCCGCGGCGACGACGCGCTGGGCCAGCGCGTCCTGACGACGTTCCTCGGCAAGGCCGGCGCCCTCGACGGCCTCGAGGCCGTGTGCCTCTACAACGGCGGCGTGCGGCTCGCGGTCGAGGGCTCGCCCGCGCTCCAGGCGCTCGCCGCGCTCGAGGCCCGCGGCGTCGACGTCGTCGCCTGCGGCACCTGCGTCGACCACTTCGGCCTGCGCGAGCGGGTCCGCGTGGGCGCCGTGGGGAGCATGGACGACATCGTCACCCGGCTGGACCGGGCGGAGAAGGTGATCACGCTCTGATGGTGGACGTGCTGCCCCCCGCGATCGAGGTCCTCCCCGCCGAGGTCCGCGACCTCCTCGGCCCGCTCCAGGCCCGCGCCCGCGCGGGCTGCCTCGCCAGCGCGCAGGCGCTCGAGCGCGTCGTCCACCTGTCGCACCTGATGACCCTGCCCGCCCCCGCGCCCCTGCGCGACGCGGCGCCGGGACTGCTCGAGCACGCGGTGCGTGTGGCGGCCGCCGACGACGACGCCGGCCGCGAGGCCGCGGCCGCCGCGCTCGACGCCGGGCTCGACGCCGCGCTCGCCGCGGCGCGCGACGCCCTCGCGCGCGACCTCGCGGGCCTGCAGGAGCACATGGCCGACGTCGCGGCGCACAGCGCGGCCTTCACCCCCGTCGTCGCCGCGCTCCTCGCCCACCAGGGGGCCGCAGGCAGCCTGGCCGCGAGCGTCGCCCGCGAGCGCGCGCGGGTGGACGAGGCGCTCGCCCAGGCAGGCGCCCACCTCGCAGGCGGCGAGCCGCTGGCGGCGGCGATCGAGGCGCTCGAGCGGGCGCGCTGGGGGGCGCGCTTCTTCCCCCGGCCGCGCGCCGTCGTCGCCGCGCCGGGCGACGCCTGGCGGCCGCTCGGCGACGCGGGCGCCGTCCTCGAGGTGATCAACACCGCCTACTACCGCGCCCGCGGCCACGGGATCTACGAGGACTTCGAGACGCAGGTGGGCGCCGACCCGACGCTCTCGCGCGCCGACGCCGAGGACTTCGTCCGCCGCGTCGAGGCCGCGCGCGCGGCCGGCCGCGCCCTCCCCGACGTCCTCGCCGTGGTCGAGACCGGGGTCGGCTCGGGGCAGTTCGCCCAGGCGTTCCTCGACGCGCTCGAGCGGCGCGCGCCGGACCTCCACGCGCGGGTCCGCTACCACCTCTGCGACGTGTCGCCGGCCATGCTCGAGCAGACGCTGGCCCGGCCGGGGCTCGCGCGGCACCGCGCGCGCCTCGTGCCGGTCGAGAGCGACGGCGTCCCCGACGCCCTGCCGGGCGGCCTGCGCGCCGTGTGCTGCCGCTTCTACGAGCTGTTCACCGACCTCCCGCGCACCGACCTCGTCTACCGCGACCCGGGCGGCGCGCTCTGGCGCGCGTGGGCCCGCGGGGTGGTCGCGGGAGACGACCCGATCCCGCGGCAGGCCGGCGACGCGGTGCCCGCGGTCGAGGTCGCGGCCTGGCTGGGCGCGGGCGACGTCGAGCGCCTGGCGACGCTCGCGCCCGAGGGGCTGGCGCGGCTCGACTGGGAGGCGCGCCTCGAGCCGCTCGACGAGGGCGACCTGCCGGCCCCGGCCGACGACCTGTTCTTCGGCGAGACCGACCTGCTCCTGCCGATCCCCCGCGGCGGCGTGGACGCCCTCGAGGACGCGCTCGACCTGCTCGAGCCGGACCTCGGCTGGGTGCGGCTCTCCGACTACGCCTTCGTCGCGGCGGCCCCGTTCCACCGCGGGCTGCCGCACCTCGCCCAGGTCGTGCGCCGCTACGGCGGCAACGCCACGCTCGACCTGCACCTCCCGCTCCTCGCCGGCGTGGCCGCCGGCCGCGGGTGCCAGGTCCAGCTCACGCCGCTGTCGGGCTTCGTCAGCCGCGTCGCCGGGGGCCGCCTCGTCCCGATCCCGCCCTACTACCCGCGCTACGGCGCGGCCAACCTGCTGCGGCAGGCGTCGGGCGACGACGCCGTGCTCCCGCCCGAGGCCCTCGCCGCCTTCGAGCCCCTGCGCGAGCGGGCCCTGCTCCTCGACGCCGAGGTGGCGGCCGCGCCCGCGCGCGCTCCGGCCCGCGCCCGCGCCTGGACGGCGCTCCTCGCCGAGGCGCTCGAGGCCGGCTGGCTCGACCCGGGCCTGCCGCTGCACGACGCCCTGCCCGACGCGCCGCTCCTCGCGTCGCTCGCCTGCGCGCTCGACGTCGTCGTCAACGGCGTCTTCGCCCGCGCCGGCGCCGGGCCGCTCCGCGCGGGCCGCACCTGGTGGGCGCCCGCGGAGGTGGACGCGGTCCTGGGCGCGCTGGTCGCGATCGGCTACGCGCCCGAGGCCGCGTCGCGCGCCCTCGAGGGCCACGCCGACCGCGTGCGCCTGTGGACCATGACCGTGACGGCGGGCGCGGTCACGGGAGGTTCGTGAACGGGTCGCGCAGGGCGGTCACACGGCCCGGGGGGCCCGGCCCTGCGCGTTGTGCGCCGGCCGCGGACCGAGCACACTGGCGGCGTGCGCATCGGGCGATACGAGGTCCTGGGTGAGGTCGCGCGCGGCGGCTTCGGGGTCGTCCTGCGCGCGCGTGACCCCGCGCTCTCCCGCGACGTGGCGATCAAGCTGCTGCTGGCCGGCGCCGGGGCGAACGAGACGCAGCGGCGCCGCTTCGAGCGCGAGGTCGACGCGCTGGCCCGGCTGCGGCACCCGAACATCGTCTCCGTCCACCAGGCCGGGTCGATCCGCGAGGGCCCTTACATCGTCATGGACTTCGTCGACGGCGAGTCGCTCGACCAGCGCCTCGCGCGCGACGGCCCGCTGCCCGTCCGCGAGGCCCTCCGGGTCATGGAGCTCGTGGCGCGCGCGATCGACCACGCCCACGGCCGCGGCGTCCTCCACCGCGACCTCAAGCCCGGCAACGTCCTCGTCGACCGCACCGGCGCGGCCATGGTCACCGACTTCGGCCTGTCGCGCGAGGTCGATCCCAGGCTGAGCGCCAGCGCGCTCAGCCGCTCCGGCGCGGCGATCGGCACCCCGGGCTTCTGGCCGCCGGAGCAGGCCTACGGGCGCCTCGACGCGATCGGCCCGCGGAGCGACGTCTACGGGCTCGGGGCGACGCTCTACGCCCTGCTCACCGGGGGGCCGCCCTACGAGGCGCCGAGCCTGGTGGAGCTCATGGGCCGCATGACGGCGCCGCCGCCGCCGCCGTCGACCGCGCGCCCAGAGGTGCCGGCCGCGGTCGACGCGGCGGTCCTGCGCGCGCTGGCGCACGACCCGGCGGAGCGCCACGCGTCGGCGGGGGCGCTGGCCGACGCCCTCGCCGAGTGCCGGCGCCGGACGCGCGGCGGTGGCGCGCCCGAGCGCCGGTCGCCCTGGCCGCTGGCGCTGGCCGCGGCGGCCTGGGGACTGCGCCTGGCCTGGCGCGAAGCGGGCAGGGCGCCGCGCTGGCTGGTGCTGGCGGATCGGGCCACCGGCCCGGGCGATGGCATCGCCTCCGGCGCCGGTCCCGATACCCTCGACGGCCGTCCACTGGCCCGCTGCGAGATCGCCTGGCGCGGGCCGCTGGCCTTCGT
>JAMLIC010000034.1 GCA_023954375.1 Planctomycetota bacterium
GGCGGCGCCCCCCGCGCTCGGCGCCGGCGGGGCCGCCCCCGGGGGCGCCCCGGGCGCCGCCCCTACCCCCCCCACACGCGGCCGGAAGGCCACCTTCGTTCGCGAGCCGCGATCGACTTACTCGTCCCGTGTGACCGGCGTCGAGGCCAGCTCGCGCTGCGCCTGCTTCACCAGCGGGTCGTCGTAGACCGAGCGCGCGCGCGCCGGCTGGCCCGGCGCGGCCGGCTGGCCCGGCGCGGCGGCCGCCGCGTCGGGCTGGGCGGCGCGGCGGAAGCGCACGCGCGGCGGGGCGCCGAGGGGGCCCGCGAGGAGGCGGCTCACGGCGTCGACGACCTGCGGGTCGGCGAGCTGCGCGAAGAGGAGGTCGCTCATGGGCGCGACCTCGACGACCACGTCGCCCTGGTCGACCCGCACGCGCGGCTTGCCGCGCTCGAGGACGCTCGCGGTCATGCCGAGCGCGTCGCCGAGCGCGGCCTGGACCTGCGCCCAGGCCGCCTCGACGGCCGGCTGGACGAGGGCGCCCGGGGCCCGCGGCGGCTCGGCGAGGGCGACCGCGGCTCCGGGCTCGGCGCGCGCGAGCTCGGCGCGAGGCTCGCCGGGACGGTCGACCGGGCGGTCGAGCCGCGCGGCGCGGTCGAGCTCGACCACCTGCCGCGCGGTCAGGTCCGGCGCGATCGAGGTCGGGTAGGCGTAGCTGGCGCGGCGAGGGGGCGCAGACGAGGGGGGCGCGGCGCTGGGGCGGGCGTCCGACGTCGACCCGCCGCGGAGGTCGACGTCGGCGGGTCGCCCGCGCGGCGGCGGGCCTGCGGGCGGGCCGCCGCCGCCGCCGAGCGCCTGCTCGAGGCGCTCGAGGCGCGCCAGGACCTCGCCGATCGGGCGCAGCTCGGCCATGCGCGACATGCGCACGAGGCACACCTCGAGCACGATCCGCGGCTCGCGGGCCGTGCGCATCTTCGTCTCGGCCTCCTGCAGGACCGTCAGCGCGTAGAGGAGCGCGTCCTCGGAGAGCGCCTGGGCGACCGGCGCCAGGTGCTCCTGGTCGTAGGCGACCTCCTCGAGGAGCGGGCTCCCGGGCCCGCACGCCTTCAGGTAGAGGACGGCGCGCAGGGCCTCCTGCAGGTCCTCGATGAACGTCCCGGCGCGGCCGCCCCTGGCCAGGTAGTCGTCGAGCTCGACGAGGAGCGGCCCGGCGGCGCCGCGGGCCAGCGCGGCGAGGACGCGCTCGACGCGCTCCTCGGCCAGCGTGCCGAGGAGGTTGCCGACGTCGTCGGCGCGGATCGTGCCGGCGCCGGCGCCCCCCAGGCTGACCACCTGGTCGAGCGACTTCTGCGCGTCGCGCATGGAGCCGCGCGCGCGCCGGGCGATCAGCGTGAGCGCCGCCGGCTCGATCGGCACGCCCTCGGCCTCGGCGATCTGGGCGAGGCGCCGCTCGATCGCCTGGCGGGCGCTCCGGTGGAAGTGGAACACCTGCGCGCGCGAGCGGATCGTCGTGGGGACCTTGTGCAGCTCGGTCGTGGCCAGGATGAACCGGACGTGCTCGGGCGCCTCCTCGAAGGTCTTCAGCAGCGCGTCGAACGCGTGGCGCGAGAGCTGGTGCACCTCGTCGAGGATGTAGATCTTGTGCCGCGCCGCCCCGCGCGTGCGCACGTTCTGGCGGATGCGCTCGGCGTCCTCGACGCTGCGGTTGCTCGCGGCGTCGATCTCGAGCACGTCGAACGCCTCGCCGCGGTCGATGCTCGCGCAGGTCTCGCACTCGAGGCAGGGGCGGCCGTCGGCCGCGTTCGGGCAGTTGAGCGCCTTGGCCAGGATCCGGGCCATGGACGTCTTGCCGACGCCGTGCGAGCCGGAGAACAGGTAGACCGACGCCGTGCGGCCGGTGGCCACCGCCGAGCGCAGGGCCTGGGCGATGGCCTCCTGGCCGACGACGTCCTCGAACGTCCTCGGGCGGTACTTGCGGGCGAAGGCGAGGTAGGCCATGGCTCCTCCGTCCGGGCGGCCGGGGGCCATGCTACCCAGCGGGGCGGACAGGGGCGGACGGATGGATGGGGCGGGGAGGGAGGCGGGCGCGCGCGCGGCGGCCTCCGGAGCGAACGCGGCAGGCCCGAGACTCCACCCAGATTGTCCTCCGGCACCGTGGAGAACTCGCTTATGGCTGCTGCCTTTCGGCCCTGACCAGATTCACGCACCCCACGTGCAGAGGGTCCAGGTTTCTGCGCCCCGAACCTGACGCGCCCGCCCGGGAGGCCGCCGCGTCGTCGCCCATTTGTCAAACCGGAGCGGGAGGGATTCGAACCCTCGATACGCTTTCACGTATACACGCTTTCCAAGCGTGCTCCTTCGACCGCTCGGACACCGCTCCCTGGATTCGTTTCGGTCAGCGCTCCGGATCAGCGCCCCCGACGCCGGCGGAAGAAGTCGCGCAGGAGCTGCGCGCACTCCGCCTCGAGCACCCCGGCCCGCACCTCGAGCCGGTGGTTGAGCCGGGGGTCGGTGCAGACCTGGTAGAGGCTCTCGACCGCGCCCGCCCTCGGGTCGCGCGCGCCGTAGACGAGGGCCGTGACGCGCGCGTTGACGAGGGCGCCGGCGCACATGGCGCAGGGCTCCAGCGTCACGTAGAGCGTCGCCCCGTCGAGGCGCCACAGGCCGCGCTCGCGGGCCCCCTCGCGCAGGGCCTCGACCTCGGCGTGGGCCGTCGGGTCGCCGCGCTCCTCGCGCCGGTTGCGGCCGCGTCCGATGACGTGGCCGTCGGCGTCGACGAGGACCGCGCCCACCGGGACGTCGTCGGTCGCCAGCGCCGCCCGGGCTTCGTCGAGGGCGAGGCGCATGCGCGCCTCGTCGAGCTCGTCAGGTTGCTGAGTCGTGCTGACCGCCAAAGAGCGCGCCTCGCGGCCCTCGGTGTGTTCCCGGAGGCGCGCGAGGCGTTCGTATACACCCCAGAGGACTCGAACCTCTAACCTTCTGGTCCGTAGCCAGATGCTCTATCCAATTGAGCTAGGGGTGCCCTTGTATCGGAGTGCCCCGCCGCACGGGAGCGGAGGGCCTAGTTTGTTTCCGAGCGGGACGCGGCGGCCGTCACTCACGACGAGGCCTCGGCGTCCGGCCGGGATATTGAAAGAGCTTCAGGGGACGGATCCTACTCCGCCCCCCGGGGGGTGTCAACCGATCAGCGCGGAGAGCGGCGTGTATGGGAGCTTGAAGAACTCCGACACGGGCTCGCACGTGATCTTGCCGTCCATGACGTTGATCCCCTTGGCGAAGCCGGGGTCCTGCCTGGCCACCTCGACCGCGCCGTGGCGGGCCAGGCGCAGGACGTAGGGGAGCGTCGCGTTGGTCAGGCCGTAGGTCGAGGTGCGCCCGACGGCGCCCGGCATGTTCGCCACGCAGTAGTGGACGACGCCGTCGATCACGTATGTCGGGTCCTGGTGGGTCGTGGCCCGGGCCGTCTCGATGCAGCCGCCCTGGTCGATCGCCACGTCGACGATGACGCTGCCGTTCTTCATCTCGGCCAGGTACTCGCGCGGGACGAGCACGGGCGCGCGGGCGCCGGTCGTCAGCACGGCGCCGATCACGAGGTCGGCGCGGCGGCACTGCTCGCGCACGGCGTACTGGGTCGAGTAGAGGGTGGTGACGTTGCCCGGCATGATCTCGTCGAGGTAGCGCAGGCGGTCGAGGTTCACGTCGAGGATCGCCACGTTGGCGCCCAGGCCGGCGGCGATCTTGGCCGCGTTGCTGCCGACGACGCCGCCGCCGAGGATCACCACGTAGGCGGGCTCGACGCCCGGGATCCCGCCGAGGAGGATCCCGCGGCCCATCATGGGCTTCTCGAGGTACTTGGCCCCCTCCTGGATCGCCATGCGCCCGGCGACCTCGCTCATCGGGGTCAAGAGCGGCAGCCGGCCGTTCTTGTCCTCGATCGTCTCGTAAGCCACGCAGGTGGCCCTGGACTTGACCATGGCCTCGGTCAGCTCGCTCGAGGCGGCCAGGTGGAAGTAGGTGAAGACCGTCTGCTCGGGGCGGATCAGCCCGTACTCCTCGGGCAGCGGCTCCTTGACCTTCACGATCATGTCCGCCCAGGCGAACACGTCGGCGTTGTCGGGGGCGATCTTCGCGCCCGCGTCGAGGTACTCCTGGTCGGTGATCCCCGAGCCGTGGCCGCCGTCCTGGGCGACCATCACCTCGTGGCCGGCGCGCACCAGGGCGTCGACGCCCGCCGGGACCATGGCGATCCGGTGCTCGTTGGACTTGATCTCGCGGGGGACGCCGACGCGCATGCTGACCTCGTTGAGGGGAAGGGCGCGCGCCCCTGGGCGCGCGGGCCGGGATTCTCACCTCGGCGGAACGGCGGATCAAGCGATGTCAGCGGTCGGGGCGTCGCCAGAACATCATCTTGGCGAGGCTGATCTTCCGGAACCCCTTGGGGAACACGAAGGTCATCACCAGCGCCCAGAACGCCCCGAACGAGGCCAGGAGCAGGAGCACGGGCGCGACGGGGACGTGGAAGACCTCGTACTGGAAGGGCGCGATCGTGATCGCCGCGGCGAGGACGAGGGCCCCGGCGAGGACCGAGAGCGCCGTGCGGGCGCTGTGGAGGCGGCCGACGAGGGCCAGCTCCTCGAGCGCCTCGCCCTGGAGGCCGACGCGGAAGCGGCCCGACGAGAGGTCGAGCAGGAGCTGGTTGATCTGGGAGGGGACCTCGTTGACGAAGTCCTGCATGCCCAGGAACAGGCTCATGGCCTCCGGGCCGGCGCGCGAGAGGTCGAAGCGGCGCCAGACGAGGCGCTGCACGTAGGGGAGGATCAGCGCCTGGAAGTCGAGGTCGGGGTAGAGGAAGCGGACGATCCCCTCGAGCGTGGCCGTGGCGCGGGCGAGCACGGCGAAGTCGGGCGGGAGCTGGATCCGGTGGCGACGGATCACCTCGATCGAGTCGGCGATCACCGACGACGTGTCGAGGCTCTCCAGCTGGACGCCGACGTACTTGTCCATGAGCGCGCGCACGTCGCGCTCGTAGCGCACGCGGTCGAAGTCGGGCGGGACCTTGCCCACGCGGAGCGTGAGGCGAGCCAGCGTGCTCGGGCTCTTGAGCGCGATCGCGGTCAGCCAGTGGAGCAGGATGTCCTGCTGCTCGGGCGTGATCTTGCCCCACAGGCCGTGGTCGATCAGGCCCAGGCGGCCGTCGGCGAGGACCATGACGTTGCCCGGGTGCGGGTCGCCGTGAAAGAAGCCGTCCTCGAAGACCTGCTTGAAGGCGGCCTCGACGAGGCGGTCCTTGAGGGCGGCCTTGTCGTAGCGCGCGTCGTCGCGGACGTCGGTGATCTTCACCCCGTCGAGGAAGCGCATGGTGAGGATCCGCGGCGTCGACACGTCGGCGAACGGCTCCGGCACGACGCACAGGTCGGGGCGCGGCTCGAAGTTCTTGCGCGCGCGCTCGAGGTTGTGGCGCTCGTGGACGAAGTCGAGCTCCTCCTCGACCGCCTGCTCGAACTGCTCGACGATCGCCGTGGGCGAGTAGGCCGAGACCTCCTCGATCGTCCCCTCGAGCAGCCGCCCGAGCCAGTAGAGGAGGCTCAGGTCCGAACGCATGGTCTGGCGGATCCCGGGCCGCTGGACCTTCACCGCGACCTCGACCGTCTCCTCGCCGCGGCGCAGGGTCGCCCGGTGCACCTGCGCGATCGACGCCGTGGCCAGCGGCTCCTCGGTGAACGACGCGAACACCTGCTCGAGCGGCCGGCCGAGCTCCTCCTCGATCACGCGCTTGACCGTCGCGAACGGCACCTGCGGCGCGCGGTCCTGCAGCGCCTTGAGCGCGGCGACGAACTCCTCGGGCACGACGTCGGCCCGCGTGGAGAGCACCTGCCCCAGCTTGACGAACGTCGGCCCCAGCGCCTCGAGCACCCGGCGCACCCGCTCGGCCAGCGGCAGGTCGCGCACGCGCTCGTCGGGCGTGGCCGCCGACACGCCGAGCGCGGCCAGCGCCGTGCGGTCGAGGAGGAAGCCGAACCCGTGCGCGACGAGGATCCGCACGATCTCCGACGCGCGCACCAGGTCGGCCACCGGCCCCGGCGCCCTCAGGCGCTGGGACGGCCGGTCGGCGGTGGGCGGCGGGGCCTGGGCCAACGGATCCTCCGGTGTGGATCGTACCGGAGGAAACGACCCACGGCGAGGTGGAGGACGGCGTGACCTGCCCAGAGCCCGAGGCGCTCGCTACGCTGCAGCACGTGGGCGACGAACGGCGTCGAGCGAGGGAACGGCGACGCTCCGAGGAGGACAGCCTCGCTGCGGAGCAGGCGTTCCTCCATGAGCGCGTCCGGGCGGGCGAGCTCACGCAGGAGGAAGCCCGCCTGGCCCTCCTCGAGCGCCGTTGGCAGGTGACTCGCAGCCCCGAGGACGAGGCGATCCTGTTGGCCGAGCGGCTGCGCGCTTTCGAGCTGCCGCCGAGCCGGCTCCGGCTGGCTGCGGCGTTGGGCCACTCGCCCGCGGAGTTGGCGCTGCGTCTCCTGGGGCGACACGAGGAACGACCACCGTCGCTCGAGTCCCTCCTGCAGGCAGTGGACACGGCCACGCACCGCGCGGCGCTCGCCGCGGCGCGGCTGGTCCTCCGGCGGCGGGACCTGACGCCGGAGGGGCGGCGGACCGCGGACGAGGTCCTCGCGCCCCTACAGGCCTGGCTGGCGTGCCCATGTCCCGAACACCTGGTCGCGGCCGACGCGGCGGCTCGTCACGAGGCGCGGACCTTCGGCACGTGCCTGACGACTCGCGACGACGACGCCCTGCTTCCGGTCCGGGCGGCGCTGTTCAGCGCGGGCGAGCTGACGTCCTCGTTCGGCTGGCGAACGCCGTGGGGACCCATGAGCCGGACGCGGCTGGAGCACGCGTGGGAGACGATCCGTGCCGCGGGGGAGCCAGACGACGCCGACCTCCAGGCGGCCCTGCGGGAAGAGCTCGTGCCCTGGCTCCTCGACCGGGGCGAGCCGCGCGCAGGCGCGCCGAGATGAGCACCCGCCCGCTCGACGCAGGCCTGGGGCCGGCCGCCTCTCCTCCCGAGCTCAGGGGAGCTTGAGGACTTCTCGTTCCGCCGCCCATACTCGCCCCGCTCGAGCGAGCGATGGGGAGGCGCGGAACGGGCCAAACACCGTTGCCCGGGCACTTGCGCCGATCGCGTTCCCCTCGCGAGCGCATCACTCATCGCTGGTCTGAGCTCGAGAGAATCGCGCAGCGAGTTCTTCTCGAGCTCAGGGCTCCCGGGAGCGGCGAGCGAGGACCTCGCGCAGCGCGTCGGCCTCGTCGCGGTCGAGGCGGAAGCGCAGCCGCCGCTCCACCGGCTCCTCGAGGTCGACGCCGAAGAGCCTCATGTGGCCGGGGCCGCGCCCCCAGTCGAAGGTCACGACGCGTCGGCCCTCGCTCACGACCGGCGCGCCGGGTCCGTCCCGCCAGTAGCCGCCGCCCAGGAACGACGTCCCGACGCGCCCCCCGGCCGAGACCTCGTAGCGCACCCACCGCAGGGTGACGACCTCGAACGCGATCCAGCCGGCGAAGAGCGCCGTGGCGGCGTCGAGCGCGTCGTACCGGCCGGGGAGGGCCGCGAGGGCGCCGTCCACGGAGCCGGTCTGCAGGCGCAGGAGCGCCAGGCGCGCCGCCGCCCGCAGGAGGATCAGCGCCGCGGCCCCGAGCACGAGCGGCCGCTCCCGCGCGTAGGCCAGCGGGCCGCGCCAGGCCCGCGCCTGCCAGGCGAGGTCGTCACCGGGGGGCCTCACCGTCGCTCACGGGGGCCCGCGGTCAGTCCCCGAACTCGACCCCGCACGCCCGCGCCGCCTTGACGAGCTGGCTCTCCGGGTCGACGAGGTTCGGCCGGCTGACGGCCTCGGCGATCGACACGGAGACGATCTCCGGGGTCTTGAGCGCGACCATGTGGCCGAACTTGCCCTCCTCGACCAGCTCGACCGCGCGAACGCCGAAGCGCGAGCCGAGGATCCGGTCGAACTGCGTGGGCGAGCCGCCGCGCTGCAGGTGGCCGAGGACGGTCGTGCGCACGTCGAGGCCGAGCCGGGGCTGGAGCTCGGCCGCCAGGCGCTGCGCGGCGCCCTGGAGCTTGACCATGGCGCCCAGCTCGCGCGGGCCGGCGGTGCTCTGCTCGCCCGTGACCGGGCGCGCGCCCTCGGCGACGACGATGATGCTGAACGGGTAGCCGCGCGCCTGCCGCTCCTGCACGCGGCGCACGATCGGCTCGAGGCGGTAGGGGACCTCGGGCAGGAGGCACACGTGCGCGCCGCCGGCGATCGCCGAGTGGAGCGCGATCCAGCCGGCGTCGCGGCCCATGACCTCGACGAGCATGACGCGGTCGTGGCTCTCGGCCGTGTCCTGCAGCTTGTCGATCGCGTCTGTCGCGGTCTGCACGGCCGTGTGGTGGCCGAACGTGTAGTCGGTGCAGGCCAGGTCCTGGTCGATCGTCTTGGGCACGCCGACGATCGGCATGCCCTTCTCGCCCAGGCGCTGCGCGATCCGCATGCTGCCGTCGCCGCCGATGCTCACCAGCGCCTCGAGGCCGAGCCGGCGGAAGTTCTCCATGACGCGGTCGGAGACGTCGGTCTCGACGCGCTCGCCGTCACGGATCGTCACGAACTTGAACGGGTCGCTCTTGTTCGACGACCCGAGGATCGTGCCCCCGCGCGTGAGGATCCGCTCGACGTCGTCGCAGGTGAGCCAGCGGTTGCCGTGCGGCGAGCGGTACTCCAGATCGACCAGGCCGCTCGTCGCGTCCTCGATCCCCAGCACCTCCCAGCCGCGCGCGCGGGCGGCGAAGACGACGCCGCGGATCACCGCGTTGAGCCCCGGGCAGTCGCCCCCGCCGGTCATGACGCCGATGCGCTTGCCCACGTCGTCCCCCTCCTGCGGGGCGACGATCGTCCACGACGGCGCGGCCCGGCGCAACGCCACCTCCCGGAGGATTGCGGCGCAGGCCCCGGTGTGGCAATGATCCCGGGGTGAGCATCGCCGAGCGCGCGCTCGAGGGCGAGAACCACGCCGTGCTCCGCGGCGGTGGCCCGCTCGTCCTCACCTGCGAGCACGCCGGGCGCGAGGTGCCGCCGGCGCTCGGCGGGCTCGGCCTCGACGACGCCTTCCTCGACACCCACTGGGGCTGGGACCGCTGGGCCCGCGACGCCACGCTGCGCCTGGCCGCGGCGCTCGACGCCACCGCCGTCACCAGCCGCCTCTCGCGGCTCCTCGTCGACGTCAACCGCGCCCCCGACGACCCGACCCTGGCCCTCGCCCGCGCCGAGGGCCGCGTCGTCCCGGGCAACGCCGGCCTCGCCCCGGCGCAGGTCGCGGCCCGCGTGGCCCGCTGGCACGCGCCCTACCACGCCGCCGTGGACGCGGAGGTCGCGCGGGCCGTCGCCCTGCACGGGGAGGACGCGGTGACCGTGGTCAGCGTCCACAGCTTCACCGGCGAGTGGCCGGGCCAGGACCGCGACTTCGACGTCGGCGTCCTGTTCGACCGCCACGAGGACCTCGCCCGCCGCGTCCTCGAGGCGCTCCGCGCCCACGGGCTGCGCGCCCGCCTCAACGAGCCCTACTCCGGCCTCGCCGGGCTGATCTACTCGGCGAAGCGCCACGGCGAGGCGCGCGGAGTGCGCTACGTGGAGCTCGAGCTGAACCAGCACGTCCTCGAGGCCGAGCCCGCGCGCACACGCGTGGCCCGCGCGGTCGAGGGCGCGCTCCGGACCGCGCTGCCGCAAGGGAGGCCTCGATGAGCACGAGCGCGGACCGGGCCTTCCACCTGATCGCGCAGCAGCGCAAGGTCCTCCCCAGGCCGCGCCTCGACTCGGCGCTCGAGCAGGCGAGCCGGAAGGGCGTCCCGCTCGAGGAGTTCCTGTTCGACGCGGGGAACCTCGGCGTCGAGGACCTCGAGAAGATCGTCACGATCCGCGAGCGCCACGGCCGCGCCTGCGCGGCCTGCGGCAAGAAGACCTACCTGCTCCCGGGCGACACGATGAAGAAGCCCTGCGAGCACTGCGGCGGCGCGCTCGTCCCGCCGCCGCGCCCCGGGGCCGACGCGCCCGCGCCGTCGCCCGAGGCGGGGGCGTCCCCCGCGCCCGGCGGCGACCCGCAGGACGCGCCCGCGCCGGTCGGGGCGGCGGCGCCCGCTCCCGCACCCGCGCCGACTGTCGCGCCGGCCGTCGTCGAAGCCGCCGCCCCCCCGGCGGCGGCGCCCCGCGACGCCGTCCTTGCTCGAGCCCACGCGACCGTCGCTCCTGCGCCCGCCGGTCCGCCCGCCGACGCGGCGCCCGCCGCCGCCACCCGCCAGGCTCCCGCCGGCGCTGCCCGCCGCCCCGGGCCCGCCGGCGCGTCGGAGTCTGGCCGTCTCGCCCGCGCTCCGCAGCCCCCGCGCCCCGCCGCGCCCGGCGTCGGCGCGCCCCCGGGGCGCAAGGGTCCGCCGCGGCCCGCGCTCGCGTCCGCCGCGGGGCCTCGGCCGCCCGCGCTCGCGTCCGCCGCGGGGCCTCGGCCGCCCGCCCCGCCCGGTCCGCGGAAGGGTCCGCCGCGCCCGCCCGCCGCCGGGGCGGCTCCAGCCCCCGGGACTGCGACGCCCGGAGCGCCGCGCCCCGGACCCCGGAAGGGCCCGGCGGCGGCCGCCGGTCCCGGAGCACCCCGCCCAGGACCCCGGACCGGCCCGCCGCGTCAGCCCGCGGCGGCCTCGGCGACGGCTGCGTCGGCGCCGCCTCCCGGAGCGCGGCGACCCGGCCCTCGGAAGGGTCCACCGCGCCCGCTCGCGGCCGACGCCGCTCCCGTCACCGACGCCGCTCCCGTCACCGACGCCGCTCCCGTCGCCGACGCCGCTCCCGTCGCCGACGCCGCTCCCGTCACCGACGCCGCTCCCGTCACCGACGCCGCTCCCGTCACCGACGCCGCTCCCGTCACCGACGCCGCTCCCGCTCCCGTCACCGACGCCGCTCCCGTCACCGACGCCGCTCCCGTCACTGACGCCGCTCCCGTCGCCGACGCCGCTCCCGTCACCGACGCCGATCCCGTCACCGACGCCGCTCCCGTCACCGACGCCGCTCCCGCTCCCGCTCCCGCTCCCGCCTCCGAGCCGGACCTCGCCTCCGCGTCCGACCCGCCGGCGCTCCCGCCCGTCCCCGACGTCCCCGCCGCCGCCGCCGTCGTCGCGCCGCCCGCCGAGGAGGACGACGCCGCCAAGACCGCCCGCCTCCGGCGCATGCGCCAGGCCGCCGCGATCCCGGGCTACGAGCCCGAGCCCGCGCCCGCGCCGCCCGCGCCGCTCGCGCCCCCCGCGCCGCCCGCGCTACCCGAGGACGACGCCGCGAAGTCCGCCCGCCTCCGGCGCATGCGCCAGTCCGCCGCGCTCCCGGGCTACGAGCCCGAGCCGCCGCCGTCCTCCGCCGCGCCGGCCGCCGACGACGACGCCCGCTCCCGGCCGACCGGCTTCACGCCGGTCACCGACCCCGACGACGACGCCCGCTTCCGGCCCCCCGCCCTCGACGACGACGCGCGCTTCGCCCCGCCCGCGGCGCACCGCGCCGCCGCGCCGGCGGGCCTCCAGGGGGCCGTCGACCGCCCGACGCGCCCCCTCGACCAGGAGCTGGGGCTGATCCTCCGCTACCCGGCGACCTCGCTCGGCCTGTTCGTCGTCAGCGCCGGCGCCCTGCTCGTCTTCCTGGTCGACCTGCTGCTCTTCAACCGCGTGTCGATCCTCCCGCCGGGCACCGTGATCGCCGTCCTGCCGCTCGTCCTGTACATCTACAGCTACCTCGTGTGCGTCGCCGAGGCGGCCTGCCAGGGGCGCGAGGAGCTCCCCGACTGGCCCGACCTCGGCGCCACGCTCGGGCTGGGCTGGCGGCTGCTCCTCGCCGCCGCCGCCGCCTTCGGCCCCGCGCTCCTCGCCGGCTGCCTCCTCGTCAAGGCGTCGGGCCCGGGGGTCGACCGCGCCCGCTTCCCCTCCGTCGGCCGCGACGCCGTGAACCTCGCCGGGGTGAAGGGGCTCGTCGCGCCCGGGACGAGCGCCGCCGAGGCCGAGTTCGTCACGCTCGACGGCCAGCCCGCCCCGCTCGGCGGCGGCTGGGCGGTCGTCGGGCTCCTCGGCAAGGACACCGCCGACGACACCGGCACCGACGAGGCGTTCGCCACCATGCCGTCGGCCGGCTTCGGCGTGGTGATCGACCACGGCGCGCAGATCCACGACCTCGAGCGCGTCGGGCGCGCCCTCGCCGGCAAGGTGAACGTCTACGCCGCGTTCGCCGACCCGCGCTGCAAGATCGTGTGGGGCCGCCACCCCTACGTCGTGCCGGAGTCGGTGCGCGAGCGCTTCGGCTACCGCGACCTCGACTACGAGGCCACCACGCCGGACGACGACGGCGGGTCCGACATCGACGAGGCCCTCGGGCGCGCGCGTGACCTCGCCGGGCGCAACGCCGCCGCGCACGGCGCGCGCGTCCACCCGCTCGCGCCCAACCCGTTCACGGCGGTCCGCTTCATCCGCAGCGACGGCTACGTCTTCCCGGCGCCCTTCGCGCAGGTGAAGCGGCTCCCGGCCGTCTACGTGCTCGACCCGCAGGGGGTCGTCCGCCGCGAGTACGCCACCGGCGTCGACGACGAGCAGCTCCACGGCGACCTCCTCGACCTGCTCCGCGGGGGCAAGGGCGACGCCGCGCGCCAGCCCCTGCCGCCGTCGGCCTACGGCCTCCCGGAGCGCGTCGGCCGCGGCGCCGCGGCGACCCTGGCCCTCGGGCTCCTCGCCCTGGCCCTGCTCTTCGGCGTCCTCTACTTCCCCATGGCGCTCCTGCTCATGGTGGCCTTCAACGACGGCTGGATGGCCTTCCAGTACCCCGCCGGCCTGCGCGCGATCGGCGTCGCCGCGCGCGACTACGCGGTGGTCGCCGGCGTGTTCGTCGGCACCTCGCTCGGCGCCTGGCTCCTCCAGGCGCTCCTCACGGCCACCGTCGTGCGCGTCCTGCCGTCGGCGCTCGGCGCGCTGGTCCAGGGCTACGCGCACCAGTGGCTGTGGCTCTACGGGGCGCTCGTCTCCACCTACGCGGCCGGGCGCTTCTACTACCGCAACCGCGAGGCGATCGGCTGGTTCAACCGCCGCTGATCGTCGACCCGGAGCCCACCAGCCGGAACCGCCAGGGCAGGTCGACGGCCTTGCTGATCCCGACGCGCGGCCCCGCGACCACCGCCGCATCCGGCGCGCGCGGGCCGGCGACGAGGCGGACGGGCCCCGCCGCCTCGACGAGGTCCTGGCCGTCGTCGCCGAGCGTGATCCCGAGCGCCCTGCACAGCTTGCCCGGGCCGTCGGTCCAGGCGCGGCGCGGCGCCCCCGCGCGCCGCGCCGCGACCTGCTCGAGGCCGTGCGTCGGCGCGAGCGCCCGCACGAGCACGCCCGCGCCGGTCCCGGCGCCCTCGCACGAGACGTTGGCGCACACGACCTGGTGGATCCGGTAGACGTAGAGGTGCCCGCCGCGCAGGAACAGGCTGCGGTTGCGGCGCGTCGGGCCGACGAACGCGTGGCTGGCCGCCTCGCGCTCGTGGTAGGCCTCGGTCTCGACGATCCGCCCGCCCACGCCGTCGCGCAGGAGGACCGCGCCGAGCAGGTCGCGGGCGACGGCGACCACGTCGCGCTCGAAGAAGGCGCGCGGCAGCCCGACCGACGTCGCGCTCACCCGCGGCGCTCGTCGCCGGCGGTCGCCGACACCCGCTCCTGGCGCAGGGCGCGGCTCGCCCGGGCGAGGAAGCGCCGCTCCTCGCGCGTCAGCCCGTCGAGGCCCTCGCGCGAGACCTTCTCCAGCACGAGGTCGAGCCGCGCGCGCATGGCCTCGCGCCGCCGCGCCTCCTCCTCCTGACGCCGGCGACGCCGCCGCGCGCGCCAGGCGGCGAGCGGCCCGGGGCCCGGCGGCCCGGCCGGCGCCCAGGCCGGCTCGACCTCGCCCGCGCGCGCCCGCGCGCGCAGGGCCGACGAGGCCACGAAGGCCATGACGAGCACGACCAGCGTGTGCCCCGCCAGGAGCGCCCACAGGCCGACGCCCGCGGCGACGACGAGGCCGACCGTGATCGCGACCCGCGTGGCCCGCGCCTCGCCGAGCCGCGGCCAGAGCGCCGCCTGCAGGGCGCGCCCGCCGTCCATGGGGTAGGCGGGCAGGAGGTTGAACAGCGCCAGGGCCCCGTTGACGAACACGATCATCGCCAGGACCGGCGGCCCGCTCACGGGGCCGAGCGTCTCGAGCGACCACCCGCCGCCGAGGGCCAGGAACGGCGGCAGGGCCGCGACGACGAGCGCCACGTTCACGAGCGGCCCGCTCACGGCGGCCGCGAAGCGCGGCCAGGGCGCGCGCGGCGTCTGGACGTCGGCCAGCCCGCCCAGCGGCCAGAGGACCACCTCGCGCGCGTCGCCGCCCACCCCGCGCGCCGCCCAGCAGTGGCCGAGCTCGTGCAGCAGCACGCTCGCGCCGAGGACGAGCACCAGCAGGAGCGCGTGGAGCGGCTCGGCGCGGAGCCACACCAGCAGCCACGCGGCGGCCACGAACAGCGTCCAGTGAACGAACACGTCCACGCCCCGGACCTGACCGACCCGCAGGCGCGCCGAGAGCAGCTTGGCGAAGGCGTCCACGGAGGCTCCCCGTCACCCTCGAGCGTACCCCCGCTCGCCGCGACCGCCGAGCCCTGCGACGAGGGCTGCGCTCGCGAGTGGGGGCGCGATCGGCGCAAGTCCCGGGCGACCGCGCCCTGTCCCGCTCCGCGCCTCCCCAGCGCTCGCCCCGGGGTGTCGAGCACGAGCGGCGGGTCCCGCCACGTCCTCCCTGGCGGGCCTACTCGACCTCGTACCAGCGCGGGGGCTCGCCGCCGAAGGCCATGGGCAGGCCCCGCCAGCGGCCGAAGCGCTGCCGGTAGGCCTGGCAGAGCCGCAGGCGGTAGGCGTGCGGCGCCTGGAACAGGACCGCCTTCACCTGGTCGTCGCGCAGGAGGTACTCGACCGGGCCCTGCCGCCCGGCGTCGATCATGGCCTCGAGCAGCGCCACCAGCCGCGCCACCCCGCGCCGCGCGCCCTCCGCCACGGCGCGGTCGCTCTGCGCGGCCGCGTCGGCGTCGAGCAGGAGGTGCGAGAGCGCCTGCAGGCGCTTGTGCCGGTCGATCAGCGCCTCGTGCAGGCGGAGCGCCGCCAGCCCGTCGGCGGTGTAGAGCCCGCCTATCCGCGCGTCCATCTCGCGCTCGAGCGCCGTCACCTCGCGGCGCAGGAGGAGGAGCCCGAGCGCCTGGCGCGTCCGCTCCTGCGCCAGCTGGCACAGGGCGCGCACGAGCGCCGGGCCGCGGCCGAGGCGGGTGCGCTCGGGGTCGGGGTAGAACTCCCACCGGAGGTGCGCCCCGCCCGGACCGGCGCCCGGGAGGTGCTCGACCGCGCGCCCGCGCGCCGGGTCGAACACGAGCCAGCGCCAGCCGCCGTCGAAGACGCCGAGGCCGTTGGCGGCGACGAGCACCATGGGCCCGCGCGCGGGGCTGAGCAGCGGCGGCTGCTCCTGCTCGGGGTCGAGCGAGAGGTCGGGCCGCTCGAGCAGGACCGGCTGCGCGTCGCCCACGAGGAGGAGCGGGTTGTCGGCCGGCAGCGGCGGCGGCGCGCCCTGGGGCTCGTTCAGCTCGGGGTTGGGCGGGAGGTCCACGTGGCGGCGGACCCAGTCGATCCAGCCGCCCCGCCGCGACGGCAGCGCCGCCTCGCCGCCGCTCGCCAGGGCCTCGAGCGCGTGGAACGGCACGCTCCCGCGCTCCCACAGGTGCGCGATCAGGTCCTGCCAGGCCCGGCCGGGCCCCCCGAGCACGCGCGTCGAGCGGGCGAACGTCGGCGGGCCGCCGACGGGCCCGATCATGACGCGGAGGCGGTCGCGCCCGCCCTGCGGGTCCTCGACGACGTGGACCGTCCGCTCGAGGCCGTCCGCGCGCGTGCGGAACGTCACCGTCCGCAGGGGGCCGTCGTTGCCGAGCGCCACGCCCGGCCGCGGCGGGCCGAGCGTCGTCGCCCCCTCCGCCGGCGGGCAGGGCAGGACCTCGACCTCGTCGGGCGCGCCCTCGACCTCGACGGTGAGGACGGCCCCCCGCTCGGTCCGCAGCCGGCGCGCCCGCTCCTGCAGCCCGGGCGGCAAGGACGGCCCCGGCGCCGCCGGCTCCCCCAGCCGCGCGTGGAGCTCCTGGCGGCGCCGCAGGGCCTCCTCGAAGGCGTCCACGTCCGCGAGCACGGCGCGGACGTGCCGATACGCGGCCGGGTCCGCCAGCGCGCGCGCCAGCGCCCGCAGCTCGCCCTCGTTCACCTCGACCGCCGCGGCCAGGTCGGCCCGCCGGCGCACGTCCGCCGGCGCCTCGTCCGCCGCCTCCCGGGCGGGGGGCGGGGGCGGCGTGGGGGCCACGGCGATCCGCTCGGCCGGAGGTCGCTCCGGCGCCGCGGGCGCGCGCTCGAGGCGCAGGCCCACGACCAGGCCGAGCCCCAGCCCCGCGATGAGGACCATCAGGTCGCGCGGCAGGTCGCGGGTCCAGGAGGGGGCGAGAGCGCGCGAGGGGGTCGGAGGGTGCACGGTCATCGCGAGGATAGACGTGCCCGCGCGATTCGTCAGGGCAGCAGCCGCGCGGCGCTCCGGAAACGACGACGGCCGCGCCTCGTGGCGCGGCCGTCGGTGGTCGGTCGGTCAGGAGCGAGTCGCCGTCAGATCTCCTCGACCTCGGCGTTGCCCGCGTACGACAGGAAGCTGGCCATGTAGAGGCGCTGGTTCATGAAGGTGTAGCCACGGGCCTTGCGGTCGGGGAAGTAGACGTCCACCTTCGTCGCGCCCCCACGCTTCATGCGCAGGAGGCCGATCCGGGTGACGTACCCCTCCGCTCCGTCCGCCTTCGTCTTCACCTTCGCAGCGAGCTTGAGGGGCTTGGAGTCGTACCGGGCCTTCATCCTGAGGACACTCCTTTATGACGCGGCAAAGAGCGAGGCGACCGGCGCAAGCGTCTCGGTGTGCCGCGGGACACACGCGCGAGCCTGCGAGGCATGCTTCGTCACCGCGACGGGCCGATCCTACTCTCCTGCCCCATCCCTGTTGTCACGATTTCGTCATGCGGGGCGCGACTCAACGCAAGCCCCTGTGAGCGCGTAGCTAGTGCTTACGGATCTCCGGCACCGGGATGGGCGCCGGCGAGCCGGACTTCTGCTTCAGGTTCATCTGCTTCATCCGACCCGACGCGCTCTCGAGCCACACCCGGAAGTCACCCGTGCTCTTGAGGCGCTTGACGTAATCGGCGGCGATGTCCTGGTCGAGGTCACGGCAGATGACGACGGGGGCCGAGCTCACCACCACGTCGGCCAGGGCCTCGTTGATGTCGAACGTCCGGAGGAGGGCCTCCTTGGCCTTGGCCGGGCTCTGCGTGCCGTGGAGCGCGATCGAGAACCGCGGTCCGCGGTCCACCGGCTTCATCTTGATCTTCAGGCCCTTGGTCTTGATCTTACGCATGGGTCACCTTCCGGTACGAAAAGCCCGAGCGCCGACGATGTGCTGCCCCGCCTGCAACGGGGCACACCGGAATTCGGTGCCCCGCGAGGTGGCGGAACACACGGAAGACCAAGGCCTGACGCGACGCGTCACGACAGGTTGGCGCCCAGGAGAGTGACGAACGTAGCAGGAGAGTCCGACACCGTCCAGAGAAACGACTGCGGCCCCCCCTCGGTAAGACGTGTCCCGCCTCGATCTCTCCGCGACGCCCGCGACGCGCCTTGACGGTGTGAACCGCAACGGGACGCAAAACGGAAAACGGGCCGAACGGGTCCGCCGTTCCCGCTGCCCGGCGATGGCGCCGACGATCGAAGCTGAGCCCTCACTGGACCTTGACATGTGACACAGGCCCGACGTGGCTTTGGACCGGTGATTGTGTATGGTTCCCGCGCGTTCGTTCGCTTGGGACGAACCACCTCGCGGGTCACGGCTGGATCGAGGGACGTTCATGAAGAAGAGCACGACGACGAGGCTGGTCGCGTCGACGCTTGCGTCGACCCTGGTGGCGGGGCTGGCGACGGCGACCGCCGGCTGCAACACCGGAAGCAGCGGCGGGGGCAAGGCCTTCTTCGGGCCCGGGAGCACCGGCGCCAACCCGGGCGCGACGCCTGGCCCCGGCGGCGGCGGCGGCGGCGGCCTGGGCACCTTCTCCTCGGCCCCGGCGCTGGGCGCGCCGCGCGCGCAGCAGACGGCGACGACGCTGCCCGACGGGCGCGTCCTGGTGACGGGCGGCACGGACGGCAACGGCACCTACCAGACCTCCGAGATCTTCGACCCCGTCGCCAACGCCTGGACGCCGCTCGACCAGCTCGCGCCGACCCCGGCGGACGCGGCGATGAACCACAACGGGTTCGCCACCGCGCGTCAACTGCACACGGCGACCCTCCTCGGCAACGGGCGGGTCCTGATCGCGGGCGGCCTCGGCGTCGAGGTCCAGAACCAGTTTGCGGCGCTCACGACCTGCTTCCTCTTCGAGCCCACCACGAACACCTTCACGCAGACGGGTGCGATGCCCCAGGGCCGGGGCTGGCACCTCGCGACCCTCCTCTCGAACGGCGAGGTCCTGGTCGCGGGCGGCGTGGACGCGCAGCTGTCGACCGTCACCCCGTCGGCCACCTACAACCCGACGACGGGTCAGTGGACCGCGTCCGGCAACTCGGCCGCGCGGAGCTTCGGGGCCATGGTGACGGTCGGCGGCCAGACGGTGATCGTCGGCGGCTGCGAGCTCGGCCAGAACAACGGCCAGCTGGCGATCACGGGCCTGCCCAACCCGATCGTCGAGCGTTACGACGTCCAGGCGCGCACCTTCGGTCAGGGCCCGACGAACGTCGGCCACCGCCTCTACTACAGCGCCGCCGTCAGCTCGGGCGGGCGCGCGCTGTTCGCGGGCGGCCAGGGCGTCAACGGCCAGAACCTCGCCCTCGCCGACACGACGGAGTACTACGACCCGCAGCAGAACGACTTCGTCCAGGGCCCGCAGCTCAACGAGGGGCGTGACTCGGCCGAGATCGCGGAGATCGGCGGCAGCGCCGACATGCTGATCGTGGGCGGCCTCGACGACCAGGGCGGGCCGATGGCCAGCGCCGAGATCTATCAGTTCACCACGAACACGATCGTCGGCACCACGAACATGGCCAACCCCCGCGTCGACCACAAGGTCGTGACGCTGCTCGACGGCCGGATCCTGGTGATCGGCGGCGCCGACGCCAACGGCAACTCGATCGACAGCTGCGAGTTCTACACCCGCTAGCCTGCGAAGGGTGCTGCGCTCACGAGCGGGCGACGGTGATGGGCCCGTTCCGCGCTCTTTCGCGAGAGACCTTCCGCGGACGCCCCCCGATCGGGGGCGTCCGCGCCATTTCCGGAGGTCGCGCGGGCCGCGCCAGGTGTTTAGGATCCAGTCGTCATGACCCTGGCGCTGTGGCTCCTCATCTATCTCCTGCTCACCTACGCCCTGGGCAAGCTCTTCGAGGTGGTCGTCGGCTGGAAGACGGTCGGCTTCGTCTTCTACCCGGGCATGCTGGTGGCCGCAGGGGGGCGCTTCCTCGCCTGCCTCGTCGGCCAGCAGAAGTCGGGCAAGGTCGACCTGATGCGCGCCGGCGGGCCCGCGGCGGGTGACCCGCCGGCCGGCGGCGCGGTGTTCCGCTTCCTCTACTCGATCGGCCCCTTCGTCGCCTGCATCGTCGTGTTCGTGGCCCTCTGGTCCTGGGCGCTGAACGAGCCGTTCAAGGTCCCGCGCCTGCCGCAGCTGGCCATGGAGGTGGAGGCGGTCGGGGAGGGGGCCCAGGCGGTCGGCAAGCAGCTGAACGCGTTCCTCGGCGCCCTCAAGTCCATGCCGGTCGGTGACTGGCGGCTGTGGGCGATCCTCTACGTCGGCTTCGCCCTGACGGTCGCGCCGGCCCCCGGCCGCCACGACCTGGTCGCCGTGGCCGGGCTCTGCGGGACGCTGGGCCTGGTGACCTTCGGCCTGGGCCGCGCCGGGGTGGAGGTCGTGGCCAAGGGCGTCTACGGCGGCGCCTTCTGGCAGGCGCTCTCGCTGCTCGTGGGCATGGCGGCGCTGGTCCTCGTGCTCTCGACGATCGTCCTCCTCCCGATCAAGTTCTTGCGCTCGAACAAGGAAGGCTGACCGTGGTCTCCCCCTTGCCGGAGCCGAGCGAGCCCGAGCTCGAGCGGCTGCGCGACGCCGTGGCCAGCCAGGTGGGCCTGCCCCGGAGCGCGTTCCTCGACCAGCTGGTGCTCAAGACCTTGCACCGCTACCCCCCGCTCCTGGCCCGCGAAGAGCCGGACGACGAGGACGCGGCGGACACGGCCCCGCTCTCGCTCGAGGCGCTCGAAGGAGGGGTCGACGGGGTCGCCGCCTTCGTGGCCGAGCAGCTGGCCCAGGCCCGGCAGGCGGAGACCTTCGAGCTGGTGCACCGCGTCGCGGTCCAGGGCGACGGGGGCGCCTTCGAGCAGCTGATGGGTTTGCTCGACAGCGCCCTGCGCCTCAGGGGTATCCTCTACCGGCACGGGGTCGACCCGGACGCCGAGTTCCCGGCCCTGTGGGGCCGGGTCTGGGAGGCGATCCCCAAATGGGACGGGCGCGACTTCAAGGCCTACGTGGCCCGGATCGTCCGCAACCACTGCCTGGACGAGATCGGCCGCAAGAAGAAGGCCCCGACCGCGATCGAGGACGACCCGCGCGACCCGCGCCCCCGCGTGCCCTCCGGAGCGGTCGCCGTCTCGCGCGACGCGATGGCCTTCGTGCTGGGGGTCCTCGATGAGCTCGAGGCCGGCGGCAGGGTCAAGGCGGTCGACGGCGTGATCTTCACCCTGATCAGCGAGGGCCGCCAGGTCGCCGACATCCTCGAGGCCTTCCAGGGCTCGCCCGTCCTGCCGCGCGTCGCCACCTGCCTCGAGCTCCTGCGGGCGCCGGGCGGCCGGGCGCGCCCCGAGCACGTGGTCCTGCTGCGCCTGCTCGTCGACGGCCTGTCCGCGGAGGACGTCGCCGCCGTCACCGGGCGGCCGCTCGGCGAGGTCGCCACGGTCGCCGCCGCCCTGGGAGAGGTCCTCGCGGACGAGGACCGCCTGCTCGCGCGGGCGCTCGTGCGCGAGGGGATCTCCGTCGCGGACATCAAGCGCGCCCGCGGCCTCAACGCCAACGCCCTCAACCTGATCCTGAACCGGATCCGCCTCAAGGTGTGGATGGGCGTCGTCGACAAGGCCTACGAGGCCCTGCGCCGGCGCGGGCGGATCGACGACCTGGACCTGGCGATCGTACAGCATCGCTGCTCGCTGCCCTCGAGCGCCGGCTGCCGGATGTACAAGGACCGCACCTGCAAGCGCGACGTGGGCCCCGAGGCGATCGCGCGCCGCGCGGGCCTCGACGCGACGCCCGCCGTGGTCGGCCGTCGCATGGACGACCTGCGCCGCAAGCTGATCGAGGAGGGCCTGGGCCAGGTCTTCCCCGACTACGACGCGTGCCTGATCGAGCGCAAGCCCGACAAGCCCGACGCCCGAGGCGCGCGGTCGTGATCCGCCGGGCCGGGCCGGAGGTGGGCCGCGCGGCAGGGCTCGACGCCCGCCGCCGGCGCCCCGGCCCCTCCGCGGGCGCCGGGGCCACGCCGGCTCGCCAGGGCTGCCGCCTGTGCGACGCGCCCCCCTCCACCCCCCTCGCCCCGCCGGCGCGCCGGCCGGTCGAGCCCCACCTCCTCCCTCGCCACGCCGTCTCCGTGGCCACGAAAGCGAGAGCCGCCATGACCCTGAACGCCCCGCCGCCGCGCCCCCTCGAGCCCGACGCGTTTCCGGACCTCGTCGACGCCGCAGCCCGGCACCGGCGAGGGGCCGCCGGCGCGGCCGCGCTCGACGCCGGGCTGGACCTCCAGGGGCTGTGCAGGTTCGCGGCCGGGGCGCTGCGGCCGGGCGAGCGCGGCCACGTCGAGGGGCAGCTCGCGACGACGCCCTGGGCCACGACGCGCGTCGCGGCCCTCGTCCGCGGCGCGCGCGGCGACGCGCACGGCGGGCTCGCGCGCGGGGTGCTCGAGGCCGCGCGCTCCGGCGCGATCGACCCGGCGCGCGTCGTGGGCGACGCGCTCGTGCGCGAAGCCGGCGACGACGACGACCCCCGCGCGCGCGCCGGCCGCGCGCTCCTCGAAGGCCGCGCGGACGACGCGGCCGCGGCGCTGGCGAGCGCGCCCTCGCCCGGCCCCCTGGTGACCCTGGCGCAGCGGGTCGCGCAGCTCCAGCGCGACCCCGACCTCGCCCTGTGCGAGCTCCTCGACGCGCTGTAGTCGTTCAATCGACGCCGGACAGCGCCACGCGGAAGCCGACGCCGGGGCGTCGCTCGTCGGGCGCGAGGCGGTGGCGGGCCTTCAGCGACGGATCCCCGCCCCCCGGGCTCTCCCGCGAGAAGCTGCCGCCGCGGATCACGCGCACGGCGCCGGTCGCCGGCCCGGTGGGGTCCACCCGCGGCAGGCGCAGGTCCTCGCCGTGCCAGTCGTGGACCCACTCCGACACGTTGCCGGCCATGTCGAAGATGCCGAACGGGCTGACGTCCAGGGGGAAGCTGCCCCCGGGGACGGTGTCGAGGAAGCGCCCGTGCGCCTCGTGCAGCTTGCAGGCCCTCCACCAGGTCAGACCGCTGGGCAACCTCGTCCAGGGGAACTCTCCCTTGCGATCGGCGCGCGCGGCGAACTCCCACTCCGCCTCGGTGGGCAGACGCAGGCCGGCCCAGGTGCAGTAGGCCAGGGCCTCGCTCCACGAGACGTTCGCGACCGGGTGGTCCTCCTGGATCCAGCTCGGCGTCTGCGGGAGCGGCGGCCGCCCCGTCTCCGCGCAGAAGCGGGCGTACTGCGCCCGGGTGACCTCGTACTTGCCGACGAGGTAGCCGCGCGTGAGCCGCACCTCGGCGGAGCGCTTCTCCTTGAGGCCGTGCGGTCCGCGCGGGATCTCGTCGGTCATGACGAAGGCCCCGGGCGGCACCCAGACGAGGACCGAGCCGTCCTTCTCGTTGACGTACTCGCGCGGCGCCGCTCCCCAGGTCACGCCGGGCGGCAGCACCTCGGGGCGCTCGGCGAAGGGGACCTCGCGCACCCACGCCGGCCCCGGCGGGACCCGCTCGACGTGCACCGTCACGGGCTCGCCGCGGTTGCCGGCCGCGTCGGTCGGGGTGAGCGCGATCGTGTTCGTGCCCTCGGCGAGGCGCACCGGGAGCGCCAGGCGCTCGCCGCGGGGGACCGGGACCGAGAACGAGGTCGTGGTCACGCAGGCCACCGCCACCCAGGCCGCGGCGTCCTCTACCTCCGCCTCCAGGTGCAGGACCCGCGCCGTCGTGCTCGTCACGGGGGCGGCGGGCGCGACCAGGCGCAGGACGGGGACGGCGCGGTCGACGCGCACGCGGACCGTCGCGCGCGCCTCGAGCGGGCCGGCGAGGGACACCCCCGTGGCCACGAGGTCGAGCGCGCGCTCGCCGTCGGGGCCCGGGGCGAGGGGGACCTCGTGGTCGAACGCGGCGCCGGCGAGGGGCACCGGGGCGCCGTCCACGCGCAGCCGGAGCGACGCCTCGTCGGCGTCCCCGGTCAGCGCCCCGCGCAGGCGCACGCGCTCCCGCGGCACGTCGAGGTCGGGCGCCGGCGCGTCGACGCGGATCCCCAGCGCGGCCGCGCGGCGGCGGACCGTGCGCGCGAGGCGCGTCGCGTGGCCGGTCGCGTCGGTGGCCACGAGCTCGAGGGTCGTCTCGCCGAGGCCGAGCGGCACCGGGATCGGCCCGAACGGCCCCCCGCCCGGCGGCGTGCGCGCGACGACCGCGCCGCCGAGGGCCAGCTCGACGGCGGTCGTGTCGTCGACGCGCCCGCGCAGCTCGACCGTCGGCGCCGCCGTGACGAGCCCGTCGGCCGGCGCGTCGAGCGTCACGTCGGGGGGCGCCGGGTCGCTGGTCACGACGAGCGCCGTCCGCGCCGGCTCGCCGCCGTCGGCGGGCCACACCGTCACCTCGAGCCGGTTGGCGCCGACCGCCAGGGCGAGGCGGGAGACCACGAACTCGCCCGCCCGCGCCTCGCAGCGGAACCCCGCCACCTCGACGCGGGCGTCAGGCGGGTCCACGCGGCCGCGGACGTCGATCGCGCGGTCGGGCACCACCGCGCCGTCGCCGGGGGTGACCTCGAGGAGCGCGGCGCGGCGGCCCTGGCTCGGCGGCGCCGCCGGGCCCTCGCTCGACGGGGGCTCGGGCGCCGACGGCGGCGACGGGTCGCCGGGCTGGCGGAGCGTCTGCGCGCGGTCGAGGAGCGCCGCGCCGAGCGCGAAGGCCAGGGCGCCCGCGACGAGCGCGACCGCCGCCCGACGCGGCCGCGGTCGGCGCGGTGCGGGCGCGAGCGTCGGGAGCGCCGCGCCCGTCGGCAGGCCGGAGACGCCGACCTCCCGCGCGCCGGGCAACCCGGGCGGGGCCGTCGGCAGCGCGCCGATCGACGGGTCGGGCGGGGGCGCGCCGGCGGCCGGCTCGGGCGGCGGGAGCCCGTCGAGGAGGTGCAGGAGGTGCGCGACCGACGGCGCGCGGGCCTCCACGTCGAGGCGGAGCGCCGCGGCGCACGCCGCGTCGACGGCCTCGGGGACGGCCGGGTCGACCGTGCGGGCCCGCGGCGCGGGCTCGAGGCCCGCCGCCACCCGGGCCTGCGCGGTCGCGATCGCCGCCGGCGTCGAGCCCGGGTAGGGCGAGCGCAGGGTCGCCGCCTCGAACAGCATGCAGCCGAGCGCGTAGACGTCGGCGCGCGCGTCGACGCGCTTGGCGTCGTCGAGCTGCTCGGGCGGCATGTAGCGCGGGGTGCCCATGCCCACCCCGGTGAGCGTCAGGCTCGCCTGCTCGCCCGACGCGTCGTCGTCGTCGGTCCCGACGACCTTGGCCAGCCCGAAGTCCGTGAGGAACACCGCCCCGTCGGGCGCCTGGAGGAAGTTCGCCGGCTTCAGGTCCCGGTGGAGCACCCCCTGCGAGTGGGCCAGGCGCACCAGGTCGGCGGCGCGGCGCCAGCGCGCGACGCGCTCCTCGAGCGAGCCCTGCTGCAGGTCGAGCGGCCGCGCCCCCTCGACGAGGTCCATGGCCAGGTAGAGCTGGACCGCGTCCACGCGGCCCCAGTCGAGCGCGCGCACGAACCCCGGGTGGCGGCTGCCGAGGCGCCCGCCGATCCGCGCCTCGCGCGCGAAGCGCCGGCTCACCTGCTCGCGCGTCGCGCCGGCGGCCGCCGTGACCTTGAGGGCCACCCGCGCGCCCAGGCGCTCGTCGCGGGCGACGAACACCGCGCCCATGCCGCCCTGCGCGAGCGCCCGCTCGACGACGTAGCGGTCGGCGATCCTGCTCCCCGGGGCCACGTCCACGCGCCCAGGCTACATGCCCGGCCCCCGGCGCGCCGCTGGCCCGCTTCGTCCAGCCCCGAATGGCGCGACGAGACTCCGAGAGCCCCCCTTCGGCCAGGTCAGGAGTCAACCACGGAGGACACGGAGGGCACGGAGGAGAGCTCTCGGAGAGCGGCTCCGTGTTCTTCTCCGTGTCCTCCGTGTCCTCCGTGGTGAACTCCTCGAGTTGCTAGGCGAGTGCCCCCGCAAAGTGCGCCGTCAGCGCGCGGATCATGAGCGGGTGGTCCTGGCTCCCGGCCATCTCGCGGATCGAGTGCATGGAGAGCATGGGGTTGCCGACGTCGACCGTCGGGATCCCCAGGCGCGCGGCCGTGATCGGGCCGATCGTCGTCCCGCAGGGCAGGTCGGTGCGGTTGACGAAGCGCTGGAAGGGGACGTCGGCCTCGCGGCACAGGCGCTCGAAGTAGGTCTGCGTGGCCGCGTTCGTCGCGTAGCGCAGGTTCGTGTTGATCTTGATCACCGGCCCCGCGTTCAGCCGGGGCATGTGCTGCGGCTCGTGGCGGTCGGCGTGGTGCGGGTGGACGGCGTGGGCCATGTCGGCCGAGACGAAGTGCGAGCGGGCCAGCGCGCGGTGCAGCGCCTCGCGCCCGCCGCCGCAGGCGAGGTCGATCCGCTCGAGCACGGCCCCGAGGAACGGCGACGCCGCGCCCTCGGCGCTCTCGCTGCCGACCTCCTCGTTGTCGTAGAGGGCCACCGCGCGCGTGGCCCCGCACGGCGTCGGCGCCGCCGCGCGCAGGGCCTCCAGCGCCGCGTGCGTGCTGGCCAGGTTGTCGAGCCGCGGCGCGTGGATCAGCTCGCCCGCGAACCCCGAGGCCGCCGAGGGGACGGCGTCGTGGAACATGAGGTCGAAGCCCTCGACCGCGTCGGCGGCCACGCCCAGCTCGGCGGCGAGGAGCTCGCGGAACCAGGCCGCCGAGGGCTTCTGGCCCTCGACCGGCGGCGGCTCGAGGCCGACGACCGGCGGCAGCTGGGTCTGCTTGTTCACCAGGAAGCCCTTCTCGTTGACCTCCCGGTTCAGGTGGATGGCGATCGTCGGGATCCGCGCCACCGTGCGCCGCAGGTCCAGGAGGCGCGGCTCGGCCTCCCCCGCGACGACCACGCGCCCGGCGAGCGAGAGGTCGCGGTCGAACCACGTGTGCAGGAGCACGCCCCCGTAGACCTCGACGCCGAGCTGGCGGTAGCCCTCGCGCCCGTGCTCGGGCTGCGGCTTGAGGCGCAGGTTCGGGCTGTCGGTGTGCGCGCCCGCGAGCCGGAAGCCGTGCTCGGCCGGCGCGCCCGTCCCCACGACGAAGGCGATCAGGGTCGAGCCGTTGCGCGTCACGTAGCGCCGCGCGCCCGGCGCGAGCGCCCACGCGTCCTCCTCGCGCAGCCGGGTGAAGCCGCTCTGCTCGAGCCGCCGCGCGGCCTCCGCCACGGCGTGGAACGGCGTGGGGGCGGCGTCGATGAACTCGAGGAGGGCGCGGGTCGCGTCGGGGAGCATGGGGCCTCCGGGGTGGGGCGAGATTGTAGCCCGCGCCTCACGGCCCGGGCCCCGGCTCGACCGGGACCGTGAACGAGAACGTGCTCCCGCGGCCGGGCGCGCTCTCGACCTCGACGCGGCCGCCGTGGGCCTCGACGATCCCCCGCACGATCGCCAGCCCCAGGCCCGCGCCGCCGCGGTCGGTCCGGCGAGCCTGCCAGAAGCGGTCGAAGACGTGCGGCAGGTCGTCGGCGGCGATCCCGCCGCCCGTGTCGCTCACGCGGAGGCGCACCTCACCCGCGCCGGGCGCCGCCCCCAGCGTGATCCGCCCGCCCGGCGGCGTGAACTTGATGGCGTTGCCCACGAGGTTCTCGAGGACCTGGAGGAGGCGGTCGCGGTCGGCGCGGACGTCGGGGAGGTCGGGCGGCGCCTCGACGCGGAGGTCGAGGGAGGCGGCCGCGGCGAGGCCCGCCTGGCTCGCGCCGACCCCCTCGAGCAGCGGCCCCACGGCGACGCGGGCGAGCCGGAGGGAGAGGCGCCCCTCTTCCATGCGGGACACGTCGAGGAGGTCGTCGACGAGGCGCTTCATGCGGCGCGCCGCGCCCTCGATCGCCTCGGCCCGCCGCCGCTCGTCCTCGCCGCCGCGCTCCCGGAGCGCGCCTGCGTGCAGGAGCACGGTGCCCAGCGGGTTGCGCAGGTCGTGCACGACGATCCCGAGCACCTGGTCGCGCAGCTTCGTCGCCTCCAGGGCGGCCCGGTAGAGCGCGGCGTTCTCGAGGGCGGCCGCGGCCCGGTCGGCCAGCACGCCCGCCACGCGGAGGTCGTCCTCGCCGTAGGCGCGCGCCGGCGTCGACGAGACGAGCGCGAGCACGCCGAGGAGCCGCCCCCGCATGAGGAGCGGGAGCGCGAGCAGCGAGGCGGGGTCCAGGCCGCGGAGCGCCGCGAGGTGCTCGGGCGACTGCGCGGCGTCCTCGAGGTGCCGCTCGGTGACGCGCTCGATGAGCAGCGGCCGCTTCGTCTCGACGACGGGGCGCAGGAGGTAAGGGCGGCTCCGGTCGAGGGGCAGCCGCTCGAGGCGCGCGGCGGCCTCGGCCTTCGCAGGGTCCGCGCACACGACCTCGAGCCGCCGCAGGTGGCCCGGCTCCTCCATGACGTCGACGATGCAGACGTCGGCGAGGTCGCGGACGACGCGCTCGGCGACGGCGGCCAGCGTCTGCTCGTAGTCGAGCGACGAGGCGAGCGCCGCCGCGGCGTCGGCCAGGAGCTGTCGCTCCCGCTCGAGGCGCTTGCGCGCGCTGATGTCCTCGACCTGGGCGATGAAGTAGAGCAGCGTCCCCTCGGGGCTCCGCACGGCCGAGCCGCTGAGCATGACCTCGACGATCGACCCGTCCTTGCGCAGGTAGCGCTTCTCGAGCTGGTAGCGGGGGATCTCGCCGCGCGCGAGCTGCCCCGCGAGGGCGAGGTCGGCGTCCAGGTCGTCGGGATGCGTGATCGCCTGGAAGGTGAGCCCGGTCAGCTCCTGCTGCGTGTAGCCCACGGTCTCGCACAGGGCCCGGTTGACCCGGGAGAACCGGCCGTCGAGCGCGACGAGGGCCATGCCGATCGGGGCCTCGTCGATCGTGAGGCGGAAGCGCTCCTCGGACTCCCGCAGCGCCCGCTCGGCGCGCTTCACGCTCGAGATGTCGCTCACCATGACGAAGAAGCCGCGCACGGACCCCGCCACGACGTCCGGGATGTAGCAGGCCAGGCTCTGCCGCGGGGGGCCGCCGCCCGGGTCCGGGATCTCGCGCTCGAACTCCTGGGCCTCGCCGCGCAGCGCGCCCTCGATGAAGGGCAGGTTGAGCCAGTAGAGCGGCCCCAGGAGCTCGCTCATGTGTCTGCCGACGAGCGCCTCGGGCGAGACCCCGAACCACCGCTCGTAGGCGCGGTTCGCGAAGCGGCAGCGCTGGCCGGCATCCCAGTAGGCCAGCATGGCCGGGACCGCGTCGACGAGGGTGCGGAGCGACGGGCCGTCGGCGGCCGCGTCGTCCGGAGGCTCGCTCGCTCGCACGCGGTCCATCCTGGCCCCTGACCGGCGCCCCGTCGCGCCCACCCGGCCGGATGGGCGGCGCGTAACACCCCACCGCGGAGCGGGTAAGGCGGATGTGGAACTTTCCGGGCCCGTGCGCTAAGGTCTTGTGGTGCAACCGAGTGGCCTCGCGCAGCGGCTGGAATGCGCGACCGGCTCGGGCACGGAGGCTCACCCACGATGCAGCGACACCGCTGGCTCGCCCTGCTCGGCGCAGGCGCGCTCGTGCTCTCCACCGCCGCGTCCGCGCGCGCGGACGACGCGTTCCTCGGCACGTTCGAGCTCGAGGGGACCTACAACAACCAGCGCCAGACGAAGGTGCACGAGCTGAAGGTCGAGCGCGGCGAGAACGGCGCGCTGACCGTGAGCCGCAGCGCCCGCTACTCGGCCCGGCGCTGGCGCAACACGCCCGCGTTCACGTGGGTGGGCCAGGGCAAGGTCGAGGGCGGCGCGCTCAAGGTCGTCTACCGGCTGAACCAGGACGGGACGCCGGCGGCCGGCACCGGCATCACCGACGTCCTCGTGAACCCGAACGCGCCGGGCAGCGCGCCGGCGAACCAGCCGCCGCCCAACGGCAACCTGTTCAACGCCACCTACACGCTCGCCGAGGACGGCCGCGTGATCGCCGAGCGCGTGGACAACACCACGCGCCGCCGCCCCGAGGAGTGGTGGACGAGCATCAGCACGCGCGGGACGCGGCTGAGCTCGCCCGAGCCCGACGTCGTGGCCACCGGCCGGGTGAAGCTCGGCGGGAGCCTCGACGTGCGCGCCAACGGCCGCTACACGGTGGTCGTCCCCACCGACGGCACGCTGAAGCTGCGCGTCACCGCGGGCACGGTGAGCCTGCTCAAGCCCGACGGCAGCCCGGTCGACGTCCCGGCCGCCGCGGAGCTGACCTACGAGAACCCGCACAAGAACCCGGTCCGCGGCGCCTACACGGCCGTGGTCAGCGCCGACGGCAAGCTCTCGGCGTCGTTCGTCCAGGACGGCCGGATCGACCCGCGCATCCGCCCCTGGTCGGTGTGGACGCACTTCCCGCCCGCCGAGAGCAGCAGCAACGCGCTCCACAAGGAGAACGGGCCGCTCGACAAGTTCGACAAGGCGCTCGGCCTCACGGGCCGTGACAGCGCCGTCTGGTGGGAGAAGGGCACCGACTACCGGACCTCGTTCGGCTTCGAGCGCGGCCACTACACCTTCTCGTCGTCGCCGACCGAGAAGCGCGCCGAGCGCGACTGGCACTGCGACTTCGACGGCGACGGGGTGATCGAGAAGGACGACCCGGCCGCGGCGTTCGCCCGCTACGACGCGAACGGCGACGGCTTCGTCGACTCGGCCGAGGTGCGCGAGCAGCTCATCAAGGGCCAGATCAAGATCCTCTGGACGACCTACGACAAGAACGGCGACGGCAAGGTCACCTCGAGCGAGATCTCGGCGTCGTTCATCTCCCAGTGGGACCGCGACGGCTCGCGCGACCTCGACGAGGAGGAGTGGGAGCGCGCCATGCGCGAGGGTCAGCAGCCGCTGCTGCGCCAGCGCACCGACGCCGACCACGCCCGGATCATGAAGCAGGACAAGGACGGCGACGGCAAGCTCGACCAGGAGGAGTTCGGCCAGCCGGGCTCGCTCGACTTCATGGACTCGAGCGACGTCGACTCCGACTTCAACTCGTTCTTCGACCGCGACAACGTGTGCGTCATCCTGAACGACGGGACGAAGCACTTCGGCAACCGCATCGTCGAGGAGGGCGGGAAGGTCAAGGTCTACAAGGGCCTGCGCAAGGACCAGCTGGTCGCCGAGCTGAACCCCGCCGACATCAAGGAGCGCCAGACGGGGATCGCCGACGGCGACCTCGACGACTCCTACAGCGTCGGCTGGTGGGGTCACTGCAACGCGTGGGCGCTGGCGGCGATCGTCTTCCGCAACCCGTCGGGCGACTTCACGCACAACGGCGTGACCCTGACGGTGCGCGACCAGAAGGGGATCCTCACCGAGTTCGGCATGGGCGCGACGGAGAACTCGTCCTTCTACTGGCGCAACGGCAACGAGGAGATCCAGCCCGACCGCTACGCCGCGGGCTTCCACCGGCAGATGCACCGGTGGCTGCGCGTGGAGCAGAAGGGCATGATGGCCGACATGGACATGAAGGATCCGGACAACAACCTGAACTTCCAGGTCTGGAACTACCCGCTCCTCGGGTACATGGCGGAGATGAAGGAGGCGGAGGGCGACGACCCCTACGTCCTCGACGTGAGCTGCAAGATCGACAAGGGCAGCTACTCGGACGAGGACTCGAGCAGCAGCAACACCGTCCTCTACCGGCTGCACTTCGGGCCGTCGGGCCAGATCCTCGAGGGCTCGAGCTCGAAGACCGACTGGCTGCAGAAGACGGGGGACACGCGGAAGTACATCCGCTACCTGATCCACCCCTACCGCTTCACCAGCCGGGGCAGCTCGGGCAACCCGAACGTGACGCTCGAGCGGATCCAGCAGATCTTCGGCGACCGGCTGAAGTACAACCGCCTCGAGGACCTGGCCAACGAGCCGGGCATCCCGGGCACGCCGGGCCAGTAGGCCCGTCGAGGTCCATGAAGGCAGGCGCGCGGGAGCTCCTCCCGCGCGCCTGCGCACGTACGCCCCGGTGGATGCGGCGCGGGGGCACGGGTAGGTTGAGGGGCCGGAGGGGGAGCGACATGAGGCGTTCGTCGTCGTGGCGGCTGGTGGTGGTCGTGGCGCTCGGCGCGCTCGCGCTCGCGCCGGGTGGGGGCGCGCAGGAGGCGCCGCCCGCGCCGGAGCTCGCCCCCTGGGCGCCGAAGTGGCGCAAGGGCGACTGGTGGGTGGTCAAGACCTACCAGCGCGACCTCAAGGACGAGGTCAGCTCGCCCGAGCCGGCCGAGGGCGCCATGCCCCGCACGCCGCCCGACCCGCGCCGCGAGCCGATCCCCGGGCTGCCGCCGCTGCGCGACGGCGTCCCCGAGGGGTGGGTGCACGCCAACACCTTCCGCTTCGAGGTCGTGCGGCGCGAGCTCGTCCGCTACCCCGACGACGGGCCGGACGACAAGCCCGAGCCCTTCCTCGTCGTCGCGGTGCGCACGCTCGAGGGGGCGACCCCGCGCACCGCCGAGCTGTGGTACACCGAGGCCGACCTGACGCTGTTCAAGGTCGTGCGCGAGCCGAAGACCGAGCGCGCGCGCACGCACGAGGTCGCGGGCACGGTCCAGCTCGACCCGCCCGAGAGCGGTGTGATCGGCTTCCCCCTCGACTGGCCCGACTTCGTGGCGGCGAAGCAGCCCTCGTCGGACGTCGCGGTCGAGGGGCGCGGCGTCGTCGAGCAGAAGGTGCGGCCGGCGCCGAACGGGGCCAACCAGGTCCAGGTGCGGCTGGGGCTGAAGGTCGGCGACGAGGAGACCCGCGGCCGCGTCCAGCTGACCTTCGAGCCCGGGGCGCCGTTCTGGGTGCGGCTCGTGGGCCCCGTGTACCTGGCCGAGCTCGTCGACTACAAGGGCAAGAGGAAGTAGCCGCGAGCCTCGCCAGCGTGGGCCATCCGTGGTGACGTGCCGATCTCCACGAAGGAGTCGTCGTTGCATCGCCCCCGCATCTTCGCGCTGACCGCCATCGCCCTGGTCGGCGCGCTCGTCCCCGCCATCGTCTTCGTCGTGCGGGCCATACGCCGGCCAGCCCCACCGCCGCCCGGCGCCCGCTTCCCCGACCCCGAGGGCCTGGCCGTCGGCGCCGACGGTCGCCTCTACGTGGCCGACGAGAAGGCGCGCGCGCTCTATGTCCTCGCCCCCGACGGGGCGACCGAGGCGCGGCTCGACACGCACCCCGACCTCTCGGGTGGGCTCGTCAGCACGGGCGGGAGCCTCGTCGTCACGGGTCCGGGCCGCGTCCTGGCCGTGCGCAACCACGATCTCGTCGAGGTCGACCTCCTGGCGACCCCGCCGCGGGTGCTCGCCCTCCATGGCGGGCCGGGGACGGCGCTCGGACCCTTCCACGGGCTCGAGGACGTGACCGTGGGTGACGACGGCCTCGTCTACACGGCCGAGGAGGACATCCGGGCCGTGCGCGTGTTCCGACGCGACGGCGCGGCGCTCGTCGAGACGCGTCGCCTCCCCATGCCGGAGGAGCCCGAGTCCGTCCACGTCCGCGGCGGCCGCCTCTACGTGTGCTTCCCGAAGGCCCACTGGGTCGGCTGCTACGACCTCGCGAGCCAGGGGCTCCTGTGGCGCACGCCCCGGTCCGGGGTAGGCCGGGTGCGGGTGCCCGACGACGTGCTCGTCGGGCCCGACGGCCTCGTCTACGTGAGCGACCAGCGCAACGACCGCGTCGCCGTGTTCGACGCGAACGGCGCGTTCGTGCGCGCGCTGGGGCGCCGCGGGAGCGGGCCGGGCGAGCTCCGCCGGCCGGAGGACATCGCCTTCGGGCCCGACGGCGCCCTGTGGGTCGCGGACAGCCTGAACTACCGCCTGCAGGCGCTCGACCCTGTCACGGGGGCGTCGCTGCGGATCGTGCGCTGACGACTCGTCGCTCCCTGGACCGACCCCGGCCCGCGACGGTCCATCCGTGGGCCTCGTCTCGCGTGCGCTTCATCGGGACGCCGCGCGGCGTTGCAGGGCCTTACGTTCGTGCCACGCGCGTAAGCCATGGAGCAGACGTGCGTTCGGCGGTGCGCGCCGCCGCGGTCCCCGGTGTGCTCCGTCCCGGCCATGCGTCGAACGGCGGCACACCTCACGATCCTGACGGCCCTGGCGCTCACGGGCTGCGACGACGTCCTCCTGTTCGACGTCGACGCCCGGGGGCGCGTCCTGGCGCCGATCGACGGCCAGGGGCGCGTCACGGCGATCGGCGACGGCTCGCGGCCGCGCCACCTCGTGGCGCTCGACCTCGAGACCGGCGAGGCCGAGCGGCTCACGACGACCCCGATGCCCGTCTCGTGGCCGCGCTGGTGCGGCGACGCCGTGACCGTGGTCGAGGCGCGCACGAGCCTCATGCTCCTCTCGCCCGACGGGGCGCGCCGCCGCCTGTTCGAGACCGACCCCAAGCAGCGCCTCCTCCAGCCGACCCCCTCGCCCTCGGGCGAGCGCGTGGCGGTGCTCGAGGTCGAGGAGCCGGGCCGCCCGGGCGTCCTCCACGTCGTCGAGGTGGCCTCGGGCGCCGCCGGCGAGCCGCTCGACGGCGTCGTGCCGGGCTTCGCCTGGGTGCGCGACGGCGAGGGCGAGGCCCTGCTCGTCGCCCGCCTCGGCCGCGAGGCCGAGGGCGCGCAGCCCTTCGAGGGCGGCCAGGGCGAGGTCCTCCTCGTGCGCGACGGGGCGCGCCGCACGCTCTTCCGCGGCGTGATCGCCGGGGTCACCTGGTTCGCCGCCGCCGGCGCCGAGGTCGTCGCCGTCCTGCCCGCCCCGGGCGACCCGCAGGCGATCGGCCTCGCCCGCCTCTCGCTCGAGCGGCCCGGCGCCGCGGCCGGCGAGCGGGCGGACGGCCTCGACCTGTGGCCGACCGCCGACGCGCGGGGCCAGGTCCTCTTCACGCGCTCGCGCCCGGGCCGCGCCACGCTCGAGGGCGAGCTGCGCCTGGCGCGCGCCGACGCGCTCGCGCCCTCGCGGCGCGTCCCCACCCCCGGCCCCGTCTGCGCGCCCCGCTGGGCGGGCGCGCGCGTGGCCTACCTCACCCCCGACGACCGCCTGATCAGCCAGGAGCTGGACGGCGGCGGTGTCGTCGACTGGACCGAGCGGCTGGCCGCTCTCACCGGAGACCACGAATGACCCGCGCCCTCCTCCCCGCCCTCCCCGCCCTCCTCTTCCTGGCCGCCCTCGCCGGGCCCGTGCAGGCGGACCCCGTCGCCCGGCTCACGGCCCTCGTGCAGCAGGCGGCGAACACGGCCAACCCGACCATGGCGGTCATGCGCGGCCTCGCCGCCATGCCCGACTTCACCCTCGGCCAGGCCGACATCCAGCGCGCCCTGCGCCAGGCCAACCTCCCGCGGGGCAGCCTGCTCGAGCGCGTCCTCGGGCCGACGACGCGGCTGGTGAAGCGCGGCGACCGCGTCGAGATCGACCGCTCGCAGACGACCCGCGCGACCATGGAGACGGGCCAGGGGATCGAGCTCGGCCGCAAGGTCACGGCGCGCTTCCGCGTCCAGGGGAGCAACGACGCCCTGATCGACGAGATCCGCGGGATCAAGGTGGGCGAGAACGCCCGCGACCTCTACGACCTGCGGCGGGTCCAGTTCACCCGCGAGAACGGCAAGCCCGTGGCCAAGGTGACCGCCGGCGCCTTCGTCTTCTCGAAGACGGTGACGATCGACCTGAGCCCGCGCTCGGGCGGCGGCGCCCGCCCGCTCAACGGCGCGCTCGCGGCCCGCGCCGACGCGCCGGCGAGCGCGACCAGCAGCGCCCCCGCGGAGCCGAGCGAGACCCCCGGCCTCGTGCGCCTCGTCCCGCAGGCCAACCGGCGGTAGGTCGACCAGGGACGGACGACGGCGGCGCGTCACCCCGACGGGGCGGCGCGCCGTCCGCCGTTCCGGAGCGGCGCGAGCGCGGCGATCGCGGCCCAGCCGAGCGCGGTGAGCGCGAGCCCTCGCCCCCACCACGCGGGGGCGTAGCGGAAGACGACCTCGTGGCGGCCGGCCGGCACGCGCACGGCCCGGAACAGGAGGTCGGCCCGCGCCACGGGGGCCGGGTCGCCGTCGACCGTCGCCGCCCAGTCGGGCGCCCAGGCCTCGCGGACGACGAGCCACGCGTCGTGGGGCGCGTCGACCTCGAGCGCGACGACCTCCGGCTCGAAGCGCGCGAGGCGCACCCCGCCGGAGAGGCGGCCGCCCGGCGGCGCGACGGCAGGGGCCATGCGCGCCCCTTCGGGGCCGAGGACGACGCGCGCGGCGGGGCCGGCGCGTGGATCGAGGAGGCGGGTGGCGGCGACCGCGAGGTCGGGGGCGCCGACGGCGGCGTCGATCAGGTAGGCCCAGGGCGGGCACCAGGGGTTCTCGACGGCCGCCAGCGCCATGACCTCGTCCTGCGGGCCGACGTGGGCGACCACCGACAGGCGCCCGGGCGGCAGGCCGAGCGCGTCGGCGTCGCGGCGCAGGTCGACGAGGAGCACCTCGGCGTCGAGGAGCGCGTAGCGCGGCAGGAGCGGGAGCGCCTTCCAGCGCGGGTCGCGCTGCAGGAGCGACAGCCCGCGCGGCTCGGCCGACTCGAAGGCGATCAGCGTGCGCACACCGAAGCGGTAGCCGACGTTCGGCCGGAGCGCGTCGCGGTCGAGGAGGTCCCGCTCGGCGTGCGCGAGCGGCGGGAAGTCGTGGCGGTAGAACACGTCCTTGGCCTCGAAGCGCGGCGGCGCCAGCGCGAGCCCCTCGGGAGCCGGGCGGGCGCGCAGGGCGGCGACGAGCGGCGGCGGCGCGTGCACGGGCGCGGCGGCGCCGTCGAGCGTCAGCACGCCCGGCCGCGCGGCGGTGAGCAGGTCCAGGGCCAGCGCGCCGACGAGGAGCGCGCGCGCCGGCCGCGGCGCGACGCGCCGCGCGGCGAGGCAGGCGCCGGCGGCGACCAGGGCGGCCGCGCCGGCGCGCAGGAGGGCGTGGCTCGTGACCGCGCGCGCCTCGTCGCGCAGGACGTAGCCGGGCGCCTGCGCGTCGAGCCAGGCCTCGACGGCCTGGCCGCCGGCGAGGACCCACAGGCCGAGGAGGCCCGTCAGCAGCCCGAAGGTCACGAGCGCCGCCGGCGGCCAGGCGGCGCGCAGCCCGGCGGCGCCGAGGCCGACGAGGCGGGCCAGGCCGAGCGCCGTGATCACCAGCCACTTGCTCGGGTAGCGCAGGTTGAGCGGGGCCCCGGCGTCGAGCGCCGCGAGCGTCACCCCGACGACCACCCACGCGGCCGCCTCCTGCCAGGCCGGGCGGCGCCACGCGCGGGCGCTGGCGGCGACGGCGACGAGACCCAGCGCGCCGACGCCGAGCGCGCACCAGGGCATGTCGCCCGCCCAGGCGCGCACGCCCCAGAAGCCGCCGGTGTGCTGCGCCCAGTGGCCGTGGACGCCCGGGACGAGGGCGTCGACGAGCTGCGCCCACGGGTGGAGGGGGAAGCGCAGCTCGCGCCAGGCGCCCGCGCCGCGGTCGAGGCGGGGCAGCTCGTCCAGGACCGACGCGAGGGTCAGCCCGCCCGCCGCCGCGCCGACGACCACCGCCGCGCCCACGAGCACGGGCCCCACGACGCGGCGCGGCCCGTGCACGGCGGCGCTGGTCGCGGCCAACGCCGCGACGATCAGGGCCCCCTGCGGCTCGGCCGCGAGCAGGCACAGGCCCACCGCGGCGGCGACGAGCGCCAGCCCGCGCCGCTCGCCCAGGGCGACCAGCCGCGCGCCGACCAGCGCCCAGGGGAGCCAGGCGGCCGAGACGAGGTAGGGCAGGGCCCAGTGCATGGAGGTGACGAAGCCGCCGAGGCCGTAGGCCAGCCCGACCAGCCAGGGGCCGGTGCGGTCCGACGGGGCGTCGCCCGGCGAGTCGTGACGCCCGAGGCGCCAGGCGCCGGCGAGGGCCAGGGCCGTGTGCAGGGCCACGAACCAGGCCATGGCGCGGCCCGGCGAGAGCGCGGCGAAGAGCAGGTGCCCCGGGTAGACGACGCCCCCCGCGCGCGGGCCGAACCAGGGCGCCCCGTGGCCGCACCAGGGATTCCAGCGCGGGACCTCGCCCGCGGCCAGCGCGGCCCCGATCGCGTCGTTGCGCGGGTAGAACTGCCGCGGCAGGTCGCGGGCGACGAGCAGGTCGTCGCGGAGCAGCGCGCCCTCGAAGAGGGCGACGACGAGCAGGCACAGCGCCAGCAGTCCCAGCCACTCGCGCGCTCGCGCGGGACCGCCGGCGGCGGCGGAGACCGAGGCCGAGGCCGAGGCCGAGGCCGAGGCCGAGGCCGAGGCCGAGTCCGAGGCCGAGGCCGGATCCGAATTCGAGGCCGAGGCCGAGGCCGGATCCGAATTCGAGGCCGAGGCCGAATCCGAGGCCGTATCTGGGGCCGAGGTCGAGGACGCCGAAGCGGAGACCCCGTCCACTCCCGTGGCCGGCGCCGGGTCCAGCTCTCCGTCGAGGACCCCCGCCCGGTCTTTCGTGCCCGTGCCCGTGCCCGTGCCCGTGCCCGCCCCCGGCTTTCCGCTCCGCGCCTCCGCTCCCGCTCCCGTCCCCGCTCCCGCTCCCGCCTCCGCTCCCGCCTCCGCTCCCGCTCCCGCTCCCGCTCCTGCTCCCGCTCCCGTCGCGGGCTCCTCCCCTTCTCCCTCCCTGGGCGCCATGCGCCCGTTGTATCCGCCCCCGCGCCTCGCCGCGCAGCCAGCGGCGTGGTCAGATCGGTCGCGCGATGACCGACGCGCCCGCCGAGCCCCGGCCGCCGAGCGCCGCCCTGGCCCGCGCGGCCGGCCCGGCGGCCCTGGCGCTCGTCGCCCTCGGCTTCGTCGTCCACCTGCTCGTCGTCCGCGCGCACGCGGTCGACCTCCCCTACCAGGACGAGTGGGACCTCCTCGCCCCCGGCGGCCTGCCCGACGGCCTGCGGCTCGACTGGCTCCTCGGCCTCCACAACGAGCACCGGATCGCGCCCACCCGGCTGCAGGCCTGGGCGCTCCTGCGCCTGTGCGCCTGGGACAACGTCGCCTGGGTGACGAGCACGTTCCTCCTCTTCGGCGCGCTCCTCGCCGCGCTCCTCGCCTGGCTGACCCGCCGCGGCCTGCCGCCCGCCGCCGCGGGCGCGTTCGGCCTCCTGCTCCTCTCGCCGATCGCCTTCCAGAACCACGCCTGGGGCTTCCAGTCGCAGGTCCACCTGGCGCTCCTCGCGCTCGTCCTCGGCGCCTGGGGGCTGTTCTCGTACCTCCCCGGCCGGCGCGGCGCCCTCGCCCGCGCGGGCGGCGCGCTGGCCCTGATCGTCGGCGCCTACAGCTTCGCCGCCGGCGTCCCCTACCTCGTGACCGCCGTCGCCTGCTTCGCCCTGTGGCGCGGCGCGCGCGCGAAGGGGCTCGAGCCCGCGGCCGCGCGCCGCCTGCGCCTCGGGACGGCGGCGGTCGTCGTCCCCTGCGCGCTGGCGCTCTTCGCCTGGACCGTCGGCTGGGAGCGCGGCGACCTCGGCCCGGGCTCGCCGCTGGCCTGGCGCACCTGGGACGTGCTCCTGAACCTCGTCTCCCTCGGCTTCGGCTTCCAGACCCGCTCGGCCGCGCTCGGCGCCCTCTGCCTGGCGCTCGTCCTCGCGCCGGCGGTCGCCCTCGTCGCGCGCGACCCGCGCGACGCCCGCGCGTGGGAGGTCGCCGCCGTCGCGCTATGCCTCCTGACCGGCCTCGCCGCCGTGGCCCTGGCGCGCGCCGCCTGGGGGCCGGGCTACGCGAAGACCTCGCGCTACGCCGGGCTGGCCCTGCCGCTCGTCCCCGTGGCCGCCCTGGCCTGGTGGCGCCTGCTCGCCGCGCGCCCGCGCGCGCGCGCGGCCGTCGTCGCCGGCGTGTGGGCGCTCGCGGCGCTGGGCCTGGCCGACGACTGGTCGCTCGACGGCTACCGCGCGATCGAGCGCCACAAGCGCGAGGCGCTGGCGCGGATCGCCGAGCACCGTGACGGCCGCCTGCGCGTGCCGGAGGTCTACCACGGCTGGCTCGACGAGCGCCTCGAGGCCGCGCGTGCCCTGGGCGTGACGTTCACCCGCCGCCCTTGACCGCGCCGTAGACTCGGCCGCGGAGGCGCCATGATCCTCGACCACATCGGCATCGACGTCGCCGACTACCCCGCCGCGCGGGCCTTCTACGAGCGCGCCCTCGCGCCGCTCGGGCTCTCGGTCGTCATGTCGCTGACGAAGGAGCAGACCGGCAGCGTCGACTGCTGCGGCTTCGGGCGCGGCGGGAAGCCCGAGTTCTGGCTCGGCCAGGCCGCGCCCGGGGACGCGGTCCGCGGCGAGCTCCACGTGGCCTTCGCGGCCCCCGACCGCGCCGCCGTCGACGCGTTCCACGCCGCGGCGCTCGCCGCCGGCGGGCAGGACAACGGCGCGCCGGGGCTGCGGCCGGAGTACCACCCGACCTACTACGGCGCGTTCGTCCTCGACCTCGACGGGCACAACATCGAGGCCGTCTGCCACGCCCCGGCGTGACCGGTCAGAAGAGCCGGGCGGCCCAGGAGGCGAGGAACCCCGCGAGCGCCCCGACCGCCGCCAGCCGGTGGGGGTGCTCCACGCCGCGCCGGGCGGCCATCGGGGCGAGGACGAGGTGGGCCACCGCAGGGCCGAGCAGCACGGCCGCGACGACGACCACCGTCACCCCGGGCGGTGTCGGGGCAGGCTCGCTCCGGAACAGCCTGAAGTCGAGCTGGCCGGTGAGGATCAGGTACGCCAACGCCGACACGAACGCGACGCCGCGCCAGGCGAGCATCCACAGGCCGGGCACCAGGAAGAGGAGCACCGCGATCGGGGGCGTCCGCTCCACGTCAGGCGTCGAGCGGGCGGGCGGCGCCTGGGGTCGCGCGCCTTCCGGGCACCCCGCGGTCGGGCAGCGACCGACCTCGCGCCGGCAGTCCGTGTGCAGGGCGACGCCGCAGGCGCCGCACTCGCGGTAGCGCTCAGGGAGGTCCCCGTGGCAGACGGCGCAGCGGCTCGGGTCGCGCGCGTCGCGCAGACGAACGCCCGGCGGCTCGCTCATCACGATGCGCCCCCGGCAGCGCAAGCCGCCAGGTGCCGGAAGATCGCCGCGGGCGTGCGCAGCCCGTCGGCCACGCCGCGCGCCCCGGGTCCGAACACCCACGTCGGCACGCGCGACTTGGGGTGCCCGCGCGTGAAGCCCACCTGCTCGAGGTGCCCGTGGTCGCTCGTGACGACGACCCGCGCGTCCGGCGGCAGGGCGCGCAGGAGCGCGCCCAGGAACGCCTCGACCTCGGCGAACGTCTCGCGCGCAAGGTCGATGCGGTGCGTGTGCGCCACGAGGTCGGCCGTCTGGTACTTGTAGAAGACGAACCGGTGCTCGGCCGCCAGACCCGCCAGCACGGCCGCCGCCTCCTCGACCGTGCGCGGCGGCAGCGGCGCCGGGTCGAGCAGCGACAGGTCCATGGACCGCTCCAGCGCGTGGGTGAGCGTCGACGTGAGGGCCCGGCCCGCGCGCACGTCGTCCCACGTGCGCAGGCACACGCCCGCGCGGCGCGCGGCCAGCACGAACGGGTTCTGGTTCAGCTCCGCCAGCGTGAACAGCTCGGCCACACCGTGCTTGTCCGGGCCGGCGAGGCGCACCGGCGCGCCGCGGAGCGTGACCCGCGCCTCGACCTCCTCGCGCCCGAACGCGGGCAGGAGGTCCTCGACGTAGGAGCTGCGCAGGAAGGGCAGGTGCGCCGGGAACAGGGCGTTGGCGAGCGCGGCGCGGGGCGCGAAGCGGTGGAAGAGCGTGTCGCCCGAGAGCAGGCCCTCGAGGACCTGCTCGCGCAGGCCGAGCCCTTGCACGAGCCCGTGCTCGGCCAGGGCGTCGCGGCCGGTGAAGAGCGTCGTGTAGGTGATCGCGCACTCGATCGAGCCCTCGGTCCGGCCGCCCGTGACGTCGGTCTCGACGAGCGCACCCTCGACCGGCGCGTCGGGCAGGTCGAGGAGCGGGCCCGACCGGCCGCGCGGGAAGAGGAACGCGCTGCCCGCGTAGACGGACTCCGGCCGCGCGTGGCCGAGCGGGTCGATCCCGACGCTGTCGAGGGCGACGAGCAGGACGGGCGTCATGGCGCGATCATCGCACGAGGGCGGCGAGGCCCAGGGAGACGGCCGCCGTCGCGGCGAGCGCGACCAGCGCCGCGAGCCCTGGGCGCCGGGCGCGGCGCGGCCCGCGGGTGTCCTCGACGAAGAAGGCCAGCGCCGGCGCGAGCAGGAGCGACCCCGGGACGGCGAGCGAGGCCGCGTTCAGCTTCAGGAGCGAGAGGAGCAGGACGGCGTCGATGACCTTGCCCGCCGCCTGGTAGAGGACGACCGGGGTGAGCGCCCCGACGAGGAGCGGGAGCCTCCACGGGGCGAGGGCGAGGAGGCCGCCCCCCCTTTGCGCCGGCGCCGGGGTGGTGCGCGTCGGCGGACGCCGGCCCGAGCACCCGCGCGTGGGGCAGCGGCGCAGCGTCCGCGCGCACTCGGCGTGGAGCGCCGTGCGGCACCCGGCGCACCGGCGCACCTCGCCGCCCTCCAGGTCGTCGTGGCACACCGCGCAGCGCAGGGCCTTCGTCGCCGCCTCGACCCGGATCGCCAGCGCTGGCATGAGGTTTCCTCCCGGCCCCTCGTGAGCAAGCGCCGCGGCACGCCGTAACCCCATGCACGCGAACGGCGTGGCGGCAGAGACGTCGAAGCGTCGACGGTCGCCGTCAGAGCACGCCGCCGAGGAGGACCAGCAGCAGCAGGACGATGGAGCCGACGACGACGAGCAGCGCGACGAAGGTCATCGGCCAGACGAACGCAAGTCCACCCGGAACGAGCCACAGGAGGCGCTCGAGGCGATCTTTGTCCCGGGCCGGCCGGCGCGGCGCCCGGGCGAGCGGCGGGGTCGGCACCGCGACCGCGCACCCGTGGGTGGGGCACCGGCCGCCCACATTCAAGGGATTGCCAGTCCGGGACGTGCTCCGATCGCCCGCCCCTCGCGAGCGCATCACTCGTCGCAGGTCACAGCGTGAACGAGAAGTCGTTCACCAGCGCGCCGGGCAGGCGCCCGCTCACGGTCGAGCGCTTGAAGTAGGTGTCGCTGTCCAGGATCATCTCGCGCTCGGCCGTCAGCCCGTCGAGGTTCTGCCCGAGCACGCGGTAGATCGTCTCGTCGAAGCGCATGACGTCGAGCGGCGCCTTGATCTGGCCGTTCTCCACCCAGAAGGTGGCGAAGCGCGTCATGCCCGTCGTGCGGCAGGCGGTGCGGTCGGAGTAGTTCAGGTACCACAGGTTCCCGACCCACACGCCCGTGTCGAGGCGCGCCAGCGCGTCGGCCTGCGGCACGGTCCCGGCCGAGACCTCGACCGACTCGGGCGTCTCGCGCGACGACGCGCCGTTCGTCGGCACGCCGTACTCCTGCGCCGAGCGCGGCGAGACGAGGCACTGCGCGAAGGCGCCGTCCTTGATCAGGTCCACGCGCTCGGGGCGGATGAACCCGGCGCCCTGGAAGTTCGGCGCCACGCCCTGCGCCGTGTGCTCCGTGATGCTCACCCCGGGCGCCAGGCGCGCGTCGCCCTCGATCATCCGGATCAGCGGCGTCTGCTTCGTCCGGTGCGCCTTGAGGCCGAAGCCGCCCCACGAGAGGAGCCCCACGAGCTCGTAGAGGGCGGCCGGCGTCAGGTAGACGCGGTACTGCCCCGGCTTGATCGACACCGGCGTGTGGGCGACGACGGCGAGCTGCTCGGTCGCGAGCTCGACCTTGCGGGCGAACGCGGCCGGGTCCCACTCGAAGCCGGCGTAGTTCGTCTTCACCGCCTTGTCGGCGCGGTGGTAGAAGCACCAGTCGAGGTTGTAGCTGTAGCTCGTGTACCAGTTGCGCTGGCCGAGCGAGCTGGCGAACCCGCTGTGGATCCCGCCGGCCGCGTAGATCCCGACCAGGTCGCGCCCCTGGCCGGCGTCGCGCACGGCGCCGACCGCGGCCGCGCCGTCCGGGAGGCGGTTCTCCGCCGCGCGCTCGCCCGAGCGCACCTCGGTGGCGTAGAGGAGGTAGGGGTCCTCGGGGACGTGCGCCCGCGTCTCGCGCAGGTCCTTCACCAGGTCGACGAGCCGCGGCCGGTCGAGCTCGAGGTCGCCCGTGAGCGTCGTCGTCCCGGCCGCGTGGCGGCGGCCCTCGATCAGGTCGACGGTGATCGCGCGCTGGGTGACGGCGCCGGCCTGGCGCACGGCGCTCTTGTTGAAGCGGACGAAGTCCGAGTCCTCACCCGAGAAGCTGGCCGTGTAGACCTCGTCCTTCTGCAGGAGGCCCTGGAGGACGTCGGCGACGTCGTTGAAGTACTCCTGCACGGCTACGCCCCTCCGAACACGTCGACCGCGGCGAACAGGCACGCCGGCGTGGCGTGCCCGACGCGGATGATCTGGTTGGGCTCGCCCTTGCCGCAGTTGGGCGTGCCCATGACGAGGAAGCTCCGCTCGTCGCCGACCATCTTCAGGTTGCGCCAGAAGGTGGCCGAGATCCCGCGGTAGTTCGGCTTCCTGACCACCTTCGTCAGCTGACCGTCCTCGATCAGCCGCCCCAGCTCGCAGCCGAACTGGAACTTGTTGCGCGAGTCGTCGATCGACCAGGAGCAGTTGGTCTCCATGTAGACCCCGCGCTCGACGGCCTTGACCATGTCCTCGAAGCTCGACGCGCCCGGCTCGACGTTGAGGTTCGCCATGCGGTCGATCGGCGGGCGGTTCCAGCTCATGGCCCGCGCGTTGGCCACGCCCTCGAGCCCGGCGCGCGCCTGCGAGGTGCGGCCGCCGAGCGGGCGGAGCAGGAGGCCGTCCTTGATCACGAACTCCCGGCGCGCGGGCGTCCCCTCGTCGTCGAAGGCGTAGCTGGCGAGCTGCTCGGGGCGCGTCGGGTCGAAGGTGACGTTCAGGAGCTTCGAGCCGTACTGGTAGGTGCCGAACATGTCGGGGGTGACGAAGCTCGTGCCGGCGTAGTTGCGCTCGTCGCCCAGGATCCGGTCGAGCTCGAGCGGGTGGCCGATCGACTCGTGGATCTGCAGGATCATCTGGTCGGGCGCGAGCAGGAGGTCCATGCTCCCCGACGGGCAGTCGGGCGCGCCGAGGAGCTCCAGCGCCTCGCGGCCGATCCGCGGCGCGGCGGCGCGGAACTCGAACTGGTCGAGGACCTCGAGCCCGCCCTGGCGGCAGAAGGCGTGCCCGCCGAAGGTGCGCGTCTGCGACTCGACCCCCTCGGCCGCCGTCGCGTGCATGCCGGGCATGAGGGCGCGCAGGCGCTGGTGGAGCCGCCCGCCCTCGGACGAGAGGAGGAGCGTCTCGACGTCGACGGCCCAGAGCGACGCCTCCCAGTCGACGATCCGCGGGTCGACCTTGAGGCGCGCGCTCTCGCCGCGCAGGAGGTCGAGCTTCTCGGGGAGCGGCGACGCCTCCCACGCGCGCGCCACGGGCGAGGCGTACTCCCCCTGCGCCGTGACGGGCGGGACCTGCGCCACGTCGAGGACGAGCTTGCCGGCCGTGCGGTGGGCCCACTCGGTCGCCCGGGCGAACGCGCGCCGCAGCCCGGCCTCGCTCAGGTCGCTCGTGGCCGCGTAGCCGACGCCGCCCTTGTCGACGACGGTGACCATGACGCCCGCGTCGGCGCTCTTCTGCACCGGCTGCACGACGTCCTGGCGGACGGAGACCTGCTCGTGGCGCTCCTGCATGAACCGGAGCGAGCAGCGGTCGACCTTGGGCGCGGCCGCCCGGAAGCGGCGCTCGAGCACGTCCAGCATGACGAAACCTCGTGGTGGGGAGCGGGGCAAGATACCACGCGCTTGCAGGCCGACGGCACCCCGAGCAGGATGGCGCCGTGCGCGACGCGTGGTGCGGCCGGCGGGTCGGCCCGTTCCAGATCGAGGGGCTGCTGGGCAAGGGCGCCATGGGCGCCGTCTACCGCGCGCGCGACGTCGCGGCCGCGCGCGACGTCGCGCTCAAGGTGCTCCTCGACCAGCGCCTCGACGACAAGCACCGCGCGCGCTTCGAGCGCGAGGGGCAGGTCACGGCGGGGCTCGAGCACCCGCACGTCGTGCGCGTCTACTCGGCGGGCGAGCTGCCGGGCGGCGTGCCGTTCCTCTCCTACGAGCTGGTCGAGGGGGCGCGCTCGCTGCAGGCGGCGTGCGAGGGCGCGGACGTCGCGCGCAGGGTCGCCTGGGTGCGCGACGCCGCGCGCGCGCTCGGCTACGCGCACGCGCGCGGCGTCGTCCACCGCGACGTCAAGCCCGACAACCTCCTCGTCGACGCGCAGGGCGCGCTGCGCGTGGCCGACTTCGGCATGGCGTGGGCGGCGGGGCTCGACCGGCTCACGCGCACGGGCGCCCTCGTGGGCACGCCCTACTTCATGGCGCCCGAGCAGCTCTCCTGCGACGGCCAGTCGGCCCGCGCCTCGTGGGACGTGTGGGCGCTCGGGGTCACGCTCTACGTGGTCCTCACGGGCGAGTACCCCTTCAAGGGCGACTCGCTCGAGGCCTTGACCGTCCGCGTCGTCGCCCATGACCCCGAGCCGCCGAGCGCCCTGCGCCCGGAGGTGTCGCCCGCGCTCGACGCGGTCTGCCTCCGCTGCCTGGAGAAGGACCCGAAGCGGCGCTACGCCGACGGCGAGGCGCTGGCCGTCGAGCTCGACCGCGTGCTCAAGGGCGAGCAGGTCGAGGCGCGCCGCCCGCTCGTCTCGCGCGCGGCGCGGCGCAGGGCCGCCCTCGCCGCGGCCCCGGGGCTCGTGTTCGCGCTCGGCCTCGTGGCGGTGTTCCTGGCGCCGACGCCGGGCGCCTCGCGGCCGGGGCCCCTCGCGGTCGAGCCCCCGCCGCCGCCCCCGGCGCCTGCGCCCGAGGAGCCCGACGAGCCCGAGGAGGCGCCCGACGAGCCCGCGCCGCCCTTGCCCGACGACGTGGCGAGCCGGTCCTTCGCCGCGCCCGAGCCGCCCGAGGGCCTGACGCTCGTCGGCCGCGGCGCGTGGGCCACGGCGCACGGGGGCGTGACCCAGGCGATGAAGGCCCTCGGCAGCTACTACAAGAGCGGCAAGGAGGGCTTCCCCCGCGACCCGCGGGAGGCGGCGCGCTGGTACGCGCGCGGGGCGGAGCTCGGGGACCCCGACTGCATGTCGGAGCTCGGGCGCGCCCACCTCGTCGGGCTCGGCGTGGAGAAGGACGCGGCGCGCGCCGTCCTGCTCCTCGAGCAGGCGGCGGAGCTCGGCAACGCCTTCGCCATGCGCGAGCTGGGCGACCTGTTCTTCAAGGGCGGCGAGGTGGAGCGCGACCTCGCCCGCGCGCTCGAGTGGTACGAGCGGCACCTGGCGCGCAAGCCCGGCTCGACCCTCGTGGCCGTGCACGCGGCCATGATCCTGCGCGAGGGGGCGCCGGGCGTCCCGCCCGACCCGGCCCGCGCGCTCGCCATGCTCGAGGCCGCGCAGGGCAAGGAGGCCTTCGTCGCGCGCGAGCTGGCCGTGTCGCTGCGCGACGGGCTCGGCTGCCCGCCCGACGAGCCGCGCGCGCGCGCCCTCCTCGAGCGCGCGGCGGCGAGGGACGACTGGTCGCTCGTGCTGCTGGCCGAGATGCTCGCCCGGGGCCGCGGCGGACCGCGCGACCTGCCCCGCGCGCGGGCGCTCCTCGACGAGGCGGTGCGCCGCGACGTGCGCGGGGCCAAGGAGGCGCGACGGGCGCTGCCGGCCGAGTAGGCCTACCGCCCCTCGCGCCGGCCCGGCCGGTACCCCTTCACGCCCTCGCGCCGCCGCCGGTCGTCGTGACGGCGGCCCGCGCGCCCGACGGGCGGCGGGACGTGGATCGTGCCGTCCACCGGCGGCCGCACGGGCGGGGCCTCGGGGTCAGCCTCCGGATCGACGTGGTCGTCGTCGTCGTCGTCGCGCCCGAGCGCGCGCTGGGCCTGCGCCCGCCGCGCCTCGAGCGCCTCCTTCGGCGGCGTGGGCGGGATCAGGGCGTCGCAGTGGGCGCCGATCAGGTCGGTGCGCCCGGCCTTCTGCAGGGCCTCGCGCACGAGGAACCAGTTGGCCGGCTTGAAGAACTGCATGAGCGCGCGCTGAAGGCGCCGGTCGCGCATGCCCTTGGCCACGGGGACGGGCTTCAGCGTGATCGGGTCGAGGCCCGTGTGGTACATGGCCGTCGCCACGTCCATGGGCGACGGGATGAAGTCCTGCACCTGGTCGGGGCGGTAGCCGGTGCGCTTGAGGAACAGGGCCAGCTCGATCATGGCGTCGAGGTCCGAGCCCGGGTGGCTGGCGATGAAGTAGGGGACGAGCTCCTGCCGCTTGCCGACCTCCTTGGAGGCCCGCTGGAACTCGTCGGTGAAGCGCTCGAACTCGCCCGCCGACGGCTTCTTCATCAGGTCGAGCACGCGGTCCGACGCGTGCTCGGGCGCGACCTTGAGCCGCCCGCCCGTGTGGTGCTTGGCGACCTCCGCCACGTAGCCGGGCGAGCGCGCCGCGAGGTCCATGCGGATCCCCGAGGCCACGAACACCTTGCGCACGCCGTCGACCCGGCGCGACGCGCGCATGAGGTCGATCACCGGGCCGTGGTCGGTGCCCAGGAGCTTGCAGACCTTCGGGTGGACGCACGAGAGCCGGCGGCAGGTCTTCTCCACCTCGGGCTTCGTGCAGCGCATCTCGTACATGTTGGCGGTCGGGCCGCCCAGGTCGCTCACGACGCCCTTGAAGTCGGGGTCGTCGTTGAACCCCTCGAGCTCGCGCAGGATCGAGGCCTTCGAGCGCGACTGGATGATCCGCCCCTGGTGCGTGGTGATCGAGCAGAAGGTGCAGCCGCCGAAGCAGCCGCGCATGATCTGCACCGAGTGCTTGATCACCTCGAACGCCGGGATCTTCTCCCTGTAGCTCGGGTGCGGCCGCCGCGTGTAGGGGAGCTCGTGGATCCGGTCGAGCTCGGCCTGGTCGAGGGGGAGCTGCGGCGGCGTCTGCACGACCGCGCGGTCGCCGTGCGCCTGCACGAGCGTCTTCGCGTTGAACGGGTTGCTGTGGTGGTGGATCTGCCGCGTGGCCTTCGCGAACGCGACCGGGTCCCTCTTCACGTCCTCGAACGACGGCAGCCGCTCGACCCCGTCCTCCGGGCGCGGCTCCTTCGCGCCCAGCGCGTAGACGAGCCCGCGCAGGTCGCGGCAGTCGCGGAGCGTCTTGCCGGCGGCGAGGCGGCGCGCGACCTCGACGATCGTGGCCTCGCCCATGCCGTAGACGATCGCGTCGGCCTTGGCGTCGAGGAGGATCGAGCCGCGGACGGTGTCGCTCCAGTAGTCGTAGTGGGCCAGGCGGCGCAGCGACGCCTCGACCGCCCCGGCGATCACGGGCACGCCCTTCCACGCCTCGCGGGAGCGCTGGCAGTAGGCCAGCGTGGCCCGGTCGGGCCGCAGGCCGATCCGACCGCCCGGCGAGTAGGCGTCGTCGTTGCGCACCTTCCGGTTCGCCGTGTAGTGGTTGATCATCGAGTCCATGTTCCCGGCGCCGACGCCGAAGAACAGACGCGGCCGGCCGAACAGGCGCCACGGCTCGCACGTGCGCCAGTCGGGCTGGGCCAGGATCGCCACGCGGAAGCCCGCCGCCTCGAGGACGCGGCCGATCACCGCGGTGCCGAAGCTCGGGTGGTCGACGTAGGCGTCGCCCGAGACGAGGACGACGTCCACCTCGTCCCAGCCCCGCGCGCGGACCTCGTCCGGGGTCATGGGCAGGGGCCGAGGCGTGTTGCGAGCGTGCGGGAGGGGGCGGGGCATGACCCAACCAGCGTCGAGCGGGATGGTGGGGAAGTCAAGCGACGTGATTCATGCATGGGCATGACGGGTCAATGACGGCGCAGGGTCAGGCTGCACGCATGAGCCGATCGCCCCCCCTCCTGGCCGTCCTCGCCGCCCTCGCCGCCTGCGCCCACCGGGAGCCTGCGCCGCCGCCCGCGCAGGGGCCGGCGCCAGGCGAGCTGACGGCGGCATATCACCTGCTCAGGTACGCCGCCTTCGCGGAGGTCGAGGACGAGCACGGGGCGCCGGCCAGGGTGCTCGTCACCGTCCTCCGGGCCGACGCGGGGAGCGTGGGCGAGGTCGCGCTCCGCGGCACCTGGGGCGCCGCGATCGGCGTCGTGCCCGCGCGCCGCACCTTCCCCGAGCGCTACGCGCTCTTCGCCGACGCGCAGGCCGCGCCGGAGCGGCGTGCGGCCATGCTCCGGCTCCTCCGGGAGCACCTGTCGCGGTCCGAGCACGCGTGGTACCGGCCGGCGTTCGATCCGCCGCTCCTGGCCGACATCGGCGCACACGGGTACTGGACGCCCTCCTCCGACGGGGCGCCCGTCGAGGTCCGCTCGGCTTCGCTCCCCACGGCGGTGACCGTCCGCGCGCCTGGCCCGCACGCGAGGCCGTGGATCGACATGCGCCTCCCGGCGTCGACGGAGAGGCTGAGGGGGATCGTCGAACCCGGCCTGGAGGCCACGGCCGGGCTCGCCGCCCCCGTCGTCCCGGTGATCGGGCTGTCGGTCGTGGACCCGCTCAGCGGGCGGCGCCTGGTCGCGCGGCCGGGCACGTATGCGTTCGCCGCCCACTGGACCCCGCCGCGCTGAGCCGCACATATCGCCTCCGGTTGGCCGATAGGGAGGTCGTGACCTGGACCCGGCTCGGCGGCGCCGTCCTCGGCGCGGGGATCGTCGCCCTCGCCCCGGTGGGCGCGTTCGTGGGCCTCATGGGCCCCGCGATGGTGGTGCACGTCGGCTGGCTGCTCGCGGGCAAGCCGCCGGGCTGGCACGAGTCGGAGGTCCTGTCCGTGCCGCTCCTGGCGCTGAGCGGCGCCGCCGCGTCGGCCGCGCTCGCGGGCGCGGCGTGCTTCGGCTCGGTGCGGGGGGTGCTGTTCTGCCTGGCGGTCCTCGTCGCGGCGGCCGGGGCCGGGCTGGGGACGGCCCTGTCTCCGGTGCCCGGGGCGTCGTCGCGCGCCGGCGTCGTGCTCGCCATGCTCGCCGCCGGCGTCCTGGCGGGGCTCCTGGCGCCCGACGTGGCCCGCGGGCCTGCGCCGCTGTCCTGACCGCGCGGCGGGTCTACACTGGACGGCGCGAAGGAGCGTGACCCGTGCGGCTCCTCACCGGCGTCGTGCTCGCGAGCGGGCTGCTCGCGTCGGTCGGCCTCGCGCAGCAGGTCACCGTCGACCTCGACGACCTGCGGGGCGAGGTCGCCAAGCTCGGGCCACGGCTCGGGGCGGGCTCGGAGTGGCCCGACTTCGTCCCGCGCACCCCCGACGGGCGGCCGCTCGTGCACCTGGAGGAGGTGACGAATCACACCTCCTTCCCGCTGGACACGGCGGCGATCACGTCGGCCGTGCGGGAGGAGCTGGGGCGCTTCCGGGTGGCCTTCGTCGACGACGACGTGCCCGGCGCGGTCCGGCTGCGGCTCTCCATGCATCACGTCCACACGACCGCCACGACCGCGCGGCTCGACGGCTCGATCTGGGCCGAGGCCCGCGGGCCGAACGGCTCCTCCGGGACCGGCGGCTCGCTGAACCTGGCGGTCGACCCGGGCGACTGGAGCTGGCTCGAGCGCACGGGCCAGGTCCTCTCGCCGCCGGGCGTCGCTCCGACCTGGGGCGGGCGGCCGATCGGTTACGTCGACGACGCGTCGTTCACCGAGCAGGAGGGGCTGCCCGAGCTGCTGCTCGAAGGCGCCTACACCCGGGGGGTGCGCCTCTCGCGCGACGGCCGGCGCGCGCTCACGTGGGACTCGCCCGCGCGCCTGTGGGACGTCGACCCCGCCACCGGGCTCGTGGTCGGCCGCGCCCTCCTGGGGCACGGCGGCGGCTACGCCGCCGCCGGCGCCCTGCACCCGGGCGGCCGGCTGGCGGTCGTGATCGACGGCGAGGGGCAGGGGCTCGCCTGGCGGGTGGACGACGACGGCGTGCGTGAGGTGCAGCGCTTCCAGGCGCGCACCGGCCAGCGCAGGCCGCACGTGGCGGCCTTCGTCCGCGACGGCCGGGCGCTGCTCGTGGGCGGCGTGGGGGACCGTGAGGGGCACGTCCTCGAGCTCGCGGTGGACGTCGACGCCGACCCACCCCTCACGCCGGGGCGCCCCTGGCCCGCCCCGGGCTGCTCGGCGTCCGTGCTCGCCCCGTCGCCGGGAGGCGACTCGGTCGTGGTGGCCGGGTGGTCGGGCGAGGGCGCGGTGTGGGACGTGGGCGACGCCGGTCCGCGCCGCCGTGCTGCGCTCGGCCCGGTGAACGCGGCGTCATACTCGGCCGACGGCGCGGAGCTCGTCACGGCGACGAAGGACGAGGTCCGGCTGTGGGCCCTGGGGCTCGACGGGCCCCAGGAGCGGGCGCGCACCCCGGTCCCCCTGACCGAGCAGCACGAGGACTCGGGCGTCCACGGCGTGCTCCTCGTGGGCGACCTCGTCCTGGCGCACACAGCGGGGCGCACCCACGCCTGGCGCCGCGACACGGACGGAGGGCTCGGCGAGCGGCGGCTGCTCGCGCCGGAGGGCGGCATGGCCGATCAGGCCGCGCTCGCGGGGGACGTCCTGGTCCGCGCCGGGTCGGGCGGCCTGCGGCTCGCCCGGGTACGCGCCGACGGGCCCGCGCTCGAGCCGCTGGGCGCGCCGGCGGTCCTGACGTCGAACATGATGCGGGGCGGCCACCCGGTGGCGGTCTCGCCCGACGGCCGGTGGATCGCGACGGCCGACCTCTCGCTGCGGCTCCACCGGACCGGCCTCGCGCAGGGCCGCGCCTGGTCGACGCTGGCGGCCGTCGTGCCGCGCCGCACCTGGGTGCACGCCCTGGCGTTCGCGCCCGACGGCGAGCGGCTGGCGCTCGTCGACGAGGACGGCGTCGAGGTGTGGCGCGTGTCCGACGCAGGCCCCGCGCGCGTCGCCCGGCTCGATGCGGCGGCGACGGCCGCGTCGTTCACGCCGGACGGGCGGCTCCTCCTCTGCGGCGGGCGCACGCTCGAGGTCTGGCCGCTCGACGGGACGAGCGAGCCGCTGCGCCTCGACGTGCCCGACGACCTGCCGCTGACCGGCGTGGGCGTGGCGCTCGGGCGGTTCGTGATCGGCGCCGGCGCCGCCTGGCGCGGCCGGGGCGTGGAGCCGCTCGGGCTGCGCGCCTGGTCGCTCGAGACCGGGCGGCCGGTCCCGATCGACGGCGGCGGCCTCGACCTGGCGAGCGTCGGGCGCGTCGCCGTGTCCGACGCGGACCTGGTGGCGCTCGAGCGTGAGGAGGGCCTCGGCCTCGCCCGCGTCGCCGCCCGCGGCGACGGCCTCGCGCTGACGCCGGCCGGCGCGGTGCCGCGCGCGAAGGAGGCGCACCACCGGCGGGGCCAGCCGACCTTCGTCCCGGGCGGCGGCTGGCTCCTCGTCCCCGGCCTCGAGGACGCCCTCGACCTGTGGTGGGTCGGCGACGCGCCGGCGGACGTGACGCGCCTGGCGACGCTCCGGAGCGGGCAGCGCGGCGAGGCCCCGGCGCACGTGGCGACCACCGCCGACGGCGGCTGGCTGATCGGCCGGAGCGGCTTCGAGGACGCGCGCGCGTGGCGCCTCCTCGGCGAGCGCCGGGTGACGATCGAGGGCGAGGTCGTCCGCTGGGAGCGGCCGGTCGCGCGCCCCCCCGGCCGGCCGCGGGTCGAGGTGACGGTCAGGCGTGAGGAGGACGCGCTGGCGGTGGAGGCGGCGAACCTGGGCGACGCGCCGGCGTTCCTGGTGCGCGGCGAGCTACCCACCGACGCGCGCGGGCTCACGCCACCCGCGACGATCGTCGTCGGCACCGTGCCGCCCGGCGGCCGCGTGACGCGGCGCCTCGCCCTGCCGTCGGCCGGCGCGGGCGCGCCCGCGTGGACGCACGCCTGGAGCGAGGCCGCGCCGCCCGGGCCGGAGCCGCTGGCCGGCAACACGCCGGCGGAGCTCCTGGCGCTCGCCGCCCGCGAGGCCCTGGCGCTCCCGGAGTCGTACCTCTGGCGGGGCAACCTGCTGACGGCGATCGGCCTCGCCCTCGCGCGCGCCGGAGACGAGGCCGGCGCGCTCGCCCTGGCCGAGACGCTCGGCAAGCACGAAGGTCAGGGCGTGCGCGACGCCGTCGCCGAGGCGCGCGCCGACCGCGGCGACGTCGCTGGCGCCGAGGCGCTCGTGGCGGCGCAGTGGCGCGACTCGCGCTGGCGGCTGGCCGAGCTGCGCGACCGGGCGCGTCTGGCGCGGGTCCGCGCCGCGCCGCTCGAGGACGCGCTGGCCCGGGCCACGGAGCTCGAGCTCCCGGCCGAGCGCAGCGCCGCACAGGTCGAGGTGGCGCGGCGCCTGGCCGACGCCGGGCGGCCCGACGCCGCCCGCGAGGCGCTCGCGCGCGCCCGCGAGAGCGCGCTCGCCGTCCGGGGCTACGCCCCCTGGTCGCGGGCGGGCGTCGCCGTGGCGCGCGCTCACCACGCGCTCGGCGCGACCGACGACGCCGTCGCCCTGCTCGAGGCCGTGCGCGAGGCCGGCGCGCGGCAGGACGACCCCTACGCGCGCGCCTTCTGCCTGCGCGAGGCGGCCCTGGGCCTGGCGCAGGTCGGGCTGCCGGAGCGGGCCGCCGCGGTGTTCGACGAGGCGCGCGCGGCCGCGCGCGAGGTGCCGGAGCACAACCGCGCCAACGTCCTGGCGCAGCTCGCCGCGGCCGAGGGCGCGGCGGGCCGGCCGGACGCGCTGGGCTCGGCCGACGACGCGCGCGAGGCCGGGCCCTTCGCGGAGGCGAACAGCGACCAGGCCCGCTACGAGGTCGGCCTGGCGCGGCTCGAGCAGGGCGACGTCGCCGGGGCGCTCGAGGCCGCGGCCGCCGTCCGCGACTTCGAGCAGTATCGGCGGGAGCTCCTGGTGCGGATCGGCCGGCGCCTGACCGACGAGGGGCGCCTCGACGAGGCCCTGGGGGTGATCGAGCAGGTGGGGCAGGGGTCCGCCCGCGCGGCGGCCACCCTCGACCTCGCCCGGGCCCAGGCGCTCGCGGGCGACCGGGACGGCGCGCTCGCGACCGCCCGGCGCGCCTCGTTCCTCCGCGAGGGCTACCGCATGGCGGCCTGGCGGGGCCGCGAGGCAGGCGAGCCCTTCGACTTCGAGGACCCGGCCCGCTGGCCGGTCAACTACGAGGCGACGGGGTTCGTCTCCGCCTCGGTGATCGCCACGGAGCGGGCCGCGATCCACGGCCTGTGCGCGAGCGCCATGCGCCTCCGGCTGGCGCTCGGCTGGGTCGACGGCGAGCGCTTCGCGCGGGCGTTCGACGGGCGCGAGGAGCTGGCGCGCGCGCTCGCCCTCCTGCACGGCGCGCTCGGCGACCGCGCCGACGCCGAGGGCTGGATCGAGCGGCTCACCGACCCGCGCACGCGCGCCTGGGCGATCCTCGGCCTGGCCGAGGGGCTCCTGGAGGGATCGTGACCTGCTGCGCTCGGGCGGTCCGGCGGCGCTCGTCCGTCAGAACGGAGCTGCCCAGAAGTCCCTGACGAGCTTGACGGTCAGGCCGCCGATGAGGAGGCCGAGACCCAGGAGCAAGCACGTGAGCCGCTGGTGCGGCAGCGAAGGCTCGTCTGAGGATCCCTGCGGCGTCACCGGCCTCGCTTCGCGGCCCGGATGATCAGGCGCAGCGCCTCGTTCACGCTCTCGGCGTCGGGGAAGTACTCGGCCACGTCCGGCTCGAGCACGACGACGTTCGTCCCCTCGGCGTAGCGCCGGGCGTGCTTCCCGCGGACGCCGTCCCGGAAGTCGTACTCGGGGAGCAGCTCGTCACGCTTCGTCGACTTCGGCTTCCTCATAGGCCTTCCTCTCGCGACGGGTCGCGACGCGAGCGCCGACGATCCGGATTGTATCGCCGCGCTCGGTGTAAGAGACCACGAGGAGCCGAGCGGACCTGGACGCACCGAGGGTGACGAAGCGGTCCTCGTCGTCGGAGTGTCGCGGATCCGGGATCGTGGACGCGAGTGGGTCAGCGAAGACGGTCGACGCCTCCAGGAAGGTCACACCGTGCTTTCGCTCGTTGGCCATGGCCTTCCTCGGGTCCCACTCGAACCGGAGCGACACGTGCCCTCCGCCCTGTCAGCCCGCACCGTCGAACGCCAGATGGTACTCCACCCGCCCGACCCGCCCGCCGAGCGCCCCGGGCGTCAGCTCGGCCACCAGGAACACGTCGTCTGGCACTGGCCACTTGCACGTGAGCCCCTTCGGGCGCGCGGGGACGAAGCCGAAGCGCGGGTAGTAGTCGGGGTGGCCGAGGACGAACACGACCTCGTGGCCGAGCGCCCGGCACGCGTCGAGGCCGGCGCGCACGAGCGCCGAGCCGACGCCGTCGCGCTGCCGCGCGGGGACGACCGCCATGGGCCCGAGGGCCAGGGCGGTCCAGGCCCCGCCGACGGTCACCGGCGTGAAGAGGGCGTGGCCCACGACGTCGTCGCCGTCGCAGGCGACGAGCGACACGAACGGACGCGCGGCGCCGCGCAGGGTGTCGACGAGGCGGCCTTCCTCCGGGCGGCCGAAGGCGGCGTCGTTCACGCGGCGGACCGCCTCGACGTCATCCGGCGTCTCGGGGCGGACGGTGATCGGCGCCGGCCTAATGGAGCCCCTCCACGCGACGGACGAAGGCGCTCATGAGCGCGGCGCACTCCGACGCGTGGGTCTCGAGCAGGAGGTGCGGCCCGTCGAGGACGTGCGCCTCCATGCGGGGGAGCGCCTTCAGCCAGGAGAGGACCTCGTCGAGGTCGAAGAACACGTCGTGCCGCCCCCAGAGCAGCAGCGCCGGAGGCTGCCAGCGCTCGAGGTAGCGGGCGATCTCCCCGAACCGCGCGACGTGGTCGCGGTAGTCGAGCACCAGCGCCCGCTGCGTGTCGAGCCGGCCGGGGAGCGACAGGACCCGCCAGTCCTCCTCCCACACCCCCGGGTCGATCCGCGCGGCGACGTCCTCCGGCACGCCGCCCACGTACTGCTCGCGCGTCCCTTCGCGCGTCAGGTGGGCGGTCGCCTCGGCCGCGCGCTCCGGCGTGGGGTCGGCCCAGTAGGCCCGGGTCGCCGACCACTGCGGGCCCATGCCGCTCTCGTGGGCGTTGGCGTTCTGGACGATCAGGCCGCGGATCCTCAGCGGAGCGCGCGTGGCGAGGTGGAGCCCCACCGCGGCGCCGAAGTCGTGGAGGTAGAGGTGGAAGGCGTCGACGCCGAGGCGCGCGAGCAGCCCGTCGATCAGGTCGGCGAAGCGCGAGAAGCCGGGCCGCTCCACCGGCGCGGAGTCGCCGAACCCCGGGAGGTCCGGGGCGATCACGAAGCAGTCCCGCGCGAGGGGGCCGATCACGTCGCGGAACGAGGCCGAGGAGCTCGGGAAGCCGTGCAGCAGGAGGAGCGCCGGCCGCCCCCGGTCGCCCGCCAGGCGCACCGCCAGGTCGGCCCCGTCGACCTCGACCCTCACCTGCTCCGGCGCTCGCATGGTCCGCCGGTGCCCATCATGACACGCCTCTCCGTTCGCGCGACGGGGGCAGGTCTGCCGTGAGCACGCATCGCGAGATCGGACGTCGCTGGCGGTCCGTCGACGAAGGTGGGCGCAGGCTCGTGCCCGTGAGCACGACCTCGGGGAGGGACGTCGCCGGCGGTTCGTGGACGAAGGCGGGGGCAGGCTCGTGCCCGTGAGCGTGGCCTCGTGGGTGGACGCCGTCGGCGGTTCGTCGACGAAGGCGGGGGCAGGCTCGTGCCCGTGAGCGCGGCTCCGGGGAGGAACGTCGCTGGCGGTTCGTCGGCGGCCGGCTCCGGCGCCCGAGCACGCGCAACGAGCCACATAATGCACACATTTGAAACTCGCAATGCGACACAGGGCCCGGCATTCTTGGGTGTTGGCGTGTCGCGTCAGGCCCGATCGGCCGGCCCCGCCCGCTCCCACGAACCACACCAACCAGGTCACAGGAGACTCCCGTGAAGACGACCTCGCGCCGAGGCTCCGCCTCGTCCCAGCCGCTCCCCGAGGCCGACCTCGAGGCGCGGCTCGACGAGGCGCGGCGGATCGACGCCCAGCTCGACCTCGTGGCCCGCCGCGAGCGGAAGGCCACGGCCGAGCTGGCGTACCTGCTCTCTCACGCCGAACGGCTCGAGGTGCACCGGTCGCTCGGTCATGCGCGGATCGGGCAGTACGCCGTCGCGCGCGGCTTCGTCTCGTCGGACCGCAAGGCCCGCGAGCTGATCGCGCTCGCGAGGGAGCTCGAGCGCCTGCCGCGGCTGCGCGTCGCCTTCCGCGAGGGCGAGGTCGCCTGGACGAAGGCGCGCACGGTCGCGCGGATCGCGACGGCGGAGACCGAGGCCGACTGGCTCGAGCGGGCGCAGACGCGCACGAGCCGTCAGCTCGAGGTGCTCGTCGCCGAGGCGAAGGGCGAGCCGGCGCCCGTGCGCCGGACGTTCAAGCAGACGAAGGAGCAGGCGGTCTGGCTCGAGGAGGCCCTGCGCCTGGCGCGCCAGAACAGCGACCGGCCGCTCACCGACGAGGAGGCGCTCGAGGTCGTGTGCCGGGGCTACGCCGAGGACGCGGCCCGGCGAGGAGGCCGCGCGGGGCCGGCCTACCGGATCGTGCTCCACAAGTGCGAGTGCGGCGCGCCGGCGACGCTCCAGGGGCGCGACGGGCCGGTGCCGCTGTCGCCGGCGGCCGAGGCGGCGGCGACGCGCGACGCCGAGGTGCACGACCTGCGCACGGGCACCGGGAGGGTGACGAAGGCGATCCCCGAGCGCGTCCGGCGCCTGGTCTTCGACCGCGACCGGGGCGTGTGCGCGGTCCCGGGCTGCGGCAGGCAGGGAGACCTCCACATACACCACGAGCCCGGTCGGGCGGTCACCGGCCACGACCCCGATCGCATGACCCTTCTATGCGATCGCCACCACCCGGACCGCCACGTCGGGTTCCTCGAGATCCGCGGCGACGCGAAGGTCGGCTTCCGCTTCTTCCTCGCCGACGGGACGGAGCTCACAGGCGAGGCGCCTCGGCCCGCCGCTCCTGCGAGCACGCCATCCGCGACGGAGGACGAGCCGGCGCGCGTGGCTGCGCTGGCGCTCATTGGCCTCCAGTGCACGAAGACCGAGGCGCGCGAGCTCGTGCGTCGGGCCGGCGAGCGGCTCGCCGCGCGGGGCGACGAGCGGACGATCGAGGCGCTCACGATCGAGGCGCTGCGGATCGTCGGCGACGGCCTGGTCGGGCGTGGGGTCGAGCAAACGGAGCCCGACGCCCGGTCGGCGTAGCCTTCCGGGAGGCCGCCGAGGCCTGGCCCGAACCGGCTCGTGCCGACCCGCGTGACGCTGCTCACGGGATCACGCGCCTCGAAGCTTCCTCGACGACGACCGCCGGCCCGCGCCGACCCGCGCGACCCTGCACGGGATCCCCGGTCTTCGACCTCCTCGTCGACGTCCGCCGGCCCGCGCCGACCCGCGCGACGTTGCTCACGAGATCCCGCCCTTCGACCTCCTCGTCGACGACGGCTGGCCCGCGTCGACCCGCGCGGCGTTGCTCACGAGATCCCGCCCTGCGACCTCCTCGTCGACGACGGCTGGCCCGCGTCGACCAGCGCGGCGTTGCTCACGAGATCCCGCCCTGCGACCTCCTCGTTGACGACCGCCGACCCACGCCGACCCGCGCGACGTTGCTCACGAGATTCCGCCTGCGGCCTCCTCGTCGACGACCGCCGGCCCGCGCCGACCCGGGCGACGTTGCTCACGAGATCCGCCTGCGGCCTCCTCGTCGACGACCGCCGGCCCGCGCCGATCCGCGCGACGTTGCTCACGAGATCCCGCCGTCGACCTCCTCGTCGACGACCGCCGATCCGCGCGACGTTGCTCACGAGATCACGAGATCTCGCCCTGCGACCGCCTCGTCGGACGATCGCCGGCCCGCGACGCGGCTCACGGGACCCGGCGCCTCGACCTCCTCGTCGACGTCCGCCGACCCGCGCCGACCCGCGCGACGCTGCTTCGACCTCCTCGTCGACGTCCGCCCGCCGGCGGACGCCAACTCGCCTGACGCACAGGGTCCCGCGCCTCGACGACCGCCGACCGCGCCGACCCGCGCGAGCTCCTCCGGAAAACGCGCGACGCGGGGCCGCAAGCGACCCCGCGTCGTCGGTGCGCGTCGTCCGTCTCTACCCGAGGCGCTTGGCGACCACGTTCCAGTCGACGTTCGCCATGAAGTCGTCGAGGTACTTCGCGCGCTCGGTGGGCTTCCGGTAGACGCTGAACGCGTGCTCCCACACGTCGAGGACCAGGATCGGCCGGGCGCCCGACAGGTGGCTGACCTCGTGCTGGTTGATCCAGCAGTTCAGGACCTGCCCGTTCACCGGGTCCTGGTAGGCGATGATCCAGCCCACGCCGGGCATCTTCGCCGTGTTCATGAAGTCGTTCTTCCAGCCGTCGAGCGAGCCGTAGGTGCCCGCGACCGCCTGGGCGAACGCGTTGTCCTGCGCCAGCGGCTTGGCGCTCGGGGTCAGGTTGTCGAAGTAGAACTCGTGCAGGCGCATGCCGTTCCACTCCCAGCCGTTGCGCCGCTTGAGCTCCTGGTAGGCGTTGTCGAACGTGCCCGCCTGCGCCATCGAGAACAGCCGCTCCTGCAGGGCGTTCGTGCGGTTCACGTAGCCGTTGTAGAGCGTGAGGTGCACCTCGACCTGCTCGTCGGTGATGCCCTGGAGGCCGCGGAGCTTGGAGTAGTCCTTGGCGGTGTACTTCTGGAAGGCCATGGTCGTCTCCTGGTTCTCTGGCCGCAGGGAGGAGCGCGGCGCGCGAGGGAGGCGAACCGTACCGCAGGGGTCCAGTTCTGTCAACGCGACCCCGTGGCGACGTCACGCGCCGGGCTGGATCGTGGGCGGCTCGCCGCCGCCGCGCCGCGCGCGCCCCTCGAGCTCGCGCAGGCGGTTCCGCGCGTCGCGAATGCGCGTGCGCGCGGAGAGCACGTAGGCGTCGACGAGCTGGCCCTTCGGCGCGTCGCCCTTGGCGAGGTGCCACTTGCGGAAGGCGAGCTCGACCTGCGCGCGCCGCAGAGCGCGGCGCACCGCGAACACGGCCGGCCCGCCCTCGATCAGCCCGGCGAGCTCGTAGCGCTGGCGCCCGAACAGGAGGCGGAAGCTCTCCAGCTCGTCAGGGAAGATGAACCCGCGGTCGACCTCCTCGCCCAGGTAGGTGAGGAGCACCCGCCGCTCGCGCGCCTGCGCGAACAGGTAGGCGGCGACGAAGAAGCCCAGCCCCGCGCCGCCGAACACGACCGCGTTGATCACCAGCACGAGCGGCGTGTTCTCCGGGCCGAGCGCCCGCCCCATGAACACGGCCGCGCCGTTCCACACCAGGTGCAGGCCGATCGCCAGGAGCAGCCCACCCACCGGCAGGAGCAGCCGCCACGGGCCGCCGCGGCGCGTCTCGCGCAGGAGGCCCAGGCCGGCGCCGGTCATCGCCGTGTAGACGGGGTGGCCGATCAGGGCGTTGACGAGCGCCCGGTAGGTGCCCATGGCGAGCAGCGTCGTGGTCCCGCCGTCGTCCTGCGCGAGGAAGTGGATGTTGTAGATGCTGTTCTCGACCAGCGCGAAGCCGAGCCCCGACGCGGCGCCCAGGACCATCCCTTCGACGACGTTGTCGAACTCGTCGTGCAGGAGCCAGAACACGAACAGCACGGCGAGGCCCTTGACCACCTCCTCGACCACCGGCGCCACGAGGACGGCCGTGGTGGCGAAGGTCCCCTCGGGCGACGAGCCCACGACCATGCTCACCATGCTCCCGCCGATCGCGTTGAGCACGAGCGAGAAGCCGCAGCCGACGGTGCCGCCCCAGGCGACGCAGGCGAGGTAGTTCTTCCAGGGGATCTGCCCGTTGCGGTCGAGGAGCTTGATCAGGAGCACGTAGGGCACGGCCGGCAGGAGGCCGAAGGCGGTCGCCTGCAGGAGGAGGCCCGGGTGCGCGAGCAGGGTCGGCAGGACGATCAGGAGCCCCGTGCTCAGGCAGCCGGCGAGGGCGAGCACGGTCACGGCGAGGAAGAAGTAGAGGCGGCGCGCCTTCACCTTGACGCCGGGGGAGTGCTCGGTGCGCCCGAAGTAGATGAACGACCCCTCGGCCTCGCCGGCGCCGGGGCCGAGGAGCGTGTGCCCCATGTGGAAGACGCCCTGGCTGTCGAAGCCCGCGTCGTCGGACGGCGCCGCGAGGGCCGGCGTGGCGGGGGTGAGCGAGTCGATCCCGGTGGGCCCGGCGGGCGGCGGGCCGACGCGCTCGAACACGACCTGCGTCTCGCCGAGCACGAGCACGTCGCCCGGGGCGAGCAGCCGGCGGTCGTCGACCTTGCGCCGGCCGACGTGCGTCCCGTGCTGGCTGCGGTTGTGGAGCGCCCAGCCGCCCGGCTCGAGGTGCAGCTCGGCCTGCAGGCGCGAGAGGGTCTCGTCCTCCGGGATCCGCACGGCGACGTCGTGCCCGCGGCCGATGCGCACGGGCGCCGGCGCGGGCCCGTCGGGGAGGACGAAGCACTCCCCCTGGCGCGGCCCCGACGCGATCCGCAGGCGGTACACGGTCCCTCCGGGGGAGAGAGGATACAGGTGCGGCCGGGTCCGGTGGAGCGGCGCGGCGCCCTGGCTTGCCCCGGCCCCGCCCGGCGGCCACCCTGGAGGGCCGGAGGGCGCGCGTCGATGGGGGGCACGAACGGGTCGGGGGAGCTGGGGACGCTCCTCGCGCAGGCGCTGGCCGACGAGGAGCGCCGGCTCGAGGCGCTCGAGGCGCGCCTGGCGGCGCTGCGCGGCGGCGCCGCCGTCGTGGAGACCCCGGCGTCGGAGAGCACCCGCGCGATCTGGGTCTCGCTCGCGGAGCGCGCGCCGGCGGCGGCGCCGGAGCCCGAGCCCGCCCCCGACGAGCCCGCCCCCGAGCCCGTGTCGATCGAGGACGACGACGCTGACGACTGGGCCGCGCTCGCGGCCCACCTCGACCCCGCCGAGGAGGCCCTCGAGGAGCCGGCGGCCCCGCCGGACGCGCCCGAGGACGACCCGCGCCTGGAGGCGGCCCGGCGCCTCCTGGCCGAGAGCGGCCAGGGGCTGCAGCAGCTCCGCGCCTGCCTGGCCCGGGCGCCCGGGTGGGGGGAGGCCCCCCCGAGCGAGCCCGCGCCGCCCGCGGAGGACGAGCCCGACGAGGGCGCCTTCTGGTCCGACGACGACGACGACGCGCCGGCGCCGCGCGCGGAGCCGCCCGTGCGCGAGCGCGCGCCCGCGCCGCGCCCCCGCGAGGTCGAGCCGGCGCGCTTCGGCCTCGAGCGCGCCTTCCGCGCCGACGGGCAGGAGCCCGCCTGGGCGCAGGCGCTGCGCGAGCGCCAGGGGCAGGAGCTCGACGTCCTGCAGCGCGTCGAGGAGCTCCTGATCGAGCTGGGCAAGACCGTGGCCGCCGTCCTCGAGCGCGCCCGCCCCGCGCCCGAGCTGGCCGAGGCCGAGGCGCGCGCCGCGCGCGCCGAGCAGGAGCGCGACGCTCTCCGCGCGGAGGTGGCCGCGCGCGCCGCCCGGATCGCCCGCCTCGAGGCCCTCGTCGAGCAGGTCCTCTCGGCCGCGCCGGCGGCGCCGTCGCCCCCGCCTCCCCCGGCGACCGTCACCCCCCGGGGGACGCGCCGCCCCACCCCGCCGAGCGAGGCCCTGCGCCGCGCGCTCCTCTCCAGCCCCGCCGCCTCGAGCTCCACCTCGCGCCTGGCCGTCGACGCCCTGCGCCCGGCGGCGACCGACGACGAGCGCGCCGCGCTCCGCCGCGACCTCCTGGCCAGCGGCGCGCGCCAGCGGCAGCTCGGCGACGAGCAGGCGTCGCTGCTCGAGCGCCTGGCCCGCCTGCTGTGAGCCGACCTCAGCCCAGCCGCCGCTCCACGGCCGCCCAGTCGACGTTGGCCAGCACGTCGTCGAGGTAGCGCGCCCGCTCCGTGGGCTTGCGGTAGACGCTGAACGCGTGCTCCCAGATGTCGAGCACGAGGAGCGGCGTCCCGCCCGCCCAGTGGCCCTTCTCGTGGTCCTCGACCCACCCGTTCCAGAGGTTCCCGGTGGCCGGGTCGCGCGCGCAGACCACCCACCCCACGCCGGGCATGCGCGCGGTCGCCAGGAGCTCGGCCCGCCAGGCTTCGACGCTCCCCCACACGCCGGCCACGGCCCGGGCGAAGCGCCCGTCCGGCGTCAGCGGCGCCGCCTCCGGGGCGAGGTTGTCGAAGTAGAGCTCGTGCAGGCGCATGCCGTCCCACTCCCACCCGAGCCGCCGCTGCAGCTCCTGGTAGGTCGCGTCGAAGCGCCCCGCCTCGCGCAGGGCGCGCACGTCGTCGAGCAGGGCGTTGGTGCGCCGCACGTAGCCGCGGTAGAGGTCGAGGTGCACCTCGACCTGCTCGTCGGTGATCTCGCGCAGGCCGCGCAGGGCGCCGTAGTCCCGCGGCTGGTAGCGCGGCGGGCCGGCCGGGGCCGCCGGCGGGTCCTCGTCGGCGCGCGCCGGCGGCGCGGCGCAGCCGCCGACCAGGCCCGCCCCGGCGACGGCGGCGGCCCAGGCGAGGAACTCGCGGCGCTCCAGGCGGGCGCCGTCGCGCGGCCCAGGGGTGTGGTCGTTCGTCACGGGCGCGCCACCTCCGGCGGGCCGTGTTAAACCGGACGGAGGGGGTTGTCAAACCGCGCCCGATCGGTGGTGCCCGCCGGCGCCGGCCGATGTAACCTCGGCGCCCTCGCGCGCCCCACCCGGCGCGCCCCTACCCGCGGGAGCAGCATGAGCGCCCAGGACCTGACCCCCCCCCGGTCGGCCGAGCAGATCGAGGCCACCCACTCCATCGCGTCGAGCGAGGGCCACCAGGTGCCCGGCCCGCCGCACGCGCACGGGCACGACGACCACGACCACGGCCACGACGTGAGCGGGCCGGTGATCGCCGTGATCGTGTTCCTCCTCCTGCTCCTCGGCGCGGCGTGGATCGGCCTCCGCGCCCCGCAGGCGGTCGGCCACGACCCGCGGCCGGCCCAGGACGTGCCCGACGCGCCGGCGGGCGTGGTCGTCCTCGACGACGGTCGCTCGCTGATCGGCCCGCTCCTCGTCGAGGAGAGCGTCGTGACCGTGCGCACGATCGAGGGGGAGGTCGTCGTGCCGCGCGAGCGCGTGCGCTGGATGCGCGCCGACGGCGTCATGCTCACCGACGACTACTGGCGCCACTTCGGCCACCTGCCGGTCGACGCCCAGCCGGCGCGGCGCGGCGGGATCGTCGTCACCGACGACGGCGAGGTGTTCGTCGGCCACGTGGTCCAGGACGCGCGCGGGGTCACGGTCCGCTGGCCCTACGGCGAGCGCACCGTCACGGGCGAGGTGACGATCCCGCGCGACCGCGTGCGCTGGGTCGACCCCACCCGCGACACGCTGGGCGACGAGTACTGGCGGCGCTTCGAGGGCCGCCCGCTCGACCCCCGCTTCCGGCGCCCCGAGGCCGCGCCCCCCGCGCGCCGGCCGGCCGAGCAGCAGCAGGGGCGGACCGGCGGCCGGAGCGACCGCAACGCCGCGACGCTCGCCCAGGCCAGCGGCCGCTGGGGTGACGCGGCGCGGGCCTGGGCGCGCGTCTACGGCGACACCCGCGCCGAGGCCGACCTCAAGAGCCTCCTGCACTGCGCGCGGCGCCACCTCGAGCAGGGCTTCCAGCGGCGCCCGCCGCTCCCGGTCGCCGACGAGGTGCGCGCGCTGCTCGAGCCCTTCGCCGGCCAGCCGGCGGTCCGCCAGGCGCTCCACGCCACGGCCCTCGACACGGCCAGCTTCTACCTGTCGGTGCACGACCTCACGCAGGCCCGCCGCTGGACGACGGCCCTCCAGGGGCTGGGGGCCCCGCGCGAGCAGGTCGAGTGGCTCCTCCGCGCCGCGGCCGACCTCGAGCACCGCCTCGACGAGCACGACGACGACGACGACCACGACCACTGAGCCCTGCGTCGAGTGATGCGCTCGCGAGGGGCGGGCGATCGGAGCGAGTCCCGGACCGGCACGAACGGTCCCGTTCCCCATCGCTCGCTCGGGCGGGTTGAACGGACGCCCTGGTCCGGGCACTTGCGCCGACCGCGCCCCCGCCTTGCCTCTGGATCGCGCCGCGCCGCCGGTCCACAATGTGGGCGCCGGTTCTTCGAGGAGCTGCCATGCCCACCTACACCTACAAGGCGGACGACCCCGCGGCCGACTGCCCCATGTGCGCGGACGGCTTCGAGACCATGCAGACGCTCTCGGAGGCGCCGCTGGCGGCCTGCCCGGCCTGCGCCGGCGCGGTCCACCGGATCATGCGGCACATGCCCCAGTGCGTGACGAACCACCGCTGGAACACGAAGAAGATCCTGTCCGACGGCAACCTGAAGGCCAAGGGCTTCAAGAAGCTCGTCAAGGACAGCAGCGGCAAGTACGTCGACGTCCTGCAGGACTGAGCTCGCCCCCCACCGAGGCGACGCGCCCGCGACCCCGCGGGCGCGCGCGTTCCGGCTGCCCCCGTGTCCAAGCGCCGCCCCCGCACCCGCCACCACGTGAACCCCCTCGGCTTCGTGCGCGAGGTGGCGCTCCCCGACTGGCGGCAGGTCTTCGCCCGCCCCGACCAGCCGCTCGAGGTGGACGTCGGCTGCGACAAGGGCGACTTCCTCCTCGGCCGCGCGGCGCAGGCGCCCGACGTCAACGTGGTCGGCCTCGAGATCCGGGCGCCGATCGTCGACATGGTGCAGGACCGGATCGCGCGGCAGGGGCTCACCAACGCCGCGGTCGTCCTGTGCAACGCCAACCGCTCGTTCGAGGCGCTGTTCGCCCCCGGGTCGCTCGCCGCCGTCTACGTCCACTTCCCCGACCCCTGGTTCAAGGCGCGCCACCACAAGCGGCGCCTGGTCACCCCGGCGTTCGTCGACGCGGTCGCGAGCCGCCTGCGGCCCGGCGGGCTGTTCGAGGTGATGACCGACTTCGAGCCCTACGCCCGCGAGGTCGCGCCGCTCGTCGAGGGCCACCCCGCCTTCGAGAACCCGCACGGCCCGGGCGCCCCGGCCCCGCCCGAGCCCGGGCGCGTGCTCACCCACCGCGAGGCCTGGCACGAGTCGCGCGGCGACCCGATCCACCGCTACCGCTGGCGGCGGCGACCCGCTGCGGCGCCCCCGCCCGGTCTGCTCTAATCACGGGCGTGGACGCGCGCCCCTGGAGACACCACCTGCGGCTCCTCCCCGGCGGCGACGCCGGCGTGGGCTCGGCGCTGGCGACCTCCGTGACCCTCTACGTGGTGTTCTTCTTCATGGGCCTCACGGCCGCGGGGATCCTGGGCAGCAGCTTCGGGCCGCAGACGGGCCTGGGCGGCCTCGAGGTCTTCAGCCTGGCCAACGCGCTGCCCTGCTTCGTGATCTCGCTGTGGACCGGCCTGCGCGTGCGCGGGTCGCGGCCGCTCGGCCTCGACGAGGCGGCCGTGCACCTCGAGCACCGCCGCGTCTACTTCGGCGACGAGGTGCCGCGCGCGCCGCGCGAGACGGTGACGTTCTCGATCCGCCCGCGGCAGGTGTCGGCCCGGCTGGCCGACGGGCGGCAGGTGACCGCCTTCTTCCGCGTCAACGCCGACCCCGAGGACCTGGTCGGGCTCGCCCGCGAGATGCAGGGGTGCCCGGGGCTGGCGGTCGAGGACTGGGTGCACGGGCTCCTGAAGCGCCTCGCCGACGAGCTCCTCCCCGACCCCGACGGCGTGCGCGAGGCGCTGGCGAAGGAGCTCCTCCGCTGCGGGGTGGTCGTGACGCGCTTCGAGGTGTCCGCCTGAGCGCCGGGCTGTGGGTGCTGGCCTACGGCTCGCTCATGACCGCGCACGGGCTCGGCGCCGAGGCGGCGCTCGTCCTCGACGCCTGGCCGGCGCGGGTCTCCGGCCGGCGGGCGTTCGCCAAGCCGGCGCTCGGCCGCGGGCTCCTGGCGATGGACGTCGTCGCGCCGCCGCGCGCCACGCTCGAGGCGCGGCGCGACGACGCGGGCGACGGCTTCGGCGCCATGCTCCTCTGGATCGACGCCGGGGCGAGCGCCGCGCTCGCCCGGCGCGAGGGCTACTCGCCCGCGTGCTGGGCGCGGCTGCTCGCGGCGGCCGGCCCGCGCGGCCTCCCGGCGCTGCTCCTCGACCTCGCGCGCGGCACGGGCGACGACCTGCTCGCCTACCGGCGCGCCCTGCGCGCGGTGGCGGGGCCGCTCGACCAGGACGCCTACCACTACGTCCCCCACCCGGTCGTCACCTGCGCCGAGCCGGCGCTCGCGTTCGTGGCCCCGGACCCCGGCCAGACGGGCGACCCCGGGCGCGACTCGGCCAAGGCGGCCTGCCCGGCGCTGCGCCCGGCGCTCCTCGACCGCCTCGACGACGAGGGCCCGCGCGCCCTGCCCGGGCGCTTCGACCCGGCCGCGCAGGCCGCCTACGTCGAGCGCTGCCTGCGCGCGGCGGCCCACGGGCTCGACGTGGGCGACCTGCTCGGCGACGGCCTCCGCCTCGACGCCCGGACCGCGCGCCTGCCGGCGGCCGAGCGCCTCGAGGAGGAGCGCGGCGCCTTGCGCGCGCTCGTCGCGCCGCTGCGCGACCCGCGGGCCTACGCCCGGCGCTTCCCGCGCGCCGGCCTGGCGGCGACGCTGACGGCCCCCCGGTGGTGGTGAACGCCGCCCCGCGCCTGTTACCCTCCACGCCCATGCGACGGACGGTGCTCGCGCTCACGCTGGCCGGGGGCGCCCTGGCCCTGGGCCTCCTGGCGCCCGGCTGCGGCGGCAGCTCGAGCCGCGGCGTCCCGCCCCCCAGCCTCGCCGGGGTGGTCTACGACTACGCCGACGAGCCCGCCCGCGGGGTGCCGGTGCAGGTGCTGGGCGGCGGCGCCGCGGGGGTCACCCGGATCGACGGGGTGTTCACGATCGGGCCGGTCGCGGGCGGCGTGCTGCGCGTCGGCGACTCGTCGACCACGCCGACGCTCCTCGTCCCCTTCACGCAGGACGGCGCCGCCTCGTTCCTCGACCGGCCGGTGTTCCTGCCGGCGCTGGAGAGCGGGGTCGGCGCCAACCTCCCCTCGGTCGTGGGCGTGACGACGACGATCGACGGCCCGACCATGCCAGGCGTGAGCCTCGTCCTCCAGGCCGGGACCGGCGTGAGCCTGCCCGCGGGCGCCTCGACCGAGGTGCGCGTGCTCGGCGTGAGCCCGTCGCGGCTCCCCGCCCCGCTCCCCGGCGACCGCGCGGCGCGCGCCGCCTACCTCGTCGAGCCGCACGGCGCGACCTTCACGCCGGCCGCCACGCTGCGCCTCCCGCGCCTCGACGCGGCGACGGCCGGCCCGTTCGACGCCTACCGCGTGGCCCCCGACACCGGCGCGTGGGAGCTCGTCGCCCAGAACCTCACCCCCGTGAACGACGAGTTCGAGGTGCCCGTGACCGCGGGCACCCTCCTCGCCGTCGTGCCGTCGACGGCGCCCGCGCTCGTCGACATCACCGGCCGGATCGTCGCCGGGACGCAGCCGGTGGCCGGGTTCCGCGCGTCGTGCTGGAACGTCGTCTCCGCGCCGACCGACGCCGACGGCCGGTTCGTGCTCACCGGGGTGCCGACCAGCTACGGGACCTTCTACCTGCGCGCCTACCCGGCCCGGCCGGGCGCGGAGTTCGCGCCCGCGCTGACCGGCACGACGACGGCCTCGGCCACGCCGGGCGACCTCTCGGTCTCGGCCCGCGCCCCCGACCGGCAGCGCCCGTTCGTCCGGCAGACGAGCCCGACCGACGGCCAGCAGAACGTGAGCGTCGGCGTGCAGGTCGTCGTCACCTTCAGCGAGCCGATCGACCGCGCCCTCCCCGAGCCCTTCCGCCTCGTCGGCCGCACGGGGAAGGTCGACGGGCGGCTCAACTACGACAACCCGTTCACGGTCCGGTTCATCCCGGCCCAGCCGCTCGAGGTGTCGCAGCGCTACACGATCCTCGTCCACGACGGGGTCACCGACCTCTCGGGCAACCGCCTCGACGACTCGCGCCTGGCCTTCGACTTCAACACGCAGGGGGGCACCCCGCCGGCGCCGCCGACCGACACGATCGCCTTCGGCCTCGCGCCGCTGCAAGCCGGGCGCGGCGACGTGGTGACGATCCTCGGCCGCAACTTCACCGGCGGCTCGGTCGTGACCTTCGGGTCCACGGCCGCGCTCGTGCAGGCGGAGACGAGCACGGAGGTGCGGGCGGTCGCGCCCGACTTCCAGCCGGCCGGCGACGTGACCGTGACCCTCTCCGCCGGCGGCGTCGCCGTCGGCGCCCTGCGGCCGCTCGTCGTCGACCTGCGCGCGCAGGTGCTGGCGCTGCTCGAGGGGCCGGCCCCGGGGACCCCGCTGGTGGTCGTCGACCGCGCCGCGCCCCCCGCGCAGGTCCTCGTCAGGGGCGCGAACGTCGGCGGCGCGCAGGTGACCGTCGACGGCCTGCCGGTCGCCGCCAGCGACTCGACCGAGGTCGTCGGCGGCGCCACCGTGGCCACCGGGCGCGCGATCGCGCTGCCGACGCCGGCGCCCGCCACCCTCCTCACCGGGCCGGTCGTCGTGCGCGGGCAGAACGGCCGCCCCGGGCTCACCTACCGCTTCCTGCAGGTGCGCGAGTGATCCGAGCCCTGGCCCTCGCCCTCCTCGTCGGCCTCTCGGGCTGCGCCGCCGAGCGCGTGATCGTCCCGGACGCCCCTCCCGCCGCCCGGCGCGAGCACCCCACGCCGAGCCCCGGCGGCCACGCCGTGTGGCTGACCGGCCACTGGGCCTGGGACGCCGAGAAGCGGCTGTACTACTGGGAGGCCGGCCGCTGGGAGCGCGACCGCCCCGGGCAGCTCTGGATCCCGGGCTACTGGGAGCGCGTCGAGGAGGACGGGCAGGTCAAGGGCTGGGCGTGGGTCGAGCCGCGGTGGGAGCGGTCGACGACGGCCGGGCGGTAGAGGGACGTCGGCCGCGCCCCTACGTCCCGCACGCGCACGGCGTCTTCCGGCAGCGCGGGCAGCCGTGGTCGTACTTCGAGGCGGCCTTCGCCATGTCGACCCCGGCGATCGACGCCAGCGACACGAGCCAGGCCAGGCAGTCGCCGAACTCCTCCTCCTGGTTCTTCTTCTCGCCGCGGCGGAGCGCGCGCGACAGCTCGCCCACCTCCTCGACGAACCAGGCGAAGGTGCCCATGGCCCCGCGGGCCGAGTCCTTCTGCAGGTAGATCGCCTCGATCCGGCGCTGGAACTCGCGGACGCCCAGCTCGGGCGGCGGCTCGGGCTCGCTCACGGGCCGCCCTCGCCGCGCAGGACGACGCGCACGGTGCGCGGCTGGCTGGCGCGCTCGACGCGCTCGACGCGGCGGCGGTCGATCTTCTGGCGCAGGCCGCCGGCGTCGATCACGACCTCGCGCGGCGTCTCGGTCACGACGCGGCCGGCGAGCACGACGCCGCTGCGCAGGACGACGCGGTCCTGCTCGAGCGTGAGCGCCTCGACGCTGCGCAGCGCCTCCGGGGTGCCCGTGACCTCGGCCAGGGCGTCGAGGTCGCGGTAGAGGTCGTCGACGAGCTGCGCCGGCACGCGCACCCCGAGCTCGCGGCGGGCGTCGCCGCGGCGGGTCCCCAGGAGCTCGGCCCGGGCGAGGGCGGTCCGCACGGCGGCGTCGAGGGCCGGGTCGAGCCCCTGCGGGGCGCGCAGCTCGAGCGTGGCGTCGAACGTCCCCGCGAGCGGCGGCTCCTCGGCCTCGGCCGCCGGCCCCCCGGCGAGGGCGGCCGCCTCGCGGGTGGCCGCGCCGCCCCAGGAGGCGGTCGCCGGGGCGGGCGGCGGGAGCGCCGCCCCGCCCGCGCCCGTCGGCGCCGTGAGCTGGAGCGACAGCGCCGCCGCGCCCACGAGGCTCGCGGCGCGGAGGACCCAGCCCACCTGGCGCACGCGCCGGGCGCGCTCGGCCGCGAGCCGCCGGCTCCGGTCCTCGGCCGCGAGCGCCTCGGCCTCGAGGCGCGCCATGACCTGGCGCGCGAACAGCTCGGGCGGGCGCAGGCGCGGCAGCGTGCGCAGGCGCGTGCGCTGCCGGTCGAGCGCCCACATCTCCGCGTCGCAGGGGACGCACGCCGCGAGGTGCGCCTCGACGCGGTCGCGCGCCTCGCCCGTGAGCTCGCCGTCGATCAGGGCGGAGAGCTCCTCGCCGACGGCGGCGCACTCGGCGGGCCCCGGCGACAGGGGAGGGGCGGCCGGGGGGGCCGGCTCCTCGACCAGGAGCACGACCTCGCCCGGGGGCGCGTCGTCTCCCGCGCCCTCGCCGCCGGCCTCGAGCACACGGGCCATCACCGCCGCCCCGAAGTGGGCCGGGACGGGCCGGCGCGGCAGGCCGCGCACCTGCGCGACCACCTGGGCCAGCGCCTCGCGCTCCGCCCGGCAGCCGGCGCACTCGACGAGGTGCTCCTCCAGCGCCCACACCTCGTCGGCGGCGAGCGCGCCGTCGAGCAGCGCGGAGAGGTCCTCGAGGCGCTCGGGGCAGGGCGCGGTCATGCAGGCGACCCGCCGCTCACGGCCGCGCTGCGGGCCAGCCGCTCCTTGAGGGCCAGCCGCGCGCGGTGGATCTTCGACTTCACCGAGCCGAGGGGCAGGTCGAGCACCGCCGCGATCTCCTGGTAGCTCCGGCCGTCGATGTCGCGCAGGAGGAGCACCTGCGCCTGCTCGTCCTCGAGCGACGCGATCGCCCGGTGGACCACCGCCTGGTCGTCGTGGCGGGCGGCCTCGGCGCCCGGCTCGAACGTCGTGTCGGGCGGGTCGGCGTGGCGCTCGCCGTCCTTGTCCTCGCGCCCGATCGACAGCGGGCGCGGGTGGCGGTCGCGCCGGCGGCGGGCGGAGATCGTCTCGTTCATGGTGATCCTGAACAGCCAGGTGAAGAACTGCGAGTCGCCCTGGAACCGCGCCAGGCCGCGGTAGGCCTTGAGGAAGACCTCCTGGGCCACGTCGAGCGCGGCGTCCTGGTCGCCGAGCCCGCGGTGGACCAGGTTCAGGACCCGCTCCTGATAGCGGGTGACGAGCGCGGAGAAGGCATCCCGGCTCCCCTCCTGGCAGCGGGCGACGAGCGCCCGGTCGTCGAGGGCGTCCAGCTCCACGTAGGCCCCTTCCCCGGTTGGACGCGCGCGGCGCGGGCAGGTTCCCGCGGCGCGGCCCCATCCCCTTGTTTCAGCCGGCGAGCTCGCCGTAAGTCTTCACCCGGCCGGCTTCTCGCCGTCGGCCTGCTCGAGCGGCAGCACGACGTCGGACAGGTCGGCCGCCACCTCCTGCAGCCGCTCGGCGAGCGCCGGCGGCGCCTCCCGCGCGGCCTCGTCGAGGCGCAGCACCGCCTCGGAGACCACCAGGTCCTTGGCCTTGAGCGCCTGGTTGAGCAGGTTCACCTGCTCGGCCAGCTCCTTGAGGAAGTCCTTCGTCCGCAGCTGCACGTAGTGGTCGTAGTCGCGCGCCTGCACCTGGCGCAGGGCGTTGCGCAGGCGGTAGGCCGGGCCGGCGACGCGGTGGCTGTGGATGATCGCGTAGACCGCGGCGCCGATGAGCAGGAGCATGATGAACACGAAGTTCACCAGGCCCAGGAGCAGCATCTCGGGCGAGGCGTCGACGCCGAGGCCGTAGGTCTGGATCTTCAGGGCGCGCTGGTAGACCTGCGCGAACACGTAATTGAGCGCCAGGAAGCCGACGCCGAGCAGGACGAGCGTCGACAGGTAGACGCCCACGTAGCTGAGCTGCAGCGGCAGGTCGATCATGTAGCGCCGCCGCTTGTAGGCGCGCGGGCCGGCGCTCGGGCGGGGGCCGTCGGGGATCGCGTCGAGGTGGTCGCGGCGCGCCTTCACCTCGGCCACGACCTCCTGGAACGAGGTCGCCACCTCCGCCGGCGAGAGCTCCTCGACGACGCCGTCGTCGGCCGGGGCGCCGGCCTGCTGCTCCTCCGCCATGTCCCCCCCTACTTCCCCCGCGCCAGGCGGGTGGCGAGGCTCGCGTCGAGCCCCATGTCGCGGATCCGCGTGCCGGTCTGCTGGTGGTCGTAGTCGAGCCGCACCCAGGTGAACCGCCAGCGCTTCGTGTCCATGACCCCGAACGACGTCTTGGCCACGCCGTCGCGCGGCTGGCCGACGCTGCCGGGGTTGATCAGGTAGGTCGAGTTCGGGTCGAGCGGCAGCGTCTTCGTCTCGCCGAAGCTCGACTCGATCCGCCCGCGCGAGATGCACATGGGCAGGTGGCTGTGCCCGAAGAAGCAGATGCGGATCCCCGGGTAGTAGTCCGCCATGTGCTGGAGGCTGCCCTTCACCGCGTCCTTCTTGAAGATGTACTCGTCGGGGTCGCGGGGCGAGCCGTGCGCGAGGAGGAAGGTGCCTTCGTAGAGGTGGTAGTCGGGGAGCGTGCGCAGCCAGTCGAGGTACTGCGCCGGGAGCTGCTCGCGGGTCCAGGTGATGACCTCGAGCTTCTCCTCCTTGACCCCGCGCGCCTCCTCGCCGAGCACGTAGCGCTCGTGGTTGCCCTTGAGCGAGAAGCGCACCCGGTTGTGCGTGAGGTAGGTGACCTCGACCGGGTTGGCGTTGTAGCCGATGATGTCGCCGAGGCAGATGATGTGGTCGATCCCGTGCTGGGCGAGCCAGTTGACGGTGACCTTCAGCGCCTCGAAGTTCGCGTGCAGGTCGGAGATGACGGCGATCTTCTCGGGGAGGCCCACGTCAAGTCCCCGCGGCCCAAGCGCTCCCGGGCGTCATGCGCGGACTGTACCAGAGCGGCACGGGCGCAACAACGCCGCCAGGAGCGGGGACCAGTACAATCCCCGGCCTCGTGGTCCAGCCGCCCCAGTCCCTCCACGCCCCGCCGGACCTCGGCCCGCGCTACCGGGCCGTGCGGCTGATCGCGCGCGGCGGCATGGGGGTGGTCTGGGAGGCGCGGGACCTCGAGCGAGACCGCCCGTGCGCCGTGAAGCTCCTGGGCCCGGGGCGGGCGCCGCCCGAGGTCGCGCGGCGCTTCGAGCGCGAGGCGGTCGTGGCCGCGCGCCTGGGCGGCCACGAGGGGGTCGTGGCCGCGCACGCCGCCGGCGTGACGCCCGCCGGGCAGCCCTTCCTCGTCATGGACCTGGTGCCGGGCGAGACGCTCGAGGACCTCGTCGACCGCGACCCGCCCTGCCCGCGGGAGGACGCGGTCCGCGTCGTGCGCGACGTCGCGCGCGCCGTGGCGTTCCTCCACCGGCAGGGCGTCGTCCACCGCGACCTCAAGCCGAGCAACGTGGTCGTCGAGCCGGGCGGGGCGGCGCGGCTCCTCGACTACGGCGTGGCCAAGCTCGACGACGCGCTCGGCCCGGCGCTGACGGCCACGGGCGACCGCCTGGGCAGCCCCTGCTACATGGCGCCGGAGCAGATCGAGGACAGCAAGCGCGTGGACGCGCGCACCGACGTCTACGGCCTGGGCGCGCTCCTCTACCACGCGCTCGTCCGCGAGCCGCCCTTCGACGGGGCGACCGTGCTCGAGATCCTGCGCAAGGTCGTCGAGACGCGGCCGACCGCGCCGCGGGCGAGGGACGCGACGATCGACCCGGCGCTCGAGGCGGTCGTCCTGCGGGCGATGTCGCGCGACCCGGCGGCGCGGCACGCGAGCGCCGACGACCTGGCGCGCGACCTCGACGCCTGGCTCGCCGCGCGCGCGCCCGACCCCGAGATAGACCGCGTCGTGGCCGGGAAGTACACCCTGCTCGAGCGGCTCGGCGCGGGCGCCATGGGCGCCGTCTACCGCGCGCGGCAGGCGCTCGACGGGCGCGAGGTGGCGCTCAAGCTCGTGCACGGCGACCTCCTGCGCGACCCGGCGGCGCGGGCGCGCTTCCTGCGGGAGGTCGCGGCCGGGCAGGCGTTCGTGCACAAGTACGCGGTCGTCGTGCGCGACTACGGCGAGGAGCCCGACGGGCGGCTCTACCTGACCATGGACCTCGTGCGCGGCGAGACGCTGGCGGCGCGGCTGGCGCGGGCCGGGCGGCCGTCGCCGGCGGAGGTCCTGGCGCTCGGGCAGGAGGCGCTCGAGGCGCTGGCCGAGGCGCACGCGGCGGGGGTCGTCCACCGCGACCTCAAGCCCGACAACGTCATGCTGGCCGACGACGGGCACGTGCGGCTCCTCGACTTCGGGATCGCCAAGGCGGCGCGCGGCGACGCGCGCGCCGACGTGACCGAGGCGGGGAGGGTCGTCGGCACCCTGCGCTACATGAGCCCCGAGCAGGCCGCGGGCGACGAGGTCGACGCGCGCGCCGACCTGTGGTCGCTGGCGGCCGTCCTCTACGAGGCGCTGGCCGGGCGCCCGCCGCACGAGGCCGACTCGGCGCAGCGCCTCCTCTGGAAGCTGGCCACGGAGGACCCCGCGCCGCTCGAGCGCGCGGCGCCCGACGTGCCGCCGGTCGTGGCCCGCGCCGTCTCGCTCCCCCTGCGCCGCGACCGGGCGCAGCGGCCGCCCGACGCGGCGACCTGGCGGCGCGCGCTGGAGGAGGCGGCCCGGCCCCGGCGGCGCGGCCGGCCTCGACGCGCCTGCGCCGCCCGCGCGCCTGGCGTCGTCGCCGGCGACGCCGGCCCTGGCGCCGCCGCCGGCGCGGCCGGGCGCGCCGCTCGACGTCCTCCTGGCCGGCGACGCGCCGCCGTCGCCGGGCGGCGGCGGCCGCTTCGCCGTCGCCGCGGGGGTCGCCGTCGCCGTGGCCCTGGCGCTCGGCGCGTGGCTCCTGGCCTCGAGCCGCACCCCCGCCCCGCCGGAGGGGCCGGGCCAGCCCGTGCCCGGGGAGACGCCGACCGCGGTCGAGGTGGCCGGCGCCCCGCCAGAGGTCGACCTCCGCGCGCCCGAGGACGGGCTCGAGACCGAGCTGCCGGCGGTGGCCGTCGCGGCGGTCGTCTCGGCGACGGACCTCGAGGCGGTCCTCGTCAACGGCGCGCGCGTGCCCGTCGCCACGCGCGACGGCCTCGCGCACGTCGAGACGACCGTCGCGGTGCCCGTCGGGGCCACGCTCGTCGAGGTCGAGGCGCGCGACCGCGCCGGCCGCTCGACCGTCGTGCGCCGGTCGGTCGTGCGCCTGGCGCCGGAGGACGAGCCCCTGCCGCCGCTGCCGCCGGGGCTCGTCCCCGGCCCGGCGCCGCGCACGGCGCTCAACGAGCGCGACGGGAGCGTCCTCGTGTGGGTGCCGCCGGCCAGCTTCCGCATGGGCTCGCCGTTCGCCCACGACGACGCCCGCCCGCGCCACGACGTGCGCCTCACCCGGGGCATGTGGCTCGGGCGGATGGAGGTCACCTGGGCGCAGTACCGGCGCTTCTGCGAGGCGACCGGGCGGACGCCGCCCTCGGCCACGTTCTCGCCCGACGGCTGGACGCGCTTCGAGGCCGGCCCCGACCACCCGGTCTTCAACGTGAGCTGGGCCGACGCCGCCGACTACGCGGCGTGGGCCGGGCTGCGCCTGCCGACGGAGGCCGAGTGGGAGTACGCCGCCGGGGGCGGGCGCGGCGCCCGCTTCCCCTGGGGCGACCGGCCCCCGGTCTTCGGCGAGCGCCTGCTCAACGCCGCCCTCCCGCTCGACCTCGGCCTGCCGGGGGCGGACGACGGGGCGACCTTCACCGCGCCGGTCGGCAGCTACCCCGACGGGGCCTCCCCCTTCGGCGCGCTCGACATGGCCGGCAACGTCGACGAGTGGGTCGACGACTGGTTCGCGCCCTACGAGGCCCGCCCCGCGACCGACCCGCGGGGGACGCGCGGCGCGCGGCGCGTCTACCGGGGCGGGTCGTGGGCGACGCCGGTGCGCGAGTGCGCGGTGTGGGCCCGGGCGTCGGCGAACCCGGAGTACGCCAACGCGCATCTGGGGTTCCGGGTCGCGAGATGACCCGAGCGGGCGGGGCGACGCAAGGATTTACACGCCCTGTACCCACATAACTCCGCGTCGGCCGTGACATCCGGGTCCGATCGCCGACGAACCCCCCAGGCGCTTGCCTCGCGGCCCGCGGGCTTGCAGCATCCCGGTGGGCCGCCGGCGCCGGCGGGGGTCGGGGAGGGGTCATGGACGAGCGGCGGCTGACCGCGTGGCTGATCACCGAGGCGGTCCTCACCTCGGACCAGGTGAAGCGCACGCTCGAGGAGCAGATCCGGCTCCAGCGCACGGGCACCGCGCTCGACGTGGTCGCCGTCGCGCGCCGGCTCAAGTTCCTCACCGACGAGCAGGTCCTCGCCGTGGCCGAGCGGACGGGCTACCGGCCGCAGGGCGACGGCGGCAAGAAGCCGCCCGCGCCCAGCGAGGTGTCGGACGTCAGCCAGCTCTCGGACGCGAGCCAGGCCTCCGACACGAGCCAGGCGGCGAGCGCGCCGTCGGCCGAGTCGGCCGCGGCGAGCGCGACGTCCGAGTCGGTGGCGCAGCCCTACGACGCGCAGGTCTCGGACGAGGCGGTGGTGCCGCTGACCCCGGCCGTGGCGACGGGCAAGGAGCCGGGGGCCTCGTCGGGCACGCGGCGCCGCTCGGGCTCGCGCGGGCAGTCGTCGGCCTCGGTCGTGGCCCGGCGCGGGCAGCTCCAGGGGGCCGGCGGGCTGGGGGCCATGATCGCCGCGGCCTTCATCGTCCCGGTCCTCCTCCTGCTCGTCCTGTCGGGGGGCAGCAGCAGCGACCCCGACTCGGGGGGGGCGGGCCCGAGCGGCCCGGCGCGGATCAGCAACGGCAACACCGTCAGCGCGCAGTCGTCGAACGTCCTCCTGGCCGACCTGCTGGCCACGATCCAGAAGGTCGAGACCCGGGCCATGACCGCGGCCGACCGCGAGAAGGCCCTGCGCACGGCCCGGAGCATCGTGGGCCGCCTCGAGCGGGCCTCGCTCTCGGCGCAGCAGAGGTCCCAGCTCGAGTCGGCCGAGCCGCGCCTGGCGGCGCTCGAGGCCGGCGGCGGCCCGCCGCCGGTGTCGGCCGGCGGCGACGGCGAGTGGGTGCAGCGCGACGTCAAGCGCGTCGAGGAGTCGCGCGTCGAGCAGGCCTGGTCGCAGATGGCCGGCAACTTCGAGCGGATCCTGTGGCTGTGCCTCAGCCAGCCGCGCTCGCCGCTGCAGCAGGCGGCCGAGGCGGTCCGCGGCGTCGACCTGCGCCAGCACGTGAGCAACGTCCTGCGCGACACGGCCGCCAAGGGGCCGGACGGGATCGCCAGCCTCGTCGGCGCGGAGGACCTCCACCCGGTCCTGGGCGTCGGCGGCTACGACTCGCTCCTGCGCGAGGCGAACCGCTTCCCCGACGACCTGCGCTCGGCCGAGCGCTGGCAGCGCTGGAAGGCGATCATCCCGCGCTTCGAGGCGCTGCGCGAGCGGGCGCGCGCCTACGGCAACGCCCTGCGCCAGGGCGAGGAGGCCAGCCTCCGCGGCGACCTCGAGGCGGCGAAGCGCGCCTTCGCCGGCGGCGCCTACGGGCAGGACCCGTGGTGGCAGGCGGTGCGGCAGTACCTCGACACGCCCGAGGTCGCGGCCGCCTTCGCGGCGCGCGCCAAGGAGGTCGCCGCGGGCGGGATCGCGTCGCGCGACCTGCCGGGCGGGCGCCCGAGCGCGGGCGGCGGCACGCGGGCGCTGGCGGGCAAGAACTGGCGCGAGCGCTTCCTGGCGCTGGCGGCCGAGCACAAGCGGGCCAAGGACGAGCAGCAGAAGGGCGCGATCCGCGCCGACCTGGAGCGCCTGCTCCAGGAGACGCTCGCCATGGCCAAGACCACGTTCGAGCAGTGCGCGGACATCGTCGCCTGCTACGACGGCCAGCCGGCGGTCTTCAAGGCCGAGGCCTCGCTCCAGCCGCCCCTGCGCGAGCACCACACGCTCTTCTTCCAGGGGGCGTTCGCGCGCGCCAGCGGGCCCATGAGCTTCCGGGCGCTCGACGAGTGGTGCTCGAAGCACGGCTACGACGCCTGGCGGGCGCAGCTGAAGCCCTACCTGCGGCTGGTCGCGGGCGCGGCGTCGCCGGTCGCGCGGCAGCGCGAGGCGGCGCGGCGGGCGCGGGCGCAGACGCAGGACCAGGTGGCCGAGTTCGCGCGGCAGCGCGTGGGCCAGGTCGAGGACGGGATCGCGTCGCTGATCAACTGGATGCGCCAGCGCGGCTGGGCGCCGGAGGACGTGCGCAAGGACCTGCAGGACCTCGTCGCCCGCGCCGTCGAGCGCGCCGGCAACCCGGTCGCGGGCGCGCGCCTGCGCGACGAGCTGCGCGGGCTCCAGCACAAGGAGTTCACGCCCGAGGAGGCGGGGCAGCACGAGCGCGACTTCAAGAAGCAGCTCGACGGTGTGATCAGCGAGGCGGTGTCGAAGTCGCTCAAGGGCGTCGAGCGCTGCCTGTCCGCCGGCGAGCCGGGGCTGGCGTTCGACCTGTTCCAGTACGTGCTGCTCCTCGACCCGGAGAACGACCGCGCCCACAAGGGCCTCGGCCACGTGAAGGTCGACGGCAAGTGGGTGCGGAAGTTCGAGGCCGACCAGCTCAAGCGCGGCCTGGCCTGGGACAAGAAGCTCGGCTGGGTGAAGACGGCCGACAAGGCGCGCTACGACAAGGGCGAGTTCTGGGACTTCACGGCCGACCGCTGGACGACGCTGGCCGAGGCGAACCGCGCCCACGCCGACGCGAACAACCCGTGGGTGATCACGACCGAGCACTTCCAGCTGCGCTCGAGCGCCGACCTCGACAAGAGCTGCGAGGTGGCGGAGCGGCTCGAGGCCTTCTACCTGCAGCTGTTCCGGCAGTACGACCTGTTCTTCGCGCCCAAGGGCGCGGGCGGGGCGGCGGCGCTGATCTTCGGCGTGTCGCCGAGCCAGGACAAGCCGCTGGTCGTCTACTTCTACCGCGACCAGGCGCAGTTCCGCGCGCACGCCAACCCGCCGACCGACTGGGCGGCGGGCTTCTACTCGGGCGGCAGCCACGCGTCGTACTTCTACGACATGGGCAACAGCTACTCGGTGACGGTGCTCCAGCACGAGGTCGTGCACCAGATCCTGGGCGAGACGTCGCCCGGGCGGGCGGAGAGCTGGCTGGCGGAGGGGGCGGCGGTCTACCTGGAGGACGCGTTCTTCCGCGACGGCATGCTCACGCTGGGCGGGTTCAACGACCACAGCCGGGTCGTCGCCTACGCGGGCGGGTTCAGGAACAAGAACGCCGGCGGCGAGCACCGGCTGCTCGACGTGCTGCGCCTGCGCAGCATGGCGGAGTGGGACTCGGGCGACATCTCGAAGAACTACAAGGGCGCGGGGGCGGTCGTCTACTTCTTCTGCAACTTCGACGGCGGGCGCTACCGGAGCGACTTCGTCGACTTCCTGCGCGACCAGTACTACGGGCGGAACCCGAAGCTCGAGGACTACTTCGGCCTGCCGCCGCAGACGCTCGACGCGCTCATGGCGCGCTTCTACGACCCGCAGGCGTCGGTCGAGCTGCCGGGCGGCCCGAGCGCGTCGGCGCAGGACCTCGAGGCGGCGCGCGACGCGCTGGTCAACACGTGCAACGCGCGCGACCCCGACCTCGACCAGCTGGCGCAGGCCTACGGCATGCTGCGCGACGCCCTGCGGGGCGCGCCGGAGCGCGACGCCAACGCGGCGCGCTCGCGGGCCGAGCGGGCGCTGCTGACGCTGCGCAAGAAGTTCATCAAGGTCGTCGACGACGCGGCCAAGCGCGAGCTGAACCAGGCGAAGCAGGAGCGCTACCCGAAGTTGCAGCGGCTACGGCAGGAGGCGCTGGCCGTGATCAACGACACGGCCGCCTACCCCGACGAGAACCACGGGCGGGCGGGGCAGCCGCTGGTCGACCAGAAGGTCAACGCCCTGCGCGAGGTGTGGGCCACGACGCCGGCGAGCCTGAACGACCCGGCGGTGCAGAAGGCCTTCGAGGCGCTCGAGGTCACGGAGCCGTGGCTCGACGAGCTCGAGGTGGAGCCGAAGAAGCGCGGCGACGAGACGGCCGCGAGCGTGCGGCAGCGGCTGTTCGACGGGGCGAGCTGCAAGAGCCTCGCGCTGACCGACGAGGAGCGGAAGCGCCTCGAGCAGGACCGGCGGGTGCGCGACTGGAACGACGCGCAGTCGTCGGTGCCCGAGGACTGCCGCGAGCAGGTGCGCGTGCTGAACGACTACCGGGCCATGCTCGGGCTGCCGGCGCTGGCGATCGACGTGCGGCTCTACCAGGCGGCGCTCAAGCACTCGACGTGGATGGAGCAGACCGGCACGTTCGACCACAACTCGAGCCTGCCGGGGCGGCGCACGCCGGCCGACCGCTGCCGGGCGGAGGGCTACGACGCGGGCGTCGGCGAGAACATCGCCTTCGGTTATCACAGCGCCGAGTCGGTCCACATGGGCTGGTACAACTCGAGCGGGCACCACCGCAACATGGTCCACGCGCGCTACTTCCAGATCGGCGTCGGCCGGTCGGGGACCTACTGGACGCAGAACTTCGGCATGGGCAAGCCGGACCTGTAGCGGTCGTGGAGCCGTGCTAACCTCCCGCGCGAGAGGTGGGCGCGTGAGCCGCGACCTGTTCCAGGCGATCTCTAGCGGCGACGTCGCCGCCGTGCACGCGATCCTCGCCGAGGCGCCCGCGCAGGCGGGGGCCAGGAACGAGGGCGGCGTCTCGGCGGTCCTCTGGGCGAAGTACAACGGCCAGGACATGGCGCTGCAAGCGCTCCTGGCCGCCGGGCCCGCGCTCGACGCCTTCGAGGCGGCGGCGCTGGGTGACCTCGACCGGCTGACGGCGCTGCTCGACGAGGACCCCTCCCGGGTCACGGCCTTCGCCGCCGACGGCTTCACGCCGCTGCACCTCGCCGCCTACTTCGGCCACCGGCTCACCGTCGGCCTGCTCCTCGACCGCGGCGCCGACGCCCGGGCCGTGGCCAAGAACCCGAGCCGGGTCGAGCCGCTCCACAGCGCCGTCGCCAGCGGCCGCTGCGGCCCCGTGGGCCTGCTCCTCGAGCGCGGCGCCGACGCCAACCCCCAGCAGCAGGGCGGCTTCACCCCCCTCCACGCCGCCGTGAAGCGGGGCGACTTCGAGATGGTCGGCCTCCTCATGGACCGCGGCGCCGACCCCACGATCCGCGACGACGACGGCCGCTCCGCCCTCGACCACGCCGGCGGCGAGCCCCGCATGCTCCTGCTCCTGAACGGCGTGTAGGGCTGGCTTGACGGCGCCCGGGCGGGCACCTACCATGCCGTGCCTCGACCAGGACGGGTAGCTCAGCTGGTAGAGCACGTGACTGAAAATCACGGAGTCGGCGGTTCAAGTCCGCCCTCGTCCACTAAGTAACGCGAGAAGGCCCCGGCGGTTGCGCCGGGGCCTTCTGCGTTCCGGAGCCGTCAGGCGCGCCCGGTCAACACGCCGGTCAACATTAAGTGCGACCGGTGACGCCGGAGATCGCGCCGGTCCCGGAGTTTGGCGATCGCCGCCCCGGGCATGGCTGCGGACCCACGACATCGGTGCCAGCCGACGACCCCCGAGGCCGAACAGTTTCGGACGTGTAAGGTGAAGGTCTCGTGATCGGAGACCTGCCCATGAGCGACTCCACCGTCGACCTGGAGCTGGAGCTGGAGCTCGAGCGCTCACCTGCCGAGCGCCTCCTCGAGCAGCTGGCCCTGGACCGGACGGAGGGGCTGGATCCGGCGCCGCCTCCCACGCCGCTCGCCCGACTGGCCGCGCGGTGCCTCCTGCGGCTGGAGCCGCACTGGCAGTGGATCCTCTCGTTCGAGGCGGCCACCCGCGACCTGCCCAGCGGAGCCGCGCGCGGGGACGCGGGGAGGAACCTCGTCCCACGGTGGGCCCTCCTCGCCCGCGGGCTGGCGATCACCGCGACCTACTACACGGCCGACACTCCCGGCGCCCCGGTGGCGCTCGGTCTGCCGGAGCGCCTTGACGCCGCGCGCGCGGCCATCGCGCTCGCAGCGCGGGTCTCTTCGGACGATCCACACGGGTTCGTCGCGATCGCGGGGCTGCCGCGCGTCCTCGAGCGGCTCGGGGAGGTCGAAGAGTTGCCGACGTCGGTTCGGAGGGCGGCCCACCAGGTAGCGGCCGGGCTTCTCCAGGCCGGAGACCGCGGGGAAGAGCGAGCCCTCCTGGCGGTGCTGCTACCTGAGGCTGATCTCGACTCGTCGGCACGACGCTCTCTCCGCGCATGCACGGAGAAGACCGGTGCGTCCGTCGACGCCTCTCGAGATGTCTCGCGAGCGGGGCAGCAGGAGAGCGCGCCCAAGACCAGGGTGCCCCAAGGCCCCGAGGGCACCGTCGAGAGGGACTCGACCGAGGGGTGCGCCCGCGCGGAGGCGACCGCTTTTCGGGAACCCCCGTCCCCTGCCTCGTCCGCGCTCATGATCACCTGCGTCGAGGAGAGCCGCCTCGTCTTGGTCGACGGCAAGCAGGTCCCAGAGCTGAAGCCGCTAGCCCGCGTCGAGGCGAAGCTGCTCATAGCCATCCTGCAGAGCGGAGGATTGATCAGCGCCAAGACGCTCGCGCACCCACTCAAGGAGAGCGACGCCACGCTCCGGAGCACCTACTCGAAGCTCTCCCGCCGACTCGAGTTCGAAGGGAAGTCGATCCTTACGCGCGAGCAGCCCGGGGTGTATCGCCTCGCGCCCGGCTTCGTCTCCGGCCAAGCGGCGCGGCCCCAGCCAAGCGCCTCGAACCCGATCTGACGCTGCATCGCTGCATCGCGCCGATGGCATCGATGCAGCGCGAAGCTCCGGGGGGTGGATCTGCGTCCTAGTTGGTGAGCCTCATGGCACGTCGCCACTAGAGCTCGACCACCTGGAGAGGCAGACGCCTATGTACATCACGGTTTCTGAAGCAGCGTTGAATGAGGGGGTCGAGGTGCACGTGATCGTGCGCCTCGTCGAGGAGGGCCGCGTCGACATCCTCGAGACCGACGATGGAGAGATCCTCCTCGAGGCCGAGTCGCTCGCACGTGCACTCCACGAGGAGGAACTCGAGCGCTGCAACCAGCGCACCAAGCCCCGTCGGCACCGGCGCGACGCCGGACGCGACGAGAGCGAGGACACGGACGAGTCCGAGGAGGGGGACTTCGACGAGGACTGCGAGGACTCGGCTGACGACTCCGACGAGGACTGCGAGGACTCGGCTGACGACTCCGACGAGGACTGCGAGGACTCGGCCGACGACTCCGACGAGGACGAGGACTAGCGGACCGCGCTGGCGGGTGGTGCACGCCACCCGCCAGCGCGCGTTCTGAACCGCTCAATGAACCCCAAGAAGGGCGAGTGATGGAGACGAAGCAACCCTCGAACTCTCCGAGTTGTCGCGAGCGAGGACTTCCGGGGAGGGGGTCGACAACGTCCGTTCACGCGCGAGGAGCTGGCGTCGGGAGTGTCGGTGATTCCGTGTAAGCGGCCTGGATCTCGCGGGTGCTCATGCCGCGGCCATACATGGACATGATCTTGTCGTCGAAGCCGTTGAAACGTGCCCTGGTGCTTCGGCACGACCTGCGGCTCGAAGGTGGCCTCGCGATCCCGCGGGGACCTCGAGCTCATGGGGCCCTTCTCGGTGCGGACCGTGTTCCGCCTCTTCCCGTTGCGCCTCACCTCCGGCGCCTTCTCCCCGGCCTGATAGCCCACCTGCGTCGAGGTCAGCCCGACCTCGTCAGCGCCGCCACCGCCGCCGTCCTCGACGACATTGGCTACGTGCAGCAGGACCGCGAAGAGATGGAGATCCTCTTCACCTTCCTCGCGGCGCGCTACGAGCGACGCAGCGTCCTGATCACGAGCAACCTCGTGTTCTCGCAGTGGGACCGGATCTTCAAGCCGATGACCACGGCGGCCGCGATCGACGGCTGATCCACCGCTCGGTCATTCTCGAGATGACTGGCGGCAGCGTCCGGGCCGAGGAGGCCAAGATGCGCGTTGGGGCTGCCGGGATGGCCGACCCCCCCGGCGAGGACGAAGGCGACCGCCCCGCTGCCAAGAAGGCGGCGCGGGCCAGGAGGGATTGGGAGTTACGCCCGACGATAACTAACTAGTTCCTGGCCAAGATCGGCCTGTGAGGCCGCTTTTGGGCCGGCGGCCGCCCGCTCCCGGGCGCGGCCGCACGCGGTCCGGGCGGCTCGCCGGCCTGCTGAGCCGCATTTGACGCGCTCTGGTGAGTGGCTGCCGGCGCGAGTACGCACCCTCTCCTCTGTCGAGAGCCTGCGAGGCGGATTTGGGGCGATCGGCTAGGCCGCGCGCTTGGCGGCGGTCGCCTTCTCAGTCAGCCTCAGCCGGGCGAGCTTGCTCAGGTTCGCGGCGAAGCAGGCGGACCAGACGTACGAGCTGAACCGAGGCCAGCTCTTCCAGGTGCACCGATCGAGGCCGAAGTCCCGCTTCAACCAGGAGATCTTCCCCTCGATCCCTGCTCGGAAGTTGCGCAGACGGCCGAACGTCCGCCGGCTGCTTGCCATGTCGACGGGGGTGAGGCCGCGACCCTTGCTGAACGCGCAGCGCTGCGTGCCCAGCGCCTTGATCTTCTCCAGGTTCGCAGCCGATGCGTAGCCGCCGTCGAAGGCCACCTGCCCGGGAGCGCTGCCGCGGAGCTCGACCTGGCGCTCGACCTGGCGCACCGCGAGGGTCACGTCTGCCGGGTTCCCTCGCTCGACGACACAGTCGAGGACGAAGTGCACGCCCATGGTCAGCGTGATCTTGTGGCCGAACTCAGGCGGCCGGTTCTTCGTCTTGACGATCATGTCCGTCTCGGGCTCGAAGATCGAGTACAGCTTCTCGCTTGGCGGCACCGTCTCGCCACGAAGAACGCGCCGCTCGGTCTGGTCGATCACGCGAGCGGTGAGGTCCCGGTACTGGCGGAGCTCCGAGACCAACGCGTCGACAAGGGCGCCGTCCTGGACCGAGCGGATCGCGACGGCGCCGAGTGCGGCGATCACCCCCTCGGCCTGTGCGTCGACGAAGCGCACCTCCTTCAGCAGCGCCTCGTACGCGGGACGGCGCTGCTCCTTCTTTCGCGCCCAGTAGATCTTCGTCTGCAGCTTCTTCGCCTGCTTGCTGCGGTCCTCGAACTCGACCTCGGCGAAGAGCACGCGCGCCTGCTTCATGATCCTCGTCAGCGTCCGCGCGCCGTCCCACAGCAACGACGAGTCGGACGGCGGGTGGACGTTGCTCTCGACGACGGTCGCGTCGACGCGCTGCTTCTCGCCGGTCTCGAACTCGCGCAGCTCGGACGACTGAACGAGAGAGTGCAGGATCTTCCCCCAGGTCTCCTTCCGGACCTTCACCAGGTTGTCTTGCATGGTCGAGCGCTTCGGCGCACGGTCCTCGACCCCGAGGCCCAGGAACTCGCGAAAGCCGACGGAGTCGTTGACCAGCTTCGACAGCTTCCGGAGCGAGACGTCGAGCCGGTGCTTCAGGAACTGGAGCCGAAGCACCAGATCTGGCCCCATGCCCTCGCGTCCGCGCTTCGCACGGCCGCGCTTCCTGTTCGTGAGATCCTCCAGGATCCACTTCGCCCACTCTGGGTGAAGACCGATCAGCTCGTCGATCTCGACCAGCTCCTTGGAGAACGCGTCCTCAACAAGGGGGGTGAACAGTCGACGCTGCTTCGGTATTGTTCGCCGCATGGCTCGCCTCGGTGTGTGGGGCTTGGGGTTGAACTTCCAAAGCTCTCCATACACCTCGCCGCCGACGGCGAGCCGCTCCTTCAGCTCAGATGTTTGGTTTCTGGATGGGTCGGATGGGCAGGCCTGGGCGCCCGGAGACGGGCCTGCTGGGCCGCGATCCGGGCGCTCGGCCAGGAACTAACTAGCCCCGCTGGAGAGGAATGGTTGTCGCTGATGGGGAGAAGTAGTTGACGTCACGGACTTCGTGCCCTGGAAGGCGCGAGAAGACCGTCTGCGCGGACCTCAGGCCATCTACACCGCCGCGAGGCCGAGGCATACGCGCGCTGGAGGCGTTCGAGGCCAAGTGGGGTTCCAGGTTCCCCATGATCGGCATGGCGGCGCGCGCTCTGGGCCGAGATCACCCCGTTCCTGGCCTTCCCGGCCGAGATCCGCCGCGCGATCTACACCGGCGTCACCGCCTTCCAGGGGGGCGCGCTCAAGGCGATCTTCGACAACATGGCGGTCGTCACGCTCGGCCGCGTGGGCGCCCATAGCCGACCGATCTGGAACCCCGACTTCCTGCCCTTCGCCCAGCACTACGGCTTCGAGCCCGCGGGGTGCCGGATCGCGCACCCGGACCGCAAGGGCAAGGTCGAGGCCTGGACCGACGAGGCCGCCAACAAGCGCGTCCACGGCACGACAGGACGGGCCGAGTGCCCGACGAGCTGTGGACGAGGAGCGGCCCTTCCTGATCCCGCTCCCCGAGCGCCGCTACCCAGGCGCCTGCATCGAGGAGGTGCGGCGCGTGGCCGAGGACTGCACGGTGTCGATCCTGGGCACGACCTACACCGTGCCGGCGCGCTTGGCGCACCGGCAGGTGCGCGTGCGGCTCTACACCGAGCGCTTCGAGGTGCTCGACCGCGACGGGTCGGTGGTCCTCGAGCGCGCCTACGTCGGCTGCGCGAAGGGCCGCCCCGTGCTCGAGCCCGCGCACTACGCCGAGTTGCCCGGGCCGTGGCACGGCAGCCCCGCCCAGTCCATGCCCGAGTTCCGTCGATCCTGCAATGAAGGAAACTGCAATGGAGCAGATCAATGCCCAACGTCTGCCATGGTGATGCGCAAGAAGTCGCCACCGATCAAATCCATGGCAGAGACGAGGACACTTCGTCGGCGAACTTGTGACCACGCGTCGCCGCGCCTCCCGGGAACCCAGGCGGCGCCGCGCCTCCGGGGACCACGCGCCCCGCGCCCACCAGGACCACCCACCGACGTGGCCGCCCGGACCACGCGCCGCCGTGCTACCCTCCGTGCCGAGCTTGTCGCGACCACGGAACTCCCAAGACGTCGCAGGTTTCCCAGTCCGCCGGCCTGCGGAGGCTGTGGGCAAGGTTGCGGCGCGCCCAGAGCAGGCCCGAACCTACGACCTGCATGGACCCATTGGCCGGGCGTTGTCCTATGGCCCGGCGCTTGACACCCCGTGCTCCCCCGGGCCTCGGGCACGCGCACGTCGCCACTCGCCTGAGCCCCTGGCCCGTGTACGGGCCGTCGGTGAGCGAGAGCAGCTCCGCGACGAACCGGCCGATCGTCACCGACAGGTCAGCTCGGCCGCGCTTAGGGCAGCACCCCGGGGCGGGCGCGATCGCCAGGATCGCGGGCACGCCGGCCACGCCCAGGACGCGGGCGTTGGTCCTCCGCCCGCCGACGCGCTCCCACGCCTCGCCGCGCCGCGCCTCTTGCGGCAGCGTGAGCCGCGAGCCGGTCGCGTTCACGGTTGCCGCAGGCACCTCGAGCGTGCCGCCGCCCGCGCGCGGCAAGACGACCACATTGCGCGCCGCGAGCGCCGGGTCGAAGCCGCTGCCGGTCACGGTCAACGTGGTCAGCGGCGCCACCGCCTCGGGCTGCAGGTCGCTCAGGTAGGGCGGCAGCGTGTGGCGGCCCACGATCACGTGGCTCAACAGGTCGGGGTCCGAGACGCGCAGGGCCCCGTCGCCCCACAGCCCGCCCTGGCTGTCGAGCGGCGCCACGTCGGCAGCTACGAGCTCGAGCGCGGTCGCCGGGCGGTAGCGGGGGCTCGCCAGCTTCACCTGCCGCGACTGGTCGAGGATCGTCACTTCGCCGTCGCCGTCTAGGTCGCCCAGCCGCTGCCCCTCGGGCATGGGCCCGCCGGCGCGGCAGGAACGCGAAGCCGACGCCCTGCCGGACCGTCCCCTCCGCCGCGAACGCCACCTGCACGCCGTGCTTGCCGTCGGGCGACTCGACGCCGATCGTCGCCCGCGCGCCAGAGGGCCCGCGCCCTCGGAGCCGTCGCCGTTGCGCATGGGCCCGGAGTGGAAGAGCACCTCGTGCGTGCCCTCGAACAGGAGCACCTGGAAGGTGAGCCGCGCGGACGGGTCGGCCTTCAGCGCCAGCTCGGTCCACTGGATCGTGAGCACGCGCGCGCCGGCCGGCCCGACGCGCTCCATGAGCACGCGGGCGGTCGGGCTCGGGCGGGTGTCGAGGTCGTCCCAGAACGTGCCAGGAGGCCGTTGGGGGGGAAGGTGCTCGGGATCGGCTCGTTGTACGGGCTGACCGCCGCGCCGAAAGTCACGTAGCCGTTCGTGGTCATGCCGGACTGCGTGACCGCCTGCCCGTAGAACGTGAACGGGAAGCCGATCTGGACGAAGATCCCCTCCTCGTCGCCATGGAGCCCCAGGCCTGCGCGGACTGGCTGCGCGCGAGGTCGCGAACACCCCCCGGCACCCGCTCGAGCCGCGGCGCCTGCGCCCGCCGCGTCGGGGCAGAGCGACAGGCCGAGCGCCAGAGTCAACGCGCCGATCCTCGTGCGGCTCACCGGGTCCCCCCTGCCTCGTGCCCTCGATCGGCAGCGCGCGGCGCCGCGCGCCCAGCCCGCCAGGCGATCGACGAGGCGCATGAGGATCCCCCCGCCTGCGGTGTGGCGCTGGCAGGCAGCGACCGCAAGAGCCGCGCGCGCTCGAGCTGGTGAACCGCGGCGGCGAGCTGCTGGCGAAGAGCGCGCTCTCGGCCAGGAGCGCGCCGCGGTCACGGCGCAGGTCCAGCGCGGCGCCGAGGGCCACGCCGGCGAGGCTCGCTGCCTGCCCGGCGAAGGCGCTCACGCGGCGCGTGCGCGGCGCGCTCCTGCTCGTCACGCCGGACACGCTGGTGCGCTGGCAGCGCGCGGGCTGGAGCCTCCTCTGGCGCTGGCGGAGCTCCCGGCCGACACGCGCGAGGCGATCGTGCGCATGATCCGCGAGAACCCGCGCTGGGCGCCAAGCGAATCCTGGGCCTCCTTGACGTCCCCGGCTAACAGCTGGCTCTGCTGGGTGGGCACGGTCCGCCTGCCGAGGGAGGAGTAGTCGCTGCCGGGAGGGCTTCCCGGCCGGGCACCTGCTTGCTCCCCCCTTGTCGGGAACGCGCAGGACCTCAGTCAGTCGCGCACCTCGAACGTCGCTTCCAGCATCGAGGCCGCGACGCGGACGGTCGCCTCATCTTGAACCGCGGGCAGCGCCGCCAGCCGCGCGCGGAGCTCCTCTGCCTTCACCCGTGCGCCTTCGGAGGCGGCGAGCGCCTCGAGCTCCTCGAGACCTCCGACTCGTTCTGTCTCGCGCCACTCGGCCAGCAGAGCGAGCACGGCCGCGATGCCGCCCTCACCGCGCTCATGAAGGAGAGAGGCGGCGAGCGCAATGCTTAACAGAGCAGAAGGGTTGTCGAAGCGCGCCTCGTCCTCGAGCGCGATGGTGACGTAGCCGGCGACCTCGGGGGCGCGCAGAGCAGCGCCGACCAGCGCACGCTCCTCTTCACCCTTCACGTGCTCGCGACTGCTCTGCGGCTTGCGAGTGCGCAACTGAGCTGCTGGGTGAGCCTCGCGAGTCGCTCACGTCGAGCCTGGCACCGGGCGCGTCGAGCGGAAGTGCTCCACGTCGCCGCCGGTCCTGCGGCGTCGAGGACGTCAGCTCCGCACGCCCGGCACCGCAGGGGCCGGCTAGACGCTCGTGCCCAGTCGAGCAGCGACACGAGCGACTCAGCGCCGTCCTCGCCCTCAACAACGACTCGCACGGCGTCGAAGGGGACTCCGACCCCGTCGAGCGGGACCTCGACATGCAGGTCATACAGGCTCCAGCTCTGCTCAGGACGCAGACACCCGCGGTGGCCGGCAGGAAGGGCGCCGGCACATGAGGCGACTGGTCGTATGAGCTCGAGAACCAGCCAAGTCCTCATGCCGTCAGTTCACGGCGGCGGTCTACGAAGCCCTCGCGGAACGCGCCATGGCGGGGATCGCATGGTTGGGACTCCCACAGCGCGACCTCGACGTCGTTGCAGACACCGGCATCCGAGGCGAACTTCACGCAGACGCGCTGATAGTCTTCAGCGTCCCCGCAGGCGTCCTCCTCTCCCTCCTCGTGGACATCCTCAGCCAACTCCGCGCCAAACGTGTAGGCAGCCAGGAGCGCCGCCTCTCGGTCCGCCTCGTTCAGGATCTCCCAGTGGTAGGACAGAAGCCGCGCGAGCTTCTGCTCGGCTTCGAGAGACGGCTTACCTGAGGGGCGATTCGTGCTCATGGCCACTCGCTAGAAGTTCCGCGCAGGAAGGCCCTGCGCTCGCCTACGAGGGTAGCGCTGCTGGTCGATGCCTGCCTGCCCGACCCGAACGGCGCGGCAGCCGTCGGAGCTGAGGCAGCTCGGAGTCTGCGGATCGAACGATGCTCTCGTGTCACCTGCCGCTTCGACAGCCGAGGTGAATGACGCCGGTCTGCCCACTCGGAGGCGGGCAGACCTCATCCCCCCACCTTCGCCCCGCATCCGCCACAGAAAAGGACCCCGGTCCCCAGCCTCGCCCCGCACTGCCCGCAGAAAGCCGGCTGGGCGCGGGCCTCCGAGGGCCTCGGGGGTGGTGACCAGGGCGGTGGGGAGGTCGTCGCCGGGGAGCTCGTCGCCGGCGTTGACCCCCATCCGGGCGAGCCCGACGAACTCGGCCGCAGCTTGAAGAAGAACCTCTTCGGCCAGGTGTAGGTCGGGATCGTGTTGGTGATGGTCGTCGTGGTTCCAGCCGCCGATGCATACGTGCTCGTCGTCGCGCGAGAGCGCGTGCCCATGTTGCCGTAGTCGTACGAGGTCGCGCGCGTGTACGTGGTCGCCTGGACGTCTGCCGTGCCGTAGGAGTTCGTGAAGGTGACCGAACCTCCATCCGGGACCGGCGACACGACCTGCGTGACGGGATCGTGGCCAGCGAGCGTTATTCGCAACGTGTAGGAGCCTTCGTCGGTGTTCAGCAGCTCGAGTTCGAGCGGGGTCACGCCCTTGGAGACTCCGTCGATGTAAACGGTCGCTCCCGGCGGCTCAGACTCGAACCTGGCGGTGTACGTGCAACCCCAGCATGGGATCAGCGTCAGCAAGATCGCGGCGTCGACCCGGCGCCGGCTTGGTGCGCGAAGGACGCCGGAGCTCACCTGATTCGCGCTCCGCACGACGTGCAGAAGGCCGACGTCCCCGCGCGGACGCCACATGACGAGCAGTACGTCGAGGGCGAGGGGCTGGCGGCTGGCCAGGTCGTCTCTCCCGCCTGAGCAGTCGGGCTTGGACCCTGGCCGGGGCGATAGAGCTCGACCTTGACCTCGGTCGGCACCAGCACCTGCCACGCGCCCGCCTTGATATCGGCTCCGATCCCGATCACGGTCGTGATGAACAGGGTGAAGATCCCGTGGCTGCCGTTGAGTAGCACGGACGCGATCGCTCGGCCGATGCTGAACTCGCTGACGATCCTGACCGTCTGCACCTCATAGCCCTCGGCCCTGACCTCCATCGCGTGGTCCTTCCGCCGGTCGAGGCGAAGGACCTGGCCCGAACGGCAGCCGGAGCCCGCCGCTGGCACCGAGAAGCTCGCCACGGCCACGTTGGTGCAGTCGACGGGCACCTCCTGCTGCGTGGGGAAGAGGATCGCGCCGCAGCCCTGGAGCAAGAGGGCGAAGATCAGCACGAGACAGAGTGGACGCTTGACCACAGGACCTCCCTCGACCCGGAGTATGGACTTTCATAGCGTCCCAAATCAAGTAGCCATGGCTTTCTTACAGAGGCGCCTATGACGTCTTAGTTTGCGTCGCCAGAGCGGCATGGCGGCGAAGCAGACGGACATCAAGCAGCGCCTCGGCGCGCGCATCCGGGAGTTCCGCGAGCAGCGGGGAATGTCCCAGGAGGAGTGCGCCCAGGCATGCCGCGTGAGTCGGGTGTACCTCGGGTCGCTCGAGCGAGGCGACCAGGCGGCGACGATCGAGGTCCTCGATCGGATCGCTCGCGGCCTTGACGTAGGAATCGTCGACCTGCTGGGCGATGTCGCTGGACCTCGTGCGAACAGCGGGCGCACAGGCCTGCCGAGGAACCGCGCGTTCGCGGAGCGTCTCGCCGCCTACGCCGCAGACGCATCCGATGACGATCTGCGTAGGTTCGAGCGCCTCGCCCGAGCCTTTTTCGGGCTTAGCGTCTCTCGCAGCTCCGAGGACGGCCGCCCGAAGGTGCGGAGGACCGGGTTCGAGCGGAAGAAGCCGCAACGGCGGGGCGAGTAGGCGGACCTCCGCACCTACTCGTCGGAGTCGTGGGCCTGGTGAAGGTTCTCAGCACCCCATCGGGCTTGACTGTGGCCACCGCGGTGTTGCACGCTTCGGAGCTGAGGTGTTCGTATGGCACGCAAGCGGCCCGTCGCAGGCAAGGCCACCAAGAAGAGGCGGCGCGGCGGGCGAAGGCCGGGCGTGTGGAAGCTGCTCACGCCCGAGAAGCTCAAGGCGTTTCGAGCCGAGCACAAGGTCTCCCGAGCGCGCCTCGCCCAGATGATCGGCGTAAGCACGACGTCGATCCAGAACTGGGAGTCAGGCACCGTTGCGAGTCTGAAGGTCCAGCACCGTCTCGCGGAGTTGATCGCGGCTGGTCCGGCGGCGATCCTGGCGCCGAGGAAGGCCCCGTCGCTGTGGGACGTCGCGGGCGGCGCGAGTCCAAGAGCGGACAGCGCGATCTCGGCGACTGGCGAGATCGTGGCGAGCTACCTTAAGAGCCGGAAGGAGCTTCCCGCCAAGGAGCTCGTGGAAGTCATACGGGCGGTGAGAGCTGCGTTGGCCTGACCAGAGCTGTGACGGCTGCGCCCCCCCATTCACCTCGGCTACCAGACGATCGATGCGGTGGCCACGAACGAGCTCTTCCGCTTGGTCTCCGCCAGGCAGGGCCGGTCGACCGGTGTCGTCTCGAACACGCGCCTACGCCACTGGCTCCGCTACTTCTCCCCCGCGCCCAGGCCGTAGCCACCGGCTGATCGACGACGCCGCGATTCTGCGCTTCACGGGCAAGAGCGTGCGGAAGCCCCGCGACGTGCACGGTGTCCGAGGAAATCCTGGTGCGATGGAGGCGGTGCGCCAACGAGCCTAGTCGTGGGGCTCCAACGTCGACAGCATGACTCGCTCACCCACGTGAGCAGAGGAAGCTCGTCTCAGTGGGCCCGAAGCCCACGATCTTCGACTTGAAGCTCCGGGCCGCCGCGAGGGCCCGCTCCAGGTCATCCGCGCTCACGTCCTCGCTCCCGCGCTCGAGCGCGTTGCGCCGGGCGACGAGCGCGAGCTCCTGCAGCTGCGCGCCCACGAGGCCCTCGGTCGGGCCGGCGAGCGGCTCGAGGGCGGCTCGCCCCACGCCGAAGGGCTCGAGCAGGCGCTGGAGGTGAGCCAGCCGGACCTCCGCGGGCGCGGCGCCGACCTCGATCGTGCGGTCGAACCGGCTCGGGCGGTCGCGCAGGGCGGGCTCGATCGCCTCGAGGTCGTTCGTCGTGGCGATCACGAACAGGCCGTCGTTCGAGTTCATGCCGTCGAGCTGGACGAGCAGCTCCCCGAGCGTGTCGTCGCGGCCGCTGCGGCCGCGGTGGGCAGCGTAGAAGTCCAGGTCCTCGAAGAACAGGATCGCGCGGTGACACGCCCGCGCCCGCTCGAACACGTGGCGGATCGATCCAGCGCCGCCCACCACGTCGGCGGCGGTCACCCACACGAACGCGGCGTCGCGGACGGTGCTGGCGAGGATCTTCCCGAACAGCGTCTTGCCCGTCCCCGGCGGCCCGTGAAGGAGCAGGCCGCGCCGGTAGGGGAGCTGCATCTTCTGGTAGAGCTCCCGGCGCGAGAAGAACCGCTCCACCTCGAGGCGAAGGTCGTCCAGGACGCTCGGGTGGAGGAACAGCTCCTCCCACCTGAACTCCCGCTCGAGCTCGAGCTCGTCCCCGTGGGCGGTCATGCGCCTCACCGAGGTCGGGCCGCGGTCGAACACGGCCGCGAGGCGGTCATGTAGCCCGTCGAGCTCCTCCTCCGGGAGGCCCACGGCCGCCGCGCTCACCTCAACCTCGCCCCCGCCCGCCGCCCCCGAGTGGAGGTCCAGGACCATCCATGCCTCACCGCGGCGCAGGAAGTAACGGGCGTCGGTGTAGAGGCTCGTCCGCCTTCCCTCCTCGTCCACGAACGTCCGGCGGACCGGCTCACGGCCGCGCGGAGAGCCGATCCGCACGCGCGTCCACCCTGGAGGACCTCCTCCAGGGCGCGGTGCAGCGCGACCAGGCGCCAGGTGGGCCAGCTCCGCTTCCGCCAGGCGACCTCGGGCGGGTTCCCCAGGAAGTGATCCGCCCCGCGGCACTCCATGCGCCGCTCCTCACCGAACCTGGCGATCACGGCCTGCATGAACGCCTGAGCGGCCTCGAGCCGCTGGCGCGGGACGGTGAGGGTGATCTTGAGGAGCCGCGCCGTGGCCCCTGCCTTGTCCGGTTCGCCCAGGCCTCGCAGCTGGAGGAGCGCGTCGCTGCCGTCGCCTAGCCTGCATCATTCATGAGGCGGAAAGGCCAACCGCCAAGGAACAATCCCTGGACCGAGTGCCTGGGTGGGTTTGCGGGAGTTCCGGGACGCCCACGCGCCCTGACAGTGTGTCGAGGGCGCGATGGCGAGAGTCCGGAGGTTTGAACCGCCAAGACGCCAAGCACGCCAAGAAAGGCAGGGAGGGGGGGGGCCCCCCCCCCC
>JAMLIC010000035.1 GCA_023954375.1 Planctomycetota bacterium
CGGGCGCGCGGGGGGGGGGGGGGCGCCCCGCGGGGGCGCGCCCCCCCCCGCCAGCCGCGCGCCGTGGAGCGCGAGGACCAGGGCGGCGAGCCCGAGCGCCCCGCCGAGCGCGCTGATGACGCGAGGGTCGGCCGGTGCCGGTCCCGATCGCGGGGCGGCGCGGGGGGCGTCCCCGACGGCCACCCCGGCGAGGCCGGCGAAGGTCCACAGGAGCGGGACCACCTGCAGGGGGAACTCGACGACGCTCGCCGTCGCAGCGCCCGCCGCGGCGGCCGCGCAGGCGGCCACCAGCGACCGGCGCCGCCCCCCCTCGGGGAGCCGCGAGAGCCCGCGGCGGACGGCGAGGACCCAGGCGGCGCCGGCGCCGAGCGCCAGCGCGCCGCCGACGAGGCCGCAGTCGGCCAGCAGGTTGATGTAGTCGTTGTGGGTGAAGTCGAGCAGCCGCGGGTCGGCGAGGAGCTCGGGCGTCAGGGCGGCGTGCGAGCGCAGGCCGGCGCCGAGCAGGGGGAAGCGGAGGAAGAGCTGCCAGCCGATCGCCCACCAGGCGAGGCGGTCCGTCTCGTCCCCCGCGAGCAGGCGGTCGAAGCGGCCGAGCGTGACGTCGGCGCCCGCGACGAGGAGGAGCCCCAGCCCCAGCGCGAGGGCCAGCGCGCCCCGACGTCCGCGAGCGCCGCCCGAGAGCGCCACGAACACGCCGATGGCGACCGCGGCGGCGGCGGCCCCGCTCCGCGAGCGCGAGGCGACGAGGCCCAGCCCCAGGACCGCCGCCGCGGCGAGCGGCAGCCCGCGCCGCCAGCCCGCGGGCTGGACGCGCTGTCCGACGCCGCCGAGCGACAGCGCGACGGGCAGGAGCATGGCGAGCAGGGCGGCGAGGTTGTTCGGGGAGACGAACGTCCCGCGCGCGCGCGCCGCCGCCCCGACCTGCGGGAGGGCGACGACGACCTGCAGGACGGCGCCGGCGACGAGGAGCCCGCAGAGGAGGCGCGGCGGGCCGGCGCGGGCGGCCAGGAGGGCGACGACCGCCGCGCCGGCCCAGGCGAGGCCGCCCACCCGCGTCAGATGCGGGTCGAGCGAGAGGCAGGTCGGGCCCGCGCCGTCGAGCAGGAACGGGCGCCGGGCCTCGACGGTCGCCGGCGAGAGCCAGCCGAGCGCGCCGCCCAGGGGCAGGACCTGGAAGGCCGCCAGGCCGATCAGGAGCGCGACGGCGATGGCGAGCCAGCGCGTCGGCCCGTCGAGCCGCGCCTGGGCGCGCGGGCGCAGGGCGGCGAGGCCCAGGGCCAGCGCCAGCGCGACCGTCAGGGCGCCGAACCAGACCGGCCAGCGGGGGGAGTCGTCGAGCCAGGGCGCGAGCGCGACGACGCCCGCGGCCACCCACCAGCCGGCGGAGCCGCGCCGCGCGGCGGGCTGGAGCATGGCGACCCCTGCGGCGAGGGATACAGGTCGCCGCGGCGCCATGATAGGAGTAGGCCATGCGCGCCGCCAGCAACGCCGCTCCGAGGTCGAGAGGAGGTCGCTGCGCGACTCCTCTCGACCTCGGACCTGCGATGAGTGATGCGCTCGCGAGGGGCGGGCGATCGGAGCAAGTCCCGGACTGGCACGAGCTGGCCCGTTCCGCCCGTCCCCATCGCTCGCTTGGGCGGGTCCAGCACGTGCGGCGGAAGGAGCTGCTCTCCTGCTCGCTGTGGCTGCTCCTGATCGTCGCGGGCTGCCGGACGGCGGCGCCGCTCCCGCCGGCCGGCGCGTGGGCCGCCGAGCCCGCGGACCCCTACTGGGAGCAGGACGACGCCTTCCTCCAGGCGCGGGCGGTCGCCACGGGCGGCGCCCCGTCCGCCACCCCCGCGCTGGACGCGCTCGCCGCGCTGGCCGCCGCGACGACGCCGGAGCTGACCCTCCGCGACCTGCTCGAGCCGCTCGCGCGGGCGGCGCCGCCGGCGCGGCTGCGCCCGGGGGACCTGCTCGCGCTCGAGGTCTACGGCCGTCCGGAGCTCGGCGGCGAGCGGCGTGTGGGGCCCGACGGCAGGATCCCGCTGTTCGCCTCCGGGCCCCTCGAGGTCGGCGGCCTGACCGAGGCCGAGGCCTCCCGGGCGGTCGCGGAGGTCCTCCGCGGCGTGGCGCGCATGCCGCAGGTGCAGGTCCGCGTGCTCGAGCCCGCGCCGGCGGCGGTCCGCGTCGTCGGCCGCGTGGGAGGCAGCGGCGGCAGCGCGCCCCTGCCGCCCGAGCGCGCGCTCGACGTCCTCGACCTGCTCGCGCTCTCGGGCGGCCTCCTCGACGACGCCGACGCCGACCGCCTGACGCTCCTGCGCGAGGACGACGGCCGGTCCTGCGGGTACCACTTCACCTACGACGAGCTGCTCGCGGCTCGCCCGGCGGGCTTCACCGCGCCGCTCCGGCCCGACGACGTGCTGGTCGTCCCCCGGCTCCCCGAGGTGCACGTGTTCGGGCAGGTCGGGCGCCAGGGCGCGTTCCCCCTGCGGCCGGCGGCCACGATCGGCTCGCTCCTGGTGCAGGCGGGCGGGCTCACCCCCGGCGCCAGCGCCCGCGACGTGCGGGTGCTGCGCGGCGGGGCCGCCGACGCGCCCGCGGCGCTCGACCAGGCGCTCGCGGCGGGCGACGTCGTCTTCGTGCCGCAGCGCCGGCGGGTGTTCCTCGTCGGCCGCGGCCTGAACACGAGCGGCCCGCTGGACCTGCCCGGCACGGGGCTCACGGTGGTGCAGGCCCTCGCCGCGGCCGGCTGGGTGACCAAGCGCGCCGACCTCGATGGGGTCGAGGTCCTGCGCTACCTCCGCGGCCAGGCGACGCGCTTCGCCGTGCCCCTGCGGGAGATCCTCGACGGCGACCGGCGGGACGCCGACTACCCGCTGCAGCCCGGCGACGTGCTCCACGTGCCGGAGGGCGCGTGGTGACGGCGCAGGCCGACGAGGGCGAGCTGCGCGCGGCCTGGCGGCTCCTGCGCCGGGTCGGCGGCGCGCTCCGGCGCCGGTGGCCGACCGCGCTGGCGATCGCGGGGCTGGTCGCGGTCGCGGTCGCGCTCCGGCTGGCGCTCCGGCCCGACCGCTACGAGGCGCGGGGCCTGCTCCAGGTGGGGCTCAACCTCGACCTCGACGCCGGCGAGGACTTCCGCTTCGCCGGGACGGCCGCCCGCGTCTTCTACAGCCAGGTCGAGCTGCTCAGCAGCGAGCGGGTCCTCGCGGAGGCGGCGCAGGTGGTCGCGGGCGGGCCGATCCCGCCCGGCCGCGCGCGGGACGAGGCGCTCGAGGAGTTCCTCGAGCACGTCAAGGTGCGCCCCCTGCGCAACACCTTCCTGGTCGCGGTCGAGGCCTGGGACCGCGACCCCAGGCGGGCGTCGGCGCGGGTCAACGCGCTGTTCGACGTCTACGTGAGGAGCTCGAACGAGTTCCTGGGCGAGCGCTATCGGGTCCAGAACGACCTCGCCCGGCGCCGCGAGCGCGACGCGCTCGAGGCGCTGCGCGTCGCGGACGCCCGGCGCGAGGCGTTCCTCGCCAGGTGGGGCGAGGTGTCGTTCGAGGCGCGCGGGCGCGCGCTCGCCGTCCGCTCGGGCGAGCTCGAGGCGCGGGCCGCGCGCGTCGACGTGGAGCTGGCCACGATCGCGGCCGAGACGAGCCTGGTGGCGCCCAACCTCGACCCCGGGGACCGCGCCGAGCCCGAGGTGATGCTCGGCCGGCTGGGCTTCCTCCTCAAGGCCAAGGAGCTCCTCGACCCGCTCCACGAGGTGCGCGGGCGGCTCGCCCGCGCCGAGGCGGAGCTCGAGCCGGAGCACCCGGCGGTGCGCCTCGTGCACGAGCAGCTCCGCGCGCAGGTCGAGGCGCTGCGGGCGTCGCTGCGGACGCTCAGCGAGGGCCGGCGCGAGGAGCTGCGCCACCGCGCGGCGATGCTCGGGGCGGAGCAGGCCGAGGTCGTGCGGCTGCTCGCGGAGCTCGAGCGCGAGCGCTTCCGGTTGACCGAGCTCCAGGCCGACCACGAGCGCCTCCTGCGCGAGGTGGCCTATTACGAGCGCGAGCTGGAGGCGACGCGGGCGAGCCAGTGGCGGGCCGAGGGGCGCTCGCAGGTCCAGCTCGCCGCCGCGGTGCTCGCGCCGGCCGAGGTCCCCGACGCCCCGTCGTCGCCGTTCAAGCCCCTCGTCGTGGCCCTGATCGCCCTGGGCGCCCTGGCCCTGGGGGGCGTGTCGGTGATCGTGTGGGACCAGGTCGACGACACGCTCCGCCCCGACGACGACCTCGCCGGGCAGCACGCGCTCGAGGTCCTGGCGCGGATCCCCGCCCACGACGCGTGGCAGGACGAGCGCGCCCTCGTGCTCGCGGTGGCCACGGACGCGCAGGCCACCGCCACCGGCGAGGCGTTCCGCCTGCTCCGGACCAACGCGCTCCACGCGCTCGCCGGTCGGGAGCGCCCGGTGCTCCTGATCACGAGCGCCGTCCCCGGCGAGGGCAAGACCCTGTGCGCGGTCCAGCTCGCGACCGTGCTGGCCCGAACGGACGGCCCGGTCCTCCTGATCGAGGGCGACCTCCGCCGGCCGCGGCTCTCGGCGCTCCTGGGGGTCGAGGCGCCGCGCGGGCTGAGCCAGGTCCTCCTCGGCGGCTGCGCGCTGGTCGACGCGATCGTGCCCAGCGGCCACGATGGCCTGAGCCTGCTCCCGGCGGGTCCCGCCGCGGCGTCGAGCCCGGGCGACCTCCTGACCGCCGGCGCGCTGTCGCGCCTCCTCGCCGAGGCCCGGGCCGGGTTCCGGGCCGTCGTCATCGACAGCCCGCCGGTCCTCGGGCTGGCCGACACCAGCCTCCTCGCCCCGCACGTCGATGGCGTGCTCCTGGTCGTGCGGCTCGCCGTGGCGCGGCGACGCGAGGTGGAGGCCAGCCTGGCGCAGCTGCGCGCCGTGGGCGCACGGCCCACCGGACTGGTCGTGAACGGGCACCAGGCCGCGCCGCCCTACGAGGCCTACGGCGCCCGGCGGGCGCCGGCGGAGGAGGACGCGGGCGCGTAGCGGGGTGAGTCGGAGCGACGGAAGGGGCGATCGCCTGGTGTCCGGCTGACCGGGTGTCTAGACTATGCGCGGGGAGCGCCATGGACCGACGGCTGAAGGACTGGGGGCTCGTCGCGGCCGGGGCCCTCGCCGTGTACGCCGGGCTGGCCCTCGTCGAGGGCACGGCGACGGCGGGCGAGCCGGGCGCGCGCGACCTGGTGGCGGTCGCCGGCGACCCCGCGGCCCTCCAGGCGCGCCTCGAGGCGGGCGAGCGGCTCGTCTGGGCCGGTCCGGCCCACCGGCAGACGCTCGTGCTGCGGCTGGGCGGGGGCGCGCTCCTGCTCGAGCGCGGCCTTCGCCACCTCGACGCCCAGGTCGCGCTGCGGCGCGACGGCGCCTTCCTGGTGGTCGAGGGGCCGGCCACGGTGCGGCGCGAGCAGGACGCGGAGGGCGCGCGGCGCCTGGACGCGACCACGCTCCTGGGCCTGCCGTGGGGCGCCCCACCCGACACGGCGGCGCCCCCCGCGCCGCCCGGCGACTCGCGGCTGCAGATGATCGAGGGCGACGCGAGCATCGCGCGCGCCGCCGAGCCGGCCGCGGTCAACGTCAACAAGGGCGGGGAGGCGCCGCTCGTCGAGCGCGACAAGGCCGACCTGGGCGAGTTCGCCGAGGGCAAGGTGGAGGTCGGCGGGTCGCAGCTGACCCTGCTCGAGCACACGAACATGCGCGTGCTGTCGATCGGCGCCACCTCGTCGGTGGTCGAGGTCCTGGGCGTGCTGCTGGAGATGCAGCGCGGGACGATCATCGAGGCGGCGTTCGGCTCGCTCGTGCTGAACGTCCAGCGCGGCGCCGCGACCGTGCGCCCGGGGAGCGCGCCCCAGATCCCGGAGATCCGGATCACGAACCTCGACCCCGGGACGGGGATCCTCACGGTCACGACGGTGCAGCTCGCGCCCGGCCAGGAGTTCGGCGCCAGCCCGACCGGCGTGTGGACCACGCCCGGCTCGGCGTCGCCCATCTCGGTGACCGTCACCGTCTCCGTGCCCGTCTACGACGCCAACGGGCAGGTCGTGGGCCGCGAGACCGTGACGACGTTCCAGGGGCAGGCCCCCGTGGGCACGGCGCCGCCCGTGCCGGTGCTCGTCGACGCGATCGCGCGCGTGATGGCCAGCGGGGACCCCGCGGCCGTCGGCCCCATGGTCGAGGCCCTGGCGAACGGCACCTCGGTCACCGACCTCGGCCTGGCGAGCCTCGTGACGAACTACACCGGCGACCCGGCGCTGGTCGAGCTGATGCAGGGGGCGCTCGCGCACCTGGGGACCGCGGGGTCGGGTGACGGCTCGTCGTCGGGCGAAGGCGGCTCGGGGGAGGGGACCACCACGTCGTCGGGCGGCGGCGGCTCCGAGGTTCCGCCGGGCGGAATGGGCGAGGATGAGGATGACGCCGACGAGCGGACGATCGAGGTGTTCTTCACCTTCTCGAGCGTCCCGGGCGACGGCCTCGTCGGCGGCGGCCTCTTCGCGCAGGGCAACCGGCCGCAGTCGATCGACCACACGAACAGCCAGAACAGCACGGGCACGAACACGATCATCGGCGGCGGCGGCGGCGGCGGCGGCGGCGGCGGTGGCGGTGGCGGCAACAACACGGGCTCCGTCACCCCGACCAGCTCGGCCTCGTTTCGCTGACGGCGGTCAGCGACCGTCGTCGACCGACGGCTCCGCGGCGGGCGGCGCTGCCTCCTCCTGCGCGCGCTGGGCGGCGAGCAGCGCCTGGATCTCCGTGATCCGCGCCCGCATGGCGGCCAGGCGCTCGAGCCGGAGCGCGTCGAGGTCGTCGTTGAGGTACGGGTGTCCGGCCGTCTTCTCCAGCAGGTCGACCTGGCGCGTGTAGGTCTGCAGCTCGGTCTGGAGCACGTCCTCGGCCACCCCACGGACCTCGACGCGTCCGGAGCGGATCTCGATCTGCAGGACGCCCGCCCGCTCGATCCGGCGCCGCAGCCCCTGCGTCTGGTCCCAGTTGCGCTTCCGCTCGGCGACGAGCGCCTCGAGGTCCGCCGGCGCGTACTCGTCGTCGGCGCGCACCTCGACGTCGAACACCTGGTAGGCCTTGACCCCGAGGAGCATCCAGGCGTGGACGAAGCGCGCCGCCTGGCGCGCCTCGGCGAGCCCGGGCGCCGTCGGGTCGGCCTCCGCGGCGCGCTGCACGAAGGCGCGGGCCAGCACCGCCCCCTCGAGGCGCTTGCTGCGCACGGGGTCGCGGCCCGGCAGCGGCTCGGCGCGCAGGAGCTCCACCAGGCGGTCGGCCGCGCGGAGCAGGCGGTCCGCGAGCCGGGCGGCGCGCAGGCGCTGCTCGGCGGCCGCGACCTCGCGCTCGAGGGCTCCGATCGTCTCCACCCCCGCCTGGGCGAGCGCCGGCTCCGGGCCCACCGGCGGGGCGAGGCGAAGGGCCGCGAAGAGGGCGCCGCGGAGCGCCTGGCCGTGCGCCTGGAGCGCGTCGCGCGCGGCGGCGCACTCCGCCGGGAGGTCGACGGCCCCTTCGCCCTCGACGACCTCGGCCAGGAGCGACCGCCCGCCCGCGACGGCGGCGTCGAGGTCGGACCAGCTCGAGACCGCGGCGACTCCTGCCTGGGCGATGCGCTCCAGCGCGGCGGCCTGCAGGGCGCGCGCGTCGTCGAGCCCGCGGTCGGCGGCGGCGAGCTCGCGGTGGACCTTCGCCAGGTCCCGCAGCGAGGCGAGCGCGTCGGCGACCCCGCCGCGCGAGGCCTCGAAGCTCGCGGCGAGGGCGGTCGCCGCCGGGAGCGCGCCGACGTGCGCCTCGAGCGGGCCGCGCGCCCGCTCGAGGCGGCGGAGCAGGCCCTCCTCGGCGTCGAGGTCCGCGATGAGGCGGGACGCGGTCGCGCGGCGGCCGGCGAGGTCGCCCTCCCCTGCGAGGAGGGCGGCGACCGTGGCGGCCACCTCCTCGCGCTCGCGGTCGAGCGCCGCGAGGTCGTCCGTCGCGCGGGCGACGGCGGCGAGCGCCCGGGCGCGCTCCTGGTAGGCCAGCCAGCCGGCGCTCGAGAGCGCGACGACCAGGAGCGCCCCGGCCACGCCCACGGCGGCGCGGTTGCGCCGGACCCACTTCTTGAGCCGGTAGGCGACCGTCGCCCGCTGCGCCGTGACGGGCAGCCCGTCGCGGAGGCGCTCGAGGTCCTCCCTCAGCGCCGCGGCGGTCTGGTAGCGCGCGCCGGCGCTCTTCTCCATGGCCTTGAGGATGATCGCCTCGAGGTCGGGGGAGATCGTCGGGTCGACCTGCCTGGGGCGGACGGGGTCCTTGGTGAGGATCTCCATGATCAGCTGGGGGGTCTGCTCGGCGGTGAAGGGGAGCTGGCCCGTCCAGAGCTGGTAGAGGATGACCCCGAGCGTGTAGACGTCGGTCCGGACGTCGATCTCGTCCGTCTCGCCCGAGGCCTGCTCGGGCGACATGTAGAAGGGCGTGCCGAGGACCGTGCCGGCCTTGGTCTGGGCGAGCTCGCTCTCGAGGAGGTCCTCGTCCTTCCCGGTGGCCTCGATCTCCTTGGCGAGGCCGAAGTCCATGACCAGCGGCTGGTCGTCCGCGGTCAGCATGATGTTCGCCGGCTTGAGGTCGCGGTGGATGATCCCGCGCTGGTGCGCGAACGAGACCGCGTCGGTGACCTTGATCATGATGTCGAGGAGCTGCTCGCGGTCGAACTCCTTGCGGCGCTCCTTCAGGTCCTTGCCCTGGACGAAGGCCATCGTGAAGTAGAGCTCGTCGCCGTCGGCGCCGATGTCGAACACCGGCAGGATGTGCGGGTGCTTGAGGCGAGCGGCGGCCTGCGCCTCGAACATGAACCGCTGGCGGGCCTTCGCCGTGGCCGCGGTCCCGGCCAGGAGGACCTTCAGCGCCACGATCTGGTTGAGGTCCACGTGGAGCGCGCGGTGGACCACGCCCATGCCGCCGCGGGCGATCTCGTTCAGGAGGCGGTACTTCCCCGCGTAGAGCCGCTCGAACTCCGCCTCGCGCGCCGAGCGCAGCGTGGCCGTCGTCCGGCCCGTGGGGCGGTCGCCGAGGCTGGCCTGGGCGCGGGTCCGCCCGGACGCGGAGGCCGCGGGCGCGAACCAGGCGTCGGTCGCCCCCTTGCTCGCCGCCGCGCTGGACGGCCCTGGCGCCCCGGTCGCGTCGGCGGCCGGCTTCTTCTTCTTCTTGCCGAGGCCCACGGTCGGCCGCGGGGGTGCAGGCGAGGCAGGGTCGAAGATCGTCGGGGCCTGCGAGGTCGTCCCTGGGCCGCCCGGCGGGGTCGGGCCGGGTGATGCGCCGAAGGAGGTCTCGTGCCGCGCTCCCCCTTGAAGGGGCGCGGCGTCAGGCGCGCCCTCCTCCAGGCGCGTCTCCGTGTGGTCCTCCTCGTCCTCGCCAGGCGCCGCCGGGACCTGATCGAGCCGCGTCGACTCCTGCGAAGCGGGAGCCACGTCTGACGGCGCCGGGGAGCCGCCCGGAGGGTCGTCCTGCCGCGTCTCCTCGAGGGGCGGCAGGGCCGCCGCGGGCGGCGACGGGGGCGCCGAGAGCCAGGTGGGGGAGGCCGACGAGGGCGGGGGCGGCTCGAGGGGGGCGCGCGGCGCCGCGGCGGGCGCGCGCGGCGGCCGGCCTGGGCGCCGGGGCGGCGCGGGGGAGCGGGTGGGGGTCGCGGCGCTCTCCGCGTCGAGGCGGGTCGCGTCCTTGGGCGCTGCGCCCGGGGGCGGGCCGGGTTGGGCCTCGTCGTCCTCGCCGAGGAAGGTGGCGCCCCCGTCGACCGTCGCAGGGGGCGCGGCGGCGGGGGCGCGGACGGAGGCGGGGCGCGCAGGCGGGGCGGGCTCGTCGTCGTCGTCCTCGCCGAGGTAGGTGGCGCCCCCGTCGACCGTCGCAGAGGGCGCGACGGCGGGGGCGCGGGCGGAGGCGGGGCGCGCAGGCGGGGCGGGGTCCTCGTCGTCGTCGTCTTCGCCGAGGAAGGTTGCGCCGCCGTCGACCGGCGCCGGAGGCGCGACGGCGGCGGCGCGCGCGGAGGGGGGGCGCGGCGGGGGGGCGGGGTCCTCGTCGTCGTCCTCGCCGAGGAAGGTCTCGCCCCCGGCGACGGGCGCGCAGACCGGCCGCGCCGGCGGCGCGGGGGGACGGGGGCGCCGGGCGGGTACGGGGCGTGACGGTGGTGGGGGTGGCGGGGCGGGGTCGTCGTCATCCTCCTCGCCGAGGAAGGTCGCGCCGCCATCGACGGGCGCCGCGGGGGTCGGCGCGTCCTCGCCCAGGTACGTCGCGTCGCCGGCGCGGGGGGGGGCGGCGTCGGGCCCGGGTCCGCGCGGGTCGTCCTCGTCCACAGCTCCCCCCACCGTCGGCTCCCCCCACCGTCGACGTGCGCGCTGCTCGCTGCGCACCCTCACCATAGCCACACGGCGCGCGGCGCACCCGCGCCGACGGTCGGGTCAGCGCCGGTCGAGCCTCGCCGCGAGCTCGCGCGCCAGCCACTCCGTGAACACCTCCGCGCCGGCCGGTGAGAGGTGCACGTCGTCCTCGAAGTGCGCCTCGCCCGGCACGAGGTCGGGCGGTCGGCGCCCGTCGAGGATCGTCGCGCCCTCGAGGCCGTCGCGCGCCGCGGCGGGGACGTCGTAGTCCGCCCGCGTCGGCATCGCCACGGCGAACACGACGACCCCTTCCCGCGCGAGCAGCGCGAGCAGCCGGCGCAGCCGTCGGTCGCCGCCGCGCATGGCCGTCGGGGCGCCCTGCGCGGCGAGGCGCGGCCTGACGCGCCGGTAGGCGGGGACGACCGCGTCGAGGCAGCGCGTCCGGACGCGGTCGGCGTTCCGCACGAGGGCCGAGGCCCGGGCGAGGACGAGGTGGGTCGTCTGCTCGATCGAGAGCGCCTCCTCCGCCGCGAGCGCGGCGACGTCGCCGAACCGGACGTGCCGGGCGAGCCGCTGGGTGGGGACCGGGTTGGCGTCGCCGAGCTGGCCGGGGGTGAAGCCGAGGACCACCGCGTCAGGCCGGGCGCGGGCGTCGACGAGCAAGCGCTCGAGCGCCCAGCGCCACTGGAGCACGTCGGACCCGTCCATGACGACCGTCGCGGCGGCGCAGGGCTCGCCGCGCGCAGCGGCGAGGCGCGCCGCCAGGTCGGGCGCGAGGGCGCATCGCAGCATCGAGTTCCCGACGAGCAGCACCCGCGGCGCCGGAGCGTCGCCCAGGGCGTGGACCCGCGCCGGCGCGTCGATGATGTGCCGCACGTCGGCGCTGAGCGTCCCCTCGAGCAGGCCGATCGCGGCCTCACCGAGCAGGAGCGACGCGATCACGGCGACGAGCACGCGGCGGTCGAGGCGCGCGTCAGAACCGGAAGTAGTAGAAGACACTCTTCGCCCCCGGGTGGAACAGGACGAGCATCCACACCATGTAGCCCTGGACGGCCGCGCGCGCCGGCCACGGGGCCGAGAGCAGCGCGTACAGGTCGCCGCGCCGCTCGAGCCACGCCTCGAACAGGAGGAGCGGCGCCGAGTAGAAGACCACCATCGCCAGCCCGGCGGCAGCGAGGTCGGTCATGACCGGTCGATCGACGAGCGCCACGGCGAGCTGGACGCTGTGGCTGACGCTCTCGGCGCGGAAGAACAGCGCGCTCACGACGAACAGGTGGAAGGTCAACGCCACGCGCCAGGCGTCGCCGAGCGCCCAGGGCAGCTCGCCGCCGGGCCGGGCCGCGCCGCGCAGGAGCGCGCGCGCCGCGAGCAACGCGCCGTGGAAGGTCCCCCAGGCGACGTACGTCCACGCGGCGCCGTGCCACAGCCCGCAGAGCGCGAAGGTCACGAGCGCGTTCCTCGCGGTCCGGACGGCCCCGCCCTGGCCGCCGCCCAGGGGCACGAACACGTAGTCGCGCAGCCAGGTGCTCAGGCTCACGTGCCAGCGGCGCCAGAGGTCGCCCAGGTCCCTGGCGAAGAACGGGTGGCGGAAGTTGTCGGTCAGGTGGAACCCCAGCCAGCGCGCCACCCCCTGCGCGATGGACGAGTAGCCGCTGAAGTCGCCGTAGATCTGCAGCGCGAACGCGTAGGCCCCCATGGCCACCTCGGGCCCCGTGCGCGCCGCCGCGTCACCCGTGAACACGGCCTCGACGAGGGGGGCGAGGCTGTCGGCGAGCACGACCTTCTTGAACAGGCCGACGAGGACCAGGTAGGTCCCCGCCCTGACGTCCTCGACGCCCGGCGACCGCGGCCGGGAGATCTGGCCGATCAGCCGGCCGGCGCGCTCGATCGGGCCCGCGACGAGCTGGGGGAAGAAGGCGACGAACAGCGCGAAGTCGAGCCGGTCGGCGCACGCCGGCGTCCGCCGCCGGTACACGTCGATCGTGTAGCTCATCGTCTGGAAGGTGTAGAACGAGATCCCCACGGGCAGGATCAGCTCCAGGGTGGGCGGCGCGGCGGCCAGGCCGATCGCGGCGAGCAGCCCGCCCAGCTCGCGGGCGAAGAAGTCCCAGTACTTGAAGAAGCCCAGGATCGACAGGTTCGTGCCCACGGACGCGAGCAGCAGCGCGCGCCGCCGCGCGGGCGCGTCCGTCCGCGCCAGCGCGCGGCCCACGGCGTAGTCGACGGCGGTCGAGGCCCAGATCAGCCCGAGGAAGCGCCAGTCCCAGCAGGCGTAGAACACGTAGCTGGCGGCGAGCAGCAGCGCGTTCTGGCCCCGGTGCGGCAGGCGGAAGTAGGCGAGCAGGACGGCGGCGTAGAAGTACCAGAACAGGAAGCTGTCGAAGACCACTTCCCCCCCTGCTGCCGTTCGCGCGTCGAATCAGGCGCCCGCGACGCCTCCAACCAACGACGCGGCCCACGACGGGGGCGCCGTCGTGGGCCGTGCGCGTCGAGGCGACGACTCAGCGCCCGAGGTACTCGAGCAGCTCGTCCTCGCGCATGAAGATCACGCCGAACTGGGTCGCCTGGCGGATCTTGTCCTGCAGGTCCGCGTCCTCGTTGGCCTCGCCGAGGACGATCACGAAGTCGGTGCGGATCGACACGTCGCGGTCGACCTTGCCGCCGAACTCCTCGATCTTCCGCTGCAGCTCCTGCAGGTTGTAGTAGCGGTTCTCGAGCTTCGTGCCCACGAAGACGAAGCTCTTCTGGTCGGCGGCATCGAAGAACGGGTTGCGGATCAGGTCGCCCTTGACGATCGGGTCGTTGGGGTCGGGGACGATCAGGCGCTCACCCGTGATCGGGTGCTGCACCTCGGCGCCCTCGATGATCGCGCACTGGGCCATGTCCTCCTCGAGCCGGCGGACCTCGATCACGCCCTTGATCTTCTGCATGCCGCCCTTGACGAACTGGTAGACCTGGAAGCGCGTGTTCACGCGCAGGCCGTGGCGGCGGCCGAGGTCGATCCAGGCGTAGCCCAGGTTCGCGTCGGCGAACACGACCTCGCCGTCGTTGCGCGAGTTCTCGGCGAAGGTCTTGTTCTGCTTCTTCGTCAGGTCCTCGATGCGGTGCTCGAGCTGCTTGACCTGGCTGGAGAGGCGCGCCTCCTCCAGGCGGAAGTCACGCTCGAGGCGCCCGCGCTCCTTGCGGACGTTCTCGATCTCCTCGACGAGGCGCTTCTTCTCGAGGTCGGCCTTGCGCCCGAGCTCGATGTTCTCGTCGGTGAGCCGGTTCTTGTCGGCGCGCAGCTCCTCGATCTCGCGCTGCCGCGCGTTGAGGTCGCGCACCATGCCGTTGCGCAGCGACTCGAGCTGCTCCGCCGAGGTGATGCGCTCGTAGCGCAGGCGGGGGATGACGTGGATCAGCGCCGCCATCTGCTCGTAGATCTCGGAGAACAGCTCGGCGAAGTTCGTGTACTGCCGCGGGCGCTGCTTGAACTCGGTGAGCTTCTGCCAGAGCGCCTTGACCTGGGCGTCCTGGATGTTCTTCCAGTCGTCGTTGGCGGCGAACTCGAGGGCCAGGATCTCCTGGATCCGCTGGGAGGCCGGGTCGAGGATCGTCGTCTTGAAGTGGTCGTAGCGGACCTCGTCGTGCTCGCGGCCGTGGATGAGGAGGCGCGCCTCCTGCTGCTCCTTGAGGAGCCCGCGGACGCGCTCGACCTCCGCCTGGTACTTCTGCTCGGCGCCGGCGATCCGGCGCTCCGCCTCCGTGAGGTCCTGGTTCAGCTTGTAGGCGACGACCAGGATGCCCATCGACGTGAGGATCGCGAACACGAGCCCCACCAGGTACACGGTCGAACCGGTGGCCTTGGCCATGAGATCTCCTGCGATGCGTCGGTCCGGCGCGCTCCGGTGCGGCGACGCGGGGCGCATTCTAAGCGCGTGCGCGGCAAGGGGTCAACGGCGTGCCCCGATGACCTCGCGGTGACCTTGGCGGGGCCCGGGCGGGATCTGGGGCTTGACGGGGGCGAGGGCATCTCGCATAAAGCAAGTGCCCGACCCGGCCAGCCGGCCGCCGTCCTGGTGCGCCGCGGCGCGGCGCCCGAGCCCCTCGCACCCCCACTCTCCGCAGGGAAGTGGGCTCGCACGAGTCCTTCACGCCGGGTCGTTCCCGGCACGAGCCCGCCGGAGCTCCGGCCCACGAACGGAAACGAAGTCGAGCGCGGCCACGGCGCGGGACCCAAGGGGCCTGCCAGGCGCCGCGCGAGGAATCAACCTGGCCCTGCTGCCCCATCCCGAGGTCTCGGTCGACGTGGCATCCGCCCACCCGGTCACCATCCTGGTCCAGGGCGGGATCGCCAGCGGGAAGTCCACGATCGGGCGGCTCCTCGCCGCCCGCGGCGCGGCCTTCCTCGACTGCGACCGGATCGCGCACGAGGTGCTCGCGGACCCGGAGGTCGAGGCGGCCGTGCGCGAGGCCTTCGGCCCCGGGGTCATCCGCACCGAGGGGCGCGCCGAGGGGGGCCCCGAGGGGCGCGTCGACCGGCGGGCCCTGGGGCGTGTGGTCTTCGACGACCCGGCGGCGCTGGCGCGGCTCGAGGCGCTCGTCCACCCGCGCGTGCGCGACCGCGTGCAGGCGGCGCTGGCCGCCCTGCCGGCGGGCGCGGACGGGCGGCGCCCCGTCGCGGTGATCGACGCGGCGGTCGCGAGCAAGATGCGGCTCCTCGGCGACGACGACTACGACGTGGTCGTCTTCGTCGACGTGAGTCCGGAGACCCGGCGGCGCCGCGCGCTCGAGCGCGGGTGGGCGCCGGGCGAGCTGGAGCGCCGCGAGGCGCGGCAAGAGTCCCTGGCGGTCCTGCGGGGCCGCGCCGACGTCGTCGTCTCGAACGACGGCGACCTTCGAGAGGCCGAGAGCCATGTCGAGCGAGTCTGGTCAGGGTTCGTCGAGCCGCGACGCTAAGGCGTCCGGCAAGGAGCGGCGGGGCGCGTCCCGCGGCGCGTCGCGCGGCAAGGCCGGCGCGAAGGTCGCGGACGTCGAGGCGCCCGACGACGCGCACGAGGACGCCTCGTCCGAGGAGGCCGCCGCCGTCGCCGACGAGCCGCGGCGGGGCCGACGCAAGGCCGCGCCGCGCCGGCGGGCGCGCGACGACGAGGACGACGACGCGCAGGACGACTCCGGCGAGGAGGAGGCCATGGGCGACGGCGGCGCCCCCGCGCCGGCCGCGCCCACCCTGTTCCGGCGCGCCGAGCCCCGCCCGCCGGCGCCGGCCCCACGCCCCGCGCCCGCGCCGCGCGAGGACGTGCGCGGCGAGCCCGAGCGGGAGCGCCGCCACGAGCGGTTCGAGCGCGGCGAGCGCGGTGAGCGCGGCGAGCGGTTCGAGCGCGGTGACCGGGGTGAGCGCGGTGACCGGGGTGAGCGCGGTGACCGGGGTGAGCGCGGTGACCGGGGTGAGCGCGGTGACCGGGGTGACCGGGGTGATCGCCGCCCGCGGGACGGGCGCGATCCGCGGCCCGAGCGGGCGCCTGCCCACGTCCACGACGAGAGCGGGGAGGTCGCGGTCGAGCCGCCGGCGCCCCCCGGCCGCGCGCTGGACATCGCCGAGCTGCAGAAGCTCCCGGTCAACGAGCTGTGGAAGATCGGGCGCGAGTACGGCATCCGCGACTTCACGGGCCTCAAGCGCCACGAGCTGATCTTCCAGATCGTGCGCCAGAACCGCAACGGCGTCACCCACGGCGAGGGCGTCCTCGAGATCATCCCGCCCGACGGGTTCGGGTTCCTGCGCTCGCCGCAGGACAGCTACCTGCCGAGCCCCGACAACATCTACATGGCGCCCTCGCAGGTGCGCCGCTTCGGGCTGCGCACGGGCAACCTGGTCCGCGGGCTGGTCCAGCCGCCGGCCGATCGGGAGAAGTTCTTCAAGCTGGCGCAGGTCGAGCAGATCAACGGCGAGCCGCCGGAGAAGCTGCTCGAGATCCCGCACTTCGACGACCTGACGCCGCTCTACCCGGAGCAGCGGCTCCGCCTGGAGACGGGCCGGCCGGAGGACGTCGAGCTGCGGATCATGGACCTGCTGACGCCGATCGGGAAGGGCCAGCGCGGCCTGATCGTCGCCCCGCCGCGCACGGGCAAGACGATCCTCCTGCAGAAGCTCGCCAACTGCATCGCGAAGAACAACCCCGAGACCTACCTGATCGTCCTCCTCATCGACGAGCGCCCGGAGGAGGTCACGGACATGGAGCGCACGGTGAAGGCCGAGGTGATCGCCTCGACCTTCGACGAGCCGGCCGCGCGCCACGTCCAGGTGGCCGAGATGGTCATCAACAAGGCCAAGCGCATGGTCGAGTACGGCCGCGACGTCGTGATCCTGCTCGACTCGATCACGCGCCTCGGCCGCGCCTACAACACCGAGGTGCCCCACTCGGGCAAGATCCTCTCGGGCGGCGTCGACGCCAACGCGCTCAAGGGGCCCAAGCGCTTCTTCGGCGCCGCGCGCAACATCGAGTTCGGCGGCTCGCTGACGATCATCGCCACGGCGCTGATCGAGACGAACTCGCGCATGGACGAGGTCATCTTCGAGGAGTTCAAGGGCACCGGCAACATGGAGCTCCACCTCGACCGCACGCTCGCCGACCGGCGCATGTGGCCGGCGATCGAGGTGCGGCGCTCGGGCACGCGCAAGGAGGAGCTCCTGTGCGACCCCGAGGAGCTGCGGCGCATCTGGACGATCCGCAAGATCCTCAACGAGATGAACCCGGTCGAGGCCATGGAGCTGCTCAAGGGCAAGCTGAAGGGCTTCAAGACGAACGCCGAGTTCCTCATGGCGATCAACCCGAACACGGCGCAGATGTAAGGACCGACGGCGGATGGGTGGCCGCGCTGCCCGTCCCCCGTCCCGGCGGTTGGCACGACCCGGCGCGGTCCGTTACACCTGAACCCGGGCGGACGTGGTCGAGATCACCATCACGCATCTGACCGGCGCGCGGCGCAACGCCGTGGAGACCTTCGCGACGCTGCCGCTGAAGCTGGGGCGCGCCGGGGAGTGCCAGGTCCGGTTCGACCCGGAGCAGGACGCGAAGGTCTCGGCCACCCACGCCGAGCTGCGCGGTGACGGCGAGGGCGGCCTCGTGGTCGTGGACCTCGGCAGCAAGAACGGGGTGCTGGTCAACGGGGTGCGCGTCGACGGGTCCGCCGGGGTGCCGAACCACGCGGTGCTCGAGGTCGGCGCCGGCGGGCCGCGGCTGAAGCTCACGTTCCAGCAGGGCGCCTCGGCGATCTCGTTCAGCCGGCTGCGCGCCCCCGCGCCGGGGTCCGCCGCCGAGCGCCCCAACCTGCGGACCACCGACGAGACGCCGGCCTACCAGGAGGCGGACCTCGAGCCGACGACCCGCTCCGCGCCGCCCGCCCGGGGGAGCAACGCCGGCGCGCTGATCGCGCTGGCGGTCGTGCTCGTGGGCGCGGCGGTCGTCGCCTTCGTCGTCCTGCGCGGGGGGTGAGCCGGAAGCGGCAGGGGCCGACGCCACCGCATCGGCCCCCGCGCGCTTGCCCCGCGCTCATCCCGCGACTACCACCTCGTCGGACGTCCGCGGGCGGAGCTTGAGGGGTCTCTCGATGTCGCGCCCTCCGATCGTCATCCGCTCCGCGAAGAACGAGCGCCTGCGGGAGGTCCGCGCCCTGGGGACGGCGCACGGCCGCAAGAAGCAGGGGCGCTTCGTGCTCGAGGGGCCCAAGGTGATCGAGGAGGCCCTCGCCTCGCGGCCGGGGTGGCTGGAGCAGGTGCTGGTGCGCGAGGGCGCGACGGACGACCCGCGGGTCGAGCGGGCCCTGCGCCGCGCCGGCGACCTGGGCCTCCCGACCGTGATCGTCGCCCCCGACGCCTTCGACGGGCTGGCCCCGAGCGAGCACCCGCAGCCGCTCCTGGCCGTCGCGCGCCAGGGCTGGACCGACCTGCCGGCGCTCCTCGGCCCGCCCTCGAGCGCGCCGCGCGCGGTCGTGGCGCTGGCGGGGGTGCAGGACCCCGGCAACGTGGGCACGATCCTCCGCACCGCCCGCTTCTTCGGCCTGGCCGGGGCCGTCCTCCTCCCCGGCGCCCAGGACCCGTGGAGCCCCAAGGTGGTCCGGGCGAGCGCCGGGGCGCTCCTGGCCGCCCCGCCGGCCCGCGCGCCCGACCTCCCGGCGCTCCTCGCCGCGGCGCGCGCCGCCGCCCTCGCGCCGGTGGCGCTCGACGCCCACGCCGGCGAGGACCCGCGCCGGGCGCCCGGCGCGCTCCCGGCGCGGGCCCTGCTCTTGCTCGGGGCGGAGGGGGGCGGCCTGCCGGCGGACCTGGCGCAGGACGTCCGGCGCGTGCGCCTCGCGCCGGGGGACCCGGAGGGCGAGTCGCTCAACGTCGCGGTCGCCTTCGGGGTGGTCGCCGCGCTGTGGGCGCCGGAGGGCTTGCCCGGCGGGCCGCCCGGCGCAGGATGACGGGGTGAGCGACGACGCCCCCCTCTCCTTCGTCGTGGGCCCCGGCGAGGCCGGCCACACCGTCCTGGCCGCCCTCGCCGAGCGGCTGCCGGACGTGCCGACGGCCCACCTGCGCCACCTCGTCCAGGACGGGGGCGTGACCCTCAACGGGCAGCGCTGCGGGCCGGGCCAGGCGCTCGGGGCCGGCGACCGGCTGGAGCTCGACCCGGGCGACCTCGAGCGGATCGAGCCGGCGCCCCTGCCCGGCTTCTCCGTGCTCTACGAGGACGCACAGGTGCTCGCCTGCATGAAGCCGGCGGGCGTCGCGGTCGAGGCCGAGCGGGGCGACGACGAGCGGCCGTTCAAGGCGGCGATCCTGCACCACCTCGCCCGGCAGGGCGGCGACGGCCCGCTGCCGCGGCCCCGGATCGTGCACCGGCTCGACAAGGACACGACCGGCGTCGTGCTCGTCGCCAAGTCGAAGGAGGCCCTCACCGACCTGACGCGGCAGCTCGAGGAGCGGCGCGTCCACAAGGACTACCTCGCGCTCGTCCTCGGCGCCGTGAAGCGCGACGAGGGCGAGGTGGACCTCCCGCTGCCCGACCCGGCGGCGCCGCGGCGCGGCGCCGCTCCGCGGGTGGAGGCGCGCACGCGCTGGGAGGTCGTGGAGCGCTTCCACACCCACACGCTCCTGCGCTGCCACCCGGTCACCGGGCGGCAGCACCAGATCCGCCAGCACCTCGCGGCGGCGGGCCACCCCCTGGCGGTGGACCCGCAGTACGGCGGCGGGGCCGCGCTCCTCCTGTCGAAGGTCAAGCGGGGCTATCGGCCCAAGGCGCAGGGCGAGGAGCGGCCCCTGCTCGCCCGCCTGTCGCTCCACGCCGAGCGCATCGTCTTCCGCTCGCCGGCGACCGGCGAGGCGGTCGAGGTCCGGGCGCCGATCCCCGAGGACCTCGACGTGGCGCTCCGGCAGCTCCGGAAGTGGGACGTCGCCCACCCCACCACCCGGCGCCGCGCGCGAGGTTGAGCGGCGTCGGTCACCGTCGCGTCACCGGCCTGCCTGGCCGGAGAGCGGCGACGCGTCGGCGAACATGCCCCAAACTTGCCGGCGCGGCCCATTTCGCCCGGCGGGGTGCGGTCGTGAACGCCCGGCGGACGGACGTGGTCTCGCTGGTTACGGCCGCGTTTCGCAGGCGCGCCGTTCGCTCTCCCTGGACCTGCGCGCGAGGGCAGACGAGAGAGCGAAAGATTCATGCGAAAGCTCGGGGGGGCGCTGGCCCTGTCACTGTGGGCCGCGCTCGCGATCGCGGGTCCTGGCTGCGGTGGCAGCAGCAGCGGCGGCGGCGGGGGGGCCGGGGCGGCTCCCGGCCAGGGTTCGACGACGCCGCCGCCGGACGACGGGGGGTCGACGCCGCCGCCCGCTGACGGCGGTACCACGCCGCCACCCGCTGACGACGGCGGGTCGACGCCACCGCCGGACGACGGCGGGTCGACGCCCCCGCCGGACGACGGCGGGTCGACGCCCCCGCCGCCGCCGCCGCCGCCGGATGACGGTGGCGACACGGCGCCGCCACCTCCGCCTCCGCCGCCTCCGCCGCCTCCGCCGCCTCCGCCGCCGCCGGACGATCCGCCGGACGACCCGCCGCCCGCGTTCCAGGTGGGCACCCGGTCGATCGGCACGAACCTCGTGGCGGTGTCCTACTACTCGCCGCAGTGGCCGTTCGTCGACGCGATGAAGTCGACCAAGGTCAACTCGAGCGGGTTCCCGTGGGACCTCAACACCACCTCGCCGACCCCGGCGCTCGACGCGCAGGGCTATCCGATCGGCCTCGCCAGCGGCCAGGTGGCGACCACCTACGCGCTCCGCGGCCTGTCGGGCCACTACCCGGCGGGCACCTACGTCGTGCTGTTCCAGGGCGACGGCGCGGTCGACGTGAGCTTCGAGGGCCAGCGCACCTCGTACAGCCACAACGGCAGCGGGACGGCGCGCTTCACCGCGACGGTGACGAATCCCGTCGGCAACGGCCTGATCCTGCGGATCACCCGCAGCAACGCGTCGAACCACGTGCGGAACATCCGCGTGATCATGCCCGGGTTCGAGGCCACCTACGCCACGCAGCCGTTCCACCCGCTGTTCCTCGAGCGGATCAAGCCCTTCTCGGTGCTGCGCTTCATGGACTGGGGCGCGATCAACCACTCCCCGGTCGCCAACTGGTCGCAGCGCCAGCGGCCCGACTACCGCAGCCAGCACGGCAGGAGCGGCGTGGCGCACGAGATCATGGCCGACCTCTGCAACCTCACGAAGAAGCAGATGTGGGTGTGCGTCCCGCACAAGGCCACGGACGACTACGTGCGCCAGATGGCCACCCTCCTGCGCGACCGGGTCGACCCGAGCCTCAAGATCTTCGTCGAGTACTCGAACGAGGTCTGGAACGGGGCCTTCTCGCAGTACAACGACGTGAACAACGTCGCCAAGAGCAAGGGCCTGACGTTCGAGCAGTGGTTCACCCAGCGCTCGGTGCAGATCTTCCAGATCTTCGAGCAGGTCTTCGGCGGGCGCAGCCGGCTGGTCCGCGTGCTCGGCGCGCACGTGGCCAACACGGGTCAGACCAAGCGGATCGTCGACGCGCTGCCCTCGAGCAGCGCGGCGGACGCGGTGGCGATCGCCCCCTACATCGGCGGGCGCCTGGGCAACTCGTCGAACTGGCAGACGACGCGCACGTGGACCGTGAGCCAGGTGCTCGACGCCACCGCCGCCGACATCACGCGGGTGCGGGACAACATCCGGACGAGCCGGTCGCACGCCGCCGCCCGCGGCCTGAAGCTGATCGCCTACGAGGGCGGGCAGCACCTCGCCGGCGTCGGCAGCGCGGCCAACGACACGACGCTGACGAACCTGTTCATCGCGGCGAACCGGCACAGCCGCATGGGGCAGATCTACAAGGACTACCTGGCCATGTGGGCCGCCGAGGGGGGTGGCACGTTCTGTCACTTCAACGACGTCTACGTGCCGCAGAAGTGGGGAAGCTGGGGGTCGCTCGAGTACCAGGACCAGGCGCCGTCCACGGCGCCGAAGTACCAGGCGCTCGTCGAGACCGTCCAGAAGTGGGCGCAGAGTCCGTGAGGTGAGAGAGGAGGGCCCGGGCCGGCGCCCTGCCGAGAGGCCGGCGCCCCGCCCGGGCCCTTCTCTCCTCATCCACGGGCGCCGCCCAGGGGGCGGGCCTTCACGCGTGGGTCGCGCTGCGCGGGTCGTGATCGACCCGCGCAGCGTCGTCGTACGGGCGCCAGGTCCTGACGCGCAGGCCGTGTCGCCCCCGAACTCGCCCCAAACTTGCCGGGTCGTCCGAGTACGCCCTTACGCGAGTCGCCAGGCCGAGACGAGGGCTGCGCTGGCGCCTGGCGGTTACGTGGCGCGTGGCGCGGGCGCGCCGTTCGCTTCGGCCGACCGCGCGTCGGTCACCAGACGACACGGGACACCAGAGGGGGAGCGGAGCACATGCGGAGCTCGGCGGCGATGCTGTCGGCGTGGGTCATGCTCGCGGTCGCGGGCGCGGGGTGCGGCGGGAAGAGCGGGCGCAGCGGGGCCACGGGGGACGCCGCGGACACGGTCGCGGCGGCGGCGAAGCCGGCGACCCCTCCGGGCCTGGAGAAGAAGAAGGGGAGCGGCGGCGGGTCGTCGGACGGGGGCGGTTCGACGGGCGGCGACGGGTCGTCGGGTGGATCGACGGGCGGCGACGGGTCGTCGGGTGGCGACGGGTCGTCGGGTGGCGACACCTCCACGCCGCCGCCGCCGCCGCCGCCACCGCCCGCGACCACGTTCGACCCGGGGGCCCGGTCGATCGGCACGAACCTGGTCGCGGTGAACTACTACACGCCGCAGTGGCCGTTCGTCGACGCGATGAAGTCGACGAGGGTCAACTCGAGCGGCTTCCCGTGGGACCTGAGCCCGACCTCGCCCGTGCCAGCGCTCGACGCGCAGGGCTACCCGGTCGGCCTCGCGAGCGGGCAGGTGGTGACGACCTACGCGCTCCGCGGCCTGTCGGGCCACTATCCGGCGGGCACCTACGTCGTCCTGTTCCAGGGGGACGGCACGGTGGACGTGAACTTCGAGGGCGCCCGCACCTCGTACAGCCACAACGGCAGCGGGACGGCGCGCTTCACCGCGACGGTCTCGAAGCCCGCCGGCAACGGCCTGATCCTGCGGATCACCCGCAGCAACGCGTCGAACCACGTGCGGAACATCCGCGTGATCATGCCCGGGTTCGAGGCGACGCACGCGACGCAGCCGTTCCACCCGCTGTTCCTGCAGCGGATCGCGCCGTTCACGGTCCTGCGCTTCATGGACTGGGGGGCCACCAACGGCTCGCAGGTCAGCTCGTGGTCGCAGCGCAAGCGGCCGGACTACCGCACCCAGCAGGGCAGGAACGGCGTGGCCTACGAGGTCATGGCCGACCTCTGCAACCACACGCAGAAGCAGATGTGGGTGTGCGTCCCCCACAAGGCGACGGACGACTACGTGCGGCAGATGGCCACGCTCCTGCGCGACCGGGTCGACCCCAGCCTGAAGATCTTCGTCGAGTACTCGAACGAGGTGTGGAACGGGGCCTTCTCGCAGTACAACGACGTGAACAACGTCGCCAAGAGCAAGGGCCTGACGTTCGAGCAGTGGTTCACGCAGCGCTCGGTGCAGATCTTCCAGATCTTCGAGCAGGTCTTCGGCGGGCGGAGCCGCCTGGTCCGCGTGCTCGGCGCCCACGTCGCCAACCCGTGGCAGACGAAGCAGATCGTCGACGCCCTGCCCTCGAGCGGCGCGGCCGACGCGGTGGCGATCGCGCCCTACATCGGCGGTCGGCTGGGCAACTCGTCGAACTGGCAGACGACGCGCACGTGGTCGGTGAGCCAGGTCCTCGACGCCACGGCCGCCGACATCACGCGGGTGCGGGACCACGTCCGGTCGAACCGCTCGCACGCCGCCGCCCGCGGCCTGAAGCTGATCGCCTACGAGGGCGGGCAGCACCTCGTCGGCGTCGGCAGCGCCGTCGACGACTCGACCCTGACGAACCTGTTCATCGCCGCGAACCGCCACACCCGCATGGGGCAGATCTACCGGGACTACCTGGCCATGTGGGCCGCCGAGGGGGGCGGCGTGTTCGTCCACTTCAACGACGTCTACGTGCCGCAGAAGTGGGGGAGCTGGGGGGCGCTCGAGTACCAGGACCAGGCGCCGTCGACGGCGCCGAAGTACCAGGCGCTCCTCGACACGATCAACGCCTGGGGCAAGTAGCGGCCCGTCGAGGTCGACGGGGCTCGCGTCCGAGGCCGTCGCGCTGCTCGGCCCGAGAGTGGTCCGCGGCCGGCCGGCCGAGGGGGCGCCCTCGGCCGGCGGTCCGGCGGCCGAGGGCGGGGCGGACGCGCATGAAGCACTGCTTCATGGAGCGATTCACGGACTTTCACGCAGCGAAACGCCGGCGCGTTCGATCATCTCGGGCCGAGGTGGCCCATGGTGGTCGTCGGACTCGTCGTGGTCGTCGGGTTGGTCATGATCGCCTGCGAGCGGCGCCGCCCGGGGCGAGCGTGGCCGCGCGTGGCGGGGTGGTGGCCGCGGGCGATCAGGTTCAACGCGCTGCAGGTGCTCGCCGTGCTGACGCTCGGCCGGGCGCTCGACGAGCGCCTGGCCCAGGTGCGCCCCTGGATGCTGCCCTGCCCGTCCGGCGCGGCGGGCACGGTCTTCGGCGCGCTCGCGGGCTACTTCGTCCTGACGTTCGTCTACTACGCCTGGCACCGCGCGCGGCACGAGGTGCCGCTCCTCTGGCGCTGGCTGCATCAGCTCCACCACAGCCCGCGGCGCCTCGAGGTCGTGACCAGCTTCTACAAGCATCCGCTCGAGGTGGCCACGAACAGCGTGATCCCCGGGGCCGTCCTGTACCTGCTCGTGGGCCTCGAGCCGACCGCGGCCGCCGGCGCCACGGCGCTGGCCGGCCTCGCGGAGCTCTTCTACCACTGGAACGTGCGCACCCCCCGCTGGGTGGGGTTCTTCATCCAGCGGCCGGAGAGCCACTGCGTGCACCACGCCACCGGCGTGCACGCGAAGAACTACGGCGACCTGCCGCTGTGGGACATGCTCTTCGGCACGTTCGAGAACCCGGCGACCTTCGACGGGCGGTGCGGCTTCGACGCCGCGGCGGAGGCGCGCGTGGGCGACATGCTCGCCGGGCGCGACGTCGGCTCCTCCGGGCCGGCGGCGGCCGCGCCGCGCGAGCGCGCGGGCGTCGCCGCGGCGCTGCTCGCGCTCGGGCTGGCCCAGGTCCTGGCCGACGCCGCCCGCGCGCCGTCGCTCAAGGCGGTCGCCGCGGCGACGGCGGCGTCGCCGGCGCCGAAGGTCTTCACGGCGGTGCGCGGCTACGAGGCGCTCTCGACCTCGTTCGCGCTGGAGCACTCGGACGCCGCGGGGACGGCGCGCTCGGTCCCGCTCGACGGCCGGCGCGTCGCCGGGCTGCGCGGCCCCTACAACCGGCGCAACGTCTACGGCGCCGCCCTGGCGTTCGGCCCCGTCCTGTGGAGCGACCCCCGCACGCGGCCCCTCGCCGAGGCGGTCGTCGAGCGGGCGCTGCTCAGCTCCGCGACGATCCTCCCGGAGCTGGGGCTCGACCCGACCGAGGTCCACGCGCCGGTGCGCGTGCGCTACTCCCCGCGCCCCGGGCTCGACCTGCGCGACCTCCCCGCGACGCTCACGCTGCGAGCGACGGGGGATGACGAGTGAGCGGCTGGAGCGGCCTCGGCCGGCGGCGCTACGACGCGCTGCGCGCGCTGCTCGGGCTCTACCTGGCGGTCCACTTCGCGGCGCTCGTGCCCTGGGGGGCCGAGCTGTTCTCCCGCGAGGGCGTCGTCCCCTCGATCTCGCTCAACCCCCTCGGCGGCCTCCTGCCAAACGTGCTGGCCGTGGCCGACTCGCCGGCGGCCGTCACGGGCGTGCTCGTCGCGGCGGTGGCCGCGTCGCTCCTGCTCGCGGCCGGCGTCGGCGATCGGGCCGCCGCCGTGGCGCTGTGGTACGTCTGGGCGTGCCTGCTCGGGCGCAACCCCCTGATCGCCAACCCGTCCATCCCCTACGTGGGCTGGCTGCTGCTGCTGCACGCGCTCGCGGGTCCGGGCCGCCGCGACGGACCCGACTGGCGGCTGGCGCCCTCGCTCCAGGCGGTCGCGTGGGCGGTCCTGGCGGTCGGCTACACCTACAGCGGCGCGACGAAGCTTGGCAGCCCCTCGTGGCTCGACGGCACGGCGGTCCACCACGTCCTGGCCGGGCCGCTGGCCCGGCCCACGCCCCTGCGCGACGCGCTCCTGGCCCTCCCCGGCCCGCAGGTCGCCGCCCTGACCTGGGGGACGCTCGGGCTCGAGCTCCTCTTCGCCCCGCTGGGGCTCGTGCGGCGGCTGCGGCCCTGGCTCTGGGCGGGCCTGGCCGGCATGCACCTCGGGCTGCTCGTGCTCGTCGACTTCGCCGACCTGAGCGCGGGCATGCTCGTCGTCCACGCCTGGACGTTCGACCCCGCCTGGCTCCCCCGCCGGCCGCCGTCCCGCCCCGCGCTGCCGGCCGGCCGCGTGTTGTCGGGCGCGGGCGGGCGACAGGTCCGGGCCGGGGTCCAGGCGGCTCGCGGCGGCGCACCGCCGGAGTCATGATCCCGCCATGACGGAGCCCGCGGCGGCCCTCGACCTGCAGCCCGGCGAGCGCGTCCTCTGGGAGGGGCGCCCGGGCTTCGGCGCACCCTGGCACGAGGTGAGGCGGATCCTGCGCACGGCCCTGGCCGTCTGGCTGGCGCTCGTGGCGATCTGGATGCTCCCGCACGTCATGGGGGTGCTGAACGCCCTCCTCCCGCCGGGGGGCGGCATCGGCCACGCGCTCGCCCAGGCGCTGCTCGGCCTCGTCTTCGTGGGCGTCATGTGGGCGCTGTTCGTCGTCCCCGTCGCCGCGGCCTTCGTCCTCGCCCGCGTCGTCGGCCCGTACCTCGTCTCCCTGATCGCGCTCTGCTGCTTCGGCCCGATCTTCGCCCTGGGGTGGGCGGCGATGGTCGCGAGCCACGGCTGGGAGGGCGCCCTGGCGCGCACGGACGGGGAGGTGTTCGTCTGCGCCGGCGTCGTCCTCGGCCTGCCGCTGCTGCGGATCGCCGTGGGCGTGATCGGGCGGCTGAACCTGGTCTACGTGCTGACCGACCGGCGTGTGGCCGCCGTGCGCGTGGGGGGCGACGGCCCGCGCCTGATGTGGACCGCGCCGCTGGTGGTCGGCGGCCGCCTGCAGGCGCGCGTGGTGTGGCCCTGGCGCTCGCGGCGGCGCGGGCACCTGGCGGTCGGCCTGGGGCGCGAGCGGCGTGACGTGGCGATGATCGAGCGGCCCGACGAGGTGCTGGCGCTGGTGCGCCACGCCCTGGGAGAGGGCGTGGAGGGCCTCGTGCCGCGCTGGCGGCGCCGGGGGGCGCGCGGCGGGCGCTCCCCGGCCGACTCCGAGGCCGGGACCGAAGCGGGAGCGGGAGCGGGAGCGGGAGCGGGAGCGGGAGCGGGAGCGGGAGCGGGAGCGGGAGCGGGAGCGGGAGCGGGAGCGGGAGCGGGAGCGGGAGCGGGAGCGGGAGCGGGAGCGGGAGCGGGAGCGGGAGCGGGAGCGGGAGCGGGAGCGGGAGCGGGAGCGGGAGCGGGAGCGGGAGCGGGAGCGGGAGCGGGAGCGGGAGCGGGAGCGGGAGCGGGAGCGGGAGCGGGAGCGGGAGCGGGAGCGGGAGCGGGAGCGGGAGCGGGAGCGGGAGCGGGAGCGGGAGCGGGAGCGGGAGCCGATGCGAACGCCGAAGGCGACGCTGAAGCCCGCCCTCCGCCTCCCTGAGCGCTCGCGCACGCGACGGCCCGAGGCCATGCTGGCGCCGTGGGCGACGTCGACCCGCGCGCGCTCCTGCCCCTCGAGCCCGACGAGCGCGTCCTCTGGCAGGGGCGCGCGGCCGTCGGTGCGCCCTGGCCGTCGTTCCGCTGGCTCGGGGCGGCGCTCCTCCTGAGCGCGCTCGTCTCGCTCCTCGGACCGCTGGCGCTCGACCACGCGCGGCCGGGGGCCCTGCACGGACTCGGGGTCACGGTGGTGTTCGCGGCCGTCCCCCTCGCGTTCGCCGCGGCCGTCGTCGCCCTGAGCAAGCTCGTCGGCCCCAGCTACGGCACGCTCTCGTGGCTCCTCGTCGCCGGCCTCCCGCTCGCCTCGCTGTGGGCCGAGGCGCGAGCGCAGGCGCCCGGTCCGCTGGCGCTCACGGCGGACCCGGGGGTCGCCGTCTTCTGCGTGGGCGCCCTCGGCCTGCCCGGCGTGGCCCTCGTGCTCGACGTCCTCCGCCGCCGGAGCACCGTCTACCTGGTCACCGACCGCCGCGTGGCCCAGGTCCACGTGGCCCCCTGGCCCGGGCTCGAGTGGGTGCGCGTCCGGTTCGGCGGCGCGCACGGCGACCTGCGCCTCGAGCGGTCATGGCGCGCGCCGGAGGGCTACCTGGCGATCGGGCCGCCCTGGTACCTCCGCGCCCTGCACCTGCGCGACGACGACCCGGCCGCCGTGCTCGACCTCATCCGCCGGGAGCGCCGCCCTTCGGCCTGAACACTACTCCTCCCCGCGATGCTTGAGCACGTAGACCAGCGCCTCCTTCGCGCAGGCCCGGCAGTAGCCGGTGGCCTCGAGGCGCTCGAGCGAGGCCATGACGCGCTGCTGGTCCTGGCGGCTGACGAGGCCCCAGTCCTCGGTGCCGAAGCGGAGGATCTGCGTCTGGAGCTGCGAGATCGCCGTCTCGCGCTCGCGGTGGTAGCGCTGGCGCAGCGCCTGGAAGATGTCGGAGAAGAGCGTCTTGTAGTCGAGCTTCTTGCCCGGGTTGTCGATCGCCCAGGCGGCGATGCGCACGATCAGGTTCTTCCTGAACGTCGTCGGCTTCTCGGTGATCCCCACGAGCCCCTCGACGCGGCTCATGAGCTCCTGCGAGGCGGGCTCCATGACGCCGGTGTGGCGGTTGCGGATCTTCTCGCCGGAGTCGAACGCCTTGACGTGCTGGAAGTAGTCCTCGAACACGTGCTCGTAGGCGGACTCCTCGACGAGCGCCAGCGCCCGGTGCACCTCGTCGCGCACGATCCGGCGGTACTCGCCCTCGACGTCGTCCGTGAGCCGCTCGACGTCGCCGTAGCCGGCCTCGGCCTCGAGGCGCAGGAACTCGTAGAGGCTCTTGTCGCCCAGCACGCGCCGGATCACCTTGAGGATCGCCAGCGGCGAGAGGCAGGGGAACAGCGGGTCCTGCGCCGCCTCGTGCAGCATCGAGAGGACCTCGCGCGGGCTCGCGCCGCGCCGCCCCTCGTAGGCGGCGTCGATGATCCCCTCGAACTCCTCCTCGGCCGTGTCGAACTCCGCGGCCACCTGCTCGATCCCGCGCTGCAGCTCGCGCCGCTCGCCCTCCTGCCACTCCTCGGGGGCGCGGCCGGCCTCGTAGAGGTGCGCCTTCTCCAGGGGGCGCAGGCGCGAGGCCAGGCTCGCCAGCTCGCCCTTGTAGTGCTTGCTCCTCGGCCGCGACAGGCGCGTGAGCACCGACCAGAGCGCGATCACGTGCGTGGCGTGCGGCGCGACGTGCTTCTTCTGCGCGATCGCGTGGATCTGCCGCTCGTAGATCTTCTGCTCGATCGACCAGCGCAGCAGGTAGGGGGCGCGCACCAGCTCGAAGCGCCCCTTGAACGAGGGGAAGTCGGGGTTGCGCTTGAACAGGCTCAGGTTCTTCTCGTTGGCCGTGGCGAAGAACACGCAGTCGAGGTGCGCCGTGGCGTCGGGCAGGCTGATCGTGCCCTTCTCGCTCGTCGTGAGCAGGTACTTCGACAGCTCCACCGGGCGCTTGAAGAAGTCGGAGTACTCGACGACGCCGCGGTTGGCGTCGATCAGGTCGCCCGAGAGCTCGGCCAGCGCCGACTGGCTGAGGATCGGCGGCAGGCGGTAGCTCTTCTCCAGGTTGAGCGGGCGCGAGCCGGCGTCGACGTTGCGCTGCGGCTGGATGACGACCGCCGCGCGCCGGTAGCGCGCCGAGACGTAGAGGCGCTCGACCTGCGCGTGCTGCAGGATCCGCCGCACGTCGCCCTGGTAGGCGTTCGACAGCGCCCGCTGGATCTCCTTGCACTTCGTGCACAGGTCGCCGCGCAGGAGGCCGTCGGGGATCGTCGCCGGCCGCCCGGCCTTCGCGAACGCCGCCTGCAGCGCCTTGACCCGCTCGTCGTACGGCAGGAGCAGGAGCGGGTGGTCCTTGAGGTCGCAGCCGAGCTTGAAGGTGATCTCCTCGGGCGCGAGGTAGGCCAGGCTGCCGTCGGGGCGCCCGCGCGGGCGCTCGTGGAAGCCGAGCGCGGCGCGGTCGGCGGCCTCGGAGAAGATCCAGTTGAAGCTGTAGAGGACGCCCTCGGGCCGGTGCGAGTAGGCCTCGAGGCCCGCCATGATGCACTCGATGAACGTCGACTTCGCCGTGCCGTTGGGGCCGTGGATCATGATCAGCTTGTCGACGCGCCCGCGCTCGACGAACGACGTCAGGTGCCGGTAGACCTCGCCCTGGACGTCCTCCTGGCCGTAGACCTGCGTGGCCCCCTGGTTGAAGGGCGCGTCGAACAGGCGGAAGCGGCGCACCGGTCCGCGGACCCCGCGCACCGTGTCGACCCCGTAGGCGTCGAACATGTCGCGCATGTAGGCGGCGGCGTTGCGCGCGTGGAGGTGCGGCGCCTTGAGCACCTCGCGCAGGTACTCGTCGAACGAGAGGATCTGCTGGAGCGACGCGAACCGCTCCTGGCCGCGCGTCGCCATGTCGTCGAGGAGGCCCGCCGCCTCGCGCGCGACGTCCTTCTCCCGCTGGGCCACCTCGTCGAAGTCCGTGTCCGTCATGGGCCCTCCCGCACCCCGCGCGACACGGGACGCTGGATCATCTTAGCCGCGCCCCGCACGACGCGGCGTGTCGAGCCCGCCCCGCCGCCGGCGTAAGCCCAGGCGCGATGGCTCATCCCGGGCCTGTCGGGGGGGCATCGTAAGGTCTCCCGCGCTGGAGGCCGCAGAGCGGTCGTCCACACGAGAGTTGTCTGGAACTTCCCCGCGCTTCACCCCCTTCCCGGAGGAGGATGGTCATGCTGGTCGGTCGTGGGTCGCTGACGTTCCGCTGCTACGCCGTGAGCGGCAAGAACGCCATGCCGTCGGGCGAGAAGATCGTCGAGCGCCTGGACGCGTTCGCCTTCACCGGCCTCGGCGAGGCCGAGGAGGGCTCGGTGGTCGGCTGGATCGCCGGCGAGCATCTGTTCGACGGCGCGTTCGACATCGACAAGGTCATGCGCGGCCCGTACGCGGTCTTCGCGCTGCGCGTCGACACGCGCAAGGTCAACGGGGCGCTCCTCGCCGCGCACACCGCCGTCGAGGTGGCCGCGACCATGGAGGCGGAGGGCCTCGAGCGCCTGGGCGGCGCGCGCCGCCGCGAGATCAAGCAGGAGATCAAGCGGCGCCTGCTCAAGGAGACGGCGCCGGCGCAGAAGGCCTACGGGGTGTTCTGGAACGTGCGCGCCCGGCGCCTCTACGTGCAGTCGACGTCGAAGACGATCCACGAGCACTTCCGCGGCTTCTTCGAGCGCTGCTTCGACCTGTCGCTCGAGGCGCAGGTGGCCGGCGTCACGGCGGCGGCCTACGCCAAGGAGAACGGCCTCCTCGAGGCGCTCAAGGACGCCCGGCCGATGCAGCTCACGGCGGCGCAGGGCGAGAAGCCCGCGCCCAAGCGGCGCGCGGCCTCGGTGGCCTGAGCGGCGCTCCCCCCCCAACAATCGAACCCTGACCTGAAGAGCCGGCCGCGCGTCCACGCGCGGCCACGAGAGGTGTCGTGTGGCTGAAGACCTGGCGTTCGCGGCGGAGCGGAGCTTCCTGGCCCAGGAGTTCCTCACCTGGCTGTGGTTCCGCTGCGAGGTGGAGGGCGGCGAGTTCGAGCTCGACTCGGGCCCGGTGGCGATGGTCGTGGAGGACGCCCTGTCCTTCACCTCCTGGGACCCCGACGGCACGCGCGCGAGCCTGCGCGGCGGCACCCCGACGGTGCGCCCCGAGGCGGCGAGCGCCCTCGCCGCCGGCCTGACGCTCAAGCGCGCCCGGCTGCTCGCGGCCCGCGGCGAGCGTGAGTGGCACTTCTCGCTCGACGGGGAGACGCTCGACCTCCTCGGCGTGAAGGTCCCGGAGGTGGAGGACAAGGCCGACGACGACGGCGTCGACAAGCTGGCGGAGAAGCTCGCGCTCGGCGAGGAGCTGCGCGCGATGGTCGACGGGCTCTACCAGCTGTTCCTCGGCGTGCGCCTGGGCGACGACTGGGGCCGGATCGAGCTCCCGCGCCTGAACGACTGGGTGCGGCAGAAGCTGGACCGCGCCTGGCAGGACGTCCTCGCGGGTGCGGCGGAGAGCTAGGGCCCGTCGTCGTGCCCGTCTTCGCAGACGGCCGAGCCGCCTCCGAGCACACCTCACGCGCGCTTCGCAGCAGGAGCGTCAGGCGAGGCCGAGGAGGGCGAGCCTGAGCGGTCGGGGCCGACGAAGTCGGCCCCGACGCACCGCAGCGCCCGCCATCCTCGGCCGCAGCCGCGCTCACACTAGAAGCTGCGGGCGGGCTCGGGCGCCGCGAGCGTCGCCGCCTCGCGCAGGCCGGCCTCGAGGATCGCGTCCCGGCCGCCGCGGAAGGGCAGCGGCAGCTGGCGCACGAGGACGTCGGGCTCGACGCCGCGCCCCTCGAGCACCTCGCCGCCCGTGAGCCGACGCACGTCGACGACCGGGACCATGAGGATCGAGCCGTCCGAGAGCTGCGTGAAGGTGCAGCCCAGGCAGGCGCCCTGCGTGCGCTCGCCGACGACGGGGCCGCGGGCGGCGCGCTTCCAGTGGTAGGCGAAGATCTCCTTGGCGCTGCGGGTGCCCTCGCTCGTGAGGACGACGACCGGTCGGTCCCACCGCGCGCGGCGCCCGTGGAAGAGGCCGAGGACGCGCCGGACCACGGCGTCATGCCCGCCGCGCCCGCGCACGTCGAGCACGAGCGCGTCGACCGAGGAGAGCGGGCCCGAGAGCGCCTCCTCGAGGCGCTCGGCGACCGCCATGGTCATGAAGTGCCAGAGGCGGATCACGCCGACCCGGCGCCCGTCGACCTCGACCACGCGCGCCGACGCGCGCACGGCGTCGACCATGGACGTCGGGCGGAGCGCCACCTCGACGGGCGTGACCTCGGCGTCGGCCGCCTCGCGCACCCCGAGCGTCACGAGGTCGCCGGGCGGCCGGAGGAAGAAGCCGGGCGGCCCGGGCAGCCCGGGGTCGTGGCCGGCGCCCTCGAGCGACGCGTGGCCGAGCGCCAGCAGGCCGTCGATCGTGACGACCTCGTCGCCGTCGCGGAGGCCCGCCGCGTCGGCGGGGCTGCCGTGGGTGACGCCGTCGAGGAACAGGCGCCCGTCGAGCAGCACGAGCTCCGCCCCGAGGCGCACGCTGGGGACGGCGCGGAACTCGCCGGCCAGCTCGCGCTCGTAGACGGCGCGCTCGAGCAGCGCCAGGTGCGAGACGCCCAGCTCGCCCAGCATGCGGTTGACGACCTCGTACAGCGCGGCCGGCGAGCGCGCCCCGGCCGCCTCGGGCGACCAGCGCGCGCGGAGCGCCTCCCAGCGCGCCTCGTCGTCGCGGGCGGCGCGGTCGTAGTAGCGGCCGCGCGTCACGCGCAGCGCCTCGCGCAGGAGGTGCTCCGGCCCGAGCAGGTCGAGCTGCCGCTGCGCGTAGCCCTCGTCCTGCGGCAGCCCGCGCCGCGCCGTGAGCGGCTGCGCCGCGGCGATGCCCGGGAGGAGGAGGAGGAGGAGGGCGAGGACGAGCGGCGGGCTGCGGCGCATGGTCGTGTGCTCCGGATCGCCGAACCTACGCCGCGTTGGGCCGGGCCGTTTGTCCCGCGACGGCTTGATTCCGGCCGCGCCAGCGGCGAGCATCGCCCCGCTCCGGGGCCGCCCCGGCGGGGGAGAGCACGTGGCCGAGCAGACGACCTCGTCGGCGGAGCGCGCCGCGGCGCCGGCGAGCCCGGCGCCCCCCGCCCCTGCCTCGTCGTCAGGCTCGTCCGTGTTCCGCGCCGGGGCGAGCGCCAGCGACCCGCTGAACCTGTTCGGGTCCAACGTCGCCGGCCGGTTCGCGGTCGTGCGCTACCTCGGCCGCACCTCGGTCGCGCACATCTACCGCGTCGTCCACATGCTCATGGACCGGCCCTGCTTCCTCAAGGTCACCGACCGCGACCCGGCCGCGCCCGAGGGGATCCCGCCGGCGCTGCGGCGCGAGGCGCAGGTGGCGGCGACCTCGCGCCACGGGGCCATGCTGCGCCTCCTCGACGCCGGCGTGGCGGGCGAGCTGGCCTACATGACGCAGGAGTGGTCGGACGGGCCGAACCTGCGCGCGGTGATCGAGCAGACCGCCACGATGAACGTGCCCGACCTGCTCGGGATCGGCATGCAGCTCCTCGACGCGCTGTGCGACCTGCACCGCCACGGGGTCGTCCTGCGCGCGTTCGATCCGGAGCGGATCCTCGTCCCGGCCCGGAACGCGAAGCCGCACCTGCGCCTCTTCGACCTGTCGCGGATCGCCTTCGTGGGCGAGAAGACCTCGCAGCAGGAGCTGGAGCGGAGCAAGCGCGCCACCGGCTTCGCCGTGCGCTCGACCCGCTACATGGCGCCCGACGAGATCCGCGAGGCGCCGGCCGACCCGCGCTCCGACCTCTACTCGCTGGGCGTGCTCCTCTACGAGATGCTCACGGGCGAGTACCCCTACGCCACGCGCGGCCAGGGCCCCGGGGCCTACGTGCTCAGCCACCTGCGCGAGGCGCCGCGGCCGCTCGAGGCGGGCGCGCGCGACCTGCCCCAGGACCTGCCCGGGATCCTCGAGCGGCTCATGGCCAAGCGCCCGGAGGACCGGTTCGAGACGGCCGAGGCGGCGCGCCGCGCGATCGAGGACGTCGTCGTGCCCGACATGATGCGGCTCAACACGCCGGCCGATCGCCACGTCCTCGAGGCGTGGCGCAAGCGGGTCAAGGTCGGGCTCGGGCGGACGATGGAGCACGAGGCGACGGACGAGGCGGCGCTCGGCGGCCCATGAACGGCGAGAAGCCGCGACCCGACCCGGCGCCTCGACCCGAGTCGCGCCCGGACGTCCACGTCGTCGCGTCGCCCACCCGCTGCCCCTTCTGCCACGCGGACGTGGCGGCGCAGGGGAGCGTCGCCTGCCAGGGCTGCCTCGCGCGCCATCACGACGCGTGCTGGCACGAGGGCGGCCGGTGCGCGACCTGCGGCGGGGCCGTCAAGCTCGTCGCCGCTGACGACGACGGCGTCTCCGCGGCCTGGGGGGTCGAGGCCAGCGCGCAGTCCAGGCGCGCGGTGCGCGGGCTCCAGCGGCTGATCCTCGGCTGGCAGGGCCTCTACCGGCGGCGGCCCTGCGTGATGACCGCCCTGGAGGTGGCCGCGTTCCTGCCGCTCCTGTGGATCGAGGGCTGGGGGCGGCCGCTCGGCCTCGCGCTCATCGCGATGGCGCTGCTCGGCGGCCTGCTCTCGGCGCGGGCGCCGGCGAGGTAGCGCCCTACGTCGGCTCCGCGAGGTGCGCCCGGCCCGGGCCGTCGAGGTAGTAGCGCTTGACCCGCTCCGTCGCCTCGGCCGTGGAGATCCGCTCCGGGTCGTAGCCCAGGTCGCGGCGCGCGGCCGAGATGTCGAACCAGTGCGAGGTCCCGAGCATCGTGGCCACGAACCGCGTCATGGGCGGCTCGCTCCGGAAGCGGAGCAGGCTCCACGTGACCTCGAGGACGGCGCCGACGCGGTAAGCGGTCCCGAGCGACAGGCGCTTCGTCACCGGCGCGAGGCCGAGCGCGGCCAGGAGGTCGTTGATCCAGGGCCAGAGCGCGACCGGCTCGCCCTGCGAGAGGAAGTAGGCGCGCCCGGCGGCCGGGCTCGGGTCGCGCTCGAGGGCGCGCGCCGCCTGGAGGTGGGCGCGCGCGGCGTTCTCGACGTAGGTGATGTCCACCTTGACCGAGCCGTCGCCGACGATCCTGAGCCGGCCCTTGCGGGCGCGGGCGAGGATCCGCGGCACGAGGTGCGGGTCGCCCGGGCCGAAGATCAGGTGGGGCCGCAGGGCGACGGTCCGCAGGCCGGGGCCGCTGGCCCCGAGCACGGCCTGCTCGGCCGGGACCTTCGTGCGCGGGTAGTCGGCGAGGAAGCGCGTCGGGTAGGGCAGCGCCTCGTCGGCGCCCTCGTGCGAGGTGCGGTCGGGGCTGGCCACGACGGAGGGGGTGCTCGTGTAGACGAGTCGCCCGACGCCCTCGGCCCGACAGGCGTCGATCACGGCGCGCGTGCCCTGGACGTTCGTGCGCTCGTAGGCGCTCCGGTCGCCCCACACCCCGGCCAGCGCGGCCGTGTGGTAGACGACGTCGCAGCCGCGGGCCGCACGGCGGACGGCGTCGAGGTCGGCCACGTCGCCCTGGTGCCCCTCGGCGCCGAGCGCCTCGACCTCGGGGTAGCGGTTGCGGCCGAGGACGCGGACCTGGTCGCCCTGCGCGAGGCACTGGCGGACGACCTCCGCGCCCAGGAACCCGCCGCCGCCCGTGACAAGGACCCGCGTCATCGGGCGCCACGATACCCCGGTTGCTCATGGCGGGAGCGGGTGCGGGTGCGGGTGCGGGAGCGGGAGCGGGAGCGGTGCGGGTGCGGGTGCGGCCTCGGCTTCGGACTCGGTCGCGGCCTGCGCGCCCGACGCGCTCGGCGCCGGGCGCGCAGCGACGGGCGCGTCAGCGCCTCGGGTGCGTCAGGCGCCACAGCATGGCGAGCACCCGGTCGAGGAGCTCTCGGGCGGTGGCGAGGTCTGTGGCGGTCACCTGCCCGTCCGCCTCGGCGATCGCGAGCACCGCCTTGAGCTCGCGCCCGCTGCCGTAGGCGTAGGTGAAGTGCCGGCCTCGGTCTCGCCCCTGGCGGCCGTTGCCCTCGGCCACGTTGAGGGCGATCGACTGCGCGGCGCGGCGGCCCTGGTCGGCGAGGTTCGTGTCCTTCGCGCGGACGCGCTCGAGCGGGCCGCGGACGGCGGTGACGAGCTCGAGCGCGACGGTCTCGGCGTGGAACGGCATGCGTGTCTCTCCTTCGTTCGAGCGGTGGGTCCCGGGGCGAGGCCGACGGCGGCTCGCCGCCTCACCCCCCGGCGAGCCGCCGTCGGCCTCGCCCCGGGACCTCACGGCGGAGGCACGCCTGCGGCTCCGCGCCGACCCGCAGCGGCGAGGCCCGTGCCGGGCGGCTGCCGGGAGGACGGCGACAGGGCAGAGAGCTTGAGAACCTTTCTCTCCGCCGCTCGTGCTCGACCCGCCAAAGCGAGCGATGGGGAGGCGCGGAACGGGCCAGATCGTGCCAGTCCGGGACTTGCTCCGATCGCGCCCCCCTCGCGAGCGCATCACTCATCGCAGGTCTGAGCTCGCGAGAAATCGCGCAGCGATTTCTTCTCGAGCTCAGAGCGCGCGCCCGGCGCGGGACTCGCCGGCGTACCCGTGGGCTCACGGTCGGTCTGGCGCGGGAGCGCCGCGAGGCCCGCGCCGGGTCGCCCTGTGAAGGAGAGCGCGCGCCGGCCCCTGCTCCCGGCACGGGCCTCGCCGCTGCGCCTCGACAGGAGCAGCCCCGTGGCCTCCGCCGCGGCGGCCCCGGGCGGAGCCGCCGGCGGCTCGCGCCCTGGCCGGGGTGAGCGCGAGCCGCCGGCGGCTCCGCCCGGGACCTCTGCACCTGCGAAAGGAGACCTCGATGCCGTTCCTCGCCGAGACCAACGCCTTGACCCTCCTGTCCCTCCTCCGCGAGCCGCTGAAGCGGCTCCAGGCCCACGACCCGAAGCTCGCCGACGAGGCGCGGCGAGCCGGGAGGTCGATCGCGCTGAACGCGGCCGAGGGCCGCGGACGGCGAGGGCGAGACCGGACCCACCACTTCGCCGTGGCCTACGCCAGCGGGCGGGAGCTGCGCATGGCGCTGGCAATCGCCGAGGCGGAGGGACTCCTCGACGGCGAGGAGCTGGGCGAGGTGCGGCAGGTGCTCGACCGGCAGCTCGCCCTGCTGTGGGGCCTCCAGCGCCGCTGACGCGGCGCCTCGCCGGGCCCGCGCCCGCGGCGGGCCCGGCGAGGCCGTGTGTGTGAAGCGGGAGGGAGCGGGAGCGAGTGCGGGAGCGGGAGCGGGAGCGGGAGCGTGGAGCGGGAGCGGGAGCGGGAGCGGGAGCGGGAGCGGGAGCGGGAGCGGGAGCGGGAGCGGGTGCGGGTGCGGGTGCGGGAGCGAGTGCGGGAGCGGGAGCGTGGGCGGGAGCGGGAGCGGGAGCGGGTGCGGGAGCGGGAGCGGGAGCGGGAGCGGAGCGGGAGCGAGTGCGGGAGCGGGAGCGGGAGCGGGAGCGGGAGCGGGAGCGGGAGCGGGAGCGGGAGCGGGAGCGGGAGCGGGAGCGGGAGCGGGAGCGGGTGCGGGAGCGGTAGCGGGAGCGGGAGCGGGTGCGGGTGCGGGTGCGGTCTCGGCTTCGGGCTCGGCTCTCAGCCTCCGACCCGCGACGCCGCCCACTCCGCCAGCACCTCGCGGCGGATCTTCGCGTTGTGGCGCACGTCGACGGGCAGGGCGCGGTGGAAGAGGACGTCCCGGATCGAGACCGTTCGCGGGTTGGCGCCGCCGAGCACGAGGAGCTCGCGGGTGAAGGCCTCGCGCGCGGCGCGGCCGCGCGGGAAGTGGCCGGGGAGCGGCTCGACGACGAGCACGGGGCGCTGCGCCGGCGGCTGGCCGACGCCCACGAGCGCGCAGCGGCGCACCCGCGGGTGCTCGTCGAAGACGGCCTCGAGCGCGCTGAGGAGGCGGCCGCCCTCGGCCTCGACGCGATGCCCCTTGCGCCCGCAGAACCAGAGGCGGCCGTCGGGGTCGAGGAAGCCCAGGTCGCCCATGCGGTGCCAGACCCGGTCGCCGTCGGGGATCTTGGCCCGCGCGGTCGCCTCGGGCAGGGCGTCGTAGCGCCGCGTGACCACGTCGCCGCGCACGACGACCTCGCCCACCTCGCCAGGCGCCACCGCGAGGTCGTCCGACCAGGCCGCGATCGGGCCGTCGGTGACGCGGATCACCCGCGCGTCGACCCCCGGGACCGGGCGGCCGACGCAGGTGCCCACGCCGGCGCGGGCCTCGGCGAAGGTCGAGGCCAGCTCGCGGCCCGTGACCGTGGCCACCGGCAGCGCCTCGGTGGCGCCGTAGGGCGTGTGCGTGTCGGCGCCGGCCGGCAGCACGCGCGCGAGGAGCGCCTCGTGCAGGCTCGGCGGCACCGGCGCGCCCGCCATGAACACGCGCCGCAGCGACGAGAGCCGGATCGACCGGGCCACGCAGTGGTCGGCCACAGGCCCCCACACGGCCGGCGAGCCGAAGGAGTAGGTCACCCCGTGGTCCTGGATCGCCTCGACGAAGCGCGCCGGGTCGAGCCGCGACGGCCGGGCGAAGTCCATGTCGGGGAGGACCACCGTGCAGCCGAGCGCGACGCTGAACAGCGCGAACGCGGGCAGCGCCGGGAGGTCGACCTCGCCCGGCTCGATCCCGTAGAGCCGCGCCAGGTGCCGCACCTGCGCGTCGAACACGCCGTGCTCGTAGACGACGCCCTTGGCCGGGCCGGTGCTGCCGCTCGTGAACAGCACCGCCGCCTCGTCCCCGGCGCGCGTCGGCACGCAGGGAAACGGCGCGTCCGGCGTCCCGGCCAGGGCCCGCTCGAGCGAGGCCCCGCCCGGCCACAGGCCGCGGCCGACGCGCACCCGGTGGCGCAGCCCCCGCAGCAGGCCGCGCCCGAGGAGCGCCAGGGCGGCGTGGGCCTTCGGCACGGCGACGAGCCCCGCGGGCGAGACCTGCTCGAGGCAGCGGATCATCGCCCGCGCGCCCATGCCGGGGTCGATCAGGACCAGCACCGCGCCGACCTTGAACAGCGCGTAGACGAGCGCCACGAACTCCACGCCGAAGGGGACGAGCAGGACGACCCGCTCGCCCTTCTGCACGCCGAGCCGCGTCAGCGCGTGGGCGCGGCGGTCGATCATGCGCTCGAGCTGGGCGAAGGTCACCTGCTCGTAGGTGCGACGGCCGTCCTTGCCGCGCGCGCCCGGCATGACGATCGCCCGGCGGAAGGGCGCCTCGCGCGCGCGGCGCGTGACCCAGTCGGCCGTGTTGAAGGCGTCGTCGGGGCCGGGGGGCGTCTCGAGGTCCACGGGGAGGCGCGCGGAGCGCGGGCGGAGGTCGTCCTCGGGGTGCGCCGGCGCCCCGGGGCTGGACGGAGGCTCCGCGTCGCCGGGCTCGCCCGGGGGCGGCGGGGAGAGGGTGGCGCCGCCGGCGGCGTCGCTCACGCCTCGCCACCTCCGACGCTCGGGGTCACGCTCGGAGCCGGCGACCCGGTGCGCGCGACGAACGCGCGCAGGCGCTCGAGCACCTCGGGCCCGGCGTCCTCGAGCACGTAGTGCCCGGCGTCGGCGAAGCGGTGCACCTCGGCCTCGGGGAAGCGCTCGCGCCAGCCGGCGAGGAACGTGTCGTCGAAGCAGAAGTCGCGCCCGCCCCAGCACACGAGCATGGGCTTGTCGCGCAGGGCCGGCAGCCGCCGCTCGACCTCGACGATCACCGGCCACGAGGGGATCCGGTCGTGCATGGGGATGTCCTGCACGAAGCGCAGGTTCCCCACGCGGTCGGCCCACGAGCCGTAGGGCCCGAGGTAGCCGCGCTTCACGTCGGCCGGCATCTTCCGCTGCACGGCGCGGAGCGTGGCCGCGCGGGCGAAGCCGTTGAGGCCGCGGATCAGGAGCGCCCCGAGCCCGGGGACCCGGCACAGGTCGATGCTCGGCGGGATCCGCTGCGAGCGGAACGCGGCCGTGTTGAGCACGACCAGCCGGCGCACGCGGTCGGGGTGCCGCGTGGTCCAGCCCATGCCGATCGCGCCGCCCCAGTCGTGCACGACCAGGGTCACGTCGCGCAGGTCGAGGTGCTCGACGAGGCGCTCGACGTTGTCGACGTGCGTGCCGAGCGTGTAGGGGTAGTCCTGCGGCTTGTCCGAGAGCCCGCTGCCGACGTGGTCGGGCGCCACGCAGCGGTGCTCGCCCGACAGCGCCCGCACCAGCCCGCGGTAGTAGAACGACCAGGTCGGGTTGCCGTGGAGCATGAGGAAGGTCTCGCCGCCCTGGCGAGGACCTTCATCCAGGTAGCTCATGCCCACGCCGCCCGGCAGCTCGAAGCGCCGCGGCGTCCACGGGTAGAGGTCGCCCAGCTCGCGCGGGTCGAACGTCACTCGGCCTCGTCCGCCTCGTCGTCGGCGCCGCCGGCCAGGGCCAGGTGCGCGAGGTCGTTCGGGTCGGACGCCAGGTGGGCCAGGCCCATGGGGTCCGCGAGCAGGTGGGCGAGGCCCAGCGGGTCCGACAGGGCGGCGTAGGGGCTGACGAGGGTCGCGGTCACGAGGTCCACTCCAGGCCGAGCATGAGGCAGTTGAGGCCGCTGCCGATCCCGAGCATGGCGACGCGGTCGCCCGCGGCGACGCGCCCCTCGTCCAGGGCCAGCGACAGCGAGATCGGGCACGAGACCGAGCCCACGTTGCCCAGGCGGTCGAGCGTGGGGAGGTCCTTGCGCGGGTCGAGCGCCAGGGCCTCGAGCAGGGCCTTGCGGTAGCTGGCGCCGACCTGGTGGCAGAAGAGCTTCGTGGGCGTCTCGCGCGTCCAGCCGAGCGTCCGCTCGAACTCGGTCCAGGTGCGGCGCGCCAGGGCGCAGCCGTTCTCGAGCACCCGCTCGCCCTCGGTCTCCATGAGCGGGTGCGCGCCGCCGCCGGCGAAGCCCTGGTCGGGCGCGCTGCGGCACAGGCGGTGGTGCTCGGTCGCCTGCTGCACGGCGCCGCCGAGGAGCCGCCCGCCGCGCGGCGACAGGTCGTCCTTGCACACGACGGCCGCGACCGAGCCCGAGCCGATCGTCAGCGAGGCGAACGCGGGCCGCAGGTCGCGCCGCCCGAGGCTCCCGTCCTCGACGCGGCGCACGAGGTCGGCCACCGTGGCGTCGACCAGCGGGCGCCCGTCCTCCGTGGCCACGACGAGGCCGGCCTCGACCTGCCCCAGCTCGATCATGTTGGCGAGGAGCGTCAGGCCGTTCATGAAGCCCAGGCAGGCGTTCGACAGGTCGAAGACCATGGCGCCCGGGGCGACGCCGACCGCGTCGGCCACGACGTTGGCCGTGGCGGGCTCGAGGAAGTCGCGGCACACCGAGGCGTGGATCACCGCCCCGATCCGCCCGGCCTCGACCCCGGACCGCGCGACCGCGGCGCGGGCCGTGCGCACGCTCACGCTCGAGGGCGCCGTGCCCGGGTCCCAGAAGCGCCGCTCGCGGACGCCCGAGAGGAGCTCGATCCGCCCCGGGTTCAGCCCGAGCTTCTCGTAGACCGGCGCGAGCGCGTCCTCGAGCATGGCCGACGTGACGACGTGCGGCGGCAGCTCGTGGCCGAGCGCGGCGAGTCGGACCGACCGGTAGAGCATGAGCGTCACCCTGGACCCGGTGGCCCCCGGGGCCACGGACGAAGCCGCAGAGTCTAGCACGCGACGGTCCGCGGTCCCCCCCCTTTCCCGTGCTCCGCCGCGTCAGGGCCCCGTTCGGGTGACGCGAGGGGCGGGTGCTCGGGGCGACGTCAGCGCCTATGCTCCCGCGGGGCCGACGCCCCCGGGAGGCGGAGTGGACGACACGGAGACGGACGACGACCCCGCGGCGCGGGCGCGGGCCTTCCGCGAGTACATGGCCGAGCGCTTCCCGGAGATGCGGCCGATCTCCAGCGCGCCGCCCATGTTCCTGCTCAACGGCTTCGGGACGGCCTGCTACGGCGCGCGCGGCCGCGACCCGGAGACCGGCACCTACGTGAAGACGCTGGTCCTCGCGGGCCTGTTCCTCCCCGTGCTCTGCCTGCGCGCCTACCGCGTGGCCCCGTCGCCCGACGGCGGCTGGTACTTCCTCGGCCGCGTGCCGCTCTCGGGCCTGGCGCGCCTGTGGAACCTGCTCGTCCTCGCCGGCGTCCTCACGGCCCTCTCCGTGGGGGCCTGGTCGAGCCACACCTCGACCCCCGCCTACAAGGCCGGCGAGGCGCTGGCGGCGGGGCGCGCCGCCGAGGCGCGCGGCGACGTGCGCGCCGCCGTGCGCCACTACGCCTGGCTCGCCGGGACGGCCCGCCGCGCGGAGGGGCGCGCGGGGATCGCCGCGCTCCTCGCCGCCCGCGCCGGCGACGCGCCGCTCGAGGACCTCGCCGCCGCCCTGCGGGAGCTCCCCGGCTCGGGGTTCCAGGGGCGCGAGGCCCTCGACGACGCCGCGCTCGACGCCCTGGCGCGCCGCGCCCTCGCCGCCGCCGCCGACGACCCGCGCGGCGGGCTCGCCCTGGCCGCGGCGCTCCGCGCCGTCGACGAGGTCACGGCGCTCGGGCTGCGCGAGCCGCTGCTCGAGGCGCTCGTCGCGCGCGAGCCCGACGTCGAGGCGGCCTCGGAGCTCGCGGCCCTCTACGAGGGCCGCGGCCAGGGCGAGCGCGCGGTGGCGCTCCTGCGGCCGCTGGCCGACCGCCTGGGGGCGAGCGACGGCGCGCGCCTCCTCGGCCAGGCGCTGGCGGCCGAGGGGGACGTCGACGCCGCGCACCGCCTCCTCCTCCCGTGGCTCGACGCCCGCCTCGCCGCCCTGCACGAGGCCGAGGCCGCCTTGCGGCGCGCGCTCGAGCAGGGCCAGGAGGCGGCCCTGCAGGTCCTGCGCTCGGGGGGCGCGGGGCAGGCCTGGTACGCGCGCTACGACTCGGTCGGCCCGGCGGAGCAGGAGCGGCAGGTCGTCGAGTTCGTGCACGGGCGCCTCCAGCGCGACCCGGCGGTGCTCCAGGCGCGCGAGCGGCTGACGGCGGCGAGCGACGCGGTGCCCGTCGCGCTCGAGCTCGGGCGCGACAAGCTCCAGCGCGCGCACGCCCTCGAGGGGCAGGCGCGGACCGACGAGCTGCTGGCGGCCGAGCGCCTGTTCCTGGCCGTGCGCGGCGTGGCGGAGGGGAGCCCCAGCTTCGCGCTCGGCCTGGCGCAGGTCCACTACTGGCTCGGGCGCCCCGACGAGGGGCGGGCGCTCCTCGACGACCTGCTCGAGGAGGAGCGCGCGCCGGCGATCCTCCTCGGCGTGGCCCATACCCTCCGCGAGGTGGGCGACCACTCCGCCTGCGCCGCGCTGGTCGAGGAGGCCTACGAGGCGGCCGAGGACGAGGCGACCCGGTACGAGGCGGCCTCGTTTAGGTCCATCCTCGCCCTCGACATGGAGGAGCGCCTCGTGTGGCTGCAGCGCTGCGACCCCGCGCAGCCGGAGGTGCAGTCGAACCTCGCCCAGGCCCAGGGGATCAAGGCGCTGCAGCGCGGCGAGCACGCGGCCGCCGCCGAGCAACTGCGCCGCGCCGCGGACCTGCTCGCGAAGCGCCCGGAGACGGCGACGACGCTCAACAACCGGGCGCTCGTCCTGCAGCGGCTGTTCGAGGCGGCCGGCGACGCGGCCGACCACGAGGCCTCGGTCGACCTGCTCCGGCGCGCGGAGCGGCTCGAGCAGGGGGCGAGCATCGTCAAGGTGAACCTGGCCTACGTGCTGCTGGGGCAGGTGGCCCTCAAGGTGGCGCGGGAGGGCGGCCTGGACCTCGGCGCCCTGCGCGCCGCGCCCGACCTCGATCACCTGGACTGGCTCCACGCCGACGCCGACGGCGAGGCGCGCCTGCGCGCGGCCTGCCGGCGCGGGCCGGACCTCGACGAGGCGCTCGCGCGCCTCAGCGCCCTGCGCGTGCTCGCGCCGAAGGACACGAGCCACTACGCGCTGGCGCTCGACGCCCTCGGCGCGGGCGAGGACCTCGAGGCCCACGGGGCGCTCCTGCGGGCCCTCGAGGCGGCGGGCCCGCTCGACCAGGAGGGCGCCGCGGCCGACCTGCGCCGCCTCCTCGCCCCCCCGAGCGCCGACGACGTCGACGGCGCGCGCCGCCGCCTGGCCGCGCTCGAGGCGCGGCGCCTCCCGGCCGACGCCACCCCGGTCACGCGCGCCGTGCGCCTGGGCGACCTCGTCTCCGCGCGCCTGGGCCTGCACGCCCTCGGGGAGCGGATCGACCTCGACGCGGCGGTCGCCGCCGCCGAGGAGGCCCACGCGCTGGCGCCCTCGCGGGGGTCGAGCGGAAGCCTCGTCCACGCCCTCCTCACCCGCGCCCTCGCGCGGGCGGCCGCCGGCGCGCCCACCCTCGCGGCGGCCGCGGAGCGCGTGGGCCGGTCGCTCTCGACCGCCGGGGTCGTCTGCGCCGCCCTCGCCGGCCCCGACGAGGCCGCCCGCGCCGCGCTGGCGACCGACGCGGACGTCCAGCGGGCGGCGGCGCTGGTCGCCGCGCGGGCGGCGGCGCTGCCGCGGTCGGTCTCGACCATGGACTGGGCGCTCGTGCAGGCGGTCGACCCGGCGGCCGCCGACGCCCTCGCGCGGGCGCTCGCCAGGGACGAGGTCGGCCGGGCGCGGCGCGCCATCCGCCTGCGCCTCCGGCCGGTGTGGCCGGCGGAGGCGCTCGCGGCGGCCTGGGAGCGGGCGGCGGCCGGCGACGCGGAAGGCGCGCGCGCGGCGCTGGCTGACGCGGCGCGGCGCGGGGTGCCCCTGCCGTTCGCCCCCTGACGCGTCACCGGCCTGCGGGGCGGCGCCTGGGCGTTTCCTCTACCGCCCGGCCCATCGGGATGCGATACTCCGGCCCCTCCCACCCCGGCTACAACCCGCATGTCCACCACGCTCGACCCAGCCCAGCGCGTCGTCATCACCGGCGTCGGCCTGACGTCCCCGAACGGCGATACGCTCGCGGAGTTCCGCAAGAACCTCCTCGAAGGCCGCTCCGGCGTCGAGGACTACGACATCCGCTACATCGGCAAGACCCACGCCGGCGTCTGCCACTTCGACCCGCTGAAGTACCAGAAGAAGAAGATGCTCCGCGTCGGCACGCGGGCCGGGTCGGTGGCGATCTACTGCGCGCAGGAGGCCGTCCGCGACGCGGGCCTCGACCTCGACCAGGTCGACCGCCACCGCGTCGGCGTCTACCTCGGCGTGACCGAGCACGGCAACGTCGAGACCGAGAACGAGGTCTACGAGCTCTCGAAGTACAACTACGACACGAAGTACTGGTCGCACCACCACAACCCGCGCACCGTGGCGAACAACCCGGCGGGCGAGGTGACGATCAGCCTGGGGATCCCCGGGCCGCACTACACGATCGGCGCCGCCTGCGCCGCCGGCAACGCGGGGCTGATCCAGGGCCTGCAGATGCTGCGCCTGGGCGAGGTCGACGTCGCGCTGTCGGGCGGCATCTCGGAGGCGATCCACACCTTCGGGATCTTCGCCAGCTTCAAGGCGCAGGGCGCGCTCGCGGTCCACGCCGACCCGACGAAGGCCAGCCGGCCGTTCGACAAGGCGCGCAACGGGATCGTCGTCTCCGAGGGCGGCGCCGTCTACGTGCTCGAGACGCTCGCCCGCGCGAAGGCGCGCGGGGCGCGGATCCTGGCCGAGATCGTCGGCTACCACATGAACTCGGACGCGCTCGACTTCGTGCTCCCGCACCCGGAGCGCCAGGGCGAGTGCATGCGCCGCGCCCTCGAGCGCGCGCGCCTCAACCCCGAGGACGTGGACATCGTCAACACCCACGCCACGGCCACCCCGCGCGGCGACGTGCAGGAGTGCGAGGCGATCCGCGGCATCTGGAAGGACGACCCCAGCGTCTACGTGAACAACACGAAGAGCTACATCGGCCACGCCATGGGCGCGGCCGGGGCGCTCGAGCTGGCGGGCAACCTGCCGTCGTTCGAGGACGGCGTCGTCCACCCCACGATCAACGTCGACGAGCTCGACCCCGAGTGCGCGCTGGCCGGCCTGGTGCTCAACCAGCCGCGCGAGGTGGGCAAGGTCGACGTCATCCTCAACAACAGCTTCGGAATGCTCGGCATCAACTCGGCGGTCGTCGTTCGACGGTTCGTTGGTTAGCGAGCGAGGAGTCTTTTCGCGTGCAGGCTACGGACATCTCCCAGGCGATCCTCGACATCATCGCGTCCATCGCGCCGGACGAGGACCTCAGCGACGTGAAGCCGAGCGTCCGGCTCCGCGACCAGCTGGACCTCGACTCGATGGACTTCCTCGACATCGTCATGGAGCTGCGCAAGCGCTTCGGCGTCGAGGTCCCCGAGGAGGACTACCCGAAGCTGGCGACGCTCGACAGCTGCGTGGAGTACCTCACCCCGCTCATGGCGGACAAGTAGCGCGAGCGCGGGCGACCCGATCTCCGCGGGGGCGCGGCCTGCGAACACGGCCGCGCCCCCCGCTGGTTTAGGGTGGGCCCGCGGGTCGAGGCCATGGCGCGGTACGACGCGATCATCATCGGCGCGGGGATGTCCGGCCTCTCGGCCGGCATCCGCCTGGCGATGTTCGACAAGAAGGTGCTCATCCTCGAGCGCCACAACATCCCCGGCGGGCTCAACTCCTACTACCACAAGAAGGGCCGCCCCTTCGACGTGGGGCTGCACGCGCTGACGAACTACGCGGCGAAGAACGCCCGCGGCGCGCCGCTGACGAAGCTCCTGCGCCAGCTGCGCATCCCGTGGGACGCCCTGCGCCTGTGCGAGCAGCACGGCTCGGAGGTGCGCTTCCCGGACGTGCGGCTGCGCTTCACCAACGACTTCGAGGTCCTGCGCCAGCAGGTCCACGCCGCCTTCCCGCGCGCGGCCGACCGCTTCGACGCGTTCGTGCGCTTCGTGCGCGAGTACGACGACGTCTCGCTCGACGCGCCGCAGGTGGCCGCGCGCCCGGTGCTCGAGGAGAAGCTCGGCGACCCGCTGCTGATCGAGATGCTCTTCTGCCCCGTCATGCTCTACGGCTCGGCCGTCGAGGACGACATGGAGCTGGGGCAGTTCTGCACCATGTTCAAGAGCATCTTCCTCGAGGGCTTCGCGCGGCCCGAGGGGGGCGTGCGCACGATCATCAAGCTCCTGCGTGACAAGTACCTCGAGCTCGGCGGCGAGCTGAAGATGAAGCGCGGCGTGCGCCGGATCCTCCAGGAGGACGGCCGCGTCACCGGCGTCGAGGTGGAGAAGGTCACCGGCGCCGACGCCCACGTGGCCCCCCTCCCGCCCGGCGAGGAGGCGATCTTCGAGGCGCCGGTGGTCATCTCGTCGGCCGGCTACCTCGAGACGCTGGCGCTCGTCGAGGGCGCCACGCAGCCGCCCGAGGAGGAGTTCCCCACGGGCAAGCTCTCCTACATGGAGACGATCCTCGTCCTCGACCGCGCGCCGCGCGACCTGGGCGTCGACCAGACGATCATCTTCTTCAACGACTCGCCGCGGTTCCACTACCGCGCCGCCGAGGACTACGCCGACCTGCGCTCGGGCGTGATCTGCGCGTCGAACAACTTCGCCCACGTGACCGACCCGCCGCCCGAGGGCCTCCTGCGGGTGACGAGCCTGGCCTCGTGGGACCGCTGGAGCGCGCTCGCCCGCCCCGAGCCCTACGCGACGGTCAAGCAGCGCTGGCACGACGCGCAGGTCGACGCGCTCCTGCGGTACGTGCCCGACGTGCGGCCGAACGTGGTCTTCTCCGACTGCTTCACGCCGCGCACCGTGCACCACTTCACGCGGCACCTGCGGGGGGCCATCTACGGCGCCCCGAAGAAGGTCCGCACCGGCCTCACGCCGTTCAACGGCCTGTTCATCTGCGGCACCGACCAGGGCTTCCTGGGGATCATCGGGAGCATGCTCTCGGGGATCTCGATCGCGAACGCCCGCGTCCTGCAGCCCGCCGCCCAGGGAGCCTCGCATGCCTCCTCGTGACCACCTCGCGGACGTCCAGCCCGCCTACGACGTCATCGTCATCGGCTCCGGCCTGGCCGGCCTGACCGCCGCGAACCGCCTGGGCCGCGCCGGCCACAAGGTGCTCGTGCTCGAGCACCACTACCAGCTCGGCGGGCTGGCCACGTTCTTCAAGCGCAAGAACAAGCGGATCTTCGACATCTCGCTCCACGGCTTCCCCTTCGGCATGAAGAAGACCTGCCGCAAGTACTGGAGCGACGAGATCGCCAAGGACATCGTCCAGGTCAAGAGCGTCCGCTTCGACAACCCGCAGTTCACGCTCGACACGACCTTCGACCGCCAGGACTTCACCCGGCTCCTCACGGAGAAGTTCGGCCTGAAGCCGGAGACGGTCGCGGCCTTCTTCGACGAGGTGCGCTCGTTCGACTTCTACGACCCGCCCGAGCTGACCACGGCCGAGCTGTTCGAGAAGTACTTCCCCGGCCGCAACGACGTCGTGCGCCTCCTCATGGAGCCGATCACCTACGCCAACGGCTCGACGCTCGACGACCCGGCGCTCACCTACGGGATCGTCTTCTCGAACTTCATGTCGAAGGGCGTCTACATCTACCAGGGCGGCACCGACAAGCTCCTGCGGCTCATGTCGGAGGAGCTGAAGAAGAACGGCGTCGACGTGCGCATCATGGCGTCCGTCGAGAAGATCATCGTCGAGGGCGGCGAGGCCAGGGGCGTCGTCGTCAACGGGCGCGAGGTGCGCGCCAAGGCCGTGATCAGCAACGCCGGCCTGCTGCCGACGATCAAGCAGCTCGTGGGCGACGAGCACTTCAACGCCGACTTCATGCGGCAGGTCGACGCCGTGCGGCTGAACAACTCGTCGACGCAGGTCTACCTGGGCCTCAAGGACGGGGTGAAGATCCCGTTCATCGGCGACCTCCTGTTCACGTCGGTGCGCGAGCACTTCACCTCCGAGGCGCTGATCCAGAAGCCGATCACGTCGCGTACGTTCTCGATCTACTACCCGGACATCCGCCCCGGCGTGACGCCCGAGCGCACGGCGATCGTCTCGTCCACCAACGCCTGGTGGGACGACTGGCAGTACGACACGGACGAGGAGTACGAGAAGGCCAAGGACGAGCTCGTCGAGGAGACGATCGTGATCCTCGAGAAGTACCTGCCCGGCTGCCGCGACATGATCGAGTGGAAGGAGGCGGCCACGCCGCGCACGTTCCACCGCTACACGCGCCACTGGGGCGGGGCCTCGTTCGGGACCAAGTTCGAGGGCCTGAAGGTCAGCATGGGCCTGCCCGAGCAGGTGCGCGGCCTGTACCACGCCGGCTCGGTGGGGATCATCATGTCGGGCTGGCTCGGCTCGGCGAACTACGGCGTGATCACCTCGCACAACGTCGACCGCTTCCTGCACACCGGCCAGGCCACGCCCAGCCGCCCCGAGGAGTCGCTCGCGTGACGCTCGAGCGCGTCACGGCGTCGATCCCGCACCGGCCGCCGTTCCTGTGGGTCGACGAGGTCGTCGAGCAGACCGAGACGACGATCCGCACGACGAAGCGCGTGGCGCCCGAGGAGCCCTTCTTCCAGGGCCACTACCCCGACTTCCCGATCACGCCCGGCGTGCTCGTCCTCGAGGCGATCTTCCAGGCCGGCGCGATCCTGCTCTCGGAGCGGGCGCGGAAGGCCGAGGGCAAGGTCCCGGTCATGACGAAGATCCAGGACGCCCGCTTCAAGACCATGGTCCGCCCGGGCGACGTGCTCGAGGTCGAGGTCACGCTCGAGGACGCGCTCGAGCCGCTGTTCCACCTCTCGGGCAAGGCGAAGGTCGGCGGCAAGCTGGCGGCGAGCACGAAGTTCGCCTGCGCGCTGGCGCCCAAGCCCGAGTAGCAAGTAGCGGCGCAGCCCGCCGCGCCCTCTGCCCCAGGAGCCTCCCGGATGCCCGCCGACTTCCTGCAGCTCGACGGCAAGACCGTCCTCATCATGGGCCTGGCCAACAAGAAGAGCGTCGCCTGGCACGCGGGCCAGGTGCTGCGCGAGGCCGGCGCGAAGCTCATCTGGTCGGTGCGCACGCCCGAGCGCCGCGAGGAGGCGCTGAAGAAGCTCGTCGCGCCGGGCGAGCCCGTGCTCGTCTGCGACGTCGAGCGCCAGGAGGAGATCGACCGCCTCGCGGCCGAGGTCCGCGGCCACACCGACGCGCTGCACGGCCTCGTCCACTCCATGGCCTTCGCCAACTACTCGCAGGGCGCGGTGTCGTTCGACGCGACCGTGCGCGAGGACTTCCTCCAGGCGGTGAACATCTCCTGCTTCTCGCTGATCGCCGCGGCCCACGCCCTGCGGCCGCTCTTCGCGCGCGACGCGTCGGTCGTGACGATCTCGATCTCGACCACGACCATGGCCGCGCAGAACTACGGCTACATGGCCCCGATCAAGGCGGCCCTCGACTCGTCGATCGTGTTCCTCGCCAAGGCCTTCGGCGAGCAGCGCGTGCGCTTCAACGCCGTGCAGCCGGGCCTGCTCAAGACCAAGGCCTCGGCCGGGATCCCCGACTACGTGCCGGCCTACCTGTTCGCCGAGATGGCCACCCTGCGCCACGAGGCGCTGAAGACCGAGGAGGTCGCCTCGACGGTCGCCTTCCTCCTCTCGCCGCGCTCGAGCGGGATCAACGCGCAGGGGGTCGTGCTCGACGCCGGCATGTCGTCGAACTACTTCGACCCGGAGATCGTGAAGCGGGCCACGGAGGTCCGGAAGGGCTGAGGGCCCTGGCGCACAGCTCGGCGCGGAGAGGGGCGCGATGAGGACGTGGCCGTGGTGGTCGCTGGCGTCGGCCGCCCTCGTCGCCGCCGCCTGCGGCGCGCGCCCCCGGCCGGCGCTCACCGCCGGAGCCGACCCGCCCCCGAGGGCGAGCTGGTACGTCGAGTACGACGCGACCGGGACCCAGCGGCTCGCGCAGGAGCTCCGGGGCGAGGCGCGGGCCGTCGCCCCGGTCGACGGCGGCGTGGTGGTCGTCGGCGACAACGGCGCGCGGCTCACCCGGCTGCACGCCCGAGCGGTGGGCCTGGACCGCTCGGGCCGCGTCAGGTGGGAGCACGAGTTCGAGGGCCTGCGCCTGAGCGTCGCGCTCGCGGCGGTCGGTCACGGCGACACGGTGTACGTGGCCGGCGACACCCCTTACGTCGGAGAGGCGGACGTGTTCGTCGCCCGGCTGTCGGCGGAGACCGGCGCGGTGCTCTGGACGCGCGTGCTGGAGCGGCCAGGCGTCGAGCGCTGCGCGCGGCTGGCGCTGGCGGAGGACGGCGGCTGCGTCGTCGCCTTCAGCGAGTGGACCGGCATGACCCAGCGGCCGACCGTGATCGAGCTGGACCCCCAGGGCAAGCAGCGTCGGAGGACGGCCCTCTCCCGCGGCGGCGCCTGCCTGGACGTCGTCCGCGGGCCGGAGGGCGCCTCGGTGCTCTCGGACGCGACGGGCGTCGCCGGGTTTCGCCTCACGGTCCTCGACGCCACCGGCCGCGAGCGCGCGGCGGACACCTTCCCCCCGCGTGGCCTGGCGTTCACCGCCTGCCGCCTCCTCGCGCCGGACCTCGTCGCCGGCTCGACGGCCCCGCGCCGGAGCGGCGACAACCGGGAGTGGGCCGCGGCCCTCTGGCGCGTCACTGGCGCGGGGGCGGCGGAGCACATCCGGGGGCCGGCCATGCGGGTCGACGACGCGGCCAGGCTGGCCGACGGCGCGGTCCTCCTCGCCGGGTGGTCGACCGCCGTGGTCGACGGGAGCTGGCTCCCCTACGTCGCGGTCATGGAGCCCGACGGCACGCCGCGGTGGGCGAGCGCGCCGAGCACGCCAGCGACGGCTCGCCGCTCGGTCCGCGGCGCCTGCGAGGTCGCCGACGGTGGGGTCGCGGTCGTCCTCCGCGAGGAGGCCTGGTGACGACCCCGCGCGTCAGCCCCCCGTGAGCCAGGCCCCCAGCCGCTGCCAGAGCGACGGAGGGGGCGGCGGTCGACGGGGCGGCCCGAGCGGCTCCGCTGGCGCCGGCCGCGGGGGCGCGCCGTACCAGCTGCGGTAGAAGTCGAGGTCGCGCTCGTAGGTGACCCGGTCGTCGCTCCGCCAGGTCTTCCGCGCGCCGCGGCCCGTGAAGCGTGCCCCGCAGGCGGCGCAGGCGAGCCCGTAGGGGCCCGACGTGTGCACCCAGTCGTGCTCCTCGCCGTTGGGCGAGTAGACGGGGCCCCTGTGGGCGGGCGGCTCGTCGGCGTCCTCGAGCGCGCCCGCCCAGCACCGCACGCACGGGTCGCCCGGGACCGGGTCGAGCGCGGCCAGGCGCTCGGGGTCGGGGGGCCCCCAGAGCGGACGGGTCAGGGCGTCCGGGAAGCGCTCGGCGAAGGTGGGCGCGCCGAGGGCGAGGAGCGCCGGGAGATGGTTCATGGGGTCGGCGGCGCGCTCGAGCCGCTCGCGCGGGAGGTCGCCGGCCCGGAGGCGCTCGACCAGCCAGCGGGCCTCGTCCTCCGGGCGGCCCGACTCCCGCCAGACCCGCTCCGCCGCCCGGACCCGATCGTCCACGTCGCCGGCTCAGGACTTCGACGGGTCGACCTTGTAAATGATCCGGCTCTTCTCGCCGTCGACCTCGACCAGGATCTTCGTGATCGACGGCTTGAGCTGCATGAGCTGGCCGATCGTCTTCGCCCAGTCGCTCAGCGGCTCGGGCGCGTCCGGGTCGAGCGGGGCCACCGGCAGCTTCGGGGGCGGCGGGGGCGCGGGCCGCGGCGGCCGCGGCTGGACGCCCGAGGGCGGCGGGCCCGGCCTCGGGCCGCGGGTCGTCGGCGGGCCGCTGCCCGGACCCGGCGCCGGGCGCGGGCCGCTCCGGCCGGTCGGCGGGCCGGGGCGCGGCCGCCGGGCCTGCGCGGCGCCCGACGCGGGCGGCGGCGCGCCGAGCGCCATGGGCGGGGCGCGGCGCATGGTCGGCCGCGGCGGCGGCGGCGGGCGGCGGCGCACGCCCCCGCCCGGGGTGGCCTCGGGCTCGCCCTCCTCGCGGAAGGCGGTCGTGGGCCGCTGCGAGGCCTCGACGTCGTCGGCGGCGCCGCGCGGGCCGGCGCCGAAGTGCATGTCCTCCCCGGGCAGCGGCTTGAGCTTCTGCGTGCCGCGCAGAGGCGCGCCGAAGACGGGGATCTCCTGGTCGTCGCCCGCGCCCTTCCTGGCCTCGGTGACCGGCCCGGCCGAGGCGAGCTTGAGCAGCGCGTCCAGGCCCTTGAAGCGCTTCGTCGTGCGCGACGTGATCGCCTTCAGGCCGACCTGCTTCTCGAACTCGTCGCGCTCCATGTCGAAGCGCAGGCCCCACGCCTTGGCGGGGCGCGCGGCGACCCGGTCGAGGCCGGCCCCGTCGAAGTTCGAGTTGTTGCAGTCGGCGTTGAAGAAGTTCGCCTGCTCCAGCTTGGCGTTGCGGAAGTTCGTCTTAGCCAGGCTGGCGCTCTCGAACGACGACCGCGACACGTCGGCGTTCTCGAACACGGCGCCGGTGAGGCGCGCCTCCTTGAAGTGGGTGCCGTCGAGCGTGCTGCGCGAGAAGTCGGCGCGCGAGCAGTCGGCGAAGTCGAACCGCGCCATCGACAGGTTCGCGTCGGTCATGTCGGCGCGCTTGAGCGTGGAGCTGCGCAGGTCGGCGCGCGACAGGTTCGACCGGGCGAAGCTCGCCCAGGACATGTCGCACTTGCCGAAGATCGCCTCGGAGAGGTCCTCGCCCTCGAGCGTGATCCCGCGCAGGTCGCGCCCGCCCGGGACCTCGCTCACGTAGAGGAAGCCCTCCAGGATCGAGCTCAACCCCTCGCCCCGGTTGCGCTTCACGTCGGAGACGATGCGGGCCTTGAGCTCGCGCCCCTTGGGCGTCTCCCAGCGGATCGCGAGGTCCTCGAGGCTGGCGCGGACTTCGTCTTGCACTGCGGCTCCGGAACAGCGGGCGGCGGCCGCCCTCCCCCACGCGGCGCCGACTATAGGCGAAGGGTCCGCGCCGGCGCAAGGGCGACAAGTCACGCGGCGGCAGGGCCATGGGCGCGGCGCGCCGGAGGGCGACCTGCTACGATCGCCCCCGATGCCGACCTCCGGGCGATCGGGGCGACTCGGGGGCTCGGGCCCCTCCGGACGACGACCGTCCCGCAGCGGCCGGGTCTCGCCCTCGAGGGCCGGAAGGGTCGCGCGCCCCGCCGCGCCGCCGAAGGACGAGCCCCGGCGCAAGAAGGACGAGCGGCCCGCCCGCGACGAGGTCTCCGACCCGACCTCGGGCTCGCTCGTCGTGCTCGGCGGCCCCGAGCTCCTGCCCCGGGCCGGCGCGCCCGTGCACCTCGACGCGGCCGAGCGCGACGTGCGCCGCGTCGTGGGCGAGCTGCGCGAGGTGTGCGGGGCCTGCGGCTACCGGCGGATCTGCGCCTTCGCGCCGGCCAAGCTGCAGGTGGAGGTCAAGGCGGACAGGAAGGCCCGCCACCGCCACGCGCGCGTCCTCCAGGACGGCCTCGAGCGCCTGCGGGGCGTCGAGGGCAACTGGGAGCGCGGGCTCGTGCGCATGCTCGCCGCGCGGGAGAAGGACGCGCTCCTCGCCGGGTGCCTCCTCTCGCAGGCCTGGCGCAAGGACCCGGCGCCGCTCGTCGAGCTCCTGCGCTACACGCACGAGCGCTGCGGCGTCGAGGCGCTCAAGGAGGCCGCCGCCGAGCGGCCGGAGGGCAAGCCGCTCGAGCCCGGCCAGGGCGTCGACCCCGAGCGGCTGCAGACGCGCATGTTCCGCGGGCAGGTCCTGCGGCTGGCGTCGTTCTTCACCCAGGAGGAGGCCCTCAAGGCCATGCAGGAGCTCCTCGTCCTCGACGCCGACGAGGAGAGCCGCCTCTTCCAGTACGAGGCGGTGGCCGCCCTGGCGCTCCTCGTCGGGCGGAGCCTCCCCGGGACGAAGTGGATCAAGGCGCTCGAGCGCGACGCGCCGGGGCCGTTCCGGGCGACGTTCGCCGCCCGGGACCCCGGCAACGGGGCGATCGACGTGTTCTTCCCGTACCGGCACGGGCGCAAGCGCAGCTACCTCTACCTGCGGCGCGACCCCGGGCAGGTCGAGGCCCTGACGAGCGTCGAGAAGATCCGCATCGACTCGCTCCTCTACCGCATGTTCCTCGTCTTCGGCACCGACGGCATGAAGACGCACCGCGTGTTCAAGGAGCTGTGCCGGCACATCAACGTCCGCGCGGGCAAGTTCAACGTCAACCACGTCCTCTCCGGCTTCGAGCGCCTCTCGCGCGACGACCTGCTGCTGCTCGGGATCTACGCCCCGGCGCTCGCCCGCGCCGTGGGCCACTTCCTCGAGTGCCCCGACTACCACCTGCTGGTGAAGCTCCTCTACGCCGCGCGCGGCGAGGGCGAGGGCGACCGCCGGCCGGCGCACGAGGGCGTGCTCGCCCAGCGCGAGGCCTGGGCGGAGGTCGTCGACGCCGTGGGCACGGAGACGATCAAGGGCGTGTTCGCGCTCCTCTTCCGCCTCAACGCCTCCTACGTGAAGCGCGCCTACACGACGCCGACCTACCTGAAGATCGGCGAGGTCGCCTACCTGTTCACGGCGGTCGCCGGCTGGAACCCCAAGGGGCTCGAGCTCGAGCTCAAGCAGGGCAAGAAGCCGCTCGCGGCCGTGGCCTACGGCATGCAGCCGCCCGGGAAGTGGTCGCGCCTACGCGTGGGCAAGCTCCGGCGCGCGCTCGAGCGCGCGCGGGACGCCGAGCGCGACGAGTTCGCCCGCGCCGTCGAGCAGGGCATGCGCTACATGGCGGTCGTCCACGGCTACCCCGACTTCGGCGCCCTCGAGCGCGCCGCGCAGGACGAGGCCTGGGAGCCGCCGAGCCGCGCGCCGAAGCACCTGCCGGTGCCGGCCTCGGCCTCGGCCGAGGAGTTCAGCGAGTACGAGGGCGAGCAGGAGTCGGACCTGGGCGAGCTCGTCGACGACGGCTCGAGCGAGGACGACGAGCCCGTCGTCCTCATGGACGACGAGGAGGTCCACGAGGACGGCCGGCTGAAGACGCAGCGCATGCGCCGCCAGGCCTCGGACGTGGGCAAGGTCCGGCGGCGGCGCGGCGACGACGACGAGGGCTGACGTGGCCGACGAGCGCGCGCGGGGGCTCGAGCGGCAGGGGCGGGTCGACGACTCGCCCGCGGCGAGGGCGGCCGCGCTCCTCGCGCGCGCCCGCGCGGGCGACCAGGGCGCGCTCGAGCGGCTGGAGCTCGCCGCCTGGCTGGGGCCCGGGGCCGAGCGCGAGATGCTCGGGCGGGTGCCGGTAGCCGCGCCGGGGTTCAGCGCGGCGGCGCGGGCCGTGATCGAAGCGGCCCAGGCGGCGGCGGATCGGACCGCGGAGCCGTGCGTCGACCTGCACCTGCTCGCGGCGCTGGCGGAGCGGCCGGGGCCGGGGATGCTGACGCTGCTCGCCTCGTTCTGGGTCAACCTCTCCCGGGACGTCGGGGAACCACTCGCGCGCGTCGCCCACGACGCCCGCGAGCGCCTGGACCGGTGGCCCTTCGAGCGCCGGTTCCAGACCGTCACGCCGGCGACCGACCTGGTGGCGACCGCGTACGACGAGCGGGTCCGCCTCGGCGACCCGCTCACCGGCACCGAGCACCTGCTCCTGGCGGTGCTCCTGCACGACGGCGACGCCTGCGGCCTGCTGAAGTTTCAGACAGGCCTCGCCTACGACGACACCCGCGAGCAGCTGCGCGACCTGCGGCAGGAGGGGCTCGGGGCCGAGTCCTCCTGAGGCGCGAGACGAACCGCGCCCACCGGCGCGGCGCGACGATTCGCCCTTTCGCACCCTTTTCAACCCGACCGCCGCCGCCATCCTCGCCCGCACACAAGTGCTCGCGGCATGGCCTCTTGCCCGGTCCCTCCGTCACCGGAACGGCAGGTGCACCGGCCGGCTCCTCGGAAGCAAGGGAAGGGAGCCGCCATGCGCATCGCCGTGGTCCTCGTGGGGGCGCTCGCCCTCACGCTCGCGTCGCCGACCGTCGCCGAGGCCGCGACGACCTCGCGCTCGAGCAGCCGGAGCTTCGGCAACGACCGCTTCGGCGCGTCGGTCCGGCGCACGGCGACGCTGACCCACGCCGGCGCGTCCGGCGCGATCGCGGCGAGCACGACCGTCACCGCGCGGATCGCCGGGCGCGGCTACCGGGTCATGAACCTCGCGCGGCGCGTCTCGGGCCGCGTCGGCGGCGGCCAGGAGACGCGCCGCTTCCAGCTCGAGCTGATCGGGCGCGGCCGCGTGACGATCGGCCTGGCGGTGACGCGCTCGATCTCGATCCGCACGTTCACGGTCCCCGTCCCCGTGGGCCCGTTCCCGCTGAGCGTGCGGGGCTCGGTCGGGCTGACGGTCGGCACGCGGGGCAGCGTCACCCGCCGGAGCGACGCCCTGAGCGTCGGCCTCGAGGGCTCGGCGTCGGTCGGCGGCTCGGTCGACCTCGGCGTGGGCGTCCCGGGCGCCCGCGCCGGCGTCGAGGGCGCGCTGTCGCTGATCAAGGCCGGGCTGCCGGCGACGGCCACCCTGCGGCGCACGGGCCTCACGGTCGACGTGGCCCTCGTCCTCTCGTCGCGCGTAGACGTGCGTCTGTTCGCGCGCGTCGGCGTCGGCCCCTTCGCGAAGACGTGGAAGGTCGACGTGCCCTTCCTGAGCTTCGTCTTCGCCGAGCGGCGCCAGCCGCTCGCGCGGCTCACGGTGCGGGGCTGAGCCGTGCGCGCCGCCCACGCCACCGCCGCCACGCTGCTCACGCTCGCCGCCGCCGTTGGCCTCGCCGGCCTGCTCCTCGGCGACGCCCCGGCGCACGCGCGCCCCGTCACCTCGGCGGCGTCGGCGGCGGCGCCGACCGCGCGAGCCGCCGCCCCGCAGGTGGCGCTCGGCCCGGGCGCCGCGCCCCTGCCCGCGGCGCTCGACCTGCGCCCGGGCGACGTGCGCGAGGCCACGTTCCACCTCGACGCCCGCCTGGCCTTCGGCGAGGTCGAGGCCCTGGCCACGACGGTCGCCGGCCGCCTGACGGTCACCTGCTACGCCGCCGGCGCGCGCGAGCTGCTCCTGGGCCAGCGCTGGGAGGTCACGCACCTCGCCCTCGCGGGCCAGGACGACGTCGCGCAGGACGACGTGGCGCGCGACCTCGGCGTCGAGGTGCTCGTGCGCGTCGACCGGCGCGGCGCCGTGCTCTCGCTGGCCCTGCCGGAGCAGGCCTCGGTCCGGGCGCGCAACCTCGTCCGCGCGCTCGTCGCGGCGACCGGCCTCGTCCTGCCGCGCGGCCCGGCCGCGCGCTGGGAGGCGCCCGGCTTCGACCCGACCGGCCCGTGCGTCGACGCCTACGCCCGCGTCGACGGCGCCGACGTGCGCCGCGCCCGCCGCTTCACGGGCGTCCACGGCCACGCCGACCTGCAGGCGACGAGCGCGGGCGGCGCCCGCCTGACGATCGCGCCGGACGGGCTGGCCGCGCGCGTCGCGTCGGACGAGGTCGTGACGCTCGCGGGCGCGGACCTGGGCGGCGGAGTGACCCTCCGAACGACGGCGCGCCTCGAGCGCACGGCGACCCGGACCCTCGCCGCGCCCCCGGCGCTCGCGGCGGTCGAGGCGGGCCTCTCGTGGACGCTCGGCCTCCTCCCCGAGGCGGAGCCGGGCGCCGACCTGGCGCCGGTCGCCGAGCCGCGCGAGCTCGAGCCGCTCGTCGCGCTCCTGGCGCAGGCGCTCCCCGACAGCGGCGACCTCGACCTCCCGCCCGAAGCGCCCCGGCTGTTCCTCGAGCTCGCCGCCCGCCTGCGCCGCGACCCGGCCGCCGTCGCGCGCGCCGTCGACCTCGTCCGCGGCGCCGCGCTGCCGCGCGGCGCGCGGGCCACGCTGATCGACGCCCTGGGCGAGGCGGCCACGCCCGCCGCGCAGCGGGCCCTGATCGCGCTGGCGCGCGACCCGCTCGTCGGCGGCGAGCTGACCCCCAACGTGTTCCTCGCCCTCGCCGAGCCGACGAGCCCCCTGCCCGAGAGCGTCGCCACGCTCGAGGCGGTCGCCGCCGGCGACGACCCCCTGCGCGCCGAGTGGGCCACCCAGGGCCTCGGCGTCCTGGCCGCCCGCGCCGACGACCCGGCCCTCGCCGACCGCCTCGCCGCCGGGCTCGAGCAGGCCCTCGGCCGCGGCGGCGAGGAGGACCGCGTCGTCCTCGAGGCGCTCGGCAACGCCGGGCGCGAGCGCTCGACCGAGGCGCTCCTCGCCTACGCGAGGGCCGACGACGAGGTCCTGCGCGCGACCGCCGTGAGCGCCCTGCGCCGGCTCGAGGGCGAGGCGGTCGACGCGGCCCTGCACGCTGCGCTCGACGACCCGAGCGACCTCGTGCGCCGCGAGGCGCTGTCGGCGCTGGGCGCGCGCCCGGCGTCGGCCGCCCTCGGCGCGGTCGCAATCGCCCTCGGCGACGACCCCGCGCCCGAGGTGCGCCTGCACGCGCTCGAGGTGCTCACGGGCTGGCTCGACGAGGCGACCGCCGCGCCCGACGAGGCCGTGGTGCCCGCCGAGGCGCTCCGGGCCGTCCTGCAGCGCGCCGCCCAGGCCGACCCCGACCCGGCCGTGCGGGAGGCGGCGGCGGGGCTGCTGGAGGGTTCGTAGGTCACGCGACCCGGTCGCGCCAGTACCCCGGCCGCCGGCGCTCGTGAGCGAAGGCGAGGACGAGCACCTCGTCGGGGTGGGCGACGAACACGAACCTGTACGGGAAGCGCCCTACCGGCGCATGCCGAGCATCGACCCCGCGTGGCGAATCGGGAGCCGGCGCGTAGGCCTCGGGCTCCTCACCGAGGCTGACGAGCAGCGCCTCGATCGCCTCGTCGAACTGGACCGCGAGCTCGGGCCACTCACGAACCGCCCAGCGAGCTGCGTGCACGAGCTCGAGCTCCGCTTCCTGATGGAGGCGGACGGACCGACTCACGGACGTCGCTCGCGCTCCTCGGCCATCGCGCGTCGCATCGCCGCGAGCGCCTGCGCGGCAGGCGTCCCAGGGTCACGACCCGAGACCAGGTCGTCGTAGCGGCGACCGAGCTCCTCGCGCCAGGCACGGGTGACGTCGTCGTCGCTCGTCCCCTCGCCCTCGAGCGACTCGATGAGCCGCGCCGCCAGCGCCGCCCGCTCCTCGGCCGGGAGCCTGAGGACGCGCTCCATGAGCTCGCGGGTCTCCTGGGTCATACGGACAGCCTACCGTACGACGCTCGGAGCACGCCTGGACTACCTTCGCGGCGCGACGCTGAGCTCCAGCCGCCGCGGCGCGCCGCCGCGCAGGACCTCGAGCTCGACCGCCTGCCCGGCGTAGAGGTCGGCGGCCCACTCGCGGAACGCGCGCCGCCCCGGGATCTCGCGGCCGCCGGCGCCGACGATCCGGTCGCCGGCCTGGAGGCCGGCCGCGGCCGCGGCCGAGTTCGGGACGACGCCGCGCACGGGGACGCCGGGCTCGCCGTCGTCGTGGCGCGGGATCACGACGCCGAGCCAGCCGGCCTCGAGCTGGTCGCCCTGCGCGAGCCGCTCGAGCACGGCCAGGACCCGCGGCACGGGGACGGCGAAGCCGACGCCGCTGCGCTCGCCGAGGCGCGGGTCGACGTGGACGGTGACGCCGATCAGCCGGCCCTCGAGGTCGACGAGCGGCCCGCCCCAGGCCGACGCGTCGAGCGGCGCGTCGACCTGGTCGGCGCGGCCCTCGAAGCGCCCCACGGCCGACACGATCCCCTGCGTGGCCGTGGGCGCCGTGGGCCCGTCGAGGACGGCCCCCAGCGCGAGGACGAACGCGCCGGCCCGCCGCTCGGCGACCGGCGCGGGCGCCGGGAGGCCGAGCCCGGGGACGCGCAGGACGACCACGCGCAGGCGCAGGTCGCGGCCGCGGACGGTCGCGGGGAGCGTCTGGCCGCCCGCGTCCTCGACGACGAGGTCGTCGAGGCCGAACACGTCGACGTTCGACGCGCACGTGGCGACGAGGTCGGGCGCGACGACGACCCCGCTGCGCGCGCGCCGCCGCGCGGCGTCGTCGGCGGGCCGGATCGCGACGAGGTGGCGCGCGCCGAGGTCGACGGCGCGGGCGAGCGTCCGCGAGACCGCCCGCTCCGGCGGCTCGCCGCCGGCCTGCCCGCTCACCGGGCGGAGGTCCACCGCCGCCGCGGCGACCACGACGGCCACGAGCCCGAGCCCGGCGCCGCGCCTCATCGGCCACCCCCGAGGTCGAGCGTCACCTCGGCGCCGTCGCGCACCACGACCAGGCGCCGCGCCCCGGCGGCGAGCGCCGCCCGCAGGGCGTCCGGCGAGCCGAGCGCCACGTCGCCCGCGCGCACGAGCACGTCGCCCGCGCGCACGCCGGCGCGCGCGGCCGCGCCGCCGGGCGTGACGCGCTCGACGAGCAGCCCGCCCGTCACGGGCCGCGCGGCGAGCCCGAGCCGCGGCCCGTCGTCGCGGGCGGCCGCCAGCGCGGCGAGCACGGCCTCCGCGGGCACGGCGTGGCCGTGGAGCGCCCCCGAGCGCCGGTCGCGCCCCAGCGGCGCCAGCAGCCCCACGACGCGCCCGGCCAGATCGACGAGCGCGCCGCCCTCGCTCCCCGGGTTGATCGCCGCCGACGTGAGCAGCACCTCGCCGGAGTACGCCGACTCGGGCGCGTCGAGGCGCGTGCGCCCCTCGACCACGCCGACCGTCACGGCGGCGGCCGCGTCGCGCGCCGCCCCGAACGGGTCGCCCAGCGCCAGGACGACCTCGCCCGTCCGGGGCCACGCCGGCGCGAGGTCGAGCGCCGGGACGTCGAGCGCGTCGGCCGCCTGCAGCACCGCCACCTCGCGGCGCGCGTCCAGGAGGAGGAGGCTCGCCGTCACCCGCTGGCCGCGCGCGGTCGTGACCGTGAAGGCCGGCGCGGCCGCGTCGGCCAGCGCGGCGTGCGTGACGACGAGGTCGCGCCCGACGACCAGCCCCGAGCCGCCCTCGCGGCCGGCGACCGGCCGCAGCAGGTGGCGCCGCGGCAGGTCGCCGCGCGTGCGCCCGGGGGTCGTCTCGACGCGCACGACCGACGGCCCGACGCGGGCCACGAGGTCGCCCACGAGCGCGAGCCGCGGCGGCGGCGCCTCCTGCGCGCCGAGGCGCAGGCCGGCGGCGACGAGGGTCGCGGCGAGGGCGGGCACGAGGAGCGCGCGCGTCGGCCTCATGGGGCCTCCGGCCGCGGGCCCAGGCGGACCTTCACCTCGACCTCGCGCCCCTGGCGCACCAGGCGCAGGCCCACCTCCGTCCCCGCCGGGAGGATCGACAGGTGGTTCTGCAGGCGGACCGGGTGGTCCACCGCCTTGTCCTGGACGCCCACGATCCGGTCGCCGGCGCGCAGGCCGCCCACGTCGGCGGGGCTGCCCGGGACGACCTCGCGCACCAGGGCGCCCGGCGCGCCGTCGGTCGTCGACAGGAACCGCACCCCCAGCCAGCCGCGGTGGATCGCCTGCCCGGCCTTGAGGGCGTCGAGGATGATCGCGATCTGGTGCGCCGGGATCGCGAAGCCCACGCCGACGTTGTGGCGCACGCCGCCGCGCACCGAGATCCGCCCGGTGATCCCGATCACGCGCCCATCGAGGTCGAACAGCGGCCCGCCCGAGTTGCCCGGGTTCACCGCCGCGTCGACCTGCAGGGCGTCGCCGTAGACCTTCTCCCCGCCCTGGTAGCGGTTCACCGCGCTGACGACGCCGAGCGTCGCGGCGGGCTCGTGGTCGTCGCCCGCGAGGCCGAACGGGTTGCCCATGGCCACGACCGGCTGGCCCGGACGGACCGCCTCGGAGTCGCCGAGGCGCGCCGCGGGGAGGGCGGCCGCGACGACGCGCACCAGCGCGATGTCGCCCGTCGTGTCGCGGCCGGTGACGCGGCCGGTGAGGAGGCGCCCGTCCGGCAGGCCCACGCGGACCTGGTCGTGGCCGGCCGTGACGTGGTCGTTGGTCAGCACCCACCCGCCGGCGTCGTCGGCCTCGATCACGACGCCCGAGCCGCCGCTGCGCAGGGGGCCGCCCTCGGCCTCGTCGTCCTCGACGCCGACCGTGACCACCGCCGGGGCGACGCGCTCGATCAGCGCCTGGACGCGCCGCTCGACCTGCCGGGCGCGGGCCAGGTCGCGCGCGGCCTCCTCCTCGACCCACGCGGGCTGCGGGGCGGCGAGGACGAGGGCCACGGCCGCCAGGCTCCGTCCGAGGATCGGCCAGCGCTCGAGCACGAGGAGAGGATCCTCGCCCCCCGTCGCCCTCGCAAGCCCCGCCCCGGCCGCGGCCTGCCGGGCGGGCTTGGGGGGCAAAGACTTGGGCCGACGTCGCCCTCCCGCAGGCCCCCCCTCCGGGGCTATGATGGGCGCCCATGGCCAGGCGCGCCCGCCCGAGGAAGAAGGAGACGCCGCGCCCCGCCCCGGAGCCCTCGCCGCGCCGCCCCTCCCCCCTGAGCCCGGCCCGGCGCGAGCTGCTCGCCCTGCAGATGCGCCTCTGGCGCCGTCTCCAGCGGGAGGTCGACCAGAGCATCGAGGAGGTCCCGCCGAACATCGCGATCTACCAGGAGGAGTACGAGCGCGACCTCCAGCGCTGGCAGGCGATCTCGTCCAAGGCCGAGCTGGTCGAGGCGGCGGCCGCCGCCGACGTCGTCTACGTGGGCGACTACCACACGCTCCCGCAGGCCCAGCAGACGCTCGTGAAGCTCCTCCTCGCCCTGACGCGCCGCCGGCCGGAGGTGGTGCTGGCGATCGAGCTCGTGCGCACGGACGCCCAGCGGGCGCTCGACCGCTACATGGCCGGGAAGCTGGCCGAGGACCGCTTCCTGCGGCAGGTCGACTACGAGCGCACGTGGGGCTTCCCCTGGCCGCCCTACCGCGAGGTGCTCGAGGTGGCCCGCGCCCGCGGCGTGCGCGTCGTCGGGATCAACTCGAACCCCGAGGGGCACGACGCCGACCACCTGCTCGAGCGCGACTTCCGCGCGGCCGAGGTGATCGTGCGCGAGCTGATCGCCCGCCCCGGCGCGCTCGTGGTCGTGTTCGACGGCGACCTGCACGTCGCGCGCGACCACCTGCCGCTGATCGTCGACGGGCTCCTCGGGCGCCTCGGCGAGCGGCCGCGCCGGCGGATCGTCGTCCACCAGAACGCCGAGCGCGTCCACTGGGGGCTGGCGCGCCAGGGGCGCGAGCACGCCGTGAACGTCGTGCGGCTGGCGCCGGACGCCTACGCCGTGCAGAACGCCTCGCCGCTGGAGAAGCTGCACAGCTACCTCAACTGGGTCGCCGCGCGCGAGACGCTCGTGCCGCCCGAGGCGAGCTCCTGGGAGCTCGACGCCTACGGCGGCGTCGCCGACCCCGACGAGGACGACCACGACCCGACGCCCGAGTACACCGAGCAGGTGCTGGCGGTCGTGCAGGCGGTCGCGCGGTTCCTCGGCGTGACCGACCGCGACGACCTCGACGCCTTCGAGCTGTTCACGGTCAACGACCTCGACTTCCTCGACCACCTCGAGTCGAGCGGGCGCTACACGGAGCTCGAGCTGGCGGACATCAAGCGCCAGATCCTCTCCAACGAGAGCTACTTCATCCCGAAGGGCGACATCATCTACCTGTCCGACTTCTCGGTCGTGAACGCGGCCGAGGAGGGGGCGCACTTCCTCCACCATCGCTGCTCCGGCTACCGCTGGAGCCGCCCGCGCGACCTGGTGACCGACTTCTACTTCCGCTGCGTCACCGAGGCGCTGGGCTACTTCGGCTCGAAGCTCCTCGTGCCCACGCGCCCCTGCTGGACGGAGGTCGACTGCCAGCGGCTGCTCGAGGCGCAGCGCCGCCGCCGGCGGGCGGCGGCCCGCCGCGCCGAGGCGGGCCGCGCCGCCGCCGGCCCGCACGCCGCCGGGCCTGCCGCCGCCACCGAGGTCCCGGCGCTCCAGCACGGCCGGGCCTCGGTGCTCAAGGCCTGCCGGCTCGTCCTGCACCACCGCGCGCTCGAGCGCGAGTACCTCGCCAGCCGCGCGTGGACCTCCGCCGGCGCCGCGCTCACGCAGCCGGCCGAGGTGCACCTCTTGATCACCCACATGCTCGGCCACATGCTCGGCGACAAGCTGTGGGCCGGCGTGGCCTCGGGTGAGGTCGACAAGCGCTTCGTCCGCGACCTGTTCCACGCGCGGATCGACCGCCGCGGCGTGGCGCTCGCCACCTACCTGCACCTCGTCGAGGTCACGGCGTCGCTCGAGCAGACCCGCGGGCGCGCCGACAACCTGTGACCGACGGCTTCGAAGTGTGACCGACGGCTGCGGCCGCGGATGCGAGCCTGTCCCGCTCGCTCCTGGCGGAGGGCTGAGACGTCGTGCTCCGCACGACGGGCCGATGCGGCGCGCGCGCGGGTCGTCGGTGTGGCCCGCCTCCGCAAGCTCCGTCCCGCGGCTGCGATGCCGCAACCCAGGCGAACCCTATCGCGAGCGATGGTCCGCAGCCGCGGGCCTCCCGCTTGCTCCGGCGGCCCACCGAGGATCAGGCGATCGATACGACCCGCGCGCGCGCGGCCTCGCCTCGGCCTCCGCGGCCTCGCCTCGCTCGCTGCTCCGTCCCACCCGGTGTGCTGGCTCGTCCCGTTTGTCGGTGCGCGACTCAGTCCCTGCAGAACCACTCGAGCCGGTCGCTCCCCGCCCGGAGCTCGAACCCGTAGGCCCCTCCGATCGTGCCGCCGAGTTGCACGACCACCGCCTCGCCCGGGGTCACGTACACCGCCTCCGGATCCCAGGGGCGCAGCGGCGCGGGTAGACCCTCCGCGCCCACGGCCTGACGGAACAGCACGGTGTACTGACGACCCTCGAACGACTCGAGGACCTCCTGGCAGGCGGCGTGGAGCCGGACCTGGTCGGTGCGCCGGTGGACGAGCCAGCACTCGACGCGGTACCCGAGCCCGAGCGGCCAGAGGCAGCAAAGGACGCCGAGCGTCAGGAGCGCGCAGAAGCGCCAAGGAGACCGCCGAGGCGCCGGTTCGACCTCCTGTTCCATCGGTCAGGATGGTTCACGGCGGCTCCGCTCGACGCAAGTGGGCTCAGCCTCCCGCCCGAATGTCGGCGAGCCGTACCCTGGCGCCGTGCGCGCGGGTCTTGCCCTCCTCGACGAGCGACTTCATGCGCATGAGGTCGTCGTCCATGCGCGAGCGCGGGTCGCTGCCGAGGAGGCACAGGGCCGCGTGCCCGAGCGCGCCCAGGGGCGGCGTGTAGGACAGGTGGATGTGCAGCCGCGTGCCGTCGCCCTCGGGCACGAAGTGGATGATCCCCGTGTGCTCGACCACGGGGTTGGGCACGGTCCGCCAGGCGAACACCTCGTCGTCGACCAACCGGGTCACCACGGCGTCGAAGCTCACCGGCACGCCGCCGGGGCCCTCGACCACCCAGTGCGACCGGCCCGGCTCGCGCTCGCTCGGGTGGACCTGCAGGACGTGCTCCATGAACCTCGGGAAGTCCTCGAGGCGCCTCCAGAAGGCGAACACCTCCTCGACCGGCGCCTCGATGAAGATCGACTTCGTCAGCGAGACGGCGCTGGCCCCGGCCCCGGCGCCGAACATCCGCCGGAGCGGGAGGTTCGTGACCCCGCGCACCACGAGGCCGCCGCCGACCAGGGCGCAGAGCCGGCCGAACGCGCCCTGGCGGGCGACCCCGTAGGCGCCGAGCCCGATCCCCGACCCGATCGCCACGAGCCTGAGCGACGGCGGCCACACCTCGCGGCGCAGGAGCGAGCGCGGGAGCCGGCCGGCCCCCTGGAGCGCGGGGACCCCGTCCGGCTGCGCGTGGCGCTCGAGCCGGTCCTCGACCTCCTGCGCGCCCGGGACGCGCGCCGCGCAGCGCAGGGCGCCCGCCGCCTCGTGGGCGAGGATCGGCCCCGAGAGCGTCACGCGGTGGCCGGACGCCTGCACCTCGATGGCGCTCGGGTGCGTCACGTGGCGCCCCAGGCGCGCCCGGACGCGCCGCGCGAGCGCGTCGTCGGCGGCGTCCGACCGCGAGCGGGCCTGCTCGAACGCCCCGACCACCCGGTGCTGCAGGTCGAGCGACCCCTTCTCGAGCACCTCCCGCTGCTGCTTGAACAGGTGGACCGCCGCGTCGCGGAGCATGGCCCGCCGCCGTCGCCCCTGCCGGGGGTCGAGCGCCCAGCTCAGCCCGGCCCCGATCCCCATGCCGCCCAGCAGCGCGCGCGCCACGCGGAGCCTGCCCTCGCCCGCCATGTCGGCCTCCTCGCCTCGTACGCGAGGTCCGCAGGCAGCGTGCCGCCCCGTCCGCCACCTCGGAGCGCGCAGGCGAAGGGCCCGTCGGGACAGCGCCGACGCGGCGGCGCGCCCGTGTCCCGCGGGCGCGCCCGCCACCGCCGCTCAGGCCTCCACGGGCCCGACCGCGGAGGCGACCGCCGCCCGGCGCAGGCGCGCCGAGCGCACGCGACGAGCGACCCCGGCCCGCGCGGAGACGACCGCCGGGCCGAGGCCGAGCCGCACGTCCTCGACGCTCGCCGCCAGGCCCATGAAGCGGCAGAGCACGTAGGCGAACACGACCGCGTTGAGGAGCGAGAACGCCGCGTGGGCGTGGTTCCCCGCCGCCAGGGCGAGCGGGCCGGCCGCCAGGCAGAAGGCCAGGAGGCCCACCTGGGCGAGGACGTAGCCCGCCGGCGCCGCCGTGCGCCCCTCGACCTTGGGCGTGCGCTGGAAGGGGAGGAGGGCGCCCGTGACCGCCTGCTCGAGCGACTTGAGCACGCCGCCCAGGTTCACGACGACGAGCATCAGGTTGAGGGCGTAGACGCGCGGCAGGTCGAGCCACCGGTAGCCCTGGCGCACGAGGTCGCGCCCGTAGAGGAGGAAGTAGGGCAGCGCCGTGAGCGGCAGCCAGGGGGAGCGGATCGACGCCTCGAAGGGCCAGAAGAGGAGGGCCAGGTAGCCGACGTTCACCAGCGCCAGCGAGAGCAGGTAGTGGGCGCGCATGAACGCCATGGCGGCCGCGCCGGGGCGGAGCGGGTCGCGGACGAGGAGGCCGAGCAGCTTCGGCAGGATCAGCAGCCCGCCGTTGGCCCAGCGCCGGCGCTGGATCAGGAGCGCGCCGAAGTCGGGCGGCGTCGCGCTGTAGGAGAGGCGCGCCGGGTAGTTGAGCAGGCGCCAGCCGCGCTCGACGAGGTCGATCGTCGACTCGGTGTCCTCGATCACGGTCAGGTCCTGGATGAACTTGGCGACGCGCACGCCGCGGTCGTCCACGACCTCGACGCGGATGTCCTGCAGGGCCGCCCGGCGCAGGACCGCGTTGGCGCCCACCCAGAACGTGGCGTCGTAGTGGGTGAAGCCCTGGTGGATCAGGTACTGCATGTCGGTCGTCGCGCCGGCGACGCGCTCGACCAGGCTCGTGGCGCCGGGGACGGCGCTGTAGGGCGTCTGCACGACGGCCACCCGCTCGTTGCCGCGCTGCTCCATGACGTGCACGAGCCGGGCGGCGTAGTCGGGGAGGAGGATGCTGTCGGCGTCGAGCGTGACCACGTAGGTGGCGTCGGGCACGCGCAGGGTGGCCCGCTCCGGGTCCGTCGGCACCAGGTGCAGGCCGTCGCGGCGGCGCGCCTCGCGCAGGTCCTTGCCGATCAGCTCCAGGTAGCTGTTGAGGTTCATGGCCTTGTTCGGCTCGTGCGACAGGTTCGCGTAGCGCTTGCGCTCGAACGAGCCGAGCTCCACGGCGAAGCGGGCCGCGAGCAGGGCGTGCCCGCGGGCGAGGTCGGCCGCCGTCGCCGTGCCCTCGACGCGCAGCCGGGCGGCCTGGGCGCGGTGACGGGCGGCCCGCGCGAGCAGCACCTGGTCCACGTAGAGGCGGTCGGTGTGCGCGCGGCCGGGGTGCGCGGCCGCCTGGCCCTCGAACCACGCCGCCGCCTCGTCGTGGAGGTGCGCGAGGAGCCCGCGCTCGCGGTCGAGCTCGAGCGGGCCCGCCGCGCGGCGCGCCTCGAAGGCGTCCCGCGCCGCCCGGTAGCGCTCGGCCTCCTGGTCGAGCTGGGCCTGGATGCGCGCGGGCAGGGCGCGCGCCGCGGCCAGGCCCGCCGCGTCCTCGGGGGTGCGCGGGTCGCAGGGGTCGTCGATCAGGAGCGTCACCCGGCGCCGCGGATACTCCTGCAGGGCGCAGGAGAGGATCGCCTGGCGGACCACCTCCGGGTCCTCCTTGTAGGAGGGGAGGAGGAACGCGACCGGCGGCGCGTCGAGCAGGAAGGCCTCGAGCTCGTCGGCGCTGGCCGGGCGGTGCGCCTCGAGCCGCTTGAAGTAGCCGCGCCGGCAGAGGAGGTAGACGAAGCTCCCCCAGAAGATCCCTGCGCACAGGGCGAGGAACACCGCCTGCTCGATGATCGGGCCGACCTCGCCCGCCGCGAGGCGGTCGAGCAGGATCCCCACGCCCTCGCGCGCGAAGAGCGCCGTCGCGGCCAGCGTCAGGCCGAGGCCGGCCCAGGTGATCCAGAGCTCTCGCTTCCCCTCGCTCACGTGACACCTCCTCCGTTCCCCTCATGCCCGCCCGACCGCCTCGCGTATCAGCCCGCTCTCGCCCGCCGCCCGAACGGCGCAACCGGCTCGCACGCAGTCACTTGCAGAGGGCTGATACACGACCCGGCTCCGGCGGCATGGATGAGGTGGGAGCGACGCCATGACGAACGACGAGGCCCGCGCCGCACGCCTCCTCCGCTGGGCGACCCGCGCCGAGCTCGCGGCCGCCGTCGCGCTGCTCACGGCCGCGGCCCTGGGCGGCGCCCTCCTGCGGTCGGGCGCCCACTGGACCGACGGCGCGCTCGGCCGCACGGGCCTGGCGGTGGGCCTGGGCGGGCTCCTCCTCCTGGCGCTCGGGCGCCTGGGTCGGCCGGCCGCCGCCGCGCAGCAGGCGCGGTGGGCCCTGCGGCGGCTGGCGCGCGTCGCGGGCGCGGCGCTGGTCCTCGCCCCCCTGGTGAGCGTCGAGGTCGGCTGCCGCCTCCTCGCGCCGGGCGCGGCGGGGCCGGTGATCGCGCAGGGGACGTCCGAGGAGCTGTACGAGCACGACCCGCTGCTGGGCTACCGGCCGCGCCGCCCGCTGCAGGTGCGCGCCTGGAAGACGGCGGACGGGGCGCCGATCTACGAGGCGACCTACACGATCGACGCGGCCGGGCGGCGCGTGGTCCCGGCCAGCGCCCCGCCGGGCGGGCAGGGCCCGCTGGTCCTGTTCCTCGGCTGCTCGAACACCTTCGGCGAGGGCGTGAACGACGACGAGACCATGGCGCACCACCTCGCCCTGCGCGCCGGCGGCCGCGCGGAGGTGGTCAACCTGGGCTTCTGCGGCTACGGCCCGCAGCAGCTCCTGGCGAGGCTCGAGCGCGGCGACGTCGACGACCTGGTCGCCGGGCGCGAGGTGGTGGCGATCTACCCCTTCATCGACGCGCACGTGAACCGCGCCGTCGGCAGCATGGGGATCGTGACCGCGTGGGGCGCCGACATGCCCTGCTACGAGGTCGAGGACGGCGCGCCCCGGCTCCAGGGGTCGCTCGTCGGCGCGCGGCCGGTCCGCAGCTGGGCCTACGCCCTCCTCTCGCGCAGCGCGGCCGTGCGCCGGCAGGGGCTCGACCTCCCGCGCCTGCGCGACCCGCACTTCGGGCTGGTCGCCGCGATCGTGGACGCGGCGGCCCGGCGCCTCTCCGCCCGCGCGGCGCGCGCGACGTTCCACGTGGCCTACCTGCCGGGCGTCACGCGAGGGGAGCGCCTGACGCCGCACCTCGCCGGCACGGCGGCGCGCGTGCTCGACTACTCGCAGCTCCTCCCCGACGACGCGCGCTGGCGCTTCGACCACGACTTCCACCTGACCCCCGCCGCCCACGCCGTGCTCGGGGCGCGGCTGCACGACGACGCGCTCGGGGCCGGGGGGCAGGCCGTGGCGCTCGCCGACGACGGCCGCTGACGAGCGCGCCTCTTCGCAGGGCGCGCCGACCGCCTCCTCGAGGACGCCTGATACACGCGCGCGCCGGGGCGCCATGGACCTGGTGGGCGCGGGCGACGCCGGACGAGACCGGCGCGGAAGGGAGTGGATCATGCGGAGCAAGCGCGACGAGTTCCTCGGGTGGGCCTGGACGTCGAGCGCGATCCTGAGCGCCGCCCTGTGCGCGGCGGGCTGCGGCGAGTCCCGCGGCGGCGGCGGCGCGCCCGCCGCGACGGCCGCCTCGACGTGGGCGCCGGCGACGACCGGGACGGCGCCGATCGACGAGACGGCCGGCCCGATCGAGGTCGCCCTGCGCGAGCCCGACGAGCGCGCGGGCGCCGTCGCCGAGGGCCCGATCGTCCGGACGACGAACGACTCCGCCCGCCTGATCGTCACCTACACCGCGCGCGAGGGCTGGGAGCTCGCGCGCAGCGACCTCGCGGTGGCCGAGGGCCCGGCCGCGCTGCCGCAGACGGCGGCCGGCGCGCCCCGGCTGAGCCAGTTCCAGGCGCGCGAGGAGCACGCCCCGGGCACGCGCGAGGCGACGTTCACCTTCGCCCTCGACGAGCTCGCGGGCGCCCTCGGCGTGGAGGCGCTGCGCCCGGGCACCACGCTGGCGATCGCCGCGCACGCCGACCTGCGGCGCCCGCCGCGCGACGGCGTCGGCGCGGCCGAGCACGCGAGCGCCTGGGCCGGCGACCGCGCCTTCCCGCGCGACGACCGCGCGCGCTACTTCACCTACACGCTCCAGGCCGCCGCGCCAGAGGTGATGCAGGCCGCCCGCGAGGAGCGCGCCAGGACCCAGCCGACCCCACGCCTCGAGCCCGCGGTCGAGGCGAACCGGTCGACGCCGACGCCCGTGGAGACGCGCGACCCGGCGCCCATGCCGAGCGAGACGCAGGACCCCGCGCCGAAGCCCCGCGAGACCCGCGACCCGGCGCCGATGCCGCGCGAGACGGAGGACCCCGCGCCGCGGCCCACCCCCGACCCGACGCCGACCCCGCGGCCGACGCCCGACCCGACGCCGACCCCGACGCCTGACCCGGCGCCCACCCCCAACCCGAACCCGGCGCCCACCCCCGACCGGAACCCGAGCCCGATGCCGGGCGACGGCCCGGGCGGCAGGGGGAGCGGCACGACCTCGCTCGTGACGGTCAACGGGATCGACCAGGGCGCGTTCCGCACCCAGACGCAGGGCGGCTGGGGCACCTCGGCCTCGGGGAACAACCCGGGGGCCTACCGCGACGCGAACTTCCCGGCCGCCTTCCCCAACGGGCTCACCGTCGGGCACCCGGCCGGGAACACGGCGACCTTCTCCAGCGCGGCGGCGATCGAGGCGTTCCTCCCCGCCGGCGGCGCGGCGGCCCCGCTGGCGCGGAGCCACGTGGACCCGCTGACCACCGAGGCGGGCGTCCTGGCCGGGCAGGTCGTGGCCCTCACGCTGAGCCTCGGCTTCGACCGCGTCGACCCCGACTTCAGCCGCGACCCGGCCGCCCTGGCCAGCCTCGTGGTCGCGGACCCGACCAGCCCGTGCGTCGGCATGACCGTGCAGCAGGTGCTCGACGAGGCGAACCTGGTCCTGGCCGGGCTGCCGGCGCGGCTCACCCCGTCGGAGGCGACCGACGCCGTGGCGGCGGTCAACGAGAACTTCGTCGACGGCGAGTTCCTGGGCGCGTTCCTGCGGCGCTGAGGCGCTGATCGATGTCCCCGCTCTTCGCGCGCGCGCTGTCCACGTCGGGGTCGGCCGGGTAAGGTCTGCGCGTGCACGGGGAGGACGCACCCGGACCGACCGAGGAGCGACCGCGGGCGTTCGCCTGGCGCGCCGGGCTGGTGCTCGCCGCCACCCTCCTCGCGCTCGTCCCCCTCCTCGTCCCGGCCCTGCGCGAGGCGCGGCCGCCCCGGTTCGAGGTGTGGTTCTTCCTGGGGAGCCTCGCCCTGTGCCTGCCGGTCCTGACCGTGGCCGCCTGCTGGTGGCGCTGGCCGCTCGACCTGCCGCGCGCCGCCCGCCGCGACCTGTTCGTGCTCCTCGTCGGCGCCACGCTCCTCACGGCGCACCTGCACCACACCAACGTCGACACCGCGCCGTTCCGCTACGCGCACAAGGCGTTCGCCGACAACACCGGCTGGCAGGTGGAGACGCAGGCGCTCGTCATGCGCCTCGAGGCGGGCTACTACGGGCACAACGTCCGCTTCCTGCCCAACGCCTTCGTGCACGGGCTGCAGCTCGTCACGGGCGACTTCGTCGTCGCACGGACGATCTACCGGCTCACCTTCGGGTTCCTCCTCCTCCTGGCGATCTACACGCTCGGCCGCGCCTGGTACTCGCACCGCACGGCCCTCCTGGGCCTGCTCCTCTACCTGCTGATCTACCCGGTGAGCATCCGTCACTACGCCGGGCAGGTCACCGACCCCATGTCGCACCTGTCGTTCGTCCTGGGGATGCTCTGCATCGCGCGCCGGCGCGACGCCGACCTGGGGCTCGTGGTCGTCGTGGGCGCCCTGGCCAAGGAGTCGGTCGTGGCGCTCGCCGGGCTGCACCTGCTCATGCGGCTGCACGAGCGGCGCGCCGTCGCCCCCGCCGGCGCCGTCCTCGCGGCCGGCCTCCTCGTCGTGTGGTCGGTGCGGCGCCTGGTCTACGGCGCGGCCGTGACGGGCACGACCATGAGCGGCGTCGGCCCCGAGCACGTGCTCGAGAACCTGCGGGCCTGGCCGCTCTGGGCCCCCCAGCTCCTGTTCACGGTGGGCGTGTTCCTGCCCTTCCTGGCGCTCTCGTGGCGACAGGCGCCGCGCGTCCTGCGCCTCCTGGCCGCCGGCCTGGCCCTGCTCCTGCCGCTCAGCAGCCTGCGCTTCAGCTGGATGTACGAGGCGCGCAACTTCGTCCCCGCCTCGATCGCGCTCGGGCTGATCGCCGCCGCCCGGCTCACGGGTGACCCGGGCCGGGCGGAGGCGCGGCCGGACGACCCGCCCGGTCGTGGCACGTAGGGCGCAGGCCAGGCGCGGTCAGTCGGCGTCGATCGACCAGCGGACACGCCGGCAGAAGTCCTCGATGCGCTGCTCGATCGGCCCCTGATCGGCGATCAAGCTCCAGGGCTCGCCCAGCTTGCGGGCCACGTACTCGGCCGCCGCGAGGCGCAGGAGGTGGAGGTCGACGAATGACGCTTCGACCATACCCCCCGCCGCGGCCGCCTGGCCGTCCTCACCGGGCCGCGGCGCCGCCGCCTCGACGTGCACCCTCAGGCCAGGCGGGCCGACGACCGCGAGGTCGACGTCACGCTTCCCCTTGAGCAGCTGCCGGGAGTCGTTCCAGTACTCGACCGGGGCCAGGCCCCTGTCGCTGACCCGGAGCCGGATCTCGCCGGGCGGAGCGGCGGCCGCGCGGGTCGCAGGCCCTTCCAGCGCCGCAGGCAGGTCGGAGTAGAGCCGCCGGATCAGGGCCTGGCTGGCCGGATCGGCGGCCATGCCCGCCCACAGGTCTCGCCAGACGACGTCGACGTCCTGGAGCTCGCCGGCGACGTGGAGGTCGACCTCGACGCGCGCGCCCCCGTACTCGGCCTGGTAGGGCTCCTGGCTGGCGCAGCCCGTCGCCGCCGCCACGAGCGCCAGCGCGGCGAGCGGCCCGGTGAAGCGTGATGACATCGCGGATACCTCGTCCGACCCGCCCCTGCCGAGAAGGCTAGCACCCGTCGCCGCCGGCCCGAACCGCCGCCGCGGCGCGGGGCCGGACGGGCGCCAAGAAACGCGCGCGGCCCGCGCCGGGGGCGCGGGCCGCTGCAGGTCGCCGAGGAGGTCGGCGCCGTCACAGCGAGGAGAGGAACGACTGGAAGGGGAAGTTCTTCCCCGGGCAGTCGGTGTGGCCGCGGCGCACGTCGCAGTGCGGGTAGATCCGGTCGCGGGTGATCCCGTACTTGCCCATGAGGGCGCGGCACAGGCGCCGGAGCGAGACGAGCTGCGCCGGGGTCGGGCGGCCGGTGTTGTAATCGCCGACCAGGCAGATCCCGATCCCGTGCTTGTTGTAGCGCTCGTTGCCGGCGTGGGCGCCGTCGATCCCCTCGCCCTGGCGCAGCCAGCGCGGGCCGACCTCGACCTGCCCGTCGGCGGTGTCGGAGCCGTTGCCGATCACGAAGTGGTAGCCGAGGCCGTTGGGCCACTTCTTCTGGTGCTCGCGGCCGAAGCTCTGGGCGCCGCCGTTCGCCGTCGCGCTGTGGTGGATCACGATGAACTGCCACTGGCGGCGCGCGCTCACCTGCCACGCCGTCGGCAGGCTCGTCGCCTCGCCCTTGCCGCGGCGGGCCGCCGCCGGCTGGGGCTCCGCCTGGCGCCAGGGGCCGAGGTGCAGCTCGCGGCCGTCGAACAGGTCGGGGTCGGCGGCCACGTCGGGGATCGGGACGGCGCTCAGGTGGGCGGCCAGGATCGAGCGCGTCTGGCCGGGGACGTAGAGCACGCCGTCGCGCCAGCGGATCGGCGCGTCGAGCGGGTGCTCCCTGCCGTTGACCGTGATCGACCGCGCGCTCGGCATGACGATCACGCGGTTGATCCGGTCGGTGCAGGTGCGGCGCCCGGTGACCAGGTCGATCGAGACCGTGAGGCCGAACGTCTCGACCAGCTCGTAGAAGGCGAGCTCGTTGGCCGCCGACTCGGTGACCGAGGGCGGCGCCTGGGTGGCCGGCGGGGCCATGGGCTGCGGCCGGTCCGGCACGAGCGGCGCCTGGACCGTCCGCTCGAAGGTGTCGGCGTAGCGGGTGAGCCGCTCGGGCGGCGAGTGGCAGCCGAGGAGCAGGGCCGCGGCGACCCCGAGCCCGATCGACGACGAGACGATGGCGCGATGCATGTGCGAGCCTCCCCTTGGCCGTGTATCGGGTGAGGGGGAGGCCGGGCTTGAGCGCCCGGTCGCTACTCGTCCTCGTCTTCTTCGACCTCCGCCTCCTCCTCCGGCGGCCGCCGCGGCGCGCCGCCGGGCCCCGTCTTCGGCCCGCGGAGCCCCTCGCGCGGCGGCGCGCGCCAGGGGCCGGCGCGCAGGCGCAGGAGGGCGGGCGTGACGACGAGCGCCGCGGCCATGCAGGCGGCGGCGCCGAGGCAGGCGCTGCGGCCCAGCGTGGCCAGGCCGCGGTGGTCGGCCAGGCCGAGCGCGCCGAAGGCGACCAGCGCCGCGAGGCCCGAGAGGACCACCCCGCGGCCGGCGCTCGTGCCGAGGACGGGCTGCGGGCCGCCGACCGAGGCGACCGCGCGGGCCTCGCGCTCGCGGCGCGCGAGGTGGATCACCTGCCCCACGCCCACGCCGAGGGCCAGCGGCGCGGCGAGGAGGTTGGCCGGGTTCAGCTCGGCGCCGAGCAGCGCCAGGACCCCGAGCGCCAGGCCTGCGCCCACGAGCAGCGTGGCGGCCGCCACGAGCGGCACGAGCGGCGAGCGGAAGTGGGCCAGGAGGACCAGCGCCGCGAAGGCGACCGCCAGGAGGCCGGCGCGGCGGACGCCGGCCGTGAGCAGCCGGTCCGACTCGTGCAGCTGCACGGGGAAGCCGCCCACGTCCGGGACGACGCGGCGCAGGTCGCTCAGGAACCGCTCGCGCCCGGCGCGGGCCCAGACGTCCACCTCGCCCGGGGCCGGGTAGACGCGGAGGAGCAGGCGCCCGGTCTTGCCCACGAAGCGGGCCCGCACCTCGGCCGGGAGGTCGTCGACGGTGACCGGCCGGGCGGCGCACTCGGCCTCGAGGCGCTCGAGCGCGGCGCGCAGGTCGGCCCGCCAGGCCGCCTCCCAGGCGCCGAGCGCGGCCGCGCGCCGCGCGCGGGCGGCCGGAGGCTCGGCGGGGCGCGGCGCGAGCGCCTCGAGCCGCTCCTGCAGCCGCAGCACCGGGCTGGCCTCGGGCGCGCGGCCGGCGGCCAGGGCCCCGCGCGCGGCCTCCTCGAGGGCGGCCTGCAGGGCCTCGGCCCCGCGCTCGGCGGCCGCGAGGCCGTGAGGGGGCGGGCCCGCGAGCGCGGGCGCGACGCGGGCCAGCGTGGCCGCGAGCCGGCGCACGACGGCCAGCTTCTCCTCCTGGTCGGGCGGGACGACGTCGAGGAGCGACTCGGCCCGCGCGACCGTGGGCAGGTCGCTCACGGCGGCCTCGACGCGCACGAGGGAGGGCAGGTCCTCGACGACCACCGCGGCGAACATGCCCGTGACGCCCTCGTCGGCGAGGAGCTCGCTCGCCAGGCGCACGGACTCGAGCGACTGCGCCTGGAGGCGCAGGAGGTTCGGCTCGTAGCGCAGCCGCGGCCGCCCGTCGGGCTGCGGCGTGAGGGCCAGCGCCACGCCGGCGGCGGCCAGGCCGGTCGCCGCCAGGAGGACCGCCGCGGGCCGGCGCTCGACCAGGGCGTCGAGCCGCGCCAGGCGCCAGCCGGCCGGCCGGTGGCGCGGCGGGCGCCCGGGCGGGTCGGCCCAGGCGACGAGCGGGGGCACGAGGGCGAGCGACGCCGCCAGGCACAGCCCGAGCCCGAGGCCGGCGAGGACCCCCAGCTCGCGGACCCCCTCGACCTCGGTGAACAGCGTGGCCAGGAAGGCCAGGATCATGGTCAGCGCGGCCGCGGCCGCCCGCCGCCCGCCCCGACCAGCGCGCGGGCGGCGGCCTCGCGCCGGGCGGCGCTCGGCCGCGCGCGCCTCGGCGTGGCGCGCGACGAGGTGCAGGGCGCCGTCGGCGCCGATCCCGAGGATCAGCGCGCCCACGACGACCGTGACCAGGTTCAGGTGGCCGGGCCACAGGGCCGCGACGCCGAGCGTGACGACGACCGCCCACACGAGCCCGAGGAGGACCAGGAGCGGGATCACCACGCGCCGCAGCGACGCGGCCAGGAGCACGACCAGGCCGAGGAGCGCCGCGACGGTCGCGCGCCGGGCGTCGTGGACGAAGGTGGCCAGCTCGTCGGCCTCGAGCACCGGGTTCCCGGTGAGGCCGGCGGTCACCCCGGGCCAGGCGGCGCGGCGCGCGTCCACGAGCGCGCGCAGCGCCTCGACCGCGGCCAGCCGCTCCGGCCCGGCGCGCGCCCGGGGCTCGACGAGGAGGACGAGCCGCCCGTCGCGGGTCCAGACGTAGCCGTCGCGGTCGGCGATCCCCGCCGGGATCAGCTCGCGCCAGGGCGGACCGCGCGGCGCGGCCCCCCCGGCGAGGCCCTCGCTCAGGGCGTCGACGAGGCCGGCGAGCAGGGCCAGGTCGTCGGGCCCGGCCTCGGGCCCTGCGTCGGCGCCAGCCGCGGCGACGAGCGCCCGCACCCGCGCCGCCGCGTGCTCGAGGAGGCCGCCCGCGCCGCCTTCGCCGAAGGCGACCAGCGCGCCGGCCGCGGCGGTCAGGCGCCGCTCGACCTCCTCGAGGTCGGCGAGGTCGAGGAACAGGAGCGCCTTGCCCTGCAAGGCCTCGTCGGGGACCCCGTAGAACGCGCCGCGGAAGGGGGCGCCCGGGGCGGCGGCCGCCGCCGCGAGGTCGGCGGCGAAGCCCAGCGCGGCCTCGCGCGCGGGGGCCGACACCAGGACCACGATCGAGTCGACGTCGCCGAAGTCGTCCTGGAGGTCGCCGAAGCTGCGCGCGTAGGCGTGCTGGCGCCCGAGCAGGTCGGTGCGGTCGGCCGAGACCACGAGCCGCGCGCGGCCGAGCAGGAGCGCCGCGAGGCCGGTGACGAGGAGCACGGCCGCGGCGCGGCCGGGCCTCGCCACGACGCGGCGGGCCAGGCGGGCCCACGCCCCGCGCTCGTCGTCCTCTCCCGCGCCCCGCATGGTCCGCTTGTACGGGAGGGGGCGCCGCCCGTCCACGGGCCGGTTGCCCCGCGGGCCGCGGCGCGCGAGGATGCCGCCGTGAACGGGTCGCTCGACGGCGCGCGCGCGGTGCTGGTGGTCGCGCACCACGGCTACCGCGAGGAGGAGCTCGAGGCGCCGCGCGGGGCGCTCGAGGCGGCCGGCGCCCTCGTGCGGGTCGCCTCATCCTCGCTCGCCCCGGCGACCGGGATGAGCGGCGGGCGGGCCGAGCCCGACCTCCTCTACTGCGCCGTGCGCCCCGACGACGTCGACGCGCTCGTGTTCGTCGGCGGCGTCGGGGCGGCCGAGTTCTTCCACGACCGCGCCGCCCACCGCCTCGCGCGCGAGGCGCTGCAGGCGGGGAAGGTCGTGGGCGCGCTGTGCTACGCGTCGTCGATCCTGGCCGAGGCCGGGCTGCTCGAGGGCCGCCCCGCGACGGGGTGGCCCTCGCGCGAGGCGCACCTGCGCGCGCGCGGCGCCGCGTGGACGGGCGCCGCCGTGACCGTCGACGGCCGCGTCGTGACCGGGCGCGGCCCCGAGGACGCCGACGCGTTCGCGCGCGCCCTGGTCGGCGCCATGACGCGCCGCGGCTGAGCCGCCGCCGTCCGCCGAGGGACGCCCCCGACCCGCGCCGACCGGCGGCGGCAGGGCCCGCGCCGGCTGGCACGCCGCTCGTTTCGCGCGCCGGCCGGGAGGGCCAGCAGGAGGCGACGTGGGCTACGGGCGGTTCGACGACCAGACCAGGGGGCACCGGCTGCCGCACACCGGCACGACGACCACGCCGGGGCGATCTCCGGCCGCCACCGGGCCCGGTCCGACGGCGCGCGAGCCCGACCGGGCCGGCGCGACGGGCGAGGAGTGGCGGCGCCCGGCGGCCGCGCGCATGGGCGACGACGCGCGGCGCACGCGCTCGTTCATCGCCGGCGGGTCGCTGGCCGAGGCCGTGTGCGGCGGGGCCGTCGTCGTCATGGCCGTGCTCGGCCTGGCGAACGTCGGCATGCCGACCGTGGCGTTCGCCGGCACGATCGTGCTCGGCGCCGCGCTGCTCCTGCAGTCGGGCGCGTTCGCGGCCCGCTACCGCGAGCTCACGGTCGGGCTCCACCCCGACGAGGAGACCGAGGTCGGCGGCGGCCTGTCGGCCCAGATGATCGGCGGGATCGCCGGCATCCTGCTGGGCGTGCTGGCGATCCTCGGCGTCGCCCCCGCGATCCTCACGCCGGTGGCGATCATCGTCTTCGGCGCCGCGCTGCTCCTCGGCGGGTCGCTGACCCTTCGCGTGGGCGAGATGGCCGGGCCCGCCGGCCACGACCGCACCGCCGAGACGCTGCGCCGCGCGACCGAGTCGAGCGCCGGCGCCGAGGCGCTGATCGGCATGGCGGCCGTGGTCCTCGGCGTCCTGGCCGTGATCGGCGTCGCGCCGGAGACGCTCGTCCTCGTGTCGCTCCTCGCGCTGGGCGCGGGCGTGCTCCTCTCGGGCGGCGCCCTCGGCGGGCGCGCGGCGCGGACGATCTCGCGCGGCGGCCACGACCGCGGCGGCGTGCAGCCGGGGTACTGACCGCGGAGAAGACAGGTCACGCAGGACACGGAGGCGGACGGAGGGCACGGAGATCCGTGTGACCTCCGTCTGCCTCCGTGACCTGCCTTGTACGTGGTCCGAACGGCTGCTCAGTGCGTATGGTCCGGCTCGTCGTCATCGTGCCGGTGCCCGTGACCATGGTCGGGGTCGCTCCCGCCCCCGACGAGGGCGGAGATCCCCCAGAAGAGCAGCGCGATGGGCAGGAACGCCGTGTCGAGGACGGCCGCGAACGGCAGGTCGATCGCGGCCAGGACCGGGCGGCCGCCCCAGATCGGCTTCTTCTCGCCGCCGATCGCGTCGATGTCGTCGATCGTCATGCCGTAGGGCTCGCCCGAGAAGGCGGCCACGGGGCTGCCGATGATGCAGCCGGGCGCGAGGGTCAGGGCGCAGGTGAGGACCAGCGCGATCAGGGTCGTGGCGCGGGGTCGCGGGCTCGCCATGGGAGTCACACCTGATAGTCCGGACGCGGCCCGGGCACAACCGACAGGGTCGCGGCCCACGCCGCCGCCGGGAGGTACACGGCCAGGCGCACCCAGGGTTCCTCGGTCCACGTGGCCGGCGTCCCGTCGTAGGTCACGAGGACGGCGTAGGCGAGCGGGAGGCAGAGCGAGAAGAGGAGCCAGGGCCCCGGCGACCGCCGGAGCGGGAGGAGCGGCACGACCCACAGGGCGTACCACGGGTGGACGACCGGGGAGAGGAGCAGGAACCCGGCGCCCGCGGCGAAGGCCGCGCCCGAGAGGTCGCGGGCCGCGGGCGCGCGGAGCGCCTGGCGCAGGGCGAGCGCGGCGATCAGCGCGCCGGCGACGAGCTTGGGCGCGATCAGGCGCCACGTCGCGTCGAGGGCCGGGTCGACGCCCGCGGGCACGTCGACGAAGGCCGGCAGGGCGAGGCGGCAGAAGGCCTGCGAGAGGCCCGTGGCCTCGAGGGCGCTCGACAGGAGGAGGAAGCCGCCGTCGTTGAAGCGCCAGGTCGCCGCGTAGGCGCCGAGGCCCGTGTCGGCGGGCCGCAGGAGGCCGCCGAGGTACGGCAGGGCGCAGGCCGCGCCGGGCAGCGCCAGGAGGAGGAGGAGCGTCGGGGCGCGGCGGGGGTGCCGCGCCAGCAGGGCCGGGGCGACGAGGACGGGCAGGTACTTGGCCCCGATCGCCGCGCCCAGGCTCAGGGCGGCGGCGCGCGCGCGCCCGGTGGCCTCGAGGTCGAGGGCGAGGAGCAGGAGGGCGATCGGCACCACCTCGAGGTGCGCCTGCCCGGCGACCTCGAGCACGGGCAGCGGGTGCCAGAGCCAGGCGAGGGCGAGCGCCGGCGGGCGCCCGCGGCGGCGGAGCGCGCGGGCGAGCAGGAGCCCGACGCCGAGGTCGGCGGCGACGAAGGCCAGCTTGAACGGCCAGAGCCCGCCCGGGAGGAGCGCCAGGAGCGCGAACAGCGCCTGCAGGACCGGCCCGTAGATCGCCGGGACCTCGGGGTGGTTGACCTGCGGCCAGACGCGGTCGTCGCGCAAGTCCTCGAGCAGAGGCGCGTCGGGCGCGAGCGCGTAAGGGTCGTGGCCGGCGAGGCTCACGCGCCCCTCCCACACGTAGCGCCAGGCGTCGGTCGACAGGCTCGGCTCGACCGGGAGGAGCGTGAGGCGGAAGAGCAGGGCGGCGCCCCAGACCACGGCGAGCAGGCGGCGGTCGTCGGTGCGCGCGCGGAGGACGAGGGCGAGGGCGAGGAGGTAGAGGGCGGCGAGCGCGCCGAGGTGGGCCAGGGCGCCAGGGAGCGCGCCGTGCCGCAGGTCGCCCGTGAGGGCGAGCGAGGCCCAGAGGGCCTGGGAGAGCAGGGCCAGCGCGGCGAGGGCCAGCGCGGCGCGGGGGGGCGCGGGCGACACGGGGCGGATCGTAAGGCAAGACGGGGGGAGGAGCCCGGGCGGGCGCTCGAGGAGTCGGAGGTGGAAGCACGTGAATGTTGTCTGACGCCGTGACGCGTCAGCCGCACGACGCCCTGTTCAGCGAGAGAGGTCGACCTTCCCGGGACGGGCGGCAAGAAAGTGACATCGCCGGACCTGGCTGCTCAGCAACGTCAGCAGTTACGGCCATGGAGGGTGGGCCGGGCGGCCAATGGTCGTGGACCTCGGGCGTCCCTAGATTGCCTCGTCCCCGTTACCGGAAGCCGACGCGCTTCTCGTCACCCGCTTCTCGGACTCCACGGGGGAAGCCTCGGGAGGAGACATAGTGTGAGCTTGCTCGACAGCCCCCTTCCCTCCCGCCCCCTGGCCGTCCAGGTCCACCAGTCGCTCAGCCTGAAGGCGAGCGCGCCCACGAACTGGTGGAAGCGCAACCAGACGACGAGCGAGGCCTGGGTCCAGCTCAACACGGGCGGGACGACCGCGACGCTCGTATGGGAGGCGCCCGCCACGATCGCGAACCGGCTCACGTTCGACCGGATCCAGATCTTCGCCGACGCCTCCGAGCCGGGCAGCGGCGAGACGGAAGGCCTGCACCTCAACGTCTGCGAGGGGCCCGTGGCGGTGCTCTGGGCCACCGCCCAGGCGCACAACGCGGCCCTCGAGGAGCCGCCCCTCCGGCCCTGGGACGACGAGAGCGACGACCCGCCGCTTGGGCTGCCGCTCGTCATGCCGGCGGCGAACCGCGACGGCATGGCCACGTACCCGCTCGAGTCGGCGGCCGGCGCGGGCGGACCTGCGAACCTGATCGCGCACTACGGCCCGGGGCTGTTCGTCGATACGGCGGGCCGCCTGGGCTGCCGGACGTCCTTCACGAACGACGTGCGCGGCCTGGGCCCGTTCCCGCCTGTTATCGGGCACCCTCGGCCAGCGCGTGCCGGTCGAGCTTCGCCCGGTCGAATGACGTGAGGCATGCGTCTTCCCTTCCCTCCCATCTGTGAGGTGGGACGGGAGGGAAGACGCCGCGCCGTCGCTACGGCCACCATGGCCGCGCCGCCCAGGCGAGGAAGGCGGCCCGGTGCGCCTGGTCCCAGGCCCCGAGAGCCCGCACGGCGTCGAAGCGGCCGCACTCCCAGTCAGCGTGGGAGTTCCAGACGGAGAGGACGAAGCGCGCGGCATGGAGCGCGCCCGATCCGGGCACGGGGCCGCAGGCCCATTGCTCGAGTTCCTCGGGGCGCCACGGCGCCAGGCCGCTGGCGACGTGCAGCGCTGGGAAGGAGCGGGCAAGGGCGGACATCGCGTCATGGTCGCTGTTCATGTTTTCGGTGCCTTGGGCTCGTGGACGTCGAGGAGCTGGGGCTCTGCCCCAGACCCCGGGATTTGTGAGGCATGGCTCCGGCGTCCGAAGCCGATCCGGAAGGAGAGGGGCCCCAGCCGGTCGCCCGGCTGGGGCCCCTCCGTTGCGCCTTCGGCGCGCCGTCGTCCTGGCTATCCCTTCCCTGGTTGCGTCCCCGCAGAGCCAGGGTCCGTTTCGCCAGGAATGCTCACGCCGACGATCGACGGGTCGCAGACGCGACCCAGCCGCTCGGTGTCTGGTCGATGCGGCCCTCGCGCTCGAGCTCGCGGAGGACCTCGGAGGCGCGCTGCCAGCGGACGCGCACGGTCTCGCGCACGGCTTCGGTGGTGAGCGGGGCGCCGGCGGCGACGATCGCGGCGTGGACCTGCTCGCGCAGGCTGGCCGCCTCGCTGGCCGCGGGTGACGTGGTCGGGACGACGACGAGGTGCGGGCGCTCGTCGTCGGCGCAGAGCTCGAGCTGGACCGGCTCCGGGGCCGGCGCGCTGCGGTGCTCGACGACGAGCTCGAGCGTGGTGCGGCGGCGGCGCATGTGGAGGAGCTCGTCGCCCCAGGCGTAGAAGTCGCCGGAGCCGCGGAGGCTGAGGCCCGCCTGGGCCGCGCCGGCGCCGGCCTTGCGCGCGTGGTGCACGACGAGGACGGCGACGCCGCGGCTGCGCTGGAGGTCGCGCAGGTAGGCGAGGACGCCCGAGACCTCGCGGGCGGAGTTCTCGTCGATCCGGTGCAGCCGGACGAAGGGATCGAGGACGAGGAGCAGGGGGCGGTAGAGGTCGACGGCGTCGCTGAGGCGCGCCTGGTCGTCGGCCTCGTCGAGGCGGAGGCTCGAGGCGAGGACGACGTGGATCGGGAGCGCCGCGAGGTCGAGGCCGCGGCTCGCGGCCACGCCTTCGAGGCGGGAGCGGACCGTCGCCGGGGGATCCTCGGCGGCGAAGAGCAGGACGGGCCCGGCCCTGGGGACCGCGTAGGTCCCCAGGGCCGGCGTGCCCGACGCGACGGAGAGGGCGAGGTCCAGCGCGAGCCAGGTCTTGAAGGACTTCGGGTTCCCGCCCACGATCCCGACGGCCTGCGCGCCCCACAGGCCGTCGATGAGCCACTGCTGGCCCGCCGCGGCCCTCTCGATCGCCGAGGCGTGCACGATCGGAAGCGGCTCGCGTTCCTTCATGCGATCGCCTCGGCAGAGCGCTTGATGGCCTCGGCCATGACCGACGCGTCGACGAGCTTGCTCCGGCCATCGCAGGCCACGTCGAGGGCCGCGGCGGCGAGGACGTCGAGCTTCCGCATGACGCCGCCCGTCGCTTCGGCCGCGAGCAGGACGGCGTCCTCGGCGAAGACGTCCTCGGCGCAGCCCGCCGCGCGCAGCCGGTGCCGCAGGTACTCGGTCACCTGCGCCGCCGCGAGCGGGGCGAGGTGGATCCGCACCGGGAGGCGCGCGCCGAGCGACGAGAGCGCGTTGCGCGACAGCCGGTCGCGCAGGGCCGGGAGGCCGAGGAGCAGGAGGGAGAGGAGCGGCTTCGAGTCGCGGTGGTAGTTGAGGAGGATGTGCAGGTGGCCGAGCACGTCGAGCGGGAGCAGGTGCGCCTCGTCGATCACCAGGACGGGGCGGGTCTTCTGCTGAGCGACGTCCTCGATCTGCGTGGTGATCTTGTGGAAGAGGGCCGACGGCGTGGCCTTGGGCTCGAGGCCCAGGGCCTGGCCGAGCTGCCGGTAGAAGTCGCGCAGGTTCACCGTGGAGTTGTGGATGTAGGTGAGCCGGCACGAGCCGGTCGGCAGGTGCGCCTCGAGCGCGCGGAAGACGAAGGTCTTGCCGGTGCCGGACTCGCCCGTGAGGGCGCCCGAGGACCGCCCCTCGACCATCGCCTTGAGGAGATCGACGGCGTGCTCGGTCTGCGGGTGGACGTAGAGCTCGTCGGTGGGGACGTCCTTGGTGAAGGGCGCCTTGGTGAGCCCGTAGCGGCTGCGCAGCTTCTTGCTCACGCGCCCTCCTTGTCCGCGCCCGGCCGGCGGGTCATGCGGCGCAGGACGGCCTCGACCGCGTTGAGCCCGGTCTTCTTCTTCGCCTCGCGCGGGCGGGCCGGATCCTTGACCGCGCGGATCCTCGCGCGGGTCGCGTTCCCCTCCGCGTCGACCTCGCGCAGGGGCACGCGGACGCCCTTGTCGTCGACCCACAGGCGCTCGGGGTGCAGCAGGCTGTGGCCGATCGTGACCGTGTCGCCGCGCAGGTGGCTGGGGACCTCGTAGGCGCAGCCGAGCACCTGCACGGTCGAGTCGTTCCTGGCCCGGCGGGTGAAGGTGGCCGTGAAGGCCTTGTCGAAGAGCGCCGGGTCGTCGATCCAGCGGACGTGCTCGGCGTCCTGCTCCCACACCTCGAGCGGGGTGCGGCCGTCGAGCGCGCTGTGCGGCCGACGGTTGTACTCACCCTCGACCCAGGCCGAGAGACGGGTGTTGAGGTCGTCGAGGGTCGTGACGACGGCCGGGTCGAGGCGGTCGAGGACGTGCAGGCGCAGCGTGCGCCAGAAGCGCTCGATCTTCCCCTTGGCCGGCCCGTCGTAAGGCCGGGCCAGGATCATGCGCGAGCCGAGCTGCGCGCAGGCGAGCTCGGTGTCGGCGCCAGCGAAGCTCTGGTGCTGGTCGCCGAAGATCCCGCCTGGCACGCCGCGGCGCTGCACGCCGCCGGAGAGGACGACGAGGAAGGCGGCTTGCGTCTCGTGGAAGTCCGCCCGCAGGTAGGGGACGAGGCGGCTCCGGTCGTCGAGCAGGGCGAAGATCTTCACGCGCACCGGACGGCCGGCGGCCGGATCGAAGAGCGCCGGGCCGTGGAGCGCGTCGCACTGCCAGAGCGCGTTGGCGCGCTCGGCCTGCCAGCGGTGGCGCGCCGGCCGCTCGAGCTCGAGGGCCGGCCCCGAGAGGCCTGCGCGCGCGAGCAGGCGCTGGATCGTCGACACCGACACCTGCCCGCGGCGCAGGCGGCCCGCGAGCTCGAGCTCGCGCCGGATCAGCGGCGCCGAGCGGCCGGGGTCCTCGCGCTTCATGTCCAGGACCAGCGAGACCAGCTCGGGCGACAGCGCGCGCGCCACGCCCGCGTCGGCGCGCGGCTGCGGCACGAGCCCGTCGAGTCCGCCACGGCGGTAGCGGCAGAGCCACTCCTCGAGCGTCTTGGCGGCGACCCGTCGCGGCAGGCCATGCGGGTCGGTCCACGTCTGCTTGGCGAGCTCTCGCAGGAGCCGCTTGCGCTCCCCGCGGCGCAGCTCGGTCGTGATCAGCGGTCCGAGGACCGCATAGCGAAACAGGGCTTCCTTGGTGCGTCCGTCTTGCTCCGTCATGTCGGCCGCCTCCTTGGTGCGGCGACGGACTTGGAGCAGAGTCGACGGCGCGGGTCTCCAGACGCCCTCTGTGGGGGCCGCAGGTCGGCCTAGGACCGGCCCTCGCGGGGATCGGCGACTGGCCGAGAGTGCGCGAGCAGCGGGGCTGCGCGCGCACCGACACCGCGATGCGCCCGCTCGCCGAGCTGACCGAGGAGTCGCGAGAGGCGACCTCGTGCCTCCTCGCGGTCCGAGCACAGCCCGCGCGCTCCGAGCCCGCGCGCGAGCCAGCCCCAGAGCGGCGCGAGCAGCTCGCGCCGCCAACGGTGCACGCTTCGCCAGCCCGGCGTGCTCGTCTCCACTCCGAGCTCGCGGCGCACTTCGTCGATCGGCAGGCCGAGCGCGAAGACGAGCACGAGCGCCTCCAGGATCACCCAGGCCCCGTACCACCGGCCGGGGTAGAGCAGGTCGGGCAGCACGCTCGTCGTCGAGCAGCACTCGCAGCACAGGTATCGCCGGACCGGGATCACCGTCTGCCCGCCTGGCGAGTCCACGCCAAGCACCTGCCGCTCGTAAGTCCCATGGCCGACGATCGCGAGCCTCTGGCTGCCGGCGTCCCTCGCCAGACGGCCGCAGTTCGGGCACGAGAGCGGCCGCAGCGCCTCTACGGAGGGGAGTCGACGCCGGAGGTCAAGGAGTCCATCGACTGCGACCGATAGAGCCAGTAGGATCACACCGCACCTCAAGTGCAGGGCGGTGAAGCCGGTCGGCCAGACTGGGGCTTCACCGCCCGATCCTTTTCCGGATCGGCTCGGCGACACCTCCGTCGACAGTCCGCCTCTCGAGCGCGCTGGTGCCGGCCGTCCGCTCAGCTCGGGACGACGACTACCCGGCCGCGGATGCTCGGGGAGCCCTCTGGCTCCCTGGCCATGTGGGCGGCGTTACACCCGCCGATCGCCGCATACCACCACGGCGGGCTGTACCTCTCGCCCGACCCGTTCGGCCGCTCGCGCATGCTGGGGCTCACCCGCTTCCTGTACGTCGACGGCGACGACCACGTGGCGGTCGTGCGCGGCGACGGGCGGCGCAACACCTACCGCTGGACGGGGAGCGCCTACGAGCCGGCGGCCGGCCTGCAGAGCACGCTCGAGCTCGACGCCGGGGTCTTCGTCGAGACGACGCCCGGCGGCAAGAAGTTCCACTACGACGAGGCCAGCGGGCGGCTGGAGCTGGTGCTCGATCGGCTCGACAACCCGGTCTACTACACCTACGACGGCTCCTCTCGCCTCCAGCGGATCGAGGGGCTCTCGGGCGCGCAAGGCCTCGTGCCCTACCTGACCTACGACGGCGACGGCCTGCTCGAGCGCCTCGTGCTCGAGGACCCGCTCGAGCCCCAGAACAACCGGGTCAGCTACTTCCACTACGACTCCCGCAACCTGACGAGCGTCGTCGGCCCCGAGCTGTGCGTCACCTACTTCGAGTACGGCGCGGGCAGCGGGGCGCTCCTCACGGCGGTGACCGACCCCGAGAACTACTCGTGGCGGGCGGGCTACGACGGCGACGGCCGCGTGGACCGGATCGCCGACGCCCTCACGCCCCCGCGCACGGCCTACTTCGACCACGACCCGACGACGGCGGAGACGACCCTCGTCGATCGGGCCGGGAAGGTGACCTACTTCCAGTACGGCGCGTGGGGCAGCCCCGAGCGCGTGTGGAATCCGGGGACGCCGGCCGACTACCACGAGTACGACGATCCGGACGGCAACCTGACCCGCTCCGAGAACCGTCTGACCCGGGCCTGGACGTACGAGTACGACGCGCGCGGCAACCGGCAGGAGGTGACCGACCCGCACGCCGGCCGCAGCTACTTCGCCCACGACGCTCAGGACCTGCTGCGCTTCTATGTCGACCCGCTCGATCGGGTCACCTACCTCGACTACGACGCCGACCGCAACCGCACCAAGTGGATCGACCCTGTCGGCAACACGGCCTACTACGACTACGAGCCGAACGGGCTCCTGCGCGCGAAGGTCGACCGGCGCGAGGCCAACACCTACTTCGCCTGGGACGACCACGGGAACCTGGAGCGCGTCACGGACCCGCTCGGCCACGAGACCGAGCTCGAGCACAACTCCGCCGGCGAGCGCACCGCCGTCGTCGACCCGCTCGGGCGCGTCAGCTACTTCGACTACGACCTGCGCGGCCGGCTGACGAAGCGCGTCGATCCCACCGGCGCGGAGACGAGCTTCGCCTACGACGCCCGCTGCAACCTCGTCGCGGAGACCGACGCCCGGTCCAACACGACCGAGCACTTCTACGACGGCAACAGCAACCGTAAGCGCACGGAGGACGCGCTCGGGCGCTCAACCTACTTCGACTACGACCCCGAGGAGCGCCTGGAGCGGCAGGAGGACGCCCTCGAGCGGGTGACCACGTGGGGCTACGACGCCCTGGGCCGTCGCGAGCGGCAGACCGACGCCCTGGGCCGCTCGACCTACTTCTTCCACGACGCGGCGCATCAGCTCGAGCGGCAGGAGAACGCTCGCGGCTTCAACACCTACTTCCGCTACGACTTCGTGGGCCGGCTCCGTGAGCAGGAGGACGCGCTCGGCAACGAGGTCTACTTCGGGTTCGACCTGGCCGGGCAGCGGCGCTTCACCAAGGACCCACGAGGGAAGTTCACCTACTTCGACTACGACGACCGGGGGTGGCTCGAGCGCACGCAGAACGCGATCGGCGCGGTCACGGAGTCGGTCTACGACGAGGAGGGGAACCGGCTCGAGAGCCGCGGGCCGTTGCCGGAGAACGTGACCTACTTCACCTACGACCTCGCGGGCCGCCTGACCCACACCGAGGACGCGCACCACGAGATCACCGAGACCGGGTACGACGAGGCCGGGCAGGTGCGTTTCCGCAAGGACGAGCTCGGCGCGGTCACCTACTCCACGTACGACCTCGCCGGCCGCCAGGAGTCCACGCTCGATCCGGCGGGGCTGTTCACGTACCACGCCTACGACGCGGTCGGCAACCTGCTCTTCACGAACGTGGACCAGGGGTATGGCCGCCAGCCCTGGGGCTCGAGCCCGTACGGCGGACAGCGGGCGACGACGTACCACACGTACGACGAGCTGAACCGGCGCCTCACCACCGAGGACCCCTACGGCGCCGTGACCGAGAACGTCTACGACGAGGTGGGCAACCTGCTCGAGACGACCGACGCCCGCGGCGTGACCACGACCTTCGAGTACGACGCCCTGAACCGCCGCTTCCGCACGATCGACGGCGTGCACCACGCGGCCACCTACATGGACTTCGACGAGGTCGGCAACGTCGTCCTGCAGCGCGACCAGAAGAACGTCGAGACGACCATGGAGTACGACGAGGTCGACCGGCTCGAGCTCACGAAGGACCCAGCGGGGGCGCTCACCTACCACTTCTACGACGAGGCGGGGAACCGCACGAGGACGCGGGTCGTCTTGGGCCTGGGCGGCGAGGAGCGCTGGACCTACTTCGACCATGACGACGTGAACCGCGTCTACCGCCAGACCGCGGCGGACGGCGGCGTGACCTACTTCGAGCTGGACGAGGCGGGCAACCAGCGGATCGTGATCGATCCCGAGAACCGGCCCACCTACTTCGAGTACGACGCGCTCAACCGGCAGACCGAGCGGTCGAACTTCTTCGACGACACCTGGGTGACGGACTACGACGCCCGGTCGAGTGTGCTCCGGCAGATCGACCCCGAGGGCCGGACCGCCTACATGAACTACGACCCGGCGCGGCGCCTTGTCAGCCAGGGCAACGCCCTGGGCGAGTACAGCTACTTCTCCTACGACGCGCGTGGGAGCCGAGTGCGCGTCACGAACCCGCGCGGCTTCTCCACCTACTTCCGCTACGACCTGCTCGGGCGCCAGACGCACCGGATCGACGCGCTGGGCGGCGTGACCTACATGGGCTACGACGAGGTCGGCAACCGCGTGCTCCAACAGGGGCCGGAGGAGAGCAACTTCGTCGGGCTGTTCTTCATGGACGCGGTGAACAGCCGGATCGACCGCGTGAAGCTCGACGGCACGGGCCTGACGACGGTCGTCCCGAGCCCGGGGCTGACGAACCACCTGGCGCTCGACCTGATCACCCCAGGCGGCAAGCTCTACTGGATCGGCGTGCAGCACGCGGAGCGCAGCGACCTGGACGGGAGCAACCAGGAGGCGATCCTCGGCAGCTCCGACGTCGACACACCGGGCGCTCTCGTCGCCGACCCCGGTCGCGGCCGGATCTATTACACCACCTACACCTCTCCGGACGGAGAGATCCGGAGCGCTGCGCTGACGGGAGCGGACCGGCAGACGGTACTGGCGGTCGGCGACGAGCCCGTCCTGGGCCTGGCGCTGGACCCGGTCGCGGGCAAGCTCTACTACACGCGCTACAACGCCGGCGATCTTCGCCGGGTGAACGTGGACGGGACCGGCGACGAGCAGCTCGTCGCCAGCCTCTCGGGCGCCTGGGGCGTCGCCGTCGACCTGTTCGCACGGAAGGTGTACTGGTCGGAGGCGAGCGCCGGCACTATCCGCCGGGCGAACCTCGACGGTAGTGGCGCGGAGACGGTCGTGAACGGCCTGACGTCTCCCAGCACGCTGGGCGTGGACTCGGTGCGGCGGCGCCTCTACTGGGCGGAGGACGACGAGGTCAGGAGCTCGGACCTCGCCGGGGCGGATCAGCAGATGGTCTTGGGCCAGTTTGCGAACTTCGCCCTCGCGCTGCCCCAGCGAGTGACGCTGTTCAGCTACGACGGCCTGAACCGGCTCTCGACGGTCACGGACGCCCTCGGTAGCCTGACCTACATGGGGTACGACGCGCGGTCGTCCATGGTCCTGCGGGTGGACGCCGACGGGCGGGTCACCTACATGGACTACGACGACGCCCGGCGGCTGGAGCGGACGTGGTTCGAGAACCCGGTCGCGGGCGAGACGGCCGACGCGCCGATCTACTACGCCTACGATCAGGTCGGGAACCTGCTGGAGAGCGACGACACGGCGGCGGGGCTGGGGGTGTCGGAGTTCGAGTACGACGCCATGGACCGGCTCGTCGAGAAGACGACCGTGGCCGGGGTGGTGGCCTATGAGTACGATCTCAGCGGCATGAAGACCCGGGTCACGGACCCCAACTCGGAGGCCACGACGCACGCCTACGACGAGGCGGGGCGACTGATCCGGGCGACGGTCCTTGACACCCCGAACCGCGAGAACGACTTCCACCACGACCGCTCGGGGCTGATCGAGCGGAAGGTGCTCGCGGGCAACAAGGTCGTCTCCTACTACGCCTACGACGTGGCGGGCCGGCTGAGCAGCCTGGTGAACCGAGACGACGCGGCGGCGGTGATCTCGTCGTTCGTCTACCAGCGGAACCCGAACGGCGCGGTCACGCAGGTCGAGCACGAGGACGGCGAGTTCACCTACTACGCGTACGACGCGCTGGACCGGCTCGTCGAGGAGCGGCGCGTCCAGAACCCGACCGTGTATGGGTTCGCCTACCAGTACGACGCGGCCTCGAACCGAGTCCAGAAGGTCGATCTCGTCGAGGACGAGACGACGAACTACACGGTCGACGCGCGGAACCTGATCCAGAGCGAGGTCACCGGCGCGGACGAGATCGCCTACGAGTACGACCAGGCGCAGCGCATGAAGCGCCGGGACTCGGCGGAGGAGGCGACCGTCTTCACCCACAACCAGCGCGACCTGCCCACGAAGGTGGAGTTCGAGGTCGAGAGCGGGACGCCCGACCCGAACCAGGAGTTCCACTACACGGGCACAGGCGAGCGGGCGGTGATGGTCAGCAGTTCGTTCGGGCCTACGTTGCTGGCCTATGACGGGACGCGCCTGCTCCTGGAGAAGTTCGCGGGCGGGGGTACGTTCGGGAGTTACCGCTGGGCGGGCGGCGTGCCGATCGAGACCTACGACGGCGAGTTCTCGGCCATGGGCACGCCGGTGCTCGACGAGCGCGGCTCGGTCGAGAGGCAGGTGGGGCTCACCGGGCGGGTGATCTATGACCGGTTCGGTGTGGAGTGGGCGAACAGCCTTGTCGGGACCACGCGGACGAGGTTCAACAGCTATGTTCTCCTAAGCCTGAGGACTCACCGGCAGCCGCTTCTGATTGGAAGCACATTCTGCTACTTGCCCATTGCCGACCTCCTGACGACGCGGGCGACGTCCTTGGTCCCCGTGCCTACCGGAGATCAAATCGTCGCGCCGCCACCGTCGGAAGTGAATGAGACGTCGTTGATTGTGGATGTTCTGGACGAACCGCACAATCCCCACGTCCTCCTTGCCGACGCCGGGGATCCAAGAGACTTGGCAGCAGCAACTGAGTGCGGTGCTTGCAAGTGGACGGTGAACGAGCTCGGGCCTTGGCAGAGTTGGGAGGTCGAGACTGCGGGCACTTGGTTTCAAATGGATCCAAAATTTGGTTGGGTCAGCGTCGGAACGGAAAGCCGTGATGCAGTCGCGGCACGGCTCACTTCTACGGGTCAACCGCGGGACTGGCTTGACGAGCTGGGGATCCGGGCTCCCGGGCTAAATGAAATCAACTATGTTGCGCGCCAGGTGCGCCAAGTGGCGGACCGCGCACATCCTCCGAGGCGTCTCCGAGAGTGTCCGTCCGGATGCTTCTGCAATACCAAGAAGACAGCGGAGTCCAGGAGGGTCTTTGAGAGCATTCGGATATCTGCCCACATTCGCGGTCGCACAGGCCAGCAGGCAATCTTCCTTGTGTTTCGGCTCAGAGCGGGGTACTGGAGGGTGTTCTGGCAGGCACCTTGCGAGTTGCAGCCGAACACAAGAACTTGGCCTAGGCCAGTGTAGTCATGCCCCGAGCGGCTGCAACAGCCATTGCGCTTGTATGTGTGGTTTGTGGTTGCCGATCCGTCCGTGACTTCGTCCTTAGAAGCGCAAGCCCCCAGTTGGCCACAGCAGTCCGCTGGTACGAGGATGCGGAGGCGGCGGAGGAAGAGATTTCGCGACGGCTGAAGGAACGCGAGAACCTTTCGCTGACGATCATGCGCATAACTGGAGAAGTCGTGCTCCCTGGCGTTCCGCCTTCCTCCTTCTCGGATCCTTGGGGTAATCCTTGGTGTTACGATCTTGGTCGGCCTTACTCCGCAGGACCGAACGGTGTGCCAGAGTTCTTGCGTGGCGACGATGTTGCCCCTGATCCCCCCGGTCTTGCAGCCTCCTGCGTGCTGTCCATTGGTTGGCTTGGCAGGGGAGGAGTGTTCGTGGGGGTTGCATTGTTCGTTCTGGCTCGTGTTCGGAACCGGCGTCCGCAGCTTCTGAAGCACGGCATGTTCTTGGTAGCAATCGTTGCCGGCGTCTCGGCAGCCTTCGTCTGCGCAGAGGTGCTGAGGCTACCAATCCTTCAGCCCACGCTTGATCGACTGCCGCCTGGCGTAGCGTTAGTGCTACCCACCTGGGCTGGGGCGTCCCTTGCTGTTGGAGGCATTGTTGGGCTTCTCGCGCTGCTGGGGCTTCAGGCCTGGATTGAGTTCCAGAAGCATGAGAAACCCGTAGTGTTCCATTGCTCAGCCGACGCCCAGATTCAGGAGTTGTGAGGGAGCCGGTGTGAACGTCGCGGAGAGGACGACGACCCCGACGACGCGGTCCGAGGGGATGGCCGTGGCGGGGCCGAGGCCTCAGG
>JAMLIC010000036.1 GCA_023954375.1 Planctomycetota bacterium
CGCCCGCGGGCGGGGGGGGCGGCTCGGCGCCGCGCCGGGCCGCCCTTCCCCCCCCCCCCACGACTAGGGCTTCTGGTTCGTGTACTCCGCGTACTCCTCGTCCAGCCAGTCGCCGCGGGTGTCGAGGCAGGCGATGAACCTCGCCTCGGCGCGGTACTCGGCGGGCTCGATCGTGCCGTTCCCGTCGGTGTCCGTCGCGAGGTGGAACAGGAGCAGGTAGCGGCCGTACTCGGCCTTGGTGACGTGGGTGTAGAACGGCGCCTCCGAGAGGAGGCCCGTGCGGCCGAACACGCCGTCGTTGGCCCGCTCAGCGACCATGGTCGAGTTGTTGCCCAGGCCGAAGGCCACGACGACGTGCCGGCGGTTCTCGTCGAGGCCGGCGATGTCGCGCAGGCGGGCCGAGTTCGCCGGCGGGGCGCCGGTGGCGAACGAGCCGATGCCGGGCGACTCGATCGCGGCGACGACGGCGCCGGCGGTCAGCGGCACGACGACGCCGCGGCCGCGGGTCGGGTTGTCGAACGCGCGGTTGGGGATCTGGAGCGACGTGCCGCCCGCGGTCAGCGCGGCGTTGTCGTAGCCGAGCGCGCCGCTGACGTACCGGGTGCGGTTGATCCCCACCGCCGCGAGCGCCGCCGCGCCCTGCGCGTTCAGCGGGTGCGGGCCGATCTTGCCCATGAGCTTGGCGTTGAGCGTGTTCAGCCCGGTGCCGTCGGTGCCGTCGCCGGTGGCGCTGAACAGCAGGCTGTCGAGCTCGTTCGGGTACTCCTTGTTCAGCGTGCGGTAGGTGCGCACGGCCTTGTCGATCGCGCTGATGTTGTAGGTCGCCTGGCCCTGGGCCGCGTCGGTCTCGAGCCCGTCGTAGGACACGAGGATGCCGCCGGCGATCGTCGCCAGGATGGCGATCACGACCAGCAGCTCGATCAGCGTGAAGCCGCGGCGCTTCTTCTTCGAGGTCACGTGGGGACTCCTTCTTCTCCGTGGTCGGGGACGTGCGCGCGGTCGGCGCGCGGGTGGGTCTCAGGCGGCCGGCTGCTCGTGGGCGCGCGCGGCCAGCGCCCGCATGGCGTCGACGGCGAGGGCGTTGCGCAGGTAGGCGCGCAGCCGCTCGGCCGTGTCGCCCGGCGCCGTGAGCGCCGCCCACAGGCGGCCGGCGAGGTGGGGGACCTGCCACAGGTCGCGGCCGGCGAGGTCGTCGCCGAAGGCCTCGAGCCCGTAGGTCGCGAGCGCGTCGAGCGCGCGGCGGTGGACGAGGTCGAGCAGGCGCTCGAGGTGCAGGGCCAGGGGCGTGGCCTCGTGGCAGGCGCGGTGGACGGCGCGCACGAGCGCGCGCGCGTCGGGGCAGGCGCAGGCCGCGGGCTCGAGCCCGGCGGCGCGCGCCAGGTTCGACAGCTCGCGCGGGTCGAACGAGAGGAGGAGCACCGCGTCGAGGAGGGTGCAGTCGACCTGCCAGATCCGCAGCCGCGTCGCCTCGCGCCCGTCCATGGCACCTCCCTCCTGTGAGATTGAGACTCAATCTCAATCACGGGGCCAAAGAAAGCGGCGAGGAACCCCCCTCACCGCGTCGAATCGGACCCGTTGAGTCTGAGAATCATTCTCAACGACGGCGGTGTTGTGCCATGCGAGCGGGTGCGCTGTCAAGGCCCCGCCGCAGGTGCCGGCGCAGGGTGTGAGTTCACCGGGAGGGCCGATGACCGACGAGCGACGGCGGGCGGTCCTGGTCGGCGGACTCGTCCTCCTGCTGATCCTCTACCTCCACGCGACGGACCCTGCGCCTCGGGCGCGCAGAGGGTACGAGGTCGCCGCGCCGATCGGCGCGCTGAAGACCATCAGCACCTCGCAGACGGTCTTCCGCGAGTGGGACAAGGATGGCAACGGCGTCCTCGACTACGGCACGCTGCGCCAGCTCTCCGACGCCAACCTCGTCGATCCCCTCCTGGGCAGCGGCGAGAAGCAGGGCTATCGCTTCGAGGTCTGCCCGTCGGCCACGACGCCGGAGTTCCTCTGGTTCGCCGTGGCCAACCCGGTCCGGCCGGGCACGACCCGCGACCGCTACTTCCGCACGAACCACTCGGGGATCATCTACTACACCGGGGTCCAGGGTCGGGCGCTCGCCCTCGACGACGGCGGGCCGGAGTGCGCGATCCCGACGAACATGCTCCCCGTCGGGATGTAGTCCTTACCCGGGCAGGGCCCAGCACGGACCGACCAGCGTCACCCGCCCGGCGTCGCCCGGCCGCGCCCCGAGCGGCGCCTCGGCCAGCACCTCGCGCTCGCCCGCGCGGACCCGCACCCGCGCGCCGCGGCCCACGAAGGCCCGGGCGACCACCCGCGCGTCGCCCTGCCCCGGCTCGAAGCGGGCCTGCTCGGGCCGCACGAGGAGCGTCACGGGCCCGGTGCGCGCCTCGACGAGCGCGACCTCGCCGAGCGGGGTGGTCGCGGCCTCGCCGGTCGCCTCGCCCGGGACGAAGGCGCACGGGCCCAGCCGCGCGGCGGTCGCCGCGTCGACCGGCCGGGCGTAGACGACCTCGGGCGCGTCGCACTGGACGATCCGCCCCGGCGGCCCCTCGAGCACGGCGACGCGGTCGGCCAGCGTCATCGCGTCCTGCGCGTCGTGCGTGACGAGGAGGGCGCTCGCGCCCTGCGCGGCGAGGAGCGCGCGCACCTCCTGGCCGAGGTCGAGCCGGCGCGGCGCGTCGACGTTGGCGAAGGGCTCGTCGAGGAGCAGCACGTGCGGCCGCGCGGCCAGCGCGCGGGCGAGGGCGACCCGCTGCTGCTGGCCGCCCGAGAGCTGGGCCGGCCGGCGCGAGGCGAGCTCCGCCAGCCCGGTGGCCGCGAGGAGTGCGTCGACGCGCGCCACGTCGGGGCAGCCGAAGGCGACGTTGTCGCGCACGGTCATCGCCGGGAAGAGCGCGTACTCCTGGAACACGAGCCCGACGCCGCGCCGCTCGGCCGGCACGCGCTCGCGGCCGCCCTCGACCGCGACCTGCCCGCCCACGACGACGCGCCCCTCGGCCGGCGTCGTCAGCCCGGCGAGGCAGCGCAGGAGCGTCGTCTTGCCCGAGCCCGAGGCGCCGACGAGCGCGACGAGCTCGCCCTGGCCGAGCGTCAGGTCGACGCCCTGGAGCACCGGCGCGCCGGGCGCGTAGGCGTGCCCGAGCCCCTCGACGACCAGCGGCGCCGTCATCGCTCACCTCCCCACCTTGCCGTCAGGGCGAAGGCCGCCAGGCACACGGCCACGAGCACGAGCCCCGCGGCCCCGGCGTCGTGCAGGAGCGCCTCCTCGAGCCGGTCGTAGACGCGGAACGACAGCGTCCGCGCCCCGGCCGCCGGGCCGAGGAGGAGCGTGATCGGCAGCTCCTTGGCCACCTGCGCCACGACCAGCCCCGTCGCCGCGGCGACGCCGGGGGCGACCGCCGGGAGGACGACGCGCAGGAGGCGCCGGGCGCGGCCCGCGCCGAGCACGCGCGCCGACTCGTCCTGCCGCGGGTCGAACGCGGCGGCCGACGTGCGCAGGGCGGCGTGGGCCTCGGGCAGGAAGCGCGCCACGTAGCCGGCGAGGAGGAGGACCCCCGCCTCGCCCAGGGCGCGGTAGGTCGGGGCGCCCGGGAGGACGAGGGCCAGCCGCAGCACGCCGAACGCGACGAGCACGCCCGGGAGCGCGTGGCCGAGGAGCACGGCGAGGTCGACCGCCCGCGCGCCGTGGCGCCCGGCGGCCCAGCCCGGCGCCCAGGCGAGGAGGACCGTGAGCGCGGCGCCGACGGCGCCCACCTTCAGCGTGATCGCCACGGGCTCGCCGAGCGGGGCGAAGGGCAGCCCACGCGACCAGCCGTCGAGCACCCACAGCCCGAGCGTCGCCACCGGGAGGAGGCAGCCGAGCCCCGCCGTCAGGCCATGCGCGACGAGCGCCCCGGCCAGCCCCGCGGGCCCGAGCGGGCGCCGCTCGACCGGGCGCGGGTTGGCGACGCCGGCCTCCGCCACGCGACCGTGGGCCCACCGCCCCGCGACGAGCAGGGCGAGCGTCGCCGCGAGCAGGAGCCCGCCCAGGACCGCGGCGTCGCCCAGGCGCTGCTGCGCGACCGCCTGGTAGATCCGCCACGTGAGCACCGGCGCGTCGAGGACGGCCACCGCGCCGAAGTCGGATAGGACGTAGAGCTGCACGAGCAGCGCCGAGGCCACGAGCGCCGGGCGCAGCCGCGGCAGGACGACGGCGCGAAAGGCGGCGCCGCGCGTCGCCCCGAGCGTGCGCGCCGCCTCCTCCTCGGCGGCCGGCACGCGCGCGAGCGCGGCGCCGACGAGCACCTGCGCCAGCGGGGCCGTGGCGAGCGTGAGGACGACCGCGGCGGCGACGTGCCCCGCGAACGCCGGCAGGCCGAGCGCCGCGCCGAGCGGCCCCCCTGGCCCGAGGGCGTGGCGCAGGGCGCCGGCGAGGAGGAAGCTCGGGAGCGCGAGCGGCAGGAGCGACAGCGCGGCCAGCGCGCGGCGCCCCGGGTAGTCGTGGCGGCGGTCGAGCCACGCGAGCGCCGCGCCGAGCGGCACCGCGACGGCCGACACGGCCACGGCCAGGCCGACGCTGCGCAGGAGGAGCGCGCCGAGCCCGGCCGGCGGCGCGCGCCACGGGTCGCCGGCGAGGAGCCCCGCCGCCAGCCCGGCGACCGGCAGGAGCGGGGCCGCGGCGCCGACGGCGACGAGGGCCCGCCAGGGGGCGGTCCCGGTCACTGGAGGCCGCAGCGCCGCAGGAGCTCGAGCGTCGGCTCGAGGTCGGTCAGGTGGACCGGGTCGACGGTCGCGAGCCCAAGGGCCTCGAGCGGCGCGACGTCGGGGTGCGTGGCGACGCCGGGCACGACGGGGTACTCGAACGTCTCGCGGGCGAAGTACTCCTGCGCCTCGTCCGAGACGAGGAAGGCCACGAGCCGGCGCGCCTCCTCCTCCACCGGGCTCCCGGCGCGCACGGCCGCGCCCGAGAGCATGAGCAGGTTCCCGGCGTCGCCGGGCTCGGCGAAGCTCGCGTTGGCGACGGCCGAGCCCGGGCGCTTGAGCCGCAGCAGGTAGTAGTGGTTCACCCAGCCCAGGTCCACCTCGCCCGCGGCCACCGCCTCGACGATCGGCCCGTTCTTGGCGTAGGCGCGCGGGGCGTTCTCGATCATCGCCTCGAGCCACGCGCGCGCCCGCGCCTCGCCCCACAGGTGGCGCAGGGCGCTCACGTGCGCCTGGAAGCTGGCGTTGCCGGGCGCCCAGCCCACGCGCCCCTTCCAGCGCGGGTCCGCGAGGTCCTCGAGCCGGCGCGGCAGGTCCTCGGGCTTCACGCGAGCGGCGTCGTGGACGAGCACGCGCGCGCGGCCGCTCGTCCCCACCCAGCGCCCGCCCGGGTCGCGGAAGCGCGGGTCGACGCGCGCGACGAGGTCGTCGGGCAGCGGGGCGAGGAGGTCGGCGATCGCGCCCAGGGCGCCGCACTCCTGCGCGATCACCACGTCGGCCGGGCTGCGGTCGCCCTCGACCCGGAGCTGGGCCGACAGCGTCGGCGTCCCGGAGTAGCGCACGTCGAGCGCCGCGCCGGTCCGCTCCTGGTAGCGCGCGAGGAGCGGCGCCAGCAGGGCCTCGCCGCGGCCGCAGTAGACGACCACACGCCGCGACGACGCGTCGGTTGCGGGCGCCTCGCCGGGGCAGCCGGCCAGCAGGGCGACGAGCGGCAGGGCGAACAGGCGCTTGGGCGAGGTCACGGGGTACCCTTCCGGGTCGGAGTCAGGCTGAGATTGAGACTCAATCTCAGCGAGGCGGGGCTCGGCGTCAAGCGTATCGTCGCTGCGTCGCGGAACCATGCACGTGGCTGGTTCCTCGACGCGGCGTCGCCGGCCCCGCCGCGGCTTCCCCTGGCGCGCGCCGTGCGTGTCCCTCGGGCATGACCACGACGCGCCTTCGGGAGCAGCCCGGGATCCTGGTGGTGGAGGACGATCGGGAGGTCGGCCGCCTGCTCGCGCACGAGCTGGCGCGCTACGGCCGGCCGGTGCATCTCGCCGCCGACCTGGCCACCGCCCGCGAGGAGCTGGCGCGGCGCCGGCCGGCCGCCGTGCTTCTCGACGCGCGCCTGCCCGACGGCGACGGGCTCGACCTCCTGGGCGAGGTCCGCGAGCGCGACCTGCAGCTCCGGATCGCGGTCCTGACGGCCTACGCCGACGTGGACCTGGCGGTGCGCGCCATGCGCGGCGGCGCCAGCGAGTTCCTGGAGAAGCCCTTCACGGGCGAGCAGCTGCACGGGCTCGTCCGCGGGCTGCTGCAGGAGGAGGGCGGCGTCGCGCCGCCCCGGCAGGAGCGCCGCCGCCGCGCGGCCCCGGGGGCCTTCTTCATCGGCGAGAGCGCCGCCCTGCACGAGGCGGGGCGGCTCGTGCGCCTCGCCGCGCAGGCGCCCACGACGACGGTCCTCGTCACGGGCGAGAGCGGCACCGGCAAGGAGCTCGCCGCGCGCGCCGTCCACGACCTCTCGGCCCGCGCCGCCGGCCCCTTCGTGGCCATCAACTGCGCGGCCCTGACCGAGACGCTCCTCGAGGCCGAGCTCTTCGGCTACGAGCGCGGCGCCTTCACCGGGGCCACGACCGTGGGCAAGAAGGGCCTCTTCGAGGTGGCGGCCGGCGGGACGATGTTCCTGGACGAGATCGGCGAGATGGCCCTGCCGCTGCAGGCCAAGCTCCTGCGGGTCCTGCAGGAGCGCACGATCAAGCGCGTCGGCGGCCTGTGCGAGCTGCCCGTGGACGTGCGGATCGTGGCCTCGACGAACCGCGACCTCGAGCTCGAGGTCGCCGAGGGCCGCTTCCGCAAGGACCTCTACTACCGGCTGGACGTGCTGAACGTCGTCATGCCCCCGCTGCGGGAGCGCGGCGACGACGTCCTGCTCCTCGCCCAGCACTTCCTCAAGACGCTCTCGCTCGAGCTCGGCCGCTCCCTCGACGGCTTCTCGCCGGAGGCGCTCGACCTCATGCGCGTCTACCCCTGGCCGGGCAACGTGCGCGAGCTGCGCAACGTCGTCGAGCACGCCGCGATCGTCGCCCGCGGGCCCCGGATCGAGGCGGCGGACCTGGGGCTCTCGACCGGCCGGCCGCGCGCGTCGGCCGCCATCGTGGTCGAGCTCGCCGACCTGCGGCTCGAGACGATGGAGCGGGCGCTGATCCGCCGCGCGCTCGAGGCCGCCGGCGGGCAGAAGACGCGCGCGGCCGAGCTGCTCGGGATCAACCGGGCGACCCTCTACAACAAGCTCAAGGCCTACGGGATCGCCGCGGAGGTGCGGGCCGAGGCGGTGGAGGTCGGCTAGACCGGCGGCGGCGTCGGCTCGGGCAGCGACACGGCCACCGGCGCGGGCGCCTCGAGCACGACGCGGGGCGGCTCGGCGATGTGCTCCGCCTCGCCCATGACCACGTGGCGCCAGACGTACGTGGCGAGCGGCACGCCGATGATCAGCCCCCACAGCCCGACGAGGTGCTGGCCGAGGTAGAGGACCACCAGGACCGCCAGGGGGTGCAGCTTCATGTGGTGGCCGTAGATCCTCGGGTTGAGGATGTAGGCCTCGATGATGTGGACGACCGTCACCATGACGATGACGCCGACGACGAGGAGGATGCCGCCGTCGTCCTGCGTGAGGGCGACGAGGCAGATCGGCACGGTCGAGATGAACACCCCGGCGATGGGGATGAACGAGCACAGGAAGACGATCGTCGACAGGAGGCCGATCCCCTTGACCCCCATGGCGAGCATCCCCAGCGCCGTGAGGAACGTGTTGAGCAGGGCGATCAGCGTCTGCGCCTCGAAGGCGCGCCCGAGCAGCCGGGCGAACGTCGCGATCGACGGCGCGACCTCGACGTAGACGTCCCCCAGGCGCGAGTCGCGCAGCCGGCTGATGGCGGCGGCGATCTTCGGCCCGTCCCACACGACCATGAACGAGAAGAGGAGCGCCAGGAGGGTGAAGATCACCCCGGTCATGGTCCCCTCGAGGATCAGCTTCAGCCCGGGGATCACCTTCTGGTCGCGCACCCACCGGAGCAGGCCCGAGATCTGCTCGCTCACGGCCGGCTCGGCCAGGCGGTCGCCGATGTCGCTGAGGAAGCCGGGCTTCTCGCCGCGCCGCAGCTTGTCCCCGAACACGGCGCCGAACATGGAGCCCTTGACCATGGCGGCGCCCTCGATGATCGGCTGGCCGCCGACGGCGCGAGACATCTGCACGTCGATGAAGCGCTTCGGGTCCTCGAGGTCGCGCGCGCTCAGGCGCTTGAGCTGCACGTGCGACTCCCGGATCGCGCGCGGGACGGTCGCGACGCCCAGGCCGACCACGGCGCCGACGATCCCCGCGAAGACGAGGATCACGGGCACGCGGCGGCTGGTGAAGTGGGGCGAGATCCGCTCGACGATGCTCGACGAGATGTAGGAGAGGACGAAGGTCAGGAAGACCAGCCCGAAGAAGGGGCGCAGCACCCAGAGCAGGAGCAGGAAGGCCGCCCAGATGGCGATCTTCTTCAGCGGGAGCCCGAGCAGCGGCCGCAGGAGCGGCGCGCGGGCGACGGAGGTCGTCGCCTCCTCGTCGCGCGCCGGGGCGACCGGTCGGTCCGTGCGGGCCGCGCCGTCGGTCACTAGAAGCCTCCCGAGCGGACGAAGCCGACGAACAGGACGAGCCCGTAGAGGACGCCGAGGGCGAGCGCGACCAGGCCGAGGAGCGCCTCGAGCGGGGCGCCGCCGATCGTCACGCCGGTGCGCGCGAGCAGGAGCGCCGCGGCGCCGATCAGCGTGCAGGTGACCAGGGCCAGGGCCAGGCGGTTCAGCGCCTGCGCCTGGTCGCGCGCCGCGTCCTCGTAGCCGCGCACGTCGTGGCGCAGGGTCAGCTCGCCGTCGCGCAGCCGGCGCAGGACGAGCCGCAGGTCGGCCGGACCCGTCTCGAGCAGGTGCCCGAGGTCGTCCATGACGCGGCGGGGCGCGCGCGTGTGGTAGGCGGGGTCGGCGAGCCGGCGCAGGTAGATCTTCAGGATGACCGGGCGGATCTCCTCGAGCGTGTTCAGCTGCGGGTGGATGTCGCGCCCGACGCCCTCGATCGTGGCCAGCGCCTTGCCCACGAGCAGCAGGTCGGCCGGGAGCTGCACCTCGTGGCGGACGATCACCTCGAACACCGACTGCAGGTACTTGCCGATGTCCAGCTTCGCCAGCTCCACCGACTCGAAGCGGGCGATCAGGTCGTCGATGTCCTGCTTGAGCGCGCGGACGTTGACGTGCTCGTCGATGAGCGCCTGGCGGTGGAACAGCCGGATGAGCTTGTCCGTGTCGCGCGTGAGCACGCCCACGAGGAAGGTCAGGAGCTCGTCGATCCGCTCCTGGTCGAGCGAGCCCATCATCCCGTAGTCGATCGGGCAGATGCGGTTCCCGTCGAGGACGAACAGGTTGCCCGGGTGCGGGTCGGCGTGGAAGAAGCCGTGGACCAGCGCCTGCTCGAGGATGAAGCGCACGCCGTTGCGCGCCAGCGCCGGCAGGTCGATGTCGGCCCGCTGGTGGATCGCCGGGTCGTTCAGCTTCGTGCCGCGGATGAACTCCTCGCACAGGACCTGCGGCGTGGTCAGGTCCTCCATGACGGCCGGCACGTAGACGGTCGGGTCGCCCTGGAAGTTCTTCGCGAAGCGCTTGATGTGGTACGCCTCGATCGTGAAGTCGATCTCCTTGACGATCGACTTCTCGAACTCGGCGACGATCGCGCGGGGGCGGTAGCGGCGGATCTCGGGGATCCGCTCCTCGGCCGTCTCTGCCAGCCAGGAGAGGATCGACAGGTCGGTCTCGATGATCCGCTCGAGGTTCGGGCGCTGGACCTTGAGCACGACCTCGCGGCCGTCGAGGAGGGTGGCGCGGTGCACCTGCGCGATCGACGCCGCCGCCAGCGGCTGGGCGTCGAACTCCTTGAAGATCGTGTCGAGCGGCCGCCCGTAGAGCGCCTCGACGTGGGCGCGGATCCCGGCCGTGTCGAACGGCTTGACCTTGTCCTGCAGCTTGCGCAGCTCGAGGACGAGCGGCATGGGGATCAGGTCGGGGCGCGTGGCCAGGACCTGCCCGAGCTTGATGAACGTCGGCCCCAGCTCCTCGAGCATGAGGCGCACGCGCTCCTCGCTCGTGAGCTGCTCGAAGCGCGGGTCGCTCGTGGGGAAGAGGCGCCGCTTCAGGTCGTGCAGGATCGAGTCGAGGCCGATGCGGGCCACGACGTCGCCGAAGCCGTACTTGAACAGGACCCCGAGGATCTGCGGGAACCGCTGGAGGCTGCGGATCCGCTGCGGGATCGAGGCGATGCCCACGTGGGTGCTCTCCCCTGAAGGGGGGACATGATAGCGGCAGCGGGCGGCGGGAGGGGCCCGGGGTCAGCGCAGGTCGGTCGCCTCGAGGCGCCCCCTGGCTCAGCCCGGCAGCGCCGCCCTGAGCGCCGCCAGCGACGCCGCCGGCAGCTCGTGCCCGCGGTGCGAGTGGCGCGAGAGCTCGACCGCGCAGAGGCCCTGGAAGCCGCTCGCGGCGAGCGCGGCGAGGGTCGCCGGCAGGTCGAGGTCGCCCTCGCCGAAGGGGACGTGCTCGTGGCGGCCGCGGGGGGCGTCCTCGAGGTGCACGACGGCCAGGTGGGCCGCGTGCGCGGCGATCGCCTCGGCGGGCGTCCCTTCGGGCTCGACCAGCGACACGTGCGAGACGTCTAGCGTCAGCCCCAGGCCGGGGACGTCCTCGTGGAGGGCCCGCCAGCCGGCGAGCGTGTCGACCCCGTGGCCGGGCTCGGGCTCGAGGGAGACCGCCACGCCGAGCTCCTGCCCGCGGGCGCAGAGCTCGCGCAGGGCCTCGACGCGCAGGGCGTGGACGACGGCCGGGTCGCCGCCCGCCGGCGCCGGGCCGGTGGCCAGGGTCAGGGCCTCCGCCTGCAGCTCGGCCGCGACCTCGAGGCAGCGGCGCAGGTGGTCGAGCCGACGCAGGCGCGCGACCGGGTCGGGGTCGTCGAGCGCGGGGTGGTGCTTCCGCCGCGGGTCGAGCACGTAGCGCGCGCCGGTCTCGACGACGCAGGCGAGCCGCAGGCGCCGCAGGAGCCGCTGCGCGGCCGCGACCTCGCCCGGCCCCGCGCGCAGGGGGTCGAGGTGGCACACGTCGAGCGTCAGCGCCACCCCGTCGTAGCCGTCCTCGGCCAGGAGCGCGAGCGCGTCGTCGAGGCGGTGCGACTGCAGGCCGTTGGTGTTGTAAGCGAAGCGCAGGCTCACCTGAGCCGGGCCTTCGTGCGCGCCACCTGGTCGGGCAGCCAGTGCCAGAAGAAGCCGTAGCCGATCCCCACGACGGCCGAGGTGTTGGCGACGCCCAGGAGCGCGACGAGCACCTTGGCCCCGGGCGAGAACGACCGGCTGCGCAGGAGGCGCGGGATCGCCGCCGCGCCGAGGGAGAGGACCACGAGCGACAGGACGTACTGCCGCTCGTGGCGGTCGACCTCGTCGGGGTCGTAGGGCCGGCCCTCCGCGGCCGCCCTGCAGCGCGGGCAGTAGGACAGGCCGTCGGGCACGGTCAGCGCGCAGGTCGGACAGGCGCGGAGGGTCATATCGGCCCCCAGGATACCGGCCCCCGCCGCTACGCGCCGGCGCGGGCCTCCAGGCGGTCGAACGCCCCGAGCACGCTCTCGATCGTCAGCCCGTAGGCCACGTGCGCCACGACCCCGCGCGCGTGCGTCTGCCACGGGTAGGCCGTGGGGCGGGCGGCGAGGCCGAACGCCGTGACGAGGACCTGGTCGGCCACGACCTCGAAGCCGAGCCCGAACGCGGCGCCGTGCAGGCGGCGGGCCGCGGGCCAGCGCCGCCGCAGCCAGGCGTAGGTCACGCCGGCGCCGAGCGTGATCCCCCAGTGGAGCGCCCAGCCGAACCGCCTCCGCGCCTCGGCGGAGAGGCCGAGGCCGAGCGCGCGGTCGATCCGCCGCGCGGCCACGTCGTAGACGTGCTCGCCCTGGCGCGCCTCGTCCTCCCGCCGCCGCGCGGCGGGGTCCTCGTGCTCGTACATGAAGACCGTGATCGGGTCCATGACCTTGGTGGCGATCGCGCCGCCGACCAACCCCTCGGCGGCGATCCGGAACATCCCATCGCGCGCGACCACGCGACCTCCTCGCGCCCCCCTCCCCCTCCAGCAGACCCCCGATCGGCGCGGCCGCCAGCCCCGTCACCGAGCCCATCACCGGGCCATCACCTTGCGACAACCGCGGCGACGACGGGCCCGGCGCCGGCCGCGACCAGCGCCGCGGCCGCCGCGCGGAGCGTGGCCCCGCTGGTGCGGATGTCGTCGACGAGCAGGGCGGGCCGGCCGCCGAGGTCACGCCGGGCGCGGAAGGCGCCGGCGACGACGGCGTCGCGGGCCTCCCGGCGCACGCCGAACAGCGCGGGCGTCCGCCGGCGGCGCGCGAGGCACGGCCACAGGGGGCGGCCGAGGGCCTCGGCCACGCCCTCGGCCATCCGCTCCGCCTGGTTGAACCCGCGCGCCCAGCGCCGGAGCAGGTGCAGGGGGACGGGCACGACGACGAGCGCCGGGTCGGGCGGTCCGAGCGCCGCCGTGACGCGCCGGCCGAGCGCCAGGCCGAGCGGCTCGCAGGCGCCGTCGCGGCCACCGTACTTCACCCGGTGAAGCAGGCGCCGCGTCGGTCCGCGGTAGCGCAGGAGCGCGACGGTGCCCGCGACTTCCCCCCGCGGTCGATCGCGGCACGCGCCGCAGCGCGGGACGGCGTCCGAGAACGGCGGGCGCGGCGCGCCGCAGGCAGGGCAGGCCGGCCCGATCGGCTCGACGCCGCGGCGGCAGGGCGGGCAGAGCAGGGCGGCCCACTCGCGCCCGGGCGGCGCCGCGGCGCGGGGCGGGAGCGCCGCCAGGCAAGCGGCGCACGTCCGCGGGGCGAGGAGGGAGAGGAGGCCGGTGGCGAGGTCGCGGGCCAGGTCGAGCGCGGACATGGGCGCCTCCCGAGCGCCCCGAGGACCGGATTCCTAACATGACCCGAACCGTGCGGTCAAGGGGCCGACCAGGAGTGGTTACTGGTGGGTAACGGGTCGCCGGCCCACCGACCTCGACGTAGAGTGTCCATCGCTCGGGGGGGAGCCGAGGACAGGAGGTCCCCGTGCCCGACGTCTCCTTCGCCGGTCGCCCGCTCGCCCCCTACTACCACGTCTGCGCGCTGCTCGTCGGCGCGGAGGAGGAGGACTCGGTCCTCACCCCCTTCTTCAGGGAGGGGCTCGAGCGCGGGGAGAGGGTGTTCAACATCGTCGACCCGGCGCGCCGCGACGCGCATCTGCGGCGGTTCGCGGGCGCGGGCATCGACGTCGAGCGCTGCGAGCGCGAGCGGCGCCTCGAGGTCCGCACCTGGGACGAGGTGTACCTGCGCGACGGCCACTTCTGCCAGGACCGGATGCTGAGCGCGGTGGACGGCGTGATCGAGGAGGGCCGCGCGCTGGGCTTCGAGCGGCACCGCCTGAGCGGGAACATGGGCTGGGCCCTGCTCGACCGCCCGGGGACCGAGCAGCTCATCGAGTACGAGGTGCGGATCAACGAGGTGCTCGCGCGCACCCGCCAGCCGGCGTTCTGCATCTACGACATCACCCGCCTCAGCGGCGCGCTCGTCATGGACATCCTGCGCTCCCACCCGCTGACGCTCGTAGGGGGGGTCTTGCACGAGAACCCGCTGTACGTGCCGCCCGCCAGGTTCCTGGCCGAGCTCCGCGCCCGCCGCGGCGCGGTGAGCGCCGTCCCGGCGTGAGCCACCGGGGAGTGGACGACGGCACGCGCGAGCCCGCGAGGTTCGCGACCGGCGCCACGGGCACCGAGACCGTGGACGCGCCGGCGCAGCTCCGCCTCCTCCTGCGGGACCTGCTCGCGCTGCTCGCCCTGCCGGCCATGTGCAACGGCCGCGGCCCGGCGGAGACCCTGGCGCTCGCGCTCGACGCGATCGAGGCGGTCCTCCCGGAGAGCTTCGTCTACGCCCGGGTGAGCTGGAGCGACGAGGCGCTCGAGCTCCTGCGCCGCGGCGGCCAGGACGCGCCCGCGGCGCTGCCGGCGGTCCGCGCCGCGCTCGAGGGCTGCCTCGACCACGGGGCGCCGACCGCCGTCTCGCTCCCGGGCCGGCCCCTGGGGGCGGTGCGCGCGGCGGTGGCGCCGCTCGCGCTGCTCGCCGAGCGCGGGGCGATCGTCGTCGGGTCGCGTCGGCTGGACTTCCCCGACCCCAACGACATGATCCTCCTGCGCGCCGCCGCGAGCCTCGCGGCCGGCAGCCTCGACACGGCGCGCGCGCTGGCCGAGCGAGAGCGGGCCAGCCGCGCCAAGGACGAGTTCCTGGCCATGCTCGGGCACGAGCTGCGCAACCCGCTCGCGCCGATCGTGACCGCCATGGAGCTCCTGCGCGACCCAGGCGGCGGCGAGCCGCGCCGCGAGCTGCGGATCATCGAGCGGCAGGTCGGGCACCTGCTCCGGCTCGTCGACGACCTCCTCGACATCTCGCGCATCACGCGGGGGAAGGTCGACCTCGCGCTCCGCCCGGTCGAGGTCGCGGCGTTCGTGGCGCGCGGCATCGAGATGGCCAGCCCGCTGATCGAGCAGCGCCGGCACCACCTGCGGGTGGAGGTGCCCGCCGGCCTCGTCGTCGAGGGCGACGAGACCCGCCTCGCGCAGGTCGTGTCGAACCTGCTGAGCAACGCGGCGAAGTACACGCCGCCGGGCGGCCACATCGAGGTGCTCGCCGGGGACGAGGACGAAGCGGTCCTGCTGCGCGTGAGGGACGATGGCGGCGGCGTCGCGCCCGACCTGCTGCCCTGCATGTTCGACATCTTCGTCCGCAGCCGCGGCGGGCTCAGCCAGCGCGAGGGCGGGCTGGGCCTCGGGCTGACGATCGTCAAGAACCTCGTGCAGCTCCACGGCGGGCAGGTGTGGGCGCGCAGCGACGGTCCCGGGGCGGGCTGCGAGGTCTCGGTGCGCCTGCCGCTGCACCGCGCGCACGTCGCCGCCGCGCGACCGCTCCCGGCGGCCGCCGGCCTGGCCCTCCCGCGGGGCGGGCGGGCGCTGCGCCTGCTGGTGGTGGACGACAACGAGGACGCCGCGCAGCTCCTCGCGGAGCTGCTGCGCCTGGCGGGCCACGAGGTGGCGATCGCCCACGACTGCGCGCGCGCGCTCCAGGCGCTGGAGGAGCAGCGTCCGGACGTCGCGATCCTCGACCTCGGGCTGCCCGTCATGGACGGCTGGGAGCTGGCGGCGCGCATCCGCGCGCGCCACGGCGACGCGGCGCCGGGGCTCATCGCGCTCACGGGCTACGGGCAGGAGGGCGACCGCGCGCGCAGCGCGGCGGCCGGCTTCGGCAGCCACCTGGTGAAGCCCGTCGGCGTGGTCGAGCTGCTCGAGGCGGTCGCGGCCGCGGCGCGCCGCGACGGGCGCTGACCGCGCTCGCCCCGGGGGGGCAGGGCGCCCCATGAGGCGTCCTGCCACACGGCCCGCTGGCCCCTCCAACCGCCTCGCGGACGCGGTAGACTCTGCCGCCCATGACCGAGGCCGCCCTGGGCTCGCCAGCGCACGCTTCGGCCTCGCCGCACCCCGCGGCGCACGGCCACGGGCACTCTCCGGCCGTGCGCCTCTGGGCGCTCGTCTCGCTGGAGCGGCGGATCATCCTCACCCTGCTCGGCTTCTCCATGGCCGTGGGCGTCCTGGTCCTCGCCACGCCGATCGCCGTCCAGGCGCTCGTCGACGCGGTGGCCTTCGGCGGGCTGCTGCAGCCGGTGTTCGTGCTGGCGGCGGTGCTCTTCGGCTGCCTCAGCCTCGCCGCCGCGTTCCGCGCCCTGCAGGTCTACGTCGTCGAGGTGCTCCAGCGCCGGCTGTTCGTCCGCGTCCTCACGACGCTGGCCCGCCGCCTGCCCCGCGTCCGCCTGGAGGTCGGGGACCACGAGTTCCTCCCGGAGCTCGTGAACCGGTTCTTCGACGTCGTCACCCTGCAGAAGGCGGGCGCCCAGCTCCTCATCGACGGCTTCACGATCGTGCTCGTGACGTCGATGGGCCTCCTGCTCCTCGCCTTCTATCACCCGGCGCTCCTCGCGCTCGACCTCGTGCTCCTGGTCGGGATCTTCGTCGTGACCGTCGGGCTGTCGCGCGGCGGCGTGCGGACCGCGATCGAGGAGTCGAAGGCGAAGTACGCGGCCGCGGCCTGGCTGGAGGAGCTCGCCCGCCATCCGCTGGCGTTCCGCGGCCCGGGGGGGCCGGCGTTCGCGGCCGCGCGCGCCGACGAGATCGCGGCCGACTGGCTCCGTCGGCGGCGCGCGCACTTCAGGGTGCAGCTCCGCCACGTCATCGGCGCCCTGGCCCTCCAGGTCGGGGCGAGCACGCTCGTCCTCGTCCTGGGCGGCTGGCTCGTGATCGAGGGCACGCTCTCGCTAGGCCAGCTCGTCGCCTCCGAGGTCGTGGTCACGATCATCGTCGGCAAGGTGGCCAAGCTCGGCAAGTGGCTCGAGGACCTCTACGACCTGTGCGCCGCCGCGGACAAGCTCGGGCACCTGTGGGACCTGCCGCTCGAGCCCGAGGGCGACGAGGCGCCGCTGCACCACGGCCCCGCGGCCATCGAGCTGGAGGGGGCGACGCTCGTGACGGGGGCCCGGCGGCCGCTCGACGGGGTCGACCTGACGGTGGCGCCCGGCGAGCGCGTGGCGCTCCTGGGCGCGCCCGGCGCCGGCAAGAGCGCGCTCCTCGAGGTGGTCTACGGGGGCCACGTGCTCACCGCCGGCGTGGCGCGGGTCGACGGCGTGGACGTGCGCGACATCGCCCCCGACGCGCACCGGGCCCGGGTCGCGCTCGTGCGCGGGGCCGAGGTCATCGAGGGCACCATCCTCGACAACATCCGCTTCGGGCGCGACCACGTCGGGCGGGATGCGGCCCGCGTGGCGCTGCGCGCGGTGGGCCTGTTCGACGACGTGAGCCGGCTCCCCGAGGGGCTCGACCAGCCGCTCGTGTCGGGTGGCGCGCCGCTGTCGCCCGTGCAGGCGCGGCTGCTGACGCTCGCCCGCGCGATCGCCGGCGCGCCCTCGCTCCTGCTCCTCGACCAGAGCTTCGACGACGTCGCCGGCCAGAACGTGTGGCCGTTCCTGGGCTGGCTCGCCGAGCAGGCGGAGGGCCCCACGCTGATCGTCGCGACCAGCCGCCCCGAGGTCGCGGCGCTGTTCGCCCGCCGGCTCGAGCTCGACGGCGGCCGGCTCCGGCCGGCCGAGGAGCTGGCCGCGTGAGCGAGCCCTGGCCGAGCGTCGCCTGCGACCCCCGGGTGCTGAAGGGGATCGAGGTGTCCGGGCGCGTCCGCGCCATCGCGCGCGTCGTGTTCATCGTGCTCGCGTTCTCGCCGATCCTCCTCCTCCTCGTCCCCTGGCAGCAGAACATCCTGGGCGAGGGGCAGGTCGTGGCGCTGTCGCCCACCGAGCGGCAGCAGCTCATCGAGGCGCCGCTCGACGGGCGGGTCGTCCGCTGGGCCGTGCGCGAGGCGCAGCGCGTGAAGCAGGGCGAGCCGCTCATCGAGCTGAACGACAACGACCCGGAGCTCATCGCGCGGCTGCGGGACCAGCGCGACGCCGTCCGCGCCCGCGCGGACGCGATCGCGCGCGAGGCGGCGGCCCACGACGCCAACGCGACCGCCCTGGAGACCGCCCGCCTCCTCGCCGTGCAGGCGGCCGAGGAGCGGGTGGTCATGGCGCAGAACCGGACGCTGGCGGCGGCCCAGGCGCTCGAGGCCGCCGAGGGCGCGGCGCTCACCGCCCGCCTCCACCGCGACCGCCAGGCGGCCCTCGCCGAGAAGGGGCTCGCCTCCCGGCGGACGGTCGAGCTCGCGGAGCTCGACGTCGTCCGCGCCCGCACCGAGGTGGAGCGCGCCCGCGCGACCCTCGAGGGGGCGCGCCGCGAGGAGGCCTCGCTCGTCGCCGAGCGCGACCGGGCCGGCGTCGAGCTGGAGGCGCGCGCGGTGGCCGCGCGCGCGTCGGCCGAGAAGGCCCGCGCCGACCTGCAGGCCGCGCGGGCCGAGCTGGCGCGGGTCGAGGTCCCCCTCGCGCGCCAGGGGACGCAGGAGGTCCTCGCCCCCCGCGACGGCACGGTCGTGCGCTTCTTCGTCGCCGGCGGCGGCGAGCTGGTCAAGGCGGGCGACCCGCTGCTCCTGTTCGTGCCGGACGCCGCGGAGCGCGCGGTGGAGCTCGTCGTCAAGGGCAACGACGCGCCGCTCATCAGCGAGGGGCGCCACGTGCGCATCCAGTTCGAGGGCTGGCCGGCCGTGCAGTTCGTGGGCTGGCCCTCGGTCGCGATCGGCACGTTCGGCGGCACCGTGGCCTTCGTCGACGCGACCGACGACGGCGCGGGCAAGTTCCGGATCCTCGTCGTGCCCGACGAGGACGAGCCCTGGCCCGAGAAGCGCTTCCTGCGCCAGGGGGTGCGGGCCAAGGGCTGGGTGCTGCTCGACCAGGTGACGCTCGGCTACGAGCTCTGGCGGCGGATCAACGGCTTCCCGCAGGCCCTGCAGAGCAGCGCGCCGAAGACCGAGGACGCGCCGAGGACGCGCAGGCGGCCGGAGGGAGAGAAGCGGTGAGCCGCCGGACGTCGCCCGTCCTCCTCCTGGCCGCCGCCCTGCTCGGCGCCTGCGCCCCGGCGCGCGAGGTCGAGCCCTGGGCGCCGCCGCCCGCGCCCCGGGTGACGGCCGCGGCGGTCGAGGTCGCGGCGGTCGTGTCGCGGGGCGGGCCGCTGCGCCTCGACGAGGTCCTCGCGTCGGCGGACCTCCATCACCCGACCGTGCTCGCCGCGCTCGCCGAGCAGGAGGTCGCCCTCGGGCGGCTCCTCGCGGCCGAGGGCGCCTTCGACCTGGGGCTGCGCGGCGGCGCGGCGTGGGACGGCCGGGGCCACTACGACTACCACTGGGCCAACCTCGTGGCCGAGCAGCGGACCACGCTCTGGGGCGCCTCGGTCTTCGGCGGCTACCAGGTGGGCCGCGGCCGCTTCTTCCCCTCCGACTCGCGCCGGGCGACCGGCTCCGAGGGGGAGCTGGTGGGCGGCGTGCGCCTGCCGCTCCTGCAGGGGGGGGCGATCGACCCCTTCCGCGCCGGCGTCGCGCAGGCGGAGCACGACATCGAGGCCGCCGGGGCCGGCGCGCAGGCGCAGCGGATCGAGGTGTCGCGCCGCGCCGCGCACGCCTACTGGGCGTGCGCGGCGGCGTCGCGGCGGCTCGACGTCGCCCGGGCGCTGCTGCGCGTGGCCGAGGCGCGCGCCGACGCGGTCGGCGAGGCCGTCGAGCGCGGCGACGTGGCGGCCATCGAGCGCGACGAGAACGAGCGGCAGGTGGCCGTGCGCCGGGCGTTCGTCGCGCTGGCCACGCGCGGCGTCGAGCAGGCCGCCCTGGTCCTGTCGCTCTTCTTGCGCGACGCGCGCGGGCGGCCGGTGCGGGTCGACCCGGCGTGGCTGCCGCGCGACCTGCCCGAGCCCGACGCGGCGCCGGAGGACGACGCGCTCCCGCTCGCGATCGACCGGGCGCTCGCCCGCCGCCCCGAGCCGGCCCGCCTCGAGGCGCTCATGCGCCGGGTCGACGTCGACCGCGAGCTGGCCAGGAACCAGGGCCTCCCGGCGCTGGACCTCACGGCGCGCGTCGAGCAGGGCCTGGGCGACGACACCCCGTTCGGCGAGCGCCGCCTCGAGGTCACGGGCGGCCTCGAGTTCTGGTTCCCGATCCAGCGCCGGGCGGCGCGCGGGCGCGAGGCCGCGGCGCGCGCGCAGCGCGACGCGCTCGAGCGGCAGGCGCAGCTCGTGCGCGAGCAGATCGCCGTCGACGTGCGCGACGCCGCCTCCGCCATGCACGCCGCCCGCGCGCGCCACCAGGAGGCCCTGCGCGCCGAGGCGCTCGCCCGCCGCCTCGAGCAGGCCGAGCGCGACGCCTTCACCCTCGGCCAGAGCACGCTCCTCCTGGTCAACGTGCGCGAGCAGGCGACGGCCGAGTCGCAGGTCCTGGTCCTCGAGGCGGCGGCCGACTACCAGCGGGCCCTCGCCGACTGGCGCGCGGCGCAGGGAGAGGTCGGCCCGTAGCCGACCCGGGCGGTCGCGGGCGCTCTTGACGCCCCCCCGTTCGTCAAAATCATGCGCGCGCTTGACGCGACGGTCCCGATCGCTACCCTGTCGCCATGCCCATCCGCCGCCGCATGGCCCTCGGCTACGTGCGCGAGGCCCGAGACGCGCCGCCCACGGACGAGCAGGAGGCGGCGCTCGCGGCCTACGCGGGCTTCAAGGGCCTCGTGCTCGCGGAGGCCTTCCTCGACGAGGACGTCGCCGGCGGCGTGCCGCTGGCGGCGCGGCCGGCCGGCGCGCGGCTGGTCGAGCGCCTCGAGCGCCCCGAGGGGGTCGGCGCGGCGGTGCTCTGCCTCCGGCTCGAGCACCTGTTCTCGTCCGCCACCGAGTGCGTGGCCTACACCGCGGCCTGGCACCAGGCGGGCGGGGAGCTGCACGTCCTCGACCTCGACGGCAACCCGGTCTGCACGTCGACCCACGAGGGGCAGTTCATGGTCGCCGTGCTGCAGGCCGTGCACGCCATGGAGGCGGAGCCCGGCCGGCCGCGGCACGCGCACCACGACCGCCCGCTCCTCGGCGAGCGCGTCCTGCGCGGGCATCTCGTCCCCGACCCCGACGAGATGCTCGCCGTGCGGCGCATCCAGCAGCTCTCGTCGCAGGGCAAGTCGCTGCGGCTCATCGCGCAGGCCCTCGACGAGGAGGGCGTGCCGACCAAGCGCCGCGCCAAGGCGTGGTCGAAGGAGGCGATCCGCCTCATCCTCCGCCGGATCGAGAAGGGCGAGGTCAAGTCGCTCCTCCGACCCGACGGCGCCCAGCCGGACGGCACACCGGTTTGACGGCATAACCCATTGCCTGAGAGGCCTGCTCGTCAAATGGCGGAAGCCTCTTGACGGCGCCAGGGTGCTCCGGCTACCGTGCGTCAAGCGTGATTGAGGTGTTGACGTTGGACGGGTCCGGCGGCGTTGAAGTTCCATCCTGCCCGTGGGACCCTGCTCGCCCGCGGGGCGGCGCCGAGATCCGGCGACCGGCGCGCGCAGGGGGTGGTCGATGCTGCTCCTGAGCCTCTACGTCGGCGGGTTGGTCCTCGGGGGCGGCCTCCTGGCGGCCTCCGCCCTCATGGGCGACGCAGACCACGACGCGGACCACGACCTCGACCACGACCTCGACCACGACGCGGACCATGGCGGGCACGTGGGCGCGGCCGACGCGGTGTGGCTGCCGATCCTCTCCATCCGCTTCTGGACCTTCTTCCTGGCCTTCTTCGGCCTCACCGGCCTGACGCTGGAGGGCATGCGCGCGGTCGGCCTCATCGGCGCGACCTGGGCCGTGGTCCTCGCGCTGGCGCTCGTCACGGGCGCCGGCGCCGGGTGGCTCGTGTCGCGCCTCCTGCGCGGCCTCAAGCAGGAGAAGGTCTCGTCGGAGGTCGTGCCCGAGCAGGACTACGTCGGCAAGGCGGCCGAGGTGCTGCTGGACGTCGCCCCGGGCGACCCCGGCCTCGTGCGCCTCGACGTCAAGGGCGTCTCGATCGACGTCTCGGCGGTGCTGGCCGACGACGCCGAGGCGCTGCGCCGGGGGCAGAAGGTCATCGTGCTCGCCTACGAGCAGGGCAAGGTCAAGGTCGCGAGGTTCGAGACGGGCGAGCACGAGCCCGCGCGCGAGCGGCGGCGGGAGCCGGCGTGAGCGCGCGCGGGGCACGGAGAGAGCAAGGGGAGGCGCCCGCGGGCGCAGGGAGGAGGACGCCTTGAGTCCAGACATGCAGGCCTTCTTCACGGTCGTCGTCGGCAGCTTCGGGCTGCTGATCTTCGTCCTGTTCGTCATCGGGGTCGTGCGGCAGTTCATGTTCATCTGCCAGCCGAACGAGATCCTGGTCTTCTCGGGCCGCGAACGGACGCTGCCCAACGGGCAGACGGTCGGCTACCGCGTGATCTTCGGCGGCCGCGCCTACCGCTGGCCGTTCCTCGAGGAGGTCAAGCGCATGGACCTCCAGACCATGGAGGTCGAGGTCCAGACGCGCAACGCCTTCTGCAAGGGCGGCATCCGGCTGAACGTCGACGCGATCGCCAACGTGAAGATCTCGGACGACCCGCGCTTCGTGGGCAACGCGATCGAGCGCTTCCTCGGCCAGGACAAGAGCGAGATCCGGGCCGTGGCCAAGAACACGCTCGAGGGCCTCCTGCGCAGCGTCCTCGCCGGCCTGACGCCGGAGGAGGTCAACGAGGACCGGCTCAAGTTCGCCGAGAGCCTGGCCAACGAGGCCGAGAAGGACCTCAACAAGCTGGGCCTGCACCTCGACACGTTCAACATCCACTCGGTCAGCGACGTGAAGGACTTCTCCTACCTGACGGAGATCGGCCGCAAGGCGATCGCCGAGGTGAAGAAGAACGCCGAGGTGAGCGAGGCCAGCTGCAACCGCGAGGCGACCGAGGCCGAGGCGGGGGCGAAGGCCCGCGCCGACGTCGCCGGCGAGCAGGCGGAGACGGAGATCCGCACCCGGAGCAACGAGCTGCGCAAGATCAAGGCCGACCTCGAGGCCGAGGCCCGCTCGGCGGAGGCCGAGGCCGAGGCCGCCCGCGAGACGGCGCGCGCGCGCGCCGAGCAGGAGCTGCAGCGCGTGCGCGCCGAGCTCGAGGGCATGCGCCTCCAGGCCGAGGTCGTCGTCAAGGCCGAGGCCGACGCGGCGGCCCGCGAGTTCCAGGCGCGCGCCGAGGCGGCGCCGATCGCGGCCCGCGGCAAGGCCATGGCCGACGCGCTCGAGATGGTGCGCCAGGCGTGGCTCGAGGCGGGCGACGGCGCCAAGCCGATCTTCATGATCCAGCAGCTCGACACGATCCTGCGCAGCGTCGTGGACCGCGTCGAGCAGATCCGCGTCGACAAGGTCTCGCTGCTCGACCGCGGCGACGGCTCGAGCCTGCCGGCGTTCATCGCCAGCTACCCGGCCACCGTGAACGCGGTGCTGCGCGAGCTCAACCAGATCACGGGGATCGACGTCGTGGGGACCCTCGGCAGCGACCCGGCGAACGGCAACGGCGCCCGCGCCTTCAGCGGGAAGGAGGCCTGAGATGGGCTACGTACTGGCGTTCCTGTTCGTCGGCGGCGCCCTGGCGGTCGCGATCTACCAGGTCCTGACGAACCTGATCTACATCTGCAGCCCCAACGAGGTGCTGGTCTTCTCGGGCGGCACGCACTCGCTCCGCGGCGGGAAGACGGTCGGCTACCGGGTGGTGAAGGGCGGGCGCGCCACGCGCATCCCGTTCTTCGAGACGGTCGACCGCATGGACCTCACCAACATGAACATCGACGTGTCGGTGAAGGGCGCCTTCTCGAAGGGCGGCATCGCCCTCAACGTCGAGGGCATCGCCAACGTCAAGATCGCCGGCGAGTCGCCGGCGCTCGACAACGCGCTGCAGCGGCTCATGGGCAAGCCCAAGCCCGTGATCATGCGGATCGCCAAGGACACGCTCGAGGGCTACCTGCGCGGCGTGCTCGCCAGCCTCACGCCCTCGGACGTGAACGAGAACACGCAGGCCTTCGAGAAGGCGCTGCGTGAGCAGGCGGGCGAGGGCTTCGAGCGGCTCGGGCTGACGCTGGACAACCTCAAGATCCAGTCGATCAGCGACGACGTCGGCTACCTGGCCGCCGTCGGCCGCATCAGCGCGGCCCAGCTCCAGCGCGACAACCGCGTCGCCGAGGCGCAGCGGCGCGCCGAGTCGTTGGTCGAGCAGGCCGACTCGCGCAAGCGCGGCGAGCTGGCGAAGATCAACGCCCAGCTGAGCATCACCCGCGCCGAGGCGGCGCGGCGGGTGGCCAACGCCAAGACGGCCGGGCAGGCCTACGTCGCCGAGCAGCAGGGCGAGGTCGCCGCGCTCCTCACCCGCGCCAAGGCCGACCTGGCCCTGCAGGAGGCGCGCATCGAGCAGGCGCGCCACCAGCTCGAGGCCGAGGTGATCACGCCCGCGCGCAAGGACATGGAGGCGCGGATCTCGCAGGCGCGCGGCGACGCCGCGCCGATCCTCGAGACCGGCCGCGCGCGCGCCACGGCGCTGCGCGACCTGGCGACCCAGTGGCACCAGGCCGGCGGGTCGGCCAAGGACGTGTTCCTGCTCCAGCGGCTGGAGACGATCCTGCCCACGTTCCTCGACAGCATCCGCCGCGTGCGGGTGAGCGAGTTCACCATGCTCCAGGGCGGCGGGCAGGCGGGCGGCCTGCCGTCGCAGGCCGTGGCCACCGTCAAGGCGCTGGAGGCGGGCGGGATCGACGTGGCCGGGATCCTGAACCGGCTGGGCGGCGCCGCCCCGGCCGAGCGCCCGCCGGCGCCGGCCACGCTCGCGCCGCCGCCGCCGCGGCCCCAGCCGCCGCCGCCGCCGGCCCCGCCGGCGCCGCGGCAGCCGCGGGCCGAGGCGCTGCAGCTGGAGATCCCGTCCGACGCCTTCGCCCCGGTGACCAACCCCGGCGAGGCGCCGCCCAGGGCGCGCCTGATCCAGAAGCCGCAGCAGCCCCGGGACTCACGGCGTTACTAGCTCGCGGCTGCGGCGGGGGGTGGGGGGGGGGGGGCGTGGGGGCGGGGGGTCGCGCTCCGCGCGACACCCCGGCCGCTCAGGCTCGGTCGGCGGCCAGGAGGCCGCCTTCCCTCGCCTTCGCGCGGCATCGCCTCGCCCTCCGCCGCCTCGCCTGGGGCTCTCGCTGCGCAGCGCGCGGCGAGGTGTGCTCGGAGGCGAGCGCGCGCCGCGAGCGCCCGGATCGTCGTCGTGGGGCCGTCGGTCGTCCGACCGGCGGCCTCGCCACGTACCGGGGGAGCGGATCCCTCCCCTGGGCCCCCCGGGAGCGTCGCGCTGCTCTAATCGGGGCGGATGCCCGCGCCGCCGCGCCACGACGTGCCGCTCCTCGCCGCCCGCGCCGTCTCGGCGACGCTCGTGCTCCTGGCGCTCGCGCGCGCGGTGACGCTCGGCGGGGAGTACTACGACGCCTACGAGACCCGGCTCGCCGCGCGCACGCTGCTCGGCTGGGAGACGGGCCAGCCGTTCCCGACCTACCGCTCCCCGCTCCTGATCCTCGCCTCGGTGGCGCTCGAGGCGCTCGGCGGCGCGGCCGGCTGGGTCGGCCCGGCCCTGCTCTCGGCGGCCGCCTACGGCGGGCTGGTCGCGTCGGTCGAGGTCCTTGCCCGGCGCCTCGGCGCGAGGCCGTGGGTGGCCGCCGCCGCCGGCGCGCTCTGCGCGCTCGACCTCTCCGCCTGGGGCCACGCCGGCCACGGCCTGCCCGACGTGCCGGCCGCCGCCGCGTGCGCCCTGACGCTCGCGCTGCTCGCGCGCCCGGGTCCGTGGGCGGCGCGGCCCGTGGCGCTGGGCCTGCTCATCGGTCTGGCGGCGCTTGCGCGCCACAACGCAGGGCTCGTCGGCCTGGCCCTCCTCGCGGGCGTGCCGCGCGCCGACGACGGCTGGCGGCGCGCGCTCGGGCGCGTCGCCCTGGCGGGCGCCGTCGCGGTCGGGCTGTACCTGGTCGTCACCACGCTCCTCTTCGCCTGGGCCGCCGGCTCGGTCCGCGGCGGGCTCTCCGGTCACGCGGCCCTGGCCGAGTTCCAGCGCCTCCAGCTGGCCGAGAACCGCGCGCGGTACGGCGCGCATCAGCCCCCGCTCGCGGCCCTCCTCCACCTCGCGCTCTCGCAGCCCTGGTTCGTCGTACTCGCCCCGCTCGGCGCGGCCCTCGCGGTGCGGCGCGGCGCTCCCGCCCCCGCTCCCGCTCCCGCCCCCGCTCCCGCTCCCGGTCCCGCTCCCGCTCCCGCTCCCGCTCCCGCTCCCGCTCCCGCTCCCGCTCCCGCTCCCGCTCCCGCTCCCGCTCCCGCTCCCGCTCCCGCTCCCGCTCCCGCTCCCGCTCCCGGTCCCGCTCCCGCTCCCGGTCCCGCTCCCGCTCCCGCTCCCGCTCCCGCTCCCGGTCCCGCTCCCGCTCCCGCTCCCGCTCCCGCCGCGCGCGCCTGCCTCCTGTGGGCGGCCGCGCACCTGCTCGCGCTCACCGCCTTCGCCGGACACGTCGAGGGGCGCTACCTCCTCCCGGCGCTCCCGGCGCTGGCCGCGCTCTCGGCGCTGGCCCTCGAGCGGGTCGTCGGCGCGCGCCCTGGCGCGCTCGTCGTCGCGGGCCTCGCGGCCCTGCCGCTCGCCGTGCACGGGCCGTTCTCCCTGAGCCACGCGCGCGACCCCGTGACCCGCGCGTCGGCGCCGGAGCGCCTCGCGGCCGAGGTCGAGGCCGTGCGCGGCCCGAGCGGGCGCGTGTTCTGGACGACGACCCACCCCTACCCGGTCGCGCCGCGCGTCATGGTCGAGCGCGGGCCGCCCTTGCCGGGCGACCCGGTCCACGGGATCTACCACCTCGGCCCGGTGGTCCTCGCCTACCACCTCGAGCGGCCGGTGGTCCTGCTCGGCCCGGTCCCGGGGCGCGAGGGGGGCCTCCGGGAGCCGGAGGAGCTCCGTGACCTCGTCCGCCGGGCGCGCCTGGGCGACGGCACCCCCTTCCGGCCGGGCGACGTGCTGGTCGCGGGCACGCCGTACCCCAGCCGCACGTGGGAGGTGCGGGGCCGGGACTGGCCGCCGCTCCTCATCGCGCCGGTCGGCGAGGGCCCCGACGGCCTCCTCGACGTCCACCCCCGGCCCTTCGCGCCCGGGGGCCGCCGGTGAGCGAGGTCACCTTCGCCTGCCCGCGCTGCGCGCGCCGGATCCGCGTCCTGGCCTCCTTCGTCGGCGGTCAGGGCAAGTGCCCGGGGTGCCGCGACCTCCTCGTCGTCCCGGCGGACGGGGCGGAGGTCCCGCCGCCTCCGCCCGTCGACGACGCGCCTGGCGACGCCGACGACGACGCGATCGCCGTGGCCGCGCACCGGCCCTGCCCCCTCTGCGGCGAGCCGATCCGCGCCCAGGCGAAGAAGTGCCGCCACTGCGGCGAGTTCCTCGACGAGGCGCTGCGCCGGCGCATGCGCCACGCGACGGGGGAGGTCCGCCTGGCGCCGCGCGGCGCGCGATTCGCGGCCTACGTCGTCGACGCGTGGCTCCTGAACCTCCCGACCATCGCGCTCCTCGTCCTGCTCGTGAACGTGAAGGGCGGCGGCGAGCCGCTCGTCGCCCTGGCCCTGCTGTGGTACTGCGCGCTCGCGCTGATCCAGTGGCACCGGATCACGGTCAGCGGCCAGACGATCGGCAAGCGCTGGCTGGGGATCCGCATCGTGCGCCTGGACGGCTCGCTCCCGGGCTTCGTCCAGGGGGTGATCCTGCGCAACTGGATCTACTTCATCGTCGGCAACCCCGTGCTCACGTGGATCGCCCTGCTCTTCCGGTTCATCGACGGGGTGATGATCTTCGGCGACGACCGCCGCTGCCTGCGCGACTGGCTCGCCTCGACGCGCGTCGTCGTGGCCGAGGAGGCGGCGCCGGATGCCTGACGTCCCGTTCGGCGCGCGGCTCGCGCTCCTCCTCGGCCTCATGGCCCTGGGGGCGGGGCTCGACCGCTGGCGACACGGGCCGGCGGCGCGGCGGCCGGGCGAGTACGCCTTCCTGCTGGTCGCCGGCGCGGTCGGCGCCGCGTTCGGTCTCGCCTGCGACCAGGTGACGTCGCGGCTCTCCCCCGACTACTTCGTCGAGGGCAAGGGGCTCGCCCCGGGCCCGGGCTTCGGCCGCGCCGTGGTCGTGCTCTCGCTCCAGGCGGGCTTCACGGCCGGCGTCGTGCTTGGCGCCGCGCTGCTCCTGGCCAACCAGCCCCGCCCCGGGCGCCCCGCCCTGCCGCTCGCGCGCCTCCTGCGGCGCGCGGCGTGGCCGCTCGGGGGGGCGCTCGCCCTGGCGCCGCTCGGGGCGCTGCTCCTCGGTCGGCTCGACCCGCTGGACCTCCGCGGCCAGGTCGGCTTCCTCCCGCCCGCCCGGGTCGACGCGCTCGTGCGCGTCTGGGGCGCGCACGCCGGGCTCTACGCCGGGGCGCTGCTCGGCCTGGCCGCGGCGGCCCTCGACGTCCGGCGCGCGCGCGTCACCGAAGGAACAGCCCCTCCCCCAGCGCCGTGAGCCCCGCGGCCGTGGCGGCGGCCTGCACCAGGGCCGCCGCGCGCGCGTGGCGGTCGTCGCGGAAGCGATCGGTGATCGAGAGCGCCCCGCCGGGCAGGAGCGCGCCGGCGAGCGTCGCCACGGCGCGCGCGACCTCGTCGGGCGCGGCGACCCCCTCGCCGAGGAGGCCGTGGCAGGCGATCGCGTGGAAGGCGCCCGGCGGCGGGTCGCGCAGGAGGTCGTGGCGGACGAAGCGCGCCGTGCGGCCCGGGGCGTCGCCCACGAGGGCGCGCAGCGCCGCGCCGCGCGTCGGGTCGTGGGGGCGGTCGCGCCGCGCGGCCATGAGCCGCTGGAGGGGGCACGGCGTCGTGCCGACCACGTCGGCGCCGGGCGGGAGCGCCAGCGCGAGCTCCCACGTCCCCTCGCCCGTGCCGCAGCCCACGTCCCACGCCAGCCCCCCGGGCGCGAGCGCGGCGAGCCGCTCGAGGCGCGCGCCGTAGCGGCCGAGCGTCGAGCCGAGCGCCGGCGGCGCGGCCAGCTCGAACAGCAGGTCGTGCGCCGGCCCCGGCGCGCCGAGCGCCGCGAGCAGGCCCGACGGCAGGGCGAAGCGCCGCACGCCGGGCAGGCGGGCGCGCGCGTCGGGCCACGAGCGCCAACCACCGAGGTCGGTCGCGGCGAGGTCGAGCGGCAGGGCGTCCAGGTCGAACCACGCGCGGAGCGCGTCCTCGAGGTCGTCGCGCAGCGGCGCGAGCGGCAGCCAGGCGGTGGCCTGCCGGTGGGCGTCCGCGGTGAGCGCCGCCGGCGCGAGCACGTCGGGCCCGTGCGCGGCCAGCGCCGCCTCGCGGGCGCGCCACCAGGCGACGCGTTCGGCGAGCCACGCGGGGGCCGGGCCGGCGCGGAGCGGGAGCCAGCTCACGGGCGGCGCGGCGGCGTCGTCAGGGCGTGACGGCCGATGGTGTAGAGGATCTTGGCGCCGGCGCGCACGGTGCCCGAGAGCGTGCCGGTGATCTTCGAGGTCCCCACCCGCGCCCGGTAGCGCACGGGGACCTCCACGCAGCGGAGCCCCTGCGCCGCCGCCTTGACCTGCAGCTCGACGGTCCAGCCGAAGTCGCGGTCGGCCATCCCGACGCGCTCGAGCGCCGCCCAGGTCACGGCGCGGAAGGGCCCCAGGTCGGTGAAGCGCGCGCCCCACAGCCAGCGGATGAGCGTCACGGCGAGGGCGTTGCCGTGCCGCGCCTGCGGGAGGAGGGCGCGCCGCGACGCGGGCAGCAGCATGCGCGAGCCGATGACCAGGTCGGCGGCGCCCGCGAGGACGGGGCCGAGGACCTGCGGCAGGTCGTCGGGGACGTCGGAGAAGTCGGCGTCGAGGAACACGACCACGTCGGGCGGCCCGCCCGGCAGGGCGCGGCAAGCCGCCAGGGCGGCGAGGCAGGCCGCGCCGTAGCCGCGGCGGGGCTCGTGGACGACGAGCGCGCCGTGGGCGCGGGCCACCTCGGCGGTGCGGTCGGTCGAGCCGTTGTCGGCGACGACGACGTGGTCGACCAGGCCGCGCGGCAGCCCGCTGAGCACCAGGCCGATCGCGGCCTCCTCGTTCAGCGCCGGCATGACCAGCGCGACGCGCGCGACGCGCGGCGCGGTCAGGGGACGAGCGCCTTGATCTTCAGCAGGGTCTCGAGGAGCCCCGGGAGGTCGTCGAGCGGCAGGATCGTCTCGGCGTCCGACGGCGACGACGCCGGGTCCTCGTGCACCTCGGCGAAGAGCCCGTCGACGCCCGTGGCCACGGCCGCGCGCGCGAGGTAGGGGATGAACTCGCGCTCGCCGGCGGTCGACTCGCCGCGCGCCCCCGGCAGCTGGACCGAGTGGGTGGCGTCGAACACGACGGGCACACCGAGGCGGCGCATGATCACGAGCGAGCGCATGTCGGAGACGAGGTTGCCGTAGCCGAAGCTCGCCCCGCGCTCGGTGAGCATCACGCGGGTCGCCCCGCCCTGGCGCGCCTTCTCCAGGGGGTGGCGCGCGTCCCACGGGGCCAGGAACTGCCCCTTCTTGATGTTGACCACCCGCCCGGTCGCGGCGGCGGCGAGGACCAGGTCCGTCTGCCGGCAGAGGAAGGCCGGGATCTGAAGGACGTCGGCGACCTCGGCCGCCACGGCGCACTGCTCGGGGAGGTGGACGTCGGTGAGGATCGGGACGTCGAGCTCCTCCTTGACGCGGCGCAGGACGTCGAGCCCCTGCTCGACCCCCGGGCCGCGCGCCCCCTTCGCCGAGGAGCGGTTGGCCTTGTCGTAGGAGGCCTTGAAGATGTAGGGGACGCCGAGGTCGCGGCAGATGTCCCGCGCCCGCCGGCCGATGCGCACGGTCCGCGCCGGGTCCTCGACCACGCACGGGCCGGCGATCAGGAACAGGCGCCCGGGCTCGCCCACGGTCACGCCGGCGACGTCGAACGGCTTCATGGCCCGCGATCCTAACCCGAGGATGCGGGGCCGCCCGGGGGGTAGAATCCCGCCCCGGAGGCGGTCCCCATGACCCAGCGGCTGATCTTCCTCGCGCTCCTCCTGGGCCTCGTGCTCTCGACGCCCACGCCGGCCGGCGCGGCGGGCGACGGGCTCAAGAAGCTCAAGGCGGCGCTCGACAAGCTGGCGCAGGTGCCGGCGGACGCCAGCCCGGCGCCGGACGACGCGCGCCTGACCGACGCCCGGTCCGCCATCGAGGCGGTCGCGCAGCAGGGTGACGTCGAGGGGGCCCGCGCCCTGCTCGGCCTCCTGGTCACCCCGTTCCCCAACGCCACGGTCGAGGTGTTCGTGGCCGAGCACGCGCGCGACGGCCTCGTCGCCATGGAGGCGGGCGCCGGCCGCGACGAGGTGCGCGGGCAGCTCGAGAAGAAGAAGCGCGACCCGCGCCTGATCGTGCCGCTCGCCGAGGTGATCTCCGCCTGGAGCGAGGAGGCCTCGGTGCGCGTGCTGGCCGACCTGCTCGCCCAGCGCGACGAGCGCCAGGTCGTGGCCGGCGCGCGCGGCCTGGCGCGCCTGCGGCGCAAGGAGTGCATCCGGCCGCTGATCTCGGCCTTCGGCAACCTGCAGGCGGCCGGCGGCGAGCCCTTCGAGGCGGTCGGCTCGGCCCTGCTCACGCTCACCGGCCAGGGTTTCCGCACGGCGCAGGACTGGACGAAGTGGTGGGAGACCAACGAGGCCACCTGGGACCCGTCCCAGCGCAACGCCGCCGGCGGCGCGACGCGCACGCGGCCGTTCCAGCCCGACGCCCCGTCGATGTTCGAGTCGATGACGATCCGCAGCAAGAAGGTGGTGATCGTCCTCGACATCTCCGGCAGCATGCACATCCGCAACTACGTGCTGGACCCGATCGAGGAGGCGCCGCCGCCGCGCGGGCGCGACCAGGGCGGCGACGGCAGCCGCACGCGCGAGGGCGAGGACGCCCCGCAGAGCGGCCCGAAGCCGCAGCAGGGAGCGCCGCTGCCGCCGGGCGTCGACCCCGACGCGCCCGGCTACAAGAAGAAGCCCTGCACGTTCAACCAGTGCCCCGGGGCGCGCGGCACGGGCCCCGAGTGCCCGAGCGACGAGAACCTCCCCAACTGGTACCGCCGCCACGACCGGCTCATGCGCCAGGTGTCGGCGGTGATCCGCGCGTTCAAGCCCGACGTCAAGTTCAACATGGTCGCCTTCTCCTCCGACGCGCGCCCGTGGAAGCCCAACGCGCTCCAGCCGGCGAACGACCGCAACAAGCAGGAGGCCCTGCGCTGGGTCGAGGCGCTCCAGCCGAGCGGCGCGACGCTGGCCGAGAAGGCCATGGAGCTGGCGTTCAAGTACGAGGAGGCCGACACGATCATCTTCGTGACCGACGGCGCGCCGACGAACCCCGCCGGTCGCCCCTACGACCAGACGCGCTGGCGCGACCTGCTCGACGAGGTCAAGCGCCTGAACAAGACGCGCAAGGTGACGATCGACGTGATCGCGATCGCCGAGGGCCACACCGACTTCGCGCGCGGCCTGGCGCGGGAGAACAACGGGACCTACGTCACCGTCCCTTAGTGTGATCGCGGCTGCGGCGGAGGATGGCGGGCGCTGCCGTTCGCCAGGGTGTCGCGCTTCGCGCGACACCCTGGCCGCTCAGGTTCGGTCGGCGGCCAGGAGGCCGCAGTCCCTCGCCTTCGCGCGGACACGCCGGGCCCTCCTCCGCCTCGCCTGAGGCTCTGGCTGCGGAAGCGCGGTGAGGTGTGCGAGGGCCTATTGGCCGAGGGCGCGCGCGCGCTGCGCGTGCAGCGCCGTCGCGGCGGCGCGCAGGTCCTCCGGGTCGGCGCCGGCCAGCCAGGCCAGGTCGCGCGCGTCGTCGTGCGGCCCGGGGGACGCGGCGCGCCCGGCCCGGCGCGCCTGGCAGAGCGCGATGACCAGCCGGCGCGCGGCGAGCGCGGTCGGGTCGTCCTGGGGCACGAGCCCCTGGAGCGAGGCGGCGGAGAGCGCCAGCGCGTCGGCGGCGACGCCGAGCGGCTCGCCGTGGATCATCGCCGAGAGCGCGGCGAGCTCGAACAGCGCGGCCCGCTCCTCGGGGGTCAGCGGCGCCTCGTCGCCCGGGCGCCGCAGCCGGCCGAGCTCGAGCAGCTCCGCCGCCGCGCGCAGCTCGGCGCGGACGGCGTAGTCCTCGACGAAGCGCGCGACCTGCGTCTCGCGGGGGCGGCTGCCCACGAGCGACCAGAGCGCCTCGAGCGAGCGCCAGCGCAGGGTGGCGCGGGCGAGCAGCAGGAGCTCCACGTGGTGCGGCTCGTCGGCGAGCGCCAGGAAGGCGGCCTCGTCGCGGGCGCGGCGCGCCGCGTCGCGCAGGGCGTCGACCTGCGGCAAGAACTGCTGCTCGGCGAGCGCCTTGATCGCCGCGCGGTCGACGCGCACGACCCCGGTCCAGCGCCCGTCGCGCGCCTCGGCGCGGTAGGTCGCGGGGCGGTGGACGGCGGCGGCGGGGTTCAGCCGCCGGGCGCGCCACGTCGGGTAGTCGTCGACGATCGTCTCGTCGTGCACGACGAGCGCGTAGCGGACGAGCCGCCCGAAGAGGATCACCTCGCGCTCCGGCATGTCCTCGGTGATCCGCACCACGGCGAACGAGTCGCCGTCGGGCGGGAAGATGAACGCGTAGCGCCCGCCGCGCTCCGCCCCCTCGTGGACGAGCGGCAGGAGCTCCGCCTCGGCGTCGACGCGGGCGGGCGGCGCGCCGTCCTCGCGCAGGCTCTGCCGCAGCTGGTCGCGCGCCTGCTCGAGCCGCGCCGCGTCGGCGGCCAGCCCCGGGGGGAGCGGCCGGCCCGCCTCCTCGAGCTCGCGCGCGAGGCGCAGCTCGTAGCCGGCCGAGAGGTAGTCGTGCAGCGCGCGGAGCGTCGCCCGCGAGGTGGTGAAGCGCCGCTCGGGCGAGGGCGCGTCCACCTTCTCGGGGGCGCAGCCGCCGAGCAGGGCCACGAGGGCGAGCGCGGCGGCGAGGGGGCGCGGGGTCACGGAACCTCCTGCTGGGGGCGGGGATTGTAGCGGCCCCGGTTCTCCACATGGGGGTGCCGGCGCGACCTCGAGGGGCGGGTCTCCGGCCTCGAGCGCGGGGGCGCGCGGCCCTCCGGGGTTCGGGAGGTGTTCCATGGAAAGACTCGGCGCAAGCCTTGGGCTTGCCGACCGTTGCGCGGGCCTCCCGGGCCTGTCGGAGGGGGTTGCTAGCCTACGGCCTGTCCTGAGGGGGTCGATCGTCGACGCCCGAACGGACACCGAATCACGGTCCGGGGAGAACCAGAGGAGAACCTCCTCTGCAGCCCGTCACGACGGGACGGACGCCGGACCACACCTGCGGCGCGCCCGGCGCGCCGACGAGAAGACCGAGAGAGTTGCCACATGGCGCGGAAGAAGAAGGTCGAGCACGACGACGCCCACGAGGACCCCGAGACCAAGGCCCGGCGGCAGGCGCTCGAGGTGACCCTCGAGCACATCACCAAGCGCTGCGGCCAGGGCGCGATCATGGTCCTGGGGCAGGACTTCAAGCAGGAGGTCCCGGCGATCTCCACCGGGTCGCTGTCGCTCGACATGGCGATCGGCGTGGGCGGGATCCCGCGCGGGCGCGTGACCGAGATCTTCGGCCCCGAGTCGTCGGGCAAGACGACGCTGGCCCTGACCGTGGCGGCCAACGCCCAGCGGCGGGGCGGCGTCGTGGCCTACGTCGACGCCGAGCACGCGCTCGACCCCAGCTACGCGCGCAGGATCGGCGTGAACCTCGACGCCCTGCTCGTCTCGCAGCCCGACTCGGGCGAGCAGGCGCTGGAGATCGTCGAGCTGCTCGTGCAGTCGAACGCCGTCGACGTGATCGTCGTCGACTCGGTGGCGGCGCTCGTGCCCAAGGCCGAGCTCGAGGGCAACATGGGCGACGCGCACGTCGGCCTGCAGGCGCGGCTCATGTCGCAGGCGCTGCGCAAGCTGACGGGCGTCGTCAACCGCAGCCGCACGGCGCTGATCTTCATCAACCAGCTGCGCGAGAAGATCGGCGTCATGTTCGGCTCGCCCGAGACGACGAGCGGCGGCCGGGCGCTCAAGTTCTACGCCTCGGTGCGCATCGACATCCGGCGCATCGGCTCGATCAAGGAGGGCGACGGCGCCACGGGTAACCGGGTGAAGGCGAAGGTGGTGAAGAACAAGGTCGCGCCGCCGTTCCGGCAGGCCGAGTTCGACATCATGTTCAACCGCGGGATCTCGTGGTCCGGCGACGTCCTCGACCAGGCCGTCGAGCTGAACGTGGTGCGCAAGGCCGGCGCTTGGTTCAACTTCGGTGAGACGCGCATCGGCCAGGGGCGCGACAAGTCGATCCAGTTCCTGGAGGCGAACCCCGACGTCGCCGCCGAGGTGGAGCGGCTCGTCATGGCCAAGCTCCTCCCGGGCGACGACGAGCTCGAGGCCGAGCCGGCGCTGGCCACGGTCGGCGCGGGCGCGGCGGGCGAGTAGCGCGCTCGCGCGAGGGGCCGGCGAGGCCGGCCCCTCGCGGGGCCCTCGTGTAGCCTGGGCGGCGTGTCCGACCCGACGCACGAGCCCGGTGACGGCGGCCCCGACAGCGTCTCCGGGGCCGGCGACCACGCCGGCCCCGACGGCGACGCTGCCGACGGCGACCAGGTCCTCCTCGACCTGCGCCCCTCCGCCGGCAAGCCGCGCGACCTCGCGCCCGGCCGCACGCTGCTGCCCGTGTGGTGGCCCTGCTGCTTCATGGGCGGCCTCTTCGCGCTGGCGATGACGCTCATGACCTTGGGCGAGCTCTACAAGGACGACGTCTACCCCCACCTGCTCTCGCCCGAGGACCGGCTGAGCGAGGCCGGCTCGCTCGTCGAGGTCGGGCGCCAGCGGATGGTCGAGGCCGAGCGCACCGGCTCGCCGCTGGCGCTCGAGCAGGCCCTGCACGCCTACGAGCGCGCCCTGCGCTACGTCCCCGACCACCCGCCGGCGCTCGAGGGGATCGCCCGCGCGCGGGCCGCGCTCGGGCGCGGCCCGGCACCGCAGGTCGAGGCGCCGGAGCCCGAGCGGCGTTGAGCGGCGTCCGCCCCTGGACGCGGCCGGGGGGAGGGGCGAGAACGGGGGCTGGAGGCGAGCCCATGGGCCACAACGCGGGGTTCCTCAAGCTGGTGGACGACGCCAAGTCGCGCGTGCGCGAGGTCACGGTCGACGAGGTCAAGGCGAAGCTCGACCGGGGCGACAAGTTCCACTTCGTCGACGTCCGCGAGGACTCGGAGTGGACCCAGGATCATGCCCGCGGCGCGCGGCACCTGGGGCGCGGCGTGCTCGAGCGCGACATCGAGGGCGCGATCCCCGACCGGTCGGCCGAGATCGTCCTCTACTGTGGCGGCGGCTTCCGCTCGGCGCTCGCGGCCGACAGCCTCCTGCGCATGGGCTACACGAACGTGGCGTCCATGGCCGGCGGGATCCGCGCCTGGCGCGAGCGGCAGCTCCCCATGGAGACCGGCAACGGAGGGTGACCGACGGCTGCGGCTGCGGCCGCGGCGCACAGCAGGGCCGCTCGATCCAGTCGAGGGCTGACGTGACCGCGCGAGCCGCGCAGACGACGGCGCGCGCCCCCCGCTCGCACCGGCATCCGCGGCCGCCAGGCCGTCGATCACACCGCGTCAGCGCAGGGCCGGGTCGAGGAGCACCACGTGGCGGACCAGGGGGTCCGTCGTCGTCACGAGCGCCTCGCGGGCCGCCACGTCGCCGAGGCGGGCCAGCGCGAGGAGGCGTGTCGGACGGTCGCCGGGCGGCGGTGCGTCGTCGAGCAGGTAGGCGAACAGGTCCTGGTCGCGCAAGTCGTGGGCCGGGCGGCGCAGCGCCGCGGCGGCGTTCAGGACCTGCGCCGAACGCCCGTCGAGGAGGGCCCGCCCGAGGAGCGCCGTGGCCCCGGGGGGGCACGCGTCGAGCAGCTCCGCCAGGGTCCGGCGGACCGACGGCATGTCCCGCGCCGTGGCCAGCGCGCCGAGCTGCGACTCGACGGCCTCGGGCAGCCGGCCCAGGGCCGCGAGCGTCAGGGCGCGCTGCTGCCACGACCAGAAGTAGGTCGGGCGCAGCTGCACCGCCTCGTCCCACAGCGGGAGGGCCTCCGGAAAGCGCCCGAGGCCGTGCAGGCACTGGGCGCGCCCCTCGATGAACTCCGCCCGCGTCGCGCCCTCCTCCTCGGCGCGGGCCGCCCACAGGAGGCCGTCGTCGTGGCGCCGCTCGCGCGCGGCGTCCGTCATGTGCTCGAGCGCCACGGCCTTGCGCCCGTCCGGCCAGAGCTCCCAGGCCACCGCCAGCGCGGCGGTCCGCGCGGCGCGGTCGGCACGGTCGGCGGGGTACCAGCCGCGCGACAGCCAGCCACGGACCTGCGGCCTGCCCTGGACGTCCTGGACGAGGTGGTCGACCACCGTCGGCGCGCGATCACCCGCGAGGTCGCGCAGGCGCTGCGCGTCGATCCCGGCGGCCGCCGCGTCCCCCGCCAGCGCGCGGGCCAGGAGCGCCCGGGCGAGGGCGTCCGCGCGGGCGACGTCGTCCTCGAGCGCCGCGGCCGCCGCCTCCAGCCGCTCGGCGGCGAGGGCCGCGAGCGCGGCGCGTGCGGCGGCGGCGGCGGCGACACGCCGGCGAGGCCGGGTCGGCGCGGCGCGGGCACGTCAGGCGCGCGAGGTCCCGCGCGGCCCGGACCCACGCCTCGACGCCCGGCGGGGCGTCGTCGCGCCGCCGCCCCGCGACGGCCGGGAAGCGGACCCGCGGCCCCGAGGAGCCGAAGCCGGCGCGGCCCCCGCCGACGAGCGGCGCCGCGGCGACGAGCGCCGCGCGCGCCCCGCCGGCGACCGCCTCCCCGCGGAGGACGCCGGCGCGGCGCTCGAGCAGGAGCCAGCCGGAGGCGTCCGGCGGGGCGTCGAGCTCGGCCGCCGCGAGCAGGTCGTCGCCGCCGCGCAGGACCAGCCGCCGGCCCGCCAGCTCGAGGGTCGCGTCGCCCAGCGCGACCACCGGCCCCGCCGCCCGCGCGAGCTCGCGCTCGAACACGGCCGCGACCGCGAGCGCCGCGGCCTCCTCGTCACCGGGCGCGAGCGCGAGCGCGGGCGCGTCGAGCCGGCGCGGGGCGCCCTCGAGCTCGAGCCGATGGAGCTCGAGGTCGATTTCGATCAGGCCGAGGTTCCAGCCCGCGTCCCAGTCGGGCGCCTCCCAGCCCTCGAGGCGGTCGAGGGGCTCGCACGGCGCGTCGTCGAGGCGCACCCGCGCGCCGGGCCCGGCCCAGGGGGCGAGCTCGAGCGCCCGGACCGCGGTCCCGAGCGCGAACGGCAGCGGGCCCCCGCGCGCGGCGCCGGAGAGGGCGAGGGTCCCGCCGCGCCCGAAGACCCCGAGGCTGACGTAGCCCTCGCCCGCGCCGCGCCAGAGCGCCAGCGACAGCTCCCGGTAGTCGACGACCGTCGCCTCGCGCACGTGGACGCGGAGCGCCGGGGCCCCCCAGCGCCCGTCGCCGAGGAGGACCGAGAAGGGCCCGGCGTCGTCGGGCGCGAGGAGGCGGACCGTCCCGTCCGGCGCGCCGCGGATCACCTCGAAGCCGCTGGCCGGTCCGGAGAGCAGGCGCGGGGGCGTCGACAACGCCTCGAGCGCGGAGGCGTCCAGGCGGACCGCCACCCGGCCGCCCGGGCGGAGCGTCGCCTCGCCCCGGAACGCCGCCGCGAGGGCGGCGGGGTCGCCGCGCAGGACGGCCTCGAGCGGCGCGGCCGTGTCGGGGGCGGCCCACAGCGCGGGCGCCTGCGGGAGCGCGGGCGCGCCCTCCCCCTGGCGCCAGGTGACCCGCCACCCGGGCCGGGGCTCGAGGCCGTCCGGCCAGGACGACGTCGCAGGCGGCGCAGGCGCGGCGTCGGCCTCGAGGGGCGGCGGCGCTCCCGGCCGGAGGACCAGCCCGACCGCCCCCACCCCCGTCACGGCCAGGGCCAGGCCGGCCACCAGGGCCCGCCGGCGCATGCGCCGCCGGCGCGGGGCGCGCGCCGCGGGACGGAGGGCGGTGTCGAGCGCGTCGGCGAAGACCGCGGCGGTCGGCCGCTCCTCGGGGCGCTTGGCGAGGGTCCGGGCGCACAGGTCGTCCAGCGCCGCCGGCGCGCCGGGCGTCAGCGCGCTCACCCGCGGCGGCGGCTGCTCGAGCACCTGCGCCAGCACGGCGAGCGCCGTCGTCCCGACGAACGGCGGCCGGCCGGTGAGGAGCGTGAACAGGGTCGCGCCGAGGGCGTGGACGTCGGCCGGCGGGCCGACCGGCCCGAAGGAACCGCCGGGGTCCGCCTGCTCGGGCGGCATGAACGAGGGCGTGCCCATGACCTCGCCCGTGAGCGTCAGGCGCGTCGCGCCCCCGTCGATCGAGGTCCGCGCCGGATCGCGGCCGACGAGGCCGAAGTCGACGAGCACGGGGCGCTCGGTCCCGCGCTCGATCAGGACGTTCTGCGGCTTGACGTCGCGGTGGACGACGCCGTGCGCGTGGCACAGGGCCAGCGCCCGGGCGACCGGGGCCAGGGCCCACGCCGCCCAGCCTGGCGCCGGGACGCCGCGGCGCGAGAGCCAGGTGCCCAGGTCCTCGCCGTCGACCCGCTCCATGACCAGGTACGGGCGGCCGCGGTCGACGCCGTGGTCCAGCGCGCGCACGAGCGCCGGGTGCGGAGGGAGCGCCTGCAGGGCGCGCGCCTCGCGCTGGAAGCGCGCGACCGCCGCCGGGTCGTGCGGCTCGAGGAGCAGCTTGAGCGCGACCTCCCGCCCCGTGCGCCCGTCGCGCGCCAGGAGGACGACGCCCTGCCCGCCGCGGGCGAGCTCGCGCTCGACGAGATAGGGACCGACGCGCTGCACCCGGAGAGTCTACGGAGCTCCGCCCTCCGCGCGGAGGGCGACGCCGAGCCCCAGCCCTTCCGGGGGGGTGGAGCGGCCGCCGGAGCCGTCCGAGCCCGGTCGGCCCCGCGGTCGCCCCTCGGGTCAGTAGACGCGCTTCAGGAGCTCGCTCACGACGTAGCGCGCCGCCTCCGGCTCCTCCCACCAGCGCTCGACCGCCGGCGCCGGCGCGGGGCAGGAGAGCACCTCGACGCCGTGCGGCGCCGCCGCGCGGCGGAACGCCGCGGCGGCGCGCCCCGAGTGCCAGGCGTCGGTGACGAGGAGCACCGTCTTGCAGCCGCGCTCGACCAGCAGCGGCAGGGTCAGGCGGGCGTCCTCGTCGGTGGTCGTCGACCCGGTCTGGGCGACGACCCGCTCCGGCGGCACGCCGAGGCGCACGGCGTGCGCCTTCATGACCTTGCCCCAGGTGAGCTCGTCGTAGAGCTGCCCGCCGGCCGTGACGAACGGCCCGCGCGGGACCAGGCCGCGCTCCCAGAGCGCGACGGCGTGGGCGACTCGCCCGCCGCGGTGGTCGCCGCCGAGGACGACCACCGCGTCGGCCTCGCGCGGCTCGTCCCGGGCCTCGAGGAGCGGCGGGATCCGCACGAGGAGCGGGGCGCGGGCCAGGTAGAGCCCGCCCAGGACCAGCGGACCGAAGACCAGGAGGAGCCGGCCCCAGCGGACGCGGCGGCGCGGGCGCTCGTCCTCGTCGTCGCGTCGCCGCGCCGCGGGCTCGGCCGGCCCGTCGAACGCCGGCAGGTCGGTCACCGGTTCGCCCCGGTCCCCTTGAGCGCGCCGGTGCGCGCCTTGTACTCGTCGAGCCGCTCCGAGAGCCACTGGACCTGCCGGCCGATCTCGTCGGCGTCGAGCGACACGAGCCGGAAGTCGTCCTTGACCACGCGCCCGCCCGCGACGACCCAGCGCGCCTCGCTGCCGTCGCTGGCCCAGATCAGGTTCTCGACGACGTTCGTCACCTTCGTCGGGATCAAATTCGGGCGCCGCAGGTCGATCAGCACCAGGTCGGCGGCCTTGCCCGGCTCGAGGGAGCCCGCGTTCACGCCGAGGATGTTCGCCGCGTCGACGGTGATCATCTCGAGCACCTGCTGCGCGGGCAGGTTCTCGGCCCGCTTGTGCAGGGCCTTCTGGTACTGCGAGGCCAGCCGGGCGGCGGCGAGGATGTTCTGGCTGTCGGCGCTGCCCGAGCCGTCGGTCGAGATCGCCACCGGGATCCCCTGCTCGAGCATCTCCATGATCGGCGGCATGCCCGAGCCGAGGATCGTGTTGGCGAGCGGGTTGTGGACGATCCGCGTCCCCGTGTCGCGGAGGATCTTCAGGTCATCTGGCGTCGTCTGCACCTGGTGGGCGAGGAGCGTCTTGTCGTCGAGGATCCCCAGGTCGAGGGCGTAGCGCACCTCGGTCGTCCCGTACTCGCGCTTGAACCACTCCGTCGTGCCGTGCTCCTCGGAGCTGTGCGTGTGGAAGAGCGTCCCCCGCTCGCGCGACCAGGCCTTGAGCGCCTTGAGCATCTCCGGCCCGTTGCTGAACAGCTGGTCGGGGCCCGGGATCACCTGCAGGCGCGCGTCGCCCGCGTGGCGGGCGGCGGCGCGGTCGAGCCGGTCGACGGCCTTGGTGTGGGGGATGTCGAGCAGCCCCTCGAAGTAGTGCCGGTCCTGCCCGCCGACCGCGATGATCATGCGCGTGCCGGCGCGCGCGTTGGCCTCGGCCAGCTCGTCGACGTGGTACTTGCTGTAGTTGCAGTGGTGCGTGAGCGCCGTGGTGATCCCGTAGTAGAGGTCGTCGACCTTCGCCTTGAGGTAGGTGACCAGGTGCGGCGACGCGCCCAGGTGCGCGGTGAGCGCGGCCTCCTCCTCGTCGAGGAACTTCGTGAACACGTTCACGGCGCCGTCGAGCCAGGCGGTGAGCGGCACGTCCTTGACCATGCCGATGATCGGCGACTCGTGGTCGTGGCCGTGCGCCTTGACGAAGCCGGGCAGGAGCACGCCGTCGTGCTGGACCAGGTCGTCGGTCGACCTCGCCGCGGCGACCCCGCCCAGGACCGACAGGACCGGCCGCTCGGCGAGGAGGCGCCGGCCGACCTCGTCGCTGTAGGCCCCGACCTCGAGCAGGGCGTCGCCCTCCCAGACGGCGTAGCCGTCCTCGATCCGGGTCGTGCGGCCCAGGCGGTCGGAGAGGGGCAGGAGCAGGCGGGCGCGGGCGAACCAGCTCAAGGTCGGGCTCCTTTCGGCCTGTCGGCCGCTCCGATCCTAGCCTGGCCGGCGCTCGACCGGCGTGGGCGGAGACCTCGCGACCTCCCGCGTCGTCAGGGCAGGCTGGTGGGGTTGACGAGGGCCAGCAAGACGAGCTGCAGCGGCCAGGTCACCGCGTCGAGCGCGATCGCGAGGGGGTAGAGCAGGGCCAGCAGGACCTGCCTGCCCTGCTGCGACGACGGCGCCGGGCGGCGACGGTCCTCGTCGTGGTCCGGCAGCTCCAGGGTGACGTGACCGGCGCGTCCCCTGACGTCGAGCACCCCCTGGGTGAAGTCGAAGTCCTGCTTCGGCACGAGCCGGATGCCGGACGCGTGGTCCGGATCGTGGGCGCGCACCGACGTCGTCGTGCCCGGGGTCTGGAGGCGCCAGCCGGCCAGATCGGGACGCACGTCGTAGCGCACCCGGAGGCCGGCGGGGTAGGTGGCGTCGATGCAGTAGAAGTGCGGTGGTTCACCGACCTCCTCGACCACGAGCGCGGGGGTCACCTCGCGCGACGGCTCGGACCTGCCGCGGGCGGCAGACTCGATCTCCATGCTGAGGAGGATGGTCACGCAGCCCGGGCTGCCGAGGAGGAGGAGGAGGGCTGCCAGGAGGTGCGGGCGCATGGCGCCAGCGTGCCAGAGCCGAGGCGCCCGCTCCGGTCACTCCCGCGAATCGGACCGTTCAGCCAGGCTGATCGCAGCGTCGGCCGGCGGTCACCCGCCTCGCCCGGGCCGTCCGAGCCCGGCCCGGCGCGCCTGCCTCGGCCGCGGCAGGGGCGCGAAGCCGATCACCCAGCAGAGCGCCGCGGCGACGCCGAGGCTCAGCGAGACGACCGGGTTGCCGGTGAGGGCGAGGAGCGTCGACGTCACCGCGCCGGACACGCCGAGCGACGCGAGCGAGCGCGCGACGAGCTCGCGCTGGTCGGCCGTGAGCCGCGGCCGGCGCGGCGCCGGCCGCGGGACGCCCCAGCCGTCGTGGTCGCCGCTCCCGCAGCCGCGGGTGGCGCAGCGCGCCCGGTTCCCGCGGCAGCCGAGGTGGTAGACGGCGCCGCACCCGGCGCAGGCCAGCCGCTCCCAGGCGAAGGCGCTCGTCACCTTGCCGTGGCACCCCGGGCAGCGGCCGCCGCGGCGGCGATCGTCCACGTCGGCGCGGCCGGCGCAGCCGAGCGTGGCGCACGCGCCCAGCTCGGCCCAGCAGTCGCGGTGGTACGCGGCGCCGCAGCCGCAGTCGTGCCGCGCCGGGTCGAGCGGGTCGTGGCAGTAGGCGCACGTCGCGGCCGAGGCCCTCGCCGCGACCCGCACGACCGCGGGCGTCAGGCGCAGCTCGAGCGAGGCCCGGGTGCCGGCGCGCAACACGCAGCCTCCCGGGTGCGTTCGACCCTCCTGGCGCGGCAGCGTCACCGGCCGGACGCGCAGGCGGGGGCGCACCGTCACGCGAGCGCCACCGCGAGCAGGGCGAGGGCGACCAGCGCCGCCCAGCCGAGCGTCGCATCGCGGACGAAGCGCTCCTGGTGCGCCGCCTCGGCGGCCGCGCGCGCGCGCAGCAGCCAGGCGGCGTCGCTCTCGCCCGGGACGCGCGCCGGCGGGCGGGCGCGCCGGCGGACGACGAAGAGGAGGATCGGCGCGAGGCACAGCACGGCGAACACGACCGACCAGGCGCGCAGCGTTCGATCGCTGAACGGTCGGACGACCTCCACCTTCACCTCGCGCACGGCCTCGTCGCACGCGACGCGCAGCACCCCGCCGTAGGGCTGCCCGTTGCCGAGGACGTCGGGCGGCAGGGAGCAGTCGTGGAGCTTCGGGGTGACCGACAGCCGACACGCGAGCGGCAGCACCGCCGTCTCGCCCGGCGCGACCTCGAGCTCGGGCGGCTTCGGGGCCTCGAGCCAGTCCGGCGGCTCGTGGAGGCGCACGCGGCGCGGGCGCTCCGTGGCGTTGTGCACGCGGAGGGCGAACCGGACCTCGTCGCCGCCGCGCTCTGCGAGCACCCCGAGCCCGGGGTCGGCCGTGAGCCAGGTGGCCTGCTCTCCCTGCAGCGCCATGTCGTAGACGGAGACCCCCTCCTGGACGCCGCGGAGCCTGGCGGACGCGCGCGGGCGCGAGGGCGTGGCCTCCTCGCCCGCGCCCGGCGGGCCGACGAACGCCGCCTCCCCGCACGCCCCGCAGGCGCCGTGCTCGGCCCAGCAGCCCGCGTGGTGCCGCGCGAGGCAGCCCTCGCAGGCGACCCAGCCGCCGGCCGCGCGGTCGACCGCGTCGTGGCAGAACGGGCAGCGCGTGGGCGCCGCCCCCTGGAACCGGACCTGCGCCGCGTCGGACACCGACGGATGGTATCGCGGCCGCCGGCAGCGCCGCCAGCGCCCCCCCGACACGGGGGGGCGGCGGCGCGGGCCGTGTCGTAGAGTCCGCCGCCTCGAGGGGCAGCGGATCCTGCCCGAGAACGTCGCGAAGTGAGCGAGGTCACCCATGTCGTCGTCCGTCTGCCCCCGCCCCGCCTTGACCGCCCTGGCCCTCGGCCTGGCGCTCGCCGGGGCCGCCCGCGCCCAGGACCCCCGGGGCGTGTGGACGGTGGAGACCGGCGGGACGCTCGAGGTCACGCCCTCGTCCCGGACCCCCGGGCGCCACCGCCTGCAGTGGGACACCGGCAACGCCACCTACGCCGGCGTCGGCCTCCTCCGCGCGGGGCGCCTCGTCGTCGGCTGGGGGGGCGCCGCGGACGTCGGGGTCGCCCTCATGAAGCGCGAGGGGGCCCGCTGGACCGGCGAGTGGACCACGCTGAACGCCCCCGACGAGCGCGGGGCGACCGAGGTGTGGCCCGGCGCGGCGCTCGAGGGCGAGCGCGAGGTCACGGGCACGAACCTGCGGGGCGACGCCTACCGCGGGCGCATGACGGCGGCCCGGCGCGGCGACGTCGTGCACCTCGCGTGGAAGGTCGGCGAGCGCGAGTACGCGGGCGTGGGGATCCCGCTCGACGCCGACACGCTGGCGGTCGGCTTCGGGGTGGGCAACTTCGGCGTCATGGTCTACGACCTCGCCGGCGGCGACGCGGTCGAGGGGCGCTGGTGCGCCGAGAGCAACCAGCGGGTCGGGGTCGAGCGCATCCGCCGCCGCGCGGCCGACCCCTGCGGGGAGTGGGCGATCGAGGGCGGCGGGACGCTGACCGTCACGGCCGCCGCCGGGGAGGGGCGCTACGACCTGCGCTGGGACACCGGGCGCTCGACCTACGAGGGGGTCGGGATCGCGCGCGGCGGGCGCCTCGTCGTCGGCTGGGGGCGCGGCGCGGCCGGGGTCCTGATCGTCCGGCGCCAAGGCGACGGCTGGGCCGGAGAGTGGACGACGCCCGACGCGCCTGGCGGCCGCTCGGGGACCGAGGCCTGGCCGGGCGCCGCGCTCGAGGGGGCCCGCGACGTGTCGGGCACGAACCTGGCCGGCGGGCGCTACGCCGGACGCGTCATCGTCGAGCGACGCGGCGACGTGGTGCACCTCGCCTGGACCGTCGGCGACGGTCAGTTCGCCGGCGTGGGGATCGCCCTCGACGCCGACACGCTCGCCGTGGGCTTCGGGAAGGAGAGCTTCGGCGTGATCGTCTACGACCTCGCCGGCGGCGACGCCCTCGAGGGGCGGTGGTGCGCGCAGAGCGACCAGCGGATCGGCGTCGAGCGGGTGCGCCGCGCGCCTCGCTGAGGGTCCGTCACACCCGGGCCTCCGCCGGCTGCCGGCTGGTCCGCGCCGCCTTCTCCAGCCACGCCTTGCGGAGCTCCTCGGGCGTGATCGGGAGCTTGCGGAAGCGGACCCCGAGCGCGTGGGCGATCGCGTTGGCGATCGTGGGGCCGGGGCCGTCGGTCGGGATCTCGGAGACGGACTTGGCGCCGAAGGGGCCGGACGGCTCGTAGGTGCGCACGAGGATCGTCTGGAAGTCGGGCACGTCGAGCGCCGTGAACTGCTTGTAGTCGCGGAAGGTGTCGTTGAGCAGCCGGCCGTTGCCGTCGAAGATGTAGTCCTCGGTCAGCGCGTAGCCCATCATCGTCGTGGCGCCGCCCTCGGTCTGACCCTCGCAGCTCTCGGGGTGGATCGCCACGCCGCAGTCGACCGCCGCCACGTAGCGCAGGAGCTTGACGCCGCCGGTCTCCGTGTCGACCTCGACCTCGGCGAAGTGGGCCGAGAAGGGGGGCGGGCACTCGAAGCTCATGTGCGAGCCGTAGTGCATGATCTGGTGCTGGTCGTGCTCGTAGAAGGTCGACAGGCAGATCTCCGAGTAGGAGAGCCGCTCGCCGTCGGGCCGCACGACGTGCTGGTCCTCGCAGGAGAGCTGGTCGAGCTCGCAGCCGGTCGGGTCGCCCGCGTGGCGCCACATCTCGGCCGCGGCGCGCTTGAGCTGCTCGCACACGCCGGCCGCCGCCTTCTTCACGGCCGTGCCCGAGATGTAGGTCGTGCTCGAGGCGTAGGCGCCCTTGTCGAAGGGCGTGAAGTCGGTGTCGGACGAGTAGATCTGGATCTTCGACAGCGGCACCGAGAGCTGCTCGGCCGCGATCTGCGCCAGGATCGTGTCGGAGCCCGTGCCGATGTCCGTCGCGCCGACGAGCAGGTTGAACGAGCCGTCGTCGTTGAGCTTCAGGAACGCCGCCGCCATGTCGACGCCCGGGATCCCCGAGCCGTGCATGAGGCAGGTCATGCCCATCCCGCGCTTGATCGGCCCGTCGTTCTTGAAGCTCAGCCGCCGCTCCCAGCCGATCGCCCTGGCGCCGCGCTCGATGCACTCCTGCACCCCGCAGCTCCTGATCTTCTGCGGCGGCCCCTCCTTGCCCTCGCCCAGCGCCTTGGCCAGCGGGTTCTCGTCGCCCGGCCGGAGGATGTTCTTGCTCCTGAACTCCGCCGGGTCGAGCCCCAGGAGGTCCGCCACCTCGTCCATGTGGGCCTCCATGGCGAAGAAGCCCTGGGGGCCGCCGTAGCCGCGGAACGCGCCGCCCACGGGGAGGTTCGTGTAGGCGGTGGTCATGATGAACTTGTAGGCGTCGGCCCGGTAGAGCGGCAGCGTCTTGCCCGCCGTGCAGCCCTGCACCGTGAGCGCGTGCGCCCCGTAGGCGCCCGTGTTGGCGAGCACCTCGAGCTCCTGCGCCACGAGCGTGCCGTCCTTCTTCACGCCCGTCTTCCACCTGAGGCGCTGCGGGTGGCGCGTCCGCGCCGAGTGGAACTCCTCCTGGCGCGTGTAGCAGAAGCGCGCCGGCCGGCGCGTGCGCAGGGCCACGAGCGCCGGGATGTCGTCGAGGAGCACCTCCTGCTTGCCGCCGAAGCCGCCGCCGATCCGCGGCTTGATCACGCGGATGCGCTGCACGGGGATCTCCAGGATCCGGGCCAGGATCCGCCGGCTGTGGAACGGCACCTGCGTCGCGCAGCGGAGCACCAGGCGGTCGTCCTCGTCGAGCCAGGCGATCGCCACGTGCGGCTCGAGGGCGCAGTGCTGCTGGTAGGGGACCGAGTACCAGTGCTCGAGGACGAGGTCGGCCTTCGCGAAGGCGGCGTCGGTGTCGCCGTGGCCCACCTCCATGGCGGCGGCGATGTTCCGCGTCGGGTCGAAGCCCGCGATCCCCGTGCAGTCGGGCTCGTCGTGGATCACCGGCGCCCCGGGCGCGATCGCCTCGCGCGTGTCGAAGACGGCCGGCAGGACCTCGTAGTCGACCTTGAGCTTCTTCACGGCGACCGCCGCCGCGCGCTCGTCCTCGGCCGCGACGCAGGCCACGCGGTCGCCGACGAAGCGCACCTTCGGGTCGAAGATCATGGCGTCGTAGGGCGAGGGCTCCGGGTGGCCCTGGCCGGCCGTCGTGTAGCGGATCGGCTTCACGTTGAAGCAGTGGAAGATCGCCACCACCCCGGGCACGCGCTCGGCCTCGGACGTGTCGATCGCCTTGATCCGCGCGTGGGCGTGCGGGCTCCAGAGCATCTTCACGTGGAGCATGCCCGGGAGCGTGATGTCGTCCGTGTAGGTGCCCTTGCCGAGCGCCAGCTTGAGCGCGTCGACGCGGCGCTCGTTCTTGTTCACGACCTTGAAGCGGTCGTACTCGCCCATGGAGCCGGCGCCGGTGTCCCAGGCCGCGTCCGCGCCGTTGCCCTGCTGCGCGCTCATGACCGACCTCCCGTCTTCGCCACGTCGCCGGCCCGGCAGCGCTCGGCCGCCTGCAGGACCGCCTGGATCGGCTTCACGTAGCCCGTGCACCGGCACAGGTGCCCGGCGAGGCACTCGCGCGCGTCGCGCTCGGTCGGCGCCGGGTTCTGCGCCAGGAGCGCCTGCGTGGCGATCACCATGCCCGGCGTGCAGTAGCCGCACTGGACGGCCGTCGCGTCGACGAACGCCTCCTGGATCGGGTGCGGCCGCTCGAAGCCGCCGAGCCCCTCGACGGTCGTGACGGCGTGCCCGTCGGCCTGGGCGGCGAGCAGGATGCAGCTCGCCACCTCCTCGCCGTCGAGGAGCACCGAGCAGGCGCCGCAGTCGCCCGTCTCGCAGCCGCGCTTGGTGCCGATCAGCCCATGGCGCCTGAGCGCCTCGGTCAGGAACTCCCACGCCGCGCAGGTGAGCGTCGCCGGCTCGCCGTTGAGCGTCAGGCGGACCTTCAAAGGACCTCCTCCTCGCCCAGCGCCCGCGCGAGCGCGCGGACGACGAGCGTCGCCGTCACGTCCTGCCGGTACTCGCCCGACGCCCACGCGTCGCCCCAGGGCTCGAGCTCCGTCATGAGCGAGAGGCGCACGGCCTCGCGCCAGCCCTGCGGGAAGGCGGCGCCCGGCGCGTGCCACGACGCGATCAGCGACTCGGTGTCGCCGAGGCGCTTGAGGTGCGCCGCGCGGGGCCCCTGCAGGTTCACCGCGATCCGCACGCCCGACGGCCGCCGCACGACGGCCGCGTTGCACAGGGGCGCGTCGACGGCCGTGCGGGAGAAGCGCCGGTAGGCGCTCCGGCCCTCGCCGAGCGGGACGAGGACCTCGGCCACGAGCGCGCCGCGCAGCGCCCGGCGCGCGGCGGCGCCGAGCGGGTAGTCGATCACCTGCTCGTCGACCGCGCCGGCCCGCCCCGGCCGGAGCAGGCGCAGCTTCGCGCCCAGCGCCGCGAGGACGGGCGGGAGGTCCTGGTCGCCGCGGTCGGTGCACACGCGGCCGCCGAGCGTGCTCCGGTTCTGCAGGGCCACGACCGCGAACCCGGCGGCCGCCTCGCGCAGCCCCTCGAGCAGCGGGGCCGCGAACGCCGCCTCGCGGCGCAGCCGGGCGAGGGTCACGAGCGCGCCCACGCGCAGGACGTCGCCCTCGACCCGCACGTCGCGCAGGGGCAAGGCCTGCAGGTCGATCACGTGCACGAGGTCCTCGTGGCCGCGCACGTTCAGCTCGGTCCCGCCGGCGAGCAGCGCCGTCGGCTCGTCGTGGGCCTCGGCCAGGAGCGCCAGGCACTCCTCGATCGACGCCGGTCGGCTGTAGCGTTCGAGCGCTAGGTACACCGCGCCCTCCTCTGGTCGTGCGCGAGCAGCGCCGCCGCCTCGAGGACCCCCCGGCCGACGGCGCGCGCCTTGTCGGTCATCTCCAGGAGGAGCGCGCGGTCCCGCCGCGGGTCCACGTCGCCCACCTTGTGCCCGGCGCCCACCCGCACGCCGGTGAGCTTCAGGCCCCGGATCATACCGGACAGCCCCACCCGGACGGGGCGGCCATCAGCGTCGTCGAGGACGTGGCCGACGACGTCGCCCGCCTCGACCGCGTCGCCCAGGTCGCGGCAGCGCTCGAACGTCCCCGCGCAGGGCGACAGGATCAGCCGCTCGCGGCGGTAGCCGGCGACCGCGCCCGGCACGCCGGTGTGGGGCTCGGCGACCCCCTCGGTGATCACGCGGCCCAGCCGCGGCCCCCGGTTCGACTCGATCACCGCGTGCGCGTCGACGCCCGCCCTGAAGCCCGGGCCGACGCCGATCACCAGGGGCGCCTCGTCGCGCCGCGTCGAGGGCTCGGTCAGCGCGCGCATGCGGGCGTCCACGAGCAGGTCGGGGCGGAGGCCGAGGTCGGCCTCGGGGCCCGTCCACAGGGCCACCCGGCCCGCGGCCCACGCCGCCGCCACGTCGTCAGGGCGCGCGCAGCGCAGCGCCTCGACCCCCTGGACGGTCCAGCGGCCGTCGGGCGCCACCGCCGCCGCCGCGAAGGCCACCGTCAGCCGCAGGGCGGACGGGAGCGGCCGGTCGACGACGACCACGCGCCGACCGCTCAGGTGCAGGGCGTGCGCGATCCCGGTCCCGAGGTCGCCGCCGCCGCGGACGAGCGCCACCTGCTGCATCGCGCGGCATGATACCGCCTGACCCGGGCCCGACGCGCGGGCCCGGGGGAGCGTGTTCGGCGGGGAGGACGATCGACTAGCTGAGCGCCTGCCGGACGCTGCGGATCAGGCCGATCAGGTCCTCGGTCGACAGCTTGCCCTCCCGCGTCTGCAGGTAGCCGGCGACGATCGTCCCGGTCGTGGTGATCGCCGGGTCGGTCTGCTGCTTGGCCGCCATGTCCCAGAGCGACGCCGGCTTCCGCGGCGGCAGGATCGCCGTCGGGCCGGCGGCGATGAGCTCCGACAGCCGCTGCTGGATGCGCATCGACGCGACGGTGCCTGTCTCCCAGTTCTGCACCGACGTGGAGCTCACCCCGAGCATCTGCGCCAGGCGCGCGCGCGAGATCTTGTGCTCCGAGCGGTAGTCCTTGAGCTGCTCGGGGGTGATGAGCTTCCACTCCCCCGGCTTGCGCCCGCCGCGGCGGCGCTTCGCCGCGGCGTCGTCCGCGCTCGCGTCCGACGCAGCCGCCCGCCGTCCGACCTTCTTCTTGACCATCGACGCTCCTCCAGGCCCCGAACCGTAGTCGACCGAAGGAGAAGTTACCAGATTCCAGCGACATCACACAATCATGTGCGTACCTTGTGCCGACCGCGAAGCAAAGGGTCCCGACTGACCACGCGGCGACCTATCCCCTGCTCCCACCGAGGCGACCGGGAGACGGCCCCCTGGGCCCTGGTCAGCTCAGCTGGCTCGCAGGCTGGGCAGGTTCGGCCGGCGCGGCCGGCGTGGGCGCAGGAGGAGCCGGGGCAGGCGCGGGCGCCGGCGCCTCCAGCTCGGTCGGCTCGGTCGACGGGACCGCGTCGCGGCCGCCCGCAGGGCCGAAGAAGCGCAGCGGACGGGGGTCTACCCCGGCCCGCAGGAGCAGGCGGGCCGCCCCCTCCGCGTGCCAGCCGCGGACCGAGCGGGCCCGCCCGAACGTCACCAGGCGGCCACGGTCGCCCCCCTGCGCGACGAAGTCGGCCCAGCTGACGTCGTCGCGCGAGAGCCAGGTCGCGAGCTGCGCCTCGGCCTCGTCGGGGACCCCGTCGCCCTGGCAGAGCACGACCATGAGCCGGTCGATCGGCGAGCCGGCCGGGAAGCGGTCGAGCGCGTAGGGGGTGCCGGGCTCGGGCGCGCCGCGATGGAAGCTGGCGCAGGCGACCGGCACGTAGGTGACGCCCAGCGCCTCCCCGCGCGGGATCACGACCACCGGCGCGCGCAGGAGGGCCAGGTCCTGCGGCGCGGGCCAGTGGCCGAACCGCCGCTCGGTCTCGGGCGACGTCCACCGCTCGCCGCCGCCGGCGAGGTCGCCGACCGGGACGCCGTAGGTCCCGGGCTCGAACACGACGGCCAGCGCCTCGCGCGGCGAGCCCAGGGCCGTGTCGGTGCGCACGCACGTGAGCTCGATCCCCAGGTCGCCGCCGACGAAGCGGCAGCTGACGACCACGCCGGGGTCGCTCCAGTCGATCAGCCGCGGGTGCGCGGCGACGAGCGCGCGCGCCCGCTCGCGGTCGCCGCGGCGGAAGGCGGCGGCGACCTCGGCGGCCGCGGCCGCCACGGGCGCGTCCGCCGCCTCCGGCTCGATCACGGCCGGGCCGGCCTCCGGCGCCGCCGCCAGCGCGCGCTCGACCTCCTCGTCGCTCAGCCGGTGGTCGGGGGGCGCGTCGCGGCGGGCGGCGGCCTGGTGGCGGTGCTGGCGCCACGACCAGTCGTCGTAGACCGGCCCCCGGTCGTGGTACGACGACGTCCAGCCCCCGTTCGTGCCGCAGCCGGCGACCAGCGCGCCGACGATGCCGAGGCCGAGCCACCCTGACCGCATGAGACCCCCTCGCCGCGCCGGGACGGCGTGCCCTCGAGCCAGGGTGGTTCGCCGGGCGAGGGGGGTCAAGGGCACCTGGCGCAACCTGTTCGCGCGCAAAGATCAACCACGGAGGACACGGAGGGCACGGAGAAGAAGATCCAGGAGGGCATGACTCTTCCTCCGTGTCCTCCGTGCCTCCGCGGTGAGCCCTGGGCTACTCGATCACGAGGACCGCCGTGCCGTACGCCTCGAGCGGCACCGCCAGCCCGCGCGCGAGGTCGGCGCCGCTCACGCCGGTCGCCAGCGTGGCCCCGGTGAGCGCCTCCTCGACGCGGTAGGTGCCCGCCGGCGCGAGGCCCAGCGCGGCGAGGTCGTGCACGTCGACGGTGATCGTCGCCGACCGCGGCAGGCGGCCCTGGACGAACACGATCGCGCCCTTGCCGGGCACGACCCGCGCCCACGCCGTGCCGGCGACGCCGGCGACCGAGACGACCGGGCCCTGGGCCCCCGCCCGGGCCGCGACCCAGCGCACGAGGCCCCGCGCGACGAGCATCTCCGCCGTGCTCGTGTCGTAGTAGGCGGCGCTCGTGTAGCGCGCCGCCGGGTTGGTCGCGATCGCCACGACCTCGCCCGCTCCGCGCGGCGCCGTCCAGGCGGTCACGTGGCCGTCCTGCCCGAGCGGGAAGGTGCGGTCCCACGCGATCGGCGCGGCGCCGGGGCCGAGCCGGTACTGACCGATGAACGGGCCGACCGCCATGGGCCCCGCCGGGCCGCCCGGGACGCGGACGTTGATGTTCGCCTCGGCCAGCCAGGTGTTCTCCCACAGGCCGACCGGCGCGCCGTCGGAGAACAGCCCGCCCGCGAGCAGGCCCTCGGTCGTCGTGCCGCGCCGCCACGCCTCGTCGTGGCGGCCGAGGTGCATGAGGTTCACGAGGGTGCCGCCGCGGCGCACGTAGTCGTCGAGCGCGCGCGCGGCGTCCCCGTGGACGACGTCGGGGTTCGGGAAGACGACGAACGCGAAGCGGTCGAGGTCGCCCGGGGCCACGTCGCGCAGGTCGACGGCGACGGGGTCGTGGCCCGAGTCGAGGAGGAGGCCGAACACCGCCGCCGCCTCGTCGACCTGCGCCCGGCCCGGGGGCCCGGCGACGCCGGCGGCCGGCGCGTCGAAGCGAGAGTCGACGACGACGGCCACGTCGCGCGCGGCGGGCTGGCTGTCGAGGATGGCGTCGCCGTGGGCGCGGATCGCGCGCCCCCAGCGGCGCAGGACCTGCCAGCGCGCCTGCGGCCGGCCGTCGACGTCGAGGGCCGCGTTGCCGAAGTAGGGCGTGTTGTCGCGGTTCAGCCCGGCGCGCAGGACGTAGACCGCCGCGAGCACGCTGCCGCGGCCGATGTGCTGGAGCAGGATGTGGTCGGTCGACGAGGCGGGCACGGGCAAGGGCGTGTTCAGGAGCGGGATCGAGAACAGCCCGCCCTCGAGCTCCGCCGAGTAGCACTTGCCGGCGACGACCGGCGGCCCGCCGGCGAAGGCGTAGGCGTCGTTGCTCGTGGCGAAGCGGTCGGAGAAGAACGCCGTGAGGAACGGCATGTCGAGCGGTCGGTCGCCCGACGTCGGGAGCTGCTTCGGGTAGGCGTCGAGCATGGCCAGCCCGGCCGCGTTCTTGGCCCCCCCGTGCCACAGGGCGATGTTGCGCCCGAGGTGGTACATGGTGTGGGGCGAGTCGTTGGTGCAGAAGAGCACGTCCGGCTCGCGCACCCCCAGCCGCTCCCAGATCGCGCGCAGCGCCAGGTGGTACTCGACGATCCCCGCCTGCCCGGCGTCGAACCAGTCCTGGTGGCGGACGTTCTGCGCGGGCGGGTCGCTCCGGTCGGGCGCCCGGCGGGGCGGGTCGACCTGGTCGAAGTCGGCGTGGCTCGTCCCGTAGGCGGCGTTCAGCGCGGCGATCGTGCCGTAGCGGGCGCGCAGCCAGCGGCGGTACTGGGCCAGGCCGTGCGTCGAGTAGTCCGACGCGTAGCGGTCGGCGAAGTAGAAGTTCGTCTCGTTGTCCAGCTGGACCGAGAAGATGCACGGCTCCTGGTGCACGAAGCGCTGGACGATCGGCGCCAGCCGCGCGAAGAAGCGCTCGCTCGCCTGCAGGAGCTCGGGCGCGAACAGGCTGGGCTGCCGGCCCTGGGCGCCGCCGAGCAGGTCGGTCGAGAAGTAGCCCCCGTCGGGCTTCCGGGCCAGGGCGCCCGGGTGCTTCTGCTTGAACCACTCGGGCACGGCGCCGAACGAGCCCAGGCCGTACGGCCACTCGGAGTTGATGAACGGCCCGGGCTTGAAGATCACCTTCATGCCGCGCCGGTGGCACATGGCCAGGAACGCCTCGAGGTCGTTCACGCCCGAGAAGTCGAAGCGCCCCTCCTGCGGCTCGTGCACGTCCCACGGCACGTAGGTCGTGACGAGGTTCATGTCGGCCGACGCGAGGAGGTCGAGCGTCTCCTCCCACATGCGGTGCGTCCGCGCGACGTCGCCCTGCGCGTCGCGGATCCGGTAGTACTGCACCTCGCCGCCGTAGAGGAGCGCCGTCTGCCCGTCGATCGACAGGCCGCGCGGCGTGATCGCCACGCGCGCCGGCGGCGGCGCCGGCGGCGTGACGCTCGCGGGCGCGCCGGCCGACGAGGTCACCGGCGCGGCGACGCTGGCGCCGCCGCCGCCCGACGAGCTCCCGCCACCGCAGGCGGTCATCGCGAGGGTCACCGCGAGGATCGGGGCGAGCGTCGGGGCGAGGGTCGGGGCGAAGGTGATCGCGAGGCGCTGGCGCATGGGCCCTCCGGCGGGCGCGTCGGTCGCAACCCGTGAGCCGACACAAGTTGCGGCGGCCGCAACGAGGTCGAGGCGGAGGGTTTACCAAATCCGGGATCCGGAGTCTCGCGGACGAACAGGTCCATTGTCGGACAGGGGCTTGCGGCGACGCGTCCTCGCCGCCACGCTGGCGCTGGGCGCTACCAGGCCCCGCCCTGGAGCAGCGTCACGGCGTGCTCGACCCGCAGGCACGAACCGAGCGTCTCGGTGCCGCCGGCGACGCGCGTGCTGATCCCGACGACGCGCCCGCGCTTGTCGATCAGCGGGCCGCCGGAGTTGCCGCCGATCATGGCGGCCGAGACGAAGATCGTCTGCTCGACCTTGCGCACCTGCCCGGTCGCGGGCGAGGTCTCGGCCACGCCGGCCTCGAGGATCATGGGCCCGGCCGGGAAGCCGAGGACCATGACCTCGTCGAGCTTCTCCACGGCGTCGCTGCTGCCGAACGTGACCGCCGGCACCGGCGCGGCGACGCGCGCGCGCAGGATCGCGAGGTCCTCGTTGCCCTGGTCGTCGTGGTAGCGGAGCGAGCGCGCACCCGCGCCGCCGAGCTGCACGGTCTCCCACTTGTCGGGGGCCGTGCGGACGACCTCGAGGGTGCCGGTCTGCGTCGAGTAGCCGGTCGACAGGTCCATCTGCCGCTCGTTGCCCGCGCCGCGGAGGAAGCGCGTGCCGGCCACCCACACGTGGATCTGGTAGGAGCCCTCGATGACCTCGATCCCCTCGCTCGCCATGCGCTCCGCCATCTCGCGGAACTTCCACGGCTCGATCACGTGCTTGTTCGTGACGATGTGCCCGGCCGACGAGGCGAAGAAGCCCGTCCCGAAGCAGTTGAGCGGCACGGTCGTGCCGTCCCTGCGCCGGCCGGCGAGCTGCGTGGCGATGAACACGACCGACTGCGAGAGGCGGCGCTCGATCGCCTTCCAGTCGCCGGCCACCGGCGCGCCCTGCGGGACGGCCTGCTCGGGGCGGGGCCGCTCCTCGCGCGCGCTGAGCCGCTGGATCAGCTGCCGGGCCTGGTTCAGGTCGCGCTCGAGCGAGCTCACGCGCTCGCCCAGGCGCTGCGCCTCCTCCTCGGCGCGCCGGCGGGCGCGCTCGAGCTCGCCCTGCAGGCGCAGGGTCTCGGTCTCCGCCTCGGCGCGGCCGCGCCGCGCCCCGACCAGCTGCTCCTCGAACCCGGCGCGCGCGGTCTTCAGCTCCTCCTCCGCCTCGGCGCGCTTGTCGCGCTCCCTGGCGAACGACGCGTCCTGCTCGCGCATCTCCAGGTAGAGGATGCCGGCCGTGCCGGCCCCGGCGCAGGCGAGGACGCCCAGGCAGAGCGAGATCGCCAGCGGCCAGGGGGAGCCCTTCGGCCGCGGGGCCGCCGGCGGGAGGTCGGAGCGGGCCTCGAGCAGCGCCTCGTCGCGGTGCGCCGCGACGGCCGCCTCGGAGAAGCGCTGCGTGGGGCGGGGCGGCCGCGGGCCGGGGCCGACCGCGGCGTGCGGGCCGCTCGGCCGCGGCGGCAGCGCCGGGTGCGCCGCGCTGGGGGCGCGCGGCGGCGCGGCGGCGGCCGGCTCCGGCGCGGCGGCGGGCGCGGCGGGGCCGACGGCCGCGAAGCGCCCGCTGACCGGGGCCGACGAGAGGCGGAAGCGCAGGACGGGGCCCTTCTTGCCGAACTTGAGCACGTCGCCGTCGCGCAGGCGCGCGTTGTGGGCCCGCTCGTCGTTGACGTAGGTGCCGTTGGTGCTGCCGCGGTCGATCACCCAGAAGTCGCCGTCGCGGCGGCGGATCTCGGCGTGCTCCCAGCTGACGCCCATCTCGTCGAAGATCAGCTCGAAGTCGGCGCAGCGGCCGACGCGGACCACGTCCTGGTCGAAGTGGTCGACCTTCCCGGCGAGCTCACCCTGCAGGTAATCGATGAGGAACCCGGGCATGACGTCGCGGGAGTATAGCAGCGGCGCGGGGGGCGCGCCCGTCGGCCCCATTGGGTACCCTCGGCGGGCGAGGTGAGGACCGTGCTCCGCGACCTGCTCGTGCTCACGCGCGCGCCGCTGGCCCTGAGCGCCGCCGCGAACGTCGTCACCGGCGCGCTCGTCGTGCGCGACCCCGACCTCCCCTGGGGCGCCGAGGAGGCCGGCGCCCTGGCGCTCCTGGCCCTCGCCTCGTGCTGCGCCTACTGGGGCGGCATGGTCCTCAACGACCGCTTCGACCTCGAGCGCGACCGCGCGCTCTACCCCGACCGCCCGCTGCCGGCGGGGCGCGTCTCGCCCGCGGCGGCGACCGCGCTCGGCGCGGGCCTCCTCCTCGCGCTGCTCCTCCTGGCGACGCTGGCCGGCGCGGCGCTCGGCCCCGGGGCCGCCCCGCGCGGGGCCCTCGCGGCGGTGGTCCTCGCCGCGTGCATCCTCGCCTACGACGGCCTGCTCAAGCAGGAGCGCCTGCCCGGCGCGCTGGCCATGGGCGCCTGCCGGGCGGTCAACGGCCTCCTCGGCGCGGTGGTGCTGGTCGGCCTCGCGGACCCGCGCGGCCTCGGCCCGGCGCTCCTCTACGCGCTGCTCCTCGGCATGTACGTCGTCTACCTGACGGTGCTCTCCTTCTACGAGGAGGAGGACGCGCCGCCCGACGCCGTCGCCACGGGGTGCCTCGGGACGACGCTGCCGCCGGCGCTCGTGGGGCTGGCGACGCTCGCCGGCCCGGTGCGGCTGCACCCGCTGGCGCTCGTGGCCGCGGTGCCGCTGGCGCTCGTGACGCTGGCGCAGGGCTTCGCCCTGATCGAGCAGGGCTCGAAGGCGCGGGGCGAGCGCACGACGCGCAACCTCCTGCGCGCGATCTACCTGCTCGACGTGGCCGTCCTCCTCGGCACGCGGCACTGGGTGGCGGCCGGGGTGGTCGCCGTGGCGGGCCTCGTGGCGGTGGCCGCCGCGAGGCTCCTGTTCGCGCCGCCCCCGGCGCCGCTCGCCGACGCGAGCTAGGATGGGGCCGCGCCGGCACCGGGGCGCGCAGGGGAGGGTCTCGTGGGCGACAACGGCGGCAACCGGCTGCCCGAGCCGGCGCCCGATCCGCTGCTGCCGGCGCGGCTGAGCGCCTTCGCCCCGCCCGACCTCGTGGCCGAGGGCAAGACGCGCGAGCGGCTGCGGGCGATGACCCCGAGCGCCCTGCGCACGCGGCGCGGGCGGATCGACAAGCGGCTCTACGAGCTGGGCCTGTCGGTCGGCGAGCCGGCGCTGAAGATCCCGTCGGTCCGCGGCACCGGGCTGATCGACCTCGACCGGATCCTGCGCAAGCTCGACGCGCTCGACCGCGCGCGCGAGGAGGCGCAGCTCGAGCGCGAGGCGGTGCGGCCGGAGGGGTTGATCCAGGCGCTGGCGCAGGACCTCGACTGGCTGTCGGAGGCGTTCACGGCGCGCGAGATCCGCACGCGGCGCAACCTGCTCGTGTCGGAGCTGGGGCTGGCCCTGTGCGCCGCCCACCAGCGCGTGCTCGAGGAGTACGCCCCGCACGTGCGCCGGCTGCTCGAGGAGCACGTCGACACGGCGCGCAAGATCGACGAGATGTTCGTCCAGGCGAAGCTCCTCGACGAGGAGTTCGAGGCCCGCGCCCGCGCCGGCCAGGGTGACGGCGCGCCCAAGCAGATCGAGCGGGTGCTCTCGCGCGCGCTCGACTCGGTCGACGACGTCTCGGCGAAGGTCGGCGACGCGCTGGTCGACTTCGGCAAGACGGCCGCGAAGAGCGCCGTCGTGGGCGGCGGGCAGGCCGCGTGGGCCCTGGCGCGCGGCGCGGCGAAGGGCGCCTGGTCGCTCGGGACGCGCGGCCCGCGGCGTGACGACGACGACGACCTCGACGCGCCGCCCGCGCCGCTCGTACGCCCGGCGCTGCCGGTGGGCGGCGGCCCGCCGCCGGCGGAGATCCCCGAGCTGATCCGCAAGCTCGCCAAGCTGCGGGCCGACGGGATCCTCGACGACGACGAGTTCCGGCGGAAGAAGGCGGAGCTGCTGGCGCGGCTGTAGCGCCGCTCAGGGGCCGACCTCCCATATCTCGGCGCCGACGGGGACGAGCGGCGGGGGCAGCAGGAGCCACAGGACGCGCTCCCTCGTCTCGGGGGCCGTTCGGTAGGGGTCGCGCGGGCCGGCGCGCGCGAAGCACCGCCGGGGCGGCGCGCCGGGCGCCCGCACCTCGACCGTGAGCTCGAGGTGACCCGGCAAGCCCACCTGCAAGAGGTCGAAGGCGGGCGCCACCTGCGTCCCAGGGCCGGACGCGAGCGCCTCCTCCACCATGAGGAGGTGCGCCGGCGGGGGCTCCGCCGGGACGACGTCCTGCAGCAGCCACGGGGCGAACCGCGCGCGGAGGGCCAGGAGCGGCTTGCCCCGCCCGAAAGCGCGGTTCGCCTGGTCGAGCGCCTCCTGGAGCCGGCCGCGCGCGACGCGCCGGCCGAAGGCGGCGAGCTGCAACGTCGCGCGCGCCAGGCGCTCGGCGGCCTCGACCCGCTTCCCGCCCGTGGAGGTGAAGACCACCCCGAGGAGCGCCTGAGCGTCCTCGAGGGCAGGGTGGCTTCCGCCGCCCCCGACCGCGAGCGCCTGCGCCCGCCGGAGCGCGTCGCGGGCGGCGGGCGGCGCGGGGACGACGTGCTTCAGGGCCGCCTCGGTGACGATCAGCGCGGCCCGCTGGCAGGCCGGGGTCCCGGCGGCGGCGACGAGGTCGGCCAGGGTCCTGGGCGACGCGTCGTGGCGCAGCGCCTCGACGCGGCTCGCGCGCAGCGCGGCCGGATGACCGAGGCCGGCCGCGACGCGGAGTCGCTCGTCCGGGAGCGCGCCCACCCGCACGCGCTCGCGCAGGAAGGCCGCCTCGTCGTCGACGTTCCCCGACTCGCGCCAGCGGCGCTCGACCTCCCGGAGCCTCGCGTCGGTCACCCACCACCACCCGCTCGGCGAGGGTGGCTCTCCCACCGCGCGCGGGCAAGGAGGCGACGCGCTCCCTCGACGGTTTCGTCGACGAGGGCGGGGCAGCTGGTTCCCGTGAGCAGGGTCGCGCGAGAGGACGGCGCCGGCGGTTCGTCGACGAAGGCAGGGGCAGGCTGGTTCCCGTGAGCAGGGTCGCGCGCAGGGCGGCGCCGGCGGTTCGTCGTCGACGAGGGCGGGGGCAGGCGGGTGCCCGTGAACACGAGGGGCGCTGTCCCACCACCCCAGCCGCAGCGTCGACGCGCCCGGGCGCGGTCGACGAGCCACCTGGCGAGCGGCGCGGCCGGCGAGCCACATAATAGACACATTTGAACCTCGCGATGTGACGCAAGGCGCGGTATCCTTGGGTGTTGGCGTGGCGCGCCGGGCCGATCTGCCGGAGCCGCCTCTCCCCTCCCCACGAACCACCACAACCAGCTCACAGGAGGCCCCGTGAAGACGACCTCGCGCCGAGGCTCCGCCTCGTCCCAGCCCCTCCCGAAGGCCGACCTCGAGGCGCGACTCGACGAGGCGCGGCGGATCGACGCCCAGCTCGACCTCGTGGCCCGTCGCGAGCGGAGGGCCACGGCCGAGCTGGCGTATCTCCTCTCCCACGCCGAACGGCTCGAGGTGCACCGGTCGCTCGGTCATGCGCGGATCGGGCAGTACGCCGTCGCGCGCGGCTTCGTCTCGTCGGACCGCAAGGCCCGCGAGCTGATCGCGCGCGAGCTCGAGCGCCTGCCGCGGCTGCGCGTCGCCTTCCGCGAGGGCGAGGTCGCCTGGACGAAGGCGCGCACGGTCGCGCGGATCGCGACGGCGGAGACCGAGGCCGACTGGCTGGAGCGGGCGCAGACGCGCACGAGCCGTCAGCTCGAGGTGCTCGTCGCCGAGGCGAAGGGTGAGCCGGCGCCCGTACGTCGCACGGTCAAGCAGACGAAGGAGCAGGCGGTCTGGCTCGAGGAGGCCCTGCGCCTGGCGCGCGAGAACAGCGACCGGCCGCTCACCGACGAGGAGGCGCTCGAGGTCGTGTGCCGGGGCTACGCCGAGGGCGTGGCCGGGCGAGGAGGCCGCGCGGGGCCGGCCTACCGGATCGTGCTCCACAAGTGCGAGTGCGGCGCGCCGGCGACGCTCCAGGGGCGCGACGGGCCGGTGCCGCTGTCGCCGGCCGCCGAGGCGGCGGCGACGCGCGACGCCGAGGTGCACGACCTGCGCACGGGCACCGGGAGGGTGACAAAGGCGATCCCCGAGCGCGTCCGGCGGCTGGTCTACGACCGCGACCGCGGCGTGTGCGCGGTCCCGGGCTGCGGCCGGCAGGGGAGCCTCCACGTGCACCACGAGCCCGGCCGCGCGGTCACCGGCCATGACCCCGATCGCATGACTCTCTTGTGCGATGGCCACCACCCGGACCGCCACGTCGGGTTCCTCGAGATCCGCGGCGACGCGAGGGTCGGCTTCCGCTTCTTCCTCGCCGACGGGACGGAGCTCACGGGCGCGGCGCCCCGGCCCGCCGCTCCTGTGAGCACGCCGCCCGCGACGGAGGACGAGCCGGCGCGCGTGGCGGCGCTGGCGCTCGTCGGCCTCCAGTGCACGAAGACCGAGGCGCGCGAGCTCGTTCGCCGCGCCGGCGAGCGGCTCGCTGCGCGGGGCGACGAGCGGACGGTGGAGGCGCTCACGGTCGAGGCCCTGCGGATCGTCGGCGACGGCCTGGGCGGGCGCGGGGCCGAGCAGGCGGAGCCCGGAGCCCGGTCCGCGTAGCGGCGCCTCGATCTCCTCGTCGACGACCACCGGCCGCGCCGACCCGGTCGACCCCGGTCGACCCTGCTCGCGGGATCCAGCGCGTCGACCACCTCGACGACCGCCTGCCCGCGCCGGCCCGGTCGACCCTGCTCACGGGATCCAGCGCCTCGACCTTTTCGTCGACGACCGCGGCCCGCCGACCCGGTCGACCCTGCTCACGGGATCCAGCGTCGACCACCTCGACGACCGCCTGCCCGCGCCGACCCGGTCGACCCTGCTCACGGGATCCAGCGCGTCGACCACCTCGTCGACGACCGCCGGCCCGCGCCGACTCGGTCGACCCTGCTCACGGGATCCAGCGCGTCGACCACCTCGTCGACGACCGCCGACCCGCGACGACCCGATCGACCCTGCTCACGGGATCGCACGCCTCGACCTCTCGTCGACGACCGCTGGCCCGCGTCGACCCGCGCGACGTTGCTCACGGGATCCAGCGCGTCGACGACCGCCCGCCACACGCGCGACCCCGCTCACGGGATCCCGCCCTTCGACCTCCTCGCGACGACCGCCGGCCCGCGCCGACCCGCGCGCCCCTGCTCACGGGATCCCGCCCTTCGACCTCTCGTCGACGACCGCCGGCCCGCGCCGACCCGCGCGCCCCTGCTCACGGGATCCCGCTCCTCGACCTCTCGTCGACGACCGCCGGCCCGCGCCGACCCGCGCGACCCTGCTCACGGGATCCCGCCCTTCGACCTCCTCGTCGACGACCGCCGGCCCGCGCCGACCCGCGCGACGCTGCTCACGGGATCGCGCGCCTCGACCTCCTCGTCGACGACCGCCAGCCCGCGCCGACCCGCGCGACCCTGCTCACGGGATCCAGCGCGTCGACCTCCTCGTCGACGACGCCGCCCCGCGCCGACGCGCGCGACCCTGCTCACGGGATCCAGCGCGTCGACCACCTCGTCGACGACCGGCGGCCCGCCCGATCGCCCCTCGGGGACCGTCAGCCCGGCTCGGGCCGCGGCGCGACGATCCCGGGGTCGCAGTCGCAGGACATCACCTGCCCCCTGCAGACCGGACACTCCTCGTAGTCGCACCCCGGATCGTGGAGCTTCCCCGCGATCGTCCCGCAGTGCCGACACGGCCCGCGGCTCGCCTCGACGGGCTCGCGGAACGTCTCCTGCCCGTACGGGATCCGGGCGACCTTCCGGCGCCGGTGCCGGTAGTGCGTGGCCTCCTGCGCCCAGTCGAGCTGGTCGGCCCAATCCTTCGTCTTCCACTGGCCGAAGTGGAAGACCTGCTCCTCCGGCCCGCTCACCGCGGCTCGGGCCACGGGTGCCCGAGCGCCTCCAGCTGCGCCCGCGCCGTCGCCAGCCACCCCCGGTTCGCCGCGGGGCTGGCCGGGCTCGGGTGCAGGATCGACGCTACCTTCACCTCGACCCCGCGCGCCTCGACGACGCGCCGGACGCGCTGCTCGGCCCACTTGCCCACACCGATCACCGTCTTCGGGCGCAGGACCGCCAGCGCCGCGGCGAGGTGCTCGTCGCAGGCCTCGAGGCAGGGCGCCATCAGGTCGGCGGGCGCCTTGTCGGGCGTGATGTTCGCGCCCGACGCCCCCTGCAGCACCAGCGGGCAGTAGTTGAGGACGAAGAAGCGGCGGAAGAACGCGCCGGGCTCGCCGAAGCAGTCGCGCACGCCGCCCCACAGCCGCTGGCCGGAGACCTCGTTGCGCGGGCCGTCGAAGCCGAGGATCGGCCGCGAGGGCAGGCAGCGGCGCGGCGGCGCGACGGGGCCGGAGATCCCCAGGAAGTCGCGCACCACGTCCGGACTGCCGAAGGGCACGCCCGTCTGCGCCATGCCGAACGGACCCGGGTTCATGCCCACGAGGACCGCCTCGAGCCGGGCCTGGTCGCCGGGCGGCCCCCAGCGCTCGAGGTAGGTGAGGTGGTGCTCCCAGGCGTAGTCGAGCGGGTCGAGGATGCACGCGATCGCGCCGACCGGGGCGCGGTCTGGGTAGTCGGCCAGCGCGTCTCGCAGGCGCGCCGCCGCCCGGCCGAGCGCCGTCCTCGGGGCGCGGAGGCGCTTCTTCACGGGCGCTCCCGCTCGAGCGAGATCTTGCCCTGCATGGTCACCCCGCTCACGCGCACCGCGATCATGGCGCCCTCGGAGAGCTCGACCCCCTGCACGAGCCCCTCGATCCCCTCGAACAGGCGCACGAACGAGCCGAACGGCTTCACGGCCACGACCCGCCCCTGGTAGGTGCGGCCCAGCTCCGGCAGCCCGGTCAGGTCCTCGACCCGCTCCCTCGCCCGCGCGAGCGCCTCGCTCGACGAGCCGAAGAGCTTCACCAGGCCGTCGTCGCCGATGTCGACCTTGACGCCGGTCGTCTCCTGCAGGGCCCGGATCGTGCGCCCGCCCGAGCCGATCAGGTCGCGGATCCGGTTCTTCTCGATCCGCACCGTGGCCACCCGCGGCGCGTGCGGCGCGAGGTCGGCGCGCGGGGCGGCGAGCGTCCGGTTCATCTCGCCCAGGATGTGCAGCCGCCCGTCGCGCGCCTGGGACAGCGCCTGCGTCATCACCTCGTCGGGCAACGACCCCAGCTTGTTGTCGAGCTGGATCGCGGTCACGCCGCCGGCCGTGCCGGCGACCTTGAAGTCCATGTCGCCTATGTGGTCCTCGTCGCCGAGGATGTCCGAGAGGACGACGAAGCGCTCGCCCTCCTTCACCAGCCCCATGGCGATCCCGGCCACCGGCGCCCTGATCGGCAGCCCGGCGTCCATGAGCGCGAGCGCCCCGCCGCACACCGACGCCATGGACGACGAGCCGTTGCTCTCCGTGATCAGCGACTCGAGGCGGATCGTGTAGGGGCACTCGTCCACCGGCGGCAGGACCGCCTGGAGCGCGCGGCGCGCCAGGTAGCCGTGGCCGATCTCGCGCCGCCCGGGGCCGCGCAGGGGCCGCACCTCGCCCACGCAGTAGGGCGGGAAGCTGTAGTGCAGGAGGAAGCGCTGCGTGACCGACCCGTCGAGCGTCTCGATCGACTGCGCGTCCTGCTCGGTGCCGAGCGTGCAGGTGACGACGGCCTGCGTCTCGCCGCGCGTGAACAGGCTCGACCCGTGCGTGCGCTTGAGCCACCCCGCCTTGCAGGCGATCGGCCGGATGTCGGCCGGCCCGCGCCCGTCGGCGCGGCGGCCCTCGAGCGCCTCGAGGCGTAGGAGCGTCCGCTTGAGGTCGTCGAGGACCTCCTTCGCCTCGTCGACCCGCGCCTCCTCGAGCGCCAGCGCCGCGAGCGCGCGCGCCTTCGCCTCGCGCACCGCCTCCGCCCGGGCCAGCTTCTCCGGCACGCGCAGCGCCTCGCGCAGGAGCGGCTCGGCCGCCTCCTTCACGCGCCGCGCCAGGTCGGCGTCGCCCTCGTCGGGCGCGACCTCGCGCTTGGGCTTGCCGACGGCCGCGCGCAGGCGCTCGAGCGCGTCGAGGAGCGGCGCCGCCGACGCGCGGGCGAGGGCGAAGGCGTCCAGGAGCGTGGCCTCGTCCACCTCGCGGCAGCCGCCCTCGACCATGACGATCCCGTCGCGGTTGGCCGAGACGACCAGGTCGAGGTCGCCGCGGGCGACGTCGGCGGGCGTCGGCCAGGCGACGAGGGCGCCGTCGACCCGCGCGATCCGCACGCCGACGACCGGGCCGGCCCAGGGGATCGACGAGATCATGAGCGCCGCGGCCGCGGCGCTGATCGCCAGCACCGGCACGTCGGTCGTCGGGTCGTAAGAGAGCGGCGTGATCACCACCTGCGTGTCGTAGCTCCACGCGTCCGGGAAGAGCGGCCGGATCGAGCGGTCGACGAGGCGGCTCCAGAGCGTCTCCGGCTCCGACGGGCGCGACTCGCGCCGCTCGTAGCTCCCCGGGATCCGCCCGGCCGAGGAGTGGCGATGCCGGTACTCGGTCGTGAGCGGCATGTAGTCGAGCCGCGTCGGCTTCTGCTCGGCGGCCACGCAGGCCATGAGGACGGTGTCGCCCTGGCTCACGAGCACGGCGCCGGTGGCCTGGCGCGCGACGCCGCCCGTCTCGAAGGTCACGGCCCGCCCGGCGAGCTCGATCGTCTCCTGGTGCATGGTCGTCACGCGTGGTCCCGGTTCCAGAAGCGCACGAGGTCGCGGTCGATCCCGACGAGCGTCGTCAGGTGCTTCTCGCCCGCGACCACCACGTGCGCGCCCGGCGCCTCGGGCTGGCAGCCCTCGACGATCCCGGCCTTGCCGTCGGCGAGCAGGCGCCCGACCTCGTCGGTGACCTCGAGGAACAGGACCCGCCCGCCGCGGGCCACGAAGAACCAGCGCCGCGAGCCGCCCTCCCCGCCCGGGTGCGTGTTGTCGTGCACGACCCGCCGCGCCCGCTCCCGCGCCTCTCGCTCCACGCGCGCCCGCTCCCGCTGCCGGGCGGCGTCGGCCTCGGCGTCGCGTTGCGCCTCGAGCGCCGCCTTGCGCTCCGCCTCGCGCTGCTCGACGCCCTCGCGGCCGAGCACCTTCTCCTCGCGCCGCTGCTCGCGCGCGAGCTCCCGCGCCTTCGACTCGTCGAGGTGCCCCGACTTGACGAGCGCCGCCGCCAACCCCGTCAGGGGCTTGGCCTTGCTCTTCTTGTCGCCCTTGCTCATGGGCTTCGAGTCTACCGCCGCGCAGAAGCCGGCGGTGAGTCACCAAGGTGACGGTCGAGCGGCCGCGGGCCACGCGTCGGCCTCGACGGTTAGCATCGTCGGGCGTGATCGAACCCCGGGGAGACGAGCCGGCGGCGCTCCAGGCGGCGCTCGCCGCCGCCGAGCGGGCGCGGATCGCCGCGGAGGAGGAGGCTGAGCGCCTCCGCGCGGCGGTGCGGGTGCGCGACGACCTGCTGTCGGCCGCCGGCCACGAGCTGCGCAACCCGCTCAACGCCATGCTGATCTTCGCCGACGTCGTGGACCTCGACCTGCGCCGCGCCCGCAGCGCGCCGGACCCGCAGGCGCTCGAGCGGCTCACGCCGCGGCTCGAGGCGCTCTCCCGGCAGATCCGCCAGTTCTCGCGCCGGGCCACGGTGCTCCTCGACGTGACGCAGCTCGGCGCCGGGCGCCTGCGCCTCGAGCCGCAGGAGGTGGACCTCGGGCGGCTCGTCGGGCGACTGCTCGACGACCTCGAGCCGCTCGCCGCCGCGAGCAAGACGCCGCTCGTGCGCGCGCTCGCGCCCGGCGTGGTCGGGCGGTGGGACCCGCTGCGGCTCGAGCAGGTGGCGGAGAACCTGGTCTCGAACGCGCTGAAGTTCGGGCAGGGGCGCCCGGTGCGCGTCGAGGTGGCGCGAACGGGCGACGGCCGCGCGACCCTGTGGGTGAAGGACGAGGGCCCCGGGATCGCGCCGCAGGACCGGGCGCGCCTGTTCCAGCGCTTCGAGCGCGGGGAGACGGCGCCCGACGCCGCGTCGCGGGCCGGCTTCGGCGTCGGCCTTTGGATCGTCGCGCAGCTGGTCGCGGCCATGGGCGGGGGGGTGGACGTCGAGAGCACGCCGGGCGCCGGGGCGACCTTCCGCGTCGCGCTGCCCGCGGACTCCGGAGGCGGCGCGTGAACCGGACCCCGAGCGACGACGACCGCTTCCCGACCGGGGTCCCGGGGCTCGACACCGTCCTCGGGGGCGGGCTCCTCCGTGGGGGCGTCTACATCGTCCAGGGGACGCCCGGCGCGGGGAAGACCGTGCTCGCCAACCACGTCAGCTACGAGCACGCGGCGGCCGGCGGGAAGGTCGTCTACGTCACGCTCCTGGCCGAGTCCCACGGGCGGCTCCTCGCGCACCTGCGCGGGTTCGAGTTCTTCCGCCCCGAGCTGGTCCCGGGCTCGATCTACTACGTGAGCGCCTTCCGCCTCCTCGAGGAGGAGGGCCTCAAGGGCCTGCTCGACCTCCTGCGCCGCGAGGTCCGCTCGCATCAGGCCAGCCTGCTCGTGCTCGACGGCCTCGTCGCCGTGGGCGAGCTGGCGCCGTCGGCCCGCGAGCTGAAGAAGTTCATCCACGAGCTGCAGGCCCACGCCGCGCTGGCCACCTGCACGGCGCTCCTCCTCACCAACGGGCGCGAGGGCCACCACCCGGAGCACACCGTCGTCGACGGAGTGATCGAGCTCCACGACCGCCCGCGCGGCGCGCGCGACGTGCGCGAGCTCCAGGTCCGCAAGTTCCGCGGCAGCGACCACGTGCGCGGCCGCCACGTGTTCCGCCTCTCGCGCCAGGGCCTGCAGCTGTTCCCGCGCCTCGAGGGCCTCCTCCCCGAGCCCTCCCGCCTGGACACGGCGTGCGCGCCCGAGCGGCTCCAGAGCGGCTGCGCCGTGCTCGACGACATGCTCGGGGGTGGGCTCCCCTGCGGCTCGACGACGGTGGTCCTCGGCCCGCCCGGCAGCGGGAAGACCACCCTGGGCCTCCAGCTCCTCTCGCGCGCCAGCGCGGCCGAGCCGGCGCTCCTCTTCGGCTTCTACGAGCGGCCGCCGCTCGTGCTCGACAAGTCGGACGCGCTGGGCCTGGGCCTGCGCGCGCGCGTGGCGGACGGCTCGCTCGACATCCTCTGGCAGCCGCCGACGGAGAACATCCTCGACGAGCTCGGGCACCGCCTGCTCGAGGCCGTCCGCCGGCGCGGCGTCCGGCGGCTCGTGGTGGACGGGGTCGCGGGCTTCCAGGACGCCGCCCCCGACGGGCGCGCCAGCCCGTTCTTCACCGCGCTGACCAACGAGCTGCGCGCCCTCGCCGTCACGACCCTCTACACGGCCGAGACCCCGCGGCTCTTCGACGTCGTCGAGGCGCCGATCCCGGGCATGTCGGCCGTGTTCGAGAACCTGCTCCTCCTGCGGGTCGTGGAGCACGCCTGGCGGCCGCGCCGGTCGCTCACGATCTCGAAGGTCCGCGACAGCGCCTTCGACCCCGGCGCGCGCGAGCTCACCGTCGAGCCCGGGCGCGGGGTCGTGATCGCGGACGGCCCCTTCGACCCGACGCGCCCCCTCACGCCGGCCGCGCCGGCGCGGCCCGCGAAGCGCCGCGCGCCGCGGGGGAAGCGGCGGTCATGAAGACGGTCGTCGTGATCGACGACGAGTTCGGCCTGGCCGAGGCGATCACCGCCCTCCTCGAGGACGAGGGCTACCGGGCCGTCATGGCGACGAACGGGCGGCAGGGCCTCGAGCTGGTCGAGGAGCACGCGCCCGACCTCGTGCTCCTCGACTACATGATGCCGCTGCTCGGCGGGCGCGAGGTCCTCGAGCGCATCCGCGCCCGCGACGCCGAGCGCCCGCCGGTGATCGTCATGAGCGCGGCGGCGCGCGACGAGGTGCGCGCCGCCTGCCCCGGGGCCGCCGCCTACCTGACGAAGCCCTTCTCGGGGGCGACCCTGCTCCAGGCCGTCCAGGGGGCCATCGGGGGGCCTGCCTAGGTCACTCTCCCCGCGCGCGCCAGGGCCAGCCGCTGGCTCTTGGTCCGCTCCTCCAGCTCCAGCGACTCGACCTCGATCCCGACCGAGGGCTGGCCGTCGAGGTGCACGAGCTGGTAGCCGACGCGCAGGGTCACCCGTCCGGGGAACTCGGGCTCCTTGAAGGCGAAGCTCACGGGCGCCATGTCGAGCGAGCAGCGCGTCGTGCCGGAGGGGTCGACGAGCACCGCCATCATCCGCTGCGCGCCGACCTTGATGCTCAGGCGAAGCTCCGCGCCCTTCGTGTCCACCACCTTGAGGTGCGCGTCGTGCGCGGCGCACTCCACCTCGGTGGCCCCGAGGAGCTTCGCCAGCTGCCGGACCGTCTCTTCCATGACCTCCTCCTCTCGACAGTCCCCCCTCCAGCCTTCATTGTCCGCGGAGGGGCGGGAACCAGCCAGGGAGGCGGCCGACAGGGTGACGCGGCGTATGTACCTGTCAGTCGTTGACCAGCCCGCGCGGCTTCCCCTCCAGGAACCCGCCCAGCGTCTGCACGCCCACGACCGCCTGCTCCTGGAACGCGCGCAGGTCGCGCGCGCCCACGTAAGTGCACGCGCTCTGGAGCCCGGTGATGATCTCGACCAGCAGGGCGCCCACGCTCTCGCGCCCGTCCTGCAGGTAGACCTTCGACGAGGAGATCCCCTCGCGGAAGAAGCCGCGCTTGGCCCGCTCGAAGCCGTCGAGCTCGCCCGCGCGGTCCTCGACGGCGCGGCCGCTCGCCATGCCGTAGTTCACCTTGTAACGCCGGCCGTCGCGGTCGTCGTGGATGTCGCCCGGGCTCTCGTTGGTGCCGGCCAGGAGCGTGCCCACCATGACGCGCGCGGCGCCGGCCGCGAGGTAGAGGGCCACGTCGCGCGGGTAGCGCACCCCGCCGTCGGCCCACACCTGCTTGCCGTGGCGCCGCGCCTCCCGGGCGCAGTCGAGCACGGAGCTGAACGTCGGCCGCCCGACGCCGGTCTGCATGCGCGTCGTGCACATGGCGCCGGGGCCGATGTTCACCTTGACCACGTCGGCGCCGGCCTCGATCAGGGCCCGCGTCCCCTCCACCGTGCACACGTTGCCGGCGATCAGCGGCCGCGCGCGGCCGATCACCTCGCGCACGGCCCGGACCGCCTCGACCATCCGCCGCTGGAACCCGTGCGCGGTGTCGAGGACCAGCGCGTCGACGCCGTGGTCGAGGAGCCGCCGCGCGCGCTCGCCCACGTCCGACGCGATCCCGAGCGCGGCGGCCACCATGAGCCGACCGCGGTCGTCGAGCGCCGGGCGCAGGAGCTCGAGGCGCACGGCGTCGTCGCGCGTGATCACGCCGAGCACGCGCCGCTCGGCGTCGACGACCGGCGCGGCCTTGACGTGGCTGCGGTCGAGGAGCTCGAAGACCTCGCGGTTGGTCAGCTCCGGGGTGAGGGTCACGAGCGTGCGCGAGACGAGCCGGTCCGCCGGGGTGTACTGGTCGCGCTCGCGCAGGTCGGCCTGCGTGATCACGCCGACGAGCCGGCCCCCGTCGTCGGCCACGACGACCATGTCGTGCGAGCGCTTGCGGATGATCCCCTGCACGTCGCGGAGGGTGGCCGCGGGCGTCACGACGAGCGCCGTGTCGATCCGCGGGTGCGCGTCCTTGATGTGGCCGACGATCCGCTCGACCGTCCGCGGGTCCATGTCCTGCGGCAGCACGCCCAGCCCGCCGAGGCGCGCCATGGTCTCGGCCATGCGCTTGCCCGTGACCGCGTTCATGTTCGCCGAGACGACCGGGTGCGAGCCGCCGGGGAAGTCGTGCGGCGTCAGGTCGACGCCCAGGCGCGAGCCGCCCTCGAAGCTGCCCGGGACGATGAACACGTCGTCGAGGCTCAGCTCGAGCCCCTCGTCGCGCTCGGGATGCAGGAACCGCATGGACCGCCTCCGGTGTGGGCCGAGGCCGCCCGGGGGGGGCGGGCCTCGGCTCCGCCCTCGTTCGTATCACGGGCCGGCGGGGCCGTGCGGGTCGCCGGCCCGCTCGACTCGCCCGGGCCGGGCGGCTACCGTCACCTGGACTGGAGCCGCCCGTGACCCGCTCGCCCCTCCGCGCCCTCGCCCCCGCGCTCGTCCTGCTGCTCGCCTGGCCCGCCGCGGCGCAGGAGTCCGAGGCCGACAAGGCCTACACGGCCCTCGAGCTGAAGATCGTCGAGGCGCAGCGGGCGCCCGCGCCGAACAAGGCGAAGCTCTACGAGGAGCTGTTCAAGGAGTGCTCCGCCTTCCTCGACGCGCACCTGCAGGCGTGCACGACGGAGCAGCTGAACCGCGCCGGCGGGCTGTGGCTCCTGCTGGCCGAGCGGCACCGCGCGCCCGAGGAGGCGGTGCGGGCGCGGCTCGCCGCCCTGCGCGGCCTGCCGCGCGTCCCACCCGAGCTGGCGCGGATCATGGGCCGGGTCGAGGCGCGGCTGAACCTCAAGCCCGGCGCGCCGGCGCCCGCCTTCTCGGCGCCGTCGCTCGTCGAGGGCGGCCCGCGGGTGTCGCTCGAGGAGCTCCGCGGGAAGGCGGTGCTCCTCGTCTTCTGGGCCAGCCACAACCCGGCGAGCCGCGAGCTCCTGCAGGACCGCCTCACCGCCCTGCAGCGGCGCTACGCCCAGGACCCGCGGCTGGTGATCGTCGCCGTCGGCGTGTCGCTCGGCAACGACACGGCGGACGCGCAGCGGGCGGCGGCCGGCGAGCACCGCTGGCCGTGGCGCATGGTGTTCGACGCCGACGGCACGATCGCGCAGGCCTACGGCGTCGAGCTCGTCCCCTACCTGGCGCTCGTCGACCCCGAGGGGCGCATGGGGACGGTCGGCCCGGGCCTGCAGGTGATCGACGGGATCGAGCAGGTGCTCCAGCAGCGGCTGGGCGGCCCGCCGCAGGGGCGCTGACTTTTAGCTTTTAGCTTTTAGCTTTTGGCTATAAGGCGGCCCCGCGGGGCGCTCTTCGTCGGTCGCGCCGGCAGCCAAAGGCTAACGGCTAACAGCTAAAAGCTAACAGCTACTTACTGGCTGACGAGTCCCCGCACCTGCAGCCCCCGCAGGCGCACGTCCACGTCCTGGAGAACGAGCGCGACCCGCCCCGCGGAGCCGCGCCGGGCGGGCCAGGCCCGGGGCGGCACCTCGAGGCGCTCGCCCGTCTTGCGGTCCTCGACGACGCCCGCGAGCGTGATCCCCGGGGCCGGCCCCGGCGTGACCTCGATGCGCACGCGCACGACCGCGCCGGCCGCCACCGGACGCGGCTCGTCGGGGGCGCGCTCGACCCCGCCCTCGGGGGTGACGTGCACGGGGGCGCCGTCCCAGCCGAGGCCGGGCGTGAGCTGGGTGGGCCTCTCCGACGGCGCCCCGACGACCAGGGCCACGTGGCCGCGCTGGCCAACGCGCAGCGCCTCCAGGTCGACCGCGACCTCGCACGTCTGCGCCAGGGGGAGGACGTGGACGAGCGTGAGCCGACGGCCGATCGCGTCGACGCGCGGGCCGTCCTCGGGGTCGGCGCCGACGAGCCGCAGGTCACGCGCGAGCGCCGCCGGGGCCAGGGCATAGTCCAGGGCCACGGCCCCGTTGGGGAAGAACACCAGGTCGCAGCCGTCCTCGCCCAGGAGCGCGCGGACGCGCTCCTCGACCTCGTCCAGGGCGACCTCCTTCTCCTGGGCGAGGGCCGCGAGCGGCGCGTGCCGCTGCCGGAGCGCCTCGTCGAGGTCGCGGGCGAGCTGCGCGCGCGCGTCGTCGAGCACCCAGGCGAGCGCGTCGCGGACGGCCCGCCGGGCGAGGGCCACGTCGCCGCCGCGCACGAGGTCGAGCGTCGCGTGGCGCTCCCGGGCCACGGCGGCGCGGTGGGCGTCGTCGAGCTGCCGCCGCAGCGCCTCGACGCGCTCGCGGCGCCGGGGGTCGGCGAGCACCGCCGCCGGGAGCGCGTCCTCGAGGGCGCGCGCCTCGCGGAAGCGGCGCGCCGCGATCAGCGCGGCGACCTGGTCGGCGTGGGCGACGAGGAGCGCCTCGGGGCCGGCGCCGCCGCCGGTCGCCCGGGTCGGCGGGCCGAGGCCAACGTCGACGCCCATGGCCCGGGGCGGCGGGACTGGCAGGGCGACCGCGTCGTCCTCGAGCGGCGGCCGACGTGGGGGGGGGGCGCCGCCGGGGCCCGCCCCCCCCACCAAGGGCGGCACCGCCCGGCCGGCGGCGACCAGGTAGGCCACGCCCCCGCGCGGGGCGGCCGCGGGCGGGGGCGGACCGCTGGAGGTCGCGCGCGCCGCCGTGCGAGCGCGGGTCCTGGCGCTCACCTTCGCGGGCGACGCCGTCGACGCGGCCGCCGCGCCGGATCGCTCGGCCGCGCGCGCGACGCCCGCGCCAGCTCGCCCTCGAGGTCGGCGGCGGGCGCGACCGGGCGGACGGCGGCGGCGACGCGGCCTGCGGCCCGCCCTCGCCGGGCGCCCCCGGGCGGCGACGCGGCCTCCGCGGGCCGCGCGAGGGTGACCGCGCCCGAGGGCGGCTCGGCGGCGGCCTGCGGGGCCGCGCCGGCGGGCAGAGGATCGGGGCGTCGTCCTCGTCGAGCTCGAGGGCGGGCCGCGGGAGGGGGACGACCTCGTCGTCGAGCATCGTCCGGCAGGCCGCCGCCCCCGCGTCGGGCAGCGGCACGACCTCGTCGTCGAGCATCGTGCGGCAGGCCGCCGCCCCCGCGTCGGGCAGCGGCACGACCTCGTCGTCGAGCATCGTGCGGCTGGCCGCCGCCTCCGCGTCGGGCAGCGGCACGACGTCGTCGTCGAGCATCGTGCGGCTCGCCGCCGCCCCCGCGTCGGGCAGCGGCACGACCTCGTCGTCGAGCATCGTGCGGCTGGCCAGGTCGCCCGCGCCCGCGGGCAACGGGAGCGGCGCGGCGAGCGCCGAGAGCTTGACGGTCGGGGAGGGCGCCGGGAGCGGGAGCACGCTCCCGGGCGCGAGCTGGATCGTGCCTGTCGGGGCGACGAGGGGCGGCGCCGCCGCCGGGAGCGGCAGCACGCTCCCGGGCGCGAGCTGGATCGTGCCTGTCGGGGGCGCCGCCGGGAGCGGCAGCACGCTCCCGGGCGCGAGCTGGATCGTCCCCGCCGGGGCGAGGGGCTGCGGCGGCGGCGGCGGCGGACCGCCCGCGAGGCACGCCGCGACGGCCTGGCGCGCCGTCGCCGCGTCGAGCAGCCCCAGCTCGACGGCGAGCGCGGCGGCGCTCACCTGCCGCCCGCCGGCCAGGGCCGCCTCGAGCGCGCGGTGGCAGCCCTGGGCCACCTGCAGCGTCATGAGCCCCGTGCCCGCCACATGGCGCAAGAACGCGAGGTCCTGGGCGGTGGCCATGCGCGCGAGTCTAGCCGCGCCCCGCGGGGCGGGCCATTCGACACGGCCTCGCGGCCGTGCCACCATGCTGCGGCCGGTCGATCCGCGGGCCCGAGCGCCCTCGCGCCCCCGCCCGACCGCGCACGAGGTGGCCCGTGAAGTGGTGGGTCAAGGCGGCGATCGGCCCGGCGCTGCTGGCGGCGTCGGCGGCGTGGGGCCAGGGCGCCGCCGCGCTCACGGTGGAGCGGGCCGAGCTGGAGCGGGTGGAGCAGGGCGTCGCCTTCGTCGTCGCCGGCGCGGCGCCCGACCTCCCCGACCGGGCGCGCGTGCGCGTCGTCCTGCGCCTCGGCGACGGCGAGGCGGTCCAGCAGTTCGTGGAGGTCGGGGGCGGCCGCTTCACCGCCCGCCTCGGCCCCTTCAAGCGGCGCGTCCTCCCCGGGGCCTACGAGGCGGTGGCGTCGATCGACTCGTCGGTGCAGCGCGAGGCGCTCGCCGAGCGGATCAGCGCCCTCGCGGTCGCGCCGGGCGCGCGGACGCTCCAGGTCGGCACGCCGGAGGAGGCCGCCGCCGAGCGCGAGAAGCTCCGCCGGCGCTACCTCGGGGTCCTCGAGGACCTGCGCATGCTCAAGGGCGCCCTCGACCAGTGGGGCACCGCCGTGACCGTGCGCACCATGGCGGCGCGGCGCGCCTTCCCGCGCGAGGTCCCGGCCCGCGAGGTGCGGTCGGTCGAGCGCGAGTGGACGAGCTTCGGCGACGACCAGCTCGTGCCGGGCCTGGCGGCGATCCGCTTCGACCTGCAGCAGCTGGGTGAGTACGTCCTGATCAGCTACTTCCCCACGCTCGAGCCGGTCCTGAGCGAGCTGATCACGTCGCTCGACCGCATGCACGCGGCGTTCACCGTGGCGATCCACGGCAACCTCGGCCGCCCGCCGCCCCGGGAGGCGGCCGCCAAGGGCGGGTTCTCGCTCGACGAGCTGCGCCGCAACGTGGGCGCGCTCGCCGCGGCCGCCTACGCGGCCCTCGGCGCGCCGCCGCAGGAGTGGCGGCTGATCGACGGCAGCGTCCCGGAGCGCATGGAGGACGCGCAGGGCGACCTGTTCCGCAGCACGGTGGCGAAGTTCGAGGTGAAGAAGCCCGCGGGCTGGCTGTTCGACATCAGCCCCGTGCGGCCGACCGTGCGCCTCAGGGTCCTGCCGCCCGGCCAGGAGTTCACGGGCAAGGTGGCCGCCGGGATCGAGCTCCACGACCACCCCATGGCCGACAGCTTCGACGAGCTGGCGGCGCTCGACGAGGCCATGGTGCGCAACACGCATCCCGGCTTCGAGCTGAAGAAGGCCCGCCGCCTGAGCGTACCCGACGCCACGATGCCCGGCGGCGTGCGCCCCGGCCTCGAGCTGCGCTTCCGCAGCACGCAGCAGGGCGGGAAGCGCTACGCGGTGATCCAGTACGCGCTCTTCTGCCGCTGGCACAAGCGCACCTACGCGCTGGTCTGCATCGCGGAGGAGGGCCTCGAGGGGCGGTTCGACCCCCTCTTCAAGCAGATGTGCGACAGCCTCAAGGTGCTGGACGCGCCGCACCAGCGCACACAAGACCCGGGCGGAAGGTGACGTAGAAGGTCCACTTGATTTCTCCGAGTGGCCCTGCCATCACCTCCACGGAGGGTAGAGCAGCATGAGGAAGACGTTCGCGGGACTCACACTCGGGTTGGCGCTCTTCTTGGGCGTCCCCGCGCTGGCGTGCTCGTCCCACGGGACGGCCGCGGCGAACATGATCAACGACTGGCTGGGTGGGAACGACGTCTACTCCTACGGCCAGGACGGCAGCCAGACCCACACGAACGGCGGCCAGTACGGCGGCCACTTCACGGTGACCGGCGGCGAGCAGGGCTGGGGCGACAACCCGAACTGGGTGAACTTCGGCAACGACTCCTACTGGGTCTCGATCACGGGCCCCGACGGCTTCGGGATCACGATCACCAGCACGACCTCCGGTGACACGACGACGGGCATCATCACCGACTCGAACGGCAACTACCTGGGGACGGTGACCGACGGCGGCGAGCTGGAGTACTTCCTCCTCGATGCGGCGGTCTCGATCATCCAGAGCTACCAGGCGCCCGACGTCCGCGGCGCGGACTTCGTCGGCTAGCGACCCGTGCCGGCACCCCTTCGCTTGCCGGAGGGGCGCCGCCGCGGCTTCGCCCTCCTGTTCGCGCTGTCGATCCTCGTCCTGCTGTCGGTGTTCGCGCTCTCGTTCGTGAACCTGACGCGGCTCGAGCGGCTCGCCAGCGCGAACACCCGCCTCCAGGTCCAGGCCGCCGCGCTGGCCGAGGCCGGCGTCGCCCAGGCGTGCGGGGAGGCGCGCGCGGCGGCCCGGCGGCGCACCTGGACCGACGCGGCCGACTGGTGGGCGACCGGGGCGGTGTTCCCCGCGCCCCCGGCCGACCCGAACGAGCCCCGCGGCCACGTCATGGCCTCGAACGCGTTCGGCGGCGCCGACCGCTTCGAGGTCCTGTCGCTCGACGCCGCGAGCAAGCTCGACGTCAACCTCGCCAGCCCCGCCCTCAACGTCGCCCTCGAGGCGCTGGGCCTGCTGCCGACCGAGGTGACGACCGTCCTGGGCGCGCGCGACGCGCGCGGCGGGCTGCGCTCGCGCGAGGAGCTGCGCCAGCTCTTCGTCCAGCTCTACCCCGACGACCCCGACGAGGCGCGCTGGCGGTCGGTCCGCGACCTGATCACCGTGCACGCGACCCCGCGGCTCGCGCCGCGCGGGACCGGCGCGGGGGACCTGCCCTGGGCCTACGACGTCCCGCAGGCGCCGCTCTCGCCCGTGAACCTCAACGCCGCCCCGCAGGTCGTCCTCGAGGCCGTCCTCACGCGCGTCGAGGGCCGGCCGATCGTGGCCCAGGGCGTCGGCCCGCCGTCCGAGTGGCTGCGCGTCGACTTCCGCGCCCAGCGCGGGCGCATCGGCGCGGGCGGCGCCGTCACGATCACCTACCCCGACCGCCTGGCGCGCGAGGTCGTGGCCTGCCGCCGCCGGACCGTCGGCGGCGCGGGGATCGACTACGCGACCCGGCCGGCCTACGGGGGCCCGTTCCGCTCGTGGGCGCAGTTCGACGCGTTCCTCGCCGACCTCCCGGCGAGCGTGCTGCCGCCCGACGAGCGGGGCCTGGTCCTCGCCCTGGCCCACGCCGACGCGCGCCACATGGGCTACAACCCCGACCTCTCGCGCCGGACGCCGGGCGGGCTGTTCGACAAGCTGTCGCTCACCCGCTTCACGACGGGCCTGTCGCTCGGCGGGTCGGGCGTGCTCGAGGTGCGGGCGCAGGGGTGGATCACCGACAAGGAGGGCCAGGTCCTGGCCGACGCCGAGGTCGAGCGGGTCGTGCGGGTGTTCACACCGCTCCACTTCACGACGCAGGCCCAGCTCGAGGCCATGTGGGTCTTCCCCGAGCGCACGACCTACCAGAGCATGCCGGAGCTGATGCCGCGCGACGACGTCGCCGGCGCCGCCGACCGCAACGACGGGCACATCCGCCTCACGACCGAGTGGCCGGGCGTCCCGCCCGACGCGATCGGGGGGCTCTCGAGCACGTTCCGCCGCCGCGAGGGCCCGGGGGGCGCCTTCACCTTCAGCCGCGCGCCCGAGCCCCTGCGCCTGGGCGGCGTGTTCGCGCCGGACGGCGTGGTCGTGTGGCGGCAGGACTGGGCGCGCGACGGGGCCTCGCTGCGGGCGGCGGCGCCGCCGGTCTCGCTGGCGCAGCAGGGGTCGCTCGAGTTCTGGGTGAAGCTCGCCGCCGACCAGACCCTCGGCACCGACGAGGCGCTCCTCTGCGTGGTGATCGAGGACACGCCGGCCTGGACGCCCGCGCTGCGGAGCCTGGTCGACCTCGACGGCTACACGATCCCGGCGCGGACCGGCGCCACGATCAAGGTCGAGCGCTTCCGCGGGCGCCTGCGGGCCACGTGGTTCTACTGGGGCGAGGGCGGCGGCGGCGCCGTGTCGCGCTTCGTCCTGGCGCTCTCGGAGCGGCAGCAGAACGTCGGCCACTGGCAGCCGGGCGAGTGGCACCACGTGACGGTCTCGTGGCGCCACACGCTCCAGGACTTCGCCGCGGCCGCCCAGGGCAACCCGCTCACCAGCGGCCACGTGCCCAACGACGGGGTGACGCTGTGGGTGGACGGCTCGTCCGCCGGCGCGCTCGACCCGTTCGACTACTCGGCCATGCTCCCGCGGGCCTGGAGCTCGGTGCAGTGGCACGCCGGCCGGAGCGTCTCGGTGCCGACGACGCCGGGCGTCTACGTCGGCGGCTACACGATCACCCCGGCCGCGGGGCAGGACGTGCACTCGACGGGCATGACCAGCGCCGACCCGCTGGCCCGCTACACGAACGCCACGCTCGACGACGTGTTCGTCTACGCCTTCCCGGTGGGCGCCGGCGGGGCCGTGGCGCGCAACCGCGAGCTGCGCTTCGAGCGCAACACCGGCCGGCTGCCCGCGCGGTTCAACCTGCCGGTCGGTCTCTACCACGAGGTGGGGAGCGTCTCGGCGGAGGTCGAGGTGCCGCCCGGCTGCGAGGCGAGCCTGACCCTCGGCCCCACGGTCGTGACCTCCCCGCAGGCGCTCGCCGCGGCCGACGCGGAGGCGCTCGCGGTGCCCGACACGACGCACGGGCGGGTGGTGCCCGTGGCGGTGACCCTGGTCGGGGACGGGACGACGACGCCCGTGCTGGAGGGGTTCACCGTGCTGCTCCTGCCGCGGCTGCAGGTGATGGAGGAGACGCGGGATCCTCCGTAGGTGTGATCGACCCGCCCCGCCCTGGTGCGCCCGGCCCGGCCGCGCCACCATGCGGGCGAGGGAGGGGGTGCTCCGGTGCGTGTCCGCGGTCGGGTCCTCGCCTGCGTCTCCTCGGCCGTCCTCGCCCTGTGCGGCTGCCCGCCCGAGCCGACGGCGGCCCCGCGGCCGCCCGAGCGGCCGCCCCTCGCCTCGCCCTCCCCGCCGCCCCCGCCGCCGCCCGCCGACCCGACCCCCGCCGCCGCGGCCGAGGAGTCCCAGGGCTGGGTGGGGCTCGTCTACGGCGCGGGCGGGCCGCTCGCGCCGGGGGGCGCCGCGATCCTCGTGCGGAGCGTCGTCCCGGCCTCGCCCGCCGCCGAGGCGGGGCTCGAGCCGGGCGAGGGGATCGCCCGGGTCGAGGGCAAGGAGGCGCCCGGGCCCGACTACCTGCAGGGGGCGCTCGACGCCCGGCGGCCGGGCGACGCCCTGCGCCTGCAGGTCGTCGCCGCCGACGGGACCCGGCGGGAGGTCACCCTGCAGGTCGTGGCGTTCGACCCCGAGGTCCTCGTCCCGCAGGCGCTGATCAAGGGCGCCGCCGCCCTCGTCGCCCGCCAGGCGGAGGGGAGCTGGACGCGCAAGGGGAGCGAGGAGCTGGGGCCCGACGTGGCCCTGGGTGCGCTGTGCGTCCGCGCGCTGGCGGAGCTGCCGGCGGGCCTGCGGCAGGCGCACGCGGCGGCGATCGACTCGGGCGTCGCCGCGCTCCTGCGCCACCTGACCGAGGAGGGCGCGATCGTGGGCGCGCCCGACCGCGTGCACCACCGCACCTACGCGAGCACCCTCACGCTCCAGGCGCTCTCTCGCCTCGGCGGCCACGAGGCGGCGGCGCAGGCGCTCCAGCGGTTCCTGATCGCGGCGCAGCTCGACGACGACGACGACATCTCCGAGTACGACTTCGCGCGCTTCGGCGCCTGGAACTACTTCGACCAGAACCGGCCGGCGACGATCCGCGCCGACGTCTCGGCGACCGCCTACGCCGCGCAGGCGCTGGCGCTCTCCGGGCTGGCGCCCGGCTCGAAGACGGCCGCGCAGGCGGTCACCTTCCTCGAGCGGACGCAGAACCTCCCCCGCCCCGACGCGGCCGAGGAGGAGCAGGCGCTGCTCGACGGCGGCTTCGGCTTCGCGCCGCGCGACTCGAAGGCCGGGCGCCGCGTGTTCTCCAGCGGGCGGATCGTGTTCCGCTCCTACGGCAGCGCCACGGCCGACGGGCTCAGGGCCCTGCTCTGGTTCGGCGTGGCGCCCGACGACCCGCGCGTGGGCCACGCCGTCGCGTGGCTGGGGCGGAACTTCTCCCTGCGCGTGAACCCGGGCTTCCCGCCCGGCAACGACGGCGTCCTCGAGCGCGGGATCTTCTACTACTACCTCGACGCCCTCACGGACGCCTTGACCCGCGCCGGGGTGGACACGCTGACCGCCGCCGACGGCGAGGCGCTCCGCTGGCGCCGCGAGGTGGCCCGGCGCCTCGTCTCGCTCCAGCGCCTCGACGGCTCGTGGGCGGGGGACATCGCGGTCATGAACGAGGACGACCCGTCGCAGGCGACCGCGTTCGCCCTGCTCTCGCTCGTCCGCTGCGCGGAGGGCGGGCGGTGAGGCGGGCGCGCGGCGTCACCCTCGTCGAGCTCATGGTGGCCATGGCCCTGGCCACGATCCTCGTGGGCACGGCCAGCTACATCTTCATGGTCGCGCGGCGCCTCTACGACCGCAGCCTCGAGGAGATCGCCACCACCAACGAGCTGCGCTTCGCCTTCGAGCGCCTGGCCCGCGACCTCCGCGGGCTGCAGCCGGGGCGCGTCGCCGGCTGGGAGCCGCGCGTCGAGGCGGTCGACGCGCCCGAGGGCGCGGCCGACGTGCTGACGTTCGTGTGCCTCGAGGGGGGCCGCGGCGGGCCGACCCCGGTGCGTGTGACCGTGCGCCTCGGCCCGCGCGACGAGGACGGCCTGGCCCCGCTCACGCGCCAGGTGACCGAGCGCTGGGACGTGGGCGCGCAGGCCCTCGCCCCGGCGAGCGACCCGCTCGAGCAGGTCCTGCGGCGGGTGAGGGGCTTCCGGGTCGCGCACGCGTGGGTCACCGAGGACGTCACCCAGCCGCACGCGTTCCTCCGCGGCGCCACGCCCGGGCTCACCCTGCCCTCGGCGGCGTCCGGCGCCCGCTTCGTCCTCCGCGGCCGCGGGACGCTGCAGGCGGGCGTCCTCGACCTCGCCTCGGCCCCCTGGGACGCGACGCGCCCGATCCCGCGGCGCCTCGCCCACACGCTCTTCGTGACCGGGCCCGCCGGCGGGCCCCTGGGGGCCTACCCGATCCTGGAGGTCCTCTCGCCGACCCGCCTGGTCGCCGCCGGCGCGCCCGACGGGCCCGTCGAGTTCGTCGTGCCGCTGACGCCCGAGGCCTTCGAGGTCACGGTCGAGCACGAGGGGCGCAACGGCCCGCGCGCGCTGACGCAGGTCCTCGCCGCTTCTCCTTGACCATGTGGAGTCCGCGTCGCGCGCGGGCGCACGGCACACCCGAGCAGAGAGCCAGTCTTCTCCACCCGCCCAAGCGAGCGATGGGGGGGCGCGGAACGGGCCGAACGCCATCGTCCGGACACTCACGCCGATCGCGCCCCCCTCGCGAGCGCATCACTCATCGCAGGGGCAAGACCTCCACCCAACCGACCATCCCGTGCGCCTCGTGCGGCTGGCACAGGTACTTGTAGGTCCCCGGGACGACGAACACGTGGCGGTAGACGTCGCCCTCGTACAGGTCGCCCGAGAAGAACGGCGCGGCGCCGGGCGGCGCGGCGACGTTGTCCTTGCGCACGGCGCGGTCGGGGTCGGTGGTGATGCTGTGGAGGACGAGCGAGGTGTTGCGCCACTCGACCGCCTCGCCGGCGCGGATCGTGACCCGCAGCGGCTCGAAGCGGTTGTCGTTGGTCATCGTGACCACCGTCACCGGCGCCGGGAGCGGCGGCGCGGGCGCGTCGGGCTCGACGACGACCGCCCCCACCCCGGCGAGGGTCAGGGCGGCGAGGAGGCCCAGGGCGGCGCGGGCGGCGCGGGTCATCGCCGCGAGGCTACTCCCAGGCGCCGAACAGCGCCACGACGGCCGCCAGCGCCTCGCGCCGGGCGGGCTCGCCGCCGGCGCGCACGGTCGCCAGGGCCCGCAGGAGGAGCTCGAGCGGCAGCGCCGCGCCGCCGGCGTCCCTCGCGCGGCGGTCCTGCCGCACGGCCTCGGGGATCCGGCGCGCGTGCAGGGCGCGGCAGGCGAGGAAGCTCGAGGCCACGGCGGTGGCCCCCAGCGCCCCGTCGAGCCGGCTCGGGCCGAAGCCGACGTGCGCCATCTCGGCCAGCATGGGCACGTCCTCCTGGCGCAGCCGCGCGCGGTCCTCCTGCGTGGACAGCTCGACGATCAGGAAGGCGCAGAGCACGTCGAGCGCGCCGCCCGCGAGCTCCTCGCGCAGGGCGGCCGCGTGCGGCCCGAGGACCTCGACCGCCGCCCGGACGAACGCGCGCGTCGGGGCGACCGGGTCGTCGGCCCCCTCCTCGGCGCGGTCGCTCCACGCCCCGGCCGGCGGCCCGACCAGCCGCTCGCGCAGGCGCAGGAGGAGGACGCAGACGAGCGCCCTGCGCGCCCGGCGGGCCTCCTCGCGCTCGCCCGTGGCCCACGCGGCGGCCAGGAGCGAGGTGGCCTCCTCGTCGCGGCCCAGCTCCCACGCGCAGCGCCCGGCGAGGTGCAGGGCCTCGGCGCGGAGCGGCGCGCCGGCGTCGTCGAGCAGCGCCTCGGGGTCGAGGGCCGCCAGCGCCTCCCGCGGCTGGCCCAGGCGCGCCAGGCAGGCCGCGTGGAGGAGGCGGCCGTCGAGGTCGTCGGGGTCGCCGCGGCGCAGCCGCTCGAGCTCGACCCGCGCCTCGGCCAGGGCGTCCGTGACCGCGCGGTCGACGAGGGCGTCGTCGACCGCCGCCGCGCCGGGGCGGCGCTCGAGCACCTCGCGGGCGACGCCGGGCTGCGCGCGCCGCAGGTAGACGCGGCCGAGCTCGAGGAGCAGCGCCCGGTCGCCGGGCCGCAGGGCGAGGCACCGGCGCAGGGCGGCCAGCGCCGCGTCGCCGGTGTGCCGGACCTGCGCGTGGCGCGCGTAGCGGTCCTGCTGGATCACGAGCTCGAGCGCGTCGCGCTCGGGCGAGGGGGGCCGCCGCTCGACCCAGGCCGTCGCCTCCTCGACGTGCGCCTGGAGCCCGCCCGCGTTGCCGCGCAGCCCCTCGACCAGCGCGCGCAGGAGCGGCAGCCGCGGGTCGCGCAGCGCGTCGGGCGCCGCCGGCGCCGCGGCGCGCTCCGCGAGGGCCCGCAGCCAGTCCTGCGCCCGCTCGAGGTCGTCGGGCTCGCGCGCCGGCGGGCGGTCGGGCGCGCCGGGGCGCAGGTCCCCGCGCTCGACGAGGAGCGTCGCCCGGAGCACCGCCACGCGCGCCTGGAGCGGCGTCGCGATCGCGCGCGCCGAGCCCGGCAGGACGAGCGTGTAGGCCACCCGGGCCGCCTCGAGCAGCGTCCAGACCTGCCGGTCGCGCTCGAACACGTGGCGCGCGGCGCCCTCGACCCGCAGCCACAGGTCGCCCGCGAGCCGGCGCGGGTCGAGGTCCGACGCGAGCGACCCGTGCCCGACGAGGGGCAGGAGCTCGCCCGTGAGCCGCGACAGCCGCACGCGCGCCTGCTGGTGGGCGTAGAGCCCGAGCAGGGCGCCGGCCTCGTCCGAGGCGGCCGACGCCGCCCGCTCGACCTGCGGCCACGGGGCGAGCTCCTCCTCGGCGACGACGGCCAGCGCCAGGGCCAGGACGAGCGCGCGCTCGTCGGGGCGGCCGGCGGCCAGCCGCGCGCGCAGGGGCTCGAGCGCCGCCGCGGCGTCGGCGCGGGTCGGGCAGGGGCCGTCCGCCCCGACCTCCGCCCCGACCGCGCCCGGCACCAGCCGTCGCAGGGCCCACGCGTCCTCGCCGAGCGGCGTCGTCCAGCGGAAGCCCAGGCCCGGGCGGAACCGCGGCTCGAACGGCTCGAGCCGTCGCCCCTGCCCCTCCCAGTCGTCACGGCACGGGCGGCACACGCGGCCGGGCGGCGCGTCGACGCCGGGCACCTCGAGGCGGAACAGGGCCTCGGGGGGCGTCGGCCGCTCGCACAACCAGCAGCGCTCCTGCTCCTCCCCCGGGCCGAACATGGGCACGATCGTAATCGCGCCGGGCGTCAGCGCCCCAGCCAGCGCTTGAACACCCCCGAGAGCGTGCCCACGACCGAGCTCGGCGTCATCTGCGCGGCCGGCGCCGGCCGCGGCGTCCGGGCCGCGGGCAGCTCGCCCGCGAGGACCTTCTCGAGGTCCCGGGCGAGGTCGAGGGCGCCGGCGTAGCGCTCCGCCGGGTCGGTCGCCAGGCAGCGCTCGGCGATCGCCAGCACGTCGCTCGCCGCGTCCGGCCCGTCGGCCGGCGGGCGGGGCTCGTCGGGCAGCCGGAGGGCGGCGGCCCGGAAGAGGAGCGCCCCGAGCGCGTGCAGGTCGCCCGCGACGTCGTCGGGCCGGTCCGCGCTCCACTCGGGCGGGGCGCAGCCGGCGCGCGCCACGCGCCAGGCGATCCCCACCTCGCCGCACGCGGCCGCCGCGGCGGCCAGGCCGAAGTCGACCACGACGACGCTGCGGTCGCCGCGCACGAGGACGTTGCCCGGGTGGAGGCCACCGTGCGCGCAGCCCAGGCCGTGCGCGTAGCTCAGGGCCTGCGCCGCCTGCAGCACCTGGCCCACGACCACCTCGAGCGTGGCGTTGGCGTGGAGCGGCGCGCCGACGAGGTGCTCGCGCACGAGGAACAGCCGGCCGCCGTCGACCCCGTGGTCGCGGAGCGGGAGCAGGCTGGCGTGACGGAGCCGCTCGGCGGCGACGAGCTGCTCGTCGAGCTCGCGGAGGAGCCGCCCCTCGGGCGCGGCCCGCGCGGCGTCGAGCACGCGGACGGTCACGACCTCGTTCTGGTCGGTGTCCCAGCCGCGCCACAGCGCCCCGGCCCCGCGCTCGAGCTCCTCGAGGAGCACGTAGCGGCCGACGCAGCGGTCGCGCCGCCGCGAGCACTCCTGGACCTCGCGCAGGAGCTGCTGCCGCTGCCGGTTGAGCCGCTCGAAGATCCCGGTGTCGGTGTCCGTCGAGATGCGGCCCATGTCGCTGGGCTGATCGAGGACGTCGAGGCCCAGGAGCACCGGCCCGAGGTCGACGTCGTCGGGCCGGCGGATGGCCAGGAACGGCGCCCCAAGGGCGTCGGTGCCCACGTCCAGGGGCTCGAGCCCGCACGGGGCCGCCACCTGCGCCTGGCAGAAGAAGCGGTCGACCTCGCGCCGGCGGGCGGCGCGCTCCGGCCGCAGGGCGCGCACCGCCACGCGGGTCTCGCCGATCCGGCCGGCGTAGACGACGACCCGCTCGCTCTGGGCGAGCACGGCCTCGATCCGGGTCGCGCCGAGACGCGAGGGCAGCGGCGGACCGTCGTCGTCGTCGTCGGGCAGGAGCGCCGGCGGCCGCTCGGCCGGCGCCGGGGCCACCGGCGGGGCGGCCGGTCGCAGCTCGGGCGCCGCCGGCCGCACGCCGGAGGGAGGCGCCGCGGACTGCGCGCCGGCGCGGGGCGCAGGCGGCGCCGACTGCGCTCGGGAGGCCGGGGCGGCGTGCGCGCCGGAGCGCGGCGCCGCGTGCGCGCCGGACGGCGGCGGCGGGCTCAGCGCCCCGCCGCAGTGCTCGCACGGCGTGCCCGCCTCGCTGCCGTCCGGCAGCAAGTAGGTCACCTTCCGGCAGGCGGCGCAGGCGCGCGCCAGGCGCGAGCGCGCGACCTCGACCTCGCGGGCGGCGTCGCGCCCGAGCGCGCCGGTCTCGACGAGGTGCCGCTCGATCGGCCGGCCACGCGCCTCGGCCTCGCCGAGCGCACGGTCGAGCGCCTCCCGGGGCAAGAGACCCCGCTCGGAGGCGATCGCGTGAAAGCACGCGTTCGAACTGCTCGGCACGTCAGGTCCCCCCGGGCTCGTCTTGTCCCGGAGCACCTTACACCGTGGCCGCGAAGATTCGTAGGGGCACCCTAGGGGAATCCCTGAGCCCCCCTCAGCGCGGGGGGGTCGCCTGGTCCGCGTGCGCCACGTCGCGCTGGAGCGCGTCCCAGGCGCGACGCGCCCCGGCCGCCGACGGGTCGCTGGCGTCGCGGTGGCGGCGCTCGCCCGTGGCGTCGAACACGAACAGCACGGTCGCCCCGCGCTCGACCCCGAGCGCGCGCCGGATCGCCCCCTTGCGGTCGAGGAGGAGGACGGGGTCCGAGCCCGGGTCGTAGGTCTCGCGCATGGCCCGCACGGCCATGTCGGGGAACCAGGACTGGTCGAGGTCCTCCAGGAACGCCACCCGCCCGCGGACGTCCGCCGGCCGGGTGGCGCGCAGGTGGTCGTCCCAGCCGCGCTGGGCGTCCTCGCTCGCCAGCGTGGGGGCGGTGACCACGAGGATCAGCCCCCCGCCGCCGAGCGAGGCGCGCGTGTGCACGCGGCCGGCAGGGTCTCGCAGGGAGAAGTCCGGCAGGCGTCGGCCCTGGGCGCCGAGCGCGACGCCCCCGAGCCCTGCCAGGGCGAGGGACACGACCGCCCCGACTGCACGCGAGTTCGGCAACTTCGCCTCCGCCAGGCCCTTCACCGCATCCCGCGGGCCGGGGTCGGCCCCCGCCCGCACCACCCGGACGGGCACGACGGGATGACCCGCCGCGTCCCACCCACCCACCTCACGCCTACGCTTCGCCCTCGTCGGGCGCCGCCGGCGGGACGGCGGCGACCAGGTCCGACGGGACCTCGATGGCCGCCGGCGGCGGCACCGGGTCCGCCGTGCGCGCCGCCGCCGCCGTGCGCTTCATCGTCTCCATGCGGTCCACGACGCGCTTCGCCGTGCGCCCGGCGTGGGCGGTGGACTTCATGGTCCGCAGGCGCGACCCCGCGCGCGCGCGCGCGGCCGTGCGCTTCATCGTGTCGAGCACCGAGGCCTTGGCCTTGCGCCCGGCGGCCGCGGTGCGCTTCATACGGTGGAGCTTCTCGCCCTGCGTCGCCCGCGCCCGAGCGGCGGTGCGCTTCATGCGGTGGAGCTTCTCCCCCTCCGCCTTGCGCCCGGCGGCCGCGGTGCGCTTCATGCGGTGGAGCTTCTCGCCCTCGACCGCGCGGGCGCGCGCCGCGGTGCGCTTCATGCGCCGCAGCCGCTCGACGTCCGGCGTCTCGCGCCCCCGCGCGGCCGTACGCTTCATCGCGACCAGCCGCTCGGTCGGGACCTCGGCGCCCCAGACCCGGGCCGGCGCGGCCTTCCCGCGGGCGCCCTTCCTGCTCGCGGCCGGCCTCTTCTTCCCCTGGCGCCTCTTCCCCCCGCTGGCGGGCGGCGGCGGCTTCGCGGCGGCCTTCTTCTTCGTCCCGGCCGGAACCGGGGCCTTCGTCTTCGTGGCGCCGGCCGCCTTCTTCTTCGTGGCGCCGGCGGCCTTCTTCTTCTTGGCGCCGGCGGCCTTCTTCGTCTTGGCGCCGGCGGCCTTCTTCGTCTTGGCGCCGGCCGCCTTCTTGGCGGCGCCGGCCGCCTTCTTCGTGGCGCCGGCCGCCTTCTTCCAGGCGCCGGCGGCCTTCTTCGTGGCGCCGGCGGCCTTCTTCGTGGCGCCGGCGGCCTTCTTCGTGGCGCCGGCGGCCTTCTTCGTGGCTCCGGCGGCCTTCTTCGTGGCTCCGGCGGCCTTCTTCGTGGCGCCGGCGGCCTTCTTCGTGGCGCCGGCGGCCTTCTTCCGGGCGCCGGTCCGGGTCTCCTTCGACCCGGCGGCGGCGCCTGCCCGGGCCTTCTTCTTGGTCGTGGCTGCCTTCTTCTTGGCCATGCGACGCCAGCTTATCGAGCGCGGCGTCGCGTCGCCACGCAGCCGTCCTGCCTGGGATTCCGCCGCGGTCAGGGCCGCTGCGGGAGGGACTCGATCAGCGCCCGCAGGGCGCGCGCGAACTCGTCGCCCCCGTGCGCCTTCATGTGCTCGAGGAGGACGCGGGTCTGCTCCTCCGTCAGCTTGATGTAGAGGCGCTTGTCGTCGCCGACCGAGGCGTGGCGCGGGAGGTAGTCCTCGGCCCGGGGGCGCTCGTCGGGCCCGCGCTCGGGCTGGGCGGAGGGCCGCGACAGCGGCACCAGCGCCAGGTCGCGCACGAGCCGCGTCGGGTCCTCGCCGGGGGCCGGCACGACCGACGTGCTGAGGAGGTGGTAGCCGGGCGCGCTCACCGACACACGCCAGCAGTCCTCGCACGAGAGCCCCTCGAGGTCGTAGAACCCGAGCTCGTCGGCCTGCGCCGTCGCGTCGCCGCACTGCACGACCGCCCCGGACACGGGCGCGCCCGTCGCCTCGTCGGACACGACCCCACGCAGCCGCGCCCCGCAGCACCCCGCGAGCGCGAGCGCGAGCCCCGCGACCCCCAACGTCGTCAACCGGCCCTTCGTCGCCACGAGCGCACCTCCGCGCGACGGCCGCCGGTGGCGAAGCCCGTGCCCGCGCGCAACGCGCGTCGCGGCGGCGCCCCGCGCGAGGCGGGCCGGGTACGCTTCCCCGCCCGGGGGTGGGGTTCCCCGCAGGGGACGAGGGCGTCCCGCGCGACCGAGGTGGGCGAGTCACGCCTGGCCGCGCGGCCCCGCCGGGCGCGGCAGTTGTCGCGGGCCCCTCCTTTGCGCCCTCGCCGCGCGTTGCCTCGCAGGCCGCGAGGCGAGGAGGCGGACGGTGAAGGCTCGTCGACTCTCCCCATGGCTCGCGTTCCCGCTGGCGCTCGGCCTGCTCGGCTGCCCCGACGACGACGCGCCCTACGACCAGCCGATGCACGACCCGGCCGTCCAGCCGGGCGAGGAGCAGCCGGGCTGGGAAGGGACCTACGAGGACCCCATGGCCCCCCAGCCCGGGCCGACGGCGCCGGGCGAGGCGACGACCCCGGGCGAGCGCCCGCCCCTCGGCGAGCCCGACCCGACCGAGACAGGGGTCCCGCCCGTGCCGCAGGAGACGGGCGACCCCATGTACCGCGGCGGCGGCACGACCGGCGACGGGGGCGAGGGGCGGCCGCAGCCGACGCAGCGCGACCAGGTCCATCCGGGTCAGTAGCAGCAGACCCACCAACCCACCCCGGCGGGGCGCGGTCGCGCCCCCCCGAGGCCCAGGAGGGGCAACCGTTAGGGAGGCAGCCGCATGCTCAGCTGGTCGATCTTCTTCCTCGTCGTGGCCCTGATCGCCGGGATCCTCGGCTTCGGGGTGGTCTCGGGAACGGCGGCGTGGATCGCGCAGGTCCTGTTCGTCCTGTTCCTGATCGTGTTCATCGTGTCGCTGTTCACGGGGCGCAGCACGGCCCCGGGGGTCTGAACGACGTCACGGCCTGCTGCGCCGCCGACCGGCGGCGCAGCAGGTGGTGACTCACGGATCACGCGGCGGCGGCGGATGCGCCGGCCAGTCGTCGATCTCGTCGCCCTCGATGGCGTCGTCCGGCGCGAGGCCCAGCTCGACGCCGGCCCGCCCCAGGAGCTCGATCAGCCCCGGGCTGCGCCCGAGCGCCTCGAGCGCCGTACGCGCCAGGTCCGCCGGCGAGGCGCCGGCGAGCAGGAGCACCTCGTCCTCCGCCTGACCGGTGCGCCGGCTGGTCCGCGCGAGGAGCCAGGGGCCCCCGGCGGCGACGCGCCACACGCGCTCCTCGGCCCAGAGCCAGCCCCCGGCGTCCTCCACCAGGCCCGACGTCTCCGCGAGGAGCGTCGCCCCGGGCACCGTCAGGCGGTGCCGCCAGGGGCCGCCGGCGAGGTCGGCCCAGGCGCGCCAGGGCTCGGTCACGCTCTGGCCTCCAGGTGGGCGGGCTCGAGGCCGCCCACGACCGCGGCCAGCAGCGCCGGCCCGAAGCCGGTGCCGCGCCCGTCGTAGAACGCCGGGCGGGCCAGGTCCACGTGCAGCCAGGGGACGTCGAGGTCCTGCACGTGGCTGTAGACGAACTGCGCCGCGCAGCTCGACTGCGCGTTGTTGCGGTCCTTGACCGAGTTCGTCATGTCCGCCACCTCGCTCTTGAACTCCGCCTGGTAGAGCTCCGGCGCGAACGGGAGCGGGTGGACGAGGTCGCCCGATGCGCGCCCGGCGCGCACGCAGAGCGCCTCGAGCGCATCGCGGTTGCTGACGACGGCGGCGTGCCGCTTGCCCGTCGAGATCGCCTGCGCGCCCGTGAGCGTGGCCGCGTCGATCACGACGTCCGCCTTCAGGACGCGGGCCGCATAGGAGACGGCGTCGCCCAGGAGCAGGCGCCCCTCGGCGTCGGTGTTGTTGATCTCGACCGTCTTGCCCGAGTGCAGCCGGAGGACCTCGTCGGGCTTGTAGGCGCCGGGGCCGATCGCGTTCTCGGCGAGCGGCGCGAGGCAGTGGAGGCGCCACGGCGTCCGCGCCGCGACGAGCAGGCGGAAGGCGGCCACCACCGCCGCCGCGCCGCCCATGTCGGACTTCATGCCCTCCATGCCGCCGCGCGGCTTGAGGTGCAGCCCGCCGGTGTCGTAGACGACGCCCTTGCCCACGAGCGCGACGGTGAGGCGCGGGCGCTTGCCCTTCGGCGCGTGCTCGACGTGCAGGAGGCGCGGCGCGACCGAGGCGGCCCTGCCGACGTGGTGGATCCCCTCGAGCCCCGCCCGGCGCAGGGCGGCGCCCTCGAGCACCTTCACCTTCGCGGCGCCCTTGCCCAGCGGGGCGAGGAAGCGCCGCGCCTCGGCGACGAAGTCGGCCGTGCTCTTCTCCGACGGCGGGCGGTCGACGAGCGCCGCGACCCAGCGGCTGGCCTCGACCGCGCGCGCCGCCTCGGGCGGCGGCGCGAGCGGGCGGCCCTCGCCGTCGACGGCGACGACGGTCACCTCCGGCGCCGGGCGCGGCGTCGACGCGCGGCGGAAGAGCGGCAGGGCGCGGCCGATCGCCACGGCGACCGGGAGCAGGTGCTCGGCCTCGTCGAGCGCCACGACGACCGTCGCCGCGGGGGCGCGGAGGTCGGCCTTGCGGACGCACTCCTCGACGGCGTGGCTGCGCGAGGGCGCGAGGTGCCGCGACACGCGGTCGGGCAGGACCCCGAGCGTCACCCGCCGCGGCCGCCCCCGCGCGCCGTCGGTCCAGGTCGTGGCGCAGGCGCCCAGAGGGCCCGGGGCGGTGTCCTCGAGCATGGCCTCGACGGTCGGCCCGAGGTCGTCGCCCAGGACCCGCCGCCAGAGCCCGGCCCGGAGCCGCGCCCGCGGCGCCAGGAGCACGACGTGCGGCGCGCCCTTCAGGGCGGCCGGGAGCGACCTCGCGAGCGTGATCTCGGCCACGGCGGCCTCCGCGTCTCTGTGGGGAGGGCGGAGCATACGGCCGCCGCCGCCGGGCGGCCACCCGTCGGGCGGTAGGGGGGGGGGCGGCGGGGGCCCCCCGCGTGAGCACGCCGGGG
>JAMLIC010000037.1 GCA_023954375.1 Planctomycetota bacterium
CCCCGACGCACCGCAGCGCCCGCCATCCTCGGCCGCAGCCGCGATCACACTAGCGCTGGTCGGCCTCGGGGTTCTTCCCCTGCCGGAGGAGCGCCAGCTTCGCCTCGAGCTCCTGGCGCGTCTTCTCCTTCTCGGCCTCGGCGCGGGTCCAGCGGGCCTTCTCGCGCTGCCACCACTGCTCCCAGGCGGTCTTCGCGCGCGTCTCCTCGAGCGTGCGCATGCGCTCGGTGCTGGCCTCGTAGTTGACGTTGTGCCCGGTGACGACGCGCAGGGCCGCGTCGCCGTCGGCGCGCACGAAGCACGACTCGATCTCGCCCTGGTGGTCGAGCAGCTTCAGCAGCTTCGTCGGCACGTCGTGGTGGTACATCAGCCAGCGCAGGTCCTCGAGCTTGAGGTCGCCGGAGGGCTGCATGAGCTCCGCGACGCCGACGGCGCAGTTCTGCTTGGTGAAGAGCGCCTCGCTCTCGAGGCCGTTGGCCAGGAGCGGGAGCGCCTTGAGGCCGTGGGCCAGGACCCGCTCCTTGGCCAGGCGGCGCTGCTGGACGGCGCTGCCCTGCCCGCGGTCGGGGCCGCGCCGGCGGTTGTAGTTGAAGCGCTGCATCTGCTCCTGGATCTCGGAGCGCTCCTCGGGGGTCGCCGCCACGGCCTTGAGCCGCTCCTCGCGCGTGGGGCCGAGCTTCTCGAGGTCCTCGAGGACCTTGTCGCGGATGGGCGTGAGCTCCTCGATCTGCGCCGGCGTCAGCCCGGCGGGCCACTGCCACTCGCCGGGGCGACCCGGCGCGGCCGGGCGCGCCGGGGTGGCCGGCGCCGCGGGCTCGGGCTGGGCGGGCTGGGCGGGCTGGGCCGGCGGGGCGGGCTCGACGGGGCGGCCGCCCGCGCCGTAGTTCACGAGCACCTCGCCCTCGGTGAAGCTGGCGATGTCCGCCTTGGGGATCGTGATCGTGCCCCGGTCGTCGGTCCGCATGCGGATCGAGTCGCGCCCCTCCTCGACGAGGCGGCCGTGGATCTCCCGGCCGTTCTTGAGCGTGACCGTGTCTGCGCGGGCCACCCCCGGGACGAGCGCGGCGGCGATCGAGAGCGCGAAGAGCGAGCGGCGAAGGCGCATGGATCCCTCCCTGGTCAAGCAGTGTAATCCGGCCCGAGCGCCCGCGTAAAGCGTGCGGCGGGCGGCCGGTCGGCCAGGTATCCTCGCCCGCCCTGACAGGCGGCCTCCGAGGGCGGGGGGCGGCGAGAGGAGCGAGGCATCGATGGAGGCGACCGAGCGGTTCCAGATCCTGGCGGCGGCGGCCCTGATGGACGGGAGCGTGGGCTCGCAGGAGCTCGAGATCCTGCTCAAGGCGGCCCAGGAGATGGGCGTGATCAAGGCCACCGCCGAGCAGATCCTCGACGAGACCCAGCGGAGCAAGGGCAAGGGCCTCACGGCCCGGATCCCCAGCGACCCGCGCCAGCGCGCGACGCTGTTCCGCTCGCTCGTCGACGTCGTCGCGGCCGACGGCGTGATCGACGGCAAGGAGCTCCTGCTCGTGCAGCGGCTCGGCCCGTCCTTCGGGCTAAACGAGCTCGAGGTCGAGGACCTGCTGCGCGGGGCGGCCTCGGCGAGGCGCGCCCAGCGCAAGAAGTAGGAGGCCTACTCGACGGCCTTCGTGCCGAGGAAGGCCAGGCGCACGCCCGGGTTCTCCTCGAACCAGCGCGCGAGGTCGGCGCGCTTGATCCTGAAGGCCCGCCCGGCCTCGACGGCGCGGGCCGCCCCGGCGCAGGCGCGCCCCTGCACGAGGGCGTCCACCTCTCCCAGGAAGGCGCCGGGCCCGAACGGCTCGAGGGGGGAGCCGCCGTAGCCGTCGAGCGCGACGCGCCCCTGGTCGACGACGAACGCGGCCTCGGCCGGCGCGCCGGCGGCCCAGAGCAGGTCGCCCGCCTTCAGCTCGACGACCTCGAGGAACGACTGGAGCTGCGTCTTCTGCGCCGACGTGAGCTCCTGCAGGGCCGAGTTGCGCGCGAACAGCTCCCAGGAGCGCTCCTCGCGCATGTTGGCCAGCCGCACCAGGCGCTCGGCGATGTCGGTCCCGCGCAGCAGGTAGAGGAAGTCGTAGCGGTCGATCTCCGCCAGCACGCAGTCGGTGTGGGCGAAGACGTCGGCGTTGCGCGGCTGGCCGAGGATGAGCGCCGTCTCGCCGAAGAAGTCGCCCGCCTGGTAGCGCTTGAGCTCCGCGCCGTCGCGCCGGACGGAGGCCACGCCCGAGACGATCACGTAGAAGGCGTCGCCCGGGCTGTCCTGCGCGATGATCCGCTGCCCGGCCGGATACTCGCGCGTGCGCGCCACCTGCAGGAGCTCGCGCGCGCGCGCCAGCGAGAAGCCGCGGAACAGGTCGAGCCCGACGAACACGTCCAGGAGCGCGATCGCCTCGGCGTGGCGCGGCGGGTCGACCGGGATGCGCAGGGTGTTCTCGACCCCGGCCGGCGCCACCTTGAGGCCCTGGTCGTCCGGAAGGTCCTTCTGGGCGATGTGCAGCAGGTAGAGCCGCCTCTTCACGTCGGGCGGCAGCGCCGCCAGCACCGGCACCGGCGTGTGGAGCGGCGGCACCCCCGCCTCGTGCAGCACCACCGTGTGGTGCCAGGGGAAGCGGATGAGGGCGTCGGCGCGCTCGCGCGTGAGCGTCCCCGCCTTCACCATGTCCTCGATCCGCGCCGGGTCGTAGAGCGTGTCGGCCGAGAAGACCAGGCTCTTGCCGCCGTAGAAGGCCTCGAAGCCGACGGTCGGGATCGAGTGCAGCGTGTAGAAGAAGCGCAGCTCGCCGCCGTGCACGCGCACGCTCGAGCCGATCTTCACCGGCCGGTAGATGAACAGGCGGCGCAGGAAGTCCTCGTCGAGGCCGGAGAGCGCCGAGTACTTGCGCAGGAACGAGCCGAGGATCGTGGGCGAGGTGTAGAGGACGACGCGCCCCTCCTCGAGGACCTTCTGGAACGTGCCGCTGTCGTGGTCGGCGTGGCAGTGCGTGAGGATCACGCCGTCGATGAGCTTGGGGGCGATCCCGCTCTGCGCCAGGAGGTCGGTCGAGCCCATGGGCGGGTCGACGAGCAGGCCGCGGTGGTTGATCCACACGATGAACCCGGTCGTCTTGCCCTTGGGGTCGAAGCCGTGGCTGGACCCGAGCACCGTGACGCCGAACGCCGGCGGGTGGAAGGCGCCGGGCGCCTCGGTCGACGGGCGCTCCCGCTCGGGCAGCCGCACGCGCGCGGGCACGCGCGCGCGCTCGGCCCCGCCGTCCCTGACCACGTAGCCCTGGTCGCCCGGCAGGCGCTCGACGGTCACGTCGTCGCCGACGCGGGCGACGCCGGCCTCGTCGAAGCGGGTGAACGTGATGAGCGTGTCGACCTCGAGGCGCTCGGTCGGCTTGAAGGGGTTCTTGCGGAACTGCCCGCACTCGGTCGCGTGGTCGGGGCGCGCCGCCGGCGCGATCGACGCGTCGAACTCCGCGTCGCCCGCGTAGCGGCCCTGCGGGCCGAAGAGGGTCTCGGTGAGGATCCGCCGCAGGCGCGCCTCGCCGTCCTCGTCGGTGATCAGGTTGACGGTGCGCTTCAGCACGAAGAAGTTGAAGTACGCCGGGAACTCGACCTCGCTCACGTTGACGCCGCGCGAGCGGTCGAAGCGCTCGCGCGGGACGACGTAGTGCGTGGGCACGGTGAGCCCGAGCGCCATGTGGTCCTTGATCGTCTCGGGCGGGCAGCCGAACTGCAGCGGGCCGGCCGAGGTGGTGACGACGACGCCGCCGCGGGGCAGCTCGAGGACGGGCTCTTGCGCGGTGGCCATCGGGTCTCCTCCGGGGCCGGGGCAGTCTACGGAGGTGGCAGGGGGCTGCCAAGAACGGATATCGTCCCCCGGGGAGGTCGCCGTGGGGGCCGAGCCGTGGGAGGTCGCCTTCGGGCGGCGCTGCGTGCAGCAGGGGCTCGTGCCGCAGGAGGCCGTGCGGCAGGCGTACCTCCAGCGCGCGCCCGGGCGCACGCTCCCCGACGAGCTGGTCGCGCGACGGCTGCTCGCCCCGGCGCAGGCGGCGGAGGTCGCCGCGTGGCTGCGGCGGCAGCAGCCGGCGGCGCTGCGCGCCTCGTCCGGCGCCCACGCGGCGCTGCCCGCGCCGCCGCCGCCCGGCGTGGACGACCCGACCGTGCGCCTCGGGCCCGGCGCGGCGGCCGACGGCGTCGACGACCCGACCGTGCGGTTCGGGCCCGGCGCGGCCGCCGAGGGCGCGCCGACCCTCTACCACCCGCCGCCGTCCGGGGACCCCGCGCCCGACGACGGGGTGACGCTCCGCCCCGGCGCGGCGGACGACGCCCCGACCGTCGGCCCCCTCTCGACGGCGGCCGGCGCGAGCGGGCGCGCGCGGCAGCCGGGCGGCCTCCCGCAGCCGGGCGAGCGGGTCGGCCCCTACGAGCTCACGGCGCTCCTGGGCAAGGGCGGCATGGGGGCGGTGTTCCGGGCGCGCGACCCGCGCGCGGGCGCGGACGTGGCCCTCAAGCTGCTCCTCCCCGGCGCCGACCCCGACGGCTCGACGCTCGCGCGCTTCCGCCGCGAGGCCGAGGCGGTCGCGCGCGTCGACGCGCACGCCGGGGTCGTGCGGGTGCGCGACCTCGGCGCGCACGACGGGATGCCCTACGCGGTCATGGACCTCGTCGAGGGGCGCGACCTGCACGCGATCGTGAAGGCCGAGGGGCCGCTCGGGGTGGATCGCGCCCTGCGCTACACCGAGGCCGTGGCCCGCGCCGTGCACCACTGCCACGTGAAGGGCGTCCTGCACCGCGACCTCAAGCCCGCCAACGTCCTCCTGCGCGCGGCGGACGACGTCCCGCTGGTGACGGACTTCGGCCTGGCGCTCGACCGCGACGCGGAGCGCCTGACCCGCACGGGCCAGGTCATGGGCACGCCCGCCTACATGCCGCCGGAGCAGGCCGACGGCGACCGGGCGGCGGTCGACGCGCGCGCCGACGTCTACGCCCTCGGCGCGATCCTCTACGAGCTGGCGGCGGGGCGCCCGCCCTTCCAGGGCGGGCAGGTCGAGGTCCTGAAGCAGGTCTTCATGGACATGCCCGCCCCGCTCGCGCCCAGCCGGGCCGACGTCCCCGCGGACCTCGACGTGATCGTCCGCAAGGCCATGGCCAAGGACAAGGCCCTGCGCTACGCGACCGCCGCCGACCTCGCCGACGACGTGGCGCGCCTGCGCCGCGGCGAGCCGATCACGGCGCGCGCGCCGACCTGGCGCGAGGAGCTGGTGTGGCGGCGGCGGCGGGGCGACGTGCGCGCGCGCCTCGTCCTGGCGTCGCCGTGGCTCGTCGCGCTCGGCCTCGCGGTCGGCGGCGCGGTCGCGCTCGTGGCCGCGCTCACGAACACCCCGGAGCGGCTCCTCGCGGAGGCCCTGGCGCGGCTCCCCGCCGCCGTGGCCCGCGACGACCCGCTCGCCCCCGGCGAGGCGGTGGCCGACCTCCGCCGCCAGCTGGTCGGCCTCTCGCCCGCGGCGGACGCGGGCGAGGAGGCGCAGGTCGAGCTCGCGCGCCTGACCGCGCTGGCCGCCCTCCGGCCCGGTGACGGTCCGCTGGGCCGCGCGCTCCACGCGGACGAGGCGGGCCGGCAAGCGCTCGAGGCGCTGCTCCGCCGGCTGCGCGTCGCCGCGGAGGGGGCCGACCCGGCCTGGCTCCCGCGCCTCGACGCCCCGACCGACGCCGCGTCGGCCGAGGACCACCTCATGGCGGCGCTCGGCCAGGCCCGCTGGGGGCGGCGCGACCTCGGCGCCGCGGACGCCCCGGAGGCGCCGTCGCTCGAGCAGGTCCGCGCGCTCCTCGGCCGGGCGGAGGAGGCGGGCGGCCCGGTGGCGAAGGCGGCGAAGGCGGCGCGCGAGAGGCTCGACCGCGCGGCGGAGCGCGTGGAGGAGGCGCTGGCGGCGGGCCTGGCGGAGCTCGAGGCGGCCCTCACCGACGGGCGCCGCGGGCCCCGCGCCCCGTGGCACGGCCTGATCGACCCCGCGCTGCCGGCGCTGTCGGAGGTGGACGCGCGCGCGCGGCCGTTCGCGCTCGGGGTCCTGCGCCGGAGGAAGCCCGCCGCCCTCGCGGACGCCGTGGAGCGCCTCAAGGACCTCTTCCCGCCCAAGGACGACCCGCGCCTGAGGCGGCACCAGCCGTACGGGGCCCTTGCCGAGGCGCTCCGGGGCGCGATCACGCCGCTCGCGCGCGCCGAGCCGCGGGCGCGCCTCCGCGAGGGGCGGCTCGTCGCGCTCACGCGCGAGCTGGCGACGCTCGCGGGGCGGCGCTCCTACGAGGCCGAGACCGAGCCGGCGTCGGTGGGGTTCGGCGACGTCCTGCAGGCCGGGCTCGAGCTCCTCGGCGACTGGGGCGACGATCAGTTCCGCAGGGAGACCGTCGACGCCGTCGTGCACGCCATGCGGCCGGCGCTCGCCGAGGAGAAGAGCCCGCCCATGGCGCTCGTCATGGCCCTGCCGGGGCTCCACCGCCTGCCGACCGACAACCTCGCCTTCATCGACCGCTTCCGGCGGGCCCTCGACGAGCGGGTGCTCGAGACCTTCACGCGCGAGCACCGGACGGGGGACGCCCACCTCATGTGGGCGGAGCTCCTCCGCGCGACGCGGGAGCCCAGGGGCGGCGACGACGCGGACGGGCGCGCGCGCGCGCACTGGCCGGAGCTGAGCGCCGTGGAGCTGGCCAGGATCCGTGACAGGTTCGCGCAGGCGCTGGGCCCCTCCCTCACGCCCGACGAGCGCGAGCGCCTGCAGGAGCTCGCGACGCCGGAGCCGCTCGACGTGCCCCTGACCTCCCTCTGGGTGCCGCACGCCCGCGCGTGGGTGGGGGCGCTCACGGTGGGGCTCGCGCTCCGTCGGCCCGCCGACGAGCGGGACGCGGCCGTCGCGCAGGCCCGGGCGGGCCTCGAGCTCGTCCAGGCCTTCCGCGCGCGGTACGGAGAGGAGAAGGACCCGACGCGCGCGGCCAAGCTCCTCCACCTCGAGGACCGGTGCCTCGAGCACCTCCTCTCCTGGCCGGGGGTGGACGCGGCCTGGCGCGAGACGCTCGAGGCGGCGCTCGAGGCGTCGCTCCGGGCGCAGGTCGAGGTCGGCTGGCGCATCCTCACGCTCGCCGTCCGGGCGGAGGCGCGCGACGACTTCAACCAGGGGAGCCTCGGCGGGGCCGACGCCCGCTTCGACACCGACAACGTGCTCCGCTACCTCGAGAGCCCGTTCGTCGGCCTGACGGGGCTCCTCGAGCGCCGGGGGCGCGCCGAGGAGGGGCTGGCGCTCGCGTCGGAGAGCCTCGAGCGGCTGCGCGCGCTGGAGGGGCCGACGGAGCTCGCGTTCCCCTTCACCCTGCTCCTGCGGCGGGGGGAGCTGGCCTTCGCGGTCGGGCGCCTCGACGCCGCGGCGGCGGCCGCCGACGAGGTCCTGGCCGAGGTCGCCCGGCGACCCGGCCACGACCGCCGGAGCCGCCGCACGGCGGTCCGCCGGGGGAACGACGCGCGGCTGCTGCTGGCGCGGGTCCACCTGCGCCGCGGGGACGCCGCCGCCGCGCGCGCGCTCCTCGAGGCCGCCCGGGCCGCCGGCGACCTCGAGGTCGACCGGTGGGCGCCGGTGCTCGAGGCCCTCGGAGGGCGCTGATGGAGGCCCGGGGGCGGGGGCTGACCCCCGAGGAGCGCGCCCTCCTGGAGCAGGCCCGCGCCGACCCGCGGCGGCGGCTCGGGCCGCTCGTCGTCCTGCGCGAGCTCGGCCGCGGCGGCATGGGGCAGGTGTCGCTCGCCTTCGACGAGCGGCGGCGCGGCCTCGTGGCCGTCAAGGCGCTCCTCGAGCAGGCCGCGGGCAGCGCGCGCGCGCGCCTCGAGCGGGAGGCGCGCCTGCTCGCCGACCTCGACCACCCGGGCGTGGCGCGCCTGTACGAGGCGGTGCTCGAGGGGCCGGGCGCGCCCTACCTGGTGATGGAGTTCGTGCGCGGCCGGCCGCTCGAGGACCTCGTCGACGAGGACCGACCGGTCGAGCCCCGGCGCGCGGCGGCGCTCGTGGGCGAGGTCGCGCGGGCCGTCGCCGCGGCGCACGCCCGGGGCGTGGTGCACCGCGACCTCAAGCCGCAGAACGTGCTCCTGCGCGAGGACGGCCGCCCGGTCGTGCTCGACTTCGGCCTGGCGCGGCGCGAGGAGGGGTCGACCGTCGACCTGACGCGCACCGGCAGCGTCGTGGGCACGCTGGCCTACCTGGCGCCGGAGCAGATCGGGCGCGCGCGCCAGGCCGACGCGCGCGCCGACGTCTACGCCCTCGGCGGGGTCCTCTACGCCCTGCTCACCGGCCGGGTCCCGTTCGAGGGGCCGGCGGCGCTGGTCCTCGCGCGCGTGCTGTCGGCCCCGCCGCCGCCGCCGAGCGAGCACGCGCCGGGCCTCGACCCCGCGCTCGAGCGCCTCGTGCTCGCCTGCCTGGCGAAGCGCCCCGAGGACCGGCCTCAGGGCGCCGAGGAGGTCGCCCGCGCCCTCGACGCCTGGCTGGGCGGGGCCCCCGCGGCCGTCCGCGGCGGCGGGCGGCGCGCCGGAGCGGTCGCCCTCGGCGTGGCGGCCGTCGTCGTCCTGGCGGCGGCGGCGGCGCTCGCCCTGCGCCGCCCGGCGGCGGCGCCGTCGACGACCGCCGGGGCGCCGACGCCAGCCCCGCCGGCCGTCGTCGTCGACGCCCCGCCCGTCCACGCCGCGGCGCCGACGACCTCGGCCGAGGACGTGGCGGAGCAGGTCGCGCGCCTGCTGCGGCACGCGCACCTGCTCGCCGACGAGCACCCGACCGACGCCGAGGCGCTCTACACGCGCGCGCTGGAGCTGTCGCCCGGCGCGGTCGACGCCCTCGCCGGCCGCGGCTACACGCGCTTCCGGCGCGGCGACCACGCCGCCGCGGCGGCCGACTACGCGCGCGCGGTCGAGCTGGAGCCCGGCGACGGGGTGCTCCACGCCAACCTCGGTATCAACCTGATGCGCCTGGGCGAGCGCGAGGCGGCGCTCGCCGCGCTCACCCGCGGCGTCGAGCTCGCCCCGCGCAACGTCACCGCGCGGCTCGAGCGGGCCGGGGTCCTCGTGGACCTCGACCGGGTCGCCGACGCCATCCCCGACCTCGAGGAGGCGGCGCGGCTCGCGCCGCGCGATCCGACGCCGCTGTCGCGGCTGGGGTACGCCCGCTACCTGCTGGGGGCGCACGCGGCGGCGGCCGAGGCCTACCTGCGCGCGGCGGCGCTCGCGCCCGACGACGGGCTCCCGCGCATCAACGCCGCCTTCAACCTCGCGCGCGCCGGGCGCGCCGCCGAGGCCCTGCGCGCCGCCGAGGAGGGGGTCGCCCTCGCCCCCTCCCGCTCGGATGCCTGGCGGGCGCGGGCCTTCGCGCGCCGGGAGCTCGGGGACCTGCGCGGCGCGGCCGAGGACCTGGAGCGGGCGCTGACGCTCGACCCCGGCTGCGAGGTGGCGACGAACGCGCTCGCGGCCGTGCGCGACGCCCTCGGCGCCGCCCCCGCGCCGCCGGTCGTCAGCGGCGCCGAGGCCCGCGCCGAGGCGCGCCGGCTGGCCGGCCGCGTCAAGGGGCTGCGCGCCGACGACCCGGAGGCCGACGCGCTCGTCGCCCGGGCCCTCGCGGCCGCCCCCGACCTCGCCGACGTGTGGGCGGTGCGCGGCTTCCTCCGCTACCGCCGCCGCGAGTACGCGGCGGCGGCGGCCGACTTCGCCGAGGCCGCGCGCCTCGCCCCCGACGTGGCCCTCCACCACTACAACCTCGCGATCAACCTCACCCGGACCGGCGACGACGCGCGCGCGCTGCCCGCGCTCGAGCGCGCCCTGGCGCTCGACCCCGACGACCAGGAGGCGCACCTCCAGCGCGGGGAGCTGCTCCTGCGCCTCGACCGCGCCGAGGAGGCGGCGGCGGCGTTGACGGAGGCGCGCCGCCGCTGGCCCGAGGGCGAGGGCTTCCTCGCGGCCCTGGGCCGGGCGCGGTACACCCTGGGGCAGCACGCCGACGCCGTCGAGGCGTTCACGCGCGCGCGGGCGCTGAACCCCGACGAGCCGATGCACCTCGTCAACCGGGCCGTGAACCTGCTCGAGCTCGGCCGGCTCGACGACGCGCTCGACGACTGCGAGCGCGCGCTGGTCATGTCCCCTTCCCTCCCGTCCGCCCTGCGCGCGCGCGGGCAGGTTCGCCTGCGGGCCGGCGCCGTCGCCGCCGCCGTGGCCGACCTCGAGCGCGCCGTCGAGCTGCGGCCGAGCGACCTCTTCGCGCGCCGGCTCCTCGACGAGGCGCGCGCCCGCCTGGCCGGGCGGTAGCGCAGGCCGGCGCGCGGCTGGGCGGCCTCCGCGGTGGGTCTCGCCGGCGCCGACGGGGTGATCAGCCCCGCGCCCAGGTGGGCTCGGCCCCCTTGCGCGCCTGCACCTGGATCCCCTTCGCCTGGAGCGCCGCGCGGGCCTCGTCGGCGGCGGCCCAGTCCTTCGCCTCGCGCGCGGCCTTCCAGCGGTCGAACAGCGCCTGCTCCTCGGGGGCGAGCGCCTCGGGCTCGGGCGTGAGCACGCCCAGCACGCGGTCGGCGTCGTCGAGGAACGCCTGGACCTCCTGCGCGTAGGCCGCGTCCCAGGCGCCGAGCTTGTTCACGTCCGTGACCAGCTCGAAGAGGACGCCCAGCGCGCGCGGGACGTTGAGGTCGTCGCGGAGCGCCTCGCGGTACTCGTCCTTCGCCCGCGCCAGCCGCTCGCGCGCGCCGGCCGGCGTCGCGCCGGTGGCCTTCGCCTGCAGGTCCTTGCGGAACTGGTCGAGGCGGCGGAGCGCCCCGCGGGCGACCTCGAGCGAGTCGAAGCGCACCGGCCGGCGCGCCTCGCCCTCGCCCTCGTAGGTCACCTGGAGGTTGAGCTGCGAGCGGTAGTGGGCCGAGATCAGGGCGTAGCGCACCTCGCGCGGCGTGGCGCCGGCGAGCTGCACGAGGTCGCCCAGGGTGAAGAAGTTCTTCAGCCGCTTGGCCATCTTCTGCCCGCCGACGAGCAGGTGCTCGTTGTGCACCCACAGGCGGGAGAAGGTCTTGCCCGAGGCCGCCTCGCTCTGGGCGATCTCGTTCTCGTGGTGGGGGAAGACGAGGTCCACGCCGCCGGCGTGGATGTCGAGGCTCTCGCCGAGGTGCTCGAACGCCAGCGCGGAGCACTCGAGGTGCCACCCCGGCCGCCCCTTGCCGAGCGCCGTGTCCCAGGCGACGTCGCCGTCCTCCTCGGACCAGGCCTTCCACAGGGCGAAGTCCTGCACGTCCTCCTTCTCATACTCGTCCGCCGCGACGCGCCCGCCGGCGCCGGCCTGCAGCGTGCGCGCCTCGAGGTGCGACAGCCGCCCGTAGCCGGGGAAGGCGGCGATCTTGAAGTAGACCGACCCGTCGTCGCTCCGGTAGGCCACGCCCTTGTCGAGGAGGCGCTGCACGAGGTCGACCATCTGCGGCACGTAGTCGGTCGCCCGCGGCATGACGTCGGGGCGGAGCGCCCCCAGGGCGTCCATGTCCTTCAGGAACAGCTCGGTGTAGCGCTCGGTGAACGCGCGCAGGCTGACGGACTCCGCCCGGGAGCCCTTGATGGTCTTGTCGTCGACGTCCGTGAGGTTCATGACGTGCCGCACGGGGTAGCCCAGCCACAGCAGGGCCCGCTTGAGCACGTCGTAGAAGAGGAACGCGCGCAGGTTCCCCACGTGGACGCGGTTGTAGACCGTGGGGCCGCAGCTGTAGAAGCGCACCGGCGCCTGGCCCGGCGGGCCGAGGTCCTGCTTCTGACGGGTGAGCGTGTCGAAGAGGAGGAGGGAGGTCATCGGGCGCTCGCCTGGTGGAGTGACGTCGTTGGGGCCCACGCGTGTCGCGCGGGGCGTGTCGCGCGCCGGGTCGCCGACCATCGGTGACCGGCCATCATGACGGAGCGGGCACGAGCGTCACGATCGCCGTGGCCGCGATCGCGCGCCCCTCGCCGACGGCGTCCAGGCCCTCGCCGGTCTTGGCCTTCACGTTCACGGCCGCCTCGGGCAGCCCGAGGAGCGCGGCCAGGCGGCGGCGGATCGCCGGCTTGTGCGGGGCGAGCTTCGGCCGCTCGGCGTGGACGATCGCGTCGACGTGCGCCGGCGCCAGGCCGCGGGCGCGCACGCGCGCCAGGGCCTGGGCCAGGAGGGCGGCCGAGTCGGCGCCCTTGAAGGCCGGGTCGGTGTCGGGGAACAGCTCGCCTATGTCGCCGAGGCCCGCCGCGCCGAGGAGGGCGTCGATCACGGCGTGGAGCAGGGCGTCGGCGTCGGAGTGGCCGTCGAGGCCCTTGTCCCAGGGGATCGTCACGCCGCCGAGGACCAGCGGCCGCCCGGCGACGACGCGGTGGACGTCGGTGCCGATCCCGCTGCGGGGGCCGGCGGGGGGGGCGGACGGCGGCGGAGCGGCCGGCTCCGGCGCCGAGGAGGGCCGGGTCAGGCCGCCGAGCGCGGCCAGCGCGGCGCCGAGGCCGCCCGGGCCCGCGACCTCGGACTGCAGCCGCCCGAGGAGCGCGCGGGCCGCCCCGCCCAGCTCGTCCATGGCCTCGCCGAGGCCCGCCGACGCGCCGGCGGCGCGCAGCCGCGCGCGCAGCGCGGCGATCGGGTCGTCGTCTTCGCCGTCGTCGGGCGCCTCGGGCGGCAGGGCGCCGCCCTCGGCCTGGCGGGCGGCGAGCACGGGGGCGGCCCGCTCGAGGTCGGGCGCGGTCGTCACCTTGAAGTTGGGCGAGAGCGCCTCGACGACCACCACCGCGCGGCCGAGCCGCTCGAGGGCCATGGCCTCGTCGGTGACCTCGACCGCCTTGCCGTGGGCGAGCGCCTCGAGGAGCGCGTCGCGCCGCGAGACCTGCGGGGTCTGCGCCAGCCACAGCTCGCTCCGCGGCAGGGTCTCCGTCACGCGCCCCTCGGCGTCGACGCGCTTGACGGTGTCGCGCACGCGCTCGGCGAGCACGCTCGCGCCCACCTCGCGGGCGCGGGCGAGCGCGCGCGCGGCGTCGTCGGGGTCGAGGAGCGGGCGGGCCGCGTCGTGCACGAGGACGAACCGGTCGCTCCCCGGGCGTGTGGCCTGCACGCCCAGCTCGACCGAGTCCTGGCGGCGCACGCCGCCGGGGACGAAGGCGGTCGCGCCGGCCTCGCGCAGGGCGCGGCCGAGCGACCCGCCCTCGACCAGGGCCACGTCGTCGGGGTGCAGGACCACGACGACCTCGTCGACGCCCTCCGTGCGCGCGAGCGCGAACGTCGCCCACAGGACGAGCGGCCGCCCCGCGAGGCGCACGTAGGCCTTGCGCGGGCTGCCCGGCCCCAGCTCCGCGGCCAGCCGCACGCCCAGGCCGGCCGCGACGACGACGCCGCTCGCTCCGAACACGCGCCCTCCCTCAGGCCTCTCCGCCCGGGCCGGCGGCCTCGTCCGCGGCGGCCGCGGCCGGCTCCCCGGCGGCAGGTTCGCCGGTCGTCATCCGGGCGAAGATCATGCGCCCGGCGCTGCTCTGGATCGACGAGGTGATCACCGCCGACACGACCTCGCCCTTGTGCTTGCGGGCCCCCTCGACGACCACCATGGTCCCGTCCGGGAGGTAGCCGACGCCCTGGTGCTGCCCCTCGCCGGCCCGCACCACCTTCAGCCGCAGGGGCTCGCCGGGGAGGTGCTGCGTGCGGGTCGCCTCGGCCACCTCGTTCATGTTGATGACCGGGACGCCCTCGAGGTCGGCGACCTTCTGCAGGTTGTAGTCGACCGTCACCAGCTTGCCGCCGCGGGCCTGGGCCACCTCGATGAGCGCCCGGTCGACCTCGACGTCGAGCTGCCCGGCGCCGCCCGTGAGCTGCACCTCGGCGAGCGTCTGGAGCGTCTTGAGCCGGTCGAGGCCGAGCCGGCCGCGCTCGCGCCGGTTCTTGTCGCCCGAGTCCGCGATCCGCTGCAGCTCCTCGAGCACGAACCGCGGGACGACGAACGGCGCGTCGAAGACGCGCGCCCTCGCCACGTCGACCACGCGCCCGTCGATGATCGCGCTCGTGTCGAGCACGAGCGGGCGCGGCCCCTTGGCCTGCTTCTGGAACTCGACGTAGGGGACGATGAAGCGCAGGTCGTCCTTCGTGCGCAGGATGAACACCGGCCCCAGGTAGCAGAAGATCAGCGTCACGGCGAGGCGGATCGTCTGCAGGAGCCGCTTGCCCTGCGGCCCCTCGTAGTCGCCCACGAGCGAGACGATCCCCACGAACAGCTGGGAGGCGAGGAAGCCGACCAGGAGCCCGAAGACGATCGCCGACACGGTCGCGATCGAGCTGCGGGCGACGGCCAGGGCGTCGACCGCGATCACCAGCAGCGCCAGGGCGCCCGCGACGATCATGGCCACGAACTGCAGCTCGGGCGCGTCCCAGTCGGTCGCCACGTAGAGGCCCAGGCCGACCGCGGAGGCGAGGAACAGGGCCCGCAGGGTCAGGACGGGGATGTCCAGGCTGGGGGCCGGCGGCTTGGGCGGGTCGGTGAGCGTCACATCGGCTCGAACGGCTGGAACAGCTTGGTGTACTCGTGCTGGGCGTAGCGGTCGGTCATGCCGGCCACGTAGTCGCAGACGCCGCGCTCGAGCCCCGCCGTCCGCACCCACTCCTGATACTCGTCGGGGAGCAGCTGCGGGTTCGCGGTGAACTCCCGGTAGAGCGCCTGCAGGAAGCGCTTGGCCTTCTCCATCTGTCGCATGACCCGGTGGTGCCGGTAGACGCGCTGGAAGAGGAAGCGCTGCAGCTCGGCCTTGTGCTGGCGGAGCGCCGGCGACAGCCCGACGAGCGGCGCCGTGCAGGCGCGCACGCAGTCGAGGGTGCGGATGCCCTCCTCCTCCAGGCGCGCCCGGGTGTGGGCCACGAGGTCGCGCAGCTGGAGCCCGACGATCGCGCGGATCATCTCCTGGCGGAGCACGCGGTCGCTCCTGTCGGCGCCGGCGGCGAGGCGCGCCTCGACCTTGGGGAGGCAGGCCTGCCACAGCCCCAGGTCCTTCGCCTCGTCGAGGCGCAGGAGCCCCGACTTGATGGCGTCGTCGAGGTCGTGCGCGTCGTAGGCCACCGCGTCGGCCTGGTCGGCCACCTGCGCCTCGAGCAGCGGCCCCCGCGCGCGGTCGAAGGTCTCGGCGTAGCCGAGCGCCCGGCAGGCGTCGGTGTCGCGCCGCTTCCAGACCCCCTCGCGCACCTCGTAGCTCAGGTTCAGGCCGCGGAAGCGCGCGTAGCGCCGCTCGAGCAGGTCGACCGTCCGCAGGGCCTGCGCGTTGTGCTCGAAGCCGCCGTGGTCGGCCATCAGCGCGGCCAGCGCCCGCTCGCCCGCGTGGCCGAACGGCGGGTGGCCCACGTCGTGGGCCAGCGCGATCGCCTCGGCGAGGTCCTCGTTGAGGCGCAGGGCGCGGGCCACCGACCGGGCGATCTGCGCCACCTCGATCGTGTGGGTGAGCCGGGTGCGGTAGTAGTCGCCCTCGTGGTTCACGAGGACCTGCGTCTTGTACTGCAGGCGCCGGAAGGCCCGCGAGTGGATGATCCGCTCGCGGTCGCGCTGGTAGACGCCGCGCACGTCGTGCTCGGGCTCGGGGTGCGCGCGGCCGGCCGAGGCGCGGCCGGGCATGGCCCACGGCGCCAGCCACTGCGCCTCGCGGGCCTCGAGCTCTTCACGCTCCAGGAGCTCGAAGGTCAACCGGTCCTCCACAGTCCGGAAGCGATCCGGAAGCCGCGCGCCCGGCCGTGGGCGGCCGGGCGCGGGCGCACCTCAGCGCGAGGCCGGGTTCGCGTCGAACTTGTCGCGCTTGCTCTCCGTCTTGGCCCACGTGTCCGCGTCGGGCATGGCGTCCTTCTTCTCGGAGATGTTCGGCCACTCGCTGGCGTGCTTCTGGGCGAGCTCCAGGTACTCCTTCCACTTCTCGGGCAGGTCGTCCTCCGAGAAGATCGCGGTGGTCGGGCACACCGGCACGCACGCGCCGCAGTCGATGCACTCGTCGGGGTGGATGATCAGCGTGTTCGCGCCCTCGTAGAAGCAGTCGACGGGGCAGACGGCGACGCACTCGGTGTACTTGCAGTTGATGCAGGGCTCGGCGACGACGTGGGTCATTTCGCGCACCTCGGTGCGGTCGCCGCCTGGCGGCCGCGGGTTACGTGGGGCCGCGCGCCCGGTCCGGGCGGTCGGCGGGCCAGATCATACCGAGCGGCACCGACGCTTCCAGCGTGCCGTGGACGGCGCGATCAGACCGCCCGGAAGGCCACCAGGGTGATGTCGTCGTGGGGGTCGGCCGCGCCGCGGAAGTCCACGACGGCCTGGACCACGGTGTCGATCAGGGCCTGGGGGGTGCCCCGCCCGTGGCGCCGGACCAGGTCGACGAGGTTGTCCAGGCCGAACTGCTCGTGGAGGATGTCCATGGCCTCCGTCACGCCGTCGGTGTAGAGGAGGACCTGGTCGCCGGGCTCCAGCTGGAGCACGTGCTCCTTCATGAGCTTGCTCGCCTGCTCGAGCACCCCCAGGGCGACGCCGCCGGCGCGGATCTTCTCCACCTCGCCCGTGCGCCCGCGGAAGATGAGCAGGTGCTCGTGCCCGGCCGGCGTGTAGTGGACGGTGCGCGTCTCGGCGTCCCAGAGCAGGAGGTTCAGCGTCAGGAACATCTGCTTGGGGATGTCCCGGCAGAGCATGACGTTCAGCGACTGCATGATCGGCAGCGTGGACGTGGGCACGCCCTGGTGCTGGATCAGCGAGCGGAGCGCGCTGCGGGCCATGGCCATGACGATCCCGGCGCCGACGCCCTTCCCGCTCACGTCGCCGATGGCGATCGTCACCGAGCCGCTCGTGCCGTCGTGGGGGATGAAGTCGTAGTAGTCGCCGCCCACCTCGAGCGCCGGGGTGAGGAAGCCGTGCATCTCGAGCCCGACGACGGGCGGGATCTGCTTGGGGAGGAGCTCGGTCTGCAGGCGCGAGGCGATGTTCAGCTCGTGGGCCAGGCGCTCGCGCTCGCCGGCCTCCTTGTAGAGCTTGGCGTTGACGATCGCGACCGACGCCTGCCCGCAGAGGCTCTCGACGATCTCGAGGTCCGCCTGCTCGAACTCGTGGTTGCTCTGCTTCGAGTCGACGTAGACGAGCCCGAACACCGCCTCCTTCTCCTTGAGGGGCACGCACATGATCGACTGCAGCTCCATCTGCACCATCGACACGGAGAGGTCGCCCGAGACCATCTCCGTCATGACGACCGGCTTCTTCTCGTCGATCGTGCGCTTGGCGACGGTGGAGGAGTAGGCGAACTGCGACTCGGGGATCGTGCGCTGCCGGGCGTCGCGGCCCACCTTGTAGACCAGGTTCTTCTGCGCGCCCTCGAGGAGCATGACGAAGCCGCGCTGGGCGCGGGAGATCTCGACCACGTGGTCGACGACCTTGACCAGGAGCTCCTCCAGGATCAGCGTCGAGCTGAGCGACTGGCCGACCTCGTAGAGCTTGGCGATGTTGTCCTTGAGGCGCAGGACCTGCTGGTCGCCCTGCGTGCGCTGCTGCTGCTCCTGGGCGGCGCGGGCGACCATCTGGGCGTTCTCGAGCGCCACGCCGGCGTGCTCGGCGAGCTGCACGAGCGCCTCGAGGTGCGGCGCGCCGAGCGCGCGGCTCGGCAGCGAGCAGTCGGCGTAGAGGGCGCCGACGACGCGCTCGGTCCCCTCGGTGCGCCGGCCGGCGCGCACGGGCGCGCAGAGGACCCCGTGCAGGTCGGACATGCCGTAGCGGGCGAGCTCGGCGGCCGACAGGCACACCGGCCGGCCGTCCTGCAGCACCTGCTTGATCACGCGGCGCGACGCCTCGAACTCGGGCCCGGCCAGCGTCTGCGGCTCGATGCGGTGGCCGTTCTTGAAGCGGAGCTTCGTCCCCTCCTCGAGGAGGAGCAGCAGCGCGCGCTCGGCGCCGGTGACCGCCACCACGCCGTCGATGATCGTCGGGAAGAGGCGGTTGGTGTCCAGCGTGGCCGCGATCCGCGAGAGGTGCGGGAGGAGCGCCCGCTCGAGCCCGCCCCCGGCCGGCGCGCCCGCCGCCCCCGCGGATGCCGCGCCCTGCCCGTTGAGCGCCTCGATGAGCAGGTCGACCTTCTGCGCGATGAAGCGGATGCTGTCGATCGAACTGCGACTCGTCGACACCCCGGGACCCCCGCACGCAGTCTAGCAGGGGCTGGCCGCGCACGCCCGGCACACGGGGGTTGACGGGCGGCCCGCGCCGGCGGACGTTCGTCCGGTGGAAGGATCCGCGGCGGTGACCGTTCCGGACGACGATGACGACGCCCTGGCGAGCCTGCTCGAGCGCGTGGCGGCGCGGGACCCCGCGGCCGAGGAGGCGCTCTGCCGCCGCTTCTGGCCGTTCGTGCGCCGCCGGGTCGAGGAGGCCCGGCGGCGCCGCAACTGGTTCTGGCTCGGGGACGTCGAGGGGGTCGTCCAGGACGTGTTCACCCAGTTCTTCCACGCGCAGCGCGCCGGGCGGTTCGCCTTCGAGGGGCGCCGGCGGCTGGAGGGCTTCCTCGTGCGGACGGCGTTCTTCGTGGCCATGAACCAGAAGGACCGGGCGGGGCGCGAGCGGGCGCTGTCGCTCTTCGACGAGGAGGAGGGCCGCCTGCGCTTCGACGTCGCGGCGCTGGCCGAGGCGTTGCCCGACCAGCTCGACCGCGCGGAGTGCCTGCGCCTCCTCGCCCGGGCGATCGCCGGGCTGAACGAGAACCGGCGCGAGGTGGTCGAGCGGACGCTCCTCGGCCAGAAGGTGCGCGAGATCTGCGCCGAGACCGGCCGCTCGGCCGCCTCGGTCTCGGGGCTCAAGTTCAACGCGTTCGTCGACCTGCGGGAGGCCCTGGCGGCCGTCGGCTTCCTCGGCCGGTGCGGCGCCATGTTCGGCCTGGCGGCCGACGGCGAGGACGGGCCGCGTGGCTGACCACCTGCCGGACGACGCGCTCCTGGCCCTGGCCGAGGGCGAGGGCGACGACCCGCACCTCGCCGTCTGCCCCGACTGCCGCGCCCGGGTGACGGCCTGCCGCGAGGCGCTCGGCGCCGTGGCCCGGGCGAGCGTCCCCGCGCGCGCGTGGTGCCCGCCGCGAGAGGACCTGTGGGCCTTCGCGCCCGACCCCGGGCCGGCGCCGACGGTGGCCCTGCGCGCCCACGTGGCCGCCTGTCCGGCCTGCCGCGACGACGTGCGCGACCTCCTGGCCCTGCACGAGGTGGCGCCCGCCCCGGTCCCCGTGCGCGCGCGGGTGGCGCTCGCGCTCGAGCGCCTGGGCGACGCGGCCGCGCGCGCCCTGCGCCTGCTCGAGTCGTCGCTCCCGCTCGGGCCGGCGCCCGCGCCGGCGCTGGCGCGGGCCGAGGCCTCGGGGGCCGGCGTCTCCGTCGTGGCGCCGCTCGGCCCGGGCGAGCTCGAGCTGGCCTGGGTCGCCGGGGCGCGCGGCGTCGACCTGCGCGCGCGCGCGCGCGGCGGGGCGCCGAACTACCGGCTCGACCTCTCGGCGCCCGCGGGCGAGGCGTGGGCCCTGTGCGAGAGCCGGTCGGCCGACGAGGCCGGGCAGGTGACGCTCGAGGGGCTCCCGCCGGGGCGCTACCTGCTGGCCGTCTTCGGCCCGCAGCGGGGGGGGCCGGACCTCCAGCTGGAGCTCGACCTGCAGGCTTGAGCTGCCTGGACTTGGGCGGCGCAGGTGACATTTCCCGGCGGGGTGGCTATACCCCGGGTGGGGAGAGGTCGAGGCCCCGCCGGCCGATATGGACGCGCCCAAGCGACGACGGTTCTCCGACTCGAGCGTCGAGCTCTCGGACTACTCGAGGCTGTACGACGAGACGCTCACCTCGTCCGCCGAGATCTGCCTCTTCGATCATCCCGCCCTGCAGGAGATCAAGGAGAAGCAGCCGCCGCGGTACCGCGTCTACATGACGCGCCTCGAGCCCAAGATCCGCGTCTACGCCGACGAGCAGATGACCCAGACCGTCGCCTACTCGCGCGAGGTCGCCGAGTGCCTGATCGCCGAGGGCACGGCGACCGTGGCCGAGGGCTTCCTGTTCGACGCCACGTCGATCGGGCAGGTCATGTGCCTGGGCGTCGGCCGCTACCCGCACAACCTGCTGCGCCCGTTCGTGGGCGACGACGTCGAGCGCTACTACGAGAACCCCGACGCCCTCGACCCGGCGTGCATCTGCGGGCAGATCTCGCGCGACCACGGCCTCGTGTTCCTCGGCAGCGACGGCAAGATCAAGTACCGCGACTTCGGCACGAAGAAGGAGGGCTCCCGCCACGGGTCGAAGAACGGGACCTGGATCAACGGCGAGCGGCGGCTGCAGAACGGCGTGTGCGACTGGCGCGAGGGCGACTACCTCGGCCTCGGCGGGCGCGTGTGGGTGCGCCGCGAGGGCGACCTCGTCAAGGAGCACGTGTTCAAGCTGCGCTACGAGAAGATGGACCCGTAGCTCACGCGGGCTCCCCCCCCGCGGCCGCCCGGCGGGCGGCCGCGCGCGCCTGCGCCGTGACCCACACGCGCTCGAGGCCCGCCGCCAGCACGTTGAGCACGACGGCCACGTCCCAGGCCCGGCGCAGCGCCTCGGGCAGGTCCGGCAGGAGCCGCAGGCCGACCATGCCGGCCACGATCCCGAAGGACAGCAGCGTGTCGACCGCCAGGAGCAGCGCCTCCCAGCCGCCCTGCCGCGAGCGCGCGTCGAGCAGGCGCCCGACGTTCGAGAGCAGGCAGAACGACACGCGCGGCGCGGCCAGGGCGACGAGGTTCAGGAGCACGTCGAGCGCGCCCCACACGACGACCACGACGCCCAGGGCGGGCGCGACGTGCGCGTGCAGGTAGACGCCGAGGCCGAGCTTGAACACGCCGAACGGGACGCCGGTCATCGCCGCGTCCCAGACGCGCCGGCGGAGGGAGGGGGTCATGCCCTCACGCTCCGCCGCGCGGCGGCCCCGGGCAAGCGTCAGCGATCGGCGACGCGCCCCACGACCTTCGCCACGCCGCGGCCCGTGGCCCAGTTCCCGCCGTGGGCCCACACCCACACGGCGTCCGGCGCCTCGTCTGGGCCGAGGCCCATGGCGGACCAGTCGCCCTGGAACCGCTCGAGCGGCCGCGGCTCCTTCGCGTCGCGGAGCGCCGCGACGGTGCAGGTCCAGCCCTGCTCCTCGAGGAGCCAGTCGACGACGAGCTCGTCGTCCTCGCGCGCGGGGACCCTGAAGCCGGGGCGCAGCGGGCTCCCGTGGCGGGAGGGGAAGACGCGGAAGCCGGTCTCCTCGCGCGCGCGCGCGAGGGAGAGGTCGGGCTGCCGGCGGTGGTCGACCGCGCGCATGAGGCCGAACGCCTCCTGCCGGCCGATCGTGACGCTCAGCCAGACGGTCTCGACGAGGTCCTTGCCGACGGTCTCGTGCTCGTCGACCCCGCGCAGCCCGAGCTCGAAGAACACGCCGGCGGGCGCGGAGAACCCCTGCTCGATCAGCTCGCGGTCGACGTCCTCGGCCCTCGCCTCCCGGGTGACGTGCGCGCCGACCTTCAGCGTGACCCGCCCCGGGACGGCCACCGGGCCGGCCTTGAGGCTCGCCCGGCCGAAGTCGCCGTCGCCGCGGATCAGGTAGGTCCGGTCGAGCAGCCGCGGCAGGGTCACGTGCGCCCCGTCACGCTCGATGTCGAAGGCGAGCTCGCCCCGGTTGAGCGCGCGCGCGCCGCCGGCGAGGGCCCGCCGGAGGGGCCCCCCGGGCCGGGGCGGGGCGTGCGGAGGCGTCGCCGCCGGGGCCTGCGGGGGCGCCGCGACGGGCGCCGGCGCCGCCGCCGGGGCGGGAGGCGCGGCGGGGTCCTCCTCCGCCTCGCTGGCGGAGGGGACCTCGACGGCGACGCGCGGCTCGCCGTGCTGCGGCTCCGGGGGCGGCGTCGGCGCCGAGCGCAGGAGCAGGGCGGCGCTCGCGAGCAGCACGACGAGCACGCCGCCGATCGCGGCCAGCACCAGCGCCGGCGAGGCCCCCTCGTCGGCAGCCCGCGCGAGCGCCGGCGCGGTCGCCGGGGCGGCCGGGCCGGCGGGCGCCGCGACCCGCGCGCGTCGCGACGACGCGCCCGCCCCGAGGGCGCGGCGCGCCTTCTCGAGCGCCTGGACGAGCTCCTCGGCCGTCTGCGGGCGCTCGGCCCGGTCCTTGGCGAGGCAGCGGACGATCAGCTCGGCCGTCGCCGTCGACAGGTCGGGGCGCAGGTCGCGCGGGTCGGGCACCGGGGCGGTGAGGACCTTCGAGACGACGACCATGGCCGACGTGCCGGTGTAGGGCGGCTCGCCCGCGACGAGCTGGAAGAGCGTGGCCCCGAGCGCGTAGATGTCCGTGCGCACGTCGATGTCCGTGACGCCGTCCGCCTGCTCGGGCGCCATGAAGGCGGGCGTGCCGACGATCATGCCGCTCTGGGTCATGCGGTCGTCGCCGGCCCGGGAGCGGGCGAGCCCGAGGTCGGCCAGCTTGGCCGTGCCGTCCTCGGCGATGAACACGTTGGCCGGCTTGATGTCGCGGTGGACGAGGCCGGCCCTCGCCAGGGCCGAGAGGCCGCGGGCGGCGTCGTGCACCACGCGCAGGGCCCGCGCCTCGCTCAGGCGGCCGCCGCTCCGCGCCGCGAGCTGGGCCGCGTCGCCGCCGGGCATGAGCTCGAGGGCCATGACCAGCCGGCCGTCGATCGCCTTGGCGTCGAAGATCGTGATCACGTTGGGGTGGCTGACCCTGGCGGCCGCGCGCGCCTCGCGGAGGAAGCGCTCGGCCGCGTCGGGGTCGAACGTGACCTGGGGCGCGACGACCTTCAGCGCCACCTCGCGCTCGAGCGTCCCCTGGCGCGCGCGGTAGACGGCGCCCATGCCGCCCTCGCCGAGCTTCTGCAGCAGCTCGTACTCGCCCAGGCGCCCGGGGACCGGCAGGTCGCCCGGCGTCACGCGCGCGGCGGGGGAGGACACGAGGCTCGCGCGCAGGGAGGCGACCGTCCGCGGCGCCAGCAGCCCGCGCTCGACGAGCACGTCGGCGACCGGGCGCCGCGCCGCGCGCGCGGCGCCCAGGGCTTGCTCCGCCTCCGCGGGGCTGAACAGGCCCTTGCTCAGGGCCGCCGCGACGAGCGTGGCGTCCTCGCCCTGCGACACGGTCGACATCGGTGCCTCGGCTCTCACCCGGAGCGTAGTGCCCGGGCGGCCGGCGGGCCAGTCACCAGGTCAGGCGCGCGGGGCGGGCGGGCGCTGCGCGACGAACAGCCACAGCTGCCCCGACGGCGGGTCGAGGTAGAGGCGCACCGAGACGACGCACGCGACGCCGCGGCGCGGGAAGACGAAGCGCAGGACCTCGTCGAGCCGGCCCCGGCGGCGCCCGTCCTCGACGGCGCGCACGAACGCCTGGACCTCCGTGCAGGGGGCGACCTCGCTGAAGCGGCGCCCCAGGACGGCCGCCGGCTCGCGGCCGGCGAGGCGCTGCTCGTAGGCGTTGTAGGACGTCACCCGCCCCGCGGCGTCGAGCCGGATCGCGCCGAAGGGCAGGGCGTCGAGGTCGTCGGGGCCGAGCGCCGCGAGGCGGGTGAGGTCGTCGGGCGAGAGGTCGCGCACGTCGCCGGGCCAGGGCGTCGGAGGCGCGCCGGCGGCGAGGGTGGCGTCGACGACCGCCTCGAGCCCGGCCGGGTCGAACGGCTTGGCGAGGCACGCCGTCGCCCCGGCGTCCAGCGCCTCGCCGCGCCAGGGGCCCTCGCGGCCGGACATGACGACGAGCGGCAGCCGGGCGAGGTCGCCGATCGCCCGGGCCGCCCCGAGGCCGGAGAGGTCGTGCACGTCGATGTCGAGCAGCGCCAGGTCGTAGCGCTCGCGCGCCGCGCGCAGGACGCCCTCGAGCCCGCTCGGCGTGGCGTCGACGTCGCGCCCCTCGGCCTCGAGCAGGGCGCGCAGGACCTCCGCGATCCCGGCGTCGTCCTCGACCAGGAGGACGCGGGGGCGGCGCGCGGGGGCCTCGGGCGGAGGGAGCACGGCCGTGTTCTACCCGCTCGAGGCGGGCTGGTCCCCCTCGCGCGCCGCCGCCGTCCGCCCGCGGCCGCGCCGGCGCGCGCCCGCGGCCTGCGCGCGCTCCTGCGGCAGGAGCTCGACCTTGAGCCAGCCGGCCTCGCGGCGGTCGAACGAGCGGTAGGCCTCGAGCGCGTCGACGAGCGGCTCGCGACGGCTGAGCACCTGCAGCGGGTCGAGCGCGCCGGAGGCGACCAGCTCCACGAGCATGGGGACGTAGCGCCGGTGCGGGCAGTTGCCCATCTGGAGCGTCAGGTTCTTGTTCATCGCGGCGCCGATCGGGAAGCGGTCGGCGGCCTCGCCGTAGACGCCGATGATCGAGAGCGTGCCCGCCTTGGCGACGGCGTCCACGGCCCAGCGCAGGGCCTGCGACGGCGCGTCGCCCGGCTGGAAGCCGCCCGTCTCGGCGCGCTCGGGCGCGACCTGCTGGAGCTCCTCCTCGAAGCTCTCCGCCTGCTCCTCCGACCGCTTCGCCCCCGGCCCCTCGTGCGGCCGCTCGGCGTCCACGCCGACCGCCTCGACCACGCGGTCGGGCCCGATCCCGCCGGTGAGGTCGCGGAGGACCTCGACCGGGTCCTCGCGCGAGAAGTCGATCACCTCCGCCCCGAGGGCGCGGGCCATCTCCAGCCGCGAGGGCACGCGGTCGACGGCCAGCACGCGGCCGGCGCCCAGGTGGTGCGCGCTGGCGATCGCGAACAGGCCCACCGGGCCGCAGCCGAAGACGCACACGGTGTCCCCGGGCTCGATCTCCGCCACCTCCGCCCCGAAGTAGCCGGTCGGGAAGATGTCCGAGAGGAGGATCGCCTGGTCGTCGGTGACCACGTCGGGGAGCTTGACGAGGTTCACGTGCGCGAAGGGGACGCGCGCCCGCTCGGCCTGGAGCCCCTGGAAGGGGCCCGTGTCCTCGGGCCCGCCGTAGAAGGCCGTGCCGGCGAGCGGGCCGTTCGGGTTGGCGATGTCGCACTGGGAGAAGTAGCCGGCGCGGCAGTAGACGCACCAGCCGCAGGCGATCGTCGACGGGATCACGACGCGGTCGCCCGGGGCGAGGTTGCGCACCTTCGGCCCCACCTCCTCGACGACCCCGACCCCCTCGTGGCCGAGGACCGTCCCGGGCTTCATCCCGGGCAGGGTGCCGCGGACCATGTGCAGGTCGGTGCCGCAGATGGCGCTCGCCGTGAGCTTGACGATCGCGTCGAACGGGTGCTCGAGCTCCGGCTCGGGGACGTCGTCGAGGCGGATGTCGCCCACGGCGTGGAACACGACGGCCTTCATGGGTGCCTCCTCGCTGAGTGATGCGCTCGCGAGGGGCGGGCGATCGGAGCACGTCCCGGACTGGCACGAGCTGGCCCGCTCCGCCCGTCCCCATCGCTCGCTTGGGCGGGTTGAACCCTGCAGCGTTCTCGCTTCATGGGGCGTGCCGAGAGGAGCCCACCGGGCAGGGCGCGCGGCCGTGAGACAGGGGCGCCCCGACGGGCGCGCGTGTCCCGTCTGGCGTCGCAGGCTTGACCGACGGCGCGCCAGCGAGCAGAGTGGAGGGCTGTCCCCGGACAGGAGGTGCTCCATGGCTGCCCGCTCGATCGCTGCCGTGCTCCGCGCCACCCGTCCGGCCGTCGCGCGCTAGAGGTCCCAGCGGGGCGTGAGCCCCGCGCTGCATCGCCGACCTCCCGCCGCCCCGTCGTCGCCGCCTCCAGGCGGTGCGCGACGGGACGTCCACCGCGCCCGACGCGACGACCCCGCGTCGTCCTCTCGCCGGCCTGGCGTCAGGGCCCCCGGTACGTCCCCGCTGCGCGGCGACGCACCACGGTCCCGGCCGCTCCGGGCGCCCGTCCCGCGACGGGCGCCCCGCCGATCCCCGTCCAGAACCACCCCCGCGCCTCCGCGCGGGGTCACCCCATTCCCACGAGAACTCACCTTGTCACACGACCTCTCCGCGTTCGGCTGGGACGCGACGTTCGAACGCTCGTTGCCGCCCGGGCTCCAGCCCGCCCGGGTCCTCGCTCAGCACCGCGACCGCTGGCGCGTCGCCAGCGGCGCGGGCGACCTCACGGCGCAGGTCACGGGCCGCCTGCGCCACGCGCTCGCCGACCTCCCGGTCACCGGCGACTGGGTGGCGGTCGCCGCCCGTCCGGCCGAGGGGGCGGCCACGATCCACGCGGTCCTGCCGCGGCGGTCGTGCCTCGTGCGCCGCGAGCCCGGCCCGCGGCCGCGGGCGCAGCCCGTGGCGGCGAACGTCGACCTCGTGCTCCTCGTGGCCGCGGCCGACGGCTACCGCGCCGTGCAGCCGCGCCGGCTCGAGCGCGCGGCGGCGCTGGCCTGGGAGGCGGGGGCGTCGCCGGTCCTCGTGCTCACGAAGTGCGACCTCGTCGACGACGCGCCCGACCTGCTCGCCGCGACGGCCGCCGCCCTGCCGGGGGTCCCCGGCCTGGGCGTCGGCCTGGACGACGACCAGGGCCTCGACGAGCTCCGGGCGCTCCTGCGCCCGGCGCGCACGGCCGTGCTGCTCGGGCCCTCGGGCGCCGGCAAGTCGACCCTGACGAACCGGCTCCTCGGGGCGGACCGCCAGGAGATCGGCGGCGTGCGCGAGGTCGACGGCAAGGGGCGCCACACGACGACCGCGCGCGAGCTGTTCCTCGTGCCGGGCGGCGGGGCGGTGATCGACACCCCGGGCATGCGCGAGCTGGGGGTGTGGACCGGCGACGCCGGCGGCGTCGACGCCGTGTTCGCCGACGTCGAGGAGCTCGCCCGCGGGTGCAGGTTCCGCGACTGCGGCCACGGGCACGAGCCCGGCTGCGCCGTGCAGGCCGCCGCGGACGAGGGCGCGCTCGACCCCGAGCGCCTGGACGCCTGGGCGCGGCTCCAGCGGGAGCAGGCCTTCGCCGACCGCAAGCGCGACGCCGAGGCGCGGCGCGTGGTCCGCGCGCAGCACCGGCGCATGAGCCGCGCGCTCGACGCGCGGCTGCGGCAGAAGGAGGGCGACGCGTGATCACGGCCCCCGGAGCGCGTGGACCTCCCGCGGCGTCATCGACATCCCACGCGCGCGGCCCACCTCGTCGGGCCGGAAGGGCGCGGCGTCCGCGGGCAGGCGGGCGTCGTTGCCCCAGGCGCGCGTGACGTAGTTCAGCACCGCGGCGAGCTCCTCGTCGCTCAGGTGGCTCGCCCCCGGCATGGCCGCGTCGAAGCGCTGCCCGGCGGCCTCGATCGGCCCCTGCTGCCCGAAGAGGGCCAGGCGCACGAGGTGCTCGCGGCGGTCCGCCGCGAGCGTCGCGGCGTGGCCGACGAGGGGCGGGAAGGCGCCCGGGAGGCCCTTGCCGTCGGGCTGATGGCAGGGCGCGCAGGCGGTCCGGTAGACGCGGGCCCCGGCGTCGTCCGGGGCGGGGGCGCCCTGCAGGGCGACGTAGGCGGCGTCGATCGTCTCGGGCGTGTAGTGCGCGGCGAGGTAGGCCAGGACCTGCTCGGCGGCCGCATCGGGGACCTCGGCGCCGTAGGTCCGCTGCATCTTCTCGAGCGTCGCCCGCCAGCCGGCCTCGGGCAGGGGCGGCTGGAGGGTCACGTAGGCGGTCGAGTGGCAGGTCGAGCAGTGGGCGACGAGCGCGTCGCGCCCGGCGCCGGGCACGAGCGCGGGGGTCCGCGCCGGGAGCGGGTCGATGGCGTAGACCGGCCCCTCGTCGGGCAGGCGCGGGAGCGGCTGCGCGATCGCGCCGGGCGGCAGGAGCGGCGGGGCCGCCGGCGGGGCCGCCGGCGGGCCGCCCGGCGCGCCGGGGCAGCCGAGGAGGAGGAGGAGGAGCGCCGCGAGGAGCGGCTCAGGACGCCGGGCCAACGACCACCTCCTGCCGCTCGATCTGGTTCCACAGGTAGCCGCCGGGGTTCCAGACGGGCGCGTCGACCTGCACCTCGCCCGAGGCGTCCTGCGCGCGCGCGCACAGGGTCACGCGCCCCGGGCGCGGCGGCGTCCAGGGCGCGGACCAGGTCCTGAACGCGTAGGGCCCCAGGTCCTCGCCGAGCGCGGCGCGCGTCCACGTCGCGCCGCCGTCGGTCGAGACGTCGACGCGGGTGACGGCGCCCCGCCCGCTGAAGGCGACGCCGCGCACGACGACCGGCAGGCCGACGGGGAGCTTGGTCGCGCCGTCGGGCGCGACGATGAACGAGCGCACCGGCATGGTCGAGATCGGCGCGGTGCTCACGCCGGGCGCGTCGGCGGGCGTCGTCGACCCGCGCGGCGTGAGCGGCACGCGGTAGGCGCGCGCCATCCAGAAGCCGTCGTCGGGGCGGTCGAGCACCCGCACGTGCGCCAGCGCCTTGACCCAGTAGGTGGAGAAGAGGCCGGGCACGACCAGGCGCGCCGGGAAGCCGTTGAGGAGCGGCAGGGGCTCGCCGTTCATGCCGAAGGCGACGAGGGCCCGGTCGAGCGCGTCGCCCTCGAGGTCGAGCGACTTGAGGTAGCGGCCCGACCCGAGCTCCGGCGGCCCCTGGCCGCGGTCGAGCCCCTCGACCTGCACCTGCACGGCGCCGGCCTTCACCCCCGCGTCGCGCAGGAGCGCGCGGAGCGGGACGCCGGTCCAGCGGGCGCAGCCCATGGCGCCGTTGCCCCACTGGGCGCCCGGCACGCGCGGCTGGAAGCGGCTGCGCGAGTTGCCCGAGCACTGGTTGACCGCGACGACCTCCTGGCGGTCGTCGCGGCGCAGGAGGTCCGCGAGCGAGAGCGACAGCGGGCGCTCGACGTGGCCCTCGACGGCGAGGCGCCAGCGCGACAGGTCGACCGACGTCGGGTGCGGGTCGAGGTGCCAGCGCACGAAGAACGCCGCGTTGGGGGTGATCGGCTCGAGGAACCAGTGGCGCGGCGTCTCGAGCTGGACCGGGCGGTCGGTGAGCTGGATCAGGGGCGCCTTCTGGGGGAGCACGACCAGCGGGCCGACCGAGCTCCAGTGCGGGTTCGGCCCGGGGCCCGTGAAGGGCGGCATGGGCTCCTGGCCGCGGGCCAGGCCGGCGAGGGCCAGGGCCCCGGCGCCGAGGCCGGCGACCTGGAGCAGGTCCCGGCGCGAGAGGGCGTCGTCGGTCATCGCAGGTCCTCCGCCTCCTCGTCCCACAGCCAGAGCTCGGCCGGCGCGTCGCCCGCCGCGAGGAGGAGCCGGCGGCCGAGGCCGCGCGGGTCGTCGGCCGCGTCGAGGTCGAAGCCCTCGACGGGGCGCGCCAGGAGCGAGCGCGCGCTCACCTCGCGGCCGGCCGCGAGGTCCCAGAGCGAGAGCTCGCCCACGCCGTGGAGGTTCGAGGTCGTCGTGAGGCGGCGCCCGTCGGGCGAGAAGACCAGCCCGGCGAGCTCGCCGTCGCTCGAGCGCGGCTCGGCGATCGAGGCCTGGTCCTCGCGGCGGCCGGCGCCGGGCAGCACGCGCGCCCCGCGCTCGCCGTCGAGGTCGAGGACGAACAGCCGGCCGAGCCCCGTCCCGACGGCCGCGATCCGGTCGTCGGGCGAGGGGACGATCACCTTCGCGCTGCCGACGAGCGGCCACTCGTGCAGGACCGCGCCGTCGGCGGGGTCGACCAGGCGCACCATGGGCCCGCGACTCTCCGCCAGCATGCCCCAGTTGCCCACGAGCAGGCGCCCGCCGCGGGTGAAGGCGAGCGCGTTGACCGGGGTGGTCAGCGTCGGCAGCGCGCGCAGCTGCGCCCCGGTGTCCGCCGCGTGGAGGCGGACGCCGCCCGCGCCGTCACCGACGGCCAGCACCTCGCCGTCGACGGAGAGGGCCATGGCGCGCAGGTTGACCCCGGAGGTGACGAGGATCGACGACGGGGACCCGTCCAGCGGCGCGCGGAGGACGCCGTACGACACGAGCAGGTAGGCCGCGGCGCCGTCGGGGGAGAGGGCCAGGTCGAGCCCGGCGAGCTGCTCCCAGCGGCGGACGGCCTCGCCGCGCTCGACGTCCCACAGCGTCAGCCCCGGGTCGGCGCGGCGCAGGAGCACGGCCAGGCGGCCGCCGCTGCCCGGGACGAAGCGCGCGCGGTCGGCCGGCTCGAGGCGGGCGACCGGGCCGCGGCGCGCCGCGGCCCGGGCGCCCGCGCCGACGCGCCCGGCCTCCGGGTGGTCGGGGAACGCCGCGAGCCAGGCGATCGTCTCGGCCAGCGGGGCGTCGCGGCCGTCGGCGCGGAGGGCTTTGAGGGCGGCGTCGCCCAGGCGGCGGCGCGCATCGCGCCGCCGCGCCTCGACGCGGGCGCGCTCGGGGTGCTCGGGGTGCTCGGCGAGCCAGGCGTCGGCGCGGGCGACGACCTCGGCCGGGTCGGAGAGCCCCGCGAGCGCGCGCGCGGCGCCGTCGCCGGACGCCGGCGCGGGCGGCGGCGCGGCCTCGCGCGTCGTGCGCAGCGCGGCGGCCGCGCCGACGACGGCCGCGGCCGCCAGCCCCAGCGCGGCCAGGGCCCGGCGGCGCCGCGCCCGGACGCGTCGCCGGGCCGGCCCCGGCGCGCGGCGCACGTCCTCGATGGCGTCGGCGAGCTCGCCCGCGCGCGCGTAGCGCGCCGCCGCGTCGCGGGCGGTCGCGCGCGCGCACACCTGGTCGAGGCGGCCCGGCAGGCCGGGGTCGACGTCGCCGGGGAGGGGGCGGTCGCTGCGGATGATCGTCGCGATCACCTCGGCGGCCGTCGTGGCGTGGCCGACGGCGGGCTGGCCGGTGACGAGCTCGAAGAGGATCAGCCCGAGGGCGTAGACGTCCGTGCGCGGCGAGAGGTCCTTGCCGCCCGCGAGCTGCTCCGGGGCCATGTAGCCGATCGTCCCGACCATGGCGCCGGTGCGCGTCATGCGGTCGTCCTGCTCGGGGGCGAGCGCCAGCCCCAGGTCGACGACCACCGGGCGGCCGTCGCGCGTGACGAGCACGTTCTGGGGCTTGAGGTCGCGATGGACGACCTCGATGGCGTGGAGGGCGTCGACGCCGCGGCAGATCCCGGCGGCGAGGGTCAGCGCGGCGCGCAGGGGCGGCCGTCCGCGCTTGAGGACCGCGTCGAGCGGCTCGCCCTCGACCAGCTCCATGGCGAAGAAGGGCATGCCCTGGTGGACGCCCGCCTCGTGGATCGAGACGACGTGGGGGTGCCGCACGCGCGCGAGGTGCGCCACCTCGCGCTCGAAGCGCGCCAGGGCCCGCGCGTCGCCGCGGAGCATGACCTTGACCGCCCGCTCCACGCCCAGCTGGGCGTGGCGGCCGCGGTAGACGACCCCCATGCCGCCCTGGCCGAGGACGCCGGTGATCTCGTAGGGGCCGATGCGTGCCGGCAGGGACGGGGCCATCGAGGAGGAGTGTAAAGGCTACTCCTTCAGCAGGAGCACGTGGATCGCCTTGACGACCACCCGGACCTTGTCGCCGGGCTTGACGCCCAGGTCGGCGAGGGAGTCGGTCGTCATCACGCTCGCCATCTCCGACGCCGGGACCTCGAGCGTCACCTGGCTCATGACGTCGCCCTGCTTGACCGCCTTGACGGTCCCGACGATCTGGTTGCGCGCGCCGACCTTCATGGGGGGCCTCCGGTGGGGGGAGACTATAGCCCGCCTGCCGGGTGACGACCCTCCGATGCGGACGGACGAGCAGCGCCGGTCGAATGGGGGGCCGCCGGCGCCGGTCGAGGGGGGTATCGTCGGACCCCGACGGACGGTGACACCCATGCACGGACCCCGCCTCGCCTGGGCGCTGGCCGCCCTCCTGCTCGCCGGCTGCGCCAGCCCGGACGAGTACCCCTACGAGTACAGCGACCGCGAGCTCGAGCGCGACGAGCGCATGGCGACGCGCGCCGAAGACGCGGCCCCTGCTCGCGACATGGCCGAGCCCGACCCGTTCGACGGCGGCCTGGCGCAGCGAGGGGGCGGCCCCGGAGGGGTCGACCCCGACCGGGGCGGCCCGGCGGGCCGGGGCGGCGGCGCCGCCGGCCAGGGGGGACCGGGGCAGGGGGGCGACGGCGCCGGCGCGGCGCCGGGCCAGCAGCCGCCGGGCGGGCCGCTCCTGATCTACCAGGCCGACATCACGCTGGCCGTGCACGAGGTCGGGACGACGCAGCGGGCGGTGATCGGCATCGCGCGCGAGCTGGGCGGCTACCTCGCCTACCAGGACGACACGCGCGTGACGGTCCGCGTGCCGGCGGGTCGCTTCCAGGACGCGGTCGACCGGCTCGAGCGCGTGGGCGACGTCGTCCACCGCAACATCCAGGCGATCGACGTGAGCGAGGAGTTCCGCGACCTGACCCTGCGGCTGCGCAACGCCGAGGTCGTGCGAGAGCGGCTCGAGGCGATCCTCGCCCGCGCCGAGAAGGTCGAGGACGCGCTCAAGGTCCAGGCCGAGCTGGCGCGCGTGACCGAGCAGATCGAGCTGCTCAAGGGGCGGCTCCGCTTCCTGCAGGACCGCCTGGCCTACTCGACCGTCACGGTGCACTTCCGCCCGCGCCCGACGGAGCAGGTCGGCCAGCCTGACGTCTACCGGCTCCCCTTCTCGTGGCTCGACGAGCTCGGGCTCCCCGCCCTCCTGAACCTGCGGTGAGGCCTGACGTGACGACCTCCCCTGAAGCCCCCGCCGCGCTCGGCCGTCCCACCCCCCGGAGCGTCCGGATGCCCGCGCTGGCCCGCCTGCTCGCGGTGCTCGTCGTCGCCTGCGGCGGCCTGACCCTCGGCGGCTGCCGACACTTCGAGCTCGAGCCGCCCGAGCACTTCGTCGTGCTCGACGAGCCCGAGCGGCGCGGCTTCGCCATGCGCGCCGTGAACGCCGACGGCGTGGTGCTCGCCGTGCGCGAGGTCGACAACGACCGGACGGGCAGCCTGACCTTCTGGGTCGACGCGATCCGCAACCGCCTGCGGACCGTCCGCGGCTACGCCCTCCTCGAGGAGCGGCCGGTCAAGGCCGCGACGGGCGAGCCCGGCCACCAGCTGCGCCTCGGCCGCGACCAGGGCACGCAGACCTACGACTACTGGGTGACCATCTTCGTCCGGCCGCCGACGCTCCTCGGCGACGGGCACGTGCTCGTGGTCGAGGCCGGCGGGCGGCGCGAGGAGTTCGCGCGGGTGCAGGACGAGCTGGGCAAGGCGATCAGCGGCTTCGCGGTGCGCTGACTCGTGTGACTCCAGGCGGCTGCGCGGCCCGCGCGCTCGGCACTCCCGACCGCACCCGACCATCATCACAGCAGGGCCCGACCTCGAAGCAGAGCTCGAACTCAGACGTCTCAGGGGCCTGGCTCGAGACCTGTCCTCGACCCCGTCCTTCGCAGACGGCCGAGCCGCCTCCGAGCACACCTCACCGCGCCTTCGCAGCAGGAGCGTCAGGCGAGGCCGAGGAGGGCGAGGCGGTGCGGCGCGAAGGCGAGGGAAGGCGGCCTCCTGGCCGCCGACCGAGCCTGAGCGGTCGAGGCGCGGCGCGCCGCGCGGCGCCTCGACGCACCGCAGCGCCCGCCATCCTCGGCCGCAGCCGCGATCACACCAACTAACCCGTCGCTTCGCCCTCGGCCTTCGGCTTGGGCGGCCGCAGGAACACGCGCCGCCCGAGCTCCGTCGTGAGCTGCTCGACCACCTCCGTGAGCCGCACGAAGAAGCGGGCCTGGTCCTCGACCCCGCGGGTGATCCGCTCGGCCGTGGGCACGAGCGTCTGCTCGAAGAGCGCCGCCTGCTGGCGCACGAGGTCGCCCACCGGCAGGGGCGCCTGCTCGACGCGCACGTCGAGCGTCGGGCGCGAGACCGTCGCCACGAGCTGCTCGAGCCGGCCGACCAGCGCGTCGAGCGGCTGCGGCGGCGCCTCGAGCTTCACCGCGAGGCGCGGCTGGGAGAGGGCCTTCGTGACCTCCTCGAAGCGGGCCACGAGGGCGTCGACCGGCAGGGGGGCCTGCTCGACCTGGACGGCGATCGGCTGCGGGGCCGCGAGCGCGCGCGCGATCGCGTCGAGCCGCGTCGCCACGCCGTCGTCGGCGCCGCGCTCGGCGAGGCGCGCCGCGAGGTCGCGCAGCTCGCCCAGGCGCTCGCCCACGCCGCCGAGGAGGCCGGCCACGCGCGCGACCGGGTCGTCGTCGCCGCCGCCCAGCTTCACCCGCTCGAAGCCGCGCTTGACCTCCGCCCAGCGGGCGCGCTGGGCGGCCGTGAGCGTGCCGCGCAGCTCGGCGAGCTTGAGCAGGTTCTGCTCGGCGCCCGTGGTCAGCGTCTGCGCCTCGCCCTGGTAGTGGTCGTCGAGCAGCCGCTCGAGCTCGGCCTCGTTCATCGCCGAGGCGACCTTCTCCGAGACCTTGTTCATGTTGCGGTAGCTGCCCTGGAGCTTGAACGGCGGCTCCGTCCGGTAGGCGTCCTCCTGCGCGGCCGAGGCGATGTAGAGCCGGTTCACCTCGAGCAGCACCTGCTGCACGCGGAACAGCTTCTTCATCACCCCCTCGATCTCCTGCAGCTCCACGCCGGAGTAGGGGTGCGTGAGGTCGGTCGTCGCCACCTCCTCGCCCTTCGCGCGCCGCACGAGCCGGTGGACGTCCTGCGGGTCGCGCCCGGCGAGCGGGGCGAGGACGGGGTTCGAGGTGAGCGCGTTCTCCAGGTAGCTGAGCGCGAACAGCTCCTCCTTCCCGGAGAGCACGTCGCCCAGGTTGTAGGTGTCGGCGCGGTTGGCCAGCATGTCGGGGATCTGGAAGCGGCCGCCCGTCTCCGTGTAGGGGTTGCCGGCCATGACCACGCAGAACTTCTTGCCCCGCAGGTCGTAGGTCCGCGTGCGCCCCTTCCAGACGCCCTCGATCCGGCGCTGCGCGTCGCACAGCGAGATGAACTTCTGCAGCAGCTCGGCCGACGTGTGCTGCACGTCGTCGAGGTAGAGCATGACGTTGTTGCCCATCTCGAGGGCGAGGTTGATCTTCTCCACCTCCTGGCGCGCCGTGGCGCTGGGCGCCTCGGCCGGGTCGAGCGACGTCACCGAGTGGCCGAGCGCCGGGCCGTTGACCTTCACGAACACGAGCCCCAGGCGGCTGGCCACCCACTCCATGAGGGTCGTCTTGCCGTAGCCGGGCGGCGAGATGAGGAGCAGGAGGCCCATGAGGTCGGTGCGCTTGCCCTCGCCGAGCGCGCCCAGCTGCTTGGCGAGGTTGTCGCCGATCAGCGGCAGGTAGACCTCGTCGATCAGCCGGTTGCGCACGAAGGTCGTGAGCGGCTTGGCCGAGAGCTCGTCGAGGCGCAGCCGCGCGCGCTCGCGCTCGAGGAGCTCCTTGACGCGGCGCCGGTAGGCGCGGAACGCCGGCACGCGCTCGCGCCGGAAGGCGCCCACGCGCGCGAGGAGCTCGTCGAGGCGCACGGGCAGGCGGCGCTCGGCGATCCGCGGGTGCTGCCCGAGGAGCCCCGTGACCTCGTCGTGCGTGCGGGCGGAGCTGGTCTCTCTCGGGAGGACGCCCGCCGGCGCGAGCAGGAGCGCCACCGCCTCGGCGAGGGCGGGCGCGCGGTCGGCGGCGTCGTCGGCCCCCTGCAGGAAGGCCTCGAGCCACGCCCTGGCCAGGGCGTGCTGCTCGCCCAGCCGGCCGGCCAGGGCCTTGAGGTCGGCGTCGAACGCGCCCCGGCGGCCGAGGTCGTCGAGGCGCTGCTCGAACGCCTGCACGAGGGCGACGGCGTCGGCGCCGGTGGTGAAGCGCGGCGCCTCGCAGGTGAGCTCCTCGACCAGGTAGCGGCCGGCGATCGCGCTCTCGTCGGTCGGCAGGTCGTGCGCGCGGGCGAACGCCTCGACCGCCGCCGCGAGCTCGCGGCCCAGGTCGTCGAGCGCCGGCGCCTGGCCGAACGCCTCGCGCAGCCGGCCCAGGCTCACGGCGCGGCGGTGCCAGGCGCCCCGCGCCTCGTCCTGGCCGTGCGCCCAGAAGAGGCACGCCAGCGCCCGCGGCCCGGGCGGGAAGCGCAGGAGCCCCGCCGTGGCCCGCATGGAGAGGAGCCGCTCGAGGATCCGCGCCGCGTCCGCGTCGTGGAGGCCGCGCTCGTGGCCCTCGTCGTAGCGGTCGGCCGCGTAGGCGCGCACACGCTCGAGGAGCCGCTCGGGCTCGTGCGCGACCGCGGTCAGGTCGGCGAGCGACAGCCCGGCCTTCCCCTCCTCGGCGTCCGTGAGCAGGCAGTAGGCGAGGTACTCGCCCCGGTAGACCGCCTCGGTCTCCGAGACGACCTGCTGGCTCCAGAAGGGCTTCGTGTCGGCGAAGGCCGGGTCGTCGATCGCCTCGTGGTAGTCGGTCCCGGTGACGTGGATGCCGAGGCCCCCCTCCTGGGGGACGAGCGTGAGCTCGACCGGCTGCGTGTTGACGTTGAAGCGGTGGCGCCCGAGGCGGATCACCGGCGCGCCCGAGCCGTCGTAGAGCTCGAGCTTGTCGCGCAGGCCGCGGACGGCCTCCTGCTGGACGGTCTTGAGGCGCGACGCGACCTCGTCAGCCTTGACGCTGTCGCCGAGCTCGAGCAGCTGCGCCGAGACCTGCCGCAGCTTGGCGACCATGGCGTCCGACGCGAAGTAGGCGTGGAGCTCGTCCTGCGTCTTGAGCGTGGCGGCCTTCCTGGCGACGCCCTGGGCCATGCGGTCGGCCGCCTGCAGGAGCGTCTGCGCCCGGCGCTGCCGCTCGTCGGTGAGCGCCTGGCGCCGCGCGTCGAAGGCCTCGTAGACCTCCTCGCGCTTGCTGGCCAGGTCGGCCATGAAGCGGTCGAACTCGCCGAAGCGCCCCTCGAGCTCCTCGAGCTGGAGCATGAGCTTCGACAGCTGCTCGTCGCAGCGCTCGGGGGTGTCGCACACGGCCAGCGCGCTCGCCACCGCCTGGCCGAAGAGGCGGAACTGCGCGGCGAACTCGTCGCGCCCCTCGGCCGACAGGAGCTCCTTGCGGCGAGCCTGGAAGGTCGCGCGGACGCGGTTGACGTGGCCGAGCGCCTCGGAGATCACCTCGAGCACCCGCGTGCGCTGCGTCGGGTCGTCGACCTGCAGCCCGCCGATCGTCTCGGTGAGCGTGGTCAGCCCCTGCGCCTGCGTCTCGAGCCGCTCGCCGAGCGGCCCGAGCTCGGTCGAGAGCGCCGCGGCCTCGATCTGCCCGAGCAGGGCGTCGAGCTCCTGGACGATCGGGCCGAGCGCCCCCTCGCGCAGGAGGAACGCGACGGCCGCCTTGCTGACGTCGTCGAAGCGCGCCGCCACCTCGGCCTCGAGCGCGTCCACGCGCGCGAGGTCCATGAACTTGAGCTCCTTGAGCGAGATCAGCTGTCCGCGCTGCCCGCGCAGGCGGGTGAGCGCGTCGAGGAACGGCTCGATCGCGGCCCACTCGTCGGGCCGGAGCTCGGCCTCGAGCGCATCCTTGCGCGCGGCGGCCTCGGTCAGCGCCTCGTCGGCCCGGCGGCGCAGGAGCTGGACCTTCTCGAACTCGTCGATGATCAGCTCGGCGTTCTGCCGCACCGCCTGGACGGCGCCCAGGAGGTCGCCCGCCTCGGCGTGGCCGAGCCAGTGGTAGGCGTCGACGGCCCGCGTGGCCGCGCCCGCGAGGTCCTCGTAGAGGGCGCGCGAGGCGCGCTGCTCCCCCAGCAGGCGCGCGATCGCCAGGGCGTCCGAGATCCCGCGCACGAGCTCGGCGTTGCCGACCTTCGCCAGGTAGCTGCCGTCGGTCGGCGCCTGCGCGGCGAACTCGGCCGAGGTGAAGGGCGTCCTCCAGATCTGGAGCCCGTGGACGCGGCTCGGCTCGGGCGTCGGCTGCCGCAGGGTGAGGAGCGTGCCGTCATCGAGGAGCGTCCAGCCGTAGCAGTGGATCGGCGTCTGCACCTCGCGGCGGATCAGGTTGTAGGGGAAGAGCAGGTAGGTGCAGTCGCCGCGGCGGTGGAAGACGTAGAGCACGTCCTCGCCGTTGGGCGCCTTGACGCTGCGCTCGAACTCGAGGTCGCTCGGGTCCTGGTCGTAGAGCTTGTGGGCGCCGGTCTGCAGGTAGTAGCCGCCGGGGAAGACGACGCCGTGGTCCTCGGGGAGCTGCACGCAGCTCTGCCCGATCGCGTCGGCGCGCAGGACGTGCTTCGTGCGCGTGTTGAAGACGAAGTAGCGCCACTGCTGCTCGCCGAAGGGGAGCACCCGGAGGAGGATCAGCGAGCCGAGCTTCGCGTAGTGGATCTGCCCGTCGTCGAGCGACTGGTTGGGGTCCTGGACCGGCTCGCGGTAGATGCCGAGCCCGTCCTCGGTGTTGTCCTCGACCTTGATCGTCAGGTCGCCGCCGACCGCCTCGACGAACACCTCGTCGAGGATCGACACGTGGGGGTGGCGCCCCTTGACGTGGTCGTCGCGGGTCGTGACCGTCCAGGTGAAGTCGTGCGGCGGCGGGTAGACGTGGTCGCGCTCGCCGCGGCTGTCGACGTAGGTCGGCCGCAGCGCCCGGTCGAGGCTCCAGCGGAAGACGCGCTGGTCTTTCGCCGCGGCGCCGGTCTGGAACACCGCCAGGAGCTTGCCCTCGCGGCTGCGGAGCTGCGCCAGGCGGGCGCCCTTGTAGTAGCGGTAGAGCTCGGCGAACTCGCGCTGGAACTCGGCGTGGTCGAGGAACCCGGGGAGCGTGCCGAGCGGCACCTCGGCCAGCTGGAAGCCCCCCTGCTCGTCGTGGCCGAAGCGCTGGATGCTGAAGACGTCCTGGATGCGCGTCTCCGTGCGCATGCCGATGAACACGTTGTAGGCGATCACCAGGAAGCCGCCGGCGGTGACGATGTCCCGCGGGACGCAGTTGTTCTCGGTCCGGATGCGCTCGTTGCCGATGACCTGCAGCTCGGTCCCGCCGAAGACCGCCTTGCGGCGCGCGTTGAGCGCCTCGGCGCGCCCGGCGAGGTCGCGCCCCAGCGCGTCGAGGCGCGCCCGCAGGACGTCGTAGTTGCCGGTGTCCAGGCCGTCGTCGGTGGCCATCGGGAGGGCTCCTCGAGGTCGGGTGGAGGGGGTCGTCTCGTCTGCTGCAGGGGACGCCGCCCCGGCCAGGCCGCCCGCCTGGCCGGGGCGGTCGCGCTAGAGCGCCTTGTCGAGGCCCAGCTCCTTGGCCTTCGACACGAGCGTCTGCACGGCGCCCTTCACCTCGGCGTCGCCGCCCGCGGCCAGGCGGGCGAGGACCGCCGTCAGCGAGAGCTTGGCCGCCGCGTCGGCGTCGAGCGCCGGGCGGGTGAGGACCTCCTTGACGTCCTTCGTCAGGCTCTCCTTGCCGTCGAGGTAGTCGCCCAGGAGGCGCCGGAGCGAGTCGCTGTTGGCGACCGCCCCGTCGAGCGTCTGCCCCATGGTGACCGCCGAGACGAACCGGTCGAAGAAGGCCCCGTCGCCGCCGACGATGTTGATCTTCGCCTGGGCGAACGCCTCGCGCAGGATCCGGGCCTGCGCCTCGGCGATCCCGCGCCGGGTGTCGATCGCGCGCAGCTCGACCTCCTTGTCCTTCTCGAGCCGCAGGCGGAACTCCTCGTGGCCCCGGCCCGCCTCGTCGAGCGCCTTCATGGCCGCGGCCTTCTCGGCCAGGCCGGTCGCCTCGGCCACCAGCGCCTCGCGGATCGCCGCCGCCTCGGCCAGGCCCTTCTTCTCGATCGCCTGCGCCTCGGCCTCGCGCACGCGGATCTCGGCCAGGCCCTTCTCCTGCGCGCCGGCCGCCTCGGCCAGGAGCTTCTCGCGGGCGACCTGCGCCTCGGCCAGGCCCTGCTTCTGGATCGCCTCGGCGCCGGCCTCCTGCACCTTCACGCGGGCCAGGCCCTGCTTCTCCTCGCCGGCGGCGACCGCCTGCATCTGCTCGAGCTTGACCTTCGCCTCGACGAGGCCCTGCTTCTCGAAGGCGACGGCGTGCGCCTCCTGGACGCGCGCCTCGGCCAGGCCCTTGGCGGCCACCTCGGCCTGGGTGGCCTCGGCCATGCGGATCTTGGCCTTGGCCTGCTTGTCCGAGACCTCGAGCTGCGCCTCGGCCACGGCCAGCTGCTCGCGGATCTTGTGCTGCGAGGCCTCCTCCTGCGCCTTGGCCGCCTGGATCTCCTTGACCAGCTTCTCCTGCGCCTCGGCCTCGGCGCCGATGACCAGGACCTCGCGGTCGCGCTTGGCCTCGGCCGTGGCCCGCAGGTCCTTGATGGCCTCCTCCTCGTGGGCGACCGTCTTGTCGACGGTGATGCGCCCGCGGATCACCTCGGCGATCTCCTTGCGCTTGACCTCGAGCTCCTTCTCCTTGGCGATCCGGTTCAGCTCCACCTCGCGCTCGCGGGCGATCACCTCGAGGTCGCGGTCCTTCTCCACGCGCTCGGTCTCGATCGCCACCACGCGCTCGCGGTTCTTCTGGGCCACCTCGACCTGGCGGTCCTTGTTCTCCTGGGCGATCTTGACCTCCTCCTCGGCCTTGATGCGCGCCAGGTTCGACTTGGCGGCCTCCTCGGCCTGGATCTGCTGGGCCAGCGCCTCCTCGCGCGCCTTGATCGACGCGATCTCGCGCTTCTGCTTCGCCTCGGCGTCGGCCTGCTGGCGCTCGAGCTCGAGGATCGTCTCGGCGGCCTCGACGTCCTCCTTCTTGAGCGCCTTGCGCTCCTTCTGGCGGAACTCGTTGGTGAGGATCGACTGCACCGCCGTGAGCTCGGTGATCTTCTTGATGCCCTCGGCGTCGAGGATGTTGTGCCTGTCCATGTGCTCGAGGGGCGTCTGCTCGAGGAAGTCGATGGCCGCGTCCTCGAGGACGTAGCCGTTGAGGTCCTGCCCGATGACCTTGATGATCTCGTCCTTGAACACGTCGCGCTTGTCGTAGAGCTCGACGAAGTCCAGCCGCTTGCCCACCGTCTTCAGCGCCTCGGAGAACTTGGCCAGGAACAGCTCCTCGAGGGTGCGGTGGTCGGACGCGCGCGCGCAGCCGATCGCCTGGGCCACCTTGAGCACGTCGTCGGCGGTCTTGTTCACGCGCACGAAGAACGTGACCTTGATGTCCGCGCGGATGTTGTCCTTGCAGATCAGGCCCTCCTTGCTGCGCCGCTCGAGCTCGATCGTCTTGAGCGAGATGTCCATCGTCTCGGCGCGATGGATGATCGGCAGCACGGTGGCGCCCGTGAACGTGACGATCGGCTCCTGCGTGAGCTTGTTCACGATGAGCGCCTGACCCTGGTTCACCTTCCGGTAGAAGCGGGCCACGACGACGCCGAGGCCCATCACGAACAAGACGACGAAGCCTATGACGGCGAGGGCGACCTGGATCTCGGGAGTCATGGACACCTCCTGGGGGCGGCTAGGGGGTTTTCGTTCGGACGACGACGGCGGCCATTGCACGCGATGAGCCGCCGGCAAGTCAAGCGCAATCCGTCAATAGCGACGACTTTGTTGACGGTCTAAGCAAGCCGGTTTTGCATCGAGGGTTGCGGGGATCGAGCCGTCGGGCGGCGTCCCCGGGGGCGTCGTGACCGGCCGCCGGCCCGTCAAGAGGCTGGCTCGCGCGGACCGAGCTCCGGCCGGCCGGGCGCGCGCTCGGCCTCGCCCTCCTCCTCGTGCCCGGGGAGGTCGAGCGGTTCGATGATGAAGACGTCGCGCTTCGGGTCGTAGTCGGCGAGGACGGCCCGCTGCCCCTTCACCGGCGGCGCGGCGCCCTCGTAGCGCACGGCGATGACCAGGCCCGCGCCGCCGTCCTCGCACAGCGCCTGGCCGAAGCTGGCGTCCACCGTCGCGGTGGTGATCGTGCACGGCCGGCCGAGGAAGGCGAGCTTCGAGGGCGCCTTGTGCGTCTTGAAGACGCGCTGGAAGGGGCGGATCGACAGGTTGGTGCCGAGGATCGCCACGACGAAGCTGCCGAGCGCCACGCCGAGGGCGGCGAGCCAGGACGGCACGAGCGCCGGGGCCGCGGGCGCGAGGTGGTGCATGCCCAGGAGGCACAGCGCCCAGGACCAGAGGACCAGCACGCTCAGGCTGAACGTCAGCGGCACGCCGCGGAGGCCGAGCGCGGAGAGGAGGCCGAGGAACCCCCCGGCGCCCTCGCCGTCGACCACGTCGACGTCCACGTCGACATCGACGTCCACGTCCATGTCCACGTCGAGGACGTCGATGTCGAGGCTGCCGACGACGACCGCGAGCCAGTAGATCCCCGCGATCGCGAGCAGGGTGGAGTACACGACGGTCGGGAGCGCGAAGACCTCGGCCCAGATTCCCACGTCGCCCACCCCCGCGGCGCGCCGTGCCCCCCGGGCCCGCCTCCGAGGCCGGCGAGCGGGCGAGCTGGCCCCGGCGCGCGGCGGGCTACACTAGCGCCTCGCCGGGACGGTGGCAACGACGTCGGCGTCCCGAGCGGAGGCGAGCGCGTGGATCCGCACGAGGTGCTCCGGGCGGCGGTGGCGCGCGGGTGGCTGGACGAGCCGACGGCCGCCGCGCTGGCGCCGGCGCCCCCGCCGGAGCTCGTCGCCCGGCTCGCGCGCGCGCTGGCCGACGCGAGCGCGCCGACCCTGCCGCCGGAGGGCGCGCCCGCGCCGGCGGCGGCGACGCTGCCGCCGGGCGGGGCGGTGACGCGCACGTCGGCGCCGGGCGGGGCGGCGCCGACGCTCCCGCCGGGCGGGGCCGTGACGCGCACGTCGGCCGGGGCGAGCGCGCCGGGCGTCGCCGGCGGCGGGCAGCGCTTCGGCCCGTACGACGTCGAGCGCGAGCTGGGCCGCGGCGGCATGGGGGTCGTGTACGTCGCGCGCCACCGCGCCCTCGGCCGGCGCGTGGCGCTCAAGGTCCTGCCGGCCCTCGTGACCGAGTCGCGCGTGCAGCGCTTCCTCACCGAGGCGCAGGCGGCGGCGCGCCTGCGCCACGACCACGTCGTCACCGTGCACGAGGCCGGCCAGGACGACGCCGGGCGCCACTGGATCGCCATGGACCTCGTGGAGGGCGAGTCGCTCGCGGCGCGCCTCCTCCGCGGGGGGCCGCTCGAGCCGAGAGAGGCGGCCCGGATCGCGCGCGCCCTCGCGGCCGGGGTCGCGCACGCGCACGCCATGGGCGTCCTCCACCGCGACCTCAAGCCCGACAACGTCCTCCTGCGACCCGACGGCGCGCCGCTCGTCGTCGACTTCGGGCTGGCGAAGGACGCCCGGCGCGCCGAGGCGCTCACGCGCACGGGCGACGTCCTCGGCACGCCGGGCTACCTGGCGCCGGAGCAGGCCGACGGGCGCAGCGGCGAGGCCGACGCCCGGACGGACGTCTACGGCCTCGGCGCCACGCTCTTCCACATGCTCGCGGGCGCGCCGCCGTTCCAGGGGAGCGTGGCGGTGGCCGTGCTCGCCCGCGTGATCCGCGACGCGGCGCCGGCGCCGTCGACGCTGGCGCCCGGGGTGCCGCCGGCCCTCGACGCGATCTGCGCCCGCTGCCTGGCGAAGGACCCGGCCGACCGCTACCCGACCGCCGCCGCCCTGGGCGAGGACCTCGACCGCTTCCTCCGCGGCGAGGCGCCCGCCGGCGCGCCTCGCCGGCCGCGCGGGCGCGCCGTGGTCGTCGCCGCGCTCGTCGGCCTCCTGGCGCTCGCCGCGGGGTGGGGCTGGCGGGCGCGGCAGCGGCTCGAGCGCCTGGTCACCCGGGCCGAGGCGCACGCCCGCTGGGAGGCCGAGGTCCTCGAGCCCTGGGCGCTCGGGGTCGCGCCCGGCGCGACGCTCCCTGCGACGCGGACCGACCTCGCCGCGCGCGAGGCCGACCTCGAGGCGCTCCTGCGCGACCTCGAGGCGTTCCGTTTCACGTCGCGCCGGACGGCGGACCGCACCCTCGCCCACGTGCGCGCGGCCGCGCGCCGGCTGGCGCTCGACGCGGGCGAGGAGGTCGCGCTCACCGACGGCGCGGCCGACCGTCACGCGCTCGTCGTGGACGCGCTCGTCCTGCGGGCGAAGGGCGACCTCGACGGCGCGGGCCGCGTCGCGCGCGCCGCGCTCGCCAGCCACCGCGACCTCCCGGCCGCGCGCGGGCTCGAGCTCCTGCTGCTCCTCGACGCCGACCCGGCCGCCCTCCTCGCCCGCGCCGCGCGCGAGCCCGACCTCGCGCGCCCGTTCGTCGCGCCGGCGGCCGCCGCCCTGACCCGCCGCGCCCCCGCCGCGACCACGGACGACGCGCGGCGCGCGCTGCGCGGGGCGCTCGGCCGGCTGCGCGAGGTCGCGTCCGCCTGCGGGGTCGAGCCGGCCGAGGTCGCCCGGGCGCGCGCGGCCGCGCTCGAGGCCGACGCGCCGGCCTGGGCCGCGCTCCTGCTCGACGCGGTCGCCGACGGCCGCGAGGCCGAGGCGCTCGGCTGGCTGGTGGACGTCGTCGCCGCCGAGCCGCGCGCGCGGGTCGGCCCGGCGCTCGCGCGCGCGGTCGAGGACGCTCGCGGCGCGCTCCTCGACGCCTGCGCCGCCGCGCGCGCCGCCGGCCGCCCCGCGCGCGAGTGGCTGCGCGCGGCGCCGTTCGACCACCGCGCCTGGTACGACCTCGAGCTCGACCTCCCGCCCGACCCGAGGCTCCCGCCGCTCCTGCGCGCCGCGGTGGTCGACGGGCTCGTCGGCCGCGACGCCGCCCCCGAGCTCGTCCTCTGCTGCCTGAGGCGCTGGGAGGACCACCCGAGCACCAGCGAGACCATGAGCGCCTTCCACGGCATGTACGACGGCGCGGCCGTCGACGCCCTGCTCGCCTCGCACGAGCGCTCGCGCGCGCGGGCCCTGCGCGCCTGGCTGGTCCTCGGCCCGCCCACCGCCGACAACCTCCGCGCCTGGCTCGACGCGGCCGAGGCCGCGCTCGTGCGCGACGGCCTGCGCGAGGACCTGAGCCCCTTCTTCCGCTGGGCCGCCCTCAAGCCCGGCCCGCTGATCGCCCTCGCGCGCGTCGACACGTCGCCTCCGCTCCCCGTCGTCGCTGCCCGCGCGGCCCGCCTCGGCCGCGCCGGCGTCGAGGGGTTGACGACGTGGGCCGACGCGCCGCGCGACGCCTACTGGCTCCTGCGCCTGCTCGCGTACCTCGGCATCGAGGCGTGGGGCCAGGCGCACGCCGAGGGGGCCGTCCCGCGCGCCCTGGCGCCGGAGTGGGCCGCGGGGGTCGCCGCGGCGCGCGCGCGCCGCGAGCGCGTCGCGGCCGGCGAGGTCCCGGGCGACCCCGACGACGAGGCGGTCCTCCTCCCCATGCTCCTCCACGGCCAGGCCCGCGAGCTCGTCGACCTCGGCCGCGTCGACGAGGCCCTGCCGCTCCTCGACGAGGCGCTGGCGCTGCTCGAGGCCGCGCGGGCGCAGTCCCCCGACGCGCGCGGCACGCGCGAGCGGCTGATCGTCGAGGCGGTCTGCGACCGCGCCCGCGGCCTGCGGCTGGCGCGCCGCGCGGCCGAGGCGCTCCCGTGGCTCCGCGAGCTGTCCGAGGCCCGCCACCTGGCGCGGGCCGTCGGGTTCTGGGAGGAGTGGGTCCGCTGCGCCGTCTCGGCCGACGCGCTGGCGGAGGCGCGGGAGGTGCTCGCCGACGCGAAGCGCCGCTTCGCCCGCGACGCGCGGGCCCTCCAGGCCCTCGAGGGCGTCGAGCGCGCCGTCCGGACGGCGAGCCTGCGCGAGGGCGGCCTGCGCGTCCGGCCGCGGCTCCCGCGCGTGAGCGAGGAGGAGGAGGGGGGCGAGGGCGAGTGACCTGACGCCCGGGGCGCAGGGCAGTCCCCCGTGCCCTTGCCCCCCGCGCCCGCCGCCCGCATGCTCGCCGGCCGAGGTCTCCATGCCCTGGCAGTGCAGCGAGTGCGGCGCCGACGTGGCCACGGACGTCCAGACCGTCTGCCCCGGGTGCGGCCTGCCCAAGACGAGCTGGACCGTCGGCGACGTGACGCGCACCCTGCGCGTCCCGGCGGGCCGGCGGTTCGAGGTCCTGCGCGGGGTCGAGGCGGGCGCGGTCGCCCTCGACGAGGCGACCTGGGCGCCGACCGAGGTCGCGCGGGCCGTGCCGCGCGCGCGCGCGGCCGGCCTCGCGGCGGCGGGCCGGCTCCCCTCGCCGAAGGACGTGCTCGTCGTGCGCGTGACGGCGAGGGGCGCGCGCGACGTGACCGTCACCGTGCTGCCCGAGGCGCGCGCGGCGCGCGACGTCGTCGTGCTCGCGCCGGCGGGCGGCGAGCGCGTCGACGTGCGCGTCCTGCCCGTCTTCGGCGACGGTCCGGACGTCGCGCTCCCCGGGCTCGCCCTCCTCGACGTCAGCGACGCCACCGACGACGGCTTCGCGCCGCGCCTCGAGGTCGCGGCGGTCGGCAAGCCCGCGCGCGAGGTGCGCCTCGAGGCCGCGCCGCGGCGGGTCGCCTGGGTGGAGCTCGAGGACGCCCTGTTCCGCACCGAGAGCGCCGTCCTCATGCCCGAGGGCCACGACCCCGAGGGCGCCGGCGCCGAGCCGGACCGGCCGCCGGCGGGCGTGGGCGCCCTGGCCGCGCTCCTGCGCCACACCGACGAGCGCCCGGGCGTGAGCCACCTCGTCGCCGGCCACACCGACACGACCGGCGCGGCGTCCTACAACCTGCCCCTCTCGCAGCAGCGCGCCGACTGCGCCCACGCCGCGCTCACGGGCGACCGCGAGGCGTTCGCCCGCGTGGCCCACGCCCGCAACGTCGTCGCCGACCGGCAGCAGGCGCTCGCCTGGGTGGCCCGCACGCGCGGCTACCCCTGCGACCCGGGCCCGGTCGACGGCATCGCCGGGCCCAGGACGCAGGCGGCCGTGCGCGCGTTCCAGCAGGCGTACGACGACGACGCGCCGGTCGAGCGCCTGCAGGTCGACGGCCTCCTCGGCCCGCGCACGTGGGCCGCGCTGCTCGACTGCTACGAGCGCGGGCTCATGGAGGCGCTGGGCGAGGACGCCGCGGGCCTGGCCGCCCTGCGCGCGAAGCTCGCCTTCGTCGACCCCGCGCGCCCCGCCGTCGGCTGCGGCGAGCACCACCCGGTCGAGGCGCCCGGCGTCGACGGGCACCGCAGCCAGGCGAACCGGCGCGTGGAGCTCCTCGTCTTCGACCCCGGCGAGGCGCCCGCGCTCGCCTGCCACGCCGGCGGCGCCTGCGCCCCGGCCGCCTGCCAGCTCTACGCGCCGGGCCGCTACGAGCGCGAGCGCCTGCCCGTGATGCTCTCGGCGCGGCGCTGGACGGCCACCTGGGAGGGCGCGGCGCGCTTCGAGGAGGCCGCGCGGCTGGTCGTCCTCGCCCCGGGGCTGCCAGCCGGGGTGCCCATGACCTTCGAGGTGGAGCAGGTCGGGCACGGCGTGGTCGCCACGCTCGAGGCGACCTCGACCGAGGGGCGCGTCGAGGCGAGCTTCGCCGACTGGTTCCAGCCCGACGCGGTCGCGCCGCCCGTCGACCTCGAGGCGCCCGCCACCTTCTCCCCGGTGAGCTTCGCCTACACGCTGCGCGGCGCCGGTCGGGCCGTGCGCTCGCCGCCGCTCGTCTACGCCGACCGCCTGAACGCGCTCCTCCTGTCGCGCGGCGAGGAGCAGCCGCTCGTCCGCCGCCGCTACACGCTGCGCAGCCCCTGGGGCGCGCTCCGCGGCGAGACCGACGACGAGGGCGTCGCGGTCGTCGAGGGGCTCCCGCCCGGCGGCGTCCACGTGCTCGTCGACGATGAGCTGGCCCGGGAGGGCGCGTGAAGGTCTACGAGGACGAGCGGCGGGTCGCCTCCCTCTTCGTCGGCGGCTTCGAGCAGGAGCCCGAGCTCGAGCTGCGCTACGCCTTCCAGGCCAAGCGTCGGGTGGACGCCCCGCCGACCTTCCGCCTGAAGGTCGTGACCGTGCGGGACCTGGCGAGCCCCAAGCAGGGCAAGGCGGCCGAGCCGAAGCCCGTGCCCGAACCCACGAGCGTCGACCGGCGCACCTACCACTGGACGGCGCGCGTCCCCGCCGACACGTCCCGCGTCCACGTCGAGACGACGTGGACGGACGCCCTCGGCCCGCAGCACGCGAGCGACGTCCTCACGCTCCTGACGACGACGCCGCTCAACTCGAAGCGGCCGTCGCCGATCCTCGTCGGCCTCGACGGCCCGCGGCTGGTCGTGGCCCTCAACGAGGCGCCGGTCGAGGCGGCCGCGACGCCGCCGGCGCTCGACTTCGGCGACCCGGGGCCCGACGAGCTGAAGCACCTCCTCGAGCACGTCTGGTCGCGCGTCGAGGCCGGCCTCGAGCCCGCCTGGCGCCACGCGTTCCTCCGCGCCGGCCGCCCCTACCCGGCGACGCTCGACGACGAGGAGCGCTGGGCGCGGCTCATCACCGAGGCGCTGTGCGGCGTGACCTACACCACGCCGGGCGTCGTCCACTCGAACCAGCCGCGCTACTCGCAGAAGAAGGGCCAGCCCCACCCCAAGAACGCCGGCGACCCGGCGCTCACGGTCACGGACGCCGTCGTCCTCCACGACTTGCAGGAGGGCGACGACCCCTGCATCCCCGTCGTCACCGAGTGCCAGCACTCGTGCACGATCGCGGCGATCACCCGCGGCAACGCCTTCCCGCTCGACCCGGGCAAGCAGGGCCAGCCGCCGCCCGCGCCGCCGCGCCTGCTCGACCGGCTGATGATGACGGCGAACTCGAACGAGGCCGCCTTCGGCGCGCTCACGCCGAAGGGGAGCTGGGCGCCGCTGAACAAGGACTCCAGGCGCCCGGACTTCGCGCAGGTCGTGCGCCCCGGGAGCGTCTACGGCTGGCGCTCGCTCGAGACGGGGATCCAGGGGCGCGGCGCGCACGTGGCGTTCATCGTCCGCGTCCTCTCGCGGGACGCCGGCGGCCTGCCGGCCCGGGTGCAGTTCCTCGACACGGGCGGCGTGTTCGGCGACGGGCCGCTGTCCACGCCCGAGCTCGTGAAGTCGCCGAACCCCTTCAAGTCACAGAACCCGCCGCGGATCTTCGACATGTACGGCTCGGAGCTGAACCCCTACACCACCCGCGACCCGATGGAGCCCGACCCGACCGACCCCGAGACGGACCTGACGAAGAAGCGCCAGCGCCAGGCGAAGCACTTCGTGGGCGTCGGCACCTTCGCCGACGACCCCGCCGCCCTGAAGCGCGGGGTCGAGCGCCTGGCGCGCGCCCGCCCGCTCGGGTTCGTGCGCCTCGTCGTCACCCGTCGCGCGGAGGATCAGAAGCCGGACTACGTGAAGAAGTACGACCCCGCGAAGGAGGACGAGTGGCTGGTCTACGCCAGCCCGTGGCTGCGCATGTGGACGTCGCGCGCCGACATGAACCTGTACGTGGCGCGCCTGGCCTGGGCCCTGCGCGACCACCCGGGCCGCGACCAGCTCAAGGTCTCGTGGCTGATCGACGTCCCGCGCGGGCACCTCTACCGCGCCATGGCGACCGCCGGCCGGAAGAAGCTCGCCCGCGAGGTCGTCCAGGCGGGCTGCCCGCTCGGCCCGCCGGAGCTCGGCTACCACTTCCTCCCGCTCATGACCTACGCGTCGCGCGCCGACGGCCGCGTCAGCGGCGAGGGCTACTACCGCGCCACGCACGTTCAGGGCACGCAGACCGCCGAGACGCCGGTCGGGCGCCCGCGCGCCTACGACGCCTGGCCGGTGATGACGGCCCGCGCCCGCTCGACGATCGGCCCCGACGCGCTGGCCGCCCTCCCCGCCTTCTTCCGCGACGAGGAGCCGTAGCTTGGACGAGGACCCGCTCGTCGGCCTCGTGCTCGCCGGCTGCCGGATCGAGCGGCCGCTCGGCCGCGGCGGCATGGGCGCCGTCTACCTGGCGCGCGACGCCGCCGGCGACGAGGTCGTCGTCAAGGTCCTGGCCCCCGAGGTGGCGCTCGACCCGCAGGTGCGCCGCCGCTTCGCGCGCGAGGGCGACGCCCTCGGCCGCCTCCCGCCCCACCCCGCCCTCGTCCGGCTGCGCGCGGTCGCGGCCGATGCCGAGCCGCCGGCGATCGTCATGGACCTCGTCGAGGGCGCCCCCCTCTCGCGCCTGGCCCGCGGTGGTCAGGACCGCCTCGCCCCGCTGGCGATCGCCCGCGCCGGGCGCGACGTGGCCGGCGCGCTGGCCGTGGTCCACGCGCAGGGGCTCCTCCACCGCGACGTCAAGCCGGCCAACGTCATCGTGCGCCCCGACGGCCGGGCCACCCTCGTCGACTTCGGCGTCGCGCGCGACGCCTTCCGCTCCGGGCTCACGCGCTCGGGCCACATGGTCGGCTCGACCCACTTCATGGCCCCCGAGCAGTGGCGCGGCGACCCGCTCGACGCGCGCGCCGACCTCTACGGGCTCGGCGCCACGCTCTACCACGCCCTGACCGGCCGGCCGCCCTGCACGGGCGCCGACCCGGCCGAGCTCATGGACCGCGTGCTCGCCGGCGACGTGGCGCCCCCGCGCCAGCTCGCGCCCGAGGTCCCCCTCGAGCTCGAGCGCGTCGTCCTGCAGCTCCTCTCCGCCGACCCCCGCTTCCGCTACCCGCGCGCGGGCGACGTGGCCGACGACCTGGAGCGCGTCCTCGCCGGCCAGCCGGCGCGCTACCCGTGCCTCGTGCCCGACGGCGGCCCGCGCCTCGCGCTCCTCCCCGGGCGGCGCTTCACCCTCGGGCGCGACCCGGGCTGCGAGGTCGCCCTCGAGCACCCCACGGTCAGCCGCGAGCACGCGCAGCTCCGCCGCGAGGACGGCGGCTGGGTGCTGCGCGACCTGCGGAGCAGCTACGGCACGCGGGTCAACGACGAGCGCCTCGCCGGCGCGCGGGCGCTGGCCCACGGCGACGTGGTGCGCGTGGGCGACGTGCGCCTGCGCTTCGACGACCCCCTGGCCGCGGCGCGCGCGGTCAGGGCGGACGCCGCGGTCGCCGAGCCGGCGCGCGAGGCGCGCGCGCCGGCGCTCGTCGACCTGCTCGCCGCCCGGGGCGACCCGCGCGCCGCGCTGGCGCTGCTCGAGCGGCTGGCGCCCGACCCGCTCGAGGACCTGGCCATCGCCGCGCTCCTGGGCCAGGAGGCGGCCGCCGCGAGCGCCTGGCGGCCGGAGGACGGCGCCCTCGCGGCCCGGTCGCTGGCGCGGCTCGCCGGCGGCGACCCGGGCGGCCTCGAGGGCTGGCTCGGCTGGTGGTGCGGCGCCCGCGCCACCCTCCCGGCGCAGCTCGTCCCCGAGGGCCGCGCCCCGTGGGCGGCGCGCGTCGTCGTCGGCGGCGCGGCCCGCGACGTGACGCTCGAGGCCGGCGCCCCGCCGCTGCAGGTCGGGCGCGACGAGCGCTGCGGGCTCGTGCTCGACCACGGCGAGGTCTCGCGCCTGCACGCGACGCTCCTGCGGCTGCATCGCCGCGTGGTCGTGCGCGACGAGGGCAGCCGCTCGGGGACGCGCCTCCTCGGCCGCCCCGTGCGCGCCGCGTTCGTCGAGCCGCACGCCGAGCTGGCGCTGGGACCGGTGCGGCTGCGGGTGGAGGCGGCCGACGACCTGCCCGGGCTGCCGCGCGCGGGCCCCTTCCACCTCGTCGACGCGCCGCGCTTCGAGCGCCTCGCCGCGCTCGCCCACCCCTCGACCGCCACCGGCCTGGTCGCCTGCCTGCACGAGGCGCGCGCCGCCGCGGGGGCCGACGCGCTCGCCCGGGCGCTCGCGCCCGACGACGCCCCCGGGCTGGCGCGCGACCTGCGCGAGACCCTCGCGCGCCGCGCCGCCCTCGCCCGCGCCGTCCTTCCGCGCCTGCTGGGGGCGGACCCGGGCGACGACCTCGGCGCCTGGGGCGCGCTCCTCGCCCGGCGCCGCGGGGGGCTCGGGCCGCAGGTCGGGCATCTTCATGCGTGAGGCACCGGTCCGCGAGGTCACGCCGTAGGATCGGCCCCCATGACCCGACCGCTCCTCCTGCTCCTCGCCCTGGCCCTGCCCGCCCTCGCCGGCGGCCCCTTCGACGTGGCCGCCCCGGCGCCCGCGGGCCTCGACCGCGCCGCCGCGCAGCGCGAGACGCGGGCGCTCCTCGAGGCGCTGATCCGCGTCGACACGCGCAACCCGCCGGGCAACGAGCGGGCGGCGGCGGAGGTGATCGCCGCGGCGCTCGAGGGGGTCGACGGTGTCACCGTCCACGTCCTCGACGCGGGCGACGGGCGCGCGAACCTGATCGCCCGCCTCGCGGCAGCCCGCCCGACGGCGCGGCCGGTGGTCGTCATGGGCCACATGGACACGGTCGGCGTGCAGGAGGACCGCTGGACGACGCCGCCGCTCGAGCCGACGGAGAAGGACGGCTACCTCTACGGGCGCGGCGCGATCGACGACAAGGGCATGCTCGCCGCCGCGGTCGTGGCCCTGCGCGCCCTGGCCGCCCGGCGCGACGCGCTCGCCCGCGACGTCGTGCTCCTGGCCACGGCCGCCGAGGAGGGCGGCCCGCCCGTCGGCGTCGACCTCGTGCTCGAGCGCCACCGCGACCTCCTGGGCGACCCGGAGTTCGCGCTCAACGAGGGCGGGCGCGTGCGCCTCCGCGGCGGCCGCGTCGAGGTCGTGAGCATCCAGACGACCGAGAAGGTGCCCTACAACGTGCGCCTCACCGCCACCGGCCGCAGCGGCCACGGCTCGGTCCCGCTGCCCGACAACGCCCTCGCCGCGCTCGCGCGCGCCGCCGGGCGCCTGCACGCCTGGCGGGCGCCGGTGCGGCTGAACGAGACGACGCGGCTGTTCTTCCGCGGCCTGGCGCAGGTCGAGGCCGACCCCGACGTCCGCCGGGCCATGCTGGAGGTGGCCGGCGACGACGCCGCCCGCGCGGCCGCGGCGGCGGACCTGCTCTCGGGCGACCCGGGGCACGCGGCCGTCCTGCGCAGCGCGGCGGCGCTGACGCTGCTCCAGGGCGGGATCCGGAGCAACGTGATCCCCTCCGAGGGCGGCGCGACGTTCAACCTGCGCGTGCTCCCGGGAGACGACCCGGCGGCCCTGCTCGCGGCCATGCAGGCGGCCGCCGATGAGCCGACGGTCACGCTCGCGCTCGACCGACCGCCCGCGGCGCCGCCGGCGCCCTCGCCGGTCGACTCGCCGCTCTTCCGGGCCCTGGCCGACGCGGCGACGACGATGGCCCCGGGCGCGGTCGTCGTCCCCTACATGTCGACGGGCGCGACCGACGGCGCGGCCCTGCGCGCGGCGGGGATCCCGACGTACGGGATCCTGCCGTTCCCGCTCGAGGCCGAGGACGCCCGGCGCATGCACGGCGACGACGAGCGGGTGCCGGTCGCGGCGCTCGGCTGGGGGGCGGAGCTGCTCTACCGCACGCTGCAGGGGGTGGCGGCGCGGTGAGCCCGACGCCAGGGCGCGCCGCGCCCGTCACGCCGCGCGCGCGGCCCGCTCGTGCGCGGCGAGGACGTGCCCGGCGAGCGCGTCGACGAGCTGCGGCCAGGCGCCCTCGGGGAGGCAGTGGCCCAGGCCCGGCACCACGGCCAGGCGGGAACCCGGGATCGCGGCCGCGGTGGCCCGCCCGGCCTCGAGCGGGACGAGCGGGTCGGCCTCGCCGTGGAGGACCAGCGTCGGCGCGCGCAGGCGGCGCAGCGCGTGCGTCCGCTGCGGGGCGGCGAGGATCGCCGCCATCTGCCGGGCGAAGCCGCGCGGCGCGTGGCAGCGGTCGTACGAGCGCGCCGCGAGCTCGCGCAGCGACTCGTCTTCGACCGGGTAGCCCGGGCCCGAGATCGCCCGCGCGAGGAGCACGCCGCACTCGATCGCCTCCTCGCGCGTGCGCGGGGCGCCGCGCCCGAGCAGCGCCTTGACGGCCCCGTACTGCCCGACGTAGCGGCCGCCGGGCGTCGACATGAGCGACGCGAGCGACAGCACCCGGTCGGGGCGGCCGAGCGCCATCGTCTGCGCGATCATGCCGCCCATGGAGATCCCCGCGACGTGCGCCGCGGGCAGCCCGAGGTGGTCGAGGAGGCCGGCGGCGTCGGCGGCCATGTCGTCGAGCCGGTAGGGGCTCGTCACCGCGAGCCCGAGGAGCGCCCGGACGACGAGCCAGCGCAGGGGCGGGACGCCCAGGTGCTCGAGCTGGGTCGACAGCCCGGCGTCGCGGTTGTCGAAGCGGATCACCCGCAGCCCGCGGTCGGCGAGCATCTCGACGAAGGGGTCGGGCCAGTGGATGAGCTGGGCGCCGACGCCCATGATCAGCAGCACCGGCGGCCCGCCCGCGGGCCCCGTGACGTCGTACTCCAGCTCCACCTCGGGGGACACGCGCGCGCGGGGCATGTGGCCAGTCTGGGCGCCGCCGTGATGATCGTCAAGCGCGCGGCGACGCGGCGCGGCGGGAGCCCGTTGCGGCGCCGCGGGTTCGTCGGCGGGGGGGCCTCCGGAACGTCACGGGGCCGCCCGTCCCTCGACGAGCGGCCCCGCGCCGCGTGACTCGCGCCTCGGCTAGTAGCCGCCGCGGCCCCGGCCGCCGCCGCCGCCGCCGTAGCCACCACGGCCCCCGCCGCCGCCGCCGCCGTAGCCACCACGGCCGCCGCCGCCGCCGCCGTAGCCGCCGCCGCCGCCGCCGCCGCGCGGCTCCCGCGGACGGGCCTCGTTGACCGTCAGGCTGCGGCCGTTCACCTGGCTGCCGTTCAGCGCCTCGATCGCCGCGTTGGCCTCGGTGTCGTTCGCCATCTCGACGAAGCCGAAGCCGCGCGGGCGGCCCGTGTCACGGTCCATGACGATGTTCGCCCGGGTGACCTGGCCGTACGGCTCGAAGAGGGCGCGGACGTCCTCCTCGGTGGCGGTGTAAGGGAGATTACCGACGTAGATGTTCATCCAGATCTCAGCTTGCCCGACGAGAGAGACCAGAGACCGAGGCGCGAACCCGGGCACGGTTGCGTAGGCCTGACTCCGCCGAGGTGGACACCCACCTCCGAGGGGTCGACGTTCATTCTAAGAGCCCCGCGCCGGCTTGGCGAGGTGCGTGACCGCCCCGGGCGCGCGAAGCCGTGGCGCTGCGCCGAGATGGCGTCGCGGTCGGCGAGTGATGGGTCAGCGATGTCCCGCCTCGTCGTCGACCTCCGGGGCGCAGAGCACCACGAGTTCCAGCAGCTCGAACTCTCCCGGCCGGAGGTCGGGGTCGAGTCGGATGGCGTGCACGAGGGCGTCCTCGAACCAGACGTGCATCGTCGACGCGTCGTCGCGCAGGCGAGTCCACGCGATGCGCTCCCAGTTGGCGCGGTCGCCGGTGGCCGACGACTTCCACGAGCGCGCGTGCGAGAAGTCCTCGTCCGGCCCCCTCCAGAACACCTTCACGTGCGGGGCGGTGCCAGCCTGATTGCGGCTCCGGTAGCGCAGGCGGAGCCCACGGGCGCGCCGCGCCTCCGGCAGCATGAAGACGGCGCTCGGGGTGTGGCCCGTCAGGCGAGCGGCGTGCCCGCGCCACTCGAGCTCCCGGGTCGATGCCGGGACCAGCGGGAGCGGCACCTCGCGCGCGGGTGGGGCGTCGCGCAAGGCGCGGAACGCCCCCACCTCCGCCCGGCGGAGCATGGGCATGTAGTCCTTGAGCACGTCGTGGTGCGGGTGCAGCCACCCCGCGTGGCGCGCCACCAGCACGTCCGCCGTGGTCCCCGCGCGCATGTCCCGCTCGAACGCGCCCAGCGCCTCGCGCATGTACCACGCGTAGTCCAGGCCCGCCCTCGTGTTCGGGACGAGGAGGACGAGCGCGGCGCCGAGGAGCGCCGCGCGACCGGCCGCGGCGAGCCGCGGCGGGCCGTAGAGCGTGAAGGTGACGTACGCGGCGCACCAGAGCGGCGCCATGAGGAGCACGTAGCGCGGCTCGAAGCCGTCCCGGCTGCTCCCGATGGCCAGGCCCAGCGCCGCGAGGCCCGCCATGAGCGCCGCGAGGCCGCCGACCCGCTCCCGCTCGTGCGGGCGCTCGCGCCAGGCCCAGGCGAGCCCGACTCCGGCCGCCGCGAGCACGAGCCCCGCGACGACCCCCGAGAGCGGCCACAGCGGCTGCGCCCCGGGGCCCAGCCCGACCGTCGTCACCTTCGCCGCGGCAAGGAGCTTCCCCGACATCCCCGCGTTGCTCGGATGGTAGGGGACGGGCTCGTAGCCCACGAAGTAGAGCCCGGCGAGCGCCGTCGCCGCCGCCCCGAGGCCGATCGCCACGCGCGCGCGGCGGCGCGTCCCCGGCACCAGCGCGCGCCGGTGGCGCAGGCCCACCCACACCGCCCAGGCGGCGAGCGGCGGCACGAGCCCCACGCCGTTGCCGCCGCACAGCGGCAGGAGCAGCGCGGCGACCCCCGTCACGACGGCGGCCCGGGTCGGGTCGTCCGCCGCGCGCAGGAGCGCCACGAGGACGAGGCCGACCAGGAGCGTCGAGGCGTAGAACTGGACCTGCCAGCCCCAGAGCAGGTTCACCGCGTGGCCGAGGTGCAGGAGCGCCAGGGGGACGAAGGCGTCCGTCAGCCGCGGCGCCCCGCGGGCGCGCTCGAGGCCCACGAGCAGCGCGAGCGCCAGGGCGGCCGTCGCGAGCGCGTCGAAGACCATCGGGATCCGGAAGTCGATGACGACGGCGTGGAGCGCCAGGAGCAGGAGGCGCGGGAGCAGGACGCGATGCTCGTTGTGCTGCGACCACAGCCAGTCGAGCGTGACCGGCTGGGCGCGCGTGAGGGTCGGGACCATGTCCCAGCCGTCGGTGTAGGGCACGTTGCTGCCGTAGCGCAGGATCAGCCACAGCGCGGCGAGCGTCGACCCGGCCCACGCGAGCCCCACGACGGCGCGCGTCGCGAGTCGGCGCCATCGCCCGGTCGGCCTCCCGGGGAACGGGACGGGCTTGTCGTCAGCGCGGCTCATGGTCCACCTCGTCGGCCACGCGCTCGTAGACCGTGGTCCACCCGACCCGGTGCACGAGGCGCCAGCGGTCCGGGTAAGCCTGCACCGCCGGCGTGGCGTAGCGGCGAGTCAGGTCGAGGAAGGTCAGGTTGTCGATGACGACGTAGGAGACGGGCACCGCCTCGAGCAGGCGCTGCGCCCGGGCGGGGTCGACCTCGAGGGGCGGGAAGACCGAGGGCCGGCCGATCCGCAGCCACGCGAGGTGCGGCGCGATGCTCGCGACGACGGCGTCCGCCGGGGCGCGGGCCCCGATCCAGTGGATCACCTCGTCCCACGCGGCCCAGTCGGCGTCGTAGTAGAAGAGCCGCGGGCCCGCCCGGCCCTGGCCGGCGACGTAGGTCGGGCCCTCGTCCTGGCGGTAGCGGTACGCGGCCTGGACCGAGTAGACCAGCATGAGCAGCGCCGCCGCGAGCGCGCCGATGAGGGCCGCGCGCCCCGCGCGGGGCCGGCCCCGCGCGGCCAGGGCGCCCTGGAGGCCGGCCGCCCCGGCGACCAGGCCGATCGCGAGGAAGGGCTGCAGCGGCGTCAGGTAGCGGACGAACTGGATCGGCCAGGGAGTGCTGCACACGAGGAGCGTCGCCACGAGCGCGTAGAGGGGGCCGAGGGGGTGGCCGCGGCGGGCGATGCGGACGAGCCCCCCGATGGCGAGGAGCCCCAGCGCCGCCAGCGGGAAGGCGACGAGGTCGGCCAGGTGGCGCAGCCTGCGATGCAGCGCCTGGGGGCGGAGCGCCAGCCGGCGCCAGTCGGGCTCCGTGGCGCTGATGGTCTCGCCCAGGGCGAGCGGCATGCGGGCCGCGTGCCGCACGAGGCGCGCCGTCAGGTCCGCGGCGGAGAGCCGCCCGAGCTCCGGCCTGAACGGGTCGAGGAGCGCGACGTTCTCCCGGTAGGTCACGTTGTTGAACTGGTAGGGCGCCCGCTGGTACTCGTAGGCCGGCGCGCGCCAGTCGTCGCTCGCCTGCACGCGGGCGACGTGCGCCTGCCAGGCCACCACGGGGATGAGGGCGACCGCCGCCCGGGCGAGCCCCTGGCGCCAGCGGCGCCGCAGGAGCGCCTCGCCGACCCACGCGGCGAGGAGCGCCACCCCGGCCGTCCGGAGGAGCGCCGCGGCTGCGCCCAGCGCGCCCGCGAGCGCGAGGTGCCGCGGCCGCTCGTCCCCGCGCGTCCGCTCGACCACGAGCGCGAGGAGGACCCCCAGCAGGGCGTACGGCAGCTCCGCGAAGAGCAGGTCCGAGAGGAACAGCGAGAGCCCGTGCAGGGTCGGGATGAGCGCGGCGGCCAGCGCGAGGCCGGTCGGGAGGAGCCGGCGGGCCAGCGCGAAGCAGGCGACGGCGTAGAGCGCGTGGAGGACGCAGTAGGTGACCCGCAGCCAGGGGCCGACCGCCTCCGGCGCGGCGCTGCCGGCGAGCGCCTGGTGCGCCGCGACGAGCGCGGGGAGGAGCGGCGGGTACTGCACGGCCTCGGGCGCGCCGGGCTCGTTCAGCAGCCGGTAGCCGCGCCCCTCGTGGAGGGAGGTGCCGAGGATGTGGTAGACGCCCGCGTCGTACCGCAGGTCCATCGCGCCGCCCAGGCGCGGCGCCCAGAGGAGCGCCACGGCCGCGAGCAGGAGCAGGACGCACCGACGGTCGGCGGGGCGCCAGGTGGCGTCCGCCGCCGCCGACGCTCGCGGCGGCGCCGCCGCGCCTCCCTCGCGCGCCGTCTCGACCATCACTGCCTCCCCACGGGAGTCGTCCGGTACTCGGTCACGAGCGCCTTGTCCCGCTCGTGACGCCGCTCGAGCACGGCGTGGGCCTCGAGCCACCACCGCGGCGCGGGTGGGTCGTCGGCCAGCCGGTGGACCTCGATCACCATCACGCGCCGGTGGGTCGCGGCGAGCCGCGCCAGGTCCTCTTCGCTGCGGCCGCCGAGCTGGCCGACCCAGGCGACCACGCGGGGGCCGGGCGCCCCCGCGAGCGGCACCTGCGCGGCGCGGGCCACGCCCGCCACCCCCGACGGGATCGACTGCACGATCACCAGGTCGTCGGGCTCGCAGCGGCGCGCGACGATGGCCCCGAGCTCGCGGTAGGGCGACCCGTTGCGCGACCGATGGGTGTGGAGCGTCCGGGTGGCCATGGCGCACCCGGCGACCAGCGCCAGCACCGCGGCCGCGCGCCGCCGCGGCGTGAGCCGGCCCAGGGCCACGCCGAGCAGGAGGACGACCGCCGGCAGGGCGGCGAGCCCGAACCGCGGGAAGCAGGCCGCCTGCGTGCCCTGGAGCAGGTCGAACACGACGACCCCGAGCGGCGGGGCCAGCGCCGCGGCCCAGAGCAGGCCCCGGGGGCCCCCGATCGGCCGGCTCGGGCGCGGCAGGCGCCGCGCGGCGAGGGCCAGCGCGACGAGCGCCACCAGCTGCAGGGCCTCGAACCGGCGCGGGACGAGGTCCCAGGTGCCCCGGAGCGACACCTGCCGCCAGAGGAGGAGCGCCGGCCAGTGCGGCTGATAGGGGCCGTCGTTGTCGAGCCAGCCGCCGGTCACCCGCCAGGCGCCCATGAGCTCGGGCAGCAGCGCGTACCACGGGGCCGCGACGAGCGCCGTGACCGCCGCGCAGCCCAGCGCGGTGGCGCGGCGGGCCCGCCCCGGCCAGACGAGCAGCCAGCAGGCGAGCGGCGCCCAGAGGAAGAGGAAGAAGTAGTGCGTGAGGAGCCCCGCCGCCCCGGCCACGACCAGGCCGGCCGCGGCGCCGCGCGACCCGCGCTCGTGGAGCCGCAGCGCGCAGGCGATGAGCGCCGCGCAGCAGAGGAGCAGGAGGCCGTACATGCGCCCCTCGGTGCCGTAGTAGACGGACAGCGGCAGGAGCGCGTAGAGCGCGCAGACGGGCACCACGGCCGCGCGACCGCCGAGGCGCCGGGCGAGCCAGGCGAGGAGGGGCAGCGCCGCGAGGGCCGCCAGCGCCGTGAAGGCGCGGACGGCCGCGTCGCTCGTGCCGGCGACGCGCACCCAGGCCGCCAGGAGCAGGTAGTAGAGCGGCGGGCTCGTGTCGGAGCGCCGCACCGCGTCGACGACGCGAGCCGGCCCGGCGGCCGGGTCGACCTCGAGGTAGCGCGCGTACTCCGCCAGCGGCCGGGGCCCCGGCGCCTCGACGAAGTCACCCTTCGCCGGGTCCGCCAGGCTGGCCGGGTGCTCCAGGCTGTGGCCGGTGGCCATGGCGAGCGAGAACAGCTCGTCGCCCCAGAGCGCGTGCCGATCGAGGAACAGGCCGCGCGCCGCCCCCGCCACGACCAGCAGCGCGAGGACGGGCGCGGCCCGGCGGGCGCGCGCGGCGAGCCGCGCCTGCCTCACGCGGCGACCTGCCGCGGCCCGGGCGGGGCCTGCCGATGCGTGGCCGCCTGGAGCGCCGCCGGGCCGTGGGCGGTCGCCCCGCGCGCCCCGCGGGCGACGGCGGCGGCGTAGGGGCCGCGGCCGAACAGGCGCGCGCGAAGGAGGTCCCAGAGCACCCGCGCGTAGCCGCCGCCGACGCTCGCCAGGCGGAACGACGAGGCGCCCATGTCTGGGCCGCGGCCGACCCAGGAGGCCGGCACCTCCTCGACGTCGAGGCCCATGAGGACCGGCAGGAGCCCGGTCTCCGCGTTCGCCGCGAAGCCCGGCTGCACCATGGGCAGCCGCTGCAGGACCTCGCGCCGCGCGAGCTTCATGTTGTTCGTCAGGTCGCGGAACCGGGACCGCAGGAGCAGCCGCGCCAGCAGGTGGAAGGCGCGGTTCGCCACGAGCTTCGCCAGCGGGTAGTGGCGCACGACGGCCGAGCGCGAGAAGCGGCTGCCGACGGCGACGTCGCGGCCCCGCGCCGCCGCGTCGAACAGGTCGCGCACCTCGGGCAGGAGGTGCTGGAAGTCGCAGTCGAGCGTCAGCACCCAGCGCCCGGTCGCCGCCCGGAAGCCGTCGGCCAGCGCGCGGCCGACGCCGTTGGGAGGCTCGCGCAGGACGGGCCGCACCCGCGGGTCCTCGGCCGCGAGGCGGGCCATGACGTCGCGCGTCCCGTCGCTGCTCGAGTCGTCGACGAGGATGACCTCGTGCAGGTAGGGGTCGTACTGCGCCCGGAGGGCCTCGACGAGCGGTCCGATGTTCATCTCCTCGTTGCGGCACGGCACGACGACCGAGACGGCGCCGAGGAGCGCCTCGTGGTCGGCCATCCGCGGGGCCGCGCGGCGCGCCTCTCGCGGCGGGCGCTGGGCGCGGACGACCACGCGGCGCGACAGCGCCCGCAGGCCGGGCGCCTGCTCGAGGAGCGTCGAGAGATGCCGCGCGGCCGCGCCGCGGCCGGGGACCAGGTCCTCGAAGCCCACGGCCACGCGCACGAAGCCGAGCTCGGAGAGCAGCTCGATGAGCTCCGCTCGCGGCGGGACGCGCCCCGCCGCCAGCGGCCGCCAGGGGTTCGGGTCGACCAGGAGGAGCTGCCCCCCGGGCGCGAGGAGCTCCAGGGCGAGGACCAGCAGGTCGGCGTCGCCGGCCTCGAGGAGGCCGCGGGCGACCACGAGGTCGAACGTCCGCCCGGCGAGCGGCCCCGGGAGGCCGCTCAGGGCCAGGTGCTCGGCCTCGGGCGGGAGCCCGGCCGGGCGCGGGGCGTCGCGGTCGAGGGTCGCGGCCGTGATCGGGCACTCGCCGCGCGTCGCCCGCGCGAGCGCGCGGGCGAGGCGGCCGTCGCCGCAGCCGAGCTCGAGGATGCGGTCGCCCGGGACGACGTGCGCGAGGTGGCGCAGCCGCCGGGCCAGGTCGAGGAGGGCCTCGTCGCCCTCCTGGTCGTCGCGCCGCGCCCGCTCCGCGCAGGCCAGCGCGCGCTCGAGCGCGGCGTGGCTCACGCGGCCACCGTCGCGGGCAGGGCGGCGCGGTCCCGCCAGGCCTGCACGAGCTCCAAGAAGATGTCGTCGAGCGAGCGCGTGATGCGCCACTGCGGGTAGTGGGCGCGGAAGCGGCCGAGGTCGCTGATGTAGCAGACGTGGTCGCCCTGCCGGGCGACGTCGACGTACTGCGTGCGCGCGGGCTGGCCGGTGATCGCCTCGAGCCGCGCCAACGCCTCCAGGATCGAGCACGAGTTCTCGCGCCCGCCGCCCAGGTTGTAGACCTCGCCGGGCCGCGGGGCCTCGTAGACGGCCTCGATCGCCAGCGCCACGTCGACGCTGTGCAGGTTGTCCCGCACCTGCTTGCCCTTGTAGCCGTAGATCTGGTACGTGCGGCCGAGCACGTGGGCCTTCGTCAGGTAGGCGAGGAAGCCGTGCAGCTCGACCGCCGAGTGGTCCGGGCCGGTCATGCAGCCGCAGCGCAGGCTGACCGTCCGCAGGCCGAAGTAGCGCCCGTACTCCTGGACGAGGACGTCGGCGGCCACCTTGCTGGCGCCGAAGAGCGAGTGCTTGGAGCGGTCGATGCGCATGTCCTCGCGCACGCCGTCATGGTCCTCCGGCCGGGCGTAGTCCCAGCGCGTCGGCAGCTCGACCATGGGCAGCTCGTTGGGGGCGTCGCCGTAGACCTTGTTCGTCGACATGTGCACGAAGACGGCGTCGGGGCTGTGCTGGCGCACGGCCTCGAGCACGTTGAGCGTCCCGGTGGCGTTCACGTCGAAGTCGTCGAAGGGCCGGCGGGCCGCGAGGTCGTGGCTCGGCTGGGCGGCGCAGTGGACCACGAGGTCGAACGGCCCCTCCTCGCGGAAGAGGCGGGCCACGGCGGCGCGGTCGCGGACGTCGAGCGGCACGTGCCGGTAGCGCCGCGTGCTCGAGAGGAGCAGGTCGCGCGTGCGCGTCGTGTCGCCCTCCGGGCCGAACAGGTCGGCGCGGAAGTTGTTGTCCGCGCCGACGACACGCGTCGCGCGGCGGTCGAAGTGACGGACGAGCTCCGAGCCGATGAGCCCGCTCGAGCCGGTGATGAAGACCCTCATGGACTGCTCCTGCGGACGGGTTGACGGGCGGGCGCGTGGTAGACGACCCAGCCCGGGGGGAGGACGGTGGCCCGCGCCTGCCGCAGCCGGCCCGCGTAGTTCGCGTGCGCGTCCGTGCGGCGGTCGGGGTGGACGAAGCGGTAGGCGAAGACCTGCCAGGCGCGGCGGCGGGAGGTCGCCTCGTACCCGCGGTACATGGCCGGGTTCTGCCAGCGGAGGTCCGCGCCAGGCGGCGGGGCGGCGCCGGCCCGGGCCCGCTCGACCGCGCGGAGGAGGTGCGGCGCGAGCGGCCCGAGGGGCGGGGTGACGCTGGCGGCCGAGGCGGCCACGTCCTCGCGCATGAGGCGGTCGCGCAGGGTCTGCGACCAGGCGCGCGCCGCCGCGGGCGAGACCGGGCGCCCCTCCTCGCGGGCGGCCTCCTCGATGAGCGCCGGGTCGACGCCGATGCGGGGCGGGCAGCCGTCGATCAGCACGACCTCGCCCGGGTGCTCGTCGAGGAACTCGCGCCGGACGGGGGCGATGCTCTGCACCGGGACGCCGGCGTAGAGGGTGAGCCGCAGGTGCTGGTCGGGCGTCGCGTAGAGGCGCGCGCCGGGGGCCAGGTCCGCCCGGCGCAGGTGCTCGAGGGCCGAGCGCAGGCCCTCGTCGTCCGGCCGCGCCGCGGCGAGCGCGCACGCGGTCGGGGCGAGCGCCAGGGCGCCCAGGACGAGCGCCGGGACGAGGCGCGGCAGGCCCGCGGCGCGCGCGGCCCCGCAGGCGAGGAGGGCCGCGAGCACGAGCGCCGGCCCGCCGAACCCGAGCGTCAGGCGCCACAGGTAGAAGCTGGGCGCCGGCGCCAGGGCCACGAACGCGGCGCCGACGGCGACGATCCACAGCGCCAGGAGGCCGGCGGGGCGGGCCACGCGCGCGGCGCCGCGAGCCGCCGCCCCCGGCGCGCGGGCGAGGAGGGGCGTCGCCGCCGCGGCCACGACGAGCGCGACCAGGCATGGACGCCCGACGAGGTAGCCCCGGGCGTCCTCGAGCGTGAGGAGGTCGCGGGCGGCGGGCACGCGCGGCAGGGCGTCGAGCGCGCCCGTGAGGACGAGCCACGGGACGGCGCCCAGGGCGGTGAGCCCGCCGACCAGGGCCAGCGGGGCGACCGCGCGGCGGCCGAGCGTCACGGGCAGCCACAGCGCCGCGACGGCGCAGGCGCCGGCGGCGGTCACGGGGTGCGTGTGGAAGAGGAGGACGAGCGCGAGCGCCAGCAGGGCCGCGTCGCGCCGCCGCCCGCGCTGGCCGAGGCGCCAGAGCGCCAGGCAGCAGAGGGTGCTCAGGAGGAGGGTGGCGGAGTAGTAGCGCGCCTGGGCGCCCACGCGCACGCAGGGCGGGGTGAAGGCGGCCAGGGCGGCCGCCGCGAGCGCCGCGTCGTGGCCGAGCATGGCGCGCCCGGCGAGCCACGCGGCCAGGATGAACAGCGCAGCGAACACCAGCGCGGGGGCGCGCGCGGCGAGCGTGCGGCGCCGCTGCTCGGCCTCGTCGTGGCGCGGCCGCGGGGCGGCGTCGGCGACCGGCGCCGGGTCGGGGGACACGCCGGCGAGCGCGAACGACAGCGCCTGCGCGTAGAGCGGCATCCAGCCGTGGTAGACCGCGAGGCCGCGGTCGGAGTAGCTCAGGTCGCGGAACTCGTACTCCAGGCTCTCCGGCCAGGGGCGGAGGAGCGTGTTCTCGAACAGCGGCTGGCCCGCGTAGACGCCGACCGGGACCCCGCGCTCGAGGATCGTCAGCGCGTTCAGCGCCGACTCCGCCTCGTCGAGCGAGAGCGGCGTCCGCGCCACGCCGTGGGCGCGCAGCCCCAGCCCGGCCGCGACGACGACGGCGAGCAGCGCGCCGCGGCGCCATGGGCTCCCGCGGCGCGGGCGGTCGCTGGCGTGCCTGGACGCTCGTGTCGACACCGTGACCTCCCTCTCCCCGGTCAGGCGCGCGGCCCCACGGCCGCGCAGGTCTTCAGCAGCGCCAGCAGCCGCGGGTAGTTCCGGGCCGCGTCGAACAGGGCCTCGGCGCGCGCCCGGCCGGCGCGGCCCATGGCGCGCCGGCGGGCCGGCGAGGCGAGCAGCGCGGCGAGCGCCCGGGCGAGCGCGCCCACGTCGCCGGGCGGCACGAGCAGCCCGGTCTCCCCGTGGACGACCTGCTCCGGGATCGCGCCCACGCGCGTCGCCACGACGGGCAGGCCCGCCGCCATCCCCTCGAGGACGACGAACGGCGTGCAGTCGCCGCGCGTGGGCAGGACCAGCGCGTCGGCGCGCCGGAAGAGCTCCACCAGGCGCCGGTCGCCCGACGCCAGGCCGCGGTGGACGCGCACGCCGGCCTCGGACACGACCGTCGGGTCGCGGGTGACGACGTCGAGCTCGCACCGGGGCGTGAGGCCCCGGACGGCCGCCAGCAGGTCAGGGCCGCCCTTGCGGGCGAAGTCGCCGCCGACGAACAGGAGGCGCAGGGGGCCGCCGTCGTCGTCGGGCCGCCCGGGGCCCGGGCGCAGGGCGGCGAGGTCCGCGCCCGGAGGGATGACGACGACGCGCGCCGGGTCGACGCCGTAGTCGTCGATCACGCTCCGCCGCACCCACTCGCTGTGGCCGACCACGGCGCGGGCGGCCCGCAGGACGGCGGCGTTCCAGCCGCGCTTGAGCCGGGCGAGCAGGTCGTCGCCGTCGGGGCGGTGGTCGTAGCCGGCCCCGACCGTGTCCATGTTCAGCGGCGTGGCGTCGAGCGACACGACCGCCGGCACCCGGCGCATGATCGACGCCGCGCAGAGCGCCGTCACCTGCGTGTGGAACAGGACCCCGTCGAGCGGCCCTTCGCGCAGGCGCGCCAGGACCGCCGCGCGCCCGCGCAGCCCGCCTCGCAGCGACCAGTTCGCGCGCACCAGCGGGACGCGCTCCCACGCGTCGTCGTCGCGGTAGCGGACCGGCAGCCAGGCGGGGGCCACGGCCGGGTCGGCCGCGACGGCGGTCGCGAGGTGCCGCTGGTGCGTCAGGTGGCCGAGCGACTGCTCGACCACGAACCCCAGCCGGAGGGTGGCCGCCGGCGCGGCGACGGCGCTCACGCCGGGGCCCGCCGCGGGCGGCGCAGCTGCCGCTGGAGGAGGCCCAGGTAGAAGCCCGACATGGTCAGCTGCCCGCCGAGGAGCGCGCCGACGGTGCCGAGGATCGCCAGCCGGAGCCCCTGCGGCTCGTCCATGGCGGTCCAGCCGCCCAGCGCGCCGGCCGCGAGGCCGGCGACCACGAGGGCGAGGCCGGCCGCGACGCAGGGCTCGAGGCGGAAGCCCTCGAGGCGCGCCAGGACGCGGTCGTCAGGCGGGTGGAGGCCGGCGGCGATCGCCTGGAGCCGCCCGAACAGGCCGAAGGCGACGGCCTGGGCGCCGAGGATCACCGCGGCCGCGCAGGCGAGGAGGGCGCCGACGTCGAGCGTCTGCCCGCCGAGCGTGCGCGGCCCGGTCGACACCCAGGCGCCGCTGACGAGGCCGAGCGCAGCGAGGGCCAGCCCGGGGTAGAGGTAGAGCCAGCGCGGGCTGTACTGCAGGTAGAGGCGCAGGCTGCGCCACCCGTCGCGGAACGTGCGCAGGTGCGAGGGGCGGCCGCGCCCGTCGGGCGAGAGCGTGACGGGGACCTCCGTCATCCGCACGCCCGAGAGCGTGGCCTTGATGAGCATCTCGAGGGCGAACTCCATCCCGCGCGCCTCGAGGCCGAGGCGCGGGACGAGGTCCTTGCGGAACGCGCGCTGGCCGCAGTAGACGTCGCCGAACGGGACCCTGAAGAGGGTCCGGGCGACGAGCGTCAGGGCCGGGTTGCCGAGCCACTGGTGCAGGGGCTTCATGGCGCCGGGGAGGATCCCGCCGCGGAAGCGGTTGCCCATGACCAGCTCGGCGCCGGCGCGGAGCTCGTGCAGGAATGGGCGCAGGTCGGCGAAGTCGTAGCTGTCGTCGCTGTCGCCCATGAGGACGTACGTCCCCCGGGCCGCCTCGATCCCGGCCGCCAGGGCGGCGCCGTAGCCGCGCTCGGGCACGTGGATCACGCGGGCGCCCGCCTCGCGCGCGATCTCCGGGGAGCCGTCCGTGCTGCCGTTGTCGGCGACGAGCACCTCGCCCTTGACGCCGTGCTCGGCGAGGAAATGGACGGCCTTGCGCACGCACGCGCCGACCGTCCGCGCCTCGTCGAGGCACGGCATGAGGATGGTGAGCTCGACCGACCCGCCCGCGGGCTCCGCCACGACGACCTCCCTTGCTGTTGGCCGGCCGTCGAGCAAGGGGGGCGCCGCGCGCTGGCGCGCGGCAAGTGCGGCCCGCGGCGGGCCGCGCGGGCGCGGGCGAGCGGGGAGTTTCACGGGCGCGGCGGGACTTTGCTGGCGCAGCGCCGCGGCAACGTCAGGCGTGGCGAGGGGGATACGAGGCCGCCTGGCCGGTGAGCTGGACGTCGGCCAGCCCATCGCCTCGCGGCCGCCCGGGCGCACGACCCACGGCGGGTGAGGTCGTCGTCCGGGGCGGACGCGCCGTCACCGATCCCCGTGGAGGCGGTAGCGGTGGTCCTGCAGCGAGTCGCGACGCTCCTGCGCGCGGCGCTGCGGCTCGCCGCTCTCGCCCAGGAGGGCGTGGACGCGCGAGAGGACCCCGAACGCCAGCGGGTGCTCGAACCCGCGCACCTCGACCAGCAGCTCGAGGATCGCCCGCGCCTCGGCCAGGTCCTGGGGGCCGCCCCGCTCGGCGAGCAGCCCCGCGAGGTGCATCTGGTGCCAGGGCCAGGCGGTCTCCTCGCCGCGCGCCAGGTCGGCGGCGAGCGTCGCGCGCGCCAGCGCGAGCGCCCCGTCGAGCGTGCCGCCCGGGCGCAGCCGCTCGACGCGGGCGCGCTGGTGGCGCAGCTCGCCGTGGTCCTCGCGCGCGATCGTCACGTCGAGCAGGCGCGCGGCGCGCGCGAAGTCCCCGCGCTCCTGCGCCAGGCGCGCCCGCCCCCACCAGAGCGCGGCGGCCTCGGGGCGGAGGAGGAGCGCCGTGTCGAAGGCGTCCTCGGGGCGCGACCAGGAGTCGCAGGCGCGCCAGAGCGCGCTCAGCCGCTTCGGCCACGTGGCGCGCTCGACCGTCCGCGCCGCGGTCAGCTCCACGGACGTGAACTCGGTGCCGAGCAGGCGGCCCGCCCACTCGGCCTCGCCGGGGGGCGCCGCGCCCAGCCACGGGCACGCCGCCGCCGCGAGCGCGGGCTGCGGCGCGGCCGCGACGGCCAGGAGGCGCCCCGCCGCGACCGACAGGTCCAGGTCCGGCGCGAGCTCCCGCGCCGACACGAGCAGCCGCCGCGCGCGCGCCACCTCGCCCGGGCGGCCCGCGTCGAGCGCGCGCGCCGCGGCCTCGACCAGCAGCGGCGCCAGGTCCGCGGCGGCGGCGGCGCTCTCGAGGACGTCGGCCTCGCACGCCCGCGCGAGCGCGTCGGCCGCGGCGACCGCCTCGCCGGCGGCCGCGGCCTCGCGCGCCGAGGTCAGGAGCGCCGCCGCGGACCCGATCGGCGCGATCGCCCAGGGCGGCGCGTGGGCGGGCGGCGCGGGGGCGGGCGGCGCGTGGGCGGGCGGCGCGTCGGCCGCCGTCTCGTCGGCGGCCGGGGCCGCCGGCGGGTCGGCCGCGCCCGCCAGGAGCGCGTGCCCCCCGGCGCCGGCGAGCGCCCCGGCGAGCGCCCCGGCGAGGAGCGCCAGGCCGGCGAGCGCGGCGCCGGCCGGGCGGCGCGGCGCGGCGTCGGCGGCGGGGCGCGAGAGCCACGCCTCGAGGGCGTCGGCCAGCGCGGCGGCCGACGGGAAGCGCTGGTCGGGGCGCTTCGCCAGGCAGCGCAGGCACAGCGCCTCGAGCGCGGGGTCGACCTCCGGCCGGGCCTCGCGGAGGGGCGCCGGCGGCGCGCTGGTCACCTGATAGATCACGTTCACGGGCAGGTCGCCGGCGAACGGCGGGCGCCCCGCGAGCATCTCGTAGAGCGTGGCCCCGAGCCCGTAGACGTCGCTGCGGGCGTCGACCTCCCCGTGCCTGCCCAGCACCTGCTCGGGCGGCGCGTAGGCCAGCGTCCCGAGCATCTGGCCGGTGCGCGTCAGCCCGCGCGACTCGTCGATCGCCCGGGCGATGCCGAAGTCGGTCAGCAGCGGCTCGCCGCTGCCGTCGATCAGCACGTTCTGCGGCTTGAGGTCGCGATGCAGGATCGACCGGCCGTGGGCCGCCTCCAGGCCGCGCGCCAGGCGGGCGGCGAGGCGCGCCGCCTCGCGCGGCGGCAGGGCGCCCTCTCGCCGCAGCCGCGCGTCGAGGGGCTCGCCGTCCACGAAGTCCATGACCAGGAACGGCGCGCCGTCCTGCTCGCCCACGTCGTGGACGCCGACCACGTTCGGATGGCGCAGGCGCGCCATGACCCGGGCCTCGGTGCGGAACCGCTCCAGGGCGCGCGCGTCCTGGCCGTGCAGCACCTTCACCGCGACCTGCCGGTCCAGCCGCTCGTGGTGGGCCAGGAGCACCGCGCCGCAGGCGCCCCGCCCGAGCTCTCGCACCACCCGGCACGGCCCGATCCGCTGCGAGCCGGCGCGGCCGGCCGGGGCGGGGCCGGGCGGGCGCGCCGCCGGCGCCCCGTCGTCGCGCGTCGCCTCGTCGGGCGCGCGCACGCTGCGGAGCGCCTCCAGGGCGGTCTTCACGCCGGGCGGGTCCTCGGCCGGCGGGCGGAGCGTCCACTCGCGCGCGCGCCGCGCCGCGGCGAGCGGCAGCGGGTCGGGCAGGGGCGTGAGGGCGGCCGGGTCGTCCGGCGGGTCCCCGTCGCGGCGCAGCTGCTGCCAGGCGCGCTCGAGCTCGGGCCGACGCTCCGGCGCCACGGCGCGGAGGACGACCCGCAGCGCGGCGACGGCGGCGCCCTCCTGGCGCAGCGCCTCGCGCAGGAGCAGCGCCTCGCGCAGCTGCGGCCCCGAGACCAGGCCCTGCGAGAGCGCCTGGCGCAGCACCGTCAGCTCCCGCGTCACGCGCCCCCCAGACGGCGGAGCGCCGAAGCGACCTCGGCGGCCGACGCCGGGCGGTCGTCGGGGTGCTTCTCCAGCAGGGCGGCGACGGCGGCGGCGACCGGCCGCGGGCAGTCCGGCCGCACCCGCGCGAGCGACGGGGGGGTCTCGGCGGTGAGGCGGTCGAAGAAGCCGTCGGCGCGCGAGTCGATCGCCGGGCGCCCGGCCAGCGCGTGGAACAGCGTCGCGCCGAGGGAGTAGAGGTCGCTGCGCGCGTCGGCCCGCTTGGCGTCGAGGGCCTGCTCCGGCGCCACGTAGTCGAGCGTCCCGAGCCCCAGGCCGGTGGCCGTGAGGGCGCTCCCGAGCACCTTCGCCAGGCCGAAGTCGCCGAGCTTCGCGCGCCCGCCGCGCTCGACGATGATGTTCGCCGGCTTCACGTCGCGGTGCACGACGCCGCACGCGTGCGCGGCGGCCAGGCCCTCGGCGGCGTCCGCGCCGATGCGCAGGACGACCGGCACGGGCAGGGGCGTCCCCTCGCGCAGCGGCTGGTCGAGCGAGCGGCCGTCGACCAGCTCCATGATCAGCCACGCGCGCCCGCCGTCGACGCGCAGGTCGTGCACGGCGACGACGTGCGGGTGCCGGACGCGGACCTGGGCCTCGCGCGCGAAGCGCGCCGGCAGGTCCGCGTCGGCGATCGTCGGCGCGAGCACCTTCAGCGCGACGGCGGCGCCGCTCGCGCGGTGCGCCCCCGCGTAGACCATGCCGGCCGCCCCGCCGCCCAGCAGCCGCGTGACGTCGTACTCCTCGCGCAGGCCCGGCGGCCACCCGCCGGGCGGGGCCGGCGGCCCGGCCCCCGTCGAGGTGAGCTGGATGGCGTGGGCGCCGATGCGCAGGAGGCCGCGCTCCCCGACCCGCGCGCGCGCGTGGGCGACGAGCGGGCGGTCGTCCAGGAGGGTGCCGTTGCGGCTGCCCACGTCGGTGACCCACAGGCCGTCGGCCTGGAGCTCCACGACGGCGTGCTGCCGCGACGCCCGGTCGTCGACGATGCGCAGCGTGGCCTCGGCGTCGCGCCCCAGGCTCGCGCGCTCGCCCGGGCGCAGCACCAGGCGCCGACCGGCATCGAGGCCCTCGGTCACCACGAGCTCGGCGCGGGGGCCCTGGCTGGTCATTCGCCCCGGAGTGTAGCCGCATGGTGTGATCGCGGCTGCGGCGGAGGATGGCGGGCGCTGCCGATGGTGTGATCGCGGCTGCGGCGGAGGATGGCGGGCGCTGCCGTTCGCCAGGGTGGCGCGCGTCGCGCGGCCCCCTGGCCGCTCAGGCTCGGTCGGCGGCCAGGAGGTCGCCTTCCCTCGCCTTCGCGCGGCATCGCCTCGCCCTCCTCCGCCTCGCCTGAGGCTCTGGCTGCGGAAGCGCGGTGAGGTGTGCTCGGAGGCGGTCCGGCCGTCTGCCAGGACGGCCGGTCGCGTCGCAACACGCCAGGTGGACCATCAACGGTCCGTCGAGGACCGGGAGGCTTGACACAGGGTGTCTCGGTCGGCGGCCAGGAGGCCGCCTTCCCTCGCCTTCGCGCGGCATCGCCTCGCCCTCCTCCGCCTCGCCTGAGGCTCTGGCTGCGGAGGCGCGGTGAGGTGTGCTCGGAGGCGGTCCGGCCGTCGCGGGCGCCGCGCTGAACGGCGAGGAGTGTAGCCGCATGGTGTGATCGCGGCTGCGGCGGAGGATGGCGGGCGCTGCCGTTCGGCCAGGGTGTCGCGCTGCGCGCGACACCCTGGCCGCTCAGGCTCGGTCGGCGGCCAGGAGGCCGCCTTCCCTCGCCTTCGCGCGGACACGCCCGGCCCTCCTCCGCCTCGCCTGGGGCTCTGGCTGCGGAGGCGCGGTGAGGTGTGCTCGGAGGCGGTCCGGCGTCTGCGAGGACCGCCGAGCGGTCGCCTGCTGAACGGCGAGCCGCTCGGGTTCGAGGACGGACGGGTCCTGGTCAGACCAGGCGCTCCAGCCGGAAGCTCAGGGCGTCCTCGACGAGGTCCTTCGAGCAGCGGGCGACGAGGCGCCGCGGGTCGCCGCCCGCCTGGGTGCGCACGAGGCGCTTCACCCACTGCCAGGCCCACACGTAGTGGGTGAACATGGGCATCGCGCGGCCGTAGCGGGAGGGCGCGTAGAGGCGCCCGTAGTCGCCGTCGGGGTGGCGCAGCTCGGCGTGGACGACGGCGTCGACGGCGGGGCCGTGCTCGACGATGCGCGCCAGATCGTCCTCCGACTGGTAGGCGTAGTGCCACGGGTCCTCGCCCGGGACGACGAGCTCCGAGACGACGCAGCTGTAGCCCTCGTTCATCAGGTGCTCGACGACGGGGAGCCGGTCGGTGAACTCGGCGTTGGTCATGTCGAGCGAGAGCCCCCAGCCCGCCCAGACCTCCGGCCGGCCCTCGCGGACGACGTGCGTCAGCTCGTGGGCGATCAGCACGTCGAGGTAGGCGCCGCGGCCGTGGCTCTCGTCGACGCCCAGGTAGACGGTGTGGTCGCCGCGGTCGAAGCGGGCGTAGCCGTCCATGCAGGTGAACGCGCCGAAGAGCAGCGCCTGCCCGCCGAGCGTCACGCCGAACAGCGCCTCGATGTCGGCGATCCGGCGGCGCAGCCGCGCCTCCTCGCGCGTCGGGTCGAGGGCCAGGGCCTCGGCGCGGTAGGCCGGCCAGTTGAGCTCGAGGAGCGCCAGGTAGAGCCGGCGGCCGTCGATGAAGGTCGGCGCGAGCCAGCGGGCCAGCGGGGCGAAGTACTCGGCCTCGAAGGCGGCGAGCGACGGGCGCGCCTCCCAGCGGCGGAGGCACCCGAGCAGCAGCGGCAGCTGGTTGTGGATCTGCACGCCGGCCCTCCACACACCGTTATAAGCTCACTCCGGCAGGGGCACGGCCAGGTTGCACCAGGCCCGCTCGGGGCGCGGGGCGTAGCGGGCGTCGCCGAGGATCAGGAGGTCGTCGGTCCGCGCGGCGAAGGGCAGGCGGGCGAAGCAGCGCCAGGCGTGGTGCTCGGGCGACCCGACGACGTCCGGATGCGCGAGCAGCGGGTCGTCGAGGCCCCGGCGCACGCCGCCGCGCGGCGCGACCTCGCCCGCGCGCAGGTCCACGTCGAGGTCGAAGATCCAGGGGCCGGTGGCCACGAGGGCCCGGAAGCGCCAGGGGGTCATGGGCGTCGGGTGACAGACGCCCGCGTCCGGCGCGAGGCCCTGCGCGGCGACCCACGCCTCGGCGCGGCCGAGGGCGGCGCGGTCGAGCGCCCGCAGCGCGGCGAGGTAGGGCACGACGAGCAGGGCGCAGGTCCACGCGGCCGCGCGGCGCCGGCCGCGGAGCGCCCCGCGCTGGCGGGCCACGAGCACGGCCGCCATGAGCGGCCCCCAGACGAGCGCCAGGGCGGGCGGCGCCCGGCCGCTGAAGAGGATCGCCAGGACCACGGCGCCGCTCAGCCCCCACCAGGCGAAGGTCGCGACGCGGCCCCCCACGGCCCACGCGTCGCGCAGGACCTCGCGCGACGCGCCGGCGCGCGGGAGCGCGGCGAGCGCCGCGTCGCGCGCCGCCTCGTGCGCGCCGACGTCGGCCAGGCGCTCCGCGCGCGCCAGGCCCTCGGCGTCGGCCGGGGGGGCCGGCGCGGCCGGGGGCGGCGCCCCGAGGCAGGCGGCGGCCCCGAGCAGGAGCCACATCCACGGGTCGACGATGAACGCCGTGTCGCCGTAGTACCAGGTGTCCACGAAGGGCAGCCACGGGCGGACCCCGTAGGTGTTGAGCCCGTCGAGCGCCAGGTGCGAGAGGAGGCCGAGCGCCGCCGCCGCGATGAGCGCCCGCGCCCGCGGCCGCTCCGGGAGGCGGCGCCCCACCCAGGTCATCGCCAGGCCGAGGAGCACCGCCTGCACGGCCAGGCCGAGGACGGCGTGCGTCAGGCCCCGGTGGTGGCAGAGGTACCAGGGCTGGCCGCCCCACAGCGCCCCGACGGCGTCGGCGTCCGGGAGGTTGGCGGCGATCACCAGGGTCGGCGTCGCCATGGGGCCGAGGCGGTCACCCCCCATGCGGGCGAGGGCCAGGCCGCAGAGGGTGTGGGTGGCGTTGTCCACCTACCTCACTCTTCCTCGTCCCCGACGCGGCGCGGCGTGGCGAGGCGGAGGAGGCGGTGGCCGTAGCGGTCGAGGACCTCGCGCACGACCTGCGGCAGGTCGGGGGGCGCGCCGGCGTCGTCGAGGCGGTAGGCGCGCCCGAGCGCCTCGAGGAGGTGCACGTGCCGCTCCTCGAGCACGAGGTCGACGTGGGCCGCGCCGCGGGGCAGCGCCGGCGCCTTCTTCTTCGAGGCGGGACGCGGCGCGGCCTTCTTCTTCCCCGGTCGCTTCCGCGCGGCGGTCTTGCGGGCCACGGGCACACCGTAGCCCGCTCCTCGCGCGGGCACCAGACGATCCGCGCGAGGCCGTGGTAACCTCTGCCCCTCCCGCCCCGCGCCGAGGAGCCCATGTCGAGCGAGTTCGTGCCCCTGAACGACCCGCCGCCGCCGGACAAGGCCGCGCCGCCCCCGCCCGTCGCCACGCCGGTGACGCCTCCGGGCGGCGGCGGGGCGCCGCCCCGCCTGCCGCCGCGGCGCGGCGTCCCCCCCGCCGCGTGGGCGCTCCTCGGGTGCGTCCTCCTCGGCGGCTGCCTGCTCTTCGGGTTCGCGGCCGCGCTCGGCGGGCCGGGCCTCGGCCGGTCGCGCGCCCTGATGGAGGAGACCGTCCAGGGGACCGGCGACGCCAAGGTCGTGCTGGTCGAGCTCGAGGGCATGATCGCGCGGGTGCAGGGCGGCGGCCTGTTCGGGGTCGGGGTGGACCTCGTCGAGCGCCTGCGCCAGGAGCTCGAGGCGGCCGAGGAGGACAAGGACGTCAAGGCGCTGGTCCTGTCGATCGACAGCCCCGGCGGCACGGTCACGGCCAGCGACCAGGTCTGGAAGCTGGTCAAGCGCTTCCGCGAGAAGACCAACCGGCCGGTCGTCATCCACATGGGCTCGCTCTGCGCGTCGGGCGGCTACTACATCGCCGCGGCGGGCAACGAGATCGTCTGCGAGCCGACGACGATCACCGGCAGCATCGGCGTGGTGCTCTCCACGCTCAACTTCCACGAGCTGCTGGAGAAGTACGGCGTCCGCGACGTGACGATCACCAGCGGCCCCAACAAGGACCTCCTCAACCCGACGGGCCCCCTGCGCGACGAGCACGTCGAGATCCTGCGCAAGATGGTCGAGGAGACCCACGCGCGGTTCACGAGGATCGTCCACGAGGGCCGGGCCCACACGAAGCTCACGCTCGAGGAGGTCCAGGCGCTCGCCGACGGCAGGATCTTCACGGCGGAGCAGGCGCTCGAGCACAAGCTCGTCGACCACATCGGCTACCGGCAGGACGCGCTCGACCGGGCGGCCACCCTGGCCGGCTTCACGACGGCCGGGGTGCGGCTGGTGCGCTATGCCCGTCCGCCCACGCTGGCCGACCTGCTCACGGCCTCGGCGCGGGCGGGCGCGCCGGGCGACGTGCGGCTCGACCCGTCCATGCTGGACGAGCTGGGCGCCCCCCGGCTCATGGCCCTCTGGCGCGGCGCGCGCTGAGGGGGGAGACCCGATGACCTACGTCCTGGGGATCAGCGCCTTCTACCACGACAGCGCGGCCTGCCTGGTCAAGGACGGCGAGCTCGTGGCCGCCGCGCAGGAGGAGCGCTTCACGCGCAAGAAGCACGACGCGCGCTTCCCGCGCAACGCCGTCGACTACTGCCTGCGCGAGGCGGGGATCACCGTCGCGCACCTCGACCACGTGGCCTTCTACGACAAGCCGCTGCTCAAGTTCGAGCGCCTGCTCCAGACCTACCTGGGCACGGCGCCGCGGGGGCTCCGCTCGTTCGTCATGGCCATGCCCGTGTGGCTGAAGGAGAAGCTGGGCACGGCCGGGCTGATCCGCAAGGAGCTGCCGGGCTACAGGCGGCGGATCCTCTTCGGCGAGCACCACGAGTCGCACGCGGCCTCGGCCTTCTACCCGTCGCCCTTCGAGGAGGCGGCGGTGCTCACGATCGACGGCGTGGGCGAGTGGGCGACGACGACGTTCGGCCGCGGCAAGGGCCACGAGCTCGAGCTGCTGGGCCAGATCGACTTCCCGCACTCGATCGGGCTGCTCTACTCGGCGTTCACCTACTACACCGGCTTCAAGGTGAACTCGGGCGAGTACAAGGTCATGGGCCTGGCGCCCTACGGCCAGCCGCGGTTCGTCGACGCGATCCTGTCGAAGATCATGGACCTGCGCGAGGACGGCTCGTTCCACCTGCGCATGGACTACTTCGACTACATGAGCGGCCTGCGCATGACGTCGGGGCGCTTCGACGACGTGTTCGGCGGCCCGCCGCGGACGGCCGAGACGCAGCTCACGCAGCGCGAGATGGACCTCGCCGCCTCGGTGCAGGTCGTCACCGAGATGGCCATGGAGAAGCAGGCGCGGCACGTCAAGGAGGTCACGGGCGCCGACTACCTGTGCATGGCCGGCGGCGTGGCGCTCAACTGCGTGTCGAACGGCAAGCTCCTGCGCAAGGGGATCTTCAAGGACATCTTCGTCCAGCCGGCCGCCGGCGACGCCGGCGGCGCGCTCGGCGTGGCCATGGCCGTGTGGCACAAGTACCTGGGCAAGCCGCGCATGGTCTCGCCCGACGGGCGCGACGCGATGAAGGGCTCGCTCCTGGGCCCGGCGCCCGACCACGAGGACGCGAAGCGCTACCTGGCGTCGATCAACGCGCCGTTCCGCGAGCTCTCGGAGGAGGAGCTCCCGGGCGTCCTCGCCGAGCTGCTCGAGCAGGAGAACGTCATCGGGCTGTGTCAGGGGCGCATGGAGTTCGGGCCGCGGGCCCTGGGCGGGCGCTCGATCATCGGCGACCCGCGCTCGCGCAACATGCAGAAGACGATGAACCTCAAGATCAAGTACCGGGAGTCGTTCCGGCCGTTCGCGCCGGCGTGCCTGGTCGAGGACGTCGCCGGCTGGTTCGAGCACGACCGCCCGTCGCCCTACATGCTCATGGTCGCGCCGGTGCTCGAGAAGCACCGGATCGCCATGACCGAGGAGCAGCAGCAGCTGTTCGGGATCGAGAAGCTGAACGTGCCCCGCTCGTCCATCCCGGCGATCACGCACGTCGACTACTCGGCGCGCATCCAGACCGTCGACGAGCGCGACAACCCGACCTTCTACCGGATCATCAAGGCGTTCAAGGAGCGCACGGGGGTGCCGATCCTCGTGAACACGTCCTACAACGTGCGCGGCGAGCCGATCGTGGGCACCGCCGAGGACGCCTACCGCTGCTTCATGCGCACGGAGATGGACTACCTGCTCATCGCGCGCTGCCTGATCAAGAAGTCCGAGCAGCCGAAGTTCGAGGACAAGGGCGACTGGCGCAAGGAGTTCGAGCTCGACTGATGACCTCGCCGACCCCCGACACGAAGTCCGCCGGCCTCGCCGCCGACCGCCCCCGCACGGGGGCCGCCGTCGTCCCCGACCTCTACCGCGCCCAGGGCGACCCTGCCGCGGAGCGGGCCCGCCTGCGCGGCGAGGCGCGCAAGCTCGGCGTGGCCTTCTTCGTCTTCTTCTCGCTGATCATCGGCGGCCTGAGCCTCGTCGCGTTCAACGGCGCGCTCCGGCCGGGCGTCGTGGTCACGTTCACCGCGCCCGCCGGGCAGGCGGCGAAGGACGCCGCGCTCGCGCCGGCGGCGGTCGACGGCTGGCGCGCCCGCTGGAGCGACGGGCAGTCGACGCCCGTCGACCCGGGCGTGCGGGAGCCCGACCTCGGGACGCACCCGGGGGTCGCCAAGGGGCTGCTCACGCCGGTGCGCGTCCAGGTGGTCGACGCGAAGGGCGGGCGGGCCACCGTCGGGTCGGTGCACCTCGCGCGGCGGCCCGGGGCGGGGGTGACGGCCCTCGAGCTCCCGGACGGCACCACGGTCCGGGCGGCCCCGTCGTTCGTCCACGCCGTGCGCACGGCGAAGCTCCTCGGCCTCGTGCCGACCCACTGCCTCATGTCGATCGGGGCCCTGCTGGGCCTCGTGGGCGTGGTGCTCCCGGCGGCGCTCGTGCCCTTCTACCGCTTCTGGATGGGCTTCGTGGCGGCCCCGCTCGGCTGGTTCAACACGCGCCTCATCCTGGGGGTCGTCTTCTACCTCATGTTCACGCCCATGGCGCTCGTGCTCTGGCTCAAGCGCCGCGCGCGGCCCGAGGACGACCCGCTCGGCCTGGCCGAGCGCCCCGGGAGCTACTGGAGGAAGCGCGAGAAGCCGCGGGCGAGGAACCATTTCGAGCGGACGTTCTGACGTAAGCTGCCACGCGGGGGGCCGTCTCAGACGAGGGCCACATGAAGGGCATCATCCTCGCCGGCGGCGCCGGCACCCGGCTGCATCCGTTGACGATCGCCGTGAGCAAGCAGCTCATGCCGATCTACGACAAGCCGATGATCTACTACCCGCTCTCCGTCCTCATGCTGGCGGGGATCCGCGAGGTGCTGATCATCTCGACGCCGCAGGACCTGCCGCGCTTCCGGCAGCTCCTGGGCGACGGGGCGCAGTTCGGCGTGCGCTTCAGCTACGCCGAGCAGCCGCGGCCCGAGGGGCTGGCGCAGGCGTTCGTGATCGGCGCCGACTTCGTGGCCGGCGGCCCGTCGTGCCTGGTGCTCGGCGACAACGTGTTCTACGGCCACGGGCTCGTGCGCACCTTGCGCGAGGCGGCCGCCGTGCGCGACGGGGCCCTGATCTTCGCCTACCCGGTGCGCGACCCCGAGCGCTACGGCGTCGTCGAGTTCGACGAGGGCGGCAAGGTCCTGAGCATCGAGGAGAAGCCGCGGCGCCCCCGCTCGCGCTACGCGGTCCCGGGGCTCTACTTCTACGACGCGCAGGTGGTCGACATCGCGCGGGAGCTCAGGCCGTCGCCGCGCGGCGAGCTCGAGATCACCGACGTGAACCGCGTCTACCTGGAGCGCGGCGCGCTGCGCTGCCTGACGCTCGGCCGCGGCACCGCCTGGCTCGACACCGGGACGCACGAGAGCCTGCTCGAGGCGTCGGCGTTCATCGGCGCCATCCAGAAGCGGCAGGGCCTGCTCGTCTCGTGCCCCGAGGAGATCGCCTACCGCCAGGGCTGGATCGACGCCGACCAGCTCCGCCGCCAGGCCGAGCCCATGGCGAAGAACGAGTACGGGCGCTACCTGCTCGAGCTGCTCGAGGCCTGACCGGGCCGATCGAGGGTCGACCGTGTGGGCTCTCGATGGGACACGGAGGCAACGAAGGTCCACGAAGACCACGGAGGTTCTGTCCTACGTCCCCCTCCGTGACCTCCGTCGTTCTCCGTTGCCTCCGTTTCATCGATCCATCGTGAGCCGCGCTACCGCGCGAGGAGCTCGTCGTAGACCCCCAGCAGCGCCGCGCGCTGCGCCTCGCGCGTGAAGCGCGCCCGCACGCGCGCGAGCCCCGCCCGGGCCAGGTCGGCGCGGCGGGCGGGGTCGGCGGCGAGGCGCTCGAGGTGGTCGACGAGCGCCTCGTGGCTGGCGCGGGCGTAGAGCGGGGCCTCGTCGCCCACGACCTCGCGCACCACCGGCAGGTCGGGCGCGAGCACGGGCACCCCCGAGGCCATGAAGTCGAGGAGCTTGATCGGCTGGCAGCCCTGGACGAGGTTGCGCTCGCAGGGGACGAGGGGCACCACGCCCACGTCGTGCGCGCGCAGGACGGCCGGCAGGTCGGCCGGGTCGACGGCCTCCCGCACGTCCACCCGGCCCTCGAGCCCGAGGCGGGCGGCGCGGCGCAGGAGCCGCCGCCGCCGTCGCTCCGGCGCGCTCGTGAGCACGGTGAGGGTCCAGGGCGCCCGCGCGCGCGGCAGGGCGCGCAGGAGGTCGTCGACGCCCTGCCAGGGGGCGAGGGTGCCGACGTAGAGGAGGCGCAGCGCCTCCCCGGCGGGCGCGACGGGCCCGTCGGCCAGGGGCACCGCCGGCGAGTTCGGCACGACGCGCACGCGGGCGGCCTCGACGCCGCGGTCCTCGACGTAGGCGGCCGTGAGCGCGCTCGGCGTGACGACGACCGCGGCGCGGTCGAGGAGCGCGTCCTCGAGGCGGCGCAGCTTGTCGCGCAGGCCCGGCAGCGCCGGCACGCGCGGGAAGTGGTAGCCCGCCTCGACGCTCATGAAGCCGTTGGCCTCGTAGACGAGCGGCGCGCCGACGGGCGCGGCGAGCCCCTCCCAGGGCGAGCGCACGTGGTAGGCGTCGGCCGGCTCCTCGGCCAGGACGCGCACGAGGCGCTCGTGGAACTGGAGCGCCCGGCGCAGCCAGTTCGGCTCCGCGAGGGCGACCGGCAGGTGGCGCACGCCGGGGAGCGGGCGCTCGCCCAGCGTGACGAGCGACACGTCGAAGCGCGCCGCGAGCGCCTCGACGTTGGCCAGGATGTGCTGGCTCGCCCCCTTCGGCGCCGGGACGCGGTCGAAGCTGGCCAGGACGACGCGCGCCATCAGGGCCGCTCGAGGAGCGCGTCGAGGGCGCGGTTCTCGGCCAGGAAGTCGTCGCAGCGGTGGCAGACGTCGGTGCGCGCCTCGAGCATGGCGTGGCGGAAGGCGACGTAGGCGGGCCCGGCGACGACCTCGCGCAGGGGGCGCTCGCGCACGTTGCCGAGCGGCGGCAGGCTCCGGTGACCCATGCAGCACGGGTAGACGTCGCCGCGCGCGTCGACGAGCGTGTGGAACCACGGCACGTGGCAGCGGTGCGCCCGGTAGTGGCCCAGCGCGTAGCGGCCGGCGGCGGCCTCGGTCCAGGCGGCCTCGTCGCGGCCGAACACCCAGGGGTCGAAGCCCGGGACCGTCACCTGCGCGGCGAGCGCCGGCGCCACGTGCGTCGACCAGTAGCGCACGGCGGCGAGGTCGAGCGCGCCGCCCGCGGCGCCCGGCTTCTCGTCGATCGGGATGATCAGCCACTGGTCGACCGGCCGCTCGCGCAGGAACTCGGGCATGCCGAGCAGGCTCTCGAGGTTCCGCTCGCTGAGGACCGTGTTCAGCCGCACGCGCGTCTTCTTGCGGCGCCGGCGGAGCGCCCGGTCGAGCGTGCGGGTCGTGCGCGCGTGCGCGCCCTCCTGCCCGCGGACGAGGTCGTGGACGGGCGCCAGCGGCGAGTCGACGCTGAAGGTGATCGAGCGCGGCGGCAGGGCCAGGAGCGCCTCGAGGCGGTCGCGGTCGAGGAGCGTGCCGTTCGTGGTCAGGTTCACCCGCATGCCGAGCGCGTGCGCGCGCGCGAGCAGGTCGAGGGCGTCGCGGCGCAGGAACAGCTCGCCGCCCGTGAAGTGGACCTTCTCGCAGCCGAGCGCCGCGAGGTCGTCGAGGACCGCCAGCACCTCGTCGGTCGTCAGGTCGTCGTCGCCGCGGCGCTTCCAGTAGTCGCACATGAAGCAGCGCAGGTTGCAGGCGTCGACGAGCTTGAGCTTGGCCGAGGCGACGAAGGGCGCCTGCCCGGCGGCGATCGCCTCGCGCACCGGCGCCGCGGTGGGCAGCCGCCGCACCCGCTCGACCGCGCGCCACACGTCAGGCCGCCCGCGCGCCCGGGCCGCGCAGCTCCTGCAGGAAGCGCACGACCTCCTCGACGATCGTGACCACCTCGGCCGCCAGGATCGGGGCGTCCTCCTGCGTGGCCTTGATGCGCAGGCTGCCCCCGCCGCCGTCGACCCGCGCGTGGAACTCCTCCGGGTCGTTGTGGAAGGCCCCCACGGCGGCCTGGAGGCGCGCGCGCAGGCGGCGGTTCGGCCGCTCCTCCTTGAGCAGCTCCATGGCGTAGCGGCGCGGGTGGGGGGTGAGCGAGAGGAGCAGGCGCCGCTTCTCCTTCACCACGTTGCCCTTCTTGACCTTGACGCCCGCCTGGCGCACGACCTCGAGCCGCGTGCCGTCGGCCAGGACGGCGCGGTAGTGGAGCCACTTGTCGGAGTAGCGGTACTTCGGGTTCCCGGCGCTCGAGAACCCCGACCACACCTGCTTGCCCTTCTCGTCGTAGTGGCGCAGGTCGAAGTCGAGCACGACGGCCCTCCGCGGGTGCAGCTCGTCCTCGAGCCGCTCGTGCAGCTCGCGGGCGAAGGCCACCTTGTCGCGGGCGCGGTTGAGCTTGTCGCGCTTCCGCCAGTAGAAGACCCCGGCGATGATCCCGCCGAAGATGCCGAGCGGCGGTGCGACCACGCAGCCGACCGCCGCCACGATGAAGAGCGGGGCGAAGAGCATGCCCGCGAGGCGCCCGTCGGCGCGCAGGCTCGCCTCGACCTCGGCGAGCCGCGGGGGGACGTCGTCCGGGCGCAGCTTCTCGTGCTTGACGACCTTCACGCGGCACCTCCCAGCAGGCGCAGCAGGTCCTGGCGCGTGTGGACGCCGGCGCCCAGGCGGGCCGCGCGGCGGAACTGGTCGTCGTAGCGCCGCTCGACCGGGACGAGCCCGAGCGGGGCGCCGAGCCGCCGGAGCTCGTAGCTCGCGTGGTAGCCCGCGCCCACCGACAGGTAGCACCGCGCGCGCGGCAGCCGCGGCGCCCAGCCGCGGACGACCTGCGCCCCGTCCGGAAGCCGCGCCCGCCAGCCGGCCGGCAGGCGCGCCGGGTCGCCGAGCACGACGAGCGGCGCCACGGGGCCGTCGTCGAGCGGCAGGTCGCGCAGGAGGTGGCCGACGTGGACCCCGGGCGCGGCGCCGTCCCACTCGCAGGCCGCGGGCGGGTAGGGCAGCAGGCGCGCGTCGAACGCCCGCGCGCGCGCCTCGTAGCCCGGGTAGGCGCCGGGGCGCACGTGCCGCGCGACGAGGACGCGCCGCCGGAAGGCGCCCAGCGCCTCGGGCGTGAGCTCGCCCTCGAGGCCGCCGGGGAAGGTGTCGACGACGAGGAGCGGCGCGCGCCGCGCGGCGCGGGCCAGGGCCGCGGCCACGCGGGCCGGCCCCCAGCCGGTGGGCAGGCGCCGCTGTCGCACCCGGGCAGGCGCCGGCAGGGGCGCCGGCGCCTGATGCCACACGTGCACGGGGCCCGGCAGCGCGCGCGCCACGACCAGCGCGCGCGTCAGGTGGCCGAGGCCGCCGCCCGGCGCGTAGATCAGCGCGCGGGCGTCCGGCGGCAGGTCCCCCGTGACGGCGCGGGCGAGCATCAGCTGTCCATGTCCCGGAGCTTGCCCGTCCGCGCGCCGGCCGGCGCGTCGAACGCCGCGACCTCGGCGTCGGTGAACGAGAGCATCTCCTCGAGCGTGACCGACGCCGGCGCCGACGGCGGCACGTGGTCGCCCGTGCACACCACGCAGTCGCCGCCCTTCCCCGCCTGGTGCCGCTCGCAGGTCGGGTTGCCGCACTGGCGGCAGCGGCGATGCGTCGTGCGCGCGCAGGGGTGGGAGACGAGCTGGCCGATTCGCACGTGGCAGCGCACGGGCGCATCATGGGCGCCGCGCCCGGGCGGCGCAACCGGGCGGCGCCCGCTGGCCTGGCCCCGGAGGTGCGGCGTGCGGGTGATCGCCTGCTCCCTGCGCCCTCTCGGCCTGCCGGACGCCGTCACCGGCGTCGAGTTCAGCCATGACCAGCGGCGCCTGCTCGTCAACTACCGCCGCCCGGTCCCCGGTCCCGGCGGGGCGCGCCTGTTCGGCCTCGTCCTCGTCGACCTCGACCCGCTTCGGCAGGGCGCGCCGGCCACGGTCGAGGCGCTCCACGACGGCGACGACGTCCACACCGAGTGGTTCTCCCCCGACGACGCGCTCGCCCTCTGGGCCACGCCCGAGCGGGTCGCGGTCCGCGACCTCACGCGACCGGGCTCCAGCCCCCGTATGCTCCTGCGCGCCGGCGCGGGCGAGGACGTCACCGGCGCGGCCTTCGACCGGGCCGGCAAGCGCGTGGCGATCACGGCGGGCGCGCGCCTGCTCGTGCACGACCTCGTGATGGGGTCGACCGTCGAATGGGCGCGCCTCGATCAGGCCGGCGACCTCGAGGCGTTCGCCGCCGAGCCCTCCTGGGACGGCGAGCGCGTCCGGGCGAGCGTGTTCGCTCGGCCCGACGGACGTGGTCCGTTCCGAGTCGGCCCGCCCCCCCGGGACCCGCGCTCGGTCGCCCCCGCGGGCGGTGAGCGCCGCCGCGCGCCTCGGCTAGAATCACCGGCGCATGGCTGAAGTGAACCGCTACCGCGTCGTCCTCTACGGCGCGTCGAACGACAAGCCCGACCTCAAGGCGAAGGTGGAGCTCTACTCCGCCCCCCGAGGCCACCCGCCGTCGGCCGCCACCTCGGTGGGCAAGCTCAAGTTCCACGACGGCCCGCTCCCGCCCGACGCGCAGGAGAAGGGCGCGATCGTCATGCACCTGCCGCACGGCATGCTCGGCGACGTCATCGACCTGCTCCGCAACGAGTCGCCGATCTACTTCGCGTTCCACGAGGGGCGGGCCGTCCTCGGGACCGGCGTCGAGGAGGTCGGCAGCAACGACGACCACGTCCCGCGCCTCGTGCGCGTGGTCGACGGGCCGCCGGCGGCGGCCCTGGCGGTCGAGCCGCCGGCGACCCCGCCGCCGCCCCCGCCCGTCGCCGCGCCGTAGGGCTCGCCCGGCGCGCCGGCGCAGGGCGCGAGCAGGCCGCGCCCTACCTGCCCTCCTTCTTCTGCGAGGCCTCGAGCCGCTCGACGCGCTCCTCGAGCCGGTCGCGCGCCTCGAGCAGGCGCCGCACCTCCTCGCGCAGGCGCGAGAGCTCCTGCTCGGGCGGGGCGCCGGCGCGGATCCGGTCCGCGACCTCCCGCGCCTGGCGCCGGATCCCCGGCTGCGAGTCGCGCGCGGCGCAGGCCTCCACGTCGCCCAGCGCCTCCGCCCCGCGCGCCCCGAGGGCCCGCAGGCCGTCGAGCGCCGCGCGGCGGCCGCGCTTGTTGCCCCCGCGCAGGAGCGTCCGCAGGGCCTCGACCGCCGACAGGCGCTCGCCGTCGCCGCAGCCGGGCAGGCAGGCCACGCTGCCGAGCGCCCGCGCGGCCGCCTGCCGCACGCCGTAGTCGTTCCTCGGCGCCGTCGCTTCGACCAGCGCGGCCACGAGCGACGGGTCGCCGAGCGAGGCGAGCGTCTCGAGCGCGGCGATCCGCACGACCTCGTTGTGCGACGCCTTGCCCAGCTGCGCCTCGACCCGGGCGCGCGGCTCCAGGGCGGCCCGGGCGTAGGCCCGCACCGCCTCGGCCTCGACGTAGTAGCTCGGGTCGCCGCGCTCGAGCAGCGCGTCGAGCGCCGCCGCGACCTTCGCGTCGCGCCCGCGCCGGCCGAGCGCCTCGACGCAGGCCCGCCGGACCTTCGACGACTCCTGCGTCAGCCCGGCCAGCAGCGCGCCGCGCGCCGCCTCGTCGCCGACGCCGCCCAGGGCGCGCGCCGCCTCGGCCCGCACGCCCCAGAAGGGGTCCTCGGCCAGCGCCCGCGCCAGGGCGTCGCGCGCCGGCGGGCTCCGGTCCTCGCCCAGCGCGCGCGCCGCGCGCACGCGGCCCGACGCGGTCGGGTCGCTCGCGAGCTGCGCCAGCCACAGGTCGCGGCCCATGTGGACGGTCGCCTCGGCCAGGATCACCGCCTCGCGCGGGTCGAAGCGGAAGAAGGTCGGCGCGGCGGCCTCGGGCCACACGAAGCGCTCGACCTTCTCGCGCACGTCGAACGTGCGCCGCACCTCGCGGTCGCCGAAGCGCAGCAGCACCTCGGCCGGGAAGTGGTAGGCCTCGCCCGGCTGCGTCTGCGTGACCTTCAGGGCGAGGAGGCCGCGCTCGGCGTCGCGCTCGAGGCGCACGTCGAGCACGGGGTTGCCCGGGCGCTCGACCCAGTCGAAGAAGAAGCGCTCCAGGTTGGCGCCGCTGGCCTCCTCGAGGGCCTCGCGCAGGTGGTGCGTCTCGACGCCCCGGTCCTGGTGGCGCCTCGTGTAGAGCTGGACGCCGCGCCAGAAGGCGTCCTCGCCGAGCTGCCGGCGGAGCATGTGCAGGACGCAGGCGCCCTTGGGGTAGGCCCGCCCGTCGAACATGGAGCCGGGGTCCGCGTAGCGCCGGTCGAGGATCGGCCGGTGCTTGCCCGAGGGGATCCCGCCCGCGGCGTTGCCCAGCAGCTCGAGGTCGTACTCGTCCTGGCCGCGCGCGTGCTCGGTCCACAGGTTGGCGAAGTAGGTGGCGAAGCTCTCGTTGAGCCAGATGTGCGACCAGTCGCGGCAGGTGAGCAGGTCGCCGTACCACTGGTGCGCCAGCTCGTGGGCGACCAGGCCCTCGGACGAGTAGTCGAGGTGCGCGCGCTCGTCGTGGAGCGTCCGCTCGTTGAGGGTCGTGGCGCCGGTGTTCTCCATGCCGCCGGCCTCGAACTGCTCGACGACGACCTGCTCGTACTTGGGCCAGGGGTACTCGACGCCCGTGCGCTCGGAGAAGAGGTCGAGCATCTCCTTCGTCCTGCCGAATGACCGGTCGGCGTCGGCTTTCCGGCCCGGAGGCACGTACCACGCCAGCGGCTTGCCCCGCCACTCGTCGCGCACGACGTCGAACGTGCCGACGACGAGCGTCACGAGGTAGGCCACGTGCTCACGCTCCTGCTCGTAGCGCCAGGTGCTCGTCTTCGTCGCCGCGTCGTCGTCCTTGCCCAGGAGGACGCCGTTGCTGATCACGGTCAGCCCCTGCTTGACGCGCACGGTCATCGCGGTCGCCTGCCGCTCGTCGGGGTGGTCGACGCACGGGAACCAGTAGCGGTTCGTCTGCGGCTCGCCCTGCGACCACACCTGCCAGGGGACCTTCGGCGCGTCGGGCGTCGGGCCGAAGAAGTAGAGGCCGTCCTTCGGGTCGCGCACGCGGTAGGCGATCCGCACGGTCGCCGCCTCGCCGCGCGCCAGGGCCAGGTCGATCGTCAGCGTCCGGCCGTCGTTCACGAAGGGCAGGGCGTCGCCGGGCGTGGCGCCGGGCGCCACGGCCGCGGCCCCCGCGCCGCGGGCCGGCGCGGCGACGCGCGTGACCGCCGAGACCTCGTGGTCGACGGCGTCCAGGCGGAGCGCGCGCAGGTCGCGCAGGGCGGCGAGGTCGATCGTCGCGGCGCCCTCGATCGTGCGCGCCTCGAGGTCGACCGCGAGGTCGAGGGCGATCCGCCGCACGTCGAACGGCCGGTCCGGCGGCGCGCGCAGCGGCACGTCCTGCGCGTGGCAGGCCAGGGCCAGGACGAGCGAGAGCGCGAGCGCGCGGGCGGGCGCACGGAGCATGGGTCACCTCCCCTCGGGGGAGGCGGATTCTACGGGACCTGGCGGGGCGATGATCCGGAACGGACCAGCCGCTCGTCGGGCGCGGCCCGCGGCTGCGCCGGACCGGCGCAGCCTCGCCGCGCGGCGCCGCGGCGCAAGGGGTTGCGGGCGCGACGCGCGCGGCGCGGGACTTGTTCAAGGGCGCTCGCGAAGGAGGCCGCCCCGTGCTCACGACCCACGACGACGCGCTCTGCCCCGACGTCCGCACCGAGGACCTCTTGCGCCACTACGTCGAGTCGGCCCCGCAGACGGTCCTCTCCGTGGACCAGCTGGGCAACTTCCTCATGGGCTTCGGGGTGCTCTCCATGGGCTACATGCTCCAGGCCGACCTCTCGCCGGCGGTCCTGGCCCTGAAGGGGCCCGTGGGGGCGCACGCCATGGGCGGGCTGGTCGCCCTGCTCGCGTGGGGCCTGACCGTGGCGCTGCTCCTCGCCTTCGTGCGCACCTACATCTTCCGCGTCCTCGCCGGCCGCGCGGTCCACGCCGACGGGGGCAACGAGGACAAGATCGGGCAGGTGGTCGAGGTGCCCGAGGAGCTGTCGTGGCGCCGGTTCAACGCCGCGCAGCCGACGTTCGAGGCGTTCCTCAAGGACAGCTACCGGCGCCAGGACCGCCAGAGCCCGGAGGCCCTCCTCTACGCGCGCTTCAGCTACCTGCGCTTCATGACGCTGAAGAAGCTCGCCGAGATGGACCGCATGCGCCGCCTGCTCGGGCAGGCGCTGATCAGCGGCGTCGCGTTCAAGGTCACGCTGGTGCTCATGGGGCTCATGCACGACGTCCCCCCCGGGTGACGGGCCCCCGGCCCGCGCGCGCGCCCGCGTACAGTCGCGGTGGGGACGTCGTGAGCGGGAGGTGACGGGTGGAGCGGACGGCGGCGCTCGAGGAGCGGCTGGCGCGCGTGGAGCGGGCCCTGGCGCGCTGGCGGCGAGCGGCGGCGGGGGCGGCGGCGCTGGCGCTGGCGCTGGTGCTGACGGGGCAGGGCGGCGGGCCGGTGACGGTGGCGGCCGAGCGGATCGTGCTCAGGGACGGCGAGGGGCGCGAGCGGCTGGTGATGGCGGTCGACGGCGAGGGCGCGGCCACGCTGGCCCTGCGCGACGAGGCGGGGCAGGAGCGGGTCGGCCTGTCGCTCGACCGCGCGGGCATGGCCGGGTTCACGCTCCTCGCCGCCGACGGCGGGGCGCGCGCCGGGTTCGTGCTCACGGGCGACGGCGTCCCGGCGATCGGCCTGCACGACGCCCAGGGCCGGAGCGTGCTCGCGATCGGGGTCAACGACCAGGGCGTGCCGTTCATCGGCATCAACGACCCGCGCGGCGTGACGCGCGGGGCCTGGGCGGTCGGCGCCGACGGCAAGGCCCAGCTCGTCTTCTTCGACGGGCAGGGGCACGTGCGGCGACGGGTGGGGGAAGACTAGGCTAGGGCCTGTCCTCGAACCCCGTCCTGGCAGACGGCCGAGCCGCCTCCGAGCACACCTCGGCGCGCCTTCGCAGCAGGAGCGTCAGGCGAGGCCGAGGAGGGCAGGGCGATGCGGCGCGAAGGCGAGGGAAGGCGGCCTCCTGGCCGCCGACCGAGCCTGAGCGGTGGGGGGGGGGGGGGGGGGGGCCCGCCCCCCCCCCCCCCCCCGCCCGCCCCCACGACCCCGCGTCGGAGGGTGCCGAGCGAGCGCGCCACCCTGAAGGAGAGGTGACGGGGGTCGGCCATGCCGCCCGGAGCCGCACAACTGGCCCCGGACATGCACAGATATAAGGGCAAGAGGTGAAGGCGCGCTACCCGGATCGGGATGTGGACGAGGGGCGGCGCGCCTTGCCGGCTTTCGCGTCAGTCGTGGCTCTGGCCGTGACCATGGCCATGGTCATGCCCGCCGCTGCCCGCACCTTTCACGGTGCGCACGGGCAGCGAAAGCTCGACGTCGCCGGCCTTCTCGAATGTGAGCGTGACCGGAACCGTCTCGCCCTCGGCGAACGGCGCGGCGACATCCATGAACATCATATGGAAGCTGCCGGGCTTGAGCTCGACCGTGCCGCCGGCGGGGATTTCGAGCCCGCCCTCGACCGGGCGCATGGTCATCACGTCGTCGACCACTTCCATGGTGTGGACCTCGACCTTGCCGGCGCGGGCGCTGGAGCCGCCGACCAGCCGGTCGGCCTCTGCGCCCTTGTTGGTGACGGTCAGGTATGCCCCGGCCGCCTTCTGCCCGGCCAGCATGGCGCGCGCCCAGGCCGCGCCGATCTCGAGATCGCCGGCGGTGACGGCGTCGGCCTTCGCGTCCGCGCCATGGGCATGGCCGTGGCCGCCGCCGTGGTTGTCATTCGACGCCAGCACGACGAGGCCGGGCGCGGGGTGGTCGAGCGCGTGCGGGTCCTGGCCTTCGGCCGGGATCTCGTCCCATGCGACGGTCCCCTCGGTGCAGGTCTGCACCGTCCTGAAGAACAGCGACGTGCCGCCGGCGTCTCCGGCCAGCGTGCCGGAGAGCACGAACTCGTCGTAATGGGCGTCGTCGAGCGGGCCGCCCGACCACGTCACGGCCTTGACGCCGGAGGCGACCTCGCGGCCGTGCAGCGTGTAGGCATGGGCATAGTCGCCGCGCTCGATGTTGAGCGACCAGCCCGCCTTGGGCTGCGGGCGCACGCCGATATAGCCTTCCGGCACCTCGACGCGCACGGTGTGGGTCGGCTGGCCGTCGCAGCCATGGCCGATGCGCACGACGGCCTTGTAGCCGCCGGGCGATGCTTCAGCGGTTTCGAGCGTGGCGTGGGCGTTGGCGGTTCCGAGAGATGCGGCCGTCAGCGCGGTGGCCGCGGCGAACTGGATGAACAGGTGACGCATGGTCTTTTCCTTGTCAGTCTGAAAACGGGATCGCGCCTTCCCGGGGGAAGGCAGTTCGGTCTTCAGGCTGAAAGGGGTGGCGCGCGGATCGCCGGCGGCGGCGCGACGAGCAGCTCGGCCGGGCCGTCGCTCGCCACGGCAAGCAGGGATTGCGCCGCGAGCGCCGCCGGGGCGGGGAAGGCCGCGAAGGCGGCGGGCGTCGCCTTGTAGACGGCGGCGGCCCCGCAAGCGTTGCCGATGAGGCAGACCGGGCAATCGTCGAGCGGCCCCGGCGAGTCGCCGGCCGCGCCCGTCTCGCCGTCGGCGCTGAGCGCCGTGCAAATCGCCATGTGCCCGCCGCCCGGCATCTGCGCGGCAGCAAGCGGCTGGAGCGTGTTGAGGATGAGGACCAGCGTGCCGAGAAGCGCGAACAGGAAGCGGTCGCGCCGCAGCGAGGCAAACAGGGTGAGGCGTGAAGCCATGCTCATGCACGACACTTACCCGAAACCGCCGCCGCCCGCCACTGCGACATGGCGGCGCTATCGCATGCGGTCAATCACGGGCGCCGTCGCTGCCCCTCACCTGCCTGCCGGCATCCTCTCCCCGTGAACGGGGAGAGGAGAGATGGCCGCAACCCCGCCG
>JAMLIC010000038.1 GCA_023954375.1 Planctomycetota bacterium
CCCGGCCCCCCCCCCCCCCGGGGGGGGGGGGGCCCCCCCCCCGCCGCCCCCGCCGCACCGCAACGCCCGCCATCCTCGGCCGCAGCCGCGATCACACCTAGAACTGTGCGGCCTCGGTCGAGCCGCTGAGGGCGACCGTCGACGACGCGCCGCCCGAGACGACCTGGCTGACGAGGTCGAAGTAGCCGGTGCCCACCTCGCGCTGGTGGCGCGTGGCGGTGTAGCCCTGCGCCTCGGCGGCGAACTCGGCCGCCTGGAGCGTGGCGTAGGCGGTCATCCCGTCCTGCCTGTAGGCGCGCGCCAGGTCGAACATGCCCATGTTCAGGGCGTGGAACCCGGCCAGGGTCACGAACTGGAACCTGTAGCCCATGGCGCCCAGCTCGCGCTGGAAGCGCGCGATCGTCGCGTCGTCGAGCTTCTTCTTCCAGTTGAACGAGGGCGAGCAGTTGTAGGCCAGGAGCTTGCCCGGGAAGCGCTCGTGGACGCCCTCGGCGAAGCGGCGCGCCTCGTCGAGGTCGGGGTGGCTCGTCTCGCACCAGAGCAGGTCGGCGTAGGGGGCGTAGGCGCGGGCGCGGGCGATCGCCATGTCGAGGCCGCCGGTGATGCGGAAGAAGCCCTCCGGCGTGCGCTCGCCGGTGAGGAACGGGCGGTCGCGCTCGTCGACGTCCGACGTGAGCAGCCGCGCGCTGTCGGCGTCGGTGCGCGCGATCAGGACCGTCGGCACGTCCAGGACGTCGGCCGCGAGGCGCGCCGAGACGAGCGTGCGCACGAACTGGCCCACCGGCAGGAGGACCTTGCCGCCCAGGTGGCCGCACTTCTTCTCCGACGAGAGCTGGTCCTCGAAGTGCACGCCGGCGGCGCCCGCCTCGATCATGGCCTTCATCAGCTCGAAGGCGTTGAGGGGGCCGCCGAAGCCGGCCTCGGCGTCGGCGACGAGCGGCGCGTACCACCAGCGCTGGGCGGCGCCCGCCTCCGAGCGCTCGACCTGGTCGGCGCGCTGGAGCGCCTGGTTGATCCGCCGCACCAGCGCCGGCACCGAGTTCGACGGGTAGAGCGACTGGTCGGGGTAGGTCGCCCCGGCGAGGTTCGCGTCGGCCGCGACCTGCCAGCCGCTGACGTAGATCGCCTCGAGCCCGGCGCGCACCTGCTGCACCGCCTGCCCGCCGCTGAGCGCGCCGAGGGAGGCGACCAGCGGCCGCGTGCGCAGGAGCTCCCACAGCCGCTCGGCGCCCTGGCGGGCCAGCGAGTGCTCGATCCGCAGGGAGCCGCGCAGGCGCTCGACGTCCTCCGGCGAGTACGGGCGGACGATCCCCGCCCAGCGGTCCGGAGCCGTCGCGACGTCGCGGTCCGTCATCGTCGTCGTCATGGTCACGTGTCCTCCCCTCCCTGTGTCAGTCGATCAGCTCGTAGGCCGGCAGCGTGAGGAAGTCGGCCAGGTCGTCGGCGAGGCACAGCCGCCGCAGCAGGTCGGCCGCCGCGGGGAAGCGGCCCTGGCCGAAGCGCTCCGGGCCGAGCTCGCGCTCGGCGCGGGCGACCTCCTCGGCGATCAGGGCCTCGACGCGCTCCGGCGTGACGAGCGAGCCCTGGTCGAGGCGCGCCTGGTGGCGGACCCACTGCCACACCTGCGAGCGCGAGATCTCGGCCGTGGCCGCGTCCTCCATGAGGTGGTAGAGCGGCACGCAGCCCTGGCCGCGCAGCCAGCTCTCGACGTAGCGCAGGCCGACGTCGATGTTCTGCCGCAGGCCCGCCTCGGTGCGCGTGCCCGTGGGCGTGGCCAGGAGGTCCGCCGCCGCGACGCGCACGTCCTCGCGCAGGACCGCGAGCTGGTTGGGCCCCGTCAGGCGCTCGTCGAACACGCGCCGCGCCAGCGGCACGAGGCCCGGGTGCGCCACCCACGTGCCGTCGTGGCCGTCCTCGACCTCGCGCCGCTTGTCCTCGCCGACCTTGCCCAGGGCCAGCTCGTTCTTCGCCGGGTCGTCCTTGATCGGGATCTGCGCCGCCATGCCGCCCATGGCGAACGCGCCCCTGCGGTGGCAGGTGCGCACGAGGAGCTGCGTGTAGGCGCGCATGAAGGGCTGCGTCATGCCGACCTGCGCCCGGTCGGGCAGGACGCGGTCGGGGTGCGCGCGCAGCGTCTTGATCGTCGAGAAGATGTAGTCCCAGCGCCCGCAGTTGAGCCCCGCCGCGTGCTCGCGCAGCGCGTGGAGGATCTCGTCCATCTGGAAGGCGGCCGGGAGCGTCTCGATCAGGACCGTCGCCTTGACCGTGCCGACGGGCAGGCCGACGCGCTCCTGCGCGAAGCGGAACACGTCGTCCCAGAGCGCCGCCTCGCGGTGGTCCTGGAGCTTGGGCAGGTAGAAGTACGGCCCCGTCCCGCGGCCGACCAGCGCGCGGGCGTTGTTCCAGAAGAAGACGCCGAAGTCGACGAGCGCCGCCGGGACGACCTCGCCGTCCACGCGCACGTGCTTCTCGGGGAGGTGCCAGCCGCGCGGCCGGACCATGAGGACGGCCGGGCGGTCGACGAGCTGGTAGACCTTGCCCGGCGCCTCGAGGCGGATCGTGCCGGCGACCGCCTCGAGCAGGTCGTGCTGGCCGCGGGCCACGTTCTCCCAGGTGGGCGAGAGCGAGTCCTCGAAGTCGGCCATGAACACGTTCGCGCCCGAGTTCAGCGCGTTGATGATCATCTTCCGGTCGACCGGCCCCGTGATCTCCACGCGCCGGTCCTGGAGGTCGCGCGGGAGCGGCGCGACGCGCCAGTCGCCGCGCCGGACCTCGGCCGTGTCGCCGAGGAAGTCGGGGAGCGCCCCGGCGTCCCACGCCGCCTGCGCCTCGCGGCGCGCCGCCAGCAGGGCGGCCACGCGCGGGGCGAAGCGCCGGGCGAGGTCGCCCACGAGCTCGAGGGCGGCGGCCGACCAGGCGGGCTCGCAGCCCGGGGGGAGCGGGGCGGTGGTCGTGCGCGCGGCGGGCTGCATGGCGTTCCTCCTTCCGTCACTGGTTTACATGCGCGGCGCGCAGGGCACAACAAGTCAAGTTACGTCAGGCTGTTAAGGCTGTGTTGACCGCTGCGGGTCAAGCCTGTAAACATGTGAAGCCATGTCAATGCCGGGGCGCGTGCGACACGGCGCGTCATAACTCCTGGAGGGCTCATGGCCGAGGCGAAGCTGGGTGGGAAGGTGCGGGCCCTGCGGCGCAGGCACCGGCTGACGCAGGCGGCGCTCGCCGAGCGGCTGGGGATCTCGCCCTCGTACCTGAACCTGATCGAGCACGACCGCCGGCCGCTCACGGCCAGGCTCCTGCTCGAGCTGGCGCGGCTGTTCGAGGTCGACCTCGAGGCGTTCCGCGAGGGCGGCGCCGACGACCAGCTCGGCGACGACCTCGAGGAGGCGTTCGGCGACCCGCTCTTCGACGAGGTCGACGTCACGCGCGAGCAGCTGAAGGAGGTGGCGGCCTCGGCGCCGGGCGTGGCGAAGGGCGTGCTCCAGCTCTACCGCGCCTACCGCTCGGCGCGGGCCGCGCTCGACACCATGGGCACGCGCCTGGCGGGGGACCTGCCGGGCCTCGACCAGGTGCTCCTGCCGAGCGAGGAGGTCAACGACCTCGTGCAGCGGGCCATGAACTACTGGCCGAGCCTCGAGGCCGGGGCCGAGGCCCTGTGGCGCGACGCGGCCCTCGACGGCAACGACCTGGCGCGGGGCCTCGTCGCGCACCTCGAGCGCGTGCACAGGGTCGAGGTGCGCGTGGTCACGCTGGCGGAGAGCGGCGGCGCCCTGCGCCGCTTCGACCCCGACCGGCGCGTCCTGCACCTCGCCGAGTCGCTGCCGCCGCGCGGCCGCACCTTCCAGCTCGCGCACCAGGTCGGGCTCCTCGACCTCGAGGGCGAGCTCGACCGGCTCACGGCCGACCCGGCGCTCACGAGCGACGACGCGCGCGCGCTCGCCCGCGGGGTCCTGGCGAACTACTTCGCCGGCGCGGTGCTCATGCCCTACGAGCGCTTCCACGAGGCGGCGCGCCGCGAGCGCCACGACGTCGAGGTCCTCGGGCACCGCTTCCGCACGAGCTTCGAGCAGGTGTGCCACCGCCTGACGACCCTGCGGCGGCCGGGCGCGGAGGGCGTGCCGTTCCACATGGTCCGCGTGGACATCGCCGGGAACATCTCCAAGCGCTTCAGCGGCGACGGGATCCGCTTCGCGCGCTTCAGCGGCGCCTGCCCGCGCTGGAACGTCCACGCCGCCTTCCTCACCCCGGGCATGATCCGCGTGCAGCTGAGCCGCATGCCCGACGGCGCGGCCTACTTCTGCTTCGCGCGCACCGTCCACAAGGACCGCGGCTCCTACCGCACGCCGCAGACGGTCTACGCCCTCGGCATGGGCTGCGCGGTCGAGCACGCGCCGCAGCTCGTCTACGCCGACGGCGTCGACCTCGACAACCTCGACGCCGCCGTGCCGATCGGGATCACCTGCCGCGTGTGCGAGCGCACCGACTGCCAGCAGCGCGCCTTCCCGTCGCTCCAGCAGCGCCTGCAGCTCGACCCGAACGTGAAGACCCTCGCCCTGTTCGCGCCGGTCACCGGCCGCTGAGAGCTTGAGAACTCTTCTCTGCGCTGCCCGTGCTCGACCCGCCAGAGCGAGCGATGGGGAGGCGCGGAACGGGCCAAACACCGTTGCCCGGGCACTTGCGCCGATCGCGCCCCCCTCGCGAGCGCATCACTCATCGCAGGTCTGAGCTCGAGAGAAATCGCGCAGCGATTTCTTCTCGAGCGAGGGACACGAGACGTAACCCTCCTCCGGCGTCGCCCGATCCTGGGCAGTCGACCCACCTGAAACGCACAAGTCCAACCCTCACGGGTGGTCACCGCCAGGGAACGGCGTGTGTTGTGACCCTCCTCCATGATCCGGCGGGTCGCCACCCTCCTCGTCCTCGCAGCGGCGTCGCCGGTCCTGGCCCAGCCGAGCGGCCCCCTGGCGCCGCTGCGCGACACCCTCGAGCCGGCGCCGTTCGCCGTGCGGGTGGTCACGGGCGAGCCCGCCGAGCCGTCGCGGATGAACGACGACCTCGTGCGGCGGACGTTCGACGCCGTGCGCTTCGGCGCGCTCACGCGCAACCTGCAGCGGCTGCACGCGACGAGCGACCCGGGGGTGCGCGCCCGCCTCGAGGCGGCGCGCGCCGACCTGCGCGCGCTCGGGCTCGAGGTCGTGGTCACGGGCGACGTCCTCGTCGAGCGCGACGGGCGCACCGTGCGCGTCTCGACGGGCCTCCTCAACCGGCTCCACGGCCACGGCGCGGCCGTCGGCGAGCGGGCGCTGGCCCTCGTCCTCGCGCACGAGGCGGCCCTGGCCAGCGGCCTGCGCGGGGCGAACCTGGCCGACGCCGAGGCGGTGCGGATCCTGGAGGTCGCCGGCGCCCCGGGCGCCGACGTGCGCGGGCTGGGGCCGACCGAGGTCCGCGCCGCCGTCGAGGCCTTCCAGCCGGTCGGCGCGGCGCGCGTCGACGGCCTGTTCGGCCGCCTGCGCCAGCTCCTCACCCACGGCACGCCCGAGGCCCGGATCGAGCGGCTCACGCGGGCGGCGGCCGGCGCGGAGGTCGACGGCTTCGCCGCCTGGCGCCGGGCCGACGGCACCCTCGACTGGTCGCGCGCGGCGCGCACCGAGGGCGGCGCGCTCCTGCACTTCACCCTGGCCTTGTTCATGAAGGAGCTCGCCGTCGTCCTGCGCACGGGTGACCGCCTGCGCGTCGAGGAGTTCTTCGACGGGCTGCTCACCACCGACTTCTACGTGCACTACGGGCTGTTCACCGTCGGCGCGCGCGTTGGCGAGGTGGCCTTCGCCCGCTACCTGCAGGGGTTCATCCGCCCGCGCTTCGTGGGCGAGCTCCTGCGCAGCAACGTGGCCCTGGCCACGGGCCTCGCCCTCCCGGAGCTCGTCGCCGGCCGCCTCGAGGCGAGGACGTTCGCCCTGTCGCTCGGGGCGCTCGGCCTGTCCTCGGCGGCGGTGAAGGCCGGGGCCGGCGGCGTGCGCGGGCTGGTCGAGCTGGCGCGGCCGGCGCGCGCGGCCCGGCTCGCCGGCGCGGTCGGCTGGGTCTACACCGCGGCCGAGACGGCGGTGGTGCTCTACCTGGCCGAGCACGTCGAGGCGCAGGTGCGCGGGTGGCTCGACGCGCGGGCGGCGCGGCGCGCCGTCGCCGGCGAGGTCCGCGACCTGCTCGCGGTCGCCCGGCTGCCCGACCTCCTGCCGGACGAGCTCGAGGCGGCGCTCGACGCGCACCACGCCGCCTGGACGGCCTACCGCGACTTCTTCTACACGCCGCTCCTGGTCGAGGACGCGCGCCTGGCGGCGCGCTTCGAGCGCTTCGCCCGCGAGGCGAAGCTGGCGGCCGACGAGCGCGCGGCGGTGCTCGCGCGCGCGGCCGCGCAGCCGGCCCTGCGGCGGAACCTCGAGGAGCGCCACGGCTCGCTCGAGGGCTACGCCCGGGCGCGGGCGGCCGAGGCCGAGCGCGACCTGGGGCGGCGGATCGACGACGCGCTCGCGGCCCACCGCGCCGCCCACGCCCGCCTCGTGGGCGAGGTCTACGCGCCGGGCGACGGCCGCGAGTACCTCGGCGGCGTGGACCGGCCCGCGTGGCACGCGCTCGGCGCCGTCGCCGGGCACCCGCTCGACCCGTGGGGCGCGCGCGACGACCTCGCCGCGCGCCTCGGGCGGGCGCGCGCGCGCCGCGCCTTCGACGCCGCCCTCGAGCGCCCGTCGTCGACGCGGCTCGGCGCCTACGACGACGAGCGGCGCGTCCTCCTCGTGCTGTCCGAGGCGCTGGCGGCCCGGGCGGACCTGGGCGAGGTCGTCGCCGCGGCCCTCGACCGGGTCGACCAGACCGAGGCGCTCGACCGCGGCCTGGTCGCCCCGCGGCCGGTCGCGAGCGGCGAGGTCGGGCTCGTCGATGCGGTCGCTGCGCCCGTGCGCGCCGCCCCGCGGGTTCGGCGCTAAGCAGGAGACGCGCAGCCCATCGCCGGCACGAGCGTCCGGAGCCGGTCTCGCCCGAGGACAGAGGTGACCGGCCAGCCCGACGAGCTCGACGTCCGACGGAAAGACCACGAAGTCCGAGGTGACGGGGAGGACGTCGGACCAGTCGAGGGCGTTCAGCTCCACGGCCACGGCGCGATGGAGCGCGACGAGCGGCCTTGAGGCGTCCTCCGCGCGGTTCAGCAACTCCCTCAGTCGGTCGCACGCCCGCAGCAGCTCCGGGTCGTCGAGCGTCAGCGCTGGCGTCGCGAAGTTCTCGAACTCGGGCGCGGCCCACACCCGATCGTCCGCGTCGGCGCGCCAGGCCGCTCGCTCTCTTTCGAGTCCGACGCCCCGGGACGGCGGCAGCAGCGTCGCGCCACTCCACGGGACGACCAGGCAGGAGGCCTGCTCCTCGATCGCCGCGCGCCGCACGACGTCGGGGATCGCGCGCACGAGCCGAGCACGGAGGGCGTCGGCGACGGACGAGATCGACGCTCCCCTGTCCTTCCGCTCGAACCTCGTGCGTCGCGCTCCAGCTGCGCCGACGACCTCGATCCCGGCCAGCCGGTCGTGAGGGTCGCCGCGGCATGGTAGCGAGCAGGCCCGGATGGCGGCGGCCTCTCGGGACCGCAAGGTGCTCCTCGTGCCTCGACGCCGCGGCGCGCGCCCGTACACTCGTCGCCTCGCCGAGGTGACCTCTGACCCCGCTCTCGCGCCGTGACCTCCTCCGCCGCGCCGGCTACCTGGGCCTCCTGAGCCTGTCGCCGGCCCTGCCGCTGCCGCGCCTCGCCGCCGCGGAGGGCGACGCCGCCGGCTACGGCCCGCTCGTGCCGGACCCGCTGAAGGTGTTCGACCTCCCCGCCGGGTTCGAGTACGTGGTGCTCTCGAGCACGGGCGAGCGCATGACCGACGGGCTCAGCGTCCCCGCCGGCCACGACGGCATGGCCGCGTTCACGGGCCCCGACGGGCTGACGCTCGTCGTGCGCAACCACGAGCTGGACGCGCGGCAGGCGCCGGCGTTCGGCCGCGTCGGCGCGCCGCTGGCCGGCGTCGACCCGGCGAAGCTCTACGACGCCGGCCACGGCCGGACGCCGAGCGCCGGCGGCACGACGACGCTCGTCTACGACACGCGCGGGCGCCGGCTCGTGCGCCACTTCCTCAGCCTGGGCGGGACCGTGCGCAACTGCGCCGGCGGGCCGACGCCCTGGGGCTCGTGGATCACGTGCGAGGAGGCGGTCGTCCCGGTGGTCGGCCCCTACGCGCGCGACCACGGCTGGTGCTTCGAGGTGCCCGCCACGGCCGAGCCCGTCCTGCACGAGGCCGTCCCGCTGCGGGGGCTGGGGCGCTTCAACCACGAGGCGGCCGCCGTCGACCCGCGCACGGGGATCGTCTACCTGACCGAGGACCGCCACGACGGCCTCCTCTACCGCTTCGTCCCCGAGCGCCCGGGCTCGGAGGGGCTGCGCGGCCCGGGCCGGCTCCAGGCGCTCGCGATCCGCGGGCGGCCGGGCGCGAGCACGAAGAACGCGCCGGACACGGTCGTGCCCGTGGGCGGCGAGGTGGCCGTGCGCTGGGTCGACCTCGACGGGGCCGACGCCCCCGACGACGACCTGCGCTACCGCGGCCACGCGGCCGGCGCGGCGCAGTTCTCGCGCGGCGAGGGGCTCTGGTGGGGCGGCGACGCCCTGTTCGTGTGCTGCACCTCGGGCGGGCGGTCGGGCAAGGGGCAGGTGTGGCGGCTCACGCCGGGCGAGGGGCGCGACGACCGGCTGGCGCTCGTCCTCGAGCCGAACGACCCGAGCGTGCTCGACCACTGCGACAACGTGACCGTCGCGCCCTGGGGCGACCTCGTCCTGTGCGAGGACGGCCCCGGCGACAACGGCCTCGTCGGCGTCACGCCCGACGGCCGGGCCTACCGGCTCGGCCGCAACGCGGCCAACGAGTCCGAGCTGTGCGGGGCGTGCTTCTCGCCCGACGGGACGACGCTGTTCGTGAACGTGCAGCGGCCCGGCTACACCCTCGCGATCACGGGGCCGTGGCGGCGGGTGGGATGAACGGGTAGAGCGAGCCTCGCGCAGGCAGGAGCGGTTGCGTCGCCGCGGGCCCCCGAGGAGCATGGCGCGCCATGCGAACGCTCGTGCTCGTCCGCAGCGCCGCCGAGGCGCTGGACCTGGTCCCCTGGGCCGCCCGCCTCACCGCCGGGCAGGGGGGGCCCGCGGAGCTCGTGGTCGTGGGCGTGGCGCGCGCGACGACGGCCACCCGGACCGAGGTCGACCCGGGCGCGCCGGGCGACCACCCGGTCCTGGCGCAGGTGGGCGCGGCCCTGCGCGCGGTCGACCCGCCGCCCCAGCAGGTGACGGTGCGCCTGCTCGCCGACCCGCGCCCCGACGAGGCCGCGCTGGCGGAGGTCCAGGAGGCGGCGCCGGACCTGGTCGTCGTCGGCGCCGGGGTCGACGACGAGCGCGGCGCGTCGTGGGCGCGGCTCGCGCGCCAGTGCGCGGCCGACCTGCTCGTGCTGCGGCCGGCGCTCGAGCCGCGGCCGGCCCCCTCGCGCGTGCTCGTCGCCACGTCCGGCGGGCGCCACGCGCGCGTGGCCCTGCGCCTGGCCGACGGCCTCGCCGGGGCCGGGGCGAGCGCCACGGCGCTGGCCGTGATGACCCCGGCCGGGGACGCCGAGGAGGCGGGGGCGCGCCTGCTCGCCCGCGCCCTGCGCGATGCCGGCGTCGACCCGGCGCGCGTCACGCCGCAGGTGGCGCTCGCCGACCGGGCCGGCGTGGCGATCGCCGCGGAGGCGCAGGAGCACGACCTCGTCCTCCTGGGCGCCTCGGACGAGGGGCTGCTCGAGCGCCTCCTCCAGGGGCAGCCCGTGCCGGACCGGGTCCTCGCCAGCCGGCCGCGCCAGGCGAGCGTCGGCGTCGTCCGCGCCGCGCCGGCCCTCGCCCGCCGGACGTTCGCGCGCCTCGAGGCCGGGCTCGGGCGCTGGGTGCGGCGCCTCGACCGCGACGAGCGCCTCGAGCTCCACGCCCGCCTCGACGCCGGCTCGCGCTGGCGCCCCGAGTTCATGGCCATGCTCGGGCTCGCCACGGGCCTGGCGGCGCTCGGCCTCCTGCAGAGCTCCACCGCCGTGGTGATCGGCGCCATGCTCGTCGCCCCGCTCATGACCCCCATGCTCGGCGCCGGGCTGGGGATCGCGCAGGGCAACCCGCAGCTCGCCAGCCGCGCCGCCGCCGCGGTGATCCGCGGCACGCTCCTGGCGATCGCGATCGGCGCGCTCCTCGGCCTGCTCGGCGGCGACGGCGAGCTGACCCCCGAGCTCGTGGCCCGCACGGCGCCGTCCCTGAGCGACCTCTTCGTGGCCGCGCTCTCGGGGGTCGCGGCCGCCTACGCCCTCTCGCGCCCGGAGCTGGGCGACGCGCTCCCGGGCGTCGCGATCGCCGCCGCGCTCGTGCCGCCGCTCGCCACGACGGGGATCGCGGCCAGCATGGGCGCGCTCGACGCCGCCCGGGGCGCGGCGCTCCTCTACGGGACGAACCTCGTCGTGATCATCCTCGCCGCGGCCGTCGTCTTCCGCCTGGCGGGCATGCGCCCCGACGGCGCCGGGCGGCCCTGGGCGAGCACGACCCTGCTCGTCCTCCTCCTCGTCGCCGGCGCCCTGGCGATCCCCCTCAGCGCCGCGCTGGTCGAGCGCCTGCTCGGGTCGGACGGGCCGGAGGTCGAGGCCCGCGAGCTGCGCCTGCCCCTCCTGCGCCGCCTCCGGCAGGTCGTCGCGCGCGAGCCGGGGGCCGTGCTCGTCGGCGCCACCCGCGGGCGGCCGGGCGAGGTCCTCCTGCTCCTGGCGCTCGACGCCGAGGCCGCGCCGGACGCCGTCGCGCGGGTCGCGTCGGCGGTCGCGCCGGCGCTCGGCGGCGACGCGGCGCGGGTGCTGGTGCTGCGGGGGGGCGAGTAGCGCGCCTCCGCCCTACCTGATCGTCTCGCGCTCCCCCTTCGCCATCGCCGCCTCCGGCGCCAGCTTGGCCCGCGGGCTGCCGAGCGGCGGCGAGTCGATCGGGGCGGGGTTGGGCGCGGGGTCGAGGGCCCGCGCCGTGGGCTCGGGCTCGGGCTCGTTCGACGAGCAGCCGGCGAGCGTCAGGGCGAACGCCAGCACCAGGCGACGCATCAGTTCCTCCTCTCCGGCTCGCGCAGCAGGTCGGACTCGACGCGCGCGGCCTCGCGGCGGGCGCGGTGGAGCCAGCGCTGGGCCTCCGGGTGGTCGGGGGCGACGAGCAGCGCGCGCTCGAACATGCGCGCGGCCTGCACGAAGTCGCCCTGGCGCCAGAGCACGGCGCCCAGGTCGTAGGCGATCTCGGCGTCGGTCGGGTCGAGGACGAGCGCCTCGCGCAGCTCGAGCTCCGCGCGCTCGTAGAGCCCGGCGCGGGCGAGCGCCAGCGCCAGGTTGACGCGCGTGGCCGCGTGGCGCGGCGCCGCGTCGCGCGCCTTCTCGAGCGCCTTGATCGCCTCGTCCACGCGCCCCGACTCGAGGAGCACCGTGCCGCGGTTGTACTGGTAGGCGTGCGAGTCCTCCTGGAGGTTGCGCAGCCAGCGGTCGAGCTCGGAGTTCATGATCTCGGTCGGCACGTAGGCGAACTGCTGCACCACCTCCTGCGAGCGGCGCGTCAGCTGCCCCGGCGTCTCGATCACGTGCGGGGTGAGGAAGACGACGATCTCCTGCTTGACCTTCTCGCGGATCGTCGAGCCGAAGAGGCGGCCGAAGATCGGGATGTCGCCCAGCAGCGGGATCTTGAAGAACGTCTCCGAGTAGGAGTCGCGGATCATGCCGCCGATCACCGCCGTCTGGCCGGTGCGCACGACGATCGTCGTGTCGGCGAAGTTCTTGTTGAACGTGGGCGAGCGCACCCCCTCGCTGATCGGCACCGACTCGGAGTCCGGCGCGATCGAGCTCACCTCCGGGTGCACGGTCATGCGCACCGTGCCGTCGTGCGAGATCTGCGGCGTCACCCGCAGGATGATGCCCACGTCCCGGTACTGGATCGTGTTCACCGTGTCGCCGAAGTTCGTGATCCGCGAGTTGGTGACGAACGGCACCTCCTGCCCGACCGAGATCTCGGCCGGCATGTTCTCCATGACGAGGATCTTGGGCGACGAGAGGATGTCCAGCCGGCCCTCGGTCCTGAGCGCGCGCAGGAGCGCCGTCAGCTTGTCGGAGCTCGTCGTGTAGCGGATCCCGTCGCGCAGGTTGTTCAGGCCCCAGTCGGTGCCGACCGTCTGCGTGCCCTCCTTGGCGTTCTCGGCCGAGTTGGAGAAGGCCGCGTTCCACTGGATCCCCAGCTCGCCGCGGTCGGAGAGCTGGACCTCGGCGATCAGGCACTCGATGAACACCTCGCGCCGCGCCACGTCGAGCTGGCCGACGATCGACCGCAGGCGGTCGAAGTTCTTGGGCGAGGTCGTGAGCACCAGCGCGTTGCTCGTCTCGTCGGCGGTGACCGTCACGTTGCCGATCAGGTTGCTCGCGTCGGTGCCGCCCTGCGGCGCGGCGGTGGCCGCGGCCGCCTGCCGCCCGCCGCGCTGGTTCTGCTGCCGGCCGGCGGTGGTCGCCGTCGACTGCGAGTCGGCGAGCACCTGCGTGAGGACGGTCGCCAGCGGGCCGGCGGCCGCGTGGTTGAGCTGGATCACGAGCACGCCCGAGGTCTCGGTCGGGTCCTTGTCGAGGTCCTTGACCAGGCGCTCGATCATCGTCATGTCCGACTGCGCGGCCGTGACGATCAGGGTGTTCGTGCGCTCGTCGGTGGCGAAGCGCGGCCGCGGCGCGTAGCGCGACCGGGCCGCCTCCACGCCGCCCTCGCCGCCCTCGGCGAACCCGGTCATGCGCCGGATGAAGTCCGCCGCCGGGCCGCCGCCCTGGCCGCCGCGCTGGCCGCCGCGGCCCTGCTGCTGCGTCTGCTGCTCCTCCTGGAAGATCTTCTCCAGGGTGGCGGCCATCTGGATCGCGCTGGCGTTGGTCAGCGGGAAGGCCTTGAACTCGGTGACGACCGTGGCCGGGTCCTTGTCGAGCTCCTCGATCAGGCTGTCGAGCAGGCGCAGCTGGTCGGTCGAGGCGGTGACGACGATCGCGTTCGTGCGCAGGTCGGCCGAGACGTTGACGGGGTTCGTCTGGGCGCCGCCCGTGCCGGCCGCCGGGCCGGCGCCGCCGCCCTGCATGAACATCCGCATCATCTCCTGCGGGTTGGCGCCGCCGCCGCCGCCGCCGCCCCGTGCCGCGGGCTCGCCCTGGAACAGCTCGCGCACGATCGTGCTCACCTCGGTCGCGTCGGCGTTCTTCAGCCGGTAGACGCGCACGTGGAGCTCGGAGGTGACCGCCTGGTCGAGCGCGGCGAGGACCTCCGCGAGGCGGCGGATGCTGGCCGACGTGTCGGTGACCACGAGCGCGTTCGAGGTGGCCTCCTTCATCAGCTGGCCCTTGTCCGAGAGGAGCTGCGACAGCTCGCGCTGGACGTCCTCGGCGCGGATGTACTTGAGGGGCATGACCTGCGTGACCAGCTCCTCGGAGTCCGCGATCGAGCTCGGGTCGGCGCCGATCCGCACCGGCAGGCCGCGGCGGCGCGCCTCGTCGAGGGTCACGATCCGCACGACGTCGGCCGTGCGCACGATCGTGCGCTGCTTGGGCAGCAGCCAGCCGCGCAGGACCTCGAGCGCCTGGTCGCGCGTGATCGGCTGCTCGGCGATCGCCGTGATGTCGCCCGTGACGGCGGCCTCCTCGATGAACGTGAAGCCGGCCTCCCGCGACAGGTAGCCGAGGAAGCTGTGGATCGACGCCCGCCGGAACGTGAACGTCAGCCGGGCCTCGTCGCGGCGGGGCGGCTGGCCGTCCTGGGCGCGGCCCGGGCCCGGCACGAGGGCCAGGGCGGCGGCCGCCAGGGCCAGGGCGAGGGGGAGGCGAGAGCGCTTGCGAGGCGAGGGCGTCATTCGTCCCCTCCCTGGACTTGCTGGCGCCGCCGCTCGCGGAGGCGCTCGAGGATGGCCTGCCGCTCCTCGGAGGAGACGGCGGGGGCGGGTGTGCCGACGGTGCCCGAGCTGCTCGACCCCGAGGCCGGGCGGGCGAGGCCGTCGGGCGGCGGCGGCTTGAGGGCCTCGAGGCGGGCGGAGACGACGATCGGCAGGCGGACCGCGTCGCCCAGGGGGACGTCCTTGCGCGACTCGCCCTCGACGACGGTGATCGAGTCGGTGCCGACGACGGCGATCTCGATCGGGCCGACGACCGCGCCCTGACGGGCGAGGATCCCGCGGCCGGCGCCCGTGGGCTCCTCGAGGATCGCCGTGCGCTCGTCGCCCTGGCCGAGGAGGCCCGTGAAGCGCAGCTCGAGCCGGTCGGGCGGGGGCGCCTCCGAAAGGGTCGGGCGCGTCCTGCCCGGCCCGCGGGCCGGGGCGCCGCCGGTGGCCACGGGCGCCACGGCCGCGAACGAGCGCGGCTGGAACGGCTTCGCCGCGCGGATCGCGGCGTAGCGCCTCTTCAGCTCGGCCTCGGGCAGGTCGCGCGGCGCGCCGGCGAGGACGAGCGTGACGCTGCCCACGGGCGCGCTCTCGCCCGCCGCCGCCCCGCCGCCGCCCGGCGCGGCCGGCGTCGTGGCCTGCTTCACGGCCAGGAGCAGGACCGCGCCGGCGGCCACGGCCGCGAGCGCCTTGGTGCGCACGGCGGGGCTCACTGCAGCACGTCCGCGGGCGCCAGCGCCACGAGGCCCAGGTCCACGTCGAGCTCCGCGCCGCCGCCGGGCCGTGGCGTGACCGCGATCGAGCTCACGCGCACGGCGCGGTCGGAGTCGGCCAGGCGCACGAGGAAGTCGGTGAGCTTGTCGAGCGTCGTGCGCGCGCGCAGCTCGAAGGTCAGCTCCGCGAAGGGCGGCTTCTCGTCGCGCGCCCCGCGGCGCTTGTCGCCCTGGAACAGCGGGCGCGCGCCCAGCTGCCGCAGCGTCGACGGCTCGAAGCCGGACGCCTTGCCGAGCGCGCGCACGTGCGCCAGGAAGGCGGCCGCGAGCAGGCCCGCGCTCGCCTCGCCGCCCTCCGGCCGCAGGCGCGCGTCGAGCTCCTGGCGCTCCTTGCGCGCGCGGTCGAGGCCCCGCGCCAGGGCGCGCTCCGCCTCGAGCGCCTGCTCGAGGCTCCGCGCCTGCGCGTCGGCGCGCGTCCAGCGCTCCCACGCGGGCTGGATCAGCAGGCTCCAGCCGCCGCCGAGGGCCAGCGCCACGCCGGTGACGATCCCGAGGGTCCGCTCGCGGCCGGTCACTTGGCGCCTCCCGCCACGGCGCCGGGCTCGCGCAGCTCGGCCGTGCCCGTGAACTCGACGCCCTCCTTGCCCTGGGCCGGGCCGTCGGTGCCCCGGATCCCCTCGAGCCTGGCCTTCGCCACCAGCGGGTCGTGCTCGAGCGCCGTGAGGAAGCGCCCCACCTCGTCCCAGTCCTTGGCGCGCCCGGCGAGCGAGACGGGCCGCTCGTCGACCCAGCGCAGGCTGGTGAGGAACGCCTTCTCGGCCGGCAGCGCGCGCGACAGGACGAGCAGCACCTCGAGCTCGCGCCCGCGCCGCTCCTCCCAGCGGCGGGCCAGCTCCAGCTCGGCCTGCAGCGCGCGCGCGCGGTCCACGCGCGGCTTGAGCAGGTCCTTCTCCTGCTGCAGCCGCGCGGCGTCCGCCGCGCGCGCCCGGCCGCGGGCCTCGATCCCGGCGACGACGCCGGCGAAGGCGAGCAGGGCGGCCGCCACGCCGGCGACGACGTGGCGCCGGGTGCGCGTGGCCTGGTGGACGCGCGTCGTGTCGGCGAGGTCGAGGCAGGGCAGCCCCTCGGTCACCGAGGCGAGGAGGCCGCGCGCGACGACGAAGCGCGCCCCGCGGGCCGGGTCGCCGTCGCCCAGGACGTCGAGCACCTGCGGGCGCACGCCCAGGCGCGCCTCGAGGGCCTCGGCGAGGGCCGGGTGGGCCGCGCCGCCGCCGCCCACGAACACGGCCTCGGGCGGCGCCCCGCCGGCGGTCGCCTGGCGGGCGGCCCGGGCGGCGACGAGCGTGCGCCCGACCTCCTGCGAGAGCCGCTCCAGCCAGGCGTCGTCGGCCTCGGGGTCGGCGCCGCAGCCGACCGAGGCGCTGCGCGAGTAGGCCAGGCGGCCCTGCTCGAGCACGATGATGTCCGTCGTCGCGCGCCCGACCTCGACGAGCAGCGCCTCGCCCGCGCCGGCGCCGGCGTGCGCGACGAGCGCCCGGGCGGCGGCCTGCGTCGACACCTCGAGGGCGCCCGGCCGCAGCCCCGCCTCGCGCAGGACGGCGCGCGCCTCCTCGACCGCGTCCTTGCGCACCGCCGCGACGACGACCTCGTCGGCGCCCGCGGCCGCCTCGCCCTCCGCGGCCCCGGCGCGCCCCCAGGCGAGGACGACGTCGCTCAGCTCGAACGGCAGGTCCTTCTGCGCCTGGAAGCGGATCAGCCGCTCGAGCTCGTCGTGCGGCACGCGCGGCAGGACGAGGCGCTTGACGATCGCCTCGGCCCGCGGGACGGCGACCGCGACCTCGTCGCGCGCGCGGACGCCCAGCTCCGCCGCGAGCTCCTTCAGGGCGGCGACGACGGCGGCCCGGCGCTCCGGGCCCTCGCCCGTGACCGCCCGCTCGGCGGCCCGGAGGGCGCCGCCCCGGTCCTCGCGGACGAGCTTGACGCCGCCGCGCCCGATGTCGAGCCCGAAGCGGGCCATCAGCTCGTCTCCTCGCCGTCGCGCGAGCCCCTACCCTGCCTGCCCATGCTCCTCATCTGCAAGGGGGAACGGGTGATACACGGGGGACTGTGTAAGTCGTTTGGATTCGACCGAGAGGCGGTCACCGAGGGCACCGAGGAGACCGTCTTCCTCCCCCCTCGCGTCCTCACGGCTTCCCCGCCCCCCGCTCCCCCGGGAACGGGAACCCCAGGTGGGTCATGTCGCGGCGCGTCAGGACCCGGATCGGCGGCACCGACCGGTCGACGAGCGCCTCGACGCGCATGAAGCGGCCGTTCTCCAGCAGCGCGACCACGTGCACCGTGAACTGCTCGGAGCGGCAGGTGACGTTGTCGACGACCGCGGCGAACTTCTCGTTGCCGAGCACCGGCAGGAGCCAGGCCGGGCTCGAGAGGTCGCGCTGCGCCTCGAGGCGGGCCTGCATGATCGCCTCGACGTCCTCGTGCTCGAGCCCGGGCAGCCCGGCGAGGATGGGGCGGGCGGCCGTGTTGACGTTGACCCGGCCGGGGACGACCGCGCCCTCGACCACGGTCAGCTCCTCGAGGACGATCCGCGCCGCGGCCTCGTCGATCTCGGGCCAGATCACCAGCGGCCCGAGCGAGGTGGTCTGCATGTTCGTCGACTTGAGCGTCAGCAGGCGGTCGAGGGCCATCTGCTCGAGCCCGGCCGCCTCGAGCCGCGCCCGCAGCTCGCCCACGTCCGTGGCGCCCCACGCCAGGCGCGGCTGCCCGTCCTGCCGGACGTTCGGGTCGCGCGAGTAGACGGTGAGGTAGTCGATCAGCCCGCGGTCCAGGAAGCCGTCGGCGTCGTCGGGCGGGAAGGAGCGGTCGCCGTCGTCCTCGCACGGGTCGAGGATGCCGTTCCTGTTCCTGTCCTCGCCGTAGAGCATCAGGTCGTCGATGCCGCGCACGCGGCGCAGCTCGTCGAGCGACTCGATGAAGCTGTTCTTCGCCAGGTACGGCGGCTGGAGCGCCCCGTAGTAGGCGCTCTCGGCGCCCAGGTCCTCCGGCTCGTCGTCGTCGTCGCGCCAGTCGAGGATCGCGTCGACCGCCTCGTCGGTGATCCCGGGCAGCATGAGGAGCTGGTCGCGCGTGGCGAAGTTCACGTCGAGCTTCGACGCCTCGTCGCGGAAGCCGAAGCGCACCTCGCGCCCGTCGCCCGGGTCGGGCTCGATCAGCAGCCACCACACGCGCGCGCCGTCGCGCGGCGCGCCGCGGAACGTGGCCTCGTCGTCGCGCCACGGCTCGCGCAGCGTGTCGCCGGGGAGCAGGTCGAGGCGCAGCTCGGCCAGCGCGCGGTCGATCGCCGAGTCGCACAGCGCGCGCAGGCGCACCTGGTCGACCTGCGCCGAGGCGACCGACAGCTCGACCCGCGCCTCGCGGCCGAGCGCCAGCGCCAGCGCCACGACGAAGACCATGAGCATGAGGACGAGGACCAGGACGGCGCCGCGGCGGCGCCCGCGCGGGCGGCTCATCGCGTGGTCCCCACGGCGCCCACGCGCGCCTGCGGCGGGGCGACGAGCACCTGCACGACGTGCGGCTCGCCGGCGATCACCACGGCCACGCGCGCCTCGATCGCCATCGGCAGGGTGTCGGACGCGCCCGAGTCCCACACGTCGGTCCAGGCCGTGCCGTCCCAGAAGCGCACCTCGAGGCCGACGGCCTCGGGCGCGATCTCCTCGGGCGGCTCGGGCTCGCTGCCGGGGAGCGGGTCGCGCAGGCGCTGCACGCGCCGCACGAGGCCGCGCTCGGGCGTGAGCGGGTCGTCGTCGATCTCCCACAGGACCTGCCAGATGCCGCCGTGGCCGACCGGCTCCGTGTCGCCCCAGGTCGGCGGCGGGCCGAGCACGGCCAGGGTGATCACGTCGCGGCCCTGGAGGACGTCGTCGCCCGCGAGGGGGTCGCCGCCGGGGCCGAAGACGATCGGGCGCGCGGCGACGTCGGGCGCGAGGAGCTCCTCGGCGCCGGCGCCGGCGCCGCCGGCGAAGCTCTGGCCGATGATCCCCGAGGCGTGGAGCCCGCCCGCCGGGACGACCGCGCGCAGGTCGGCCTCGAGCCGCCGCGCGATCGCGGCGCGTACGCCGCGCGCCTCGGCGCGCGTGCGGACCGCCCGCTCGGCGCGGTGCGACACCTGCACGAGCTGCGCCACGGCCAGGCCGACGACGGCGGCCAGCGTCGAGGCCAGGAGCACCTCGAGCAGGGTGAACCCCGCGCGGCGGCTCACCGGCCGGTCTCCGGGTCGATGTAGAGCAGCCGCGAGACGCTCAGCTCCCGCTCGACCCCGAGGCGCGTCCAGCGGACCGTGAGCAGGGCGTCGGTCAGCCCCTCGCGCTCGCCCGGGGTGACGACGACCGACCAGCCGAGGTCGGGCGCGCCGTCCTCCTCGAAGGTGCCGTCGGCGTTCGTGAGCGGCAGGATCCCCGCCTCGACGCGGCCCAGGAGCAGCTCGAGGTGCGTCGCCGCGAGCGACAGGTCGCCCGCGTGCGCCTCGGCCTTCACGGCCGCGCTCACGCCGGCCGCGGCGAGCGCCAGGGCGCCGCCGGCGATGACGACGGCGATGAGCACCTCGACGAGGGTGAGGCCGCGGCGGCTCGGAGCACGTGAAGAGATGCACCCCGCTCGCACGGCGTTGGTGACCGGCCTTCGATCGGAGCAGCACGAGAGGCGAGGCCGCGGAGGCCGAGGCGAGGCGGCGCGCGCGCGGGCGACGACGTATCGACATACTTCGAGCCGCGCGCGCCGCCCGCCCCGTCGTGCGAAGCACGACGTCTCAGCCCGCGAACCGGATCGAGCGGGCCACACGTGCATCCGCGGCCGCAGCCGTCGAGCACACCAGTCACTCGACCTCCCCCTCCACGATCGTCGTCCGGCCGGTCGCCGGCTCGATCGTCACGGTCACGAGGTCGCCCTGGGCGCTCTCGAACACGACCCGCGCCGCGTCCGCCTCGCCGCCCGGGTGGAAGACGACGACCAGCGGCTCCCCCGTGGCCACCGGCTCGGCCAGGCGCTCGGCCGCGAACACGCGCACGCCGTCGGGGAAGGGGACCGGGCGCGACCACGACGCGGCCGCGTCGGCCGGCTCGCGCTCGGGGTCGTCGGGGTCGGTGGCGGCGGCCAGCGGGTCTCGCCGGCGCAGGAGCCGGGCCTCGCCCTTCACCGGGTCGACGACGAGCAGGTACGCCCGCCCCTCGCCCGCGGCGCGGGCGCGCGCGGCCTGCGTGAGCGTGGCCACGTGGCGCGCCTGGGCGAGCACGCGGTCGCGCGCGCGCGACCCGGCCAGCCGCGGCAGGACGAGGAGCCCCAGGGCGGCGACGATCGCCATCACCGCCAGGAGCTCGATGAGCGTGAACCCGCGTCGACCCGCCACGTCCGCCTACCAGTTGCCGATGTCGTCCTCGGTCCCCTCGCGACCGTCGGGGCCGAGCGAGAGCACGTCGTAGCCGTCGGTGTTGCGGGTGCCGGGCGAGCGGTAGACGAAGGCGTTGCCCCAGGGGTCGAGCGGGATGTCCTTCTCCAGGTACGGCCGCTTCCAGTTGCGCGGCTCCGGCGCCCCGCTCGGCTTCGACCGCAGCGCCTGCAGCCCCTGGGCCGTGCTCGGGTAGGCGCCGTTGTCGATCTCGTAGACCGAGAGCGCGTTGGCGAAGATCGAGATCTGCGCCTTCGTCGAGTCGATGCGCGCCTGCTCGCCGCGGCCCACCAGGTTGGGCAGCACGACGGCGGCCAGCACGGCGATGATGACCATCACCAGGAGCAGCTCGATGAGCGTGAAGCCGCGCCGCGCGCGGCGCCGGGTGGGCTGGAGCATGGGAGCACGACCTCCTGTGGTCACTGGACGAGGGTGTTGAGGGTGAAGATCGGCAGGAGCGCGGCCACGACCACGAAGAAGACGACGCCCGCCACGCCCACGACCATGGCCGGCTCGAGGATGGCCACGAACGTGCGCAGGGCGTGGTCGACCTCCTCGTCGGAGCGCTCGCCGGCGCGCTCGAGGACGTCCGTGAGCGTTCCCGTCTCCTGGCCGACCTCGACCATCTCGAGCACCTGGGGGGGGAAGAGGCGCGTCTCGCGCAGCGGGTGCGCCAGGCCGGCGCCCTCGCGGAGGGACGCGAGCGTGTCGGAGAGGCGCGCCGCGAAGTCCTTGTTGCCGGCGGCCGCCTGCGCGATCTCCAGCGCCTGGAGGATCGAGACGCCGCTGGCCAGGAGCGTGCCGAGCGTGCGGCAGAAGCGGGCCACGCAGGCGTGGCCGATGACGTTGCGCAGGAGCGGGATGCGCAGGAGCGCCGCGTCGAACGTGCGCTGCCCCTGCTCGGTCGAGAGCCAGCGGCCCATGCCGATGCCGCCCGCGACGAGGAGCCCCAGGCCGACGTACCAGTGGTTGCTCAGGGCGTCGCCCGCGGCCATGAGGACGCGCGTGGGCCAGGGGAGCGCGCCGCCCAGGTCCTCGTAGATCACCGAGAAGCGGGGCACGACCCAGGTGAGGAGGAAGATCACGGCGGCGGCGGAGAGGAGCGAGAGGAGCACCGGGTAGGCGAGCGCGCCCTTGACCCGCCGCTGGAGGGCCACCTCCCGGTCGCCGAAGGTCGCCACGCGCAGGAGCGCCTGGTCGAGGAAGCCGCCCGCCTCGCCGGCGCGGATGAGCGACACGGCGGTCGAGCCGAAGAGCTCGGGGTAGGCCGCGAGCACCTGGTGGAGCGGCGCGCCCTGCGACACCTCGCGGCGCACCTCGCGCAGCACGGCGCGCGCCCGCTGGTCGTCGGCGGTGTCCTTGGCGCCCCACACGGCGCGCGCGTCGTCGCCCTGCTCCTGCGAGACCGCGTCGAGCGCGCGCAGGATCGGGACGCCGGCCTTGACCAGGTCGGCCAGCTCGCGCGCGAAGCGCGCCGCCGTCTCGGCGCCGATCCGCCGGCGGAAGAGCGCCTGCCACGAGCGGCGCGCCGCGTCGACGGCGGGGCTCGCCGCGCCCTGCGGCGCGGCCTGCGCCGCGGCCGGGGCGTCCGGGGCCGTCGTCACCGGCCCGCCGAGCCGGGTCGTGGCGCCCTTCGGGGCGGGGGCGGGCCCGTTCAGGCGGGTCGTGGCGCCCTTCGCGGGGGCCGGGCCGTTCAGGCGGGTGGTCGCGCCCTTGGTCGGGCCGCCCTTCTCGGGCGCGAGCGCCACGGGGAAGAGGCCCAGCCGGTCGAGGGCGCCGATCGCCGCCCGCTCGCTGTCGGCGGCGAGCGTGCCGGTGACGCTCGAGCCGTCCATGCGCCGCGCCGTGTAGACCCAGGTCGCCATCAGTCGTCCCGCGTGACCCGCGACACCTCGTCGGGGGTCGTCACGCCCTCGCGCACGAGGCGCTTGGCGTCGTCGCGGAGCGAGCCGTGGCCCTGCTCGCGCGCGTAGTGGCGCAGGCGCACGGCGCTGGCGCCCTGGGTGGTGAGCTCGCGCAGCCCGTCGTCGACGGGGATCACCTCGAACACGCCCGTGCGGCCCAGGTAGCCGCGCCCCTGGCAGGCCTCGCAGCCCTTGCCGCGGCGGACCCGGTCGAGCTTCATCTTCAGGTCGACGAGCGCCGCCTGGTCGAGCTCGTTCGGCGGCCCCTCGACCACGCACTCGGGGCAGTTGCGCCGCAGGAGGCGCTGCGCCTGCAGCCCCTCGATCGTGGCCGCGACCAGGTAGGGCTCGACGCCCATGTCGACCAGGCGCGGGATCGCGCCGGCGGCGTCGTTCGTGTGGAGGGTCGACAGCACCAGGTGGCCGGTGAGCGCCGACTGGACGGAGATCTCGGCCGTCTCCTGGTCGCGGATCTCGCCGATCATGATCACGTCGGGGTCGTGGCGGAGGATGCTCCGCAGGCCGCGCGCGAAGCTCAGGCCGATCTTGTCGCGGACCTGGATCTGGCTCACGCCGTCGAGGCGGTACTCGACCGGGTCCTCGACCGTGATCACCTTGAGCGCCTCGCGGTCGAGCTCGCGCAGGCCGGCGTAGAGCGTCGTCGACTTGCCGCTGCCCGTGGGCCCGGTGACGAGGACGATCCCGTGCGGCGCGTCGAGCATCTTGCGCATGGTGTCGGCGTGCGCCTTCGACAGCCCCACCTGCTCCAGGCTCAGGGCGGCGCCGCCGCCCTGGTCGAGGATGCGCAGCGCCACGCCCTCGCCGTGGATCATGGGGATGAGCGACACGCGGACGTCGAACTCCCTCCCCTGGAGCTTGAGCCGGATGCGGCCGTCCTGCGGCAGGCGCTTCTCGGCGATGTCCAGGTTCGCCATGATCTTGAGGCGCGAGACGATCGCCAGCTGGAAGCGCTTCAGCTCGCGGGGCAGCGTCGCCGGGACGAGCACGCCGTCGACGCGGTAGCGGACCTTGAGCTCGTGCTGCGTCGGCTCGATGTGGATGTCCGACGCGCGCGCCTGGAGCGCGTCGAGGAGCAGGCGGTTGACGAACTGGATGAGCGCCGCGTCGTCCTGCGCGTCGAGGTCGCCCTCGGCGTCGTCGTCGCTGATCGCGCGCACGCCCTCGTCGACGGCGCGGTCGAGCGCGTCGGCGCCGACGCCGTAGAGGCGGTGGATCGCCTCGTCGAGCTCGTCCTGCGGCGCGAGCCAGGGCTCGATGTCGAGCCCCGTGATCAGGCGCAGCTCGTCGAGCTCCGCCATGCAGAAGGGGTCGGCGGTGGCCACGCGCAGGCGCGCGCCGTCGCGCGCCAGCGGCACGACGCGCGACTTGAACACGACGCGCGTGGGCACCGCCTCGAGCGCCGCCTTCTCGGGCGGCTCGGCGCGCAGGTCGGCGAGGCGCAGCCCGGTCTGCTCGGCCAGCGCCCGGGCCACGTCGCGCGGCGTGGCCACGCCCAGGCGCACGAGCGCCTCGCCCAGGCGCTCGCCCGGCTGGCGCGCGGACAGGGCCTGGGCCACGTCGTCGGCCGTGACCGCCCCGCGCGCGATGAGGATCTCGCCAAGCCTCGCCAAGCCGAACGCTCCCGTGGACAGACAGATGACTGCAAGGAGGCCCGTGGAGTCCACCGTGGGCGCCGGATGCGGCGCGAGGGGGGCGCCTTGCGCCCCCCTCGGTGAGGTCCAACCCCTGGCACCCACGGCCGGCCGGCCCGCGGGGGCGCAGCCTGCATGCAGCGCCCGCTCTCGCTGGGCCGCGCGTCCTGACCCCCGGGGTGCAGCAGGCTGCGCCCCTACGTCCTTCCTGACCCAGGGGCGCAGCCCTTAGGCGTCGAGCCCGTCAGTCCAGAACGCCCAGCCCGACGAGCTTGGCCTCCTGCTCGACCGTCAGCACCTCGCGCAGCTGGTCCATGGCCTGCTTCACCGTGGCCTTGTCCTGCTCGCGGGAGACGCGGAACTGGTCGAGGAGCTTGCCGAGCGCCTCGGCGTCGGTCGTCTCACGCGCCTTCTGCAGGAAGCTCTGGCGGCGCGTCTCGCCCTCGGCCATGAGGAGCTCGCGGGTCTCGAGGCACGTGTCGAGCAGCGGCCCGACGACGGCCAGCTCCTCGTCAGTCAGGGCGAGCGCGCGCAGCGCCTCGTCCTTGAGCCGCTGGCGGGTGTTGCCGCGGCCCATGGGCCCGCCCTCGCCGCCGCGGCCGCGGGCGGCGCCGCCCTCGCGCATGCGGCCCTGCATGTTCTGCATGCGCTCGGCCATCTGCGCGCGCACCGCCTTGACCTTCTCCTTCTGCTCGGCGTCCAGGGTGCCCTCGAGCCGCTCGAAGCCCTCCTCGAACATCTTCTGGATCTGCTCGCGCACGGCGCCGGGGTTGCCCGACTGGAAGGCCTCGCGCATGAGGGTGCGGCCCTTCTCGCGCAGCTCCTGGTTGATCGCCTCGACCTCCTTGACCTGCTCCGGGGTCAAACCCAGCTCGCGCTGGAGCTGCTCGAGGGGCAGCCCCATGCCGCCCATGCCGCCGCCGAAGCCGCCGCGGCCCTGGCCGCGCTCGCCGCCCTGGCCGCGCTCGCGGCGGCCGCGCTCGCCCTCGCCCTGGGGCGGGGGGGTGTCCTGGGCCAGCGTGGGGGTGGTCATGGCCAGCGCGGCCGCGAGGGCGAGGGAGAGTCGGGTCATGAGGCGGTCTCCTGTGTCGGAGGTGGTGTTTCCACGGGAACGCGCCCGCGGGCAGCAGGTTTCGGTGTCGAGGCTCCAGGCTCGGTTCCTCGAAGGGGGGTGAGCTTACGGCGCCGCCGGCCCCGACCGTCACACGAACGTCATCCGCCGGGCCGGCCCGGGGACCGGGAGGGGGTGGGCGTTGATACGATCGCCGCCCGAGGTCGTGAGGCGGCTCCCTCCTTATGCTCGTCAAGCTGGTCCCCGAGGACTTCATCGTCGAGGAGCTGACCGACTGGCAGCCCGCCGAGCGCGGCTCGATCTCGGTCTACGAGGTCACCAAGCGCAAGCTCGACACCTTCGAGGCGATCCGCGTCCTCGCCGCGCGCGCCGGCGTCGGGCTCCCGAAGGTCGCCTACGTCGGCCTCAAGGACCGGCAGGGCGTCACGACCCAGCTCATCTCGATCGAGGGCGGGCGCCTCGACGGCCGGATCCCGGGGATCCGCTACCGCTACCTCGGCCGGGCGAAGAAGCCCCTGGGTCCCGAGCACCTGCGCGGCAACGCCTTCACGATCGTCGTGCGCGACCTCGGCGAGGACGAGGTGGCCCTGCTCCGCGAGCGCCGGGCGCGCCTCGCCCGGCACGGGCTCGTCAACTACTTCGACGACCAGCGCTTCGGCTCGCTGGTCGCCGGGCAGGGGCTGCCGGGGCGCGACCTCGTCCGCGGCGACCACGAGGCGGTCGTGCGCGCCCTGATCGCCACGCCCGGCAAGCGCGACCCCCTGCCGGAGAAGAAGTTCAAGGTCCTGGTGACCAAGGCGTGGGGCGACTGGGAGTTGCTCTGCAAGAAGTGGGGCACGCGCAAGGGCGCGGCGATGATCCAGCACCTGCGCCGGCGGCCCGGCGACTTCGCGGGCGCCCTGCAGCGGCTCCCGGCGAAGGAGCGAGCGATCCACGTGTTCGCCTACCAGTCGCTCGTCTGGAACCGGAGCGTCGCCCTCTATCTCGGGCGCCGGCTGCCGGCGCGCGCGCTGTCGCGCACGCGCTACGTGGGCGGCGACCTCGTGTGGCCGGACGCGCCGGCCGACCAGGACCTCCCGGCGCTCGTCGAGACGTTCCCGCTCCTCGACCACACGGTCGAGCCCGCCGACCCCGACGTCCGCGCGGCCGTCGACGCGGCCCTGGCCGAGGAGGGGCTCACGCGCGAGCGGTTCAGGATCGAGGGGATCGCGGGGTGCTTCTTCAAGCACCACGAGCGCCCGCTGCGCGTCTGGCCCGAGGGCCTCGACGTCCGACCGGCCGAGCCCGACGACCGGCGCCCGGGGAGGCTCAAGGTGCGGCTGTCGTTCCGCCTGCCGCCGGGCGCCTACGCGACCCTCGTCCTCCTGCGGCTCTTCGGGGCGCAGGCGCGCGACGCGGAGCGCCCGCCGCGCCGCCGCCCCGCGCGGACGACCGAGGACGCGGAGGAGGAGCAGGCGGCGACCGGGGGCGAGGGGGCGCGCCCGACGAAGCCCGCGCGCGACCGGCGGCCGAAGAAGAAGAAGCCGCGGCGCCGGTGAGCGGCGCCGACCAAGAGCTCCTGCGCCGCGCGCAGGGCCTCCTCGCCGCGCGCGACCGGAGAGGGCGGCCGGCGGCGATCGGCGCCGCGCTCAAGGAGGGCGGCGCGCCGGGCGGCGGCCGGGCGCGGCTGACGGCCTGGGTCCACGGCGTCCTGCGCCACCGCCGCTCGCTGCACACGCTGATCGGCGCCGTGGCCCGCCGCGCGACGAAGGGGCGCGACCCGCGCCACGTCGCGGCGCTCGAGCTGGGGGCGTTCCGCCTGCTCTTCGGCCGCGAGCCGCTCACCGCGGTCCTGGCCGACCTCGCGCCGCTCGCGCAGGGCCGCAAGGCCCAGGAGCACCTGCGGCGCGCGCTGTCCGAGGTGTCGGCCGCGGTCGCGGGCGAGGTCGACCTGCCGCCCGACCCGGCGCGCCTCGAGGACGGCGACGACGCGACGCTGCCCGTGTCGCGCACGCGCGCCCTGCGGCTCGTGAAGCCGCTCCTCGGCGCCGCTCACCGCAACCTCGCCGGCCGGCTCGGGGTGCTCCACAGCCTGCCCGACGACCTGGTCGCGGCCTGGATCGCGCGCCACGGCGAGGCGACGGCGGCCGAGCTGTGCCGGGCGGCCAACGACCCGCCGCCGCTCTTCGCCCGCGTCCAGCCGCTGCGCGCCACGCGCGAGCAGGTGCTCGCCGCCCTCGCCGCCGAGGGGGTCGAGGCCACCCCCATGGACCTCGGGCACGCCCTGCGCCTCGAGGCCGGCAAGGGGAGCTTCCGCCGCACGGGCCCGTGGCGCCGGGGCGAGCTGTCGATCCAGGACCTCACCGCGCAGCGCGCCGCGCCGCTCCTCGACCCGCGCCCGGGCGAGCGCGTGCTCGACCTGTGCGCGGCCCCGGGCACGAAGACGGCGGCGCTCGCCGAGCGGGCCCGCGACCAGGCGCCGCTCCTGGCGTGCGACCGCTCGCCGGCGCGCCTGCGGAAGGTCGCGCAGGGGGCCGCGCGCCTGGGGCTGACCTCGATCACGACGCGCGTGCACGACGGCCGCCACACGGGCGCCCTGGCCGACCTGGGCCCGTTCGACGCCGTCCTCGTCGACGCGCCCTGCTCCAACACGGGCGTCCTGCGCCGCCGCCCCGAGGCCCGCTGGCGCTACGACGTCGCCTCGCAGCGGCGCCTCGCCCGCGACCAGGCGGCGATCCTCGCCACGGCCGCCGCGCTCGTCCGCCCGGGCGGGCGGATCGTCTACTCGGTGTGCTCGATCGAGCCCGAGGAGGGCGAGGCGCTCGTGCGCGCGCAGCCCGGGCTGCGGCTCGAGCGCGAGGAGCTGGTCCTGCCCTCGCCCGGCGGCGGCGACGGCGGCTACCTGGCGCTCCTCGCCCGCTGACCTGGGTACATGCCCGATCGCCCCATGGGGCGATCCCTCATGCGGCTCGGGGCGGCCTGGGAGGCCGGTCGCGGGACGTCCCCGCGGGTTGACGCCGCCGTCGTCTGGTTTCCCGGACAGTGTCCGGTCGAGCGGACACGTTCGGGTCCCGTAAGCCACGCGGCGTTCCTTCGGTCCGCCCCTCGCGTAAAGGAGAGGCCGCGCGCCCCCCCCTGCGGCGGTGCATCGGGGGGGTACCCAGCCCCGCGCGAGGTGAGGGACATGCTCACACAGACGACGACGCGATCGAGGTGGCTGCTGCCCGCGCTCCTGCTCGTGGGCCTCGGGGGGCCGGCCGCCGCCCAGCCCCGGCGCACCGCCGAGCGCCTCGAGCGCTTCCTGGCCGCGGCGCCGGGCGACCCGCGGGGCGCCGCCGGCGCGCTGGGGCGAGGCGACGCGGCGCTCGTCCCGGCCCTCGTCGATCTCCTGCGCCTGGACGTCGACACGCTCGGGCGACGCGACGAGGGGGCCGACGCCGCCGAGCGGGCGCGGGCGCGGGCGGGCGCGATCTGCCTCGCGCTCGGACGGATCGGCGACCCGCGCGCGCTGCGGCCGCTCTGCGACCTGCTCGCCGGCCCCGACGCCGCCGTCGCGGCGGCGGCCAGCGACGCGTTCGTCGCCATCGACCATCAGGACCGCCTGACGCTCCTCGTCGACGCCTTCCGCATCCGGCCGAGCAAGGAGGTCGCGACCACCCTGGGCCGCCTCCACGCGGCGTTCGGCGCGACGGCCTGCCTGGCCGCGCTCGAGGGCCTCTACGCCTCCGACGCCCCGCCGGAGGTCCGCGCGGCCGTGCTGGCCGGCCTGGCCCGGATCGAGGACGACGCCGCGCACGCCTGCGTCCGGCGCCTCGCCCGGGCCGGCGACCCGCTGGCGCTCGCCGCGCTCTCCCGCCGCCTCGCCGCGCCCACCGGGCGCGACGAGCTCGAGCAGCTCCTCGAGGCGCTCGCGGGCGGCGAGCCGTGGGCGCGGGCCACCGCCGCGGCCGCGCTCGGCCGCGCGGGCCCGTGGGCCCAGGACCGAGCGGTCCGGGCGCTGATCGCCGCGCTGGAGGACGGCGACCCGCGCCTGGCGCGGCACGCGCAGGCCTCGCTCGAGCGGCTGACGCGCGCGTCCCCGGGCCGGGAGGCCGCGGCGTGGCGCCGGTGGTGGGAGGAGCGCACGGAGGAGGTGCCGCAATGACCAGGCTCGACGCGCGCGCGCGCGCGCCGCAGGCCGGCCTGTCGCTGATCGAGGTGACGGTCGCCCTGTCGCTGCTCGTGATCGTCCTCATGGGCCTCGTGGCGCTCTCGGCCCTGACCAACCAGCAGATCAACGAGGGGAACGACCGCGCCGTCGCCCACGCCGCGGCCCAGAGCACGATCGAGTTCCTCGGCAGCCGGAGCGTCGACGAGGTCCTGACCTACCACGGGACCACGTTCACGGTCGAGGGCGTCACCGCGAGCCGGGCCGTGGGCACGATCACCACGACCGACCTGGGCTGGGACGCGAGCACGGCGCGGGCCTACCTGGTCACCGCCGAGGTCCGGGACCCCGACAGCGGCCGGCAGCTCGCCGTGCTCAGCGTGGTGAGGACGCGATGAAGACGACGACCCACGGCGCCCGCGCGGGCCTGTCGCTCCTCGAGGTCATGGTCGCCATGGCCGTCCTGGCGGTGCTGGTCCTCATGGCCTTCTCCCTCACCAGCCACGCCGCCCAGTTCTCCGCGATCAGCGGGCACAAGGCGCACGTCCAGGCGAAGGCGCAGCTCGCGCTGGCGACCCTCTCCACCCTGGTGCGCGAGTCGACCGCCGACCAGGTGTGCCCGTTCCGGACGACCGACCCCCCCGGGGGGACGATCACGTTCGAGAGCGGGGCGACGATCCCGGCGACGCAGGTGTTCCTCTGCTTCCCCGTGCCGCGCGGGCCGGACGGCCTGTTCGCCTTCCACCAGGGCGGGGCGGTGCTCTCGGAGCCGCGCTGGCAGGGGGTCGCCGTGGTCGGCTACCACGCGGGCACGGTCCGCGAGTACGTGCAGTTCGGGACCGGCCTCCCCTTCTCCGGCGCGAACCCGATCCGGATCAGCGCGGTGAGCGCCACGACGATCACGCTCACGAACGGCACCACCTTCGACCGCGCGGGCGCGGTCGGCGCCGGGCAGACCAGCCGGGTGCTCGTCCATGACGTGGCGCAGCTGGAGTCGCCCAACTACGTCACCGGGCAGCTCCTCGGGGGTCAGCCGCTGCAGCTCAAGCTGACGCTGCTCGACCGGGTGCGCACGAGCTCGATCAACCAGGGGGCGGGCTTCACCGTCGTCGCGAGCTTCGAGACGGGGATCCTGGCGCGGAACAGGAACTGAGAAGAGGAGGAGCCATGCACCTGCAGCGCGGAGGTCGACGGCGCCGGGAGGAGGGCAGCGCCCTCATCCTCGTCGTCATCATGCTCGCGGTCCTGACGCCGCTCGTCGTGGTCCTCGTGCAGCTGGGCGCGTCGCGCACCACCGCCGAGGCGCACGCGAGCTCGGCGCTGGTCAGGACCTACGCCGCCGAGGCGGGCCTGGCGCGGGCGCGCTTCATGGTGGCCCGCCACACGAACCGTGTGACCGACGAGAACTGGCTGCGCGACGTCGCCTCGACCGATCCGGACGCCATGACGGCGGTCCTGTGGGAGGACGGCCAGCGCCACTTCGTGCACCCCGGCGGCCCCCGCGGGTCGGCGACGGTGCGCGTGTTCGTGGTCCGCCTCAGCCCGCTCCAGAACCCCTACTCGAGCTGGTTCCTGGTCGTCTCGCGGGCGGAGTCGGCCGACCCGGACGGGGCGGTCCGCGCCATCTCGCTGGCGCAGACCATGCGCACCACCAGCTCCTTCGCCAAGTACGCCCGCTTCGTCAGCCAGAACAACCTGAGCATCGGGGCCGGGGCCCACTACTTCGGCGAGGTGCACTCGAACGCCAACATCTCGGCGGCGAACAGCACGGTCGTGTTCCACGAGAACGTCTCCGCGCACGGGACGATCTCCGGCGGGCCGACGGTGCTCAAGGAGAGCGCCACGGGCGTGCCGCAGATCACCATGCCCTCGGAGGAGCAGCTCGCCGCCCTCACCCAGGAGGCGCCCGGCGGGGCGATGGTGTTCGACACCACCGACGCGGCCTTCCGCGCCGCGTTCCACGCGGCGACGGGGCACATGCCCTCGAGCGGGAACCCCACCGAGGTCCACCTGACGTGGAAGGGGGACGTCATGGACGTCACCGTCCGCGTGCGGATCTCGGGGACGTGGCGGACGTGGGCGCGCACCGACGAGCAGATCCCCCACAACGGGACGATCTTCGTCCGCGGCGACGCCTACAACGAGGGCAACTTCGCCTCGCGGCTGACCGTCGCCGCCACGGACAGGATCTTCGTCACGGACCCGATCCGCTACGTCAACACGGCGGGGGACCCGCAGTACACGCTCTACGAGAACGGGAGCCCGTCGACGTTCAACCCGGGCCAGAACGAGTGGACGAGCACGGCCGACTGGCGCGGCAGCGCCTTCGACTACCGCAAGACCGACGGGTGGACGGCCCCCCAGGTCGGCGGCATCTCGTTCGACCCGAGCCTCGGGCTGGTCGCGCTCAACAACATCGTCGTGAGGACGGACGGGATCGCGAGCAACGCCGAGTACCACGGGGCCTTCTTCTCGTCGAACGGGACCGTCACCTCGGACGGGGCGACCGGGAAGCGGAACCTCTACATGCTCGGCACGATGATCACGACCGGCACCATGCCCATGTCGGGTCACTGGTCGTTCCGCAACTACATCTACGACACCGGCTTCATGGAGAACCCCCCGCCCGCGTTCCCGACGGTCGAGCAGCCGACGTTCAAGAACTGGCACGAGCTGGGCACCGAGCAGGTGAGCGGGCACGTCTTCCGGCTCACGCGGTCCGACGCCAAGACGGCCTTCGGCCTGTAGGAGCCCCGCATGACGCCCTTGCGCTGGGCCGCCCTCGTCCTCGCCGTGTGCGTGGCGCTCGTCGCGTGGAGCGCCGCCACGCGGACGGCGCCGGCCGCGCGGCCTCCCGGCCCCGCCCCCGCCGACGCTCCCTCCGGGGCGTCGATCGCGGCGGACGCTCACCCCGGCGGGGCGCCCGCCTCGAGCGACGGAGGGGGCGCCCCGCCCGCGGCGCTCGACCTCGTCAACGTCAAGCTCCCGCTCCCGCCGGCGCTCGTGGAGCGGGAGCGCGACGCCGCGCTCCTGCAGCAGGAGCTGAGCGAGATGGGCCTCGGACCGGACGACGACGACGCGCCGGGCGAGTGAGCGTGCACGTCAAGCTCCCTCTGCCGCGCGAGTTGCAGGGACGCGAGCAGGAGGCCGCCCTCGTGCCGCACGACGACGACGCCGCCGGCGCCTGAGGGGGCGCCTGGGCCTGGCATGGGGGACGCCCGGTCGGGAGGGGCCTGAACTTCCCCTTACCCGGGGGCGCCCGGCGGCCGCGGCGATAGCCTGGCGGCGGGTGCGCGTGACGATGAGCCGGGGCGCGCGGAGGGCTGCGCCAGAGCCTCGACGCCGCCCAGGCGGAGGCGGCCGAGGTCCGGGGCAAGCTCGCCGCCGTCGAGGCCGCGGCCGAGGAGACCTCCCGCACGGCCGGGGAGCTCACCCAGGTCCGCGGCGACCTCGAGACGGCGCTGGCCGAGCTGCGCGCGGCGCTCCAGGCCCGGGACGAGCAGCTCGCCGGCGCGCAGGAGCTCCTCGCCCAGCGAGAGCGCGACCTGCGCGACCAGCGGGCCGCCTTCGCCGAGCGCGAGCGCGGCCTCCTGCGCGCGAGCGCCGCGCACGAGGGCCAGGCGCGGGCGCTGGAGCGCGCCCTGGCCGAGGAGCGGGCGCGCGCGCAGGAGCTGCTCGACGAGGCGACGGCCCAGGCGCACCGCATGGAGCGCGACGCGGCCGAGCGCCAGGAGCGCGACCTGCGCGCGGTCGAGGAGCTGGCGGTCCTGCGCCGCCAGCTCGACGAGGCGCAGGCGGCCTGCGCCACCGAGCGCAAGGCCGTCGAGGCGGGGCGGGCCTGGCTGACCGCCGAGCGGCAGCGCGCCGACCGGCTCCAGGCCGAGCGCCAGCAGCTCGTCGAGCAGCGCGCCCCGCTCGAGCGGCGCGCGGGCGAGCTCGAGGCCGCCCTGCGCGAGCAGGGCGAGGAGCTCGCGGCCGCGCGCGACGAGGCCCTACCGGCCGCCGAGGCCCGCGCCGCGGCCGCCGAGCGCGAGCTGGCCGCCGCCCGCCGCGTCATGCGCGAGCTGAGCGAGACGCTCGACCGCCAGGCGCGGCAGCACCAGGAGCTCGAGGTCGCCTTCGACGAGGTCTCCGACGCCTACGAGGAGCTCCTGCGCCAGCTCGAGGCCCTGCGGGCGGACCGCGGCGGGCCGGGCTGACGGACGGCGGTCGCTCCGGGCCGGGTCAGCGCGGGGCGCCGGCCCGGCGCGCCTCGTAGGGGTGGTCTCGCCTGCGCAGGACGCGGGCGCGCTCGACGAGGTCCCCCTCGCGCAGGCGGTCGGCGACCGCCTGGCCGTCGATCAGGCGCCCGACCGGGAGGTGGTGCTCGTCGAACGTGGCCGCCGGCATGAGCGTGATGAACAGCTGGCTGCCCGCGGTGTGGGGCGCGTCCTCGCACACGAGCGAGACCGTCCCCCGCAGGTGGGCCCGGTGCTTCGCCGGGTCGCGGGCGCCCGGGTCGTCCTCGAGGCGCCACCCCGGGTCGTGGCGCGCGCCCGGCGGCGCGCCGGGGCGCGTGGCCGGGTCGCCGGTCTGCGCGAGGAGGTTCGGGACGACGCGGCTGAAGGGCAGCCCGTCGTAGAAGCCCGCGTCGACGAGCTCGAGCAGCCCGGCCACGGCGTTGGGGACCTGGTCCTCGAACAGCTCGAGCGTGATCGCGCCGCGCGACGTCACGAGCTCGACCCGCGGCAGGTCGTCGCGCGCGGCCTCCTCGCGGCGCAGCGCCTCCTCGCGCGCCCAGGCGGCCTGCGCGCGGTCGAGCTCGCCGTCGGTGAGCCACCACGCGCTGCGCATCTGCAGGGCGGCCGAGAGCCCCTTCGGCGAGGCGATCCGGTCGCGCGCGAGGCGCGCCTCGGCGAAGCGGTTCAGGCAGTAGAGCGCGATCGCGTGGTAGCCGCGCCGCTCGTCGGTCGGCTCGAGCTCGCAGGCGCGCGCCAGCAGCGCCTCGGCCTCGTCGAAGCGGTTCTCGGTGACGAGGCACATGGCGAGCAGCGCCAGGGCGCGCGGGTCGTCGGGGCGGGCGCGGATCGCGGCCTCCGCGTCGGACCGGGCGTCCTCGAAGCGCCCCTTGCCCACGAGGAGCTCGCCGCGCGCGAGCCTGAGGACGGGGTCGTCCTCGGCGGCGATCGCGGCCTCGAGGTCGCGCAGGAGCGGCGCGAGCGCCTGCTCGAGGCGCTGCCGCAACGACACGTAGCGCGCCCGGCCGGCCCCCGTGCCCAGCGCCTCGTAGGCCTCCTGCGCCGCCTGGGCCTCGAGCGCCAGGCGCTCGGCCTCCTTGCGCAGGGCCGGGTCCTTCTTCAGGTCGGCCGGCGACTTGCCGCGGGCGAACCCGGCCACCGCCTCGTGGGCGAGCTGCAGCCGCTCCTGCGCCCGCGCGAGGTCGAGGCGCAGGAGGTTGAAGCGGCGGTCGTCCTCGTCGAAGGCGCGGGCCCGCCCGAGGAGCGCGTCGCGGGAGCTGACGGGGGCGGCGTCCTGGGCCGACGCGCCGCCGGCGAGGGCCAGGAGGGCCGCGGCGAGGAGCGTGCACGTGCGCATGGCGGGCCATGGTAGCCGCGACCCGGCGGGCCGGCCGCCGCGACGTGAGCCCGATCCCGGCGGGCTCAAGTCACGCCCCCGCCTGGCCGAAACAGGAGGGGGAGGACCCATGGCCCGCATCGTCGTCATCTCGGACGACCCCGACACCCGGACCCACGCCGTCCAGGCCCTCGACCGGGAGCACGACATCGTGGCCTGCGCGCGCCCCGACCGCGCCCAGGCGGCCGCGCTGCGCGAGTCGTCGCCGGACCTGATCGTGATCGACATGGCGTCGCTCTTCGACCCGGTCGACGTCCTCGGCCCGGCGGCGCGGCTGGAGAAGCGGCGCTCGGCCGAGTCGACGGTCACCCTGCGCACGCGCGCGCCGGCGGTGCTCGTCCTCCTCGCGCCCGGCGAGGAGGAGCGGGTGATCGCCTGCTTCGACGCCGGCGCCGACGACTACCTGCCGCTGCCGCTCGACGCGCGCGCGCTCAAGGCCAAGGTGGAGCGCGTGCTCGTGCAGCGGCTGGGCCTGTGGGGGCTCGACCCGGCCCTCGACCCGATCGCGATCTCGGACGACGGCCGGATCCTCAGCGGCGCCTTCGACGACGACGAGGAGGAGGACGGCCCGGTCCAGGCGAACCTCGGCCGCTACGAGGTGCGCGGGACGCTGGGCAAGGGCGGCTACGGCGTCGTCTACCGGGCCTGGGACCTGGCGCTCGAGCGCGAGGTCGCGCTCAAGGTCCTGCCGCGCGACATGCACGACAACGCCGAGGCGGTGGCCCGCTTCTTCCGCGAGTCGACGGCGATCGCGCGGCTGAACCACCCGAACATCGTGCGCTTCTACGAGGTCGGCGCCTTCCAGGGCCGCTACTACTTCACCATGGAGCTCGTCGCGGGCCGCACGCTCAAGGACCTGGCCGACAAGGAGGCGCCGCTGCCGACGAAGAAGGCGGCGCGCTACGTGGCCGGGATCTGCCGGGCGCTGGCGGCCCTCGACTCGCTCGGGCTCGTCCACCGCGACGTGAAGCCCGAGAACGTGATCGTCACGGCGACGGGCGAGGTGAAGCTGATCGACTTCGGCCTGGTGAAGATCCGCGACACGGCCGCGATCACCTCGCAGGACGACGTCCTGGGTACGCCCTACTTCATGGCGCCGGAGTACATCCGCGCCCCGGGCGTCCCGGACATCCGCTACGACCTCTACGCGCTGGGGATCACCTTCTTCCACCTGCTCACGGGCGAGTACCCCTTCGACGGCAAGAACGCCGCGCACGTCATGGAGAAGCACCTCCGCTGCCCGCCGCCGCGCGTGAGCACCTACCAGCCGGGGGTGCCGCTGATCGCCGAGAAGGTGATCGAGCGCCTCCTGCAGAAGGACCCCGAGAAGCGCCCGCGCACCCCGGACGACGTGCTCGTCATGCTCCGCCCCCTCCTCAGGTGATCGACGGCTGCGGCCGCGGATGCCGGCCGTTGCGGCGCGCGCAGGTCGTAGGATCAGGCTGGTGACGCTCTCCTGCGCTGAGCGGCTACGCTGGCGGGGTGCATCCCCGCGCCGCGCCCGAAGCCCGTGACCCCGGCGACCGCGAGGACGCGCTCACCGCCTCGCTCGAGCCCGGCGAGCGCCTCGTGTGGTGCGAGCGGACGCGGCTCGGGGCCCGCGGGGCGGTCGCGGTCATGCTCTACCCCGACGCCGGGCTGAGCACCGCCGTCCTCCTCGTGTTCGTCGCCACGCCGCTCCTGCTGGCGGTGACCCTCGCGCGCCAGGTGGCGGCGGGCCGCCCGCCGTCGTGGCCCGACCTCCTCGTCATCCTCGCGGTCGCCGGGGTCACCTTCCCGATCGCCTGCGCGAGCGGCGCGCTCCTCCTCGAGGAGTACGCCGGGCTCGTGAGCAGCCGCTACGGGATCACCGACCGGGGCCGCGTGCTGGTGGTCACCGGCCCCGCGACGACGATCCACAAGGCGCGGGACCTCCGCGGTATCGGCTGCGGGCGCGGCCCGGTCGGGGACGTGGTGGCGGTCGTCGACGGCCAGCGGCGACCGCTCTTCCACGCCGTCCCCGACCCGGCCGCCGTGGCGGACCTCCTCCGCGGCCTGCAGGGCGGGCCGAAGGAGGCCGCGTGAGCGACGCCCGCCTGCGCGACCTCGAGCGCCGCTGGCGCGAGACCGGCGACCCCGACGACGGCGCGGTCTGGCTGCGCGCGCGCCTGCGGGCGGGCGACCTCGACCGGGACCGCCTGGACCTCGCCGCCTACTGCGGGCATCCCGCCGCGCAGCGCCTGTCCGACCGCCGCCCGCCGCCGGGCGACGCCTGGGACTGGGGCGAGGGCCTCGTGCTGGCCGAGGTCGCGCCGCTGAACCCTCCGCAGGCGTCGACGGGCCGCCGCATCCGCGCGCAGACGACCTCGTGGGCGGCGCTCGGGTTCGCCCGCGAGGTGTGCGCCCGAGCGTGCGTCGCCGCCGGTGAGGTCGTCCTCGACCTCGCCCGCCGCCCCGAGGCCGTCGAGGGCCTCGACGCCGCCCGCCGCTGGCTCGTCAGCCGGAGCCAGGCGGAGCGCGCCCGGGCCAGCGCGGCCGAAGACCGTCTCGAGGACCTGCTGCGGTCGCGCCGCGACGCCGGCGAAGACGACCGCGACGAGGACGACCCTGCCCGGGCGGCGCTCGACGCCTGCCGCCTCGCGGCCGGCGCCGCGGCGGTGGGAGGGAGCGACCTCCGCGCTGCGGCGAGGACGCTCGACGCCGCCGCGGGAGCGCGCGGCGCGCCCGCGGCGGTGCTCGACGCGGTCGCGGCCGTGCTGACCAGGTGGGCGCTCGGGGAGGGCGTCGACCAGTAGCGCTTCTTCCGCGACGAGGTCCGCTTCTCCGTCGACTTCTTGCGCGACGACGACGCCTTCTTCTTGCCCGACGACGCCTTCTTGCCGGACGTCTTCTTCCCGACGACGCCTTCTGCTTCCCCGACGACTTCGGCGTGGGGATCGCCCGCCGCGGCTGGGTGCGCGGCGGGGAGGTGCTCGACGCGCTGCCCTGCGAGGCGTTCCTGGCGGCGGTCGCGCCCGGGCGCCGCGCGACGTGAACCGGTGCGCCGCCGCACGAGGTTCGACGAGGTCGGCCCGCGGCCGCGCTCTACGCGAGGGTGCGCGCTAACCTGCGCCGAGGAGGTGCGCGAGGAAGGCCGTGCGGGTGCGCTCGTTCCAGTCGAGCCACTTGAAGGACGGCGGCCGCTCACCCCGGGCCAGCGCCGCGGCCGCCCGGGCGACCTCCCGGGCGGCCCGCGCCACGGCGGCCGCCTCGAACTCGGTCTCGAGCACGAGGCGCTGGACCTCGTCGGCCGCGTGGCTCGCCGTCGCCTCGAGGCGGCCCGTGAGGTCCGGCGTCCCGCGGCGCACGAGCTCCTCGACGGTGACGACGGTCAGCACCGCGGCCCGGACGTCGGCCCCGGGGGACGTCGCGAGGAGCGCTTCGACCTGGGCCTTCAGGTCGGCTGCCGCCCCGGCGGCGAGCGCGACGAGCGCCGGGCCGTCGAAGCGCGCGAGCGCGCGGAGGGGCCAGCCGTGCAGCGGCCCCTCCTCGGGCGCCACGTCGAGCGCGGCCGCCGCGGCGGGATGACCGCACAGCGCGGCGAGCGCGAGCCGCTCGGCGGGGAGGTCACCCGACCGCGCCCGCTCGAGGAGCAGCGCGGCCTCGTCCAGCAGGCCGGCCGTCGCGCGGACGCGGCGCTCCAGCGCGCGGCGGCGGGCGTCGGTCACGTCGTGGCCCCGAGCGCCTCGGCGAGCCCCTCCAGCCGCTCGACCAGCCCGTCGGCGAGCGGGTTGTCCCCCGGCGGATGCACCGCGCGCAGGCGCGCCTTGCCCTCCTCGAGCCGCGAGAGCGTCTCGAGCCGGTCCGGACCGAGACCGCCGGCGCGGTCGACGACCGCCTCGAGGGCCTCGACGGCGGCGTTGCACACCTCGTAGCGGTCGCTCGCCACCCAGCGGGCGAGGAGCGGGGCGTCCTCGGGCTGGCCGTGGTCGACGAACACCCACAGGAGCTCGGCCGTGGTCTCCGCGCGCGCGAGGAGCGGGCAGGCGGCGGCGCGCGCCTCGCGCCCCGGGACGCGGTCGATCGCCTCGAGCGCGCGCGCGCGCAGCGCCTCGTCGGTCGCCGGGTCGGACATCGCGTGGGCCAGGAGCGTGGCCGCGAGCGACCGGCGGCTGCCCGTCCCGTCCGACGCGCTGGTGGCGCGCAGGAGGCCCTCGGCGTAGGCGACGCGCACGGCCGGCCGGGCCTCGCCCGGCGCCTCGCTGGCGACGAGGTCGCCCTGCGCGTCGAGCTGCGCCAGGGTCCGGGCCGCCTCGGCCGCGACCGCGTCGGCCGGGTCGCGCACCCGCTCGCGCAGGAGGTCGCGCACCCTCGACCAGCCGTCGGGGTGCCGCGCGAGGGCCAGCAGCGCCAGGTGGGCGGCCTCGCGCTCGTCGGGCGCCGCGGCGGTCGACGCGTCGTGGAGGAGCGGGAAGGCCACGTCCGGCGGGAAGGCGCCGCCCAGGCGCCGCGCCGCCCGCTCGCGGACGAGCGGCGACGCGTGGCCGAGCAGCGCCGCCAGCTCGTGGCCGACCGTGGCCGTGTCGACCGCGAGCAGGGCCCGCCGCTCCTCGGCGCGCGCCAGCAGCGGCCGGAGCGCCAGCTCCCAGCCGACGAACAGCCATCCCGGCGCGGCGAACAGCGTCAGCCCCTCGAGCGGCGGCCGCCCCAGCGCGCGCGCGAGCAGGTGCAGCCCCACCGCCACCACCAGCGCCCCGCAGCCGACCTGCGTCAGCCGCGTCATCGCCACGACCGGCGGGATCCCGACGGCGAACGCGGCCACGCCGGCGACCACGGGCCGCTCCTGCGCGAGCGGGCCGAGCTCGGCCGCGAGCAAGAGCGCGAGGCCGAGGAGCACGGCGCAGACGGCGAGGAAGTGGTGCAGGCGAGCCGAGCCGACCATCCCGGTCGATGCTACCGCGGAACCCGACCCCGTCCCCATGTCCGATCAGCGGCCAGGGCGCTCGGGATCATGACCCGGTCAAAAGCTCAGCTTCGCCCGCGGGTCGCCCGCGCCGAGCTCCTCGGCCAGCTTCGCCAGCGGCTCGAGCCGCTCGGGCGGGCCGTCGGGTAGGACGATCACGACGCGCGCGTAGAGGTTGCCCTTCTCGCCGCCGCGCCCGCGCGCGCCGAGGCCGCGCAGGCGGAAGCTCTGCCCGCCCTGCGTGCCCGGCGGGAGCTTGAGGCTCACCTCGCCCGTCGGCCCGGGGAAGCTCACCTTCCCGCCCCGCACCGCCTCGGCGACCGTGACGGGCACCTCGACGTGCAGGTCGTCGCCCTCGCGCCGATACGCCGGGTGCGGCGCGACCTTGAGCCGCAGGTAGAGGTCGCCCGCCGGCGCGCCGGGCTCGCCCGGCTGGCCGAGGCCCGACAGGCGCAGCGTCTGGCCGTCGACGGCCCCCTCGGGCACCTTCACCTCGACGCGCCCCCGCCCGGGCAGGACGACCGTCGTCGCGCCGCCGCGCACGGCGAGCGGCAGGTCGAGCTCGAGCTCCGCCTGCACGTCGGCGCCGCGGCGCGGCCCGCGGCGGCCGAACCGGCCGCCGAAGATGCTCCCGAGGATGTCCTCGAAGCCGGCCTCCTGGCCGAAGCTCTCGCTCCACGAGCCGAAGTCGAAGGGCGCCCCGCCGACGCCGCCCATGCGCCGGAGCTGCTCCGCCTTCTGCTCGTCGAAGCCCGCCTGCAGCGCGACGTCGCCGAACTCGTCGTAGAGCTTGCGCTTCTTCGGGTCGGACAGCACCGCGTAGGCCGCGCTGACCTCCTTGAAGCGCGCCTCCGCCTGCTTGTCGCCCGGGTTGACGTCCGGGTGCAGCTTGCGCGCCAGCTTGCGGTACTCGGCGCGGACCTCGTCCGCGCTCGCCGTCCGCGAGACGCCCAGCACCGCGTAGAGGTCCTTGGAGGCCATGGGCTCCTCATTTACCCGGGCCCCGGGCGCGTTGCCAAGGGCCACCTGCGCGCTTCGTGTACACGACGAGGCGGCCCCGGCTCATGCGAGCGAGGGCCGCCCCGACCGCGATCCCGGAGGGACCTAGCCGACCATGAAGTCGTGCGGACGAACGGTCTTGCGGCCGTTCTCCTTCGCGCGCGACGCGGCCTGCTGCAGGTACCACTCCACGACGCTGTTCAGGCCCGTGAGCGCGTCGCTGGCGACGTTGCAGTCCTTGCTCTTCAGGTACTCCTTCGCCTTGCTGGCGACGACGTACGTGCGGTCCGCGCCAGCGCCCGCCTTGGCCTTCGACTTCCCACCGGCAGCCTTCTTCTTCGCCATGTTCGTCACTCCCTCATCTGTCCTGATCGTGCAGGAAAGGGTCCAAACGAGCCCGTCCGGCTCGTGGGGCACAATGTAGCGACCCCCTCCGACAAGTCACCCCCCTTTTTTTCGGGGGCTTGGGGCCGGTTCTCGGCAGGGGAGGGCTGGCGGGGCGCCCACGGGCCGCTCCGCGGCCTGCGAGGCGGGGTAGGCTGGGGCCGTGACGATCACCGGGGCGGCGCTGGGCGCCTGGGCGGGGGGGGTGGCGTTGGGGCTCGTGTGGCTCCTCGAGCGCCGCGTCGGCCCCTGGGGGGTGGGGCGCCGGACCCTGCGCGGGCTGGCGGCCGTCGCCGGCGCGCTCGCGGTGGCCGGCCTCACGCTCGAGGCGGGGGAGGCGCGCACGCGGGTCCTCGTGCTCGACCTGTCGCGCTCGCTCGAGCGGGCGCGGGCCGACGTCCTCGCCGCCGCGCGCGCCGCCCGGGAGGACCTCGACCCCCGGCGTGATCGGGTCGGCTTCGTCCTGTTCGGCCGCGACGTGGTCGTCGTCCCGCCCGGAGCGGGGGCCGAGGCCGCGCCGGCGCTGCAGGCCGCGCTGGCCCGCGCGCCCGACCCGCGCGGCAGCGACGTCGGGCGCGCCCTGCGCGCCGCGCTCGAGCAGGGCGGCCCGCGGGCGCAGGTCGTCCTCGTGAGCGACGGGCGCGACACCGGCGGCGAGGCGCTGGCCGCCGCCGGCGACCTCGCCGGCGCGGCGTCGTCCTCCACGCCTGGGCCGTCGGCGGGCCGCCGCCGCGCGGGGGCCCGCCTGGCGCGCCTCGAGGCGCCGCCGCGCGCCCCGCCGGGGGCGGCCCGGTGCCGGTCGTCCTCGAGGCGCGCGCCGCGCGCGCGGTCGAGGTGACGCTCACCCTCGAGGGCGGGCCGCTCGGCGGCCCGAGGCGCCCCTGGGCGTCGCGCGCGGGACCGCCGCGCCCGACGCCCCCTTCCGCGCCCTCCTCCTCGCGCCCGCCCCGGGCCGGGCGAGGCCCTGCGCCTGCGCGGGCGCGTCGAGGCGGCGGGGCCGGACGACGCCCCGGAGGACGACGCGCTCGAGGTGGTCGTCGCCGCGCCCGGCGCGCGCCGGGCGCTCGTGATCGAGGGCGCGCCCGGCGCCGGCGCCGCGCTGGCCACGAGCCTCCGGGGGCTCGGCGGGGCCGAGGTCGTGGACGCGGCCGCGGCCCCGCCGCCCTCGAGGCGCCGCTCGACCTCGTCGTCGTGGTCGACGTCCGGCGCCGGCGCTCGCGCCGCTCGTGCCGGCGCTCGAGCGCGCGGTCGACGCCGGCGCCACGCTGGCGCTCGCCGGGGCGCGGCGCGCGTTCGGGCCGGGCGGGTGGGCCGACGCCCCGATCGAGCGCCTCTCGCCCGTGCGCTCGGGCCCGGGCGACGAGCGCGAGCGGCCGCTGGCCGTCGTCGTGGCGCTCGACGCCTCCGGCAGCATGGCCGTGCCGGTGCCCGGCCGCACGACGCGCCACCGCGCGGCGGTCGACGCCCTCGCGCCCGCCCTCGGCGCCGAGGCCGGGGGCGACGAGGCCGGAGCGCTGCGGCCTGGCGACCTCCTCGGCCTCGTGACGTTCGCCGACCGGCCGACCGACGTGCGCCCGCTCGCGCCCCTGCGCCCGGGCGAGGGGCGCGCCCTGCGCGAGGAGCTCCTCTCGGAGCGGCGGCGGCCCGCGGGCGGGACCGACATCGGCGCCGGCCTCGTGCGGGCGCTCGAGGCGCTCGCCGCCGGCCCGCCCGACGCGGACCGCGTGCTCCTCCTCGCCAGCGACGCCGGCGACACCCGCCCGGGCGGCCCGGACGTCGAGGCCGTGCGCCGCGCGGCGGCCGCCCTGCCGGGCGAGGGGCGGCTCTCGGCGCTCGTGGCGCTCGTGGGCGTCACGCCGGCGGAGGCGGCCTCGGTCGAGGCGCTGGTCGAGCCCCTGCGCGCGCGCGGCGAGGTGCGGGTCGAGGTCGTCGCCGACGCCGGGCCGGCGCTGCGGGCCCTCGTCGAGGGCGAGCTCCTCCTGCGCACGGCCGCCCGCCGCGAGGGGACGTTCCCGCTCGCGCTCGAGCCGGGCGCGCCCGAGGTCGCCTTGCCCGCCGCCGTGCGCGCCTACGCGCCCACGCGCGCGCGACCCGAGGCGACGGTCGTCGCGCGCGCCGTGGACCCCGAGCTCGAGGGCCGCCGCCGCCCGCCGTGGCCCACTGGCGCCGCGGCGCCGGCCGCGTCGTGGCCCTGCCGGTCGACGCGGCGCCGGCGGCGGCCGCCCTGGCGGCCCTCGGCGAGCGGTCCTGCCGCCGCCGCGGACGGCCACGCCGAGGCGCGGCGCGTCGGCCCGGCGCTCGAGCTCGCGCTCTCGGGCGACGACCTGCCGCTCGCGCTCGAGGTCACCGCGGCGGCGGCCGGCGGCGCCGTGGCCCGCGGCGCCCTGACCCCCGTGACGCCCACGACCGCCCGCGGGCGGCTCGCCGCGCCGTCGAGCGCGGCGCTCCTCGTCACCGTGGCCGGCCCCGCGGGCGTCCTCGCGGCGACGACGGTCCCCGACGCCGCCCACGACGAGCTGGCCGGGGACGGCCCCGACCACGCGCTCCTGGCCGCCGTCACCGCCGCCGCCGGGGGCCGGGTCCTCGGCCGCCTGCCGCCGCCCCCCCCGCCGACGCAGGCCGCGCCCTGGCCGCTCGCGCCGCTGGCCGCGCTGGTCGCGCTCGCGGCGGTGGTGCTCGACGCGGCGCTCACCACCTGGGGGGTGCGGCGACGGCCGGCGGCGACCGCGATCACCGCCCGTCGAGCGCCTCCGTGAGGCCGAGCGCCTCCGCGAGGCCCGTCCCGCCCGGGCCGGGGACCACGAACACGTTCCAGCCGGTGCCCTTGCCCAGCCGGCCGTCCCACACGCGCACGCGCCAGCGGTAGGTGCCGGGGGGCAGCGTGGTCGCGGGGCGGTAGCCCAGGTGGTCGCCCGCGTAGCGCTCGTCCACGAGGAGCCGGCCGTCGGCGACCATGTCGTCGATCTGGACCTGGAAGGCGACCTGGTCGCGCCCCTCCGCCGAGTGGTAGGCCCAGCGGAGCGTCGGCCGCTCGCCGGGCTCCACGCGCGCGCCGTTCTTCGGGCTGAGCGCGACGACGTTCAGCGCGCCGTCGCCGGCCGTGTGGACGTAGTCGGGCGCCGTGCGGAAGGCGTGCCAGTCGCTGAGCGCCTGGTTGCCGCGGCCGTCGTACGACATGACGCGCCAGTGGTAGGTGCGGCCCGGCTGCAGGCGCGAGGCCACGTAGTGGACGCCCTTGGTCCCGTTGAGCTCCTTGGTGTCGCTCCAGATCCGCGAGTGGTCGGCGTCGTCGTCGATCCACACGCGGTAGCTCACCTGCGGCTTGTCCGTGCGCCAGCGCAGGGCCGGCGTGCTCTCGACCACGGCGCCGCCCGTCGGGCTCAGGACGACGAGCTGCCCTCGCGCGAAGTCGGTGCGGAACGACACCCACGCCGAGCTCGTCGTCACGCTGCCGTCCCACCCGAGCACCTGCCAGCGGTAGGTGGCGCCGTGGCGCAGGCGCGCGGTGACGCGGTGCCGGGTGGCCGCGCCGGCGACGAAGCCCGAGTCGTAGCGCAGGGCGCCGCCGACCTCCTCCAGCACGACCCGGAAGCCGCGCTGGTCGCGCCCGAGCACGCCCCACTCGGTCTGCAGGCCCGACAGGTCGGCGGCCACGTCGTCGGTGCCCAGCACCTCCCCCGGCGCCGGGCGCAGGGGCTGGAGGGTCAGGGCCCCTGCGCTCGGGGTCGGGGTCGTCGTGGTCGGGGCGGGTGCCGTGGTCGGGGCGGGCGCCGTGGTCGGGGCGGGCGCCGTGGTCGGGGCGGGCGCCGTGGTCGGGGCGGGCGCCGTCGGCGTGTCCGGTCCGCCGCCGCCCTCGCGCACGAGGCGCATGTAGAGGTTCCAGTCGAAGTAGCGGCCCGGGTCGCCGTGGGTGGCGCCGGGGGCCTCGACGTGGCCGATGATGTGGCGGCGGTCGATGGGGATCCGGTAGGTGTCGCACAGCCAGCGGGTGAGGCGCGCCGAGGCGCGGTACTGCGCCATCGTCCACTTGTTGCGGCCGGCCCACCCCGCGTGCTCGAGGCCGATGCTCTGCCCGTTGATCCGCCCCGCGTGCCAGGCCGTGTCCTGGTCCTTCACCATCTGGGTGAGCTTGCCGTCGAAGTCGATGATGTAGTGGGCGCTGACCTTGCGCCGGCCGTGGCGGAAGGTGTTGATCCCGCTGCCGGCGGAGCCCTCGATCGTGTGGATCACGACGTAGCGGATCGGCTGGGTGCGCCCCCGCTTGTAGTAGTTCGGGTTCGCCGGGATCCACGTCGTCGGCGGCTTGGTCTGCGCGAGCGCCGGGGCGGCACCGACCAGGAGGAGGAGAGCGGAGAGGACGATCCCGGAACGCATGGCGCCTCGACTCTTTTCGTAGACCCTTCTCTCGATGCGTCTCTCCAGAGCAAGGCGGGGGCCCTGCTGCAACTCATTGGAGACGAAGGCGCGACACGGAAGTGGAGTGCACGAGAATCGCTCGATCGGCGCGACCGGCTGAAACGAACTCTCCGGTCCGTCTCAGCGCCGGACGGCGACGCCGCCCCGTGCTAGCGTCCCCACCCGTGGACGCCTTCGCCCACCCCGCCCTCCTGCCCCTCGGCCCGCTGGCCGTGCTCGTCCTGTGGCTCCTCGAGCGCTGGCGCCAGCGCCCGGTGCGCCTCGTGGTCGCGGACGTCGGCCTGTTCGAGACCACCCCCGAGGTGGAGGCGGCGGCCCGGGCCCGCCGCCGGCGCCTGGGGCTGCGCTTCCTCCTCCTGGCCCTGGCCGCCCTGGCCCTGGGCCTGGCGGCGGCCGGGCCGCGCGGTCCGCGGCCGGCAGCCGGCCCGCTCGTCGTCGACCTGGTGCTCGACCGCGGCGTGACGTCGGGGGTGATCGAGGAGGACGGCGCCTCGCGCCTCGAGCACCATCGCAGGCACCTGCGCCGCGCGCTCGACGCGCTCGGCCCCGACGACCGGGCGCGCGTCCACCTCGTCCCCGGCGAGCCGGGCGCCACGCCGCTGGCGCCCGCCGCGGCGCGGGCCCTGCTCGACGCGGCGGCGCCCACCGCCGCGGCCGCCGACCTCGGGCCGGCGCTGGCGCGCCTCGCGCCGCAGGGCAGGCCGCTCCTCGTCGCCACCGACCAGGAGGTCCCGGCGGCCGCGCTCGTGGCCGTCTCCGGGGCGCCCCGCCCCGACCGGGGGATCGTGGCCCTGGCGCGCGGGGACGACGGCGCGCTCCACGCGACGGTCGCGTCGCACGACGCGCCGGGCCCGGTCCGCGTTCGCTTCGCCGCGCTCGACGCGCAGGGCCGCGAGGCCGAGGGGACGGTCGACGTCGACCTGCCCATCCGCGGCCTGGCGCGAGCCTCGTGGACCGGCCTGCCGCCCGACGCCGTCTCGGCCAGCGCCGCGCTCGAGGGGCAGGACGCGCTGGCCGCGAACGACCGCGCCTTCGCCGTGGCCGCGCCGCCGCGGCGCCGCGTGGCCGTCGTGGGCGAGCCCGGGCCGGCCGTGCGCCGGGCGCTCCTGGCCGTGCCCGGCACGACGGTCACCGACCTGCCGCAGGCGGCGCTCGACGCCGTCCCCCGCGCCGGCGAGGCGTTCGACCTCGTCGTCGCGCCGGCCCTGCCGGCCGTCCCGCCGCGCACCGCCCTTGCGATCGTCCCGGCGGCCCTGCCGCGCGTCGGCCGCCTGCCGGGTGGGCCGGCCGGGCCGCGCGCCCACGCGGCGTTCCCCTTCACGCTCGCCGAGGTGGCCGCGGCGCCCTTCGCCGTCGAGGGCCTCGGCCCGCTCGACCCCGCGCTCGGCCGCCCCACGCCGCTCCTCGTCGTCGGGGACGCGCCGCTGGTCGCCGTGCGCGGCGCCGGTCGCGAGCTCGTCGTCGCCCTCGCCGCGCCGGTCGATGCGACGGCCTGGCCCCGGCACGACGCCTTCCCGCTCTTCTGGGGCGAGCTCCTGGCGCTGGCCGCCCCGCGCGGCGCGGGCGCGCTCGAGGCCCACCCGGCCGGCCTCCCGTGGATCGGCCCGCAGGGCGAGGCCCTCGCGCCGCTCCACGTGGGCGTGATCGACGACCCCGACGGGCGGCCGCTCCTCGGGACCGTGGCCGCGCCCGCGCGGGCCCTCGCCGCCCTGGCCGCCGCGCGCGCCTTCACCGACGACCTCGCGGCCCGCCTCGACGCGGCGCGCCGCCCCGGCGCGCCGCGGCCGCTCGCGCCGCCGCTGGCGGGGCTCGGGCTCCTCCTCCTCGGCGCCGGCTGGTGGCTCGAGCGGCGGGAGGAGGCGTCCACCGCGTCGCCGCGGCTCGCCCGGACCACGGGTTAGAATGGGGCGAAACCCCCTGCAAGGAGGGCGCGCCATGGCCCGCAAAGGCCGTCGCCGCCTCAAGCCGCCGTCGCCCGAGATCTCGGACGGGAGCGTCCGCTACCCGTTCGTGGCGATCGTCGGCCGGCCCAACGTCGGCAAGTCGACGCTCTTCAACCGCCTGATCGGCCACCGGCTCGCGATCACCGAGCCGACCGCCGGCACCACGCGCGACCGGATCGCGGCCCTCGTGCGCCTCGAGGACGGGCGCACGTTCGAGCTGTGCGACATGGGCGGCCTGGGCGGCACCGGCGACCCGCACGACAAGGAGGTCAACCGGCAGATCGACCTCGCGATCGAGTACGCCGACATGATCCTGTTCGTCGTCGACGCGCGGGCCGGGCTCACGCCGCTCGACCAGCGGATCGGCCGGCGCGTGCTCAAGCTGGGCAAGCCGACGCTGCTCGTGGCGAACAAGGCCGACACGCGCGACCTCGAGGTCGGGGCGGCGGAGTTCTACGCCCTGGGGATCCCGGGCGAGATCGTGTGCACGTCGGCGCAGGAGGGCTTCGGCCGCTGGGACCTGCTCGAGGCGATCGGGCAGCTGCTGCCGGCGGCCGAGGCAGAGGACGAGGCCGGCGAGGACGAGGCCGGCGAGGACGAGGCCGGCGAGGACGAGGGAGAGGACGAGGGGACGCAGCTCGGCGACCTCGACCCCGACGACCTCGACGAGCCGGACCCCGGGGCCGACGCGCTCGAGGCCGACGCCGACGCCGCGCTGCCCGAGGAGGCGCCGGCCGCGCCGGCGGCGGAGCGCGTGCTGCGCCTGGCGATCGTCGGCCGGCGCAACGTCGGCAAGTCGACCTACGTGAACCAGATCCTCGGCGAGCAGCGCGTGATCGTCTCGGAGAAGGCCGGCACGACGCGCGACTCGGTCGACGTGCGCACCGAGTTCGACGGCAAGCCCGTCGTGCTGATCGACACGGCGGGCCTGCGCAAGCGCGGCCGCTTCGACGACCACATCGAGATCATCTCCCACGGGCGCGCGCTCGAGGCGGTCAAGCGCTGCGACGTGGCCTTCCTCGTCCTCGACGCGCTCGAGCGCGTGGGCATGGTCGACAAGCAGCTCGCCGGCACGATCGAGCGGGAGCACAAGGCCAGCGTGATCGTGGCCAACAAGTGGGACCTGGTCGAGGACCGCATGACGATCGACCAGTACGCCGACTACGTGAAGAAGGTCCTGCCCGGGCTCGAGCACGCGCCGGTCGTGGCGATCTCGGCCAAGGAGGGCCTGCACGCGCGCGCCCCGATCAAGCTCGCCTTCGACCTGTTCCAGCAGTCGCTCGTGCGCGTGACCACGGGCGCGCTCAACCGGGCGCTGGCCCGCGCGCTCGAGCGGCGCCGGCCGAAGGACGTGCGCGGCCGCCAGGGGAAGGTCTACTTCGGCACGCAGGTGGCGACGAACCCGGTGACGGTGCTCCTGTTCGTCAACGAGCCGGAGCTCTTCCAGCAGAACTGGATCCGCTACCTGAAGAACCAGCTGCGCCGGGCGCTCCCCTGGCGCGAGGTGCCGATCAAGGTCGTCCTGCGCTCGCGCCAGAGCGTGGCCCGGAAGAGCGGCGGCATGGCGAAGCGCCTCGAAGGGATGGGCGCCCTGGCCGAGAGCGCCCGGTGGGTCGACGAGAGCCCGACGGCGAACGTGCGCGACCTGGCGCACCTGCTCGACCAGGAGGTCGTGCGCGACGTGCTCCTGCGCACGCTCGGCCGCGACGACGACGACGACGCGCAGGACGACGACGAGGGGTAGCGGCGCGCGCGCCTGGCGGCGAGCCCGGTCAGCGCAGGAGCGCGCCGGCGCTGCCGAACGCGAGGAGCAGGGCGAGCCCGAGGAGCGCCGCGGGCACGTAGAAGAACGGGCTCGTCCACCAGGCGACGCGCGCGTCCGGCGTGCGCTCGACGGCGCGCGCGTAGTCGGGGGTGAAGATCGTGGTCCCCGCGGGGCAGGCGAGCGCCCAGGCGACGGCGCCGCTCCAGGCGAGCCCGATCAGCCCGCGGAGGACCTCGCCCTGCGCGAGGCTGGCGAGCGTCGCCAGCGAGCCGAGCGCGAGCAGCGCCAGGGCCACGGCGCGCGCCCACGGGCGGTAGGTGAAGAGCCCCTGGCCGAGCGCGACGTGCGCCGCGCCGAGGCCGCCCACGAGCACCGCCGGCACGACGAGGGCGAGCATCAGGCGCCCGCCCCCGAGGATCGCCGGGGCGGCCGTGAGCAGGGTCGCGATCATCAGGAGCAGCCCGATGATCCGGTACCACACGGCGATCGCCCGCACGTGCCGCTCGTGGTCGAGGGCGTCGCGGCCGGGCTCCCGCGCGGCCGGGCGCGCGACGGCAGGCGCCTGCGCGCGCTCGACGCTCAGCGTCTCGCCGCAGCCGGTGCAGCGGACCCGCCTCGCCCCGGCGGACACCCGCCCGCGCTTGCCGCACTGCCCGCACTCGACCACCTCACCGCCGGACCTCGTCGCGATCGTCATGCTTCCTCCTCCGCGTGGATCACCACGCCAAAGAGGGCCGGCGCAAACCCGGAGCCATTGACCGCGCCCCGGAATGAACGAACTTGTTGTGATCCAGCGTCTTGAATCCGGTTCGCGCCACCGCGGAGCCGTCAACAGAGACGACAGATTGACCGCAACAAAAGTGGTTCGGCTGTAAGTGGGAGTTGACGTTGTCGCCGTGGGTCGGGGGCTGGAGCGCCGACCGACAAGGCTTTAAGGTGGCCGGGTGCACCTCTTGCCGCCCCCGACGCCGGAGCTCCCGTGACCCGCATGCTCGGCGTCGACCCGGGCAGCCGCGTCGCGGGCTGGGGGGTGATCGAGCGCTCCCGGGCGGGCGCCCTGCGCCTCGTCGGCTGGGGGACGCTGCGCCCGCGCGCCGACGCGAGCTTCCCCGCCCGGCTGCGCACGATCCACGAGGGCCTGCTCGAGGTCGTGCGCCTGCACGCGCCGACGGCCGTGGTGGTGGAGGAGGCGTTCGCCGGGCTGAACGTGCGCAGCGCGATCAAGCTGGGCGAGGCGCGGGCGGTGTGCGTCCTCGCGGCCGAGCTCTCGGGGCGCCCGGTGCACGAGCTCACGCCGGCGCTGGTGAAGAAGGTCGTCGCCGGGCACGGGCAGGCGAGCAAGGACGCCGTGCGCGCCGCCGTCCTGCGGGTGCTCGGCGCCGGCGCGAGCGACGACGTCCCGCCGCACGACGCGGCCGACGCCCTCGCCCTGGCCCTGGCGGCGCTCACGCGGCTCGACGTGCCGGAGGCCCTGCGCCCGGGCCCGCTCGGGCGGCGCGGCCGCCGCCGCCGCTGGACGCTCGAGGACGTGGAGCGGCTGCGGGGGCCGGGGTAGCGCGCAGCCAGCCTCCCGGGCGAGAGACGGGGCGGCGTGAGCGCGCGCGGGGCGCACGTCGCCGATGCCCCGTCGTCGCCCTCGCGTGCGAAGATCGGCGCCCCTGGAGGCGTCCTCGTGGCCGACGTGATCACCGAGACGGCCCTGCCGGGCCTCGAGCGGCTCCACCGCGGCAAGGTGCGCGACGTCTACGCCGTCGACGACCGCCACCTGCTCTTCGTGGCCACCGACCGGCTCTCGGCCTTCGACCGGATCCTGGCCACGCCGATCCCCGGCAAGGGCGCCGTGCTCACCCAGACCTCGGCCTTCTGGTTCCGGGAGCTGGCGGACGTCTTGCCGAACCACATGGTCACCGAGCGGGCGCGCGAGATGCCGCCCGAGGTCGCCGCGCTGGCCCGCGGCCTCGGCGGGCGAGCCATGCTCGTGCGCCGCGCGCAGGTCGTGCCGGTCGAGTGCGTCGTGCGCGGCTACCTGGCCGGCTCGGTCGAGGAGGCCTACCGGCGCGACGGCGCCGTCCAGGGCGTGGCCCTGCCGCCGGGGATCCCGCTCGGCGGCCGGCTGCCCGCGCCGATCTTCACGCCCACGACCAAGGCGGCGGCCGGCCACGACCTGCCGCTCACCTGGGACGGGCTCGTGGACCTCGTGGGCGAGCCGCTGGCCGCCGAGCTGCGCGACCGCTCGCTCGCGCTCTTCGAGGCCGCCAGCGCCCGGTGCGCGGCGCAGGGCCTTCTCCTCTGCGACACGAAGTTCGAGCTGGGGCACGTCGACGGCCGGCTCGTCGTCTGCGACGAGGCGCTGACCCCGGACTCGAGCCGCTTCTTCAAGGCGAGCGAGCACCGCCCGGGCGAGCGCCCGGCCCCCTGGGACAAGCAGCTCGTGCGCGACCACCTCAGGACGCTGCCGCCCGGCGCCATGGACGCGCCCGAGGCGCCCGGGCTCCCGGCGCAGGTCGTCGCGGACACGGCGGCGCGCTACCGCGAGGTGTATCGGCTGCTCGCCGGCCGGGACCTCGACGCGGCCGTGGCCGAGGCGGTGGCGTGAGGGCGCTGGCCGCGCTCGCCCTCGCGCTCGTCGCCGGCTGCTCGGCGGTGCCGACGGGGCAGCCGGAGCGGCCGGAGATCTACCCCGACCGCACGACGCCCGAGGCGGCCTGGCAGACCTACGCGTGGGCCTGGCGCACGGGCGACGTGGACGTGCTCGAGCAGGTGCTCGGCGGGTGGTTGAAGAACGACCTCGAGCGCGAGCTGGAGACCTACACGCGCGAGAAGGTCTCCGACTACTACCGCCGCGACACCGACGACCTCGTGATCGACGAGGCGCGCTGGATCCACAAGGGGCAGTCGCTCGCCTACCTGCGGGTGGTCCTGCGCAGCAGCGCCGCGCCGCGCCTGGAGCTCGACTTCGCGATCACCGGTCGCGGGACGGCACGCCCGTCGGAGGACTGGGTGATCACCGGCAAGCGGCGCATCCGGTAGCCCGTGGCCGGCCGCCTGGCGCTCGCCCTGCTCCTCGTCCTCGCCGGCGCGGCGCGCGGGGGCGACCGCCTCGAGGTCCGCGCCGTCACCGCGAACGTGCGCCCGCCGTCGAAGGACGACCGCGACCCGGCGGCGCGCGCCGCCCGGCTCGCGGCGGCGCTGGCCGCGCTGAAGCCCGACCTCGTGTGCCTGCAGGAGGTCGACGACGCCCTCGCCGCGCGGCTCGTGGCCGACCTCGCCGGCGCGGGGCTGGCGCACGCGCGGCGCCTCCCGTCGCGGCTCCTGGTCGCCGCGCGCTGGCCGATCGCCCGCGAGGACTTCGCCGCCTTCACGCTCTCCGGCCCCCCCTGGAGGGCCGAGGGGTGGGCCGGCAAGGGGCTGGCGCGCGTCGGGGTCGACGCGCCCCTCGGCCGCGTCGTCGTGGCCACGACCCACCTCGCGACCGACGACCTCCACCGGCGCTGCCAGGCGCTCGAGGCGGCCGACGCCGTGGGCGCCCACGGGGCCTCGCCCCCGGCGCAGGCGTTCGACCGCGCCCGGCCGCCGGTCCTCCTCCTGGGCGACCTGGCGGCCGGCGACGACGACCTGGCGCGCCGCCTGCTCGCCGGGCGCGCCGACCTGTCCCCCGCGCGGGGCAAGGCGCCGCCGGCGACCAGCGCCGTCCTCCTGCGCCCGGGCGGCGACGTGGGCGTGCGAGCGACGCGGGTCGAGGCCGCCCTCGCGGGCGAGGTCGCGCGGCCGGGGCTCCTGGCCGTGCTCGAGCTGCGCCGCCTCGACCACGCGCCACGCCCCGACCTGCGGGGGGCGAGCGCCGCGTGGCGCGCGGTCGCCGCCGAGGCGCGGCCGGTCATCGTCCGGGACCGCGCCGGCGCCGAGGCGCGCGCCGGGCGCGGGCGCACGAGGGGCCTCGTGCTCGCCGCCCTCGGCGTGGCGCTCCTGGCCCTCGGCCGCCGCAGGCGCGGCGGCCGGCGGGGCTGCCTCCTGCCGGCCCTCGGCCTCGCGGCGCTGCACGCCGCGACCTGGTTCATGGTCCAGGGCGCCGTCCTCGAGCCCTACCTCGCGCAGGCGCTCGTGAAGGCGGAGCGTCAGCTGGACGATTGACGAGCCCGCCGAGCACGAGGGCCGCGAGCTCGCCCGCGACGACCTCGTCGTCCGGGTCGGGGCCGGGGACGCGGTAGACGTACCGGGAGAGGTTCACCTGGTGGACCATGCCGAGGAAGCCGCGCGCCACGAGGTCCGCATCGACGGGGCGGAACGCCCCCTCGTCGACGCGGCGGCGGATGTGGTCGGCCACGAAGCCGACGACCTTCGCGCCGCGCGCCTCGCTGAAGCGCCGCACGAGCGGGTGGCCCTCGAGGGCGCTGTAGAGGAGCAGGCGCACGAAGGCCGGGTCCTCCCGCCCGCGGCGCAGGACGTAGAGGGCCAGGCGGCGGAAGAAGGCCAGGTCGTCGCCGTCGGCGCCGGCGTCGGCGGGGAAGACCTCCTCGCCGCGCTCGACGACGCGCTCGACGATCGCCGCGTAGAGCCCCTCCTTGTCCCCGAACAGGCGGAAGAGGAGCGCCTCGCTCACGCCGCAGGCCTTCGCCAGGGCGGCGGACGTGGTGCCGGAGAGCCCGCGCTCCGCGAGCACCTCGATCGAGCGCTCGACGATCTGCGCCCGGCGCTCGGCCGACGGGAGGCGGGCGCGGGTCGGGTCGCGCGACGGCGGGCGCCGGCTCACCAGCCGCGGGGCGCGCGCCGGCGCCCCTGCCAGCCGGCGGGACGGGACCAGCCGGCCGCCCCGCGCCAGCCAGGCGTCGGCCCGCAGGGCGGCGGCGGGGCGCACGAGGTCGTCGCCCAGGTCGCCGGCCAGCACGGGTCGAGGGTCGCGCGGACGCGCAGGACGCCGTCGCCGCGGTCGACGGGCGGCGCGCCGTCCCACCCCTCGACCGTCGGCCACACGTCGCCGATCTCGAGCACGCGCGTGCGCTGCTGGGCCGCGAGCACCAGGTCGGGCTCCGGCTCCGGCGGCAGCGGGTCGGGGGCGCGCAGGTAGCTCCCGCGCGGCGGCTCGGGCGCCGCCGCGCGCTCGGGCGCGGCGGCGCTGCAGCCGGTGATCAGCAGCGCGGCGAGGAGGGCGAGTGACGTGCGCATGACGACCTCCAGGTCACCAGGACGAAGGCACGGAGGACATCACCGCCCCCGGGGGTAGACGAGGGTCGGCCCGAACGACCGCACGCGCGGCGGCTGCGGGACGCCCTGGACGGTGCCGGCGCGCGGCGCGGGCGGCGGCTGCACGACGCGCGGGGGGGCCTGCGGCGGCGCGGCCCGCGGCGGGGGTGCGGTCCACCCCGAGCGCCGCTGCTGCCCCCAGCCGCCGCGCGAGGGCGGGCAGGCGGCGCCGCCCCACGACCCCGGCCGACGACGACCGGCCAGACCTCGACCGGGCGCGCGGCCGCCGCCTGGGCCTCCGCCTCGCGCTGCCGCGCTGCCGCCTCGCGGGCCTGGGCCTCGCGCTCGCGCGCCTGCGCCGCGCGCTCGCGCGCGGCCGCCTGGGCCAGGCGCGCGTCCGCGGCGCGGCGCGCCGCGTCGGCCTCGGCCCGGGCGCGCTCGGCGCGGGCGCGGTCGGCCGCGGCCAGCGCCGCCTGGCGCTCGGCCTCGCGGCGCGCCGCCTCCATGGCCGCCTCGCGCCGGCGCAGGTCGAGGGCGGCCGCGGCGCCCGCGTGCTGCGGGTCGCGGAGGAGCGCCTCGCGCAGGAGCCGCTCGACCACCTCGCGCTCGTAGCCCTCGCGCTCCGCCCAGCGGGCCACCTCGAAGATCGCGTCGGCGTCGTCGCCGGCGACCGCCCGGCGGTGCGCCAGGGCGGCCGCCCGCCGCTCGGCCTCCCGCAGGGCGACGATGCGCGCCGCCTCGGCCTCCAGCTGTCGGGCCCGCCCGCTCAGGCCGTTATCGTGGCACCACCCGGCCAGCGCCAGGAGGCCGTCCGGGTCGCCAGGCGCGTGACGAGCGGCCTCGGCCTGGAAGCGGTCCTCGACCGTCGGCCCGCGCTCGATCCGCACGACGTCCCACCGGTCGACGGTCGACTCGCCGTAGGGCCCCGAGACCACCACGCGGCCGTCCGGCTTGACCAGCGCCCGGCCCACGAGCGTGCGCCCGTCCACGAGCGTCACCGTGTCGGCCCGCGCCGCCCCCGCCCCGCCGAGCGCCCCGCCGAGCGCGAGGCCCACCACCACCACCCAGCCCCTGGCATCCATCCGTGCCGTCCTCTCGAGCCTGAAGTGCGCGGTAAGTAAGCGCATACTTACCTCCGGTTATTCACCGGTCAAGGCGATTCGCCGGCGGGCGTTCCCGGCCGCGGACGCGGCTCGACAGGCGGCGGGCGCGCGGGCGAGATGGCCCGCTGGAGGCGGCACATGGACGGCACGCGGGTCGAGCGCGACAGCCTGGGCGAGGTGCGGGTCCCGGCCGGGGCGCTCTGGGGGGCGCAGACGCAGCGCGCCGTGGAGAACTTCCCCCTGAGCGGGTGGCGCCTGCCCGCGCCGTTCCTCGTGGCCCTGGCCCGGATCAAGGCCGCCGCCGCGCGGGCGAACGCGGAGCTCGGCCAGCAGCCGGCCGACCTGGCCGACGCGATCGCCCTGGCCGCCGAGGAGGTGGCCGGGGGGGCGCACCACGACCAGTTCCCGGTGGACGTGTTCCAGACCGGCTCGGGCACCAGCTCGAACATGAACATGAACGAGGTGCTCGCGACGCTCGCCGCGCGCCGCCTCGGCCGACCCGTGCACCCCAACGACGACGTCAACCGCGGCCAGAGCAGCAACGACGTCGTCCCGAGCGCGATCCACGTCGCGGCGGCCGTCGAGCTGGAGGAGCGGCTCCAGCCGGCGCTCGCGGAGCTGGAGGCGGCGATCGACGCGCGGGCGCGGGAGCTGGCCGACGTGGTCAAGACCGGGCGCACGCACCTCATGGACGCGGTGCCGCTCACGTTCGGGCAGGAGCTGGGGGCCTGGCGCACGCAGGTGCGCCAGGCGCGCGAGCGGCTCGCCTCGACGCGCCCGCGCCTCCTGGCGCTGGCCCTCGGGGGGACCGCCGTCGGCACCGGCCTCAACGCGCACCCCGAGCTCGGGGCGCGCGCCTGCGCCCACCTCGAGCGGGCCACCAGCCTGCCGTTCCGGCCCGCCGAGGACCGCTTCGAGCGGATCGCCACGCAGGACACGGCCGTCGAGCTCTCGGGCCAGCTCCGCGCGCTGGCCGTGGGGCTGACGAAGGTCTGCAACGACCTGCGCTGGTCGAACAGCGGGCCGCTCGCGGGCCTCGGCGAGCTGCGCCTGCCGGCGCTGCAGCCAGGGAGCAGCATCATGCCGGGCAAGGTCAACCCGGTGGTCCCCGAGGCCGTGCTGATGATCTCGGCGCAGGTGATCGGCCACGACGCGGCGATCGCCGTGGCCGGGCAGGCGGGGAGCTTCCAGCTCAACACGATGCTGCCGCTCGTCGCCCACGCGCTGCTCGAGAGCGTGCGCCTCCTCGCGGGCGGCGCGCGCCTCCTCGCCGAGCGGGCGATCGCCGGCGTCGCCGTCGACCGGGCGCGCGTCGGGGCGGCGCTCGAGAAGAACCCGATCCTCGTCACGGCGCTCAACCCGCGCGTCGGATACGAGGCGGCGGCCGCGGTGGCGAAGGCCGCCTACGCCGAGGGGCGCCCCGTGCGCGAGGTCGCGGCCGAGCGGACCAACCTGCCGGCAGACGAGCTCGCGGCGCTCCTCGACCCGCGGCGCCTGGCGCGGGGCGGGATCGTCGAGTGATCACGCCGGCCAGGCGGGGCGGTCGGGCCGGCCGGCGTGGGCCTGGACGTCCGGCGGCCACGGGCAGTGGCGGCACCCCTGCCCGCAGCAGCGCCCCTGGCGGCGCAGGTAGGCGGACGAGAGGACGTAGAGCCCCGTCACCGGGTCGAGGTAGCCGGCCGCGCCGCGGGCGCAGGCGGCGGTGTGGAGCGCCTGGGCTTCGGGCGTGGGCGGGAGGTCGCGGGGCGACACTACTCCGCGTCGTCGTCAGCGGCCGGCGAAGGTGAACGCGGCGCGGCCGGCGCCCCGCCGAGCCGGGCCTGGCCCTCCTCGTTCAGGCGCCGCTCGGCCTCGAGCTGCTCGCGGTCGTACTCGCGCTTGCGCTGGAGGAACAACGCCTCCTCCTCGGGCGAGATCTCCTCGTCGTTGCCCTTCGTCGCCGCGCCGCGGGGACGCGGGCGCGGCGCGTCGTCGGCCGGCGGGCGCTCCTCCTCGATGGCGCGCGGCGCGGGGGTGGCCGCCGGGGCCACCGTGCCCGTCGCTGCGGGCGGCGGTGGCGGCGAGCCGCCCGTCAGCAGCGCGACGGCCACCACGAACACGATCACGAGCGGCGCGGCGACCAGGACGCCCACCGGGGGGCCGCCGCCGCGCGCGCGGCGCACGAGGGCGCCGCGGTCCTTGCGCCGGCGGCCGCCGTCGAGCGGCGGCTCGTCGGCGAGCGGGGCGGCGCCGCGCGGCGCGGCGCGGTGGGCCTTGCTGCTGCGCTTGAGCGAGCGCGAGGCGACCCCGTGGCCGCCGTGCGGGCGCGTGCGCGTCGGGGCGGGCTCGACGAGCTCGAGCTTGGCCTCGGCCGGCGGCTTCGTGGGCTTGAGGAACGGGACGACCGCCGCCGGGTCGGGGGTCGCCAGGGTGGGGCGGCGGCTGGGCGCCGGCGGCGCCTTCGCGGCGGGCGTGGGCGCCTTCGTCGAAGGCCGGGACGGCGCGCCGCGCGGAGGATCAGGCACCTTCATGGTGAACCCCTCGCTGGACCTTGCCGGTCTTCAAAGCGAGGCCCATGCCGGCGATCGCCGACGAACAGACAAACACTTAGAGCCTCCGTGCCGGGGTCGCCGCGCACGACGGACACAGCGGTTCAGGGAAACGCGTCGCCCGTGCGGTCCGGCGCGGACCGACCGGGTCACTGACCCTGAGGGGCCGGAGGGCGCGCCGTGTCGGCGGGGGCGGGCGCCCGGGGCTCGACCTTGACCGGCTCTCCGCGCACCCACGTGCGGGTGATGGTGAGGAAGCCGAAGTAGATCGTCGTCACGTAGCTCATGGAGACGTTGACGAGGGCGTCGGCGCCCGACGACTGCGCGAGCGCGTTCTGGCGGGCCGTCCGCGCGGCCTGGTTCGTGTCGCCGAGCGGCACCCCGAAGAGGAGCTTGCTCGACGCCGTGCCGGTGACGGGGTTGCCGATCACCCGGTACTCGCCGGGCTGGAGGGGCATCGTGGACTCGGCCAGGTCGGCCGGCGAGGCCCACGAGATGCAGCCGGGCGCCAGGGCGAGGACGAGGGTCAGGGCGGGGAGCCGCCGCGCGCGCGGGCTCACTTGGCCTCCAGCTTGATGGCCTGCCCCTCCACCGTGGTCCACGTGAGGGTCACGATGAACAGGTGCAGCGTCGTCAGGTCCCCGGCGACGTTGATCAGCGCGTCGGCCTTCGCGCTGGCCAGCGCGTCGTCGCGCGCGGCGCCGGCCTGCCGGAAGCCCGAGACGGGGATCCCCAGGACCGAGACCCCGAACGCCTCGCCGCGCGCCTCGCCGAGCACCCGGTAGCTGCCCGGGACGAGCGGGGTCGTCGACGGGGCCAGCGTCACGGGCGACGTGATGCAGCCCGAGACGAGCGCGGCCAGCGCCAGCGCCAGCATCCTCTTCACGACCGACCTCCTCACCGTCTGGTTCGACTCGCCGAGCGCGGTCACTTGCCTCGCTCCCCCGCCGGCGGCGGCTCCGGCAACGCGCGCACCGCCTGCCCCTCGACGTCCGTGATCGTCAGGACGACGTGCACGATCGGGATCGGCAAGAAGACCATCATCCTGTCCATGACGACGTCGACCATGGCATCGGCCCCCGGGAAGTCCTCGAGCGCGGCGTCGCGCGCGCGCCCGGCGGGGTCGACGGGCCCGAAGTGGATCGGGATCAGGTGCAGCACGTAGAAGTAGCCGCTCCACGAGGTCCCCTTGGCGTCCCCCTTGACCTCGTAGCCGCCGGGACGCATCGGGCGCGTCGACCCGAGCACGGCCACGCCGGCCGTCCGGCAGCCGGCGGCCACCGCCCCGGCGGTCACGATCGCCAGCGCCGCGGCCAGCCCGCGCCGCAGCAGCCCCGCGGCCCCACACCGCACGTCGCTCACCCGGTCCCCCTCGCTCACACCCGCCGCAGGATCACGAGCGTGATGTCGTCCGACACCTCGCGCTCGCCGCGCCAGGCGACGACCCCCGCCATGACCGCGTCCCGGATCTGGTCGGCCGTCTGGCCGCCGGTCCGGTGGACGATGTCGACCAGGCGCTCGAGCGTGAACTCGTCGTCGTCGCGGTTCATCGCCTCGGTCACGCCGTCCGTGTAGAGCACGAGCGTATCACCCGGCCCGAGCGCGAGCTCGACGTTCGCGGTCGGCCCGCGCCGCTCGTCGGTCTGGGCCGAGAGCCCCAGGGGCGAGCCGCCCGACGGGATCACCTCGGCGCGCCGGGTCGCCGCCCGCCACACGATGATGTTCTCGTGCCCGGCCGCCGAGTAGCGCACCGCCTGGGCGCGCCCGTCCCAGACCATGAGGAGCATGGTCATGAACTTGCCGGGCTTGAGCTCGCCGGCGAGGGTCGCGTTGAGGTAGCGGAGCAGCTGCTGCGGGTCCTCGGGGCCGTAGGCGCCGAGCATGGAGCGCAGGAAGCAGCGGGCCATCACGGCGACGATGCCGGCGCCCAGCCCCTTGCCCGAGACGTCGCCGACGATGATCGACAGGACCTGCCCGGGGTTCTCCGGGTCCTCGACGAAGTCGTAGTAGTCGCCGCCGACCTCGCGCGCAGGCTCCATGACCCCCGACAGCTCGAGCCCGTGGATGCGCGGCAGGACCTTCGGGCACAGGTCGCGCTGCATCTCGGCCGCGATCTGGATCTCGCTCTCCATGCGCTGCTGCTGCGCGACCTGCGAGTAGAGCAGCGCGTTCTTGAGCCCGATCGCCGCCTGCCCGGCGAGCGCCTCGAACAGCGACAGGTCGCTGTCGCCGAAGGCCTTGTTCGACATCTTCGAGTCGACGTAGATCAGGCCGAGCGTGTTGCCCTTCTCGATCAGCGGCGAGACCATGACGCTGTTGAGGTCCATCTGCATGATGGACATGGACGCGTCCTCGCCGCCGCCGCCCTGGGCGTCCTGCAGGATCACCGAGCGCTTCTCCTCGAGCGCCCGGCGCGTGACGCTGCGCGAGAAGAAGAACTGCGTCTGCGTCAGCTTGCGCATGCGCCGCGCCGGCCCGTCCTGCTTGTTCCAGGCCAGGCCGATCTTGAACGCGGGCTCGGGGTTGCCCTCCTCGATGAGCATGAGGAAGCCGCGGTCGGCCCGCGTCACCTCGAGCACCTTCTCCATGACGAGCTCGAGCAGCTCCTCGAGCACGAGCGTCGAGCTGATCGAGCGCCCCACGTCCAGCAGGCGCTCGAAGTTCTGCTGCAGCTTGTCGGCGTCGGGGCTGCCCGTCTTGCGGGCGCGCTCGAGGTCGGACTGGAGGCCGATGGCCGAGACCGCCTGCGCGGCGAGCGCCTCGAGCAGCTCGCGGCTCGTCTCGTCGAAGGTGCGCACCATGGCGCGGGCGTCGAGGTAGATGACGCCGCCCACCTGCCCCTCGCCCGTCTCCGGGTTGCCGAAGATCATCGGCGCGCAGAGGATCGAGCGCATCTTCAGGCCCTGGATGCTCGACGAGGTGGGCGCCCCGCCGGCCGACGTGTCGGCGACGAGCGAGGTCTGCCCCGTCGAGACGACCTGCTTGATGATCGTGCGCGAGGTCGCCCCCTCGGTCTGGATCGTGCGCTGGTCGACCGACCGGCCGACCTTGAAGCGCAGCTTCCGCCCCTCCTCGACGAGCATGAGGAAGCCGCGCTCCGCCTTGGTGACGGCGATCGCGGCGTCCATGATCGCCTCGAACAGCCGGTCGAGCGGCTGGGGCACCCACAGCGCGTGGAGCGCGCGCAGGAGCCCGGCGTCGGCCGCCCCGCCGCCGTTCGCGGGCGCCGCCGGCGCGGCCGGCCGGTGCGCCGACTTCAGGGCGTAGTCCAGCTTGTGCGAGATCTCGCTCAGCAGGCGCAGCTCGTCCTGGTCGAGCGCCACGTCACTGTCCTCGCTGGATCACGGCGAGCGAGTCGTTGTCGCCCAGGGCGAGGAGCGACTGCGGGCGGTTGAGCGTGCGCGACTCGTCCTCGATGCGGGCGCGGGCGTAGTCGAGGAGCGCGCGGAGCGGCACGACGAGCTGCCGGCCCCCGGGCCCGTCCACGAGGTTGCCCGGGACGCGGCTGCGGTCGCGCGCGCCGCGGAGGAAGTGGTAGACGAAGGCGCCCGCCCGCTGGGGGATGACGTCCAGCGGCCGCTCGTTGAACCGGGCCGTGACGACGACCTTCCGGCCGGGCCGCGCCAGGACCTGGAGGAAGTCCTCCGTCAGCCGCGCCTCGAGCGGGCCGGCGCCCCCGCGCCGCTCCGCCTCCGCCTGAGCGGGGAGCGTCGTCGCCTCGCCCGGACGCGCGCCGACGCGGCGGGGGCGGGGGCGCTCCGGCTGCTCGACAGGCGGCTGCTCGGCAGGCGGCTGCTCGACAGGCTGCTCGACCTGGGGCTGCTCGACCTGGGGCTGCTCGACCTGGGGCTGTTCGACCGGGGGCTGCTCGACCTGGGGCTGCTCGACCGGGGGCTGCTCGACCGGGGGCTGCTCGACCGGGGGCTGCTCGACCGGGGGCTGCTCGACCGGGGGCTGCTCGACCGCAGGCGGCGCCGGCGGCGAGCGCGTGTCCTCGGGCGGCGAGCGCGTGTCTTCGGGTGGCGAGCGCGTGTCCTCGGGCGGCGTCGGCTGCTCGGGCGGCGTCGTCGTCCCCGACCGTGCCCCGTCGAGCGTCGGCGTCCAGCCGCTCGCCACCTGCGCCGCGTGGCGCGGGGCGTAGCGCAGCCCGAGCGGCCCGGGGAAGGCGGCGTCGAACACCAGGAGCACGTCGCGGCTCATGAGGTAGCGGTGGTCCTGGATGTCGTCCTGGTTGAACGTCGCCGTGATCCACTCGAACGGGATCGCGGTCCGGTCGAGGTGCTCGAGCACCCCCTGCGCGTCGCCGCGCTCGCGGAGCGCCTCGAGCGCGGCCAGGTCCGCGTCGTAAGGGAGGAAGTACTTGCGCAGCTCGTCGCCGGGGGCGCGCGGGTCGTCGGCGACGACCACCTGGCCGTTGAGGTAGAGGATCACCGGGTCGGGCCGGCGCGCCTTGGCGAACTGCCGCAGGGCCGCCTTGAGCTGCACCCGCGTGGCGCGCGGACCCGTGAGCAGGCGCACGTCGCCCGAGCCGAACCCGGCCTCGTTGACGAGGAACTCGCGCAGGAGCTGCGCGTCGGTCTCGGCGTAGGGCCGCATCCCCAGGCTCAGCGTCTCGTCGCCGTACTCGCGCCGGAGCGCCTCGAGCGACTCGCCGCGCTCGCGCGCGGCCGCCTCGAGCACCGGCGCGGCGGCGGGTCCGTAGCGCGCGACGCCGACGACGAGCGCCTGCCGCCGCGGCTCGACGCCCACGTTCACCCGGTCCTCGAAGGTCGGTCTGATGCGTGTGTCGATCACGCCCTTGAAGCCCTCGGGCGACCACAGGTCGCGGAGGATCTGGTACTCGATCTCCAGCCACGTGCGCGGCCGCACGTAGCCCCCGGCCTCCGAGTAGAGCCCGTCCGTGCGCAGGCCGAAGATGTTCACCAGGACCGGGCCCCACGGGATCCAGCCGCGCTCGGGCGCCGACAGGGCCATGGTCTCGTCGGCCCGGTAGGTCGTGCTCCACAGCGGCGCGCGCGAGCGGACGTCGTGGATCTCGAGCACGAGCTCGACGTCGGAGCGGTACTCCTCGGAGCGGACGCCGGGCCAGATCTCGCTCGGCCACCAGAAGAAGAGCCACAGCGCCATGTCGCCGATGAACTTGGCGTTGACGCCCGTGTAGCTGACCTTGTTGCGGCGGAGCGTGGCCACGATCATCAGGTCGGCGCCGCGCGAGTCGGCCTGCGTGAAGAGCTGCGTCGGATCGCGGCGCTGCGAGTCGGTGACGAACTGCAGCTTCTCGACCCGCTCGAAGACGCCGAACTGCTCGAGCAGCGCCGAGAAGCGGTCCTGGAAGCCCGTCTCGCGGATGCCGAAGTTCTTGCCGTCGAGGCGGTCGATCTCCGCGTCGGCGGCCTGCGGGCGGGGCTTCGCCGCCGCGGCGGGGGAGGGCGCCGGCGCGGGGGCGGGCGCCGGGGGCCGGCCCTGGACCTTCACCGTCCCGCGGACGCCCGCGGCCAGCTCCTCGAGGGAGGCCGCGTCGGCCGCCGCGAGCTCGAGCGTGAACACGCGGTCGGCGGTGAACACGACCCACAGGAGCGAGGCCGTCCCGTCGGCCATGTCGAGCACCGGGTGGGCCTCGAGCGCCGGCGCGCCGCCGAGCTCGATCCACTCGGCCCGCTCGATCCCCTTGACGTCGGGCACCCACCCCTCGAGCCGCGCGCGCCAGGGGCCCGCGTCGGCCGTGTCGAGCGGCTGGTCGGGCGCGGCGAGCTCGGCCCGCGGGGCCCACTCCGTGACCAGGCGCGCGCGCCCGTCGGGAGACGCGTGCGAGTCGATGAGCCGCGGCCGCGCCCGCGCAGGCGCCGCGCGCACCCAGTCGCCGGGCGGGGCGTAGGTGAGCGTGGAGGCGCTCGCCGTGTCGGCGGCCGACGAGGTCGGCTCGTCGGGCGGGCAGGCGGCCCCGGGCTCGAGCAGGGCGCGCAGCCGCCCGATGCGGCGCAGCCGGCGCTCCTCGGGCGGCGGCCCCGGCTCCGGCTCGAGGGCGTCCGGCGGCACCGACGGGTCGACCGGCTCGATGTCGTCGCCGGGTGCTGCTCCGGGGTCGGTCGCGGGCGCCGGCTCCGCGGGCGCCACCGGCTCCGGCTCCGAGGGCGCCGGCTCCGCGGGGGGCGCCGGCTCCGAGGGCGGGGGCGGCGGCGGACCGACGCGCTCGGGGCGCGGGGCGCCCTCGCCGGCGGCCGGACCGGCGCGGCCGGCGCCGGGCCTGGTCGTCTCGGCCGCCCGCTCGTCGAAGCCCGCCCGCGTCGCCTGGAGGATCAGCATCTCCTCGTCCGGCGAGTCGCTCCCGCGCGGCCACGCCGCCGCCCGGGCCTGCTGCCGCGGGTCGTCGCCCGGGATCGGCGTGTTGAGCGTCTCGCGGTGGACCGTCGAGGTCCCGTCGACGCGGCCGCCATCCGCCCAGTCGACGTAGAGCGGGGCCACGGCCACCGTGAAGGGGTAGCGCCGGGGCTGCTGGAAGATCGGCTGGATGTCGCGGTGGGCCAGGTTCAGGCTGATGCTGCGCCCGTCCGGGCCGACCTGGTAGTGCGGGTCCTCCCGCTCCTGCGACGAGGAGGCGCACCCGTGCGGCGCGAGCCACGCGAGGCCGGCCACGAGGGCCGCCCCGCCGAGCACCCGCCGGGCGGTGAGGCGCGGGGAGGCGCCGCCGGGGTCCCGGCGACGGCGGGACGCGCAGCCGGTGTCTCGCCCGTTGCGAGCCACGCCTCCGGTGTCTCGCCCGAGGCGAGGCGCACGATGACCTTCGACCACCGGTCTCACTCCTGGTCCTCGGGCACCCGCACGCAGCGGAAGCCGATGTCCACGCGCGCCTCGGTCGGCAGCGCGCGGTTGCGGATCGTCGTGCTGAACGAGTTCGGGTAGAAGTCGGTGAAGCTCCCGCCGCGGATCACCCGGAAGCGCGGGCCGAAGTCCGGATCGGCCTGCTTGAACTTGTCGTCGTACGGGGCGTAGCTCTCGTCGCCGCACCACTCCCACACGCTGCCCGCCATGTCGAGCGCGCCCGAGGGGCTGGCGCCCTCGGGCTTCGCGCCGGCGGCCGGCAGGTCCTCGGGCTTCCAGGCGTCGTGCTGCAGCGCGCAGGAGAGGAGCGCCCGGTCGAACTTGTCGCCCCAGGGGAAGCGGCGCTTGGCCCCGCTCACGAAGTCGACCGACGCCGCCACCTCCCACTCGCGCTCGGTCGGCAGGCGCTTGCCGGCCCAGCGGGCGAACGCGTAGGCGTCGAACCAGGTCACCGAGACGACGGGCTTGCTCGGGTCGACGTCGGCGAACTCGAGCCGGACCTCCGCCCCCTCGCGCACCTCGCGCACGAGGTAGGCCGGCGCGTGCCCGGAGCGGCCGGTGGTCTCGAGGGGATGGCAGAAGATCTGGTTCGGGTTGTGGGCGCGCGCCAGCGGGCCCGGCCGGCCCAGGCGCTCGGGCGGCGGGGGCCGCCCGTCCTCCTGCGCCTGGAGGAAGAGCAGGTAGTCGCGCACGGGGACCTCGACCCGGTCGATCCAGAGGTCGCGCTCGAGCTTGAACGCGTGGCGCGGCCGCTCGTTCTGGAACCCGCTGTCGTCGCTGCCCACGGGCCAGACGCCCTTCTGCACCTTCACCAGGTGGGGCGGGCGGCCGTCGACGACCTCGCGCTCGAGGAGGCGCAGGTTCGTGCCCAGCCGCGCGAGGTTCTCGCGGGCGAGCTCCGGGATCGTCTTGCCGCCGCGGGCCGCGAGCGGCACGGCCAGCTCGGCGCGCTCGGCCACCCGCTGGTAGGCGCGCGCCACCGTGACGAACTGGCGGCGGCGCCAGGCCAGCTCCTCGAGCTTGCCCTCGACCTGCGCCCAGTCGTCGGCGGCGGTGCGGAGGATCTCGGCGCGCAGGCGCGCCAGGTCCTGGCCGATCGACGCCGCCTCCTCCTCGGTCTCGAAGCAGGCCTGGAGCTCCGCGGCGTTGCGGTCGAGCTGCTTGAGCACGCCCACGTAGTCGCGCTTCTCGATCGGCTCGCCGCGGGCGGCGGCCGCGGCCGCGCCCTCGATGTGCGCGTGGAACCCGTCGAGCTGGTCGCGCACCCACTCGTCACGCATGCGGCGGAGCTGGTCGTACTCGTCGCGGGCCGGCCGGTAGTGGCGCGAGGTCAGGTTCTGCGCGACCGCCGCCTGGCCGTCGGGCCCCTCCCACAGGGCCGCGACGGCCCGGTAGGCGCCGAGGACCTTGCGGTAGTCCATGGCCCGCCCCGTCGCGCGCGCGCGCTGCTCCTCGTTCTTGCGCGCCTCGCGCGCCTCGACGAACAGGTCGCGCATCTTGCGGAGGGTCGGGTTGCCCATCTCGGTCGTGGACTGGTCGCGCTCCTTGAGGCCCAGCTGCTGCTCGGCGAGCTTCGCCGTGAAGGTGGGCAGCGCGACCCGCCAGTCGCGCGACGCCTCCGCGGCGATGACCACGGCCGGGGGCATGAAGTCCTTCTCCAGCCGGTCGAGGTGCTCGAGCGCCGTGTGGTAGAGCTGCAGCTCGAGGTCGTAGTAGCGGATGTCGACCACGTGCCGGTCGAGGACGGCCTGCCCGACGACCTCGAGCAGGTCGCGGACCTCGTCCTGCTGGTCGCGGGCCGTGAGCCGCTGCGGCGCGTCGCCGTACTCGTTCTGCAGCTGGAACAGCGGCAGGAACGTCGCGCGGGCCTGGCCCACGGGGCTGGGCGGCAGGTCGCGCAGGCTCAGGCGGCTGCCGCGCTCCGGCGGCGGCACGGCCGCGAGCCGCTGCTTCACCTCCTCGAGCGCCGCCTCCAGCTTCGTCCGCTCGGCGCGGTACGCCTGCTCCAGCTCGCCCGCGCGCGCGTCGCGCCGCCCGCGCTCCTCGCCCAGCTTGGCCTGGAGCCGGTCGAAGAGCTCGACGTAGCCCTCCGACTTGAACAGCGCCTCGTCGCCCGCGCCGCGCACGTCGAGCTTGACCTTTTCGAGCTGCGTCTGCGCCCGGCCGAAGTCGAGCTGGGCCATCAGCGCCACCACGCTGGCCTCGCCCTGCTCGCCCTGGAAGGCGTCGCGCATGGCCCGCTTGGCCCGGTCCACGCGGTCGCGCTCGGCCTGGCCGCTGTACCAGTACCCGAACACGGCGAAGACGAGCAGGAACACGGCGGCCGCGGCCACGGCGCCGTACCTGGCCCCGGCGCTGGCCTCCTCCAGCGGCGTGTCGATCCCGCGCCGCTTCTTGGGCGTCTGCCCCCGCTCGACGCGGTCGAGCTCGGCCAGCACGTCGGCCACGCCCGCGTACCGGCGCGGCGGCTTCTTGGCCATCATGTTGAGGATGACGTTGCTGAGGCCCTCGCTCAGCTTGTCGTTGACCTCGCGCGGGGGCGTGGGCGGCTTGCTCACGTGCTGGAGCACGATCGCGTGCTGCGTGTCGCCCTCGAACGGGCGCTGGCCCGTGGCCATGAAGTACATCGTGCCGCCGAGCGCGTAGACGTCGGCCTGCGTGGTGACCTTGTAGTCGGCCTTGCCGCTGCACTGCTCGGGCGACATGTAGTGCGGCGTGCCGACGAGGAAGCCGGCCTGCGTGACCTCGCTCTTCGCGTCGACGTGCTTGGCGATGCCGAAGTCGGCGATCTTCACCTGGCCCGACTTCGAGATCATGATGTTGTCGGGCTTGATGTCGCGGTGGATGATCCCGAGCGCGTGGGCGCGCTCGAGGCCCTTGCACACGTCGCGCGTGATCTTGATCACGTCCGGCTCGGGCAGGACCTTCTTCGCCCGGATGATGTCGCGGACGCTCTCGCCCTCGACGTACTCCATGACGATGTAGTTGATCTCGTCGGAGATCCGGTAGTCGAGGACGCGGATGATGCTGTCGTGGTCGATCTGGAGGGCGACCTTGGCCTCGTTCTCGAAGCGGACGATGTCCTCCTCGCCCACCTCCCGGTTGAGGACCTTGACCGCCACGATGGCGCCCGCCGGCAGCCGCTCGCCGGCCTCCTCGACCTTGGCCGAGTAGACGGCGCCCATGCCGCCCTGCCCGAGCTTCTTGATGAGCCGGAACCTGGCGCCGATCGACCGCTGCACCTCCTGCAGGTGCTCGGTCCCCTCCTCCTTGAGGAACTGGTCGATCGCGGCGACGACGTCGTCGGCGCCCTGGTAGCGGTCCTCGACCTTCTTGGCCATCATCTTGAGGATGATCTTGGCCACGGCCGAGGAGAGCTCCGGCACGAGCTCGCGCGGCGAGATCGGCTCCTCGTCGATGTGCTTCTGCATGATCTCCATGACGGAGGCGCCGGTGAACGGCCGCTTCCCGGTGACCATGGCGTAGAAGGTCGCGCCGAGGGAGTAGATGTCGCAGCGGTGGTCGGTCGGCTTGCCCTGGCACTGCTCGGGCGACATGTAGGCCGGCGTGCCGAGGATCTGGCCGACCTTCGTCAGCTCCATGTCCTCCGACGACGCGCGGGCCAGGCCGAAGTCGGCGATCTTCACCTGACCCTTGCGGGTCATCATGATGTTGTCGGGCTTGATGTCGCGGTGGACGATCCCGTGCTTGTGGGCCTCCGCCAGGCCCTTGCACGCGTCCTTGATGATCCGCACCGCCTCGACCTGGTCGAGGAGCTTCTTCTCCTTGAGGATCCCGTCGAGGGCGTTGCCGTCGACGAACTCCATCTCGATGTAGTGGACCCCGTTCTCCTCGCCGACGTTGAAGACGTTGACGACGTTGGGGTGCTGGATCACGGCCGCCGCCTGCGCCTCGCGCTGGAAGCGCGCGATGAGCTGGCGGTTGCTCGACAGATGGGCGGGGACGACCTTGATCACCGACTGGCGCTTGAGGCGGGTGTGCTCGGCGAGGAACACCGCGCCCATGCCGCCCTCGCCCAGCTTCTTGACGATGCGGCAGCCGCCGATGACCTTGCCCACCAGCGGGTGGCTGTAGGCGTCGCCCTCCTCCTTCTTCTTCTTCTTGGTCTTCTTGCCGCCGCCGTCGGCCTCGGTCTGGCTCGCGCCGGACTTGCTGCCGGCGCTCGTCGAGGACTTCACGCCGGCCGACGACGCCGTCGAGCCGCGCTCGGTCGCCGTCTGGCCGCCGGACGTCCCGCCCTTCGAGTCGGCGGCGCGCCGGTCGACCTCGGTGCGGCTGCCGGCGCTCGCCGTGGAGGGCGTCCGCGCGCCGGCGCTGGTGGTGGACGACTTGCCCCCCACGTCGACGCTCGTGCCGTCGCCGACCTGCGTCGGCTCGCGCTGGAAGGTCGACTCGCCCGCCCGCGAGTCGTCGGCGCCGGCGGCCGGGCCGATGTCCATGAACGTGCCGCCCGCCTGGCCCTCGAACTGCGAGTCGTCGAGGAACGTCTTCTTGCGGGCGGCGTCGCCCACCTGCGTGGGGCTCTTCTGGAACGAGCCGCTCCCGGCCGCGTCGCCCAGGTCCAGGAACGTGCGCGGGCCGAAGCTCTCCGCGCCGTCGACCTCCTCCTCCTCGTCCCCGGCGCCCTCGATGAACGTGCGCGCGGAGCGGAGGTCCTCGCCCTCGTCGCCTTCGTCGTCCGGCGCGCCGCCGTCGATGAACGTGCGCGCCGCCCGGAAGTCCGCCGACTCCTGCGCCTGGGCCTCCTCGGCGCCGGCGTCCATGAACGTGCGCGCCGCCCGGAAGTCCTCGTCCTCGTCGCCGGCGTCCTCGTCGTCCGGCGCGCCGGCGTCCATGAACGTGCGGGCCGCCCGGAAGTCCGCGTCCTCCTCCTCGGGGTCGTCGCCGATCATGGTCCGCGCGGCCCGGAAGTCGACGTGCCCCTCCTCGCCCTCGTCCTCGTCGTCCGGCGCGCCGGCGTCCATGAACGTGCGGGCCGCCCGGAAGTCCGCGTCCTCCTCCTCCTCCTCCTCCTCCTCCTCGGCGCGCCGGCGTCCATGAAGGTGCGGGCGGCCCGGAAGTCCGCGTCCTCCTCTTCCTCTTCCTCCTCTTCCTCGGCCGCGCCGGCGTCCATGAAGGTGCGGGCGGCCCGGAAGTCCGCGTCCTCCTCCTCCTCTTCCTCCTCTTCCTCGGCCGCGCCGGCGTCCATGAAGGTGCGCGCGGCCCGGAAGTCGGCGTCTTCCTCCTCCTCCTCCTCGGCCGCGCCGGCGTCCATGAACGTCTTCGCCGCCCGAAGGTCGACGTCGTCGTCGCCGCCCGGGACCTCCAGGGAGAGGTCCATCACGGTCTTCCCGGCGTCCGGCGCGGCGGGCGCGCGGACCTCCTCGGAGAGGTCCATCACCGTCTGCCCGCCGGTCGACGGCGGCGGCGCCGCCGGCCGCGGCGGCGCCTTCTTCGCCCGCGGCCTGGCCGGGGGCGGCGGCGCCGCCTCCGGCGCGGGGGCCGCGCCGCCGGCCTTCCGCCGCAGCACGTCGCGGCGCACCGCGTCCGGGATGCGCGCGAGGTCCGCGGCGTACTTCTCCATGAAGGGGCTCGCCGCCGGGGCGGTGGTGGAGGCGCCGGCCCCCTCGCGCTTGCGGGCCTCGTGCTGCTCGAGCTGCTCGGGCGACACGTAGCCGCGCTCGAGCAGGGCCTCCTTGAGCGACTTCTCGGTCGAGTCGACCTTGATGTGGCGGTGGCACTCGTTGAGCGCGCGCAGGCTGACGACGCCGGCGCGGAACAGGTCCCACGACGACGAGAAGCGCTTGTTGTGCTTGTCGCGGGCCGCGAGCGTGCCCTCCGGGGGGAGGGTCGCCAGCTGCATCTCGGTGATGTAGCCCTTGCCGACCGCCGCCTCGAGCACGGTCTGCTTGCCGCCCGACCCGCGCGCCGCCTGGTGGCACTCGTTGAGCTGCTTGAAGGTGAGCAGGCCGGCCTTCACGAGGTCGAGGGAGTGCGTGAGCTTGAGGCGGCGCCGCGGCGCGGCGCCGCGGCGGCGGCGCCCCTGGAGCTGCTCGCGCGTGACGTAGCCCTTCTCGACGAGGAGCGCCTCGAGGTCGCCGCCGCCCGCCTGCTGGAGCGCCCGGTGGACCTCGTTGAGCTGGCGGTAGGTGATGAGCCCCGCGCGGACCAGCTCGAGCGCCCCGCTGTCGACTCCCGTTCGGCTCACGCCCGGCCCCCCTCGATCGCGCGATGGGGCGAGTTGCCCCGTCGTCCACAACCCTCGCGGCGGCAAGGGGCTCGAAGCCCTCGACCGCCTCGCCGCCCTCCCTTTGCGAACCGCGTTCCGCGGCTCAGGAGAACTCGAGCTCCTTGCCGAGGCGCTCGATCATGTCGCCCGCGCTCTCCAGCTCCTCGCGCAGGAGCTGCTGCTCCTTCATGAGCCGCTGGATCTCCTGCTCGGCCTCCGCGAGGATGCGGGCGTTCTCCAGCTCGAGCTCGCGCAGGCGCGCCCGGTGGGCGTCGTCGCTGCCCGCCGGCGCCCCGCCGGGGGCCGCCGCCTGGAAGCGCTCGACGTCGGCCTGCAGCCCCTCGAGCCGCTGCTCGCGGATCGCGAGCTCCGCCTCCAGCGCGGACAGGCGCTGCCGGACCCCGTCGGCGTCGGCGGCCGCCACGCGCGCCGCGTCGAGCGCCGCCTCCAGCTCGGCCACCCGCGCGTCCCGCGCCTCGAGGGACTGCTCGAGCTCCGGCAGCCGCCCGGCGCCCGCCTCGAGCGCCTGCGCGCGCTCGCGCAGCGCCTCCGCCTCGCGCGCGAGCGCCTCGGCGCGCGCCTCGGCCTCGCGCCGCGCCTCCTCGGCCTGGGCGTCGCCCTGCTCGAGCGCCAGCTCCAGCTCGGCCACCCGCGCGCGCCGCGCCTCGAGCTCGCGCTCGAGCGTGGCGACGCGCTGCTCGAGGCGGGTCGCGTCGAGCTGCGTCGCCCCGCGCTGCTCCTCGAGCGCCCGCTCCGCCCGGGCGCGCGCCTCCTCGAGCTCGGGGACCCGGCGGGCCGCGGCCTCGAGCTCCTGCGCCTGGCGGCGGGCCGCGTCGCGCTCGGCCTCGAGCGTCTGCGCCTTGCGGCGGGCCGCGTCGCGCTCGGCCTCGAGCGCCTGCGCCTGGCGGCGGGCCGCGTCGCGCTCGGCCTCGAGCTCCTGCGCCCTGCGGCGAGACGCGTCCTGCTCGGCCCCCGCGCGCGCCGGCGCGATCCCGAGGGTCGGCTCCTCGTCGAGGTCGATGCTCGACACCGGGTCGAGCGGCGGGGGGGCGTCGAGCGCCTCCCGGTCGAGCTCGAGCCGCAGCTCCTCGAAGGCGGGCCGCTGCGCGGCGAGGAGCAGGGCCGCCCCGTCGAGCGAGTCGGCGAGCGCCTCCTCGGGGACGCCCAGGATCTTCAGCAGCGCGCGCACCTCGCGCGACACCTCGGCGAAGACGAGCCGCGCCCCGGCGCGCCGCGCGGCGTCGACGGCCTGCGGCATGGGGTCGAAGCTCTCGCCGCGCACCTCGCGGAACTGGCCCAGGTCGGCGATGACGTCGTGCACGCCCTCGCCCGCCAGCCGCTTGACCCGCGCCGGCAGCCCCGCCAGCCCCTCGCGCCCGATGCGGATCACCCGCCCCGCGGCCGTCGTGGTCTCGACCCGCGCGGCGCCCCGGGTCGCGGCGGGCCGCACGACCACCGCCCGGTCGTCGCGCGCCACCACCACGAAGGCGGCGTCGGACGGCGCCGACGAGGTCACCTGCTCGCCCGCGGCGTGGCGCCGGTGCAGCCGCTCGGCCTCGTCGGCCGTCTCGACGAGCGCGAACTGCCCGTCCTCGCCGGCGAGGCGCAGCCACTTGCGCACCTCCTCCTTGGCGTCCTCCTGCAGGGCGGCGACCACGAGGAGGCCGCCCGCCTTCGCGACCGCCTGACGAGCGGCGATCAGCGCCTGCACGTCCTCCTTCGCGACGGGCCGCTGGCGGGGGAAGTGCACGCGCAGGGTGAAGTGGCGCTTGCCGCGCCGGAGGGCCCCGAGGAGCTGCTCGCGCAGGCCGCCCAGCTCGTCCGCCTCGACGAGCAGCTCCCCCACGTCGACGCGGGGGAGGCGGCCCGAGTCGGCCGACGTGGCGGCGGGGGCGTCGCCCCAGTCGCCCCAGTCGTCGTCGGCGGACGTCTCGTCGCCGCTCTGGCCCAGGTCGTCGCCGCTGTCGACGAGCAGCGGGTCGGCGCCCTCCTGCTGCAGGCGGCGGAGGGCGGCGATCGCCGCGTCGCGGTCGTCGACCAGGCGCACCAGCCCGGCCACACCGTCGCGGTCGGCCGACGCGGTGACGACCTCGCGCGCGGCGGGCGCCAGGCCGCAGAGCGCCAGCCAGCCGGCGAACTGGTCCGTGTAGGCGAGCGCGGCCTTGACCTGCTCCCAGCCCGCCGGCGTGAGCCCCTTCAGCCCCGGCGCCTCGAGCGCCAGATGGTGGAAGCCGCGGCCGATGAGCTGCTCCACCTTCGCCGGGAGGAGCGCCAGCCCGCGCTCGGTCGTCGTGACGAACACGAGGACGTCCGGGCGCGAGACGAACGCGCTCCCCTGACCCTCCTTGACGAACGCCTCCTCGGAGAGCGGGCCACCGTCGAGGGCGACCTCGCGCACGACGAGCCCGTGTCGACCCTCGCCGGCCTTGACCAAGGTCACCCGCTCCTCCGAGCGGCCGCGCGCCGCTCCATGGCCTCCATGGGTCCCCCCCCGGCACCGGGCGCTCCCCGAGGGGACGCCGGACCGCGAGGAGTGTAGACATCCCGCCTCCGACTCGCAAGTCACTCTGCGAACGGGCGTTGAGGTCCGTGGTCCCCGACCTGCTGCCGGCCCCCGAGCGGACGGATCCCTTTAGAATGCGCGCCGATGAGCCAGGACGAAGGGATCGTCAGCGTGGTGGTCGGGACGGCCGGCCACATCGACCACGGCAAGTCCGCGCTGGTCGAGCGCCTCACGGGGGTCCACCCGGACCGCCTGAAGGAGGAGCAGGACCGCGGGCTGACGATCGACCTGGGGTTCGCGAACTTCGCCCTGCCCGACGGGCGCCGCGTGGGGATCGTCGACGTCCCGGGCCACGAGCGGTTCGTGAAGAACATGGTCGCCGGCGCCACCGGGGTCGACCTCGTGCTGCTCGTCGTCGCCGCCGACGACGGCGTCATGCCCCAGACCCGCGAGCACCTGGAGATCCTGGGCCTCCTCGGGCTCCAGCACGGGCTCGTCGTGATCACGAAGATCGACGCCGCCGGCGTCGACGCGGACCTGCTCGAGGTGCTCGAGCTCGAGCTGCGCGAGCTGCTCGAGGGCACCTTCCTGGCGGCCGCGCCGATCGTCCGCGTCTCCTCGATCACGGGCGAGGGGATCGAGGACCTCCGGGCGGCGATCGGGGCGGCGGTCCAGCGGATCCAGCCCCGCTCGGCGGAGGGCGCCTTCCGCATGCCCGTGCAGCGGGTGTTCTCGGCCCAGGGCTTCGGCACGGTCCTCACGGGGATCCCGCTCTCGGGCGGGCTGCGCCCGGGCGACGTCGTCGAGGTGCTCACGCGCGACGGGCAGCGCCACAAGGGTAAGGTCCGCGGGCTCCAGGCCTACGGGCGCAAGGTCGACCGCGTGCGGGCGGGCCACAGCTCGGCGCTGAACATCGCCGACGTCGACCGGCGGGCCGTCGAGCGCGGCGACGCGGTGTGCTCGCCCGGGGTCTTCGCGGCGCAGCCGATGTGGGAGGTGCGGCTCACCTACCTGCCCTCGCAGCAGCGCCCGCTCGAGCAGCGCGAGACGATCCGCTTCCACGTGGGGACCTCGGAGCTGGTGGGGGAGCTGGTCCTCCTCGACCACGAGCGCCTGCTCCCCGGCGAGAGCGGGCTGGCGCAGGTGCGCCTCCACGAGGGGGTCGTGGCCGCGCCCGGCGACCGCTTCGTCCTGCGGCGCCACTCGCCCATGGACACGCTGGGCGGCGGCGTGGTCCTCGGGGCTTCAAAATGGCGCCTGAAACCCTTCAAGGGTTTCGTTCTGCAACGCCTCGAGCACAAGGAGCAGGCCCTCGGCGGCGGCAAGGAGGCGGTGCTGGTCGAGCTCCGCGATGCCCGGGCGCCCGTCCGCGCCGACGACCTGGTGCGCGCCGTCGCCCGCCCGAAGGCGGACATCGAAATCTGGCTGGCCGAGCTCGTCGCCGAGGGGCTGGCCGTCGAGGCCTCCGGGGGCAAGGGGGCGCCGTCGTTCGTGGCGGTCGAGACGTGGAGGGAGGCCGCGGAGGCGTTCCTGGCCGCCCTGGCCGACTTCCACCGCGAGCACCCGTTCCTCGACGCGGCGCCGAAGCTCGAGCTGCGCGCCCGGCTGGCGCGGCCCGAGGGGCTGTTCGTCACGCTCGGGCAGCGCCTGACCGACGAGGGGAAGGTCCGCGCCTGGCCGCAGGGCTTCTCGCTCGCGAGCCACGAGGTCGCGCTCACGCCCGAGGCGCAGGGGCTGGCGGCGGCGCTGCTCGCGACCTACCAGGAGCACGCCTTCCAGCCGCCGACGCCGGCGCAGGCGCTCGACGCGGCCCCGCGCGACCTGTCGCCCGAGCAGGCGCGCGACGTCTTCCAGCACCTCGTCGAGCGCGGCGAGCTGGTCGACATCGGCGACGAGCTCGTGTTCCACCGCGCGCGCTACGAGGAGGCCAAGGACCTGCTCCGGCGCGAGGTCGAGGCGCGCGGCCCCGTGGCGTCGGGCGCCTTCAAGGACCTCCTCGGCTCGTCGCGCCGCTACGCGATCCCGCTCCTCGAGCACTTCGACGTCGTCGGCTTCACGCGGCGCGAGGGAGACCTCCGCGCCCTCAGGTGATCTCGACGGCTGCGGCCGCGGATGCCGGGCGGGCCGGCGCGCGCGCGCCCCGGATGATGCCGGGCTGGCAATAGGGCCCGCCCAAGCGCGCGCCGGCTCGCCTCGGCCTCCGCGGCCTCGCCTCGCTCGTCGCTTCGTTCCACCCGTGGCCATGCAGGAGGAAGCCCCGAGATCACCGAGTTCGAGCACCGCTCGTCGCGTCGGCGGCTGGTCGAATCACGCGGTCCCCTCACCGTGAGACACCGTGCTTCGCACGACGGGCGCGCGCGGTGTCCGTGCCGCGCCTCTAGCGCCCGTCCATGCGCCGCAGGGCGGCCTGGACCCGCGGGTCGTCGAGGAGCGGGGCGAGCGCGGGGAGCTCCCGGACGAGGTCGGGCCGGTCGAGGCCCAGGGCCGCGGCCTCCTCGAGCGCGGCGACCGCCGCCGCGCGGCCGTCGGGGAGCTGCGCGTGCGCCGCCGCGAGGTTCAGGCAGTCCGCCGCGGCGCGGCGCTGCCGCTCCGGCGTCGCCCGGTCGTTCAGGGCCAGGCAGGCCTCGAGGTCGCGCGCCGCGGCCGCCGGACGGTCGAGGTGCAGGCGGGCGACGGCGCGCGCCCCGAGCAGGTTCAGGCGCCGGACCGGGTCGGGGTCGTCGAGGGCGTCGAGGCAGGCGAGCCCGTGGCTGGCGAGCCGCACGGCGCCCTCGTGGTCGGCGGCGCGCATCCGCGCGGCGACCTGCTCCGTGGCCTGCGCGAGCCCCGCCCGCAGCTGGGCGTCGACCTCCGCGGCCACGGCCGGCTCGCGGCGGACGGCCCCCATCGCGCGGACGAGCCGCGCATCGAAGTCCTCCAGCGGGAAGTAGGGCGCGAACGGGACCGCGGGCAGGCCGAGCAGCCGGCGCGCGAGCGGGAGGGCCTCGGCGGCCGGCCGCCCGGCCTCGTGCTGCGCCACCAGCAGGGAGGCGACGAGGGCCCACTCCCTGCCCTGGCCTGGCGCGTGCGCGTCGAGCTTGCGCAGCCCCGCGGCCAGCGCCGCCGCGGCGCCGGCCGCGTCCCCGCGCGAGAGCAGGTGCTGCCCGCGCACGAGGTCGACGTGGTACTCGTCGGGCTGCATCCGCGCCGCCTGCTCGAGCCGCTCGAGGCCCTCGGCCTCGTGGCCGGTGGCCAGGAGGACGTGGCCGAGCTGGAGGAGGAACTCCAGGTAGGTGATCGGCTGGACGAACACGCGCCGCCCCCGCCCGGTCAGCTCGTCGGCGGCGCGCAGGTCCTCGAGGGCGTCCTCGAAGCGGCCGAGCGCGGCGCGCAGGTAGCCGCGCCGCGAGCGCACGCCGAAGGCCGCGCTCCGGATCGTCGGCTCGGGCTCGAGCGCGCGCATGCCCTCCGTGAGCCGCCGCTCCACCTCCTCGAGGCGCGCCCGCGCGACCGCGCGCGAGGCCTGACGGTCGTCCACCCAGGAGCTCGACTCGGCGTAGGCGGTCACCGCCTCCGGCGCGGAGGGGAAGCGCGCGAGCAGCTCCTCCGCGAGCTGGAGCCGGCGCGCCTGCGCCTCGGGCTCGCGCCCGAGGAGCGACCACTGGGCGAGCCGGGTGAACATGTCGTCCGGGTCGAGCTCGGCGGCGCGGGCGTAGTGCGCCCGCGCCTCCTCGAGGCGCTCCTCCAGCTGCGCCATCCGGCCGAGCAGGAACAGGGCCGCGGGGCTCCCTGCGCCCCGCCCGAGCCCGAACCGCTCGGCGTCGCCGGCCGCCACCCGGCAGGTCTCATCGGCCCGCATCAACGCCTCGCGGGCCCCGGCGCGGTCGCCCAGGCGGATGCGGACCTGCCCCAGGAGCAGGAGCGCCTCGGTGAACGTCGGGTCGAGGGCGACGGCCTCCTCGAGCGGCGCGAGGATGAGCGTCCGGAGCTGATCTGCGGTCAGGTCGCGGCGCGCGAGCGCCTCGACCCGGAAGTAGGGGACCTGCGCCCGCGCCCGGCGCGCCGCGGCGAGGAGGCGCTCGTCCGCGGCCGCGCGGGCCTCGCCCTCGGCGGCGGCCCGGGCCTGCGCCTCGGCCGCGACCGCATCGGCCAGCGCGCGGGCCTCGGCCGCCGCGCGCGCGCGGTCGCGCTCCTTGGAGGCGGTCGCGGCGGCCCCCACCCCGGCGACCCCGAGCGTCACCACGAGCCCGGTCACCGCGGCCGCCGTGAGCTCCGCGTGGCGCGCCGCCCACTTGAGCGCCCGCGCGAGCGGCCCCATCGGCAGGGCCTCGACCGGGAGCCCGTCGAGGAAGCGGGTCACCTCGGCGGCGAGGTCGACCGCGCGGGGGTAGCGGGCCGCCGGGGCCTTCGCCAGCGCCTTGAGCGCCACGGCCGCGAGCTCGCGCGGCACGGCGCGACCGCGCGGCGCGACCGCGCGGGGGTCCGGCGGGGCGTCGACCAGCACCTGCTTGATGATGTTGATCGGCGTCGCGCCGACGAAGGGCGGCCGCAGGGCGAGGAGCTCGAACAGGATCGCGCCCAGGGCGTAGACGTCGCTGCGCTCGTCGACGGCCTCACGCCGACCCTCGGCCTGCTCGGGGGGCATGTAGGCGGGCGTGCCGAGGACGGCCCCGTCCTGCGTCTGCCCCGCCGGCGGCGGCCCCGCCGCGCCAGGCCCTGCTTCCACGTCGGCCTGTCCGGGGGCGCGCGCCAGGCCCCAGTCCATGACGAGGACCTCGCCGAAGTCACCGACCATGACGTTGGCCGGCTTCAGGTCGCGATGGAGGACGCCGCGCGCGTGCGCGTACGCGACCGCGTCGCACACCTTCAGGAACTGGCGCAGGAGCACGGGGAGCTGGCCGTTCGGGTGCGCGGGGTCGTCGCGCGTCGCGCGGAGCACGTCGGCGAGGGAGCGGCCGCGCACGAGCTTCATGACGAAGTAAGGCTCGCCCGTGGGCTCCTGGCCGACCTCGTACACGGGGACGATCGCCGGGTGCTCCAGCTGCCCCGTGACCCGCGCCTCGGTGAGGAAGCGCGCCCGGGCGCCCTGCGAGCTTGCGGCCGCATCGAGGAGGACCTTCTTGGCGACCTCGCGCCCGATCGTCCGGTCGAGCGCGCGGAGGACGCGCCCCATGCCGCCGCGGCCGAGCTCGCCCTTGACCTCGAGGCTGGCGGGCGCAAGCGCCGCCAGGCGCGTCGACCGCGCCTCGACCGCCGCCGGCGGCGCGACCGTCGCGGTGACGTCCTCGCCCGAGGCGGGCGGCGCGGCCGTGGCGGCGCGCCGGAGCCTCGTCGCGGCCTCGCGGCTCACGGCGCCGACCTCCACCGCGACCTCCCACGCGGGCCGACGGGCGGCCGTCGCGCTCGCGAGGAGCCGCTGGGCCTGGTCGGGCGTGAGCAGCCCCGCCTGCACGGCGAGGGCCAGGAAGCGCTGGCTGGGGTCCACGCTGACGGTATAGCCCCCGCCGCGACCTGGCGCCGCCTCCCGCGCGTCAGCGCCCCTCGGCCATCCGCCGCAGGGCGGCCTGGACGCGCGGGTCGTCGAGCAGCGGCGCGAGCGCCGGGTGCCGCCGGAGGGCGTCGGGCTCGTCCCAGCCCAGCGCCGCGGCTCGCTCGAGCGCCTCGATCGCGGCCTCGCGCCCGCCGGGCAGCCGGGCGCGGGCGGCGGCGAGGTTGCACGCGTCCGCCGCCGCGCGCCGGGCGAGCGCGGGCGTGGACCGGTCGTTGATCGCGAGGCCGGCCTCGAGGTCGCGCGCGGCGTCGGCGTGGCGTCCGAGCGCGCCGGACGCCTGGGCGCGCACGTCGAGGAGCGCGAGGCGGAGGTCGGGGACGGCGTCCTCCAGGGCGTCGAGGGCGTGGAGGCCCTCGCCGGCCAGGCGCGCGGCGTCGTCGGGGCGCTCCTCCTCCAGGCGCCTCGCCGCCAGCTGCGCCTTCGCCGCGGCCATGGCGCGCACCTCCCGGGCGATGGGCTCGACCTCCGACGCCCTCCCGCGCTCGAGGAGCCAGCGCCGGACGGCGCCCATGGCGGCGGCGGCGCGCGCGTCGAGGTCGGGGACCTCCACGGCGTCCTCCGCGCGCGGCCCGGGCGGCGCCTCGAGGTCGGCCTTCAGCTCGCGCGCCGCGACCTCCAGCTGCCCGTGCTCGACCGCCGCGACGACCCAGCGGCGCCGGAGCGACCGCGCGAGCGGCGGCGGCGCGCCGGCGAGGTCCACGTTCCACATCGCATCGACGGCGTCGCCCGGGCGGCGCTCGGCGAGCTCCAGCTCGAGGAGCGCAAGCCGGGCGGGCAGGAGCCTCGGGTCGGCCACGATCGCGCGGCGCAGGGCGCCACGCGCGCCCTCGGTGGCCCCCGGCGCCCCGCCCCGGCGTCGCGCCTCCAGGTGCAGCCTCGCGTCCGCGAGCTCGAGCTGCCCGCGGATCGTCGACTCGCTGTCAGGCTGCACGTCGAGGAGGGCGCGCGCCCGGTCGAGGTCCGCCCGCGCAGCGTCGAGCGGCGCCCCGCGCGCCACGGCCACGTACTGGCGCACGACGCCGCGATGGAAGTGCGCCTCGAGCAGGACCGCCTGGACCTCGGGCGGCGGCTGGTGGAGGTCGATCGCCCGCGAGAGATGCTGCTCGAGGAGCTCGAGCCGCTCCAGGCCCTGTCGGGCGGTGCCGGCCGCCGCGTGGCTCAGCGCCTGCGCGTAGGCCGCGAAGACCTCGCCCAGGTACGGGTGGGCGCGCGCCGCCGCCGCCGCGCGGCGCACGGCCGCCTCCGGATCCTCCTCCAGGTAGACGGCGGCGACCTCGGCGAAGGGGTCCTGCGGGTCGCGCGCGACGACCTCGCCGAGGAGCGCCCGGGCGGCGGCCAGGTCACCCCGCGCCTGGGCCAGCCGGGCGAGGACGTAGACGGCGCGGAGGTGCCCGGGGCCGCCGCCCTCGCGGACGACCTCGTCGGCGCGGCGGAGCGCCGCCTCCGCGCGGGGGACCTGGCCCGCGCGGATCCACGCGATCCCCAGCTTGAAGTGGGCCTCCGCGAAGCTCGGGTCCTCCCGCGCCGCCTCCTCGAGCGGGCGGACCAGGCGCTCCTCGACCATGTCCGAGGGGATCACCCGGTCGACGAGGTCCGCCGCGCGCAGGTAGGGGACGAGCGCCCGCGCCCGCGCCTCGGCCGCCTCGAGGCGCCGGCGGTCCGCGGCGCGCCTCGGCCTGCCGCCTCGCGCGCCGCGAGGGCCGCGGCGCGCGCGTCGGCCAGGCGGGCGGCCTCCCGCTCCTTGCCGGCGAGCGCGAGGCCCGCGCCGCCGGCGACGAGCGACAGGAGGACGAGCCCGCCCGCGGCCGTCGCCGTGAGCGCCGCGTGGCGCGCGGCCCACTTGAGCGCGCGCCCGAGCGGCCCCACCGGGAGGGCGTCGACCGGGAGCCCGTCGAGGAACCTCGTCACCTCGGCGGCGAGGTCGGCCGCCCTCGGGTAGCGCGCCGCCGGCTCCTTCGCGAGCGCCTTGAGCGCCACGGCCGCGAGCTCGCGCGGGACGGCGCGGCCGGGCGGCGCCACCGCGCGGGGGTCGGGCGGCGCGTCCATCAGCACCTGCTTGATGATGTTGAGCGACGTCGAGCCCACGAAGGGCGCCCGCAGGACGAGGAGCTCGAACAGGATCGCCCCCAGGGCGTAGACGTCGCTGCGCTCGTCGACGGCGTCGCGCTGCCCCTCGGCCTGCTCGGGCGGCATGTAGGCGGGGGTGCCCAGGACGTCCCCCTCCTGCGTCTGTCCGTGGGCGGCGGCCGCCGACGGCCCGTCGGTCGCGGCGTCGGCCTCCCCCCGCGCCCGGGCGAGGCCCCAGTCCATCACGAGGACCTCGCCGAAGTCGCCCACCATGACGTTCGCGGGCTTCAGGTCGCGGTGAATGACGCCGCGCGCGTGGGCGTAGGCGACCGCGTCGCAGACCTTGAGGAACTGGCGCAAGAGCGCGGGGAGCTGGCCGTCCGGGTGCGCGAGGTCGTCGCGCGTCGCGTCCAGCACCTCCGCGAGGGAGCGGCCGCGCACGAGCTTCATGACGAAGTAAGGCTCGCCCGTCGGCTCGTGGCCGACCTCGTAGACGGGGACGATCGCCGGGTGCTCGAGCTGGCCCGTGACCCGCGCCTCGGCGACGAAGCGCGCGCGGGTCGCGGGCGGGACCGACGCCGGGTCGAGGAGGACCTTCTTGGCCACCTCCCGGCCGATCGCCGGGTCGCGCGCGCGGAGGACGCGCCCCACGCCGCCGCGCCCGAGCTCGCCCGTGACCTCGAGCGCCGCGCGCCGCGCGGCGCTCGGCTCCGGCGGGCCGCCCGGCGCCTCGACGGCGCGCCGGAGCCGCGCCGCCGCCTCGCGGCCGAGGGCGCCGACCTCGACGGCCACCTCCCACGCCGGCCGACGCGCCGCGGCCGCCCTCGCGTGCAGCGCGCCCGCCTGCTCGGGCGTGAGCAGGCCCTGCTGCATGGCGGCGGCGAGGAAGCGCTGGTTCGGGTCCACCTCGAGGGTATAGCGCGCGGGTCGCGCCCGCGCCGCGCGAGGTGTTAGAACCCTCGCGTGTTCGCGCCCAACATCGTGTGGACCCGATCCCGCCGGGCGAGCGGCGCTGAGCCCTACTCCCGCACGCTGTAGAACCGCTCCATGAACTCGCGCGCCCCGAAGCCGACCTCCGGCAGGAGGCCCTCCGCGCGCAGCCAGGCGACCTGCCGCTCGAGGGCCTGCCGCACGGGCGAGGGCGAGTGGCCGAGCTCGCGGCGGGCCTTCGAGTCGTCGACGAACCAGTAGAGCGACATCGCCGTGCCGATCGCCTCGTTGAGCGTGATCGCCTGGCCGCGGTCGACGCCGAGGGCGCGCGCGAAGAGCTCGCCCGCGCGGCCGAGGAGGTGCATGCCGGCGCGCGGGATCGGCAGCGTGGGCGTCCGCACGCCGAGGACCTCGCGCAGGAGGTCGGCGTAGGCGCGGTTGGTCAGGTTCTCGCCCCCGAGCAGGTAGTTGCCGCCGGCGGGCGCGTCGAGCGCCTGCACGTGGGCGCGGGCCACGTCGAGCACGTCGACGAGGTTGAGGCCGCCCGGCGGCGTCACGGGCAGGCGCGCGAACGCCACGCCCACGATCGCCCACGACGAGTGGAAGCTGCGGTCGCCCTCGCCCAGGCACAGGCCCGGATGCAGGAGGACGACCTCGAGGCCGCGCGCGGCGCCCTTCCACACCTCGGCCTCGGCGAGGGCCATCGAGATCACGTGGAACGAGTGGTAGCGCTCGGACGTCGGCACCCCCTGCTCGTCGACCGGCGTGGGCGAGGTCGAGCCCGCGTAGATCCCGACCGACCCGTCCCAGAGCAGGCGGCGCACGCCGGCCTCGAGGCACGCGTCGACGACGTTGCGCGTGCCGAGGACGTTGACCCGGTAGAGCTGGTCGGCGGCCTTCTTCCAGAGCGACAGGAGGCCCGCCGCGTGGACCACGGCGTCGTGGCCGGCGAACGCCTCGCGGAGCGACGCCGGCTCGCCCAGGTCGCCCCCGACGAAGCGCACCGGCGCCCCGTCGAGCACCTGCCGCGGGCTCGTGGGCCGGACCACGGCCGTGACCTCGTGACCCGCGCGGAGCAGCGCGCGGACCACGTGCGAGCCGACGAACCCCGTCCCACCGACCACCGCGATCTTCACGTGCGCTCTCCGGAGGGGCGAGAGCATAGGCGATGTCGCCGCGCTCGCGGGGTATCCTCGGGGCCCATGCTCCGCGAGCCCGACCGCCTGGTGAACGCGCTGCGGCGCGCGAGCGACGCGCTGGCGGTGCTGCTCGCCTTCGCGGCGGCGTTCTGGCTCCGGTTCGTCTCGGGCCTGGTCGCGGCGCCGGGCGACCCGCCGTGGGAGAGCTACGCCCGCGTGGCGCCCGTGGCGCTCGTCCTGGCCCTCGTGGCGCTCGACGCGGCCGGGCTCTACCGGCGCCGGGCGGTCGAGCCGGCCCGCGGCGAGGCCCTCGCGCTCCTGCGCGGCTGCGCGCTGGCGCTCCTCGTCCTCCTCGCGGCGACCTTCCTCTACCGCGACGAGAGCTACTCGCGCCTGTTCGCGCTCGGCTTCGCGGCCGCGCTGCCCCTCTGCGCCGGCGCGCTGCGCGCGCTCCTGCGCCTGGGGCTCGGCGCCGCGCGCGCCCGCGGGTTCGGCCGCCGCCGCGCCGTCGTGCTGGGCGCCGGCGCGGCGCGGGCGCGCGCCGTGGCGCTCCTCGCGCGTCACCCCGAGGACGGGGTCGAGGTCGTGGCCACGCTCGAGGCCGACCCGCCCCCCGCCGACCTCGCCGAGCGGGTGCGCGACGCCCGCGCCGACGAGGTCCTGATCGCCCTGCCGCCCGAGCGCCTGGCCCTCGTCGGCCCGCTCGACCGCGCCCTGGCCGAGGTCCCGGTCGACGTGCACGTCACGCTCGACCTCGACGGCCTCACGGCCCTGCGCCCGGCGGCGGGCGAGCTCCACGGCCTGCCGCTCCTCACCTTGCGGCGCGGCCCGCACACGGGGCTCGACGGGCTGGGCAAGCGCTTCTTCGACATCGTCGGGGCCGCGGCGCTCCTGGTCCTCGCCGCCCCGCTCCTCCTGACCCTGGGGCTGCTCGTGCGCCTCACCTCGCCCGGGCCGGCGCTCTATCGCCAGGAGCGCGTCGGCTGGGGCGGCCGCCGCTTCGTCATGCTCAAGCTCCGCACCATGCTCCACGGCGCGGGGGGCCCGACGCGCACCCTCCGCGACGACCCGCGGCGCACGCGGCTGGGCACGCTCCTGCGGCGCACGAGCCTCGACGAGCTCCCGCAGCTGTGGAACGTGCTCAAGGGCGACATGAGCCTCGTCGGGCCGCGCCCCGAGCGCGTCGAGCACTTCCCGGAGCTCGAGCGGCGCATCCCCGGGTTCATGCTGCGCCACACCGTGCCGGCGGGCATGACGGGCTGGGCGCAGGTCCACGGGCTCCGCGGCGACGCGCCGGTCGAGGAGCGGCTGCGCTACGACCTCGAGTACATCCAGCGCTGGTCGCCGTGGCTCGACCTCCGGATCCTCCTCCTGACGGCGGTCCGGGGCTTCGCCCATCCCAACGCGTTCTAGTAGGGCCTCTCCTCGAACCCCAGCTTCGCAGACGGCCGAGCCGCCTCCGAACACACCGCACCGCGCCGTCGCAGCAGGAGCGTCAGGCGAGGCCGAGGTGGGCAGGGCGC
>JAMLIC010000039.1 GCA_023954375.1 Planctomycetota bacterium
GCGTAGACCGGCCGCGCCTCGTCGGGCGCCGGCCCGAGCATGGGCAGGTCGTCCTCGGGCGCCGGCGCCGGGCCCAGCGCCGGCAGGTCCTCCTCGGGGGCCCCGACGGCGCCCGGGAGCGAGAGGAGCTCGGGGACCTCCTCCATGGACGCCGGCGGCAGGGCGGGCAGGACCTCGGTCTCGTGCCCCGCGGGCCGCGGCGCGGCGGCCGTCCGCCCGCGCGGCTGCTGCATGGCGAAGACCTTGATCTCGAACCCCTGCTGCGCGCGGTGGAGCGCCGCGTAGTAGCAGGCGCCCTGGACGACGGCGAGCTCGGGGTCGATCACCTGCTCGGGGTCGCGGCCCGACGCGTCGGCGAGGAGCTTGCGTACCTGCGGCATGTAGGAGCTGCCGCCCACGGGCAGGACGACGTCGATCTCGCTCCAGCGGGTCTTCGCCGCCTGGAGCACCGTGTCCACGTAGGTCTTCGTCTGCAGGAGGAGCGGCCGCGTGAGCTCCTCGAACAGCTGGCGGCTGACGTCCACCTTGGCCGTCTTGCCGAAGGCGCGGCAGAAGACCGCGGCCTTCGTCTTCGACGAGAGCGAGACCTTCGCCGCCTCGCAGCGGTTGCGCAGGTCCTGCTGCGCGGCGAGGTCCTCGCGGGGGTCCGCGCCGTGCTGCGCGGCGAACTCCTCGGCCACGTAGTTGAGGAGCTCGTCGTCCCAGTCCTTGCCGCCCAGGCGGTGCTCGCCGGCGGTCGCCAGGACGCGCACGCAGCGCCCGTGCAGCTCGAGGACGGTCACGTCGAACGTGCCGCCGCCGAGGTCGTAGACCATGGCGCGCACGCGGTCGCCCTTGGCGGCGTGGTGCAGGCCGTAGGCGAGCGCGGCGGCCGTCGGCTCGTTGAAGGTCGACAGCACCTCGAGGCCGGCCATGGCGCCGGCCTCGGCCGTGGCGTGGCGCTCGAGGTCGCCGAAGTAGGCGGGGACGGTGACCACGGCCGAGGTCGGCCGGTCGCCCAGGCGCTCGTGGCACAGGTCGACGAGCGAGCGGAGGATGATCGCGGAGACGGCCTGCGGGGTGAGCGCCTGGCCGTCGACCTCGAAGCGCCAGTCGGGGTCGCCCATCTCGCGCTTGACGAACTCGACCACGCGCTCGGGGTGCTCGGCCGAGCGCTCCTTGGCCTCGCGGCCGACGAGGGGGCGGCCGCCGGGGGGGAAGAGGACCACCGACGGGACCTCGCGCTCCCCGGCGGCGGTGGGGACGACCTCGGCGCGCCCGAACGCGTTGAGGAACGCGATCGCCGAGAAGGTCGTCCCCAGGTCGATGCCGACGATCGGGCCGCTCGGCTCCGTCGCCACCGCCACCCCCTCCCGCGCCTGCCCGCGGAGGGGGAGTGTAGCAGCGGCTCCTCGCCCGGGCGACGGCGCGGGGCGCGCGGGCCGTTAGAATCAGGGCGGCCCTGACCTCGGAGGGGGGGACGATGAGCGCGACGAGCGAGACGCCGGCCGCGCCGGCGCGTGCGGCAGAGCAGGAGACCGAGGCGCCGCCGCTGCGCATCGCGATCTTCGTCATCGCCTACAACGCGGTCCGCCACCTGATCCGCACGATCGAGCGCATCCCGCCCGAGGTCGAGCGCAAGGTGACGGAGATCTTCGTGATCGACGACGCCAGCTCCGACAACACCTACTTCGCGGCGCTGGGCTACAAGGCCGAGCGGGGCCTGAAGAAGCTGAGCGTCTTCCGCAACGCCAGCAACCAGGGCTACGGCGGCAACCAGAAGGTCGGCTACCGCTACGCGCTCGACCGCGGGCACGACGTCGTCGTCATGCTCCACGGCGACGGGCAGTACGCGCCCGAGGCGCTGCCCGAGCTGCTCGCGCCGATCGAGCAGGGCGACGCCGACGTCGTCTTCGGCTCGCGCATGCAGGTGCAGGGGCGCGCGCTCGCGGGCGGCATGCCCCTCTACAAGTACGTCGGCAACCGCGTGCTCACGACCTTGCAGAACCAGCTCACGGGCCTCGGGATCTCCGAGTTCCACTCGGGCTACCGGCTCTACCGCGCGTCGGCCCTGCGGCAGGTGCCGTTCGAGTCGTTCAGCAACACGTGGCACTTCGACACGGAGATCCTGCTGGCCGCGCACGAGCGCGGGCTGAAGATCGTCGAGCGGCCGATCCCGACCTACTACGGCGACGAGATCTGCCACGTCAACGGGATCCCCTACGCGCTCAACTGCACGGTCGTGAGCGCCCGCTACTGGTGGCTGCGGCGGCGCGGGCGACGCGCCTACCCGGGCCCGGCCGACGTGCCGCGCCTCGACCCCAACCACGACCACACCGCGTAGACGTGGCCGAGTACGCGTTCAAGGGCGCGCCCGGCAGCTCGCATCGCTGGGCGATCGAGGAGGTGGCCCGCCTGCCCGCGGGGCCGCTGCGCGTCCTCGACGTCGGCGCCGGGCGCGGCCACGTGGCGCGGGCGCTCCTGCGGGCGCGGCCGGCGCTGGAGGTGTGGGGGGTCGAGCCCGGCGACGACGCGCGGCGCGACCTGGCGAGCGTGGCCGCGCAGGCGCTCGCGGCGCTCGACGAGGTGCCGGCCGGGGCGGGGTTCGACGCGGCGCTGCTCCTCGACGTGCTCGAGCACGTCGCGACGCCCGAGGCGCTCCTCGCCGACGTCGTGGCGCGCGTGCGGCCCGGCGGGCGCCTGCTCGTCTCGGTGCCGAACGTGGCCCACTGGTCGATGCGCGCCGCGCTGCTCGCGGGCGAGTTCCCCTACGCGGAGCGGGGGATCCTCGACCGCACGCACGTGCGCTTCTTCACCCGGCGCTCGCTCGGCGCGCTCCTGCGCGGCGCGGGGCTGGTGGTCGAGGCGGAGTCGGCGTCGATCGTGCCGCTCGAGCTGGCCCTGCCGGCGGGGCTGGCCGGTCGCGCGCCCGGGTGGCTGTTCGCGCGTCGGCTGCGGCAGGCGCTCGCCCGGGCCGCGCCCGGGCTGTGCGCGTTCCAGCTCCTCGCGCGGGCCCGGCGGCCGTGAGCGAGGCGCTCGTCTGGCGCCTCGTCCCGGAGCGGGCGACCGACGAGGAGGTGGCGGCCGCGCGGGCCCTCCTCGCGCCCGAGGAGCGGGAGAAGGCCGACGCCTTCGCCCGCGAGGTCGACCGGCGGCGCTCGGCGCTCGTGCGCGCCGCCCTGCGGCGGGCGGTCGGCGGCGCGCTCGGCCTCGACCCGGCGCGGGTGCGCCTGGCGACGGGGCCGCGCGGCAAGCCGCTCGTGGCGGACGACCCCGGGCTCCACGTCAACGCGTCGCACACCGACGCTCTGGCGCTCGTCGCCCTGTCTCGCGCGGGGCCGGTCGGCGTCGACGTCGAGCGCCGGCGCGGCGACGTCGAGGCGCTCGACCTCGCCCGGCGCTACTTCGCCCCGGCCGAGGCGGCGCGGCTCGCCGCCCTGCCCGCGGGCGAGCGGGCGGGCGCGTTCCTGCGCCTGTGGACGCGCAAGGAGGCGCTCCTCAAGGCGGCCGGCCAGGGGCTCGGCGGCGGGCTCGACGTCGCGACGGGCGACGGCCCCGGCTGGGCCGCCGTCGACGCGCCGGGCCTGGGCGCCTTCTGGGTGAGCGACCTCGAGGTCGGGGCCGGGCACGTCGCGGCGCTGGCCGTCGGCCGCGAGGCGTGCGCGGCGCCGCTGGTGGTGTGGGTCAGCCCTTGAGGAAGGCGTGGCGGGTGAGGTCGACGAGCGTGTGGGCCGTGACCGCCGCCCACAGGCCGAAGCGGCGGTAGGCGAGCCCGTAGAACACGCCGGCGACGGTGGCCAGGACCAGGTAGGCGAGCTGCTTCTGCAGGCCGACGGCGTTGTTCCAGTGCATGAGGCCGAAGGCGACCGACGACACGGCGAGCGACGTCCAGGCCTTGCGGAGGAGCGGGCGGAGCCCCGTGTCGAGGACGCCGCGGAAGAAGAGCTCCTCGGGCAGGGCGATCGTGAGCGCGATCGTGAGCGCGTGGAGGAGGGCGCCCGTGGGGCCGTACTTCGCCTCGGTCAGCTTGAGGAACCCGGTGAGGAACCCGACCGGCAGGGCGAGCAGGCCGAAGGCGACGAACGTGGCCACGCCGGCGCCCACCTCGCGCGCGCGCGGCGGCTGGAGCTCGAGCGGGCCCGGGCGGGCGAAGGCGCCGAAGGTCGCGGCGGCCAGGGCGGCGACGACCAGGGCGGTCGCCGCGTAGGCGTCGCCGGGGCCGGCGTAGAGGGGCTTGAACCAGCGCAGGTCCAGCGGGATCCACCAGACGAGCCAGACGAGCAGGCCGAGCCAGGTGAGGCGGCCGGGGTCGGGCTCGACGCGCAAGGCCAGGATCGGGACAGCGGCCCACAGGGCAAGGAGGACCGCCCAGTAGGGGTCGAAGCGCGTGGGCGCGGGGAGGACGAAGGTCCACAGGACGAGCGCGGCCGCGGCGGCGGCCGCGCGGCGCGGTCCGAGCGCGCGCAGGGCGGGGAGGGCGGCCGGGTGGAACAGGGCGACGAGGGCGCCGGCGGCGGGGGCGAGGACGAGCGCGACGAACCAGGGGTTCGTGTCGCCGAGCTTCATGTCGGCGGCGAGGCCGCGGCCGAGGGCCAGGCCGACGAGGAGGACGCCCAGGAGCACGGAGAGGAGGACCGGCCAGGGGAGGGCGGCGCTTCCGTCGCGGTCGTTCACGGGGGCCATTGAACCACGCAACCTCTGACCCGGCAGGCGCCCTGAATCGGGGTGACGGCCGGCGCGTCACGACTCGAAGGCGCCGTCAGGTGACCGGGACGGGTCGTCGCTTGCGGAGGCGCGCGCCAAGGGCGATGGTGATCGCGATGACCGGACTGGCACCCACGCGCCTGCTCGCGGCCCTGGCGGCTCTGGCCCTCGCGGGGGCGGGCGGCGGCTGCTCCCTGCCGCCGCGGCTCGAGCACGTCGCGCACGAGGGCGGCGCGCCGGGGCGGACGGCCGAGCCGTTCGACTGGCCGCGCCCGGTGCGCGTGGGCGTGAAGCCCGACGGCGGCGGCCACGGGCGCCTGCACCGGCGCGTCGTGGGTGCCCTGCACGAGGGGTTCGACCGGCTGGTCGTCGACTACCGGCGCTCGAGGGCCACCGAGCCGGTCGACTACGTGGTGGACGTCGACATCACCGTGCACGGCGAGCCGCACGGGACGAACTTCCTCGTCGTGTTCCCCGGCTTCGCGATCTTCATGCCCACGTGGTTCCCCCTGCGCTACGACTACACGGTCACCACGACGGTCGACCTGACCGGCGCCGGCGGGCGGACGCGCACGCTGACGCTGACCGACCGCTTCCTCCTCCGCTACACGCCGGTGGGCGTCTCGGTCGGCGCCTACATCGGCCTCGGCTCGATCGTCTTTCCGCCCTTGCTCCTCTCCCCGCTGGTCACGGGCGGCGTGGCGGCGCTCGAGGAGTGGGATCCGCACGCGTTCAGCCTGGCGCTCTCGCGCGACCCCGAGGCGGGGCGGCGCTACGGGTCGAGGGTGGCGCAGGCCGTGCGCCACGCGATCGACGCGGACCTGCGGTTCGAGTGAGGCCGCGCCTCGCCGTCTCGCTGGGCGACCCGGCCGGGATCGGGCCCGAGGTGGTGCTCGCCGCGCTCGCCCGCCCGGAGGTGGTCGCGCGCGCCGACGCCGTCGTCGTGGGCGACGCAGGGCTGATCGCGGCCGCCGCCGAGCGCCTCGGGCTGCCGGCGCCGGGGGCCGTGCACGCGCCGCCCGAGGTCGCCTGCGCCCCCGCGCGGCTGTTCGAGGGGCGGGCCAGCGCCGAGGGCGGGCGGGCGGCGGCGGCGGCCGTGCGCGCGGCCGTGGCGCTCGTCACCGGCGGCCAGGCCGACGCGCTGGTCACGGCGCCGCTCAACAAGGAGGCGCTGGGCCTCGCCGGCGAGCCCTACCCCGGCCACACGGAGCTCCTCGCCGCCGAGCTGAAGGCCCCGCGCGTGCGCATGCTCCTCCAGGGCGGGGCGCTGCGCGTCGTGCTCGTGACGATCCACGAGGCCCTGCGCGACGTGCCGCGGCTGGTCACGAGGGAGGCGGTGGTCGAGACGTGCGAGGTGGCGGCCGAGGGGCTCGCGCGGCTGGGCGTCGCCCGCCCGCGCCTGGCGCTGGCGGCCCTCAACCCGCACGCGGGCGACGGCGGCCGCTTCGGGCGCGAGGAGCTCGAGGTGCTCGCGCCGGCGGTCGAGGAGGCCCGCGCGCGAGGCCTCGACGTGACCGGCCCGCACCCGGCGGACACGCTCTTCGCGCGCGCGGCCCGCCCCGGCGCCGGGGTCGACGCGGTCGTGGCCTGCTACCACGACCAGGGGCTGATCCCGGTGAAGCTGGCCGCGTTCGGCAAGGCGACGAACATCACGCTCGGCCTGCCGATCCTCCGCACGTCGCCCGACCACGGGACGGCCTACGACATCGCCGGGCGGGGCGTCGCCGAGGCGGACAGCTTCGCGGAGGCGCTCCTCGTGGCGGCCGACCTCGTCGCGCGCGGCGCGAGGCGGCTGTAAAGCCAGCCCTGATCGCGCGCCGATAGGGAGGCGAGGGGCCCCGGCCCCCAGGAGCCGACCCGATGAAGCTGTTCCGCCAGAAGGACGAGCTGTTCGAGGTGATGTCCGCCCGGTCCGCGGACCGGCGGCGCGGGAGCGTCGGGGTGGGCGGACCGCCCGCCGCGCCCGCGGCCGCGACGCCGACGCCGACGACGGTGCCGCTGCCGCGGCCGGCCGTGGCCGCCGCTGGCCCGGTCGCCGCGCTGCCCCCGCGGCCGGCGCCGTCGATCGCGCCCGCGCCGACGCCCGCGCCGGCCGTCCGCCCGGCGCCGACGACGCTGTCGCCCGCGCCCACGGCGCGCCCGGCGCCGTCGATCAAGCCGACGAGCGCCGTCGGGCTCGGCCGGCCGGCGGCGAAGGCGTCGCTCTCGACGACGACGCGGCGCAACCACCTCGCGCCGGGCGGCGAGGTCGGCGACGACCTGCTGGAGCTGGACGGCGACGCGCTGGTGGTGGTGGACGACGGGTGGGAGGAGGCCGCGCCTCCGGGCCCCGAGCGGACGCTCGCGATCCGGGCCGACACGGCGATCGTCGGCGGGCTGCTCGCGGGCGGGCTCCTCGTGACGGCGTTCCTCATGGGGCGGACCTCGAGCACGCCGGAGGCGCCGGCCGAGCGGCCGATCACGCCGGTGGTGATCGCCGCCGCGCCCGAGCCCGGCGGGCCGCCGGCCGCCCCGTCCCAGCCCGGCGCGACGACGGTCTCGGCCGGCGCGCCGGCCGGCGGAGGCGGGACGACGCTCGCCGCGAGCGCGCCGGCGCCTGCGCCCGCCCGGGAGCCGACCGAGGCGCGGACGGCGTCGCCTGGTAAGTTCGAGGTCCGCGTCTGCACGACGACGCCGGACAAGGCGCAGGCGCTGTCGAAGTGGTTGAATGAGGCGCCCCGATCGCCGATATTCGGGCGCGGGGACCTCCAGGTGGTCGTGAACGGGGGGAGCGTCAAGATCCAGGGGTTCATGCAGCGCGAGGCCGACGTGCTCTCGCGTGTGCGTGCCACGTCCGACCCGACGGGTGGGTCGGGGACCTTCCATGACGCCTACTTCGCCCCCGTGAGGTAGTGAACCGACTTGAAGCCCAGGCCAGCCTGCCTGCCGTGCATCCTCCAGCAGACGTTCCGGGTCGCGCGCCAGGCGTCGAACGACGACTGGACGCAGCGCAAGGTCCTCAACGACGTCATGAAGGCGCTCGGCGAGACCGACTGGAACCGCAGCCCGGCGGACGTGCTCGGCGACGCGATCGGCAAGGCGCGGGAGATCTTCCGCGCCCCCGACCCCTTCGCCGAGCCGCGCGCCGAGGTGCAGCAGGAGCTCGCCGCGCTCGCGCAGGAGGTGCGCCAGCGCGTCGCCGCGGCCGACGACCCGTTCGCCCTGGCCGTGGCCGCGGCCACGGCGGCCAACGTCGTCGACGAGCTGATCCTCCGCCCCGTCGACCTCGCCGCCCAGCTCTGGGCCGGGGTCGACGACGGCTTCGCCCTGGGCCGGATCGACCAGCTCCGCGACGCCGTCCAGAGCGCCCACCGGATCCTCTACCTCATCGACAACGCCGGCGAGGTCCTCTTCGACGCGATCGTCGTCGAGCAGCTCCGGCAGGCCGGCAAGCGCGTCCGCGTCGTCGCCCGCGGCGGCGGCCTCCTGCACGACGCCACGGCCGCCGACGCGCGCGACGCCGGCCTCGAGCCGCCGGCGTCGGACGCCGACCCCGCCGCCGAGCTCATCCCCGACCCCCAGCGCCTCCCGGACCTCCTCGAGCTCCCGCACGGCGTCCTCGGCACGCCCCTGCCGCCCACGCACAAGCACCTCAAGGAGGCGGTCGCCGAGGCCGACCTCGTGATCGCCAAGGGGTCGGCGAACTACGAGACCTTCACGGCCAAGCAGGCCAAGGTGCCCACGGTCGTCTACCTCCTCCGCGCCAAGTGCGAGCCCGTGGCCCAATCGCTCGGCGTCCCGGTCGGCAGCCTGGTCCTCCTCCGCTCCGCCGGCCAGCCCCGCACGGGCGTCATCAAGCGCCCGACGGCCGACCCAAACCCGCCTCCCACAACCGCTTAACTCCCAGCCATCGCCCCGCAGTTGCAACCCCGTGCGGCACGGGTATCATGCGCCGCCCAAGAGGAGTTTCCGTCGTGACGATGCACAAGAGCTTGCGGCTCGGCAGCAGCATGGTGCGCCACCGCAACGTCTACAATCGCTGGGAGCGCCTGCTCAAGCTCAAGGAGCAGGGTCGCTGGAACGACGGCGACTCCATCTACGGCCTGCCCAAGGTCCGCGCCGTCGTCGTCAAGGTCGGCGGCAAGAAGAAGAAGGCCGCCAAGGCCGCCGAGGGCGAGGCCGACAAGAAGGACGCGAAGAAGAAGTAGCCTCGCGGCCTGACGCCACAAGACACCTTCCTCGGTAGCTCAATGGTAGAGTAGGTGGCTGTTAACCACTTGGTTGTAGGTTCGAGTCCTACCCGAGGAGCCAGATAGTACGAAGACCGTCGGAGCCCGCTCCGGCGGCCTTCGCTTTTCCGGACTCCTCGTTCATAGTCGCAAGCGCTCCAAAGGGTTTTGCCCAGGTCAAGCTGGCCAGGACCAGCGTCAACGGCCTGCCACATCCCGAAGAGGTCGTCCAAGCGCTTCGTGGATACGACAGTCGGCCGCCTATCGCGTGCGCCCCACCAGCGAACCCTCGCGGCGCTGATCTGCAGACGCCCCACCTTGGCACCCGAACCGTCACGGAACTCGATCTCTACGGTCCGTCCACCGGCTGGCCCCGACCAGCCAAGCTCAGCGGCGCTCACCGAGACGAACGCGCTCTTGAACTCCGTCTCGCGCTGCTCTGGCTGCTTCCTTCGTTTCGCCATCACGCCCTCCCGCACTGCCGACTACCGTATGAAGGTGGTCCGACAGGCCGAGGCTCGACCTCTACTGTCGCCCGCCCGGACGTTGCCCTGAACTGGTACATCAATTGGAGTGTTCAGGTAGGCCAAGCCCGCCCGCTGCGCGAGCAAGAACGATGGCCCAGCCCGTGTCGATCCACCTCGTCGATGCCTTCGGCGTGCCCTCGAGATAGCGGCGCCGGTTCACCCGCGCCTCGTCGAGGACGCCCCCGTGTCGGGTCACGTCGTCGTGCGCCACGAGCACCCACGTCACGTCCGTCAGGCTCACCGTGCGTGGCTTGAACCCGTCCGCCCCGCCGTCGATCCGGACGCCGCCCGAGCGCGTGCGCTCGACGATCCGGCAGCGCCGCCCCGCGTGCTCAGCCCACTGACCCGCGGGCACGCGCTCGAAGAGCGCGTCGACGACCTTCGCGGCGCGCTCCATGGCCCCGGAAGGGAGTCGGCGTGAGCAGTCGCGGCCCTCGCCGAGCGCGGACCAGGTCGGGTGGTCGAGGTCAGGGCAGGTCCACAGGCGCTCCTCCTCGAGCCACCGCGCGACGCCGACGTAGCGCCAGGTGTCGGGCGCGGCGCCGGGGGTGAGGACGTAGGCGGTCTCCGCCGGGCGGCGGTCGGGTGAGGACCAGCGGAGCCGGTCGGGGGCGACAAAGAGGCCGCGCTCGGTTACGAGCAGGAAGAGGTGCCCGTCGACCCGGCCGGTCCGCGGGGGTTCGGTGAGGCCGAACGCGGTGGTCAGGGCGTCGACGGAGTGGGTGCTGCTGGGGGGCGGCGCGAGACGCTCGGGCGGGATCGCCTCGACGAGGGTCGCGATAGCAGTCATGGCCGCCGTCGCGGCGAAGGACGGGCGCGCGGGGTTGTCGGAGCGGAGGAGGACGCGGCCGTCCTCCTCGACGATCCGCTTGACCTGGTAGGCGTGGCCGTCGGGGGCGTCGTCGACCTGCACGAGGGCGACGCGCCCCAGGAGGGAGCGGAGGCCGGCGCCGCGGGCGAAGCGGAGGACGAGCCAGTCGCCGTCGTGGATCGGCTGGCGCCCACCGTCCATCGAGTCGCCGGCGGCGCGCACGGCGAAGACGTCGTCGCCGGTGGCCGTGGTGGGCAGGCGGACGGCCTCGGCCTCGGGTGCGTCGGTGCGCGCGTCGCGGGCGGCGCCGGCGGCGGCCTGGAGCGTGGGATAGGCGCGGAGGAGTCCGCGCGCGGGGAGCTGGAGGATCTGGCCCTGGGCGGGCTCGGCCCACCAGCCGTCCGGCGTGGGGGCGAAGCGGACGAAGAACGCCGTGCCGGGACGGCCGGCGGCGGGCCCGAACCAGCCGCGGAGGAGGTCGGGGAGGGCGTTGCGCTCCTCGCCGGGCCGGCGGGCGACGTTGCAGAACTCCTTCACGAACCGGAACTGCCACACCCGCCCGTCAGGCGCCGCGCGCACCGCGACCTCGCCCGTGGGGACGTCCGGGCGCTCCTTGCGGGAGGGGAGCTTGAGGATCGGGTCGCGCTGGTTCGAGAGCACCTTGCACTCGAACGCGCTACCGACCGCGTCCTCCCGTCGACGGCGGCGGTATTGCGCCAGCCGGTAGTCGACGAGCTCGCGGGTCATCGCCGCGAGCGTGGGCTCGTCCTCCGGGGTGCCGGGCAGGCGCGGGACGAGCCGGCCGTCCTCGACCTTGAACCAGGCGCGGCGGCCCCCGTCCTTGCGCCCCTCGCCCGCCCAGGCCGCGATCGGGTTCTTGCGCCAGTACGCCCGCCAGGCCGCCGAGTCCGGCTCGACGTCCGGCGGGAGCTCCTTCTGACCCTCGAGGTCGCGGTGGAGCTCCGGGCTGCGCCGCAGGATCGCGAGGGACCGGCGCGCGAGGACGTCGAGCTCGACGCCGGTCGTGAGCGCCTCGGCCTCCAGCAAGGCCTCGAGCACGACCATCTTGAAGCACTTCGTCATGGCGGTGGTCTCGAGCTCCTCGAGCCAGGCGTCCGCCGCGTCGAGGACGCGCTGCTCGGGCTCGCTGAGGTCGCCCTGGGCCGCCACGAAGTGGAACCAGCCGGCGTGCTCGCGGCGTCGGAGCGTCGAGGGCGGATAGCCGAGGTGCAGGAGCTCGGCGGCGGTGGGCCGCACGCCACGGGACGCGACGAGGTCGCGGTAGGCCTGCTCGGTGGCGCTCGCGCCCGAGGGACCGAGGAGCTGCCGCAGGAGCTCCTTGGCCTCCAGGTCGACGTGGACCGAGCAGCCCTCCGGCAGGTCGGGCGCGCGGTCGCCCTCGAGGAAGGCGCGCACGCTCGCCGAGGTCGCCTCGCGCCCGAGCGTGAGCAGCGCGCGGATGCGCCCGAGGAACACGCGGTGGTTGCCCACGAAGTCGACGACGGTGAGGCGCTCCTTCCCATCCGCGCGCCGCAGGCCGCGGCCGAGCTGCTGGAGGAAGACGACGAGCGACTCGGTCGGCCGGAGCATGACCACCCGGTCGACGGTCGGTACGTCCACGCCCTCGTTGAACAGGTCGACCGCGCAGAGCGCGTCGAGGTCGCCCGCAGCCAGCGCCTCGAGGCTCGCGCCGCGGTCGGCGGCGCCGTCTCCCGTGTGGACGGCCTCGACGCGCACGCCCCGCGCGCGCAGCCAGTCGCGCGCGAAGTTCGCGTGCTCGATCGACGCGCAGAACACGAGCGTGCGCCCACCCGGGTGCGCCTGCCAGGCCTCCCACAGGCGCTCCATGCGGCGCTGCGTCTGGACGGCGGTCGCCAGGGCCGCCGGGTCGAAGCGGCGGTTGCGCCAGGGAATGTTCGTGTAGTCGACGTCGTCCTTCAGGCCGAAGTAGGCGAAGGGCGAGAGGAGCCCGCGGCCGATCCCCTCGCCGATCCCCGCCTCGTAGGGCTTGTGGTCGTCGAACAGCCCGAGCACGTCGCCGTCGTCGGCGCGCTCGGGCGTGGCGGTCAGGCCGAGCAGGAACCCCGGCTGCAGCCGGTCGAGGACCCGCCGGTAGCTCGGCGCGTCGGCGTGGTGGACCTCGTCGACGATCACGTACTCGAAGGCGCCGGGCTCGAGGCGGACGAGCTGGTCCGGCCGCGACAGCTTCTGCACCGACGCCAGGACGAGCTCCCCGGACAGGTCACCCACGCCGCCGGCGCACCAGGTCGTCCGCACCTCCGGGAAGCTCCGGCGGAGCATGCGCCGGAAGGTCCGGCCGGCCTGCGTCAGGAGCTCGGCCCGGTGCGCGAGGATCAGCGTGCGGGGGAAGCGGCCGCGCTGCTGGCCCACCGCCTCGGCGTCGAACGCCGCCAGCCAGGTCTTGCCGAGGCCCGTCGCCAGCACCACGAGCGCGCGGCCATGACCCTCGGCGCGGCCCCGGGCGAGGGCTTGTAGCGCCTCGCGCTGGACCTCGTTCGGGGTCGGCGGCGGCGCGAGCGGCTCCTCGTCGACCTCGCCCGGCAGCGGGGCCCAGGCCGCCGCCCGCGCGCGCTCGCGGTAGGCGGCGATCCACCCGGCCGACAGCGGGACCGCGCGCGCCCACAGCCCCTCGAACGCCTCGCACACCCGGGCGTAGGCGTCGCCGTCGCGCTCGCGGTCGACGCGGAGGTTCCACTCGACGCCGTGGCCGAGCGCCAGCCGCGACACGTTGCTGCTGCCGACGAACGCGACGCCGAGGCCGGGCCCCTCGAAGCGCCAGCTCTTGGGGTGGAACGAGGCCGACCGCCCCTCGAGCCGCTCGACCTCGACGACCCGCGCCTCCAGCCGGCCGCCGCCCGCCTCCGCCTCGTCGTCGCGGAGCTGGCCCCACATGAGGAGCGTCTCCAGCGCGTCGACCTGCGTGATCTGGAGGTAGTCGCCCGTGAGCACCTGCAGGTGCGCGCCGCGCCGCAGGGCGTCGAGGATCGAGGGCTCGAGCGCGTCGAGCCCGCTCTCCTGCACGAAGGCGGCCACGATCGAGATCCGGCTCGCCCGGGCGAAGAGCGGCGAGAGGTGCCGCAGGAACGGGTCCGCGACGCCGCCCGTCGCCAGCGGCGGCGGGCGGAGGTAGTTGCCTCGCGCGGGGATCACGTGGCGGACGCCGCCCCGCGGGTCGGGCACGTCGCCCTCGTAGCGCGGGATCACGTGCACGTGCAGGTGGAAGACCGTCTGCCCCGCGGCCGCGCCGGCGTTGAAGCCGACGTTGTAGCCCTGCGGCCGGTGCGCCTCGTCGAGCTGCCGCTTGACCTCGTCGACCAGGTCGAGGAGCGCCAGCCGCTCCTCGGCGGTGGCCTCGAACCAGGTCGGCACGAGGCGCCGCGGGACGACGAGCGTGTGGCCGGGCGAGACGGGGTAGCGGTCGCGCACGGCGAAGGCGAGCTGGTTGGAGGCCACCCACTCCGACGCGGGGATCTCGAGGAAGGGCGAGCTCACCCGGCGTCCTGCGCCGAGCCGGTCACCTGGCGCTCGAGCGCGTCCTCGGCCCGGACGAGGGCGGCGATCCGGTCGACCGCGCTCCGGTCCCAGGTCCCGTCGATGTGCTGACCCTCGCCATGACGAGCGGCGCTCGCATCGGCGAGCTTACGCATCAGCTTCGTCGGGTCGAGCATGGGGAGGATCATGGACGCACACGCCCCGCCTCGCAACCGGATCCCGGTGGTTGAAAGTGCACACGAAACCCGGCGACTCGCGCCCGGTCGGGTTGTAGAGTGCTCACCGTGTCCGAACGCCGCCCACCCCGATCGCTGCCGGCCGGCCTCTACGAGCGCCCGGTCACGGCGGACCTCGCCGAGCAGCTCCACGCGATCGCGAGCGAGCTGCAGAAGACCCACCCGCTGCACGCCGACAGCGCGCCCGCCGCCCTCGCGCGCCTGGTCCATGATCGGTTGTTGCACTCGCTCCAGGGGTTCAAGGGCAAGGCGGCCGAGCGCCTCGAGCAGCAGGTCGCGCTCGCCAACGCCCTCGTCGAGGTGCTCACCGCCCGCGGTCCGCGCGGGACGACCCTCCCGGGCGACCAGGTCGACCCGCCCGCCCGCGCGCTCCTGGCGATCTTGCCGCCGGCCGAGGGCCTGGGAACGCCGACCGCCCCGGTGCGGCCGGAGATCCCGCTCTCGACGAGCGACCTGCTCACCAACGCGCGCCACGACCTGAGCCTCGGCGCGGAGCTGCGGCGCGAGCTGGCGTCGGCCGACCGCGTGGACCTGCTCTGCTCGTTCCTCAAGTGGCGCGGCCTGCACCTCGTGCAGGAGGACCTGCGCGCCTTGCTCCGGCGCCGGCCGGGCGCGGTGCGCGTGATCACCACGGCCTACATGGGCGTGACCGAGCTGCGCGCGCTCGAGGAGCTGGTCGAGGTGGGTGCGACGGTCAAGGTGTCGTACGACACGTCGCGCACGCGCCTCCACGCCAAGGCCTGGCTGCTGCACCGCGCCACGGGCTACTCGACGGGCTTCGTGGGCTCCTCGAACCTCTCGGCCGCGGCCATGCTCGACGGCCTCGAGTGGAACGTGCGCCTCTCGGCCGTCGACAACGGCGCGATCCTGGACAAGTTCGCGGCCACCTTCGAGCAGTACTGGGCCGACCCGGAGTTCGAGGCGTTCGACCCGGCCCGCGACGCCGACCGCTACGCGAACGCCGTCCGCCGCCAGCGCAGCGACCGCAACCGCCTGATCACGGCGCTCGAGGTCGAGGCGCGGCCGCACCAGAAGGAGATCCTGGACGCGCTCGAGTCGGAGCGCGCGCGCGGGCACTCGCGCAACCTCGTCGTGGCCGCGACCGGCACCGGCAAGACGATCCTCGCGGCCCTCGACTACAAGCGCCTGCGCCGCGCCTGGCGGACCGAGGGCGCGGACGACAGCCTGCTGTTCGTCGCCCACCGGAAGGAGATCCTCGAGCAGAGCCTCGACACGTTCCGCGTCGTCCTGCGCGACCCCGTCTTCGGCGAGCGGCTGTTCGACGGCGAGGAGCCGCGCGCGCACAAGCACGTCTTCGCGAGCATCCAGTCGCTCACCGAGGACCGCCTCGCGCGCCTCGACCCGCAGGCGTATCGCATGGTGATCGTCGACGAGTTCCACCACGCGGCCGCCGACTCCTACGAGCGCGTCCTGCGCCGCCTGCAACCGACGGCGCTCCTCGGCCTCACGGCCACGCCGGAGCGCGCCGACGGCCGCAGCGTGCTGGGCTGGTTCGACGAGCGGGTCGCGGCCGAGCTCCGCCTGTGGAAGGCGCTCGACCAGAACCTCCTCTGCCCGTTCCACTACTTCGGCGTCGCCGGGCCGGACGTCTCGAGCGTGACCTGGCGCCGGGGGCAGTACGACGCGGCCGAGCTGCGCGCGGCCTACGACGCCGACCCGCTGTTCACGAAGCGGATCCTCCAGGAGGTGCACCGCCACGTCGTCGACCCCGAGACCATGCGGGCGCTCGCCTTCTGCGTCGACATCGAGCAGGCCGTGCACATGGCCGAGCGGTTCGACGAGGCCGGCCTGGCCGCGAAGGCCGTCTCCGGCCGCACCCCGGGCGGCGAACGCGACGCCGCGCTCGCCGCCCTGCGCGAGGGCTCGCTGCGGGTCCTCTTCAGCGTGGACCTCTTCAACGAGGGCCTCGACGTCCCCGACGTCGACACGGTGATCTTTCTCCGCCCCACCGAGAGCGCCACGCTCTTCCTGCAGCAGCTCGGCCGCGGCCTCCGCCTGAGCGAGGGCAAGACCTGCCTGACCGTCCTCGACTTCATCGGCAACGCCCACCGCCGCTTCCGCTTCGACGCGCGGTTCCGCGCCCTGCTCGGCGGCACGCGCCGCGCGATCCTCGACCAGGTCCAGCGCGGCTTCCCGAACGTCCCGCCGGGCTGCTCGATCCAGCTCGACCCGGCGCCGCAGGCGGCCGTCGTCGCGAACATCCGCGCCGCCCTCTCCGCGCGCGGCGCCGCGCTCGTCGACGACCTGAAGGAGGTCGCCCGGGAGTGCGGCCAGGGCGTGCAGCTCGAGCCCTTCCTCGCCCGCACGCAGCTCGACGTCGAGGACGTCTACTCGAAGCCCGGCCGCACCTGGACGACCCTGCGCCGCGCCGCCCAGCTCGCGCCCACCCCGGCGGCCAGCCCGCCGGGCGAAGACCGCCTCCTCAACGCCCTGCCGCGCATGCTGCACCTCGACGACGACCTGCGCCTGGCCGGCTTCCGCGACCTGCTGGAGCGCGACGCCCCGCCGGCGCCGGACCCGCGCGACCCGACGCAGCGCCTCCTGTTCGTCCTCCTGGGCCACATGCGACGGCCCTACGCCGAGCTCGCGCCGGCCTGGGAGGACCTGTGGCGCAACGAGGACGTGCGCGACGAGCTCCACCAGCTCCTGCGCGTCCTCGACGACCGACGGCGCACGCCGACCCACGCCCTCGACGGCCCGCTGCGCGGCCTGCCGCTCCGCGTGCACGCGACCTACAGCCTCGACGAGGTCATGGCCGCCGTCGACGAGCGCAACCGCAAGGGCGGCGTCAAGCGGATCCAGACCGGCACGCACCGCCTGGCGAGCCACCACGCCGACCTGCTGTTCGTCACGCTCGAGAAGTCGCCCGACGACTACTCGCCGACGACGCTCTACAACGACTATCCGCTCTCGCCGACCCGCTTCCACTGGGAGACGCAGAGCAACTGCCACGCGGACACGCCCACCGGGCGCCGCTACCTCGGGGCGACCCCGGGCGCGCGCGACCACGTGCTGCTCTTCGTCCGCCGACGGCGCACGGACGCGCGCGGCTGCACCATGCCCTACGTGAACCTCGGCCCCTGCCACCCCGCCGCGCACCGCGGCGCGCGGCCCATGCAGATCGAGTGGGAGCTGGAGCACGCCATGCCGCCGGCGCTCTTCCAGGAGGTCAAGGTCGCGGCCGGGTGAGGAGCGCTCAGTCGAGGAGCCAGTCCTCGTCCTCGCCGACCTCCGTCCAGTCCTCGACGTCGAGCTGGTGCTGCACCAGCGTGCCGCCACGCGCCAGCTCGCGGTCCTCGGGGGCGACCTGCTCGGGCGGGACGTCGATCACCACGAACGCCCCGCGCGCCCCGATCCGGGCGCCGAGCCGCGGTCGCCGCTCGCGCGGGAAGTAGCCCAGGCACTCGCCGGCGTGCACGTCGGCGATCACCAGCGCGACCTTCCCCGGCACCTCCCCCACGACGTGGCCGCTCCCCGCGCGCGCCTTCCTCACCGTGCCCACCCACTCGAAGCGTCCGGCCATGTCGTTCCTCCTCGCGCCGCCCCCGCGCACGCGCCGGGCCAGCCGCAAGTCGCTTGACGCGCCGCCGACCGCCAGGGGTTCGTGCCGCGCTCCGCGGGCAGGTCTTGCCCGCCACGAGAGGACGAGGAGCCCCGCGAGCCGGTAGAGTCCCTCCGTGACCACCTCGCTCGAGACGCGCCTCGTCCGCGCCGCCGCGCTCCTCGGCGAGTGGCGCGACGTGCTCGAGGAGCGCGGCGTCGACGGCGAGGTCCCGCGCTGGGCGGCGCGCCGGGGGTGGGACGGGTTCCTCTGCGCGCTCCCGGACGACGACCTCGCGGGCTGCGAGGTCGGGGGGGCCGCCGCGGTCGCGTCCCTCGTCGGTGCGCCCGCCGACCTCGTCGCGCTCGCGCGTGAGGTCGCCGCCGTCGTCGCGGTGAGCGAGGCGTCGCCGCCTGCCGGGCCGGCCGAGGCCCTGAAGGGAGCGCCTCGCAGGAAGAGCGGGCAGGTGGCGGCGCTCGTGGACCTGTGCCGCGCGCGCGGGTTCGCGGCGCGGCGGATCGTCGACGTGGGCTCGGGCGCCGGGCACCTGACGCGCGCGCTCGCGCGGGCCCTCCGGGTCGAGGCCGTCGGGCTCGAGCGCGACGAGGAGCGAGTCGAGCGGGCGCGGGCGCGGACGGCCGGCGAGCGCGGCGTGCAATTCGAGGTCGTCGCCGTGGGCGCGACGCCGGTGGCGCTCCGCCCGACCGACCTCGCCGTCGGGCTCCACGCCTGCGGCGCGCTCGCCGACGCGCTGGTCGCGCTCGCCGCGCGCGACCGGGTCTCCCTCGTCCTCGTCGCCTGCTGCCCGCAGAAGGTCGATCGGGCCGCGAGACCCGCCGCCTCGCGCACCGGCCGCGTCCGCGCGCTCGACGTCGCCCGCGAGGTCCTCGGCGCGGCGAACTCCTTCGAGGGCTCGCCCGACCTGGAGGCCCTCGCGACGCGCATCGCGCTCCGGCGCATCCTGCGCGCGCGCGGCGTCCCCCTGCGGCAGGGCGACGAGACGAACGGCCTCACGCCGCGCGTCCGGCGCACGCTCGAGGCTGCCTCGGCGCGCGCGCTCGCGCTGCGCGGTCTGGCGCCCGCGAGCGAGCAGGAGCGCAAGGAGGCGCTCGAGCTCGCGCGGGTCGAGGTCGGGGTCGCGCGCCGCCGCGCGTTGCCGCGCCGGCTCCTGGGCTCGGCGCTCGAGATCGCGCTGGCCCTCGACCGGGCGCGCGCCCTGGAGGAGGCGGGCGCGGCGTCCGACGTCGTCCGGCTGTTCCCGCGCGCCCTCAGCCCCCGGAACCTGGCCGTCGTCTCGCGAGCCCTGGCGCGCTGACGGCGACGCCCTGCGGCCGTAGCCTGCGTCCCCGGCGGGGCCCGCGGGAGAGTCGCGGCGGAATGAACGACGGTCCATCGCGCCCGACCAGCACGTCGTCGTGGGGGGGCAGCTACGGGCGTCTGACCGGTGATTCCGCTGGGTCGTCGAGGGCGGCCTCTCCGGTTCGGAACGGCCGGGTGACCGAGGCAGGGACTACTCTGTCGGCAGCTCGAACTCACGCACGGTGGGGCGGAGCTCGATGGCAAGACGTTCCCAGGCCGCGTCCAGGAGGCGTGAGTTGGGCGCGAGGGCACGACGCGTCGCCTCGTCCACGTCGACCTCCAGGACCCGGTTGATGAGATCCTCGCGAGCGCCGACGTGATCGAGGGCTGCGGCGAAGAGGAGCGTCTGCAGCCGGGGGCGGACCTGGGTCACGAGACGATGAGACCCGGGTGTACGACGCCGGGCGTGAGGAGCGCCGTGAAGTCGGGCCCGTTGTTCGTGGCCAGCACGAGCTCCTCCGCGATCAGCAGCGAGAGGAGCGCGTGGTCCTTGGCTCCAGCGAGGCCGCGCCGCGCGACGTGGTAGGCCTCGAACCCGCGAGCGTGGGCCATGTCCACGAGGGTGGTGGCCACGCACTCGTCGAAGAGGAACCTCAGCGCCACGGGCGCTTCGGGGGGCGGCCGCGGCGAGGGGTGGCTCGCGCGTAGACGCGCGCGAGCTCGAGGTGCTCCTCGGTCAGCGACGGGTAGCTGTCGAGGAGCTCCGCGGCTGAAGCGCCCTGATCGAGCATCTCGGCGACCAGGTAGACCGGAACGCGCGTGCCGCGGATCACGGGCTCTCCGCCGCGGACCTCGGGGTCGGAGTGCACCAGGGCATGCGCCCGCTCGAGCCGGGCGACCCGCTCGCGAAGCTCGCGCGAGAGCGTGGTCAGGCCGCGCACCGTCACGAACGGCGACAGGGCGATCTCGTCGTTCGACACGGCGCTGACGCCCGCGCTGGTCTTCCGGAGCTCCTCGTAGAGGACCTGCTTCTGCCGCGCGTCGAGGTCGGTCTCCGGGAACGCGCGGCGGACCACCCACAGGAAGAGCAGGTCGACGCCGTCGAGCACGCGCTGAGCGCGCTCTCCCGTCGTCGCGTGGCGGCGAGGAATTGGCCCGGCATCGATGAACTTCTGGATCCGGTTGACCGGCTGCTCGGTGACGGCAGCCGCCTCGCTCGTCGTGAACGCTCGCTCAGGCACTTATCGTCTCCGGCAAGTGATGATTTTACGTCGGCGGGTGCAAGCGGGGTAGGGTCCTGACGGCGTGCGCCGAGTTCGCGCGCCCGGGCAGTCCTTGCCCGCTCGTCGCATCTCCGGCGCGGAGACGATCACCCGCCGGCGGAGGACCGCGGGGTAGCCCCGGCACGGGTCGTGCGCAGCACGGCCGCGGAGGCGCCATGAGCACACGCGGCTGGTACGAGTACTACGTCGTCGACGAGGGGCGCAAGGAGCTCGCCCTCGCGTTCCAGTTCTACAAGTGGGGAGACGCGACGCCGGAGAACGCGATCGGCGAGGTCGAGACGCTGCGGGCGCTGACGAGGAAGCTGAACGGCAAGGTGCCGGTGCAGCACGTGCACGAGCTCCTCCGCGACAACCTTGGCCCCGCGTTCGACCACCTGCCCGCCGAGTTCCCGCTCGGCGGCTACTACTTCCTGCTGCAGCGGGCGGCCGAGGAGCACCGCCTCTACCCGTTCCGGTCGTGGCGCGGCGCGGACCTCCCCCGGGAGGAGCGCCCCGACTACAAGCTCGGCTTCGAGGTGGGCGAGGCGGCCGTCGCCCGCGGGTTCCGCATCCCGCGCACCGGCGACCCGGTGATCGACAGCGCGCACTTCTCCATCGCGGTCGGGATGCTCGTCCGGCGCTGGGAGGCGTGCTCCACGGAGCTGAACTTCCTCACCTGGCTGCAGTTCATCACCCAGATCACCCGGGAGGTGGACATGGGGTGCATCGCGGGCCACTACGAGCGCCCCTGGGACGTCTCCTTCCTCTACCGCTTCATGTTCCGGGTGCCCAGCCTGACCGATGTCGATCAGCGCGTGAAGCGGATCGATGTCGAGCTCTGCACGGGCGGGGGAGCGCCGCTCCTGCCGACCTCGCGCCGGGCGAAGCGCCGCGCCGACGCCGACGCCGACGTCGAGCTCGACGCCCCGGAGCGCGCGGAACTCCGCCGCCTGCTTGCCTCCTCGCGCATCGCGCGCGCCGCGCTCGACGAGCTCCGGACGACGCACCGCCTCTTGACCTCGCCCTTCTGGGAGCGGCGCCTGCCTCGCGGCCCCTACCTCGGGCCCTGAGCCTGCGCCCGCAGCAGGGCGGACCTCCCCTCGAACAGGGGTCGCCCGCCGTGGAGGCCCTCGCGACGCGCATCGCGCTCCGGCGCATCCTGCGCGCGCGCGGCGTCCCCTGCGGCAGGGCGAAGAGACGAACGGCCTCACGCCGCGGGTCCGGCGCACGCTCGAGGCGGCCTCGGCGCGCGCGCTCGCGCTGCGCCGTCTGGCGCCCGCGAGCGAGCAGGAGCGCAGGGAGGCGCTCCTGCTCGCGCGGGCCGAGGTCGGGGTCGCCCGCCGCCGCGCGCCGCCGCGCCGGCTCCTGGGCTCGGCGCTCGAGATCGCGCTGGCCCTCGACCGGGCGCGCGCCCTGGAGGAGGCGGGCGCGACGGCCGACGTCGTCCAGCTGTTTCCGCGCGCCCTCAGCCCCCGGAACCTGGCCGTCGTCTCGCGGGCCGCGCACTCGTCGAAGAGGAACCTCGGCACGGACGCTTCGGGGGGCGGCCGCGGCGAGGGGTAGCTCGCGCGTAGACGCGCGCGAGCTCGAGGTGCTCCTCGGTGCGAGGAACGCGCTCCACGACGATGGCTCGACGTGCAACCCGAGCAGATACCCCCCGCATGAGGATCCGGGTTGCGTTTGGGTCGAATTCGACTATCGTCCTGATGGAGCGTTCGTCATGGCGACCACAGGGAGCATCGAGGAGCGGCTCCGCCGGCTGTCTCCCGTCTCAGCGCCGGAGGACCAGCAGGCTGGCGTCGAAGAGCTCGCGCGTGTCCTCCAGCGCGCGCATCGCGCGCGCCGACCCGCGAGATGCAAGCTCGTCGGCCCGGCGGGTGAGACCATCGAGGTGCCCGAGTCCGTGTTCCATGTGCTCGAGCGCGTCGCCGAGGTCCTGGCGCGCGGCGACGCGGTCACGATCGTCCCGGTGGGCAAGGAGCTGACCACCCAGCAAGCCGCGGACATCCTCAACATCTCGCGGCAGTATCTCGTCCGTCTCCTCGACGAGGGGGCGATCCCCTTCGCCAGGACGGGGAAGCACCGCCGCCTGCGCGTCGAGGACGTGCTCGCCTTCAAGGAGAAGCGCGATCATGAGCGCAAGGCGGCCCTCGACGAGCTCGCCCGCCAGAGCGAGGACGTCGGCGGCTACCGCGAGCTCGGATAGCAGTTCGAGCCGTGGTCCCGGCGCCGTTCAAGGTCGTCCTCGACGCCAACGTCCTCTATCCGTTCACCCTGCGCGACACGCTGCTGCGAGCCGCCTCGCGTGGACTGTTCCAGGTCTACTGGTCGGAGCAGTTCCTCTGAGGAGGCGCGCCGGAACCTCGTCGGGACCGGCCCGTCACGACGGAGCAAGCCCAGCGGCTCCTCGCGACCATCGCCGCGCTTTCCCCGAGGCCACCGTGCGCGGGCATGAGCCGCTGATCCAGGCCATGGCGAATGATGAGGCGGACCGCCACGTGGCAGCGGCAGCGATCAAGGCCGGGGCGCAGGTGATCGTCACGCTGAACCTGAGGGACTTCGCCGGCCTCCCCCCGGGGCTCGAGGTGCAGCCACCGGACGAGTTCCTCGGCAACCTCCTCGACCTCGATCCCGAAGGAATGGTCGCGCTCCTGACCGAACAGGCCGCCGCGCTCCGCAACCCACCGCGGACGCTCGACGAGATCCTCGGCGCGCTGGGCAAGCTCGCGCCGGACTTCGCCGCCGACGTGCGTCAGCTCCTGCGCGAGCAGCCTGGGGCCGGATCGGGCTGACGCGACGAGGCGGTGGCGCCTCTCCCAACGCCTGAGGTCGCCGCCCCCTGCGCCCGCAGCAGGGCGGCCATCCCCTCGAACAGGGTCCCCAGGGCGGCGGCCGCCGCCGGCGACGCCTCGAGCCGCACGGCCCCGCCCGCGGGCGAGGGCACGACGCGCACGGCCTCGAACAGGGTCCGCAGCGCGGCCGGGGCGAGCATTGCGTCGCCGGGCGCCGGCTCCTCGGCGGCGACCGGCTCGGGCGTCGCCGCCGCCTCCTCCTCGTCCGCCTCGTCCGCCTCGGCGACCAGCGTCTCGAGCTCCTCGTCCACCGCGAGCGGGCTGCCGCGCCGGGGGAGCCGACGAGCGCCTCGAGGTCGCGAAGAGGACGCGCGTGCTCGGGTCGTCGTGGAACTCGACCAGGTTCTGCGTGCGCCGGCGCTGCCGCTCGCGGCCGGTGAAGAACACGGCGCGCAGGCCGTGCGCGGCGAGCGCGTCCGAGAGCGCCCAGTGGGCCAGCGTGAGCATGCGCCGCCACTGGCTGAAGACGACCACCTTCCGCCCCTGCTCTTGGGCGAGGCGAGGCTCCGCAGCGTCGCGGCCGTGGGCCGTCGGCGCTCCAGCCCGGGCCACACCTCCTGGAACTGGAACTGGAACTGCGCCATGCCGTTGGCGATCACGCGCTGCGTGGTGAGGAGCGGCGGTCAGCGCGCCGCCCCCCGCAGGAACGCGCGCAGCCGCCGCAGGTCCGCCTCGTCCGAGACGTCGACCTCCTCGCGGGCGCGGAGGAGCTCGCGGAGCACGCGGAGGAGCGAGCTGTCCTCGCCCAGGTGCCGCCCGAGGTGCGGCACGTCGCCCACGACGACGAGCGCGTGGCGCGCGCGGCTGATCGCCACGTTGATCAGGTTCGCCGCGGCGGGGTTGCGCAGGTCGGAGAGGAAGTGGCCCGAGGCGCCCGGCGCGTCCGTCGTGTCGAAGACGATCAGGTCGCGCTCCTCGCCCTGGAAGCGGTGCACGGTCGACACCTGGACCGAGCCGTCCTCGAGCCGCGCCGGGCAGCGGTCGCGGAGGGCGGCGCGGATGGCGCGCGCCTGGGCGCGGTAGGGCGCGATCACGCCGACGCTCGTCCAGCCGGCGAGGGCGACCCAGCCGGCGATCAGGTCGGCGTGCCGGGCGTTCCTGATCGAGCCCGAGCGCGTGCGCGTCGTGCGCGGGTCGCTGCCGTGCGTGTCGACGAGGAGGGCGCCGGGCCCCGCCGACGAGGCGCGCGCGGCGATCGCCGGCGCGTCGACCAGGCGGTCGCCGTAGAACACCGTCGAGACGGCGCCGCGCACCTCGGGGTGCATGCGCCACTGCTCGCGCAGCATGCGCCGCAGGGGGTGGTCGCGGCCGACGTCGTCGCAGCCCGCCGCGGCGAAGACGTGCTGGCCCAGCCAGCGCCGCGCGTCGGGCGTCGTGGCGAGGACGATCGGCGGGAGCTGCTGGAAGTCGCCCGCGACCACGACCCGGCGCGCGGCGAGCGACGTCGCGGCGGCGACGTGGGCGACCGACGCCATGCTGGCCTCGTCCACGATCACCGTGTCGAAGCGCCGCGCGCGCAGGAGCTGGCTGGTGAACGTCCCGCAGAGGGTCGCCGCCGCGCCGGGCAGGTCGAGCGTGCAGCGGTCGACGCCCTCGAGCAGGGCGTCCGACGCGGCGGACAGCGCGCGCAGGGTCTCGGGCGAGGCCTGGTGCGCGATCAGGTCGCCCGCCGACTGCACCCAGTGCGCCAGGCGCAGGAGCGCGTCGAGCGTCCACTCGGCGGGCGTGGGCACGTCGAGCCGCCGCACGAGCGCGTCGAAGCGCGCCACCGGCTCGGAGAGCGCCTCGTGGCGCAGGACCGCCTCGTCGACCGTCACCCCCCGCCCGCGCAGGCTGCGCCCGACGCGCCCGAGGCGTACGAGCGGCGGGCGGGCCGGCGACCCGAGCGCGTCGAGCGTCGACTCGACCAGGCGGTCGACGGCCACGTTGGTGCTCGCCGTGAGGAGCACCGTCTCGCCCGCCGCGAGGAGCTCCCGCACGAGGTGCGCGAGCGTGCGCGTCTTGCCGGTGCCGGGCGGGCCCCACAGGTAGGAGACCGATTGGCCGAGCGCGAAGCGGATCGCGTCCGTCTGGTCGCGCCCCGGCCCGTCGGGCGCCGGCGGCAGGGCGACCGCGGGCAGCGGCGCCCCGACCCCCTCGCGCACGGCGTCCAGGAGCGGCGGGGGCGGCGTGGCCTGGAAGCACTCGCGCAGGCGCGCCTGCAGGCTCAGGAGCAGGAACACGGACGAGAAGCTCAGCTGCCCGCGCTCGGGCCGCTCGAGCGGCGCGTGGAGCTGCAGCTCGACCAGGACCTCGCCCATGTCGGGGTCGTGCGCGAGGACCACCGCGGGGACGTTGCGGCCGTCCGCGACCAGCAGCCCCGACGCGTCCTCGGGGACGCGGAAGCCGTCGGCCGGCGCGGCGTCGGCCTCGTCCTCGCCGCCGCGCGGCTCGAGCGGCCGGCAGGCGAAGCGGTAGACGTAGGCGCCGGACGTGCGGTCGACGAGGCGCCCGTCGTCGAGGGCGAGGCGCAGGCACGCCAGGTCGCCGAGCTGCCGGCGCACCTCCGCGACCTCGTCCTCGAGCGCCTGGAGGATCCCCGCCTGGACCGACGACATGCGCGCATCCTGCCGTGCGCCCGGGCGCCCCACAAGCGGCGTGCTAGGGTCGCAGGCGTGCCCGAGCCGCCTCCCCCCCTGCGCGCGCTGACCAAGAGCGAGCTCCGCGCGCTCGGCGTGCCGCCGGCGCAGGTCGGGGCCGTGCGCGAGGCGGCCTCCCTCGACGCCCTGCGGGCGCTGGTCGACGACGCGCTCGTCCGCCGCCTCGCCCCGCGCTTCGGCGCGCCCGCGGCCGCGCCCGAGGGCACGCTCCACCTGCTCGACGACGCGCAGCGCGCCGTCGTCGCCCGGCTCGTGACCGGCGGCCCCTACACGGTCCGCGGCGTGGCCGGCACGGGCAAGACGCAGGTCCTCCTGCACGCGGCGGCGCGCCGGCTCGAGGCGCGCCCGCCCGCCGCCGACCTCCTGTGGACCTTCAACCGCGCCCTCGCCGACGCCGCGCGCCAGGCGGCGCGGCGCCTGGCCGGGCCGCGGGCGCGGGCGCTGACCGTCGAGACGTTCGACGGCTGGTGCAAGCGCTTCCTCGGCGAGACGCGCCCCGTGCTCGACGACCGCCACCCCGACCTCCTCGCGCTGCTCGAGGAGGCGAAGGAGCAGGCCCGGCGCGCGAGCTGGTCGCCCCGCAGCCAGGTGTGGGCGCGCCCCCTGGAGTTCTGGCGCGAGGAGCTCGACCTCCTGCGCGACCCGCCGCTCGAGACGCTCGCCGACTACCTGACCGTCGAGCGCGTCGGCCGCGGGCAGAAGCTCGACCGCGCCCACCGCGCCCTCGTGTGGGTGACCCACGAGACCTACGCGCGCCTCCTCGACGCGCGCGGCGTGCGCGACTGGCGGCAGGTGCGCCTCGACGCCTTGCGGCGGCTGCGCGAGGCGCGCTCGACCCGCTACGAGCGCGTGTTCGTCGACGAGGCGCAGGACCTGCCGCCGCTGGCGCTGGAGGTCGCCCGCCTGCTCGCCGGGCCTTCCGTCGTGGTGGCGTTCGACGCCGCGCAGGCGATCTACACGAAGGGCTTCCGCGCCCGCGACCTGGGGCGGCGCTTCACGCTCACCGCCTGCTACCGGACCACGGCCGAGCTGGCCCGGGCCGCGGCGCCCTTCCGCGCGGCCGAGGCCGACGCCGCGCCCACCGGCGCCCTGCGCGCCGGGCGGCGGCCGACCGTGGTCACGGTCACCGGGCGCGGCAACGAGGCGGCGTGGGTCGCGGACGAGCTCGAGCGGCGGCTGGACGCCGGCGCCGCCCCGGGCGACTTCGCGGTCCTGACGTTCACGCGCCGCCTGGCCGACGCCATGGCCGACGCGCTCGAGCGCCGCGGCCTGCCCGTCTCGCGCAGCACCGAGGCCCTCGACCTCTCGCCCGCCACGGTCAAGGTCGCCACGATGAGCGCGGCCAAGGGGCTCGAGTTCCCGGTGGTCCTCCTCGCCCCGCTGCGCGACGCCGACCTCTCCGCGCGCGCCGACGACCCCGACGAGCGCCGCCTCGAGGAGGCCCTGCGCCGCCGCGTGCTCTACGTGGCCATGACCCGCGCCCGCGACGAGCTGATCCTCGTGCAGCGGCGCGGGAACGCGGCGCGGCTGCTGGCCGAGCTCCCGGCCGACGCGGTCGAGGACGCCGGGGCGCCGACCTGAGTCACCGCCAGCCCGCGCGAGCGGCGGTCCGTCAGAACGGCACCGGGTCCGCGTCGAGCTCCGCGGGCGGCGGCGGCGCCTGCTCGGCCGCGCGGCGCAGCCGCTTGGCCTCCTTCCTCGCCGCGGCCTTGCGATCGAGCTCCTTGATCCGCGCCTCGAGCGAGATGACGCGCTCGGGGCGCTCGCGCCCGAAGCTCTTCAGGTAGCACGCCTCGATGAACTGCGGCAGGGGGAGCTTCCACGGCTCCTGGTCGTGGTTGTCGAGCTTCCCGAGCTTGGCCGGGTTCATCCCGAGCTCGCGCGCCATCTGGACCTGCGCGTCCGAGAGCCGGTATCGCTTGCGCGCGTCGATCCAGGGCTGGAGCGAGCGGCGCGCCCCGGTGACCTTCTTCTTCCTGGCCACGCTACACCAGGTCGCCCAGGCGCCAGTTCGGCTGCGCGCGCTTGATCCGCTCGAACTCGCCCCCGTCGAGCCAGATCCCCTGGCACACGGGGCAGGTCTCGATCACGACCTGGCGGTTGCGCGCGCTGCTCACGCGGATCATGCGCTTGCGGTCGATCGGGCAGGCGCCGGTCTTCTGGTCGAGCGCCTCGGGGTCGTCGCCGCCGAGGAGCACGCGGATCTTGCCCGTGTCGTGGTTGAGGAGCGGGCCGAGCTCGCCCTTGTCGAACCAGATCCCGCCGCAGCCGGGGCAGCGGTCGACCTCGGTCTCGTCGATCCGGAGCGGCTCGAGGCCGCCCTCGGGCGGGGGGCTGCACTTGGGGCAGGTCTTGGGGTCCGTCGCCATGGACGGCGATCCTATCGCGCCGAAAGCGCCAGGAGGTCGTCGAGCGCCGCCTCGAGGCGCCGCACCGCCCACCGGCCCCAGCGCCGACCCGGGGCGCCGGCGCCGTGGACGAAGAGGACCCCCGGGGTCCGGGACGCGCCCTCGACCGGCCGCAGGACCTCGTCGAGCGCGGCCCCCGGGCGGCGCCAGGCCACGACCACCGGCCCGGCGGCGTCGGCGCCGACGGTCAGGCGGCCGGCCGCGACGTCCTCCACCCGCTCCACCCGCAGCCCGGCCAGCCAGGCGAACGTCTCGGGCAGGTCGACCGCCACGCGCTCCGGGCCGAGCCAGGCGCCCAGGGGGTCCTCCCACACGGCCGGGTCGAGCCGCGGCCGCCCGTCCTCGAGCCGGAAGGCGACCTGCCCCGGAGCGGCGCGGGCGCCGGGCGCCAGCAGCGCCGCGAGCGCCTGGTCGGCCGACTCGAGCCGCAGGGTCTGGAACGCGCCGCCGCCGCGCCAGCCGTGGCGCGCGCTCACGCCGCGCGGGCAGCCGGCCACGACGCGGGCCAGGCGCGGCCGGGCGTGGGCCTCGAGCGCGGCCGCGCGCTCGATCGTCACCCAGCGCCGCCCCGTCTTGTGGGCCACGGCCGCCGTCGTGCCGGAGCCGGCGTAGGGGTCGAGGACGAGGTCGCCCGGGCGCGACGACGTGAGGAGGACCCGCTCCAGCAGGTCCTCGTTCTTCTGCGTCAGCCCCGGGTCGCCCACCTTCTCGCGGCTGAAGCTCTTCAGCTGGATCGAGTCGAGGCGGTCGACCGCGCTGCAGTTCCACGTGTCCTCGAGCGGGTAGCCCTCGCCGCGCGGCGGCTTGCCGTCGCGCCGCACGTAGCCCGCCGGGTAGGGGAGGTGCTGCTTCAGGAACAGCGGCCGGGGCGAGCGCCCGTAGTGGTAGATCGTGTCGTGGTTGCGGATGAACTTGTTCGCCCGCGACTTGAACCCCGACACCCACCCGATCCGCCAGATCACCTCGGTCACGTGATGCAGGCGCTCGTCCAGCAGGAGGCGCAGGCGCTCCTTCTCGTGCCCGTCGATGTGCGCGAAGAGCGCCCCGTCGGGCCGCAGGAGCGGGGCGACCAGGCCCAGGCGCTCGTCGAGCGCCGCCAGCCACAGGTGCGACGGCAGGCGGTCGGCGTAGGCGAAGCCGTCGCTCGCCGTGTTGAACGGCGGGTCGAGGTAGGCGCACTGCACCTCGCCCCGGAGGCGCGGCGCGAGGAGGCGCAGGGCGCGCGCGTTGTCGCCCTCGACGAGGAGGCCGGACCGCGCCGCCTCCAGCGGGCCGAGCGCGGCGACGACCCGCCGGGCGAGGTCGGCCGGCAGGCGGCGCGTGTCCACGGCGCGGCCGGGCAGGCGCTCGTCCTCGGCCGGCGGCGGGTCACACGCCTCGACCTCGGCGCGGAGGGCCTCGGGCAGGCGCGCGGCGTCGACGACCCACGACGACGCGAGCACGAGCGGCGGCCGCGTCCACAGGGCGACCCTCGCCCGCTCGACCGCGCCGCGCCCGCGCGCCAGGGCGCGCGCCGCCTCGAGCGCGGCCCGCTGCTGCGCGACCTCGTGCGCCGGGTCGCCGCCGCCGTCGAGGGCGCGCGCCCGCAGGGCCTCGCCCGCGGCGCGCTCCGCCGCGGCGACGAGGCGCGCCTCGAGGTCGGGGACGAGCGTCTCGCAGGCGCCGCCTTCGCGCTCGACGACGTGCTCGCCGCGCGCGAGGCGCGCCAGGCCGACGGCGCCCTCGGGCGCCGCCGGGGCGGCGGGCGCCGCGAGGGCCGCGGCCGCGTCGCGCGCGCGCGCGCCGGGTCGGGGGCGCCTTCGACCGCCGCCGCCGCCTCGGCCCCGGCGCGGGCGAGGTCGCCCTCGAGCCACGCCGTCGCCGCGGCCGCGGCCCAGCCCGTGACGGCGGGCACACGGAGGCGGAGCGGCGCGGCGCGGCGGCGGATCACGCCGCCACTGTCGCACCCACCACCGACGCCCCCGGGCGCGGCTACCATCGACGGCATGACCGACGAGCGCCTGCGCCACCTGCGGCGGGCGGCGGCCGACGACCCCGCCGCGCGCGCCGCGCTCCTGTGCGCGCGCCTGCGCGCGGGCGACCTGCCCGAGGACCGCCTGCGCCTGGCGGCGCACCTCGGCGACCCGGCGGCGCTCGAGGTCCTCGGCGCCGCGCCGCCGACGCCGTCGCTCGGCCGCTGGGTCCACGGCCTGGCGCCGTGGTCGCAGGAGGACGGCTGGCCCGCCTGGGCCGCCGAGGCCTACGCGCGCGCGGCCGCGGCGGCCGCGGCGGCCGTCGTCACCCCGTGCCTCGCGCGCGACCCCGACCAGGCGCAGGCCGCTGCGCGCGCGCTCGCGGCGATGGACGCGTGGCTCGCCTGCCCGTGCGACGCCCACGCCCGGGCCGTCGTCGCCGCCGGGGCGCCGTTCCAGCCCGCAAGGGCGGGCCCCGCCGCCCTGTTCGCCGGCCGCGTCCGCCGCCTCGCCGAGGGCGCGCTGGCCCGCATGTGCGGCGTGCCGCTCGTCGAGGGCCCGGCGCGCGCCACGGCCACCGAGGTCGCGACGACCGCGGCCCGGGCGACCTCGGCCGACGCCGTCCGCGAGCGGGTCCGCGAGGCGCTCGTCCCGTGGGCGCTGCGCCCCTGACGCCCGCGGGCGTCGATCGGACCTACAAGGCGGCCTCCAGCCGGTCGGCGACCGTGCGCACGACCTGCACGCGCGCCCAGCGCTTGTCCTCGGCCGCCACGACCGTCCACGGGGCGGCCGCCGTGCTCGTCCGCGCGACCATGTCGTGGATCGCCTGCGCGTAGGCGTCCCACTTCTCGCGGTTGCGCCAGTCCTCGTCGGTGATCTTGTGCTGCTTCCAGGCCGTCCGCTGGCGCTCCTCGAAGCGCGCCAGCTGCTCCTCCTTGCTCAGGTGCAGCCACAGCTTCGTCACCACCATGCCGTGGTCGACCAGCTGCTCCTCGAACCCCGTGATCTCGCGGTAGGCGCGCTCCCACTCGTCGGGCCGCGCGAAGCCCTCGACGCGCTCGACGAGGACGCGCCCGTACCACGAGCGGTCGAAGATCGTCAGGTAGCCGCCCATGGGCAGGTGGCGCCAGAACCGCCACAGGTAGTGGTGCGCCCGCTCCTCGTCGGTCGGGGCGGCGATCGGGATCACGCGCAGGAGGCGCGCGTCGAGGGCCGCGGCCACGCGACGGATCGCGCCGCCCTTGCCGGCCGCGTCCCAGCCCTCGAAGACGATCACGCTCGAGACGCGCCGCCGGCGCGCCTCCCAGGTCAGCTCGAACAGCCGCCGCTGCTCGGCGAGGAGCTGCTCGTCGTACTCCTCCTCGGTGAGCGTGCACGCCGGCAGGTCGACGCGGTCGAGCACGGTCGGGCCGGGCGCCGGGGCAGGAGGCGCGGCGGCGACGGCGGGCGCCGCGGGCGGGGAGGCGAGGCGGCGCTCGATCACCGCCAGGACCGTCTCGCCCGCGGTCAGGTCGCGGTGGCGGCGGTCCTCGGCCTCGATGATGTGCCACGGGCAGGCCTGCGTGTCGGTCGCCCGGATCGCCGCGTCCGAGAGCCGCGCGAACGTGGCGTAGCGCCGGGCGAACTTCTTCGTCAGCGGCGAGAGCTTCCACTCGCCCTTGCGCCCCTTGCGCGGGTCCTTCAGCCGCGCGGCCTGCGCCTTCTTCGACATGTGGAACCACAGCTTGACGACCAGCGCCCCGTCGACCGTGAGCATGCGCTCGAGCGCCTCGATCCGCGTCAGGGCGCGCTCGAGCTCCGCGTCGGTGATCTGGTCGAACGCCCGGGCCACGATCGGGTGCGTGTACCACGACCCGAAGAACACGGCGACCTGCCCGCGCGGCGGCAGTCGCCGCCAGAAGCGCCACGCCCGCGGGCGGTCGCGCTCCTCGTCGGTCTCGTCCCAGAAGGCGTTCACCTGCACGCCGCGCGGGTCGAGCCACTCGGTGAGCCGGTTGACGACCTCGCTCTTCCCGGCGCCCTCGACGCCCGAGACGATGATCACCACCGGCACCTGCGCGGCCCGCAGGGCCCGCTGCGCCTCGAGCAGCCGGGTGACGAGCGCCGGCACCCGCGCCGCGTAGGTGGCCTTGTCGACCTTGCTGCCCAGCTCGGCGGCCTCGAACACGCGTTCCTCCTCACGCCCCGGCCCGGGGCCACCAGCCGACCGGCAGCACCTGCGGCGGCAGCGCCGGCCGCAGCCGCTCGACGTGGGCGAACAGCGCCGCCGGGGCCCCGTCCGGGTCGGCGCCCGGGGCGAGCCGCGGCAGGAGCGCGCGCGCGCGCGCGGCCCGGTCGGCGAAGGCGCCGTGGACGGCCGTGGCCAGCGCCCGCGCCCGGGCCGGGTCGGCGTGCAGCTCGGCGGCGAGCGGGTCGATCCAGCGCGGCCCGGCCGGGGCGGCGACGAAGCGCGCCAGCGCCACGGCCGTGCACGCGTGCTCCTCGGCGAGCAGCGCGTCGAACAGGTCCGGGTCGACGACGTGGTCGCCCTGCGTCGTGCGCGGCGGCGCGGCGTCGAGGTCGTCCTCCTCCAGCACCAGCGTCGTCGCGCCCAGGGTCGCCGGGCGCCCGGGGAGGAGGAACGCCGCGTGGACAGGCGCGCCGCCGAGGCGCGTGCCGAAGCGGCTCCCCTCGTCGCGGAGGACCCGCCGCCGGTCGAGGCGCAGGAGCGTGGCGTGCAGGCGCGACACCGACCGATCGTCGAGGCGCACCTCGCAGTCGGCGCCGCGGCCGATCCGGTGCACGAGCCGCTCGCCCAGCGCCACCGTGCGCGGCGGGCCGTCGCCCTCGACCCGCAGGCGCGCCGCGCGCGGGCGGTGCGCCGGCGTGACCTGCGGCGGGTAGGCGCCGCTCGCCTCGTCCCACCAGGCGAGCCACTCCGCCTCGTCCTCGCCCAGGTTCTCGTGCGTGATCCGGAACAGCGCCTCGACGGACCGGCCCCGCCGCGCGCGCAGGAGCGCGTCGAGGCGCGCCGCCGCCGCCTCGGCGAGCGCGCCGTCGCCCAGCGCCTGGCGCACGAACGCGCGCGACGAGGCGACCTGCCGCTCGAGCGCCGCCTCGGGGAGCCGCTCCAGGTGCGCGACGACGAGGCGCCGGTCGCGCTGCTCGGCCAGGGCGTCGGCGAACGGGAGCGGCACCGGCCGCACGCGCACGCGCGCGTCCGACGCCGCGACGAGCGGCTGCGCGCTCACCCCGGCGTCGACGAAGGTCAGCTCGACCTCCCCCACGCGCACGGGGTCGCCCGGCCGCAGGTGGGCGCGCGCGACCGGCAGCCCCTGCACCCGGACCCCGCCGTCGAGGTCGACGACCTCGTAGCCGGTGCGGGTCAGCTCCACCCGCGCGTGGCGCGGAGAGACCGACGGGTGGTCGAGGACGACCTCGCACGCCGGGTCGCGGCCGACCGTGAAGCTCGTCCCGGGCAGGAGCGGGTGGCGCCGTCCGTCGCCCTCGAGCAGCGCCGGCACGTGCACCGGCCGGCCGGCGAGGACCGCGTCCAGCTCGTCGGCGACCTCGGCCGCCGACGCGTAGCGGCAGCGCCGGTCGCGCGACATCATGCGCAGGATCACCAGCTCGAGGTCCTCGGGCACGTCGGGCGCCAGGGCGCGCGGCCGCGCGAAGTCGCCCTCGAGCACCTTGCGGCAGATCGTCATGGGCCGCTCGCCGGCGAACGGGAGCTGCCCCGTGACGAGGTGGTAGAGGGTCGCGCCGAGCGAGTAGACGTCGCCGCGCGCGTCGACGCGGTGGTCGCCCCACTGCTCGGGCGGCATGTAGTGCGGCGTCCCCATGACCTGCCCGGCGAGGCTGATCCCCTCGTCGACGTCCACCCCGCGCGCCAGCCCGAAGTCGAGGACCTTCACCCGGCCGTCGGCGGTCACGCGGACGTTGCCCGGCTTGACGTCGCGGTGGACGACGCCGAGGGCGTGGGCGGCCGCCAGGCCCCGCGCGACGTCGCGGCCCAGGCGCGCCGCCTCGAGCGGCGGCACGCGCCCGGTCCGCTCCAGGCGATCGGCGAGGTCCTCACCCTCGACGAGCTCCATCACGATGTGCGGCAGGGCGCCCTCGAGCTCGACCGCGTGGATGCGGACGACGTTGTCGTGCACGACGCGGCTGGCCAGCAGCCCTTCGCGCGCGAACCGCGCCCGCCAGAGCGGGTTCCGGGCGTGCTCGGGCGCGAGGAGCTTGACGACGACCGGCGCGCCGGCGGAGTCGTGCGCCCGCCACACGATCCCCATGCCCCCCTGCCCGAGCTTGCGCTCGAGGACGTAGCCCGAGACGCGGTCGCCGGGGCGGACCTCGGGCGCGGCGCCCGCCGCCTCGGCGGCCACGCGGGCGGCCTCGTCGGCGTGCAGGTGGCCCTTCGCGACCAGCCAGGTGAGGAAGCTCGAGCCCTCGCCCGCGGCGCGCCAGGCCCCGTGGACGGCGGTGGCCGACGCGCGGTCGAGGAGGCCGAGGGCGACGAGGCGCTCGCGGGCCGCGTCGCCGGCGTGCTCGCGGTCGGTGGACCAGGCGGTCGTCGAGGCCGTCTCGGGCATGGCGGGCGCCCGGAAGCAGCCGGGGTGCCGACGCAAGGCCCGCGCCGGCGGGCGCGGCGTCACGCCGGGATGACGGGTCGCGGGCGCGGGACGCCCGTCAGCGGCCGATCGACCCGCCGACCTCGCCGAGCGCCTCGCGGAGCGAGGTGGTCGCCGCCGCGGCCGGCTCGAGCGTGACGACGACCGCGTGCTGGAGGCGCGCGCGGTCGCCGCGGACCCAGGGCGTCGTGTCCTCCACGACGCACCGGACGACCACGCGGCCCGTCGGCGCGACGACGACGCGGCGCGCGCCCGCCGCGCTGGCCGCGTCGAGGCGGGCGGCGAGGGCGGGGTCCTCGCCCTCGGCGAGGTCCCAGCGGACGACCGCCTGTCCGGGCGGCAGCCACGTCTCGACCGAGAGCGCCACGCCGCCCTCGACCTCGGCCTCGGTCAGGGCGGCCGGGCGCGCGTGCTCGTGGAGGGCGAGCACGAGCGCCTCGCGGCACACGACGCAGAACGAGGCGGCGTCGCTGCGCATGATGCAGTGGGGCTGCGCGCGCCAGGCGCCGCGCGCGCGCAGGGCGGCCCCCTCGTGCAGGCCGACCGGCGTGGCGTCGGGGTCGAAGCCGCGCGTGAACGGGATCGCCGCGCCCGGGGGGCGCTGGCGCGACGTGGCCAGCGGCGCGTCGCGGTCGAGCCAGGCCTCCCACGGCGTGTTCGCGCGGTCGAAGGCGGCGTTCGGCGCGTGGTCGTGGTCGTCGTGGCCGTGCTCGTCGCCGGGGCGCTCCTCGGTCAGGCCGCCCAGCGAGTGGCCGAGCTCGTGCGCGGTCACGAGGAGGAGGTCGAGGCCGTGCTGGCGGTTGCGCGCGTCGCGGTTGCGGCTGACGACGGACACGCGCCCGCCGCGGTGCGCGGTGCCGCCGAAGCGGTCCTGGTTGACGACGACGTGGACCAGGTCCGCGCCGAACCCGGCCGTGACCGTCGCCCGGCCGACGAGCGCGTGCAGGCGGCGGACGTCGAACTCCATGCGGTTCGACGGCGGGGGCAGCGGGTAGCGCACCTGCAGGTGGGTCTCGCCGCGGCGGCCGACCGGCAGGAAGACGAGGTGCACGTTGAACAGGCCGCGGTAGCGGGCGAAGGGCTCCACCTCGTCGAACAGGCGCAGGACCTCGCGGGCGTCGGCGTCGAAGCGGGCGCGCTCGCCGGCCGTGTAGCCGTCGGCCACGACGACGAGGTCGAGCGCGTTCCACGCCGGGCCGGAGCGGAGGACCGTGGTGAGGGCGCCCTCCCGCCCCTCGTGCTGGAACGGCACCTCGTCCTGGCCGCGGCCGAGGGCGGCCAGGGCGAGCAGGGCGCAGGCGGTCCACCACGGGGCCTTCATGGCCGGGGTTCGTCGCGAACCCGGGGCCGGACCGCCGCGAAAGGAGTTGGGTGTGTTCGGTCACAGAAGCTTCACGGATGCGGCGCAGGGTGCCGGGGCGCGGCGGAATCCGGGACGAACGCAAGTCCAGGCCGGGCCGTGACGGAAAAAGCGCGTATCCCGGCGCGGGACCTCCCCGTCGTGTCGGGTGAGCCGGGCGGAGCGCCCGGCGGAGGAGACTCGCTCATGACCCGCACCGCCGTCCTGTTCACCGCCGCCCTCGTCGTCTGCATGCACTCCGGCGTCGCCGCCGCCCCGCCGGAGGGCGGCGTCGCGGCCCTCGGCTGGCTCGAGGGCCGCTGGCGCGGCCCGGGCGGCCGCGGCCAGACCTTCGAGGCGATCTACACGTCGCCCGAGGGCGGCGTGATCCTCGGCGTGACCAAGGGCTTCAGCGGCGACCGCGTCACGTTCACCGAGTTCGAGCGGATCGAGGCGCGCGGCGGCGAGGTGGTGCTGACGCCGTTCCCGGGCGGCCGCGAGGCCTGCACGTTCACGCTGACGGAGCACGACGCGGCGGCGCGTCGCGCCGTGTTCGCGAACCCCGACAACGACTTCCCGGCGCGGATCGTCTTCGAGCGGCCGGAGGACGGCGCGTTGCGGATCACCCTGGAGGGGGCGCCCGGCGGGACGCCGCGGGTGATGGTCCTCGACCTGCGCCGCGGCTGACCCGCCGCCGCGGCGCGAGCGCCACCTCGACCTCGCGCGAGCGGAGCGGCAGGCCGGCGAAGAGGAGCGTCGCCTGCAGGCGGAGGCGCCGCCGGTCGCGGCCGCGCGCGCGGAGCGCCGGGCCGGGGACGACCTCGAAGGTCAGGACGTGGCGCCCCGACACGTCCTGGCCGGGCGCCGACGGCCCGGCCAGGACGACCTCCTCGCGCGCGAAGACGTGCCAGTCGCGGTCGCTCGGGCGCCGCCGGTCGGTGACCACGGAGACGACGAGCGTCCCCACCAGGGCGCGGGCGTGCAGGGCGAGGAGCACCTCGCCCCGCACGACCGGGGGCCCCGGGGCGAGCGGGGCGACGCGCAGGTCGATCGCGTCGACGCGCGGGCGCGGCCCGCGGCGCACCCGGCGCCGCTGCACGGCGGCTAGCGCGGCGGGCACCGCGGCGCACGGGGCCGGCTGGCGCGTGGCGCGCACCGGGCAGGCGGTCCAGGCGGCCGGTTCGTCGAGGGCGAGCGCGGGCGCCTCGACCGTGTGCAGCGCGGGGGGCGTCTGGAGCGCCGGCGGCGCGGGGCGCCCGTCGACGAGCGGCATGACGACCGGAGCCGACCGCACCCCGGGCAGCGCGTCGAGCTCGGCCGTGACGACGAGCGTCTGGCGCGGCCCGAGCCCCTCGCCCGGGACCTGCCCCCGCCAGCGCAGCGGCGCCGGGTGCAGGGTGAAGCGGAAGGTCGTCCGCCCGCGCGCCAGGAGCAGCCCGCGGCGCGGGCCCGACCAGGCGCGCAGGCGCTCGAGCCACGAGCGCGCCGCGCCGCCGACGAGCGCCGCCTCCTCGACGCGCAGGGTCGACGGGCCGTCGGGCGTCTCGAGCAGCGTCTCGACGCGCAGGCGGAGCCCCTGCCCGCGCACCGGCTCGGGCGCCTCGACGACGAGCGTCCCCTCGAGCCCGCGGCTCGCGTCGGCCACCGGCGGCAGGACGAGGCGCAGCGCCAGGTCGCGCCGCCGCCCGCGCTCGACCTGCGGCGGCTGGACGGAGAGGAACCCGAGCGAGCGCCGCAGGCGCTGCCGCCCTCCGACGGGCAGGAACGGGTGGAGCGAGCCCACGACCCGCGCCGCGCCGGGGTCGGCGCGGAAGCGGGCGGCGCGGCAGCCGAGCACCGTGCAGCGCCCGTGCTCGAGGAAGCACGCCTGGTGGTGCTCCGTCCCGCACGCGGCGCAGGCCACGACCGCGTCCTGGCTCGACGGGCCGAGGAGGGCGGCGAGGCAGTAGGGGCAGCGGAGCTCGGGCACGAGGAGACCGTAACCGGGGGGCGCGGGCTTCGCGCGCTGCGCCGCGGCCGGGCGCAAGTCGATCACAGCAGATGCAGCCGCACCCCGAGCCGCTCGAGCAGCGCCTCCTTCCGCTCCTCCGGCGGGCAGGCGTCCCACGCGGCGCGGTCGGTCACGAAGCCGAGCGCGCAGTGGGTGGCGAAGTGGAGCGAGCGGACGGTGGCGTGCTCGACCTCGACGCGGGTCGGCTCGACCGCGGCGAGGCGCAGGTCGAGGTGCCACACGGCGTCGGTCTCGCCGTCGGTCGTCGAGAACGCCACGCGCTCGCCGGGCGGGCTCACGGCGACGTCGACGACCTCGCCCGCGGCGAGCAGGCTCCACTCCTGGAACACGCCGTCGGCGAAGCGGCGCACCTCGACGCGCGCGCCGCCGTCGACGGTCCGCGCCCAGGCGACGACCCGCGCGTCGAGGCTGCAGGCGAAGGCGCGCGCCCGCTCGCCGGCCCGCGGGCTGAAGGGGGCGACGCGGTAGCGCCTGCCGTCCTGCTCGAGGACGAGCCAGCGCTGGCCGTCGATCCGGTCGAGGACGAAGTCGCCCTGCCACGTGCGCTCGAGGCGCCTGGGCAGGGGCGGCGGCGCGGGCGGCGCGTCCCACAGGGCCGGGTCGGCGGGCGGCCCGAAGCGCGCGAGCGGGTCGGCCTCGCCCAGCGCCCAGGCGGCGAGCGCCTGGCGCAGGGCCAGCGCCACCTCGCCCTCCGGGTCGTCGACGCGCCCCTCGAGCGCGAGCGCGTCGGCCGCCTTCGCCGCGGCGCCGCGGGCGGGGCTCGTGCGGGTGCGCGCCTCGAGGAGGAGCGTGGCCTCGCGCAGGGCCTCCCAGGCGGGCGCCCGCGGGTCGCGCGTGTCGAGGAGGAAGGTCGCCGCCCCGGCGCGCGCCGCCTCGGCCCGGACGGCGTCGCGCGCGTCGGGGCGGGCGAGCCAGGCGGCGAGCGCCTCGACGACCTGGCGCGAGGCGTCGTGGACCGGGTCGCCGGGCGCGACGACGTGCAGGCAGCGGCCGACGGCGGCCAGGGCCGCCCGGACGAGCGCCTCCTTGCCCCAGGCGTCGAGCCCTCGCACGAGGGCCAGCGGCGGGTCTGCGGCCGGCGGCGCGGCGGCGCCCAGCGCCAGGCGCGCGCCCGGGTGGCCGACGTGCGCCGCCAGGCGCAGGCGCTCGGCGTCGAGGTCGCCCCGGCGCACGCGCTCCCACAGGAGGCGCGCCCCGGCCTCGGCGCCGCCCGCGCCGGCCGCCCGCTCGTAGCCCCGCGCCCGGTCGTCCACAGGGCGACGATGCTACCGCGCTGGGCGACGTGATCGAGGAGGGCGTGTGGGCGGGCAGCCGACTTCACTCGAGTTGATGGTGCGGTCTGCCTTGCCGAGGAGACCAGCAGCACCACGCCTCGGCCAATCATGGGACGCAGAGAGCTCGAGAGCTTTTCCGGCGGCTGCACGTGCTCGACCCGCCCAAGCGAGCGATGGGGAGGCGCGGAACGGGCCAGCTCGTGCCAGTCCGGGACTCGCTCCGATCGCGCCCCCCTCGCGAGCGCATCACCCATCGCAGGTCCCGTATCATGGGCGCGCGTGCCGCCCGCCGTCTCGCTCCAGCAGGTCACGAAGGTCTACGCGACGTCGCGCGTGGAGGTCCACGCCCTGCGCGGCGTCGACCTCGACGTGGACGCGGGCGAGATGGTCGCGATCACCGGGCCGTCGGGCTCGGGCAAGTCGACGCTCCTCCACGTCGCGGGCGCGCTCGACCTGCCGACGTCGGGCGCGCTGACGGTCCTGGGCGAGGACCTGCGCGCGCTCTCGGACGACCGGCTGGCGGCGTTCCGGCGCCGGCGCCTCGGGTTCGTGTTCCAGTTCTTCAACCTGCTGCCGACGCTCTCGGCCTGCGAGAACGCGGCCCTGCCGCTCCTCCTCGACGGACGCGGCCGGCGCGAGGCGCTGGCGCGCGGCGCGGCGCTGCTCGAGCGCGTCGGCCTGGGCGACCGCCTCGAGCACCGGCCCGACGAGCTCTCGGGCGGCCAGCAGCAGCGCGTGGCGCTCGCCCGCGCGCTCGCGGGCGACCCGGCCCTGCTCCTGGCCGACGAGCCCACGGGCAACCTCGACTCCGAGGCCGGCGCGCGCGTGCTCGACCTGCTCGACGAGGCGCGGCGCGCCCAGGGGCTCACGGTGGTCCTCGTGACGCACGACCCGGGCGTGGCCGCGCGCGCCGACCGCGTCGTGCGCCTCAAGGACGGCCGGGTCGACGCGGTGACCCGGCCCGAGCGGGCCGCCGCGCCGTGAGGGCGCTCGTCGGGCCGCTCGCCCTGCGGCGCGTGCGCCTCGAGCCGGGCCGGACGGCGCTCCTCGTCCTCGGCGTGGCCCTGGGCGTGGCCGTGTTCGTCGCCGTGCGGGCGCTCAACCGCACGGCCGTGGCCACGCTCGGCAAGCTGGACCAGGTCGCCGCCGGCGGCGCGGCGCTCGTCGTCGACGGCGGCGCCGGCGGCGTGCCGCTCGACCTCCTCCCCGCCCTGCGCGCCGTCGACGGCGTCCGCGCCGCGGCGCCGGTCGTGGCCCGCTTCGCGCGCGAGGCGACGACCGACCAGGCCGGGCCCGACGCGGCCGACGCGCCGCGCGTGCTCGTCCTGGGCCTCGACCTGCTCGACCCCGCCGCCCGCGACGTGGCCGCGAGCCGCGACGTGGGCGTCGTCTTCGACCCGGCCGCCCTCCTCCTGCCGCGCCCGGCGCTCGTGGCCGCGCCGTTCGCGCGCCGCCGGGGCCTCGGGCTGCGCTCGACGTTCGAGCTCTTCGCGCGCGAGGGGCGGGCGCCCTTCGTCGTCGCCGGCGTGTTCGAGCCGAGGGGCCCCGCCGCCGAGGTCACGGGCGGCGACCTCGTCGTCCTGCCGCTGGGCCTGGCGCTGGAGGCCTTCGGCCCCACGGACCGCTGCGACCGCGTCGCCGTGGCCCTCGACGACGGCGCCGACGCCGAGGAGGTCGCGGCGCGCCTGCGGACCGTCGTCGGGACCAGGCCCGACGGCGCGGGCCTGCGCGTCGAGGCCCCCGGGGCCGGCGCGCTGCAGGCCGGCGCGCTCCTCGGGACCATGCAGCTCGGCCTGACGATCGCGAGCCTGCTGGCGCTCGTCGTCGGCCAGTTCCTGATCTACAACGCCATGTCGATCGCCGTCGTCCGCCGCCGCCCGGAGCTCGGGGTCCTGCGGGCGGTCGGGGCGTCGCGCGCGCACCTCGCGCTCCTGCTCCTGGCCGAGGCGACGGCCTTCGGCGTCGTCGGCGCGGCGCTCGGCCTCGGCCTGGGCGCGCTCCTGGCCGACGCCGCGCTGGGCCTCGTCAACGCGCAGGTGACGCAGCTCTACGCCATGCTCGACGCGCGGCAGGTGGCGCTCGAGCCGTCGACGGTCGCGCTCGGGCTCCTCGCCGGCCCGGTCGCCACCGTGCTCGCCAGCGTCCCGCCGGTCGTCTCGGCGCTCGCCGTCTCGCCGGTCGAGGCGGCCCGCAAGGACCCGCCGCGGGCCCGCGCCGACCGCGCCGTGCGCGCGATCGGCGCCGTCGGCGCCGCGGCGCTCCTCGGGTCCGGCGCCTGGTACCTCGCCAGCGCCGGCCAGTCGATCGCCGAGGGCGCGCTCCTCCTCGTGGGCGTCGCCGGCGGCGCGGCGCTCCTCGCCCCGCTCGCCGCCAGCCGGGCCGTGACGCTCCTGCGCCCGCTCCTCGCGCGCCTGGGGCCGACCGGGGCGCTGGCGGCCGACGCCCTGCTCGTCCGCCCCGGCCGCGCCGGCGTGACCGTCGCCGCCCTCATGGTCGCGCTCGGCGGCGTGCTCGCGATCTCCGGGCTCGTGCGCTCGCTCGAGCGCGCCGTGACGACGTGGGTGGGGCAGGTGCTCGTGGCCGATATCTACTGCTCCGCGAGCAACCCGCTCGGCAGCCAGGGCAACACCCTCCTCGACGCCGACCAGGTCCAGGCGGACCTGCTCGCCGTCCCCGGCGTCGCGCAGGCCTACCCGATCCGCTTCGTGTTCGAGGAGGCGGCCACGCGCTCGCGCGCCGGCCTCCTGCGGCGCGGCCAGACGCTGCTCATGGCCTTCGACCTGGCGTTCCTGGGCGACCACTCGCGGATCCCGGTCACCGCGTCGGTCGAGGGCGGCCTCCAGGGCGCGATCGCGCGGATCGTCGAGCGGCCCGGCGACCGCGTGGCGATCTCGTCGAACCTCGCGCGCGCGCGCGGCGTCGGCGTGGGCGACCGGATCACCCTGCGCACGCCGGAGGGCCCCTGGTCGCCCGAGGTCGTCCTGTGCGTCGTCGACTACTCGAGCGAGCACGGGTCGGTCTACGTCGACCTGCCGGAGTACCGCCGGCGCTGGCAGGACGCGCGCGCCAACGCGTTCGACTGCTTCGTCGCGCCCGGCGCCGACCCGGGCGCCGTCGCGGCCGAGGTCCGCCGCCGGCTCGGCGGGCGCTACGACCTGTTCGTCACCGAGAACGCCGCCTTCCGCCGGCAGGTGCTCGTGGTCGTCGAGGGCGCGTTCACGGTCACCTACGCCATGCAGGTGATCGCGATCGGCGTGGCCCTCCTCGGCGTGGTGACGACCCTGCTGGCGACCGCCCTCGAGCGCACGCGCGAGCTGGGCGTCCTGCGCGCCGTCGGCGCCACGCGCGGGCAGGTGCGCCGCACGGTGATCACCGAGGCCGCCCTGCTGGGCGCCCTGGCCGGCCTGTTCGCGGCGGGGCTCGGCGCGGCCATGGGCCTGGCGCTCGTGACGCGCGTGATCGCCGGGCAGTACGGCTGGGACCTGGAGTACGTCTACCCGTGGGGCCAGGCGCTGTGGGGCGGGGCGCTGGCGACGGCGCTCGCCGCGGCCGCCGGCGCCCTGCCAGCGGAGCGGGCGGCGCGGGTGGAGGTCGTGCGGGCGCTCGAGGGGGCGTGAGCGCCCTCACCTGCTCCCGACCGGCGCCACGTCGTCCACCGGCGTGAGCGCCAGGTGCGCCTCGACGCGCGCGAACAGCGCCTCGCCCAGGAGGGCGCGCACCTCGTCGAGCGAGCGGTAGGGCCGCCCGGCGACGATCCGGTCGGCCGTCGCCGGCCCGACGCCCGGGAGGACCGTGAGCGCGTGGCGCGAGGCGATGTTCACGTCGACCTGCGCCGGGACGGCCTCGATCGCCACGGGGCCGAGCGGGCGCCGCCAGGCGTAGAGGCCGAGCCCGACCAGCCCGAGGGTCACGAGCGCCGCGCCGGCCAGGACCTCGCCGCGGAAGTAGGCCGCGCGCACCGGTCAGCGCTCCGGGGCGCGGTCGCGCCCGCCCGCGCGGTCGAGCCGCCCCGACGGGCCCTCGAGCGTCAGGTCGACGCGCCCGACGTAGGTGAGCGAGCCGACGGCCGCCACGGCGCGGTCGGCCAGGGCCGCGGCGTCGGGGCGCTGCGTGCGCGCGGTCACGCGCACGGCGGCGCCGGTGCGCGCCAGCCCCGTGACCTCGACGCTCGGGCTGCTCAGGCCGGCGCGCTGGACGGTGACCTCGATCTCCCGCACGGCGGCGCGGGCGTGCGCCAGGCGGCCGGCGAGCTCGAGGTTGACGCGGGCGTGCCGCAGCGGCTCGTCCTTGACGCGGGCCACGCACACCTCGACGCGCGTCGTCGGCCCGGCGATCCGCCGGTAGGCCTCGAGCGAGAACACGGCCAGGTCGGTCAGCGCCGCCTCGTCGGGCGCCGCCTGGGCCGGCGCCGCGACCTCGATCCAGGGCGCCGTGCCCGGGTTGAAGCGGGTGACGAAGCCGGTGGTCTCGTAGCGCTGCTCGAGCTCGGGCACGAGCTGCAGGATCGGCGTCTTGCCGGAGAAGTAGATGACCGCGCCGCCGAACATCACGACCGTGAAGATCCCCATGACGACGATCGCCAGGGGGGTGTCGGCGCGGCGGCGCATGTCACTCGTACCCGGGGAGCGCGGTGATCCCCTCGACGCGCGCGCCGGGGGCCACGCCGTTGCGACGGAACCAGCCCTGGTTCATCTCCAGGCCGAAGCGCACGGGGGCGTTCGACGGGTGCCCGCGCTCGTCGTGCGGCCGCATGTCGACGATCGTGGCGATCCGCCCGCGCTCGTCGATGTAGGCGATCGACAGGGGGATGAACGTGTTCTTCATCCAGAAGGAGCGCTCGCGCACGTCCGGGTAGACGAAGAGCATGCCGTGGTCGTCTGGCATCTCGCGCACGTGCATGAGCCCCAGCCGCCGGCGGTCCTCGTTGTCGGCGATCCACGCGGTCACCGGGACGCCGCCGACGCGGATCGACCGCTTCGGCAGGAGCCCGAGCTGGTGGCGCCCCTCCCAGGGGGCCGGCGTGGCGAGCGGCGCCGGGCCGACGGGGCCGGGGGGCGGCGGCGCGTCGTCGACGGCGGCGGGCTCGGTCGCCTGCTCCGTCGCCGGCTCGTCGGGCGCCGGCTCGATGGGAGCGCGCGGCCCCGGGGCGCCCTCGCCGGGCGGCGTCGGGCAGCCGGTCGCCAGGAGGACCAGCGCGAGCAGGGCAGCGGTCGTGCGCGCCGGCGTCATCGTGCACCCAGCATGGCAGAAACGAGCTCCAGCGGAAGCCCCACCACGTTACTCCAGCTGCCCGCGACGCCGGCGACGAGCGGCGCGGCCGCCGCGTCCTGCACGCCGTAGGCGCCGGCCTTGCCGCGCCAGCCGCCCGAGTCGAGGTAGGCGCCGAGGGCGGCGTCGTCGAAGGCCGTGAAGCGGACCTCGCTGCGGGCGACGTCGACCGCCAGCCGCCCGTCGCCCAGGACCAGCGCCACGGCCGTGAGGACCTCGTGCGCGCGCCCGCGCAGGCGCCCGAGCATGGCGGCCGCGGCCGCGCGGTCGGCCGCCTTGCCCAGGAGGGCGCCGTCGAGGACGACCGTCGTGTCGGCGGCCAGCACCCGCTGCCCGGCGCGCGCGCGCGGCAGGGCGGCGAGGAGCTTGAGCAGCGCCACGCGCGTCACGGCGGCCGCCGGGCCGAGCCCGCGCGCCCGGGCGTCCCGGGCGACGAGCGCCTCGGCGGCGTCGTCGACGCCGGGGTCGAGCGCCTCGAAGGCCACGCCGGCCGAGCGCAGGAGCTCCGAGCGGCGCGGCGACGTGGAGGCCAGGAGCAGCGGCCCGCTCACGCCGGGTCCGCCGCCTCCTCGAGCGGGGCGGGCACGGCCGCGCCGGCGCGGTGGAGCGGGGCGACGAGCCGGAAGCGCGCCTGCCGCGCGCGCTCGAGGTCCAGCCCGGTCAGCGTGGCCAGGACCTCCCAGGGCTTGGCCGACCCGTCGTCCTGGCGCAGGTCGAACTCGACGGCGCCGTCACGCGCCCGCACGTCGCCCACGATCCGGCGCAGGTGCACCTCGCGCGGCCGCTTGCCCGGGCGCTCGACCTGGATCACGAACGCCTGCGCCGGGTCCTCCCAGCGGGCGACGGCCGCCGCGGCGTCGAGCCCGGGCAGCGTGGCCGACCAGCGGGCGCCCACGCGCTGCGAGTGGGCCGACTTGCCCGAGCCTCGCGCGACCTCGCGGGCGGCGAGGCCGGGGGGCATGACCCGGCGGAGCTCCGCCAGCACCTGCTCGGGCGGCAGCTCGGCGTTGAGGAACAGGTCGAGCTCCTCGTGCAGGCTCTCGGCGCCGACCGGCAGCGGGGGCCCGAAGGCCAGCTTGGGCTTGGGGTGGTAGCCCTCGGTGTAGCGGACCGGGAGCTCGAGCCGCTGCGCCACGTGGTAGAAGGCGCGCATGACCTCGCGGTGCGACAGCCAGCGCAGGTCGCCCTTGCGCTCGTAGACGACGCGGTAGTGGACCGCCGGCCCCTGCTCCGACGGGGGCTCGGGGCGGCCGGGCGCGGAGACGGGCGCCGCCGGCGCGGGCGCGGCCGCGGCCTCGCGCGGCGGCAGGGCGTCGGGGGCCGGCTGCTCCTGGCCGCGGTCGATCTCGAGGAACACCTCGGCCGGGCCGTCGGCCCCGGGCGCGCCGGGGGTCACGTGCCAGCGGCGCTCGCCCGGCTGGCGCGGGCGGCGGCGCCGCCGCTTGGCCTCGAGCGCGTCGCTGCCCGACTTGGCCGCCTGGTCGCGCACGCGCCCCTGCTGCTCGAGCTGCCGGGCCACGGCCGGGTTGACGACCGCCGGGCTCGTGAGCGCGATCGGCAGCCGCCGCCCGTCGGCGAAGGGGTCCTTCTGGTACTTCGCCAGGCGGTTGCGGATGTCGTCGGTGAAGCACACCGAGCAGCCCGAGCACAGGTCGTCGCGGCAGTCGAACGTCGTCGGCGCCGCCATCCGGTCGACCTTGAGCCGGTCGTTCAGCAGGTACTTCTTCGTCACGCGCGCCGAGAGGTGGTCCCACGGCAGCACCTCGTCGTGCTCGCGCCGGCGCAGGTACCACTCCGGCTCGAGCCCGTGCTCGGCGAGGACGTCGAGCCACAGATCGGGCTGGAGCTGGTCGCTCCACGACTCGAAGCCCGCCCCGCGCGCCTCGGCGGCGGCGATCACGGGCGCCAGGCGCCGGTCGCCGCGCGAGAAGATCCCCTCCACCCAGCTGTGCAAGGGGTCGTGGTACTTGCACGAGACCTTCCGCGCGCGCAGGGCCCTGGCCACGTACTTCAGGCGCGCCGCGGCCTCGTCCATGGAGAGCTGCGCGTCCCACTGGAAGGGCGTGTGGGGCTTGGGCACGAGCGTGCCGATCGAGGCCGTGCACTCGAAGCGCCGGACGAACCGCTGGCCGAGGTCGCGGCAGCGCGTGACGAGGTCGACCAGGCCGTCGAGGTCCTGCTGCGTCTCGGTCGGGAAGCCGACCATGAAGTACATCTTGATCCCGGTCCAGCCGTTGCGCGCCACGCGCTCGACGGTCTCCAGGACCTCCTCGTCGGAGATGTTCTTGTTGATCACGTCGCGCAGCCGCTGCGTGCCCGCCTCCGGCGCGATCGTGAAGCTCGTGCGGCGCACGCGCGTGACGTCGCGGATCACGTCGTCGGTGAGGCTGCCGGCGCGGAGCGACGGGAGCGACAGCGCGACGCGCTTGTCGGCCGTGACCTCGAGGAGGTCGCGCGTGAGCGGGTCGATCAGCGTGTAGTCGCCCGTGTCGAGCGACAGGAGCGAGATGTCCTCGAAGCCGGTCGACCCGAGCCCGCACTTGGCCAGGTCGAGGATCCGCCGCGGCGAGCGCTCGCGCACCGGCCGGTAGATCATGCCGGCCTGGCAGAAGCGGCAGCCGACCGTGCAGCCGCGCATGACCTCGATCGGCAGGCGGTCGTGGACCGTGTCCGCGTAGGGGACGATCGCCTTGTCGGGGTAGTAGGCCGTCTCGAGGTCCTCGACGAGCGCCTTGAGCACGAGCGGCGGCGCGCCCGGGCGCGGCTCGATCGCGGCCACGCGGCCGTCCTTGTGGTGCCGCACGGCGTAGAACGACGGCACGTAGACGCCCGTGATCGCGGCCAGGCGCTCGAGGAGGGCCTGGCGCGGCGCGCCCTGCCGCCGGGCGTCGCGCACGGCGGCCACGACCTCGAACAGCGCCTCCTCGGCGTCGCCCAGCAGCATGGCGTCGTAGAAGGGCGCCACCGGCTCGGCGGCGAAGACCCCGGGGCCCCCGCCGAGGACGATCGGGTCGTGGTCGCGGCGCCCGGCCGACCAGAGCGGGATCCGCGCCAGGCGGATCATCTTGACGATGTTCGCGAAGGCCAGCTCGTGCGGGATCTGGATGCCGAGGATGTCCAGCTCGCCCAGGGGGACGCGGTTCTCGAGCGTCGCGAGCGGCCGCCCCTCGGCGCGCAGGAGCGCCTCGAGGTCGCGCGCGGGCAGGTAGACCCGCTCGGCGGCGACCTCGGGGTCCTCGTTGAGCATGTGGTAGAGGATGTGCAGCCCGGTGTTGGACATGCCGATCTCGTAGAGGTCGGGGTAGGCCAGGGCGACCTTCACCGAGACCGTCGACAGGTCCTTCTTGACCGCGTGGACCTCGTTGCCGAGGTAGCGGCTGGGGCGCTCGACGCGCGAGAGCAGGTCTTCCAAGCTGGGCGCCTCCGTGGGCTGAATTCGCGATTGTACCCGACGTTGCGGCAGCGGCCGCCGGGCGCAAGGATGGCTCCTCATGGACGAGCAGGTCCGGGCGCTCGAGCGGCGCTGGCGCGCGACCGGGGCCATGGCGGACGAGGCCCGCTACCTCGAGGCGCAGGCCCGCGCCAGCGCCCTCGACGAGCGGGCCCTGCGCCTCGCCGCCCACCTGCGGCACCCGGCCGCCCGCGTCGCGCTCGGGCTCGCGGCGCCGGAGGAGGTCACCCTCGACCTCGAGCCCTGGTTCGGCCAGCTCGCGGTGTACGGGTCCATGGCGCTCCTCCGCGGCGCCGTCGCGGGGGCCTGGCTGGACGTCAGCGATCGCCCCTCCGGGATGGCCGCCCAGGCGCTCGCGGCGCTCGTGGAGCCCTGGCTCCTGCGCCCCGACGAGGGGGGGCGCTCGCGCGTGCGGCGGTTCGTCGAGTCGGAGCTGATGGGCCGCGTGGCGAGCGAGCCGGCGCGGTGGCTCCTGCGGCAGATCGCCGCGCACGGCCCGAAGGTGCCGCCGGGCTTCGAGGACCGCGACGCGCGCAAGCTGCGGAGCCTGGGGCGCGGCCTGTCGCTGCGGCTGCCGCTCGAGCCCTGCCCCGCGCCCGAGGCCTACCCGGCCGACCTCCCGCCGCCGACGCCCGGCACCCGCTTCACGACCGACCAGCGGGCGCGCCTCGATGCCTGGAGCGCGCGCGTCGAGGCGCAGCGGGCCGCGGCCCGGGCCCACGCGCTGTGGGCCGCCGTGCGCGACGACCTCATCCCCTGGGCGCTCGGGCGCGGCGACCCGATCGCCGCGCGCCAGGCCGCGCGCGCGTAGCCGTCACGGCTCATCGACCGGCAAGAGGCGCACGCAGGCGCCGTCCCCCCGCGTGGCGACGGCCAGCCACCGCCCGTCGGGCGAGGGCCGGAGCCCGTGGAGCTCGCCCTCGACCTCGACGAGGCCGCGCTGGGTGCGGCGCTCGAGGTCCCACGTCCGCAGCTCGAGCGTGGCCCGCGCGGACGCCGTCCGGGAGGAGTACGTGGCCGCCGAGACGACGGCGCGCCCGCCCGGCGCGACGGCGACGGCCCGCACCGGCGCCCGGTGGGCCCCGAGGAGGCTGCTGTCGGCCCGGGCGTCGGCGAAGAACGCCCCGGCGAGCACCCCCTGGGCGACGTCGATCGCCACGAGCTGCGAGGCGCTCGTGCCGGCGAGCAGCCAGCGGCCGTCGGGCGAGAAGGCCAGGGAGCGCGCCGAGCCCGGGAGCCCCTCGACGCGCCAGCGCAGGGCCGGCGGGTCGGCGGTGAGGTCCCACAGGTAGGCCCAGCCCACCTCGCCGCTGCCCGCGCCCGCCGCCAGCAGCGCCCCGTCGGCCGAGAGCGCCAGGACCTGGAGGTGCTCGCCCGGGAGCTGGTGCGCGACGGTGAAGGCGACCGGGTCGAGGACGAGGGCCACGCCGCGCGCGAGCGCCGCCACGCGCCCGGTCGGCGACGAGGTGAAGTGCCCGGCCGGGGCCTGCGCGAGCGGCGCCGGGGCGCCGTCGGGCGTCACGCGCACGAGCCGGCCGTCCGGCGCGACCACGAGGGCGGCGCCGCCCGGCAGCGGGACGCCCACGCCCGACCGGAGGGGCCAGGACCGCACCTCCGCGCCGGCCGTCGACCAGAGGCGCACGTCGTCGTCCGCGGCGCCCGTGAGCACGCGGCCGGCGTCGACCCACACGGCCCAGCGCCCCTCGCCGCGCCCGGCCGCCGCCAGGCGCTGCGGGGTCCGCGGCCCGCGGATCTCGGGTGGCGGCGGCGGCGGCGGCGGGGTGACGACGGCCGCGGGGGCGCTCGGCGCCGGCGCCGCCGCGGGCGCCGGGCGGGCGGCGTCCGCGCGGCCGCGAGGAGCCCGGCGGTCGCGGCCAGCGGCGCCAGCAGCAGGGCGGCGCCGAGCGCGCGCCGCCCGCGGCGGCGACGTGGCGCCCGGCGAGGGCGGCGTCGAGGTCGTCGGCCAGGGCGCCCGCGTCGGGGTGGCGGCGGGCGGGGTCGCGCTCGAGCGCGCGCAGGCACACCGCCTCGAGGGCGCGGTCGATCCCGCGGTCGATCGAGCGCGGCCGGGGGATCGGCGCCTCCTCGATCCGGGCCGCCAGCTCCATGAGCGAGCGGGCCGCGAAGGGGAACCGGCCCGTGAGCGCCTCGTAGAGCACGAGGCCGAGGGCCCACACGTCGATCGTCGGCGCCGGCGGGCGTCGGTCGCCCGCGAACTGCTCCGGCGCCATGTGGGTCGGCGTCCCGACCATCGCCCCGGTGTGCGTGAGGCGGCCGTCGCCCTCGAGGTGCGCCAGGCCGAAGTCGGTGACGCGCGCCCGGCCGTCGTCGCCGACGAGGATGTTGTCCGGCTTGAGGTCGCGGTGCAGGACCCCCCGCGCGTGCGCGTGGCCCACGGCGCGCGCGACGTCGCGCACGAGCGCCACGCGCGCGCGCAGGTCGAGCGTCCGGATCGCCTCGGCGAACGGCCGCCCCTCGACGAGCTCGTAGACGAGGCAGGGCCGGCCCTCGAACAGCCCGACCGCGTGGACCTTCACCAGCCCCGGGTGGTCGAGCGCCGCCGCGACCGCGCCCTCTCGCAGGAAGCGGGCGACCGCCGAGGCGTGCTGCCGCTGCAGGAGCTTGAGGGCCACGCCGCGGCCGGTGCGCCGGTCGCGCGCCCGGTGGACCGAGCCGAAGCCGCCGCTGCCGAGGAGGCCGGTCGCCTCGAAGAGCGGCGTCAGGTCCGGGAAGTCGTCCGGCGAGGACCCCACGCCCGAGGGTGGCTCGCGGCCCCCCCCCCCGCCAGCTGTGTGATCGCGGCTGCGGCCGAGGATGGCGGGCGCTACGGTGCGTCGAGGCGCCGCGCGCGCGGCGCCTCGACCGCTCAGGCTCGGTCGGCGGCCAGGAGGCCGCCTTCCCTCGCCTTCGCGCCGCAGCGCCCGCCCTCCTCGGCCTCGCCTGACGCTCCTGCTGCGAAGGCGCGGTGAGGTGTGCTCGGAGGCGGCTCGGCCGTCTGCGAAGGCGGGGGTGAGGCGACGCGCTCGAACCCGCGGGTGGAGTGGACCAAGAGCGAGGCGAGGGCGCGGAGGCCGAGGCGAGGGGGGGCGCGCGGCCCCCTCGGCCGTCTTGACGGCCGGATCGCCTCCGAGCACACCTCACCGCGCTTGCGCAGCCAGAGCCTCAGGCGAGGCGGAGGAGGGCGAGGCGATGCGGCGCGAAGGCGAGGGAAGGCGGCCTCCTGGCCGCCGACCGAGCCTGAGCGGTCGGGACCGACAAGTCGGCCCCGACGCACCGCAGCGCCCGCCATCCTCGGCCGCAGCCGCGATCACACCTTCGTGTCCTGCGCGCGCCGCCAGCGGTACTGCTCGTAGTCGCACGGGTAGTAGGTCACCCGGCCGGCCTCGATGTGCAGGACGGCGGTGGCGAGCTCGCGCACGAACTGCCGGTCGTGCGAGACGAAGATCACCGTGCCGCCGAACCCCTGGAGGGCGCGGAGGAGGACCTCCTGGCTGTGGATGTCCAGGTGGTTGGTCGGCTCGTCCATGACGAGCACGTTGCCCGGCTGCAGGATCATGCGGGCGATCTTCAGGCGGGCGCGCTCGCCGCCCGAGAGCACGCGCACGGTCTTGAACACGTCGTTGCCCGAGAAGAGGAAGCAGCCCAGCAGCGTGCGCAGGGGCACGGGCGGCTGCGGCGGCGCCGAGGCCTGCACGAGCTCGAGGAGCGTGCGGCCGTCGTCGGGGTCCACGTCGTCGGTGTACTGGGAGAAGTACTGCAGCTTGACCCCGTGGCCCAGCGTGAGCGCCCCCTCGCTCGGCTCCTCGCGCCCGGCGAGCAGCCGGAGCAGCGTCGTCTTGCCCGCGCCGTTGACGCCGGTCACCGCCAGGCGCGTCCCGGCCTGCAGGTCGAGGGTCACGTCGGAGAAGACGGTCAGGTCGCCGTAGCGCTTGGCCACGTGCTCGAGGCGGAACACGACCTGCCCGCTCTTGCCGGGCTCGGGGAAGCGCAGGCGGACGTTGGCCGGCGGCTCGGGCGGGAGCTCGATCAGCTCCATCTTCTCGACGACCTTCACCCGGCTCTGCGCCATGCGCGCCGTGGCCGCGTTGGCGCGGTTCTTGGCGATGAACTCCTCGTGCGCCTTGAGCTCCTTCTGCTGGCGCTCGTAGGACGACTTGAGCCGCTCGCGCCGGACGACCTTCTCGCCCTCGAAGTAGGTGTAGTTGCCGTGGTAGACCTCGAGCCGGCCCAGCTCGAGCTCGAGGATCCGGTCGACGAGCGCGTCGAGGAAGTAGCGGTCGTGGCTGGTGAGCAGCACGGCGCCCTCGAAGCCCTTGAGGTACTCGAGCAGCCACTCGCGCGCCTCGATGTCGAGGTGGTTCGTCGGCTCGTCGAGGATCAGCAGGTCGGGGCGCTCGAGGAGCAGGCGCGCGAGCTGCACCCGCATGAGCCAGCCGCCCGAGAGCTGCCGCATGGGGCCGTCCATGCGCGCCTGCGAGAAGCCCAGGCCGTCGAGGATCGTGCGCGCCCGCGCGTCGACCTCGTAGCCGCCGAGCGCCTCGAAGCGCGCCTGGGCCCGGCCGTACTCGGCGAGGACCTTCTCGTTCTCCGGGTCCTCGGCCAGGGCGCAGGTGAGCCGCTCGACCTCGGCCTCGAGCTTCTTGACCTCGGCGACGGCGTCGAGGACCTCCTCGATCACCGTGCGGTCGGTGTCGGGCGGGGCGATGTCCTGCGGCAGGTAGCCGGCCTTGCGGCCCCTGTCGAGCTCGACCTTGCCCTTCTCCGGCGCCTGCTCGCCCATGAGCACGCGGAAGAGCGTGGACTTGCCCTGGCCGTTGCGCCCGGCCACGGCCACGCGCTGGCCCTCGCTGACGCGGAAGGTGATGCCGTCGAGCACGGGGCGCTCGGCGAAGCGGACGGTGAGGTTCTCGACGGAGAGCATGGGGACGCATTCTACCGGTGTGATCGCGGCTGCGGCCGACGGTGTGACCGCGGCTGCGGCCGACGATGGCGGGCGCTGCCGTTCGTCAGGGTGTCGCGCTCCGCGCGACACCCTGACCGCTCAGGCTCGCTCGGCGGCCAGGAAGGCCGCCTTCGCTCGCCTTCACGCGGCATCGCCTCGCCCTCGTCGCCCTCGCCTGACGCTCCGGCTGCGAACGCCCGCGCTGGTGTGCTCGCGCCTGGTCCCTGCTCGAGGCGTCTGGACCAGCGGAGGGGGGGAGGAGGGGAGTCACAGCGGCCGCGGTCAGCGGCATGGGGGGGTGAGTGGTGGGCGGGCTTTGACGGTGGTGGGCGGGCTTTGCGGCGTGGCGGCGACGGGTCCGGAGCGGCGCGTCGCGGGCCGCGTGTGGTACATTCCGCCGCGCCCCGCGGCGGGGCGGAGCTGGCCATGTCGTTTCGCCCCCTCCTGCGCCCGGGTCTGCGCGTCGCGCCGCAGCCGGTCGGGGGCGTGCGGGTGGTCGACCCGCCGGCCGGGCTCGAGGTCGACGTGCCGGCGGAGGTCGAGGCGCTCCTGCCGCTCCTCGACGGGCACCTCGAGGCCGAGGAGGCGCTGCAGGTCAGCGGCGTCGATCCGGACGCCGGGCGGCTCTCGCTGCGCTCGCTCGCCTTCGGGGCGCTCCTCCTCGGCGTCGACGAGGAGGGGCGCCGCCGGCGCGTGGACGCGCGCGCCGCGGGCGAGGCCGACGGGCCGTTCCGCCTGGCCGCCGGGACGCGCTTCGAGTGCGGCGCCTGCGGCGCCTGCTGCCGGACGGTCGACTTCGGGCCCCTGACGCGCGAGGAGATGGACCGCCTGGCCGCGGCGCCGTTCGTGCAGAGGGACCCGGCCCTGCGCGCGCGCCCCCTGTTCGCGCGCGCCGACGACCCGGGAGACCCGCTCGGCCGCTCGCACTGGGTGCTCGCCCGGGGCGAGGACGGGGCGTGCGTGTTCCTCGACGGGGCCGGGCGCTGCCGCGTGCACGTCGAGCTCGGGCCCGACGCCCGGCCGCTCGGCTGCCGGCTGTTCCCGTTCGAGGCGCAGCGCACGAGCGACGGCGTGGTCGTGAGCGACGGCCTGGGGTGCGCCACGTTCACCACGAGCGCGGCCCGCGGCGAGCCGGTGTACGACCGCTTCGCCGCGCTCCGGCCCGTCCTGCGCGAGGCGGCGCGCCGCGCGCCGGCCCCGGCGCGCGACGGCGTGCGCCTGTGCTGCGGCGTGGTGGTGCCGGCCGCCCTGGCGCGCCTGGCCGTGTCGCGGGCGCTCGAGGTCCTGGACGCCGCCCCGGGGCCCTGGCGGGTGGGGGCGGCGGCGGCGCTCGGCGCGCTCGCCAGCTTCGAGGCGATCGTCCTGGCCGAGCCGCTCGGGTCCGGGCTCGCCGACCGCGTGGTGGGGCGCCTGTGGGCCACGCCGCTCGAGGCGCTCGCCGCCGGGCCGGACGGCGTCCCGGCGCCGGCCGACGCCGCGGCCGCCCTGGGCCGCCTCCTCGCGCGCCTGGCCGCCGCGGCGGACCTGCCGGCGCCGACCGTCCAGGCCGACGACGGCGCGCTCGACGAGCACCTGCGGCGGGGGCTGCGCCAGCGCCTCCACGGGCTGCCGCTCGAGGCGGCGGGCGCGCTCGCGCCGGCGGCGGCGCGCTGGCGGCGACGGCCCTCGTCGCGGCGGCCGCGGCCCGCAGGCGGCGGCGCGCGGCGAGCGGCCGGCCGCGGGACCTCGACGCCGCGCAGCCGGCGCTCGAGCGCGCCCTGCGCGGCGCGGCGGCGCGCGCGGCCCTGCAGGCGGCCGAGGCGGACGCTGCGCTGGTCGTCCTCGGCGGCGTGGGCCTGGTCGAGGCGGCGAGCCCGGCCGGAGGCGCGGCGTGAGCGCGGCGGCCCCGACCCCCTTCCCCGCGACGTGCAAGGCGTTCCTCGCCGCCGGCCCGGTGCGCCTGCGTGGGCTGCGCCAGGCGGGGCCCGCCGGGGCGGCCCGGCGCCTCGCGCTCTCGGCCGACGGCCGCTGGCTCCTCGTGACCGGGGCCGGCGGCGCCGCGCTCTGGGACGGGGCCACGGGCGAGCCGGTCTGGCGCGCGGCGGGCGCGCCCGCGGGCGCGCCCGCCCTCTCGACCGCCCGCGCGGCCTGGGCCGAGGGCGAGGGCGCCCGCGTCCGCCCGCTGCCGACGGACGAGGCGGCGGAGGGCCCCGAGGCGGTCGTCGCGGCCGGCCGCGTCGTCGCGCTGGCGTTCGGCCAGGACGGGCGCACGCTCGTGACGCTCGACGCCGCCGGCGGCCTGGCGGGGGCGTCGGCCGAGACGGGCGAGCGCCTGTGGTCGAGCCGCTGCGAGGGCCTCGCGCCGCGCGCGGCGGCGCTGGCGCGCGACGCGCGCGTGGCCGCGGCGGTCGACGCCGACGGGACCTGCGCCGTGATCTATCCGCAGACGGGCACGCGCCTGTTCCGCCTGGGCGAGGCGGGCGCGCTGCGCGCGGTCACGGTCTCCGCCGACGGGCAGCAGGTCCTCTGCGGCGCGGTCGACGGGGCGCGCCTGTGGGACGCCGCCAGCGGCGCCCTCGCGCGGCGCCTCCCCGGCGCCGACGTCGACGCCGTGGCCCTGGCGCCGGGCGCGCGCCTGGCCCTCGGCGCCCGGCGGGACGGCAAGCTCGTCCTCTGGGACGTCGCGGGCGGGCACGCGCTCGAGCGCCTGGACCTCGGCGGGTTCCTCGCCGCGACGCACGACGTGGCGTTCTCGCCGGACGGCCGGCGCTTCGTCGTCGCGGGGGACGCGCGCCGCGGGCTCGACGGGTCGGCCGGGCGCGTGGCCGCGCTCCTGCGGTTCGAGCTGGCGCCGTGAGCCGCCGCGCGCCGGCGCTCCTCCTGGTCCTCCTCCTCGCGGGCGTCACGCGGGCGAGCGACCCCGAGGCCGAGGCGCTGCGCGCCCTCGCCGCCGGCGACGGCGTCGCCGCCCGCCGCGCGGTGGCCCGCCTGGGGGGCCTGGCGCCCGGGAGCCCGGAGGCGGAGGCGGCGGCGCGCCGCGCGGCCACGCTCCTCCTGGCGATCGACGCCGCCGACGCGCTCGCGCGCGAGGACGCGCGCGCGCTCGGCGCGCTCCTCGAGCGCGCCGAGCGGCTGGCGGCCCGCTGCGTCCCGGCCGACCTGCCGCTCCTGCGCGCGGTGGAGCGGAGCCTGGGGGAGGCGCGCCTCGTCGTGGGGCCGCTGCTCCAGGCCGCCTACCGGGCGATCGACGCGCGCCGCCCGCGCGCGGAGCTCCTCGCCCTCGCCGAGGACGACGACCCGCGCGCGCGCGACCTCGCCGTGGGCGCCCTGGCCGAGCGCCTGGCCGCCCTCCGGGCCAGGGTGCTCGCCGGCGGCTCGCTCGACGCCGCCGAGCAGGCCGACGTCGCCGACCCGGCGCTCGTGCGGCTCCTGATCGAGCGCCTGGCGGAGCGGCCCGGCGGCGGCGCGACCGACCGGCTCCCGGCCGACGCGGCCGCCGTCGGGGCCGGCACGTCGACCGCCCTGCACGCGCTGGCCAGCATCGAGGCCGCCGCCCTGCCCGCCCTCGAGGAGGCGGCGCGCGCCGGCCGCCCCGGCGCGGAGGAGGCGCTCGCCGCCGCGCACGCCGCCGTGGCGCAGCGGCTCCGCCGCCACCCGGGGAGCACCTGGTGCAGCGCGACCGGCGCCCCCCCGATCACCGCCGCGACCGCCCCCTGCCCGGCGCCGTGCGCGCGCGACGTGCCCACGTCCGCCCAGTTCTGCCCCGCCTGCGGGGCGCGCGTGCGGGTCGTGTGCACGACGTGCGGCGCGCTCACCTCGGCCGCGCGCGCCCACTGCACGTCGTGCGGCGCCCGCGCCGGCGACGAGGCGGTCACCCCCTGCGCGCGGTGCCGCGCCTCGCTCCCCCGCGGGGCGCGCGCGTGCACGCGCTGCGGGGCGCAGCAGCCGCGGCGCTGACCGGCCAGGGGCCCACCACGGAGGACACGGAGGAGCGGAGGGAGAGCTCCGAGGAGAGTCCCGTCCGGCGTGGCCTCCTCCGTGTCCTCCGTGGTGAGGGTCAGCGCGTCAGCCACCCCCGCGCCCGCACCGTCACCAGGGCGTAGGGGAAGATCCACGTCAGCCCGAACAGGTAGTAGAAGGCGTAGGCCACGCCCCACACGAAGCTCGACGAGCGCTCGCAGCGGAGGAAGTAGAGCATGCGGAAGAGCGCGCCGAGCGTGATCGCCCCGGCGAACGTGAGGAGGACGAGCGGCTCGAAGACCGCGGCCGCCGCGACGAGGACCACGGTGAGGTAGCGCAGCGGGTAGCTCAGGTTGCGCAGGACGGCGTCGAAGAGCGTCATGGCGAGCGCGACCGGCGGGCGGCGCCACAGGATCCAGGCCAGGCGCAGCTCCTCGCGGATGTAGCTGCGGTCCCAGCGCAGGTACATCTTGCACAGCTTCGAGTAGGTCGTCGGCACGACCGTGTGGACGACCGCCGAGCGCTGGTAGACGGTGTCGAGGCCCTGCGCGAGGACGTAGTTCGTCATGGCGCGGTCCTCGCCCGCGGGGCAGGGGACGCCGAGGAAGGACTGCTTGCTCCAGGCGTCCAGGGCGGCGCGGACCGCCGAGGCGCGGAGCGCCGTGAGGGCGCCGGGGCAGCAGTAGACGGTGCCGTACTGCGACTGCGTGGCGCGGTGGAAGTCGAACGAGAGCGTGAACGCCACGTGGAGCATCTGCGGGATCGGGCCCTCGGCGCGGTTGTGCACGGCGACGCGACCGGCGACGGCGCCGACGCGCGGGTCGCGGAAGGGGCCGGCGGCGGCGAGGAGGGTCTGGCGCTCGATGACGCTGTCGGAGTCGATCGTCACCAGGACCTCGCCCTTCGCCCGGCGGAAGCCCTCCTCGAGCGCCGCGCGCTTGCCGCGGTTCTTCTCGAAGCGCACCGTCGTCACCAGGCCCGGGTGGCGGGCGGCCACGCGCTGGATGTGCGTCCAGGTGTCGTCCTTGCTCCCGTCGTCGACGACGAAGACCTCCAGGCGGTCGCGCGGGTAGGCGGCGGCGAGGACCGACTCGATCGACCGGCCCACCATGGGCCCCTCGTTGTAGGCCGGGATGATGACGGTGAGCGGCGGGGCGTCGGCGAACGTCGCGCTGTCGAACGGGCGGTACCGGAACCAGAGCACGGTCTGGATGACCAGGCGGACGGCGACGAGGAGGCCGAAGCCGAGCAGCGTCAGGCCGAGCGCCGACGAGGTCGCCGCCGCGGCGGCGGCGCCGAGGGTCGCGTGCAGGCCCAGGCCGGCGCAGGCCGCGCCGACGAAGCCCAGGAGGCCGAGGACGATCGCGCCCGAGAGGGCGTGGTCGAAGAGGTCGGGGGCGCGCGCGACGCCGAGCGGCGTGGGGCCGGCCGCCGTGGGGGCCGGGCGTGCCGGCTCCGAGAGCGCGCTGGCGCAGGCCTCACAGCGCGCGAGGTGCGCGTGGATCGCGGCGCGGAGGGGGCCGGTCGGCACCTCCCTCGGACGGATCATCTGGTCGCAGACCATCAGGTAGGCCTTTCTGGGCCACCCGGTGGACGGGCGGCGAGACGCGGCCCCGGGTCCGCGGGGGGAGCGGACCCGGGGCCGTCACGCGGGCGGGTCGCGGCGGGCGCACGCCCAACCAAGAAGGCGACCGGAGCAGGCCGCGGGGGACGCGGCCGGACCAACACCCGTGCGGCGCCCCTCTCTGCACGCCGCGGGCCGGAGCCTCGCCAGTGATTCGTAAAGACTTATGTGTCTGATCCGGGCGAGTTGTAACGATACGTTCCGGACGCGACGGAACGTTTCGTTGCGACCGACGTAACCCGTGAGAGAGGAAGCGCGCGAGCTCCGGCCGGGCCGACTGGAACGGCCGCCTGGCGCGCGGCGCCCTCTGACCGGGACGGTTCGTGCCAGTCCGGGCCCCCTCGCGAGCGCCTCGCTCGGCGCAGGCTGGACGAAGCCCGGCGGAGCGTCTCTCATCGGGCGCGATGGACCCGAACGACGCCGACCTCGCGCGCGCCGCCGCGTCGCTCCAGGCGGAGCTGGAGAAGAAGACGGCGCGGCTCCGCCGCCCCGGGGCCCCGACCTTCCGACCGGCGGCGCCGCCGACCGACGCGGCCTTCGTGGCGCTCGACGAGGCGCTCGGCCGCGACGCCGTGCTCGTCGCCTGCGTGACCTGCGACGCGGCCCCCGGCGTGGTGCTCCGGGCGGGCGTCCTGCGCGATGGCTTCACCCTGGCGCTCGTCGTCGCCCCGAGCGACCGCCCGCCGTACGTGGAGCTGAGCACGTTCCTCGCGCGGCCGCCGCGCCCCGACCGCGAGGTCGTGACCACGAACGCCCGCCCCGACCCGGCGCCGCCCCGGCCGGCGCACGCCGCGCTCGAGCGGCTCCCCGGGCGCTCGCCGCAGGAGCTGCGCCGCCGCCACCACGAGCGCCTCGCGGCGCTCACGGGGGCCCCCGGCGACGACGACCCGGTGCGCCTGTGGATCGAGCCGACGGAGCAAGCCGTCCTGCGCGCGCTGGGCGACTACCTGCGCCTCGTCGCGCCCTGACGAGGGCGCTGACGCGCTCGTAGCGCGCCTCCGGCCGCGTGCTACCTTCATCCGCTTCCACGGAGGCGGGAGGAGCCCGAATGAGCCAGCACCCCTACCGGACGCACACGTGCAACCAGCTCCGCGCGGAGCACGTGGGCCAGCGCGTCCGCCTCGGCGGTTGGCTGTACCGCAAGCGCGACCAGAAGCACCAGGTGTTCATCGACCTGCGCGACCACCACGGCGTCACGCAGGTCGTGTTCGACGACACGACCCCGGCGCTGACGGAGCGGGTCCGCGACCTGCGCGTCGAGAGCATCCTGTTCATCGACGGCGAGGTCGTGCGGCGCGAGAAGGCCAACGACAAGCTCGCCACGGGCGAGATCGAGCTCAGGGCCACCGCCCTCACCGTCGACTCGGAGGCCGCCGAGCTGCCGATCCAGGTCGCGATCCCCAAGGGCGAGAACGACCGCGACGGCGAGGAGCTGCGCCTGCGCTGGCGCTTCCTCGACCTGCGCCGCGAGCGGCTGCACCGGAACATCGTCGTCCGCGACGTGATCATCCGCGCCATGCGCGACCACATGCACGCCGAGGGCTTCGTCGAGTTCCAGACGCCGATCCTCACCAACAGCTCGCCCGAGGGGGCGCGCGACTACCTCGTGCCCTCGCGCGTCCACCCGGGCAAGTTCTTCGCCCTGCCCCAGGCGCCGCAGCAGTGGAAGCAGCTGCTCATGGCGTCGGGCTTCGACCGCTACTTCCAGATCGCGCCCTGCTTCCGCGACGAGGACGCCCGCGCCGACCGCGCGCCGGGCGAGTTCTACCAGCTCGACCTGGAGATGGCCTTCGCCACGCAGGAGGACGTCTTCGGCGTCATCGAGCGGCTCTACCACACGCTGCCGGACCTGATCGCGCCGCACCTCCCCGACCGGCCGCGGAAGCGGATCCAGCAGTTCCCGTTCCCGCGCCTGCCCTACTGGGAGGCGGTCGACCGCTTCGGCACCGACAAGCCCGACCTGCGCTTCGGGCTCGAGCTGACCGACGTGAGCGACGCCGTGCGCGGCACCGCCTTCGGCCTGTTCGCCGACGCGCTGGGCAAGCGCGACGGCCGGGTGAAGGCGCTGCGCCTCCCGGGGCTGGGCAAGGACGGCAAGGGCGCGGCGCGGCGGCTGGAGAAGGCGGTCAAGGAGAAGGGCTTCGGCGGGCTGCCGCACCTGATCTACACCGCCGGCGAGGTCGACGGCTCGCTCAAGAAGGCGCTCACGCCCGACGAGGTGGCGCGGGTCAAGGCGGCCACCGGCGCGCAGCCCGACGACCTCGTGGTGTTCGGCTTCGGCTCGCGCCTCCAGGCGGCCAAGGTCCTGGGCGAGGTGCGCCTGCTGGTCGGCCGCGAGCAGCAGCTCGCCGACCCGACCGCGCTGGCCTTCTGCTTCGTCGTCGACTTCCCCTTCTACGAGCTCGACGACGAGGGCAAGGTCCAGTTCTCGCACAACCCGTTCTCCATGCCCCAGGGCGGCATGGAGGCGCTGAACGGCATGGACCCGCTCGAGATCAGGGCCTACCAGTACGACATCTGCTGCAACGGCGTCGAGCTCAGCTCCGGCGCGATCCGGAACCACCGCCCGGACATCATGTACCGCGCGTTCGAGCTGGCCGGCTACTCGAAGGCCGACGTCGACCGCGAGTTCGGCCACATGATCCAGGCCTTCCGCTACGGCACCCCGCCGCACGGCGGCATGGCCCCGGGCGTCGACCGGTCGATCATGATCTTCCTCGACGAGCCGAACATCCGCGAGGTCGTGGCCTTCCCCAAGAACCAGAAGTGCCAGGACCTGCTCGTCAGCGCGCCGAGCTTCGTGCGCAAGAAGCAGCTCGACGAGCTGCACATCCGCATCGTCCCGCCCGAGGGGGTGGACGTTCAGGTCTTGCCGTAGCGGCTACGGCAACTCCATCGCCTCGAGGTCCGCGTCGGTCGACGCGCTGAGCCGCTCGCGCAGGCGCTCCTCGAGGCGCTCGATCCTGTCCTCCTTGTCGATCATCTCCTCGGTCACGCCGTCGAGCTCGGCCTGCTTCTCGGCCAGCTCCTGGCGCAGGCGGACGACGTCGCGCTCGAGCTCGGCGACCCGCCGGGCGAGCCGGCCGAGCTCCTGGTCGCGGAGGACCTCGGCCGCGGCGCGCGCCGTCTCGGGCGTGGTCGCGCGGGCGGCCTGGAGGGCGGCGCGGAGGCGCCGCACCTCGTCCTCGAGCCGCGCGCGCTCGAAGGCGATGCCGGCCGGGTCGAGCGCCTCGGGGCGGGCGAACTCGGCCGGCGGCGGCGGGGCGGGCGCCGGCGGGGGGGGCGCCGCGTGCTCAGGGCGCACCTGGGGCTGCGGGGGTACGATCCGGGCGGCGGCCTCGCTCGAGCGCTCGATCGTGACCGCCGGCATGCTCAGGGTCGAGGGGGTCTCCCGGACCACGGCCGGCGCGCGGGCCTCCTCCTCGGCGAGGATGCGGCGGGCCGCGTCGGTGTCGATCGGGCGCGTCCGCATCTCGCTCGGCATCGCCGTGCGCGGCCGGGCGAAGGCCGGGTCGGGCGTCCGCGCGCGGCCGTCGCCCAGGATCGTGTCGAGGTCGTCGTAGCCCTCGATCAGCTGCGAGATCTCGTGCACCGGCACGGCGCTGCCGGCGCCCAGGTCCTCGCTCAGGTCGGAGAGGCTGAGCGAGCGGCCGGGCTGCTGCGCGCCGGGCGCCGCCCCGCCCAGGAGGTCGTCGTCGGCGTTCGTGTCGGCGAAGGCCCGCCGCGCGCGCTCGGCCTGCGGGAGCATCTGCGAGGGCGTGGGCGGCGGCGGCGGCGGCGGGCGCACGGGCGGGGCGAAGTCCGCGCCCGACGCGAACGGGTCGACCGACGAGTCGGCGAAGGGGTCGCGCTTGGGCTTGCCGGCCGGCGGCGCCCCCCACGTCGGCGCGGCGACGTTGCCCGAGGCGAAGGGGTCGCGCAGCGGCGGGACGCCCGAGTCGCTGCGGAACGGGCCCGCGGAGGAGGCCATGGGGTGCCCCGCCGCCCGGTGCTGCCCCGCGGAGCTCGAGGGGGCCCGCACGATCGGGCCGGGCCCGGGCTTCGCCGTCCGGGCGTCGAACGGGCCCTCGGGCGCCGCGCCGACGGCGGTCCACGACACGGGCTGGGGCTCGGGCAGGCCGCCCTCGAGGCCGAACGACTCCTCGGCCGGCGAGAGGAAGATCACGTGCGTCTTGCCGAGGAAGATGATGTCCTCGTGCCGCAGGACCTCGCGCTTCACCCGCACGCAGTTGACGTAGGTGCCGTTGGTCGAGCCCAGGTCCTCGATCCAGCACGTCGCGTCGTGGTCGAAGAACAGCCGCGCGTGGTCCCACGAGACCCACGGGTCGTCGATCGCGATCGTGGCCGTCTGCCGGTGCCCGATGAGGGCCTCGACGCCCGCCTTGACCTCGAAGACGGCGCCCTGGCGCTTTCCGTTGAGGACCTGGAGCCGGGGCAAAGTCGCGACCCTCCGGTGCCTTCCGTTGTACCGGCGGGCGGCCGGAGGAGCAAACGCGACCACCGCGAGAGCGGGTCAGGCGCCCAGGTTCTCGATGATCGCGTCGCCGAACCGCGAGCACCTGACCTTCGTGGCGTCGGTCCGCCCCTCGGCGACCATGAGCCGGTGGATGTCGTAGGTCACCCGGCCCTGCTTGACGGTCCTGGCGATCGCGCGCCGGATGACCTCGCCCACCGCCTCCCAGCCGCCGCCCATGTACTCGAACATGATGACGCCGGACAGGAGCACGCTGCCGGGGTTGATCACGTCCTGGTCGGCGTACTTGGGCGCGGTGCCGTGGGTGGCCTCGGCGAGGATCAGCCCGTCGCTCATGTTGGCGCCGGGGGCGATCCCGAGCCCGCCCACCTGCGCGGCGCAGGCGTCGGAGATGTAGTCGCCGTTGAGGTTCGGCGAGGCGATCACGTGGTAGTCCTCGGGGCGGGTGAGGACCTGCTGGAAGATCGAGTCCGCGATGCGGTCCTTGATCAGCAGCTTCGAGCGCCACTTGCCCTCGCCGTGCGTCGGCCAGAGCGCGAGGGCCGCCTGGACCTCCTCGATCACCTGGCGCTGGTCGGCCGGCGCGAGGTGGTCGAAGCCCGGCTCGATCATGCGGGCGTTCGCCTCGTCCGACAGGGCGGCATCGGCCTCCTTGTTGCCGAGGATCCAGCTCTCGCGCTCGGACACGGTCCGGCCGCGGAAGTTCTCCCGGGCCTCGAGGTAGCCCATGTCGCGGAAGAAGCCCTCGGTGAACTTCATGATGTTGCCCTTGTGCATGAGCGTCACCGAGCTCTGCCGGCCGGCCCGCGCGGGGTGGCGCAGCGCGTACTCGATCGCCGCCCGGCACAGGCGCCGCGAGCCCCGCACCGAGATCGGCTTGATCCCGACCCCGGAGTCGGGGGCGACCCGCTTGCTCGCCGTGTGCGGCTCGGACGGGCACAGGTCGTCGTTCAGGAACTCGATCAGGCGCCGGGCGGCCTCGCTCCCCTGCCGCCACTCGATCCCCGCGTACACGTCCTCGGTGTTCTCGCGGAAGATCACCACGTCCATGAGGTCGGGCCGCTTGACCGGGCTGGGCATCCCTTCGATCCAGTAGACCGGGCGGAAGCACACGTAGAGGTCGAGCACCTGGCGCAGGGTGACGTTGAGCGAGCGGATGCCGCCGCCGACCGGCGTGGTGAGCGGGCCCTTGATGGCGACGCGGTAGGCGCGGATCGCATCGAACGTGTCGTTCGAGATCCAGCCGCCGTACTCCTCGTCGCCCTTGCCGGCCTCGATGCACTTCTCGCCGGCGAAGACCTCGAACCAGTGGAGCTTCTTCTTGCCGCCGAAGACGTGCTCGACGGCCCGGTCGAACACCCGGCTCGCCGCGCGCCAGATGTCGCGCCCCGTCCCGTCGCCCTCGATGAACGGGACGATCGGGTCGTCCGGGATCACCAGCCGGCCGTCCGACCCGACCGTGATCGGCGACCCCGAGGCGGGGTCGGGGATGTGCTTGAAGCGACCCATCGGCACCTCCGCTGCCCCCGGACCTGACGGCCCCGGACCGAGTCTACCGGCGGTCGCCGCGCCCGTTCGGCGCGCGCACGCGGACGTGAACGTCTCTACCCGTCCCTCCCGCTCACAGCTGGTTCATTCGTCACAGCGCCCCCAGTCGATGTCATCGAGGACCAACCGTGTGGGCTCACATGGGACACGGAGGCGACGAAGGCCCACGAAGGACAGGGGGGTGTCCGGAACGACGACGGCGCGACGTGCCTCTCGGCACGCCGCGCCGCGTGTCTGGCCGGCGAGGGCCCCCTGGCAGGCGCTATGCGCCGGCGGGGAGGAGGCCGGCGACCTGCATCTTGGACTTCAGCGCCGTGTCCAGCGCGTCGAGGAACTTCTCGGTCGTGAGCCACGGCGTGTCCGGGCCGACGAGGATCGCGAGGTCCTTCGTCATCTGGCCGCCCTCGACCGTCTCGATGCAGGTCTTCTCCAGGGCGTCCGCGAAGCGCACCACCTCGGGGGTCTGGTCGAACTGGCCGCGGTACTTGAGGCCCTGCGTCCAGGCGAAGATCGACGCGATCGGGTTGGTCGACGTCGGCTTGCCCTTCTGGTGCTCGCGGTAGTGGCGCGTGACGGTGCCGTGCGCCGCCTCCGCCTCGACCGTCTTGCCGTCGGGGGTCATGAGGACCGAGGTCATGAGGCCGAGCGAGCCGAAGCCCTGGGCCACGGTGTCGGACTGGACGTCGCCGTCGTAGTTCTTGCAGGCCCAGATGAAGCCGCCCTCCCACTTGAGGGCGCAGGCGACCATGTCGTCGATGAGCCGGTGCTCGTAGGTGATCCCCTTGGCCGAGAAGCCGGCCGCGAACTCCGCGTCGAACACCTGCTGGAACAGGTCCTTGAAGCGGCCGTCGTAGCGCTTGAGGATCGTGTTCTTCGTCGACAGGTAGACCGGCCAGCCGCGGTTCAGGCCGTAGTTGAAGCAGCTGCGGGCGAAGCCCTTGATCTGCTCGTCGAGGTTGTACATGCCCATGGCGATGCCGGCCGCCGGGAAGTCCATGACCTTGTGCTCGATCGGCTTCCCGCCGTCCTTCGGCGTGAAGGTCATGGTCAGCGTGCCGGCGCCGGGGACGAGGAAGTCGGTGGCGCGGTACTGGTCGCCGTAGGCGTGGCGGCCGATGACGATCGGCTTCGTCCAGCCCGGCACGAGGCGGGGCACGTTCTTGCAGATGATCGGCTCGCGGAAGATCGTCCCGCCGACGATGTTGCGGATCGTCCCGTTGGGCGAGCGCCACATCTCCTTCAGGCCGAACTCCTCGACGCGCGCCTCGTCGGGCGTGATCGTGGCGCACTTCACCGCGACGCCGTGCTCCTTCGTGGCGTTCGCCGCGTCGACCGTGACCTGGTCGTCGGTCGCGTCGCGGTGCTCGATCCCGAGGTCGAAGTACTTCAGGTCGACGTCGAGATACGGGAGGATCAGCTTCTCCTTGATGAACTTCCAGATGACGCGCGTCATCTCGTCGCCGTCCATCTCGACGACCGGGTTCTTGACCTTGATCTTCTTGGGCATTGCAGCTCCCCCGGGAGTTCCGAGCGGGTGATCCCTGCGCGCGCCGCCGCGCGGCAGGCCGAGTTCGAGGCCGTCCATTATCGGGGCCGGCGCGCCCCCACGGAAGGGGCGCGGCCGGCGGCGAGGCGTCAGGAGCGCGCGTCGATGCCGCGCTTCGAGAGCGCCTCGAGCAGCGTCTTGCCGATGTCCGACGGCTTGTGCGTGACGTGGACGCCCGCGTCGCGGAGCGCGTCCATCTTGGCCGCCGCCGTCCCCTGGCCGCCGGAGATGATCGCGCCGGCGTGCCCCATGCGCTTGCCCGGGGGCGCCGTCTGGCCGGCGATGAACGACACGACGGGCTTCGGGTAGTTGCTGCGCTTGATGTAGGCCGCCGCGGCCTCCTCGCCCGAGCCGCCGATCTCGCCGATCATGATCACGGCGAGCGTCTGGCTGTCGTTCGCGAAGAGCTCGAGCACGTCGACGAACGAGGTCCCGTTGATCGGGTCGCCGCCGATGCCCACGCAGCTCGACTGGCCGAGCCCGGCGTTGCTGATCTGCCAGACCGACTCGTAGGTGAGCGTGCCGCTGCGCGAGACGATGCCGATCCGCCCCGGCTTGTGGATGTAGCCGGGCATGATGCCCATCTTGATCTGGCCGGGCGTGATCAGGCCGGGGCAGTTGGGGCCGACGAGGCGGGTCCGGTTGCCCTTCGCCTCGAGGTAGCGCATGGTCCTGGCCATGTCGAGGGCGGGGATCCCCTCGGTGATGCAGGTGACGAGCGGGAGCTCGGCCGCGGCCGCCTCCATGATCGCGTCGGCGGCGCCCAGCGCCGGGACGTAGATCATGGACGCGGTCGGCTGCACCTTCTCCATGGCCTCGGCGACCGTGTCGAACACGGGCACGTCGCCGAGCACCTTCGCGCCGCCCTTGCCCGGGTGCACCGCGCCGACGAGCTTCGTCTCGCAGTACTCGCGGCTCTTCTCCGCGTGGAAGAGGCCGGCCTTGCCCGCCCCCTGGAGGAGGACGCGGGTGTTCTTGTCGATCAGGATGCTCACGCCTCACCTCGCGCGGCCGCGACGACCTTGGTCGCCGCCTCGGCCAGGTCAGGGGCGAAGGTGACCTTCAGCCCGCTCTCCTCGATGATCTTCTTGCCCTGCTCGACGTTGGTCCCCTCGAGGCGGACCACGATCGGGACCCGCAGCTCCAGGCTGCGCGCGGCCGCGACCACGCCGCTGGCCAGCAGGTCGCAGCGGAGGATCCCGCCGAAGATGTTCACCAGGATCGCCTTCACGGCCGCGTCGGAGACGATGATCTTGAAGGCGGCCTTGATCCGGTCCTCGCTGGCGCCGCCGCCGACGTCGAGGAAGTTGGCCGGCGCGCCGCCCGAGTGCTTGATCATGTCCATGGTGGCCATGGCCAGGCCGGCGCCGTTGACCATGCAGCCGATGTCGCCGTCGAGCGAGATGTAGCTCAGGTCGTGCTCGCGCGCGGCGCGCTCCTCGGCGCTCTCCGCGTTCGGGTCGCGCAGCTCGGCGAAGTCGGGGTGCCGGGGCAGCCCGTTGTCGTCGAAGGTGATCTTGGCGTCGAGCGCCAGCACCTGCCCGTCCTTGGTCAGGACGAGCGGGTTCACCTCGACGATCGAGCAGTCGCAGTCGATGAACAGGCGCACGAGCCGCTCGAGCAGGTCGGCGCCGTGCTTGAGGCCCTCGCCCGAGAGGCCCAGGCGCCGGGCCATGTCGCGCGCCTGGAAGGGGAGGAGGCCCAGGAGCGGGTCGCAGGGCTGGCGGAAGATCTTCTCGGGGTGCGTGGCCGCGACCTCCTCGATGTCCATGCCGCCCTCGGCGCTGGCCATGAGGGTCGGCCCGCGGTGCTCGCGGTCGAGGGTGACCGCCGCGTAGAACTCCTTCTCGATCGCGCAGCCGGCCTCGACGTAAACCTTGTGGACCGCCTCGCCCTTGTCGCCCGTCTGCACGGTGACCAGCGTGCTGCCGAGGATCGCGTCGGCCGTGGCGCGGACCTTCTCGAGGTCCTTGACGACCACGACGCCGCCGGGGCCGCTCGGCCCGTGCTCCTTGAAGCGGCCCTTGCCGCGGCCGCCGGCCAGCACCTGCGACTTGACCACCACGACGGGGGTCCCGAGCTTCTTGGCGGCCGCCTGGGCCTGGTCGGCGGTCTCGGCGACCTCTCCGGAGAGGATCGGGATGCCGAAGCGTCGGAAGAGCTGCTTGGCCTGGTACTCGTGGATGTTCACGCGCCCTCCTGGGGGTGAAAGGGCGCGGATTCTATCCCGGAACGGGCCGGCGAGCGAGGGGCTTCGATGGCCGGTCGGTCACAGCGCCCGCAGCGCCGCGAGGCCGCCCGCGGCCGCCGCGAGCATGAGCCCGAACGAGACGAGCGTGATCCGCCGCAGCCTCGGCGCGCCGAACCAGGCCACCAGCCCGCCCTTGACCACGGTGTTGCTGATCGCGGCGAGCACGATCCCCACGACGCCGGTGGCCAGGGCGAGCCGGCCGCCGCCGACCTGGCTGGAGAGGGCCAGGCCGATCGCGTCGACGTCGGTGACGCCCGAGAGGACCGCGAGCGCGTAGGTCCCGGCGCTCCCGAACCGGGCCGCGGCGACCTGCGAGAGCACCAGGACCGCGGCGAAGACGGCGCCGAACTTGAGCGCGGGGGTGATCTCGAAGGGGTTGCGCAGCTGCACGTCGCCAGTGCCCGGCTCGCCGCGCCGGCGGAGGTGCAGCCAGAGCGCGCAGGCGCCGCCGGCCAGGGCCATGGCCGCGAGCGGGAGCAGGAGGCGCAGGGCCACGGCCAGGTCGATCACGGCCACGAGGAGCAGGAGGCGCAGGGGCATGATCGCGTTGGCGAGCAGCACGCCCATGGCCAGGCGCGGGGCCAGGTCGGGGGCCTCGCGGCTGCGCTGCGAGAAGGAGAGCGAGACCGCGGTCGACGAGACGAGCCCCCCGACCGCCCCGGTGACCACGAGCCCGCGGCCGGGCCCCAGGAGCTTCGAGAGCACGTAGCCGCAGAACGAGACGGCCGAGATCAGCACGACGAGGTACCACACCTTGCGCGGGGCGAGCTCGACCTCGTGCCACCACGGGCGCGCGCGGGGGGCCGACGGCGGGGCGTCGGACGCCGCGGCGTCGGGCGCCGGAGGGCCCTCCGGCGCCGCGTCCTCGGCGACCTCGCGCCGCGCCACGACGTCGCCGAGGACGATCGGCTCGGCCGGCAGGAGCGGCAGGACGACGACCGAGATCACGGCGAACTTGAGGACGGCGCGGATGTCGGCCTGCTCGAGGCGCCAGGTGAGCTCGTGCAGCCGGCGCTTGAAGGCCAGGATCGTCGTCACGGCCACGGCGCAGGCGGCCGCGACGGTGGTGTGGCCGGCCACGGCGATCCCGCCCAGCAGGAAGGTGATGATCGCCGACACCTCGCTCGTGAGCCCGAGGTCGCCCGTGCGGGCCATGTCGCTCAGGTAGCCCGCGAGCACCAGGGCGCCGACGACCAGGAGCGCCGCCGGGAGGAGCCAGGGGACCGTGGGCCCGAGGTAGGCGGCCGCCCCGCCGGCGATGGCGAGGAGCCCGTAGGTGCGCACGCCGGGCGGCGGGGCCGGCGCGCCGCGCGGGCGGCGCGCCAGCGCCGGCGCCGGCCGGCGGCGACGGCCGCGCGCAGCTCGCCCTCGGACGGCGGCGCGAGGAGCGCCGGCCCGGCCGGCTCCTCCTCGTCGTCGTGCGTGCCCGAGAACTGCCGCTCGAGGCCGATCAGCGCGCCGATCGCCAGCGCCACGCCGAAGCGGTAGAGGTCCTCGGCGACGGGCTCCACCTCCCCATTGTAAGGCGCCTGGAGCCCGCGCCGGGGCGTCCGGCCCCGTGGTATGGTCCGCCGCCATGACGCGCTGGGCCTTCTGGATCGACCGCGGCGGGACCTTCACCGACGTCGTGGCGCGCGACCCGGCGGGCGCCCTGCACGTGCGCAAGCTCCTCAGCGAGGACCCGGCGCAGCTCGAGGACGCGCCGCTGCGCGCGATCCGCGAGCTCCTCGGGCTGCCGCCCGGCGCGTCGCTCGACCAGGACCGGATCGAGGCCGTCCGCATGGGGACGACGGTCGCCACGAACGCCCTGCTCGAGCGGCGCGGGGCGCGGGTGTGCCTGGTGACCACGGCCGGGCTCGAGGACGCGCTCGAGATCGGCACGCAGGCGCGGCCCGACCTGTTCGCGCTGGCGATCAAGAAGCCCGAGCCGCTGGCGGCCGAGGTCGTGCCGCTCGACGAGCGGGTGCTCGCCGACGGCACGGTCCGCCGGGCGCCCGACCTCGCCCTGCTGCGCGCGCGGCTCGAGGCCGTGCGCGCGCGGGGGATCGACGCGGTGGCGGTCGTCCTCATGAACGCGTGGGCGTTCCCGGCGCACGAGCAGGCGGTGGGCGCGCTCTGCCGCGAGATGGGCTTCGGCCACGTCGGCCTGTCGCACGAGGTCGTGGGCGAGATCAAGCTCACCGCGCGCGGCGACACGACGACCGCCGACGCCTACCTGACGCCGATCCTGCGCGCCTACGTCGAGCGCGTGCGGCGGCGGCTGGGCGAGCAGGTGTCGCTCCGCTTCATGCAGTCGAGCGGCGGGCTGGCCGACGCGGCCCGCTTCTCGGGCAAGGACGCCGTCCTCTCCGGCCCGGCGGGCGGCGTGGTCGCCGTGGCGCACGCCGCGCGCCTGGCCGGCCTGCCGAAGGTGATCGGCTTCGACATGGGCGGGACCTCGACCGACGTGTCGCGCGTCGACCTCGCCGAGGGCTTCGAGCGCACGTTCGAGCGCCCGGTCGCGGGCGTGCGGCTCAAGGCGCCCATGCTGGCCGTGTCGACGATCGCCGCCGGCGGCGGCTCGCTCCTGCGCTTCGACGGCCGGCGCCTGACGGTCGGGCCCGAGAGCGCCGGCGCGGTCCCGGGCCCCGTCTGCTACCGCCGCCCCGAGGGGCGGCTGGCGGTCACCGACGCCAACGCGGTGCTCGGCCGCGTCCAGCCCGCGTGGTTCCCGGCCTGCTTCGGCGAGCGCGGCGACGCGCCGCTCGACGTCGAGGCCGCCCGGGCGAGGATGGCCGAGCTGGCCGAGGAGGTCGGGCGGGCGACCGGCCGCGAGGTGTCGGCGCTCGAGCTGGCGGCCGGCTTCGTGCGGATCGCCAACGAGGCCATGGTCCGCGCGATCCGCGAGATCAGCGTCGCGCGCGGCTACGACGTGACGGAGTACGCCCTGTGCTCGTTCGGCGGCGCCGGCGCCCAGCACGCCTGCGCCATGGCCGAGGCGCTGGGGATGACGACCGTCCTCCTCCACCCGCTCGCCGGCGTCCTCAGCGCCTGGGGCATGGGGCTGGCCGACGTGACCCACGCCGACGTCGCCGCCGTGCTGCGGCCGCTCGACGCCGTGGCGCCGGCCGACCTCGAGGCGACCTTCGCCGACCTCGAGGCCCGCGGCCGCGCCGAGGTCGTGGCCCAGGGGGTGCCGGCCGAGCGGGTCCGCTGCGCGAGGTCGCTCGACCTGCGCTACGTGGGCGTCGACGCCAGCCTGAACGTGGCGCTGGAGCCCGGGTGGACGTCGTCGTCCCCCGCGCTGCTCGAGGCGTTCGCCGCGCAGCACCGGCGGCTCTACGGCTTCGACCGCCCGGGGGCGCCGATCGAGGTGGTGAACGCCCGGGTCGAGACGACCGGCGTCGCGGGCGAGGACACCGCCTGGCCGGCGCCGGCGGCGCGGGCGGGCGGCGGCGGCCCGCGCGCGGCCGACCGGGCCCTCGTGGCCTTCGACCGGCTGGGGCCCGACGGCGTGCGGCGCGTCGAGCAGGTCGAGACGCCGATCCACCGGCGCGAGGACCTCGCCCCGGGCGACGTCCTCGACGGCCCGGCGCTCGTCGCCGAGGCGGCGTCGACGATCGTGGTCGACCCGGGCTGGCGGGCGCGCATGGACGCCCGCGGGGCGCTGCTCCTCGAGCGGGTCGCGGCCGGCGCGCGGCGCGAGCGGCTCTCGACCGCGCGCGACCCGGTGCTGCTCGAGATCATGGCCAACCTGTTCATGTCGATCGCCGAGCAGATGGGCAGGACGCTCGAGCGCGTGAGCCTCTCGGTGAACATGAAGGAGCGGCTCGACTTCTCCTGCGCCGTGTTCGACCGCCAGGGCGGCCTCGTGGCCAACGCGCCGCACATCCCCGTGCACCTGGGCGCCATGGGCGAGAGCGTGCGCGCGGTGATCGAGGCGCGGAAGGACGACCTGCGCCCGGGCGACGCGATCGTCACCAACGACCCCTACCGCGGCGGCTCGCACCTCCCCGACGTGACCGTGATCACGCCCGTGTTCGTGAACGGCGCGCTGACGTTCTGGGTGGGGAGCCGCGGGCACCACGCGGACATCGGCGGCGTCGTCCCGGGCTCCATGCCGCCCTTCTCGCGCGCGATCGAGGAGGAGGGCGTGCGCCTGCACGACCTCCTGGCCGTGCGCGACGGGCGCCTGCGGGAGGCCGAGGTGCGCGCGGCGCTGTCGTCCGGCCCGTTCCCGGCGCGCGCGGTCGACGAGCGGCTGGCCGACCTCGAGGCGCAGCTGGCGGCCAACGCCGTCGGCGCGCGCCTGCTGGGCGAGATGGTCGAGCGCTACGGCGCCGAGGTCGTGCAGGCCTACATGGGCCACGTGCAGGACGACGCGGCCGAGGCCCTGCGCGAGGCCCTGCGCGCCCTGCCCGCCGGGACGACGACCTTCGAGGACTGGCTCGACGAGGGCGCGCGCCTCCGGGTCACGCTCACGGTGACCGCCGACGGCCGGGCGACGGTCGACTTCACGGGCACGGACGCCCGCCTGCCGGGCAACCTCAACGCGCCGCGGGCCGTCGTGCGCGCGTGCGTGCTCTACGTGTTCCGCACGCTGGTGCAGCGGCCGATCCCGCTCAACGAGGGGTGCTTCGCGCCGCTCGAGGTGGTGATCCCGCCGGGGTCGCTCCTCGACCCGCAGCCGCCCGACGCCGTGGTCGGGGGCAACGTCGAGACGAGCCAGCGCATCTGCGACGCGCTCTACGGCGCCCTGGGCAAGCTCGCCGGCTGCCAGGGGACGATGAACAACCTGACCTTCGGCACCCCGGCGTTCGGGTACTACGAGACGATCGGCGGCGGCGCCGGCGCCGGGCTCGGCTTCGACGGGGCCGCGGCGGTCCACACGCACATGACGAACACGCGGATCACCGACCCCGAGGTGCTCGAGCGGCGCTTCCCGGTCGTCGTGCGCCGCTTCGCCGTGCGCCGCGGGTCGGGCGGCGCGGGCGTCTACCGCGGCGGCGACGGCGTGGTCCGCGCGCTCGAGTTCCTCGCGCCGGTGACGGCGGCCGTCCTCTCCGAGCGGCGCGCCCTCGGCCCGTTCGGGCTCCACGGCGCCCTGTCCGGCGCGCCCGGGCGCAACCGCCTCCACCGCGGGGCGGGCGGGCGCGGGCCCTACGGGCACCGTGAGGTCCGCGACCTCCCCGGCAAGGCGCGCGTCGAGGTGGCGCCGGGCGACGTCGTGGAGGTCGAGACCCCGGGGGGCGGCGGCTACGACCCGACGCCGGCCGAGTGGGCGGCGATGGCGCCGGAGGAGGCGCGGCGCCTGTTCCGCGAGGGGCGCTGGCGCGGGCCGACGGCCGGGATCGCCATGCGCCACGTGCAGGCCAACCTCGTCGTCGTGCCGGCCGACCTCGCCGACGCCTTCGAGGCCTACTGCCGGAAGAACCCGCAGCCCTGCCCGCTCCTCGAGCGCCTCCCGCGCGGCTTCCCCCGCACGCGCGTGCTCGCCGCCGGGGCCGACCTGCGCCGCGACCTGCCCCGCTACCGCGTCCACGAGGGGCGGCAGGCGGCCTGGCGCGACGTGGACGACCTCACGGGGCTGTGGGAGCCCGACGACGTGGCGTTCCTCCTCGGCTGCAGCTTCTCGCTCGAGCAGGCGCTCGCGGCCGAGGGGCTGCCGGTGCGCCACGTCGAGGAGGGCAAGAACGTCCCCATGTACCTGACGCGGCGCGAGACGGTCGCCGTCCCGCCGTTCGGGGGGCGCCTCGTCGTCAGCATGCGCCCCGTGCCGGCGGAGCAGGTGCAGCGGGCGATCGAGGCGACGGCGGCCTACCGGTTCTGCCACGGCGCGCCGGTCCACGCCGGCGACCCGGCGGCGCTCGGGGTCCGCGACCTGGCCCGGCCGGAGTGGGGCGACCCGGTCACGGTGAAGCCGGGCGAGGTGCCCGTGTTCTGGGCCTGCGGCGTGACCAGCCAGGTGGCCCTGCAGGACGCCCTGCGCGCGGGGGACCTCGACCGGGCGCTCACGCACGCGCCGGGGCACATGTTCGTGGGCGACGCGACGAACGAGGAGCTCGTGCAACGGACCGACCTCCCGCTGGCGTGAACCTGAAACGACCGTGAGGCGCGCGAGCGGACGTAACCTGAGGCGCTGCCGCTGCCCGCAGGCCGGCATGAGGGGTGCGACGGACCGGGCGTGAAGCGCGCGCTGCTGGCGGTCCTGCTCCTCCTCGCCCTGGCCCCGGGCGCCCACGCCCTCGAGGTCGGCTTCAACCAGGGCTGGGTGATCCACAAGTGGGGGCGCGACCTGTCGACCGACTTCGACCCGGCCGACTGGCGGCGCCTGCTGCGGCGCACGCGCGAGGCGGGCGGCACGGTGCTGCGCGTGTGGCTGTGCGAGGGGCTCGCCAAGGAGGGGGTCGTCTGGGACGGCACCCGCCCGCTGGGCACCGACCCCGCCTTCGAGCGCAACGTGCAGACCCTGATCGACCTCGCCCGCGCCGAGCGGGTGCGGCTCTTCTGGACGCTGTTCGACGGCAACTGGCCGGCCTCGTGGCCGCGCGGCGGGGTCGAGCACTGGCGGCACTACAACGTGCTCTCGAACAAGTACGGCGAGGGCGACCTGTTCAAGGCGCGCGTCCTCGGGCCGCTCGTCGACCTCATGGAGGCGTCGCCCGACGTCACCTGGGGCCTGGACCTGATGAACGAGGTCCAGGGCTCGGTGAAGACCTGGATGTGGAGCGACGGGTGGCGCGGCGCGCGGCGCTGGGTCGCCGACTGGACCGCCTTCACGCACGCGCGGGCGCCGGGCGTGCGCGTGACCGCCAGCAGCGGGCACCACACGTCGGCCGACGACATCCTCGCCGGGCGCTTCGACGGCCTGGGCCTCGACTTCTACGACCTGCACGTCTACGCCGACGACGGGCGGATCCCCCGCGGCGACGCGCTGGCGCGCTACGCGCGGGCGCGCCGCCGCCCCCTGGTGCTGGGCGAGTTCGGGCAGAAGTCGACGCGGAACGACCCGGCCCTCCAGGCGCGCGTCACGCGCGCCTTCCTGCAGGACGCCGCGCGCCTGCGCTTCCGGGCCGCCCTCGCCTGGCGCCTCGAGGACTTCCAGAGCAACGGCCGCCACTTCAGCTTCTTCGAGGAGGACGGGACGCCGCGCCCGGCGGTCGGGATCACCCGCGCCCTGGGCCGCTGATGAGTGATGCGCTCGCGAGGGGGGCGCGATCGGCGCAGGGTGCCCGGACGACGGTGCTTGGCCCGTTCCGCGCCTCCCCATCGCTCGCTCCGGCGGGTTGACACGTGCGGCGGAACGAAGAGCTCTCGGGCTCTCTGACCGCGCTCACCGCTTGATCTGCGAGCGAAGCGAGCAGATCGAGCGGTGGCGCGCATCCCCGAGCGGAGGCCGCGAAGCGGCCGGAGCGAGGGCGACAGGTGCGTCACTGCGGATCGGAGCATCGGGCCGTGTGCCCGGACGTGGCCATCAAGACAAGCGACGGCCGCTGTGACCCCGCGCGCCCCGCGCCCCACGGGGGCTGTCACAATGAGGCCGTGACCGGCCCGAGGCGTCGTCTGCTGAGGCTCGCCGCGGCCCTGGGCGGCGCCGCGCTGGCGGCGGCGTCGGTCGAGGTCGGCGCGCGCGTGGCCGGGCGCGGCCCGGCCACGCGGGGGCCCTCGCTCGAGGCGACCTTCTGGGTGCGCGACGCGCGGCTGGGCTTCCGCAACCGCCCGGGCGCCAGCCTCCGCTACCACGCGACCGGCTCGTTCGTGACGACCGGGCCCCACGGCGAGCGGACCTCCTGGCAGGGGCCGGGCGGCGGCCCGACCGTCCTGTTCGTGGGCGACTCGACCACCTTCTGCGCGGAGGTGGACGACGACCTGACGGGGCCGTCGCAGGTGGCGCGCCGGCTGCCGCCGGGGCTGGGCGCGACCGTCGTCAACGCCGGCGTCCGCGGCTACGGGACGCTCCAGGCCCTGCGGATGGCCGACGAGTGGCTGACCCGGCGGCCGGCGCGCGTCGTCGTGTACCTCTACTGCCAGAACGACGTGCTGGAGAACGTGCAGGCCCGCGCGCACCCCCCCGCCGTGGCCCCGGCGGCGCGCCTGGTCGACGGCGCGCTCGTGGTCGACGAGGCCCCGGCGGCCTACGCCGTCGCGGGCGCCCCGGTGGGCCTGGACCCGCCGCCCCCGCCGTTCGGCTCCGCGGCCTGGCTGCTCGAGCGGCTCGCGGCCCGCTCCGCGCTCGTGACCCTCCTCTTGCCGCGCGAGGCGGGCGACGTGGTCGAGCGGGGCGCCCGCGACGCCCTCGCCGGCGACGGCCCGGCGGTGCTGCGGGCGCTCCTGGGCGAGCTCGCGGCGCGGTGCGCGGCGGGCGGCGCGACGCTCGTCGTGAGCGAGCACACCTCGGGCGACCCGACCGACCACCTGATGACGCCCCCCGGCCTGGTCGAGGGGCTGTGCAGGGAGCTGGGCGTCCGCTTCGTGGACCTGCGCCCGGCCTTCAGCGGGCCGGCCCGCCGCTACCGGACCGTCCTCCGCACCGGGGCGCTCGACGGCCACTGGGGCCCGGAGGGGACGGCGACCTTCGCCGAGGCGCTCACCCCGCACCTCGTGCCGCTGCTGGGCCCCTGATCCGCGATCAGAAGCGGAAGGTCGTGCTGCCGAAGCGCAGCGAGTGGCTCAGCCAGGAGTCGTCCTCGCGCGGCCGCCCGCCGAAGGTCACGGCGAGCCGTCCCCGGTAGGAGCCCAGCCACTCGACCGCGAGGACGTTGGTGTCGGCGGCGATCAGCGCGTCGAGGCCGTCGACCGCGTCGTCGTGGGCGCCCTTCAGGTCGCGGTCCTCGCCGGCGACGCTGCGCCGGAGCCCGTCGAGCGTGCCCGTGCCGAGCGTCCCGACGACGCCGTCGAGCGCCGGCTCGCCGCCGGCGGTCAGGAGGAGCATGTCCTCGTAGCCCTCGGCCGCGAACCGCTGCTCGCAGGCCGACGCGTCCCCGTCGACGTCGAGCACGACGACCTTCCGCCCGGGGATCCGCGCGATCAGCGGCACGAGCTTGCCGAACGCCATGGGCTGCCCGTCGAGGACCAGCTCCTCGCCGCGCGCGTCCGCGCAGAAGACGAGCGCGACGACCCCCTCGGAGTCGGCGCTCGACTGGAGGTGGTAGCAGGTGGCGATCGCCGCCGCCCAGCCGACCGCCGCGCTCATGGCGAAGCCCTTGCGCTCCTCGAGGAAGTGGGCGATCCGCTCGGCGCGCACCAGCCGCGCCCAGTCGCTCGCGTGGCAGCCGCGCCGCCCGGCGTGCACGCGGGCCACGTGCTCGGCGACGGTCAGGTCCATGAGCTCGACGACGAAGCGCTGCTGGCCGATCGTGAGCACGTCGCCGTGGCGCAGCTCCGTCTGCGGCCCGGGCTCGCCCGGGCGCGTGTGCAGGCGCGCGTCGTTGAGGAAGGTGCCGTTGGTCGAGTTCAGGTCGGCGGCGCCCGGCAGGGCCGGGTCGATCACCCCGTGGCTGCGGGAGATCTGGCTGTCGGAGCTGATCTTGATGTAGTTCAGCGCGGCCAGCCCCTCGGCGATGTCGCCGCGGAGGCGGTCGCGGCGCTCGTCGCCCTCGGTGTAGCGGTAGTAGGTGTCGTTGCGCCCGACGACCGTGAGCACGTCGATCGGCACGAGGCGGCCGGTCGCCTCGTGGCGCAGCGTGAGGACCTTGCGCTTCTGCTCGTCGGGGGCGTCGTCGGTCACTTGTAGAACGGGTTCTTGTTGGTCCGCACGTGCGCCTTCTGGCGCGACGCCTTGGTCCGCTTGGCCACCTCGCGGGCGTCGGTGTGGCTCTTCTTGCGCAGCCCGGCGGCGGCGTCCACGAGCAGCGCCACCTGGCTCCCGTCCTCGTCGTGCGGCGCGGCGGCCTCGACCACCTCGCGCGCGCGCTCGCCCGGCAGCGCCTGGAGCACCTCGCGCGCGAGCTCGAGCGACCGCTTGTCCCCGGCCATGGGCACGCTCGAGAGGAGCTGCGCGGCCTGGAGGGGGGTCACGTCGGGGCGGCAGAGGAGCGCCGCCGCCGCCTCCAGCGCCGCCGGACCGGCCTCGTCCTCGAGGGCGTCGGCGAAGGCCCGGCCGGCCTGCTTCGCCTGCCCTTGGGCGAGGCGGTCGACCACCGCCGCGAACGCCCCCGCCGCCTCGGAAGGGGCCGCCGGGGACTCCGTCGTCGTCGCCCCGGGAGCGTGGGCCGCCGGGTCGTTCAGGAGCTCGAGCAGCGTGCCGGCGAGCCAGCCGGCGACCGGCTGCCCGGCCGCGTCGGGGTCGAGGCGCGCCACGCCGGGGCGGCCCAGGTCGAGCGCCAGCGGCACGACGCCCTCCCAGCGGCCGACCACCAGGAGCCCCGCCTCGCCCGGGCCGACGCGCGCGCGGAGGCCCTCCTGCTCGACGAGGTCCTCGGCGTCGGCGAGCCGGTCGTCGACGACCTCCCACGGCTCGGCCACGAGCGCGCGGTAGGCGCGGAGCGCGTCGAGGGCCCGCACGAGGTGCCGGGCGCGCGCGGCGTCGTCGGCCGAGAACGCGGCCTCGTAGTGGAGGAGGCCGTAGGCCCAGAGCTCGGCGTCCACGAGCCCGCGGTCGTAGCGCTCGCCGAGGAGGCGCAGGGCGTGCGCCTCGTCGAGGGGCGGCTCGCCCCGCTCGCCCTCGACGTGGCGGGCCCACACCGCCTCCTGGATGCGCCGCAGCTCGTCGGGGCGCGGCCCCTGCGCCTCGAGCTCGGCCCGGAGCGTGGCCGGCGGGGTGAGGGTCAGGCTGATGGCGTCGTCGACGACGACCCGGCCCCCGGCGCAGGCCGTGGCCAGGAACAGCCGGTAGCTGGCCGGGAGCCGGAGCCCCAGCCCGGCCACCTGCTGGGCGGTGAGCGGCTGCGAGCCGCCCTCGACGCGGGCCCGGCCGCAGCGGACGAGGGCGCGGAAGCGGGCGAACGGGTCGCCGCGCGCGGGCGCGCGCCGGGCCTCGACCTGCCGCAGGGCCTCGCCGGCGAGGCGGCGCACGGCCCAGTCGGGGTCGTTCACGCGCACGGGCTCGAGGCGCGCCCGGGCCTCGGCCGGCGGGGCCAGGGCGGCGAAGGCCTCGGCGGCGCGCCCGCGGGCGGCCGGCGCGGCGGCGCCCGGCGCGACGAGGGCGAGGAGGTCGGGCGCGAGCTCCGCCAGGCCCAGCTCGGCGGCCGCGTGCGCCGCGTCCCAGCGGGCGAGGTCGCCGGCCCCGAGGCCCCAGCGGACGAGCGCGACGGCCCGCGCCCGGGCGTCGGGCGCGAGGTCGAGCAGCGGCGCGGCGACCGCCAGGCGGCGCAGGCGGGCGTCGTCGGGGGCGCCGTCGAGCGCGGCCTGGCCGAGCGCCTCGACGGCCGGCCCCTCGACCGCGGCCGCCTCGGCCCGCCAGCTCGCCAGCGCGTCGTCCGTGTTCACGGACGGATTGTAGCCGGGCCGTCCGGGCCTGGCCCGTGGCGCCCGCCGCCCCCGCTCTCCACAATGCGGTCACGATGCCGTCGACGATCGCGCCCGCGGACCAGCGGCTCCTGTTCGACCTCGTCCGCGAGACGATCCGGCGCCTGGGGACCGGGCGGCCGGCCCCCACCCCGCAGACGAGGGACGACGACCTGCGCGCGGTCCGCGGGCTGTTCGTCACCCTCCGGCGCGGCGAAGAGCTCCGCGGCTGCGTCGGGCACGCCGTGGGCCGGCTCCCGCTCATCGAGGCCGCGCGGACGCTCGCCGCCTCGGCCGCCCGCGACCGCCGCTTCGCCCCGGTGGCGCCCGACGAGGTCGCTGCGCTCACCGTGGAGCTCTCGGTCCTGAGCCCGCTCGTCCGTGCGCGCCTCGAGGAGGTGGTGGTCGGGCGCCACGGCGTCGTGCTCCGCCTCGGCGACCGGAGCGGGCTCCTCCTCCCGCAGGTGGCCGCCGAGCGCGGCTGGGACGCGCGCGCCCTCGTCGAGCACGCCTGCCGCAAGGCGGGGCTCGAGCCGGACGCCTGGCGGCTCGCGGCGGCGCGCCTGTCGACGTTCACGTGCGACGTCTACGTCGACCTGCCGCGCGCGGCGAGCGCGTGACCGAGACGGAGCCAGCCTTCGGACGTCCACGAGGGTGAGTCACGGACGACGTGGTCCTGCGTCGACCTCACGCTCCCGTCTGCATGGCGACGGGTGGGACGCAGCGACACGTCAGGCGAGGCCGCGGAGGCCGAGGCGATGCCGCGCGAAGGCGAACGAAGGCGGCCTTCTGGCCGCCGAGAGAGCCTGAGCGGTCGGGGGGGGGGGGGGGCCGGGGGGGCCCCCCCCCCCCGCCCCCGCCCGCCCCCCCCCCCCCCCCGCCCCCCCGCCCCCCCCCCCACCCCCCCCCCCGCCCCCCCCCCCGCCCCCCCCCCCGCGCCCCCCCCCCCCCGCGCCCCCCCCCCCCCCCCCCCCCCCGCCCCGCCCCCCCCCCC
>JAMLIC010000004.1 GCA_023954375.1 Planctomycetota bacterium
GGGGGGCCCCCCCCGCCCCCCCCGACGCACCGCAGCGCCCGCCATCCTCGCCCGCAGCCGCGATCACACCGGGCGGCGGAGGTAGTGAACGAGGGCCGGCGTCAGGTTCCAGGGGATCAGCCGGTCCTTGACCTCGTAGCGCTGGCGGAACTCCTTCGTGATCCGGAGGACCTCCTTCATGCGCCGGCGCTCGCGCGGCCCGACGACGAAGGTGCGCAGCTCCTTGGCCCAGTAGTCGTAGTAGCTGAGCGTGCCGCCCGGGCGGAGCAGCTCGGTCAGGAACAGCTCGAAGACGCGGCGGACCTTCTCCGGCGGGAAGTTCAGGAGCGGCAGCGACGAGACGATCACGTCGTACTGCTCGTCCCGCGGCAGGAGCTCCACGTCGCGCTGGTCGACGCGCACCTCGGGGCCGCCGGGGCGGGTGCCGAACTGCTCCTGCAGCACCTGCACGAACTCGGGGTTGATCTCGATCAGGTCGAGCCGGTCGCCGGGGCCCAGGCGCTTCACGATCGAGCGGGTCAGGGCGCCGGTGCCGGCGCCGACCTCGAGCACGCGCAGCGGGCGGTCCGTGCGGACGATCGGCTCGGCGATCGCGTCCGCGACGGCCTTCGAGGTGTGGGTGAACGCGCCGACCTCTTGCGACTGGCGGAGCGCCTCGCGATAGAACACCAGCCGGTTGCGCAGGAACTTCGTGACCATGAGCACTGACCTCGGGCGGGCCCCCGACCGGGCCCGGTGATGGCCCTAGCACATAGCATCTTCCCGGCCACACGTCAGCCCGGTTCCGGACGGGCCCCAACCCCCGGCGGTCCGGGGCCGGGGGGCGCGCCGGGCCGTTGAGGGCGTCAGGGCCTGGACGCCCGTGTCCCACAGGCGGCGCCATCGAGTCAGCCGGCGAGCGCGGTCAGCTCGACGCCTTGGTCGCCAGGACGATGACGATGTCCAGCGCGATCAAGAGGACGATCGTCAGCTCGAGGAGCATGGCCCGCCGCGTGTCGATCTGGCCCTTGAGCAGGGCGTAGACCTGCGCCACGAGCTGCTGCTTGCGGTAGACGGCGCGCTGCCACTCCGGGACGCGGAAGCGCTCGAGCGCGCCGCGGTAGACGCGCGCCAGGTAGAAGTCGCCGACGATCTTGATCGACGCCTCGATCCGCTCGGTGACCTCGGTCATGTCGAGCCAACGCTCGTGCACGGCGCGCGCGACCCGGTCGTAGGGGCTCCAGAGGAGCTGGATCGTCCCGGCGCGGTTGGCCCGCTCGACGTCGTCGTAGATGTGCCCCAGCTCCGTGTCCATGAGCTGGTCGTAGTAGCGCATGCCCTGGAGCTGGCCGCAGCCGAGCTCGAGGACGTCGGGGACGTCGCGGCTGCCGGACGGCTCGAGGACGAAGGCGCTGTCCCAGTCGATCAGCACCAGGTCGTCGTCGAGGTAGCTGTAGGCGTGGCGGAGCATCTCGCCGCGCACGCCGTCCGAGATCGGCCGGACGCTCCGCTCGCCCAGGAGGAGCTTGGGCAGCACGTCCTGCGCCAGGACCTCCTTGGCGGTCGGACGGCCGTCCAGCTCCTCGACGAAGATCACGGTGTAGGTCTCGACGTCGGCCCACGTGTGCGGGCGCACGACGTTCGTGCCCAGGCGGGCGACCAGGGCGACGGCGTCGCGACGCGCCTCCTCGGAGAGCAGCTCCGACTCGTAGAGCTCGTCGCACAGCGGCACGAGGTCGCCGAGCGGCGTGCCGGGCGCGATCGCCAGCTCGAAGCGGAACGACACGTTGCCGTGGTCGAAGACGCGCGCGGAGACCGCCACGTCGGCGGCGCCGCCGTCGGGCAGGAGGGGCAGCTGCCGGGTCCCGAGCGACACGTCGAGCGGGGGCGACTTGAACACCAGCGCCATGGACGCGGCGCGGGAGAGCTTGAGGCGCTTGGCGTCCTCGGCCCGGGCCATGGTGCGCTCGGCGGCGTCGAGGAGGACCTCGTCGCCTATGTCGAGCAGGCGGAAGCACAGGATCCGCCCGCGGCGGACGACGAGGCCATCGCTCACGCGGCCCTCACGCGTGCACGACGATACCGGATCGCCCGCCGTGATGTATGAAGGTCGCGCCGCGGCGCGGGGCCGGGGCGGCCAGGTGACCTCGATGCGCCTCCGGGACCACGTCGGCTTCGCCGCGGCGCAGCTCCTGCGCAACAAGGGCCGCACGACCCTGACGGCCACCGGCGTGGCCGTGGGCGTGTTCGCCTTCACGTCGATCGTGGCGATCGGCCGGGGCCTCGAGACGGCGTTGATCGAGCAGCTCACCGACGACGAGAGCCCCACGCGGGTCGTCGTGCGGCCGGGGTTCGGCGCCCTGCCGCCGGGGTCGCTCGACGCCGCCGTCGAGGGGGTCACCGACCCCGCCAAGGCCGACCGCCTCCGCAAGGCGATCGCCAAGCGCCGCCGCGGCGGCCCCGGCCCGCTCCGCCGCACGCTCCTCACGCCCGACACGGTCGAGGCCCTGCGCGCGCGCCCGGACGTGGCCGACGTGCGCCCGCTGGTGGTCGACCGCTTCGAGCTGGCGCTCGGCGAGCACGCGGAGGAGGTGGCGCTCTCCTACGGCGTGGCAGCGGACGACCCGCGCTGGCAGCGGCGGGTGATCGCGGGCCAGCCCTTCGCCGTGGACGCGCGCGGGGTGTGGCTGCACGAGTTCCTCCTCTACACCTGGGGCTACCGCACCGACGAGGAGCAGGCGGCGCTCGTCGGCCGCGAGGTGCGCCTCGGCCGCCCGACCCCGGCCGCGGGCGTCGGCGCCATGCTCGACGCCGCCCGGCGCAGCGGCGTCGAGCTGCCGGTCGACCCGCGCCTCGTGGAGATGCTCGTCCGCATGAACGCCGCCCGCCCGCCGCGCGAGGGCGACACGGCCGAGCCGCCCGCGCCGGCGGGGGTGACCCTGCCGCTCCTCGGCGTCGTGCGCGAGCGCGTCGAGGACGACGGGTTCGAGATGGTCGAGGACAGCTTCTCCATGCAGGCCGACCTGTTCCTGCCGCAGGGGCTGGCCGAGGCGCTGTTCCTGCAGGACGCGACGAACCTGACCCGCGGCTACACGGCGGCGACGCTGGAGGTCGCCGACGCGGAGCAGGTGGGCACGGTCGAGCGCGGCCTGCGGCGCGAGGGCTGGAACACGAGCTCCGTGCGCTCGGTCCTGGAGCGGCTGACGCGGGCGCTGGCGCTGATCACCGTGATCGTCGCCGGGCTCACCAGCGTGGCCGTGCTCGTGGCGGTGCTGGGGATCGTCAACACGATGATCATGAACGTGAGCGAGCGCACGCGCGAGATCGGCACGCTCAAGGCGCTCGGCGCCTCCGACCGGCAGGTGCGCGGGCTGTTCGTCGCCGAGAGCGGGCTGATCGGCCTCCTGGGCGGCGTGGTCGGCCTCGCGGCGGCGCTCCTCGGGTCGTTCCCCGGGGACTGGGCGGCGCGCACGGCGATCCAGCGCATGACGGAGTACCACTACCCCGGCAGCGTCTTCGCCTTCCCGCCCTGGCTGCTCCTCGCCGCGCTCGGGTTCGCGCTCGTGCTGAGCGTGCTCGCGGCGCTCGGGCCCGCGGGCGCGGCGAGCCGGGTCGACCCGGTGGTGGCGCTGCGGGACGAGTGACCGCGCTCGACGCCCCCGGGGTAGGCTCGGAGGTGGAGGCGCCATGCGCAGCGACGAGCGGCCCCACGTCGTGATCGTGGGGGGCGGGTTCGGCGGGCTCGAGGCCGCGCGCGCGCTGCGCGGCGCGCCCGTGCGGATCACCCTCGTCGACCGCCAGAACCACCACCTGTTCCAGCCGCTCCTCTACCAGGTCGCCACGGCCGGGCTGAACCCGGCGGACATCGCCGCCCCGATCCGCGGGATCCTCCGCCGCCAGAAGAACGTGCTCATGCTCCTGGCCGAGGTGCGGCGCGTCGACCCGGCCGCGCGCAGGCTGGTGCTCGATCGGACGGAGCTGACCTACGACTTCCTGATCCTCGCCTGCGGCGCCACGCACTCCTACTTCGGCCACGACGAGTGGGCCGCGGTCGCGCCCGGCCTGAAGACGATCACGGACGCGGCCGAGGTCCGGCACCGCGTCCTTTGGGCGTTCGAGGCCGCCGAGCAGGAGGACGACCCGGCGCGCCGCGCCGCCTGGCAGACGTTCGCCGTGGTCGGCGGCGGCCCGACCGGCGTCGAGCTCGCGGGCGCCCTGGCGGAGCTGGCGCGGCACACGCTCCGGCGCGACTTCAGACGCTTCGACCCGCGCACCTCGCGGATCGTGCTCCTCGAGGCCGGGCCCGCGCTCCTGCCCGCCTTCCCGCCGGACCTGCGCGAGGACGCGCGGCAGCGCCTCGAGCGGCTCGGGGTCGAGGTGCGCCTCGGCTCGGCGGTGAGCGACATCACCCGCGACGGCGTGCGCGTGGGCGACGACTGGCTGGCCGCGCGCACGGTCCTGTGGGCCGCCGGCGTGGCGGCCTCGCCGCTCGGCCGCACGCTCGGGGCGCCGCTCGACCGCGCGGGCCGCGTGCGCGTGAACCCCGACCTGACGCTGCCAGACCACCCCGAGGTCGTGGTCGTGGGCGACATGGCCGCGCTCGAGCAGGACGGCAAGCCCGTGCCCGGCGTGGCGCCGGCCGCCATGCAGATGGGCCGCCACGCCGCGACGAACGTGCGCCGCGCCCTGCGCGGGCTCGCGCCCCTGCCGTTCCGCTACAAGGACAAGGGCTCCATGGCCACGATCGGCCGCGCCGCCGGCGTGGCCGACCTGGGGCGGCTCCGGCTCACGGGCTACCTCGGCTGGCTCGCCTGGCTCTTCGTGCACCTGATCTTCCTGATCGGGTTCAGGAGCCGGCTGCTCGTGCTGTTCCAGTGGGTCTGGGCCTACGTGACCTACGAGCGCGGCGCGCGGCTGATCACGGTGCCCGTGGAGGCGTTGCGCCAGGGCGAGGCGCGGCCCGAGCCCGAGGTGCCCGAGGCCGGCCCGGTGGACCTCCCGGCGGCCGGCGGGATCGAGAAGGCGCGGACCTCGTAGCGGGCGCTGGCACCGGAACGCGCTGGCTCCGGAACGCTGGCGGCGCCACGGGCGCGTGACCCCTGGCGCCGCTCGATGTCGCGGTGCGTCGTCTCCGGCCTGCGATCAGGTCGGGATGACGTTGACGACGCGCTCCTTCATGATCCGGCCGGGCTTGAACGCCACGACCGTGCGGGCGGGCACGTGGACGGCCTCGCCCGTCTTGGGGTTGCGCGCCGTGCGCTCCTTGCGGCGCTTGAGCTCGAACACGCCGAAGTCGCGGAACTCGAGCCGGTTGCCCTTGGCGAGCTCCTCGACGATCTGGTCGAGGAAGCTCTGGCAAACCGCCGACGCCTCCGCGCTCGGGCGGCCGGTCTTGTTCGCGACCGCGAGCACGATCTCCTTCTTGCTGGCCGTGGGCATCCAGGTCCTCCGGTGTTCCGGCGCGCGTCGGACGCCGCCGTTGTTGAGCCGGAGTCTACTGCGCAAGTCGTTCAACCGCAAGCCCACATTGTCCTAACCGCCGGGCCGGCCTGGCGGGCCGGCCTCCGGCGACCGGGCCCGTCAGGTCGGGCCCTCGCCGCAGACGCAGCGGAGCCGCCCGCACGCGGGGCAGGCCCACGAGGGCTCGTCGTCGCTGCCCGACGGGCGCAGGGCGGTCAGGCCGCAGCGCTGACAGCGCAGGAGCGACCAGGCCTTGGACCAGCCCTGGGTCCCGGTCCACTCCGGGACCGAGCCGAGCGCGTGCTCGCACCCGGGCGGGGCGTCGCGCGGCGCCGGGTCGAGGCCGGTGCCGTCGCACGTGGCGCAGGGGCTCGTGCCCAGGCCCTCGCAGTCGCGGCACTCGGCCGGCCAGTCGGCGTGGCCCGTGAACTCGGAGACCTGTCCGCGGCCGCCGCAGGTCGGGCACTCGACGGCGCCGTCGCGGCAGCCCGGCGCGCGGCACACGGGGGGCGGCACGAGGACGAGCGGCGCGGGCGCCTCGCCGTGCGCGCGCGCGAGGCGCGCCCCTGGCCAGCGCGCGTCGGGGACGTCGGGCGCGGCCACCAGCCGAGGGTCGTAAGGGGCGAGGTCGACGAGCCACTCCCCCTCGGCGCCGGGCGGTGAGAGGCGCACGTCGGCGGCGCCGGGCCGCGGCGCGACCAGCCGCTCCCAGCGCGCGCTGCCCCAGGCCCGGGCCTGCGCGGCCACGGTCAGCTCGTGGCAGGCGGCGGCGTGGTGCCCGAGCCGGAGGAGGAGCCGCCCGTAAGCCGCGCGCGCCTCCAGGTCCCGCGGGTCGGCCTGCGCCTTCCGATACGCCTCGCGCCACGCGTCGTCCACTACGCCCTCGTCTCCCAGGGCAGCCTGAGCTCCCCGGGCGGGCGCGCCGGGTCGCGGCCGATCACGCCGCCCGACATGAGGAACTTGAGCGCCTCGTCGACGGTCATGTCGACGGGCACGATCTCGCTCTCGCGCGCGAGCACGATCTGGCCGGCGGCCGGCGTGCCCAGGTAGACGCCGCGGACGCGCTCGCCGGAGCGGGCCTCGATCTCGGGGAGGTTCTCCGAGGTGAGGAAGCCGACCGACCAGAGCCCCTTGCGCGGGAACTCGACGGCGACGACGGCCTGGAAGCTGCGCTGCTCGTCGCCCGACAGGAAGAAGTTCACCATCTGCTTGGCGCCGGGGTAGATGTTCTTCACCAGCGGGATCCGCGACGCCCAGCTCTCGCCCAGCGCCCAGGCCGAGGCGCCGACGAAGCTGGCCATGACGAAGCCCACCGAGAACACGGCCACGATCGCGAGCACGAAGCCGACCCAGCCCGGGAAGCGCCGGTCGAGCTCGGCGCGCAGGTCCTGCTGGCGCTGCGGCTCCGCCTGCTCGAGCCGCTCGCGCTCGGCGAGGTCGTGGCGCGCGCGCTCGGCGGGGCTCAGCCCGGCGGGGGCCGTCGCGAGCGCGGGCCGGCGCAGGAACTCGAGCTCGTCCCACACCGTGAACACGACCTCGTTGCCGACCGCGGTGGAGACGAGGCGCGTCTTGATCGCCTCGGAGATCGGCCGCGCGATGTTCCCCTCGAGGAACTGCCAGGTCGCGATCACGATCCAGAGCGTCAGCAGCGTCGGCAGGACGGTCGCCAACCCGCGCAGGAAGGTGCTCTTGTAGGCGGCGACGAGGTCGCGCGAGGCGGCGGTGCTGCTCATGGGCGGGCCCCCACTCCGTCTTAGCACGGGCGGCCGCGGGCGCCCGTCCTCGACATCACCCCGGCGTTCGGTCGTCTTACGCGATGCGGCAGGCGCCCTTACACTGGCGGGCCTCCGGAGTCGCACCATGGCGAAGTCGAAGCAAGAGGTCGAGGACAAGCTCTTCCGCCAGCGCCACTCGCTGGCCCACGTGCTGGCGCAGGCCATGCAGCGCTACCGGCCGGGCGCGACCCTGGGCTTCGGGCCGGCGATCGACGACGGCTTCTACTACGACTTCATCCTCCCCCGGCCGATCTCCGACGAGGACCTGCCGAAGCTCGAGGAGCTCATGCGCGAGATCCTCGCGCAGGACCAGGGCTTCGCGCGCGAGGACCTCCCGGGCGAGCAGGCGCTCGCGCGCCTCCAGCAGATGAACGAGCCGCACAAGGTCGAGTACGCGCGCGAGCTGCTGGACAAGAAGGGGCTCGGGTCGCTCTCGTTCTACGTCTCGGGCCCGTTCGTCGACATGTGCGAGGGGCCGCACGTGCAGAGCACCCGCGAGATCCCGAAGGACGCGTTCAAGCTGCACTCGATCGCCGGCGCCTACTGGAGGGGCGACAGCGACAACGCCATGATGACCCGCGTCTACGGGTGGGCGTTCGCGAGCAAGAAGGAGCTCAAGGAGTACGAGAAGGCCCGCGAGGAGGCGCAGAAGCGCGACCACCGCAAGCTCGGCCAGGAGCTGGACCTCTACACCATCGACGACGAGGTCGGGAAGGGCCTCGTCCTGTGGCTCCCGAGCGGCGCCGTCCTCTGCAACGAGCTCGAGCGGCTGGCCGAGGAGTGGGAGTTCCGGGACGGCTACCACCGCATCCGCACCCCGCACCTGACCCGCGGGATCCTCTACCAGAAGTCGGGCCACCTGAGCCTCTACAAGGCGGCCATGTACCCGCCCATGCAGCTCGAGGACGAGGACATCTCCGTCCTGCAGCACGAGGCGCAGAAGGCGCAGCCCGAGGGCGAGGAGTGGAACCTGGACCTGTCCGGGGCCTACTTCCTCAAGCCCATGAACTGCCCGCACCACCACCGGGTCTACGCGGCGCGCCCGCGCTCCTACCGGCAGCTCCCGCTGCGCCTGGCCGAGTACGGGTTCGTCTACCGCTACGAGCTGTCGGGGTCGCTGCAGGGGCTGACCCGCGTGCGCGGCATGTGCATGAACGACGCGCACATCTACATCACCGAGGAGCAGATCCGCGACGAGTTCATCCGCGTCATGGACCTGCACCGGCGCTACTACGACCTGTTCGAGTTCAAGGACTACTACATGCGCCTGTCGCTGTGGGACCCCGAGGACCCGAAGGGGAAGGAGAAGTACGTCAACGACCCGGCCGCCTGGGAGTACTCGCAGGAGCGGCTGCGCGAGGCGATGAAGGAGGTCGGGCTGCCCTACGAGGAGGTGAAGGGCGAGGCCGCCTTCTACGGGCCGAAGATCGACATCCAGTTCAAGACCGTCGGCCTGAAGGAGTTCACCGTCTCGACCAACCAGCTCGACTTCGCCGTCGGCAAGCGCATGGGGCTCAGCTACACCGACCGCGACGGGCAGGAGAAGGTGCCCTACATCATCCACCGCGCGCCGCTCGGCACCCACGAGCGCTTCGTGTCGTTCCTGATCGAGCACTACGGCGGCGCCTTCCCCACCTGGCTGGCGCCGGTGCAGGTGCTCGTCCTGCCGCTGTCGGAGAACTTCCTCGGCTACGCCGACCGCGTGGCCGAGGCCCTGCGCGGGCACCTCGTGCGGGCGGAGGTCGACCGCAGCGACGAGAAGCTGGGCAAGAAGGTCCGCCAGGGCGCGATCCGCAAGGTGCCGCTCCTCCTGATCGTCGGCGAGAAGGAGAAGGACGAGGAGCGCGTCACCGTGCGCCGCTACGGGATCGAGGAGCAGCGCAGCTTCAAGGTGGCCGAGCTCGTCGAGCAGGTCCGGCGCGAGGTCGCGGCGCGCAAGCACGTGAGGAGCTGGGCCGACGTCGAGGCGCTCCCGCCTCTGGTGTGATCGCGCCTGCGACGAACGATGGCGGGCGCTGCCGTTCGCCAGGGCGTCGCGCTCCGCGCGACGCCCCGGCCGCTCAGGCGCGCTCGGCGGCCAGGAGGCCGCCTTCGCTTGCCTTCGCGCGGCGTCGCCTCGCCCTCGTTCGTCTCGGCTGAGGCTCCTGCTGCGGGAGCCCGGTGTGGTGTGACTGCGCCTGCGGCGAACGATGGTGGGCGCTGCCGTCCAGCGCGCTGGCCGCGCTGCGCTCGGCTCGGTCGGCTCGGTCGGCTCGCTCGGCGGCAACGCGGGGCGAGCTCGAGGCGCTGCGCCCCTCGGGGGTGAGCTGCGTCACATCGCCGCGCCGAGCCCGCCGCGCGCAGGGATAGAATCCCGACATGGGGCGGGTCGTCGCGTTCCTGTTCGTGTGCTTCCTCTGCTTCAGCCTGATGTGGACCGTCTACCACTACGCGGCGAAGGAGGACGAGCCCTGGCGGTGAGCCGGCCGGCCGCCAACCACGCGCTTTCCGCGGCGTCGGCGGGGCCGTAGACTACCTCCCCTTCGGGGCGGGCGCGGCGATGGCGCCGCCCGGGCGAGGGGGAGCCATGGGGGAGACGGCGAGGCGCTGGGGGCTCCTGGCGCTGGCGGGGGTCGTGCTCGTCGTGGCGCTCGCCGCGCCGGCGCTGGCGCAGGACGTGGCGGCGGTGGAGAGCGACGGCCGGATCAGCATGGCCGCGCTCCGCGACGCCAACGCCGACCTGCAGACGACCTGGGGCGAGCGCCTCCAGAGCCTCTTCGGGATGGCCGTGATCCTCGGGATCTGCTACGGGATCTCGAACAACAGGAAGCGCATCTCCTGGCGCCTCGTCGGCTGGGGCATGGGCCTCCAGCTCATCCTCGGCATCCTCGTCCTCAAGACCGGCCCCGGCCGGGCGCTGTTCCGCTGGGCGAACGACGTGATCACGGGCCTGCTCGGCTTCACCGAGAAGGGGGCGTCGTTCCTGTTCGGCAACCTGGCCGTGCAGAACAACGTGCCGGTCGGCGCCGGCGGCCCGCACGGCCCGGTGCAGGCGGCGGGCTCCATGGCGGAGGTCGGGGCCTTCTTCGCCTTCGGCGTCCTGCCGACGATCATCTTCTTCTCGTCGCTCATGGCGGTCCTCTACCACCTGGGCGTCATGACGCTGGTGGTCAAGGGCATCGCCTGGGTCATGCAGCGGACCATGGGCACGTCGGGCTCGGAGACGCTCTCGGCCTCGGGGAACATCTTCGTCGGGCAGACCGAGGCGCCGCTGCTGGTGCGGCCGTTCGTGAAAGGGATGACCGAGTCGGAGCTCATGGCGATCATGACGGGCGGCTTCGCCACGGTCGCCGGCGGCGTCATGGCCGCCTACGTGGGCTTCCTCCAGGCGAGCTTCAGCGACATCGCCGGCCACCTGCTGGCCGCGTCGGTCATGAGCGCGCCGGCCGCGCTCGTGTGCGCCAAGCTGATGATCCCCGAGCCCGAGCCGGAGAAGAGCGAGACCTTCGGACAGCTCAAGGTCACGCTCGAGAAGGTCGACGCCAACGTGATCGACGCCGCGGCGCGCGGCGCGGGCGACGGGCTCAAGCTGGCGCTCAACGTCGGGGCGATGCTGCTCGCGTTCATCGCCCTGATCGCCATGATCAACCACGGGATCGGCTGGACCTGCGGCCTGGTGGGCGCCGACGGCGTCACGCTCCAGGGGATCCTGGGCAAGCTCCTGGCCCCGCTCGCCTGGCTCATGGGCACGCCCTGGCAGGACTGCACATCGGTCGGCCAGCTCATCGGCGTGAAGACCGTCGTCAACGAGTTCGTGGCGTTCATCGACCTGTCCGGCATGGTCAACGACCCGAACAAGCTCACGCATCCGCGCTCGGTGATCATCTCGACCTACGCGCTGTGCGGCTTCGCCAACTTCTCCTCGATCGCCATCCAGATCGGCGGGATCGGGGGGATCGCCCCCGAGCGGCGCAGCGACCTGGCGAAGCTGGGCCTCCGGGCGATGATCGCCGGGTCGTTCGCCTGCTTCCTCACGGCCACCGTCGCCGGCCTGCTCGTCTGACCCGGGAGGACCCCGTGCACCGCCTCGCCTCGCTCGCCGCGCTCGTCCTGGCCCTCACCGGCTGCCCGACGGGCGGCCCGCCCCCCGGCCCCGCCGGCGACCTCGACGCGATCAAGGCGCGCGGCCGGCTGGTCGTGGCCATGGACGTGGGCTACGACCCGTTCGAGACGCTCGGCCCCGACGGCAAGCCGCAGGGCTTCGACGTGGACCTCGTCCACGAGGTCGCCGCCGACCTCGGCGTGCAGGTCGAGCTCAAGAACGTCGCCTGGGACGGGATCGTGGGCGAGCTGCAGACGGGCAAGGTCGACGTGATCTTCTCCGGCATGTCGATCACCGAGGACCGGCAGCGCGCCGTCGCCTTCTCCGAGCCCTACTACCGCGTCGGCCAGGTGGTGGTGAAGAAGAAGGGCGACGGGCGGATCAAGAGCTTCCGCGACCTCGACGACCCGAAGATGCGCGTGGCCACGCAGCAGGGGACGACGGGCGAGCAGGCGATCCGGGAGTTCATGCCCAAGGCGCAGCTGATGAAGTTCGCCAAGACCGACGAGGCCTGCCTGACGCTGATCCAGGGCAAGTGCGACGCGGTCGTCTTCGACCATCCGTTCCTGCTCAAGTACGTCACCGAGCAGACGACCGAGCTCGAGGGGCTCTGGCAGCCGTTCACCGAGGAGGCGATCGCCGCCGCCGTGCGGCTCGACAACCAGCGCCTCGTCGACGCGATCAACGCCACGCTCGCCCGCCTGCGCCAGAGCGGCCGCCTGGCCGAGCTCGAGGCGCGCTGGTTCCCGCGCCTGCCCGACGCCCAGTGACCCGCGCCCGGCGCCGCCTCGCCATCCGCATCGCCATCTACGCGGCCGTGCTCGGCCTGGCGCTCGTCGTGATCGCCCGCGCCGACCTGCGCTACCGCTGGGCCTGGGGGCTGTTCTTCGACCGCTGGGCGCACCTGCTCCTCGAGGGGCTCGTGCTCACGGTCGAGGTGTCGCTCGTGAGCATGCTCCTGGCCCTGCCGCTGGGCGTCGTGATCGGCCTGTGCCGCACGGCGCACGACCCCGGCGCGCGCCTCCTCGGCTTCGGCTTCGTCGAGGTGTTCCGCGGCACGCCGCTCCTCGTGCAGGTCATGATCTGGTACCACGTCCTCGCCGGCCCCATGGGCCTCGAGGGCCCGGGCGCCTGGCTCGTGGCCGCGCTCGGCCCGATCAACCGGGCGCTGGGCGTGTCGCACGCGGTCCAGCCGTCGACGATCGCCGCGGCCGTCGCGGCGCTCTCCTGCTTCGCCGCCAGCTACATCGCCGAGATCGTCCGCGCGGGGGTGCAGAGCATCGACCGCGGGCAGCTGGAGGCCGCGCGCTCGCTCGGCCTCACGCACTACCAGGCCATGCGCCACGTGGTCCTGCCCCAGGCGCTCCGGCGCATCCTCCCGCCGCTGGCGAGCGAGTTCATCGCGCTCGTCAAGGACAGCTCGCTCGCCTCGGTGATCGGCCTGCAGGAGCTGACCATGGCCACGCGCGACGTGCAGGCGGGCGCCTACATGACGTTCGAGCCCTGGCTGGTCACGGCCGCCCTCTACCTGGGGATCAACGTGCTCCTCTCGCTCGGCGTGCGCCGCCTCGAGAGGCGCCTCGGCGTCGCGCGGCGCGGGGAGGCGATCCAGTGATCTCGGGCGACGCCAACCCGGCCGCCAAGCTGCGCCCGCTCGTCGAGGCGAAGGGGCTGCGCAAGACCTACCGCACCGGGGGCGACAAGGTCGTCCAGGCGCTCGCCGGCTTCGACCTCGCCGTCACCGAGGGCGAGATCGTGTGCCTGATCGGGCCGTCGGGCTCGGGCAAGTCGACGGCGCTGCGCATGCTGAACGCGCTCGAGCGTCCGGACGCGGACAGCGGCGCCCTGCGGGTCCTCGGCCACGACCTCCTCGACCCCGAGACCGACATGGACCGGGTCCGCGCCGAGGTCGGCATGGTCTTCCAGCACTTCAACCTGTTCCCGCACCTGAGCGTGATCGAGAACGTCGCCCTCGCCCCGCGCCTCGTCCGCGGCGCGGCGCCGGCCGACGCGCGCGCCCGCGGGCTCGAATTGCTCGAGCGGGTGGGGATCGCCGACAAGGCCGGCGAGGCGCCCGACCGGCTCTCCGGCGGGCAGAAGCAGCGGGTGGCGATCGCCCGCGCCCTGGCGATGAACCCGCGCCTCATGCTCTTCGACGAGCCGACCTCGGCGCTCGACCCCGAGATGGTCGGCGAGGTCCTCGACGTCATGCGCGACCTCGCGGCGAAGATGACGATGCTCGTCGTCACGCACGAGATGGGCTTCGCCCGCGAGGTCGCCTCGCGGGTCGTGTTCATGGACGAGGGGCGCGTCGTCGAGGACGGCCCGCCCGACCAGGTCTTCGGCGCGCCCACGCACGCGCGCACGAAGACCTTCCTGGAGAAGGTCCTGTAGCCGGAGAGGTGGTCGTCATGGACCGCCGGGCGCGCCTGGTCCTCTGCGTCGATGCGGGCGCCGGCGCGACCGTGGGGCTCCTGCTCCTCGTCCTGCGCGCGTGGGTCGCCGACCTGTACGGCCTCCCGCTCGCGCTCGTCGAGGTCGTCGGCGCGGCGAACCTCGCCTTCGCGAGCGGCTCGGGCACGCTCGCCGTCGGCGCCGCGCGCGGGCGGGCGCCGTCGCGCGCGGCGGTCGCCGCCCTGATCACCGCCAACGCGACCTGGGCCGCCGTGTGCCTAGGGCTCGTCGCGCTGACGTGGCCCTCGGCGACGGTGTTCGGCGTCGCCCACCTCGCGCTCGAGGGGCTGTTCGTCGGGGGGCTCGCCGCGCTCGAGGCCCGCCTCGTGCTCCCGCCTCGGCCCTGACAGCGAACACCGGTCGATGTGATGAGCCAGGACGGTCACCGAGGACACCGAGGTCGCACAGAGGACACCGAGGGCGATCTCGAGCCAAGGCTCTCGGTGACCTCGGTGTGTCCTCGGTGACCGTTCTCTGCTCGTCACATCCTCGATGAGCGCGGTGAGCGGCCGACGAGCGGCGCGCCGGCCGCGAAGTAGCATGGCGCCGCCATGAACGCGCCGGTCACGCCGCTCGCCCCCGCCCTGACGCCCGCCCGCGAGCGGGCGCTGGTGTTCGTGGTCGCGGCCGTGCAGTTCGTCAACGTCCTCGAGTTCATGATCGTCATGCCGCTCGGGCCCGACTTCGCCCAGGCGCTCGGCTTCCAGCTCGACGCGGTCGGCTACCTGGGGGCGGCCTACACCGGGGCCGGGGCGGTCGCGGGGCTCCTCGGCGCGCTGCTCCTCGACCGCTTCGACCGCCGCCGCGCGCTCGTCGCGCTGATGCTCGGCCTCGTGGCCGCGACGGTCCTCGCGGGCCTGGCGCGCGACCTGCGCGAGCTCGTCGCGGCGCGCCTGCTCGCGGGCGCCTTCGGCGGGCCGGCCACGTCGGTGTCGATCGCGATCGTCGCCGACCTCGTGCCGCCGGCGCGCCGGGGCCGGGCCATGGCCGTCGTCATGGGCGCGTTCTCGGTGTCGTCGATCGTGGGCGTGCCGGCGGCGCTGGAGCTGGCCCGCCTCGGCGGCTGGGCGGCGCCGTTCTTCGCCGTGGCCGCGCTCGCCCTGCTCGTGACCGCGTTCGCCGGCCTGGCCCTGCCGGCGATGACCGCCCACGTGGCCGGCGCGGCCGTCGGCCCGCAGGGCCTGCGCCGGCTGTGGGGCCTCGTGCGCCGGCCGGAGGCGGCGCTCTCGCTCGCGGCCGTCGGGCTGTCCATGGTGACGATCTTCCTGATCGTGCCGAACCTGTCGGCCTACCTGCAGTTCAACGCCCTGTGGCCGCGCGAGCGCCTCTCGGTGCTCTACCTCTTCGGCGGGCTGGCGAGCCTGGCGCTCATGACGGTCGCCGGGCGGGCCGTCGACCGGTTCGGCGCCACGCCGGTCGTCGCCTTCGCGGCCGTGTGCATCTGCGGGGTCGTCGGGGTCGGGATCCTGCCGGGACGGCCGGCGATCCCCACGCTCCTGTTCTTCGTCCTGTTCATGGGCTCGACGTCGATCCGCGGCGTCGCCGTCAGCGCGCTCTCGTCGAGGGTGCCGCCGCCCGACGAGCGCGCGGGCTACCAGTCGGCCCAGTCGGCCGTGCAGCACCTGGCCGGGGCGATCGGCGCGCTCGCGTCGACGTTCGTGCTCGTCGAGCGCCCCGACAAGAGCCTGGCCGGCATGGAGGTGCTCGGGGCGTGCACGATCGCCGGGACGCTCCTGGTGCCCCTGTTCGCCCGGGCGGTCGAGCGGAGGGTGCGGTCCAGGGAGGCGTCGATTCCGCCATCGGCGGGTTCTGGTGGCGAAACGGAGCCCGCCGGCCCGTAAGCGCACGCCCGCGCGAGGCGCCGGCGCGGCCCGGGGTTTGTTGTCGGCCGGCCGTGCGCCTCCTCGCCGCGACCCTCGCCCTCCTCGCCCTCGTGCCCCTCGGCGCGCTCGTCACGCCCGACGACGCCGCCCCGGCGGCCCGCGCGACGCCGGCGCCGTCCGCGCCCCGGACCCGGGGCGCCGTCACGCTGGCCGCGCCGGCGCGCTCGCCGTCGCTCGACGCCCCGTCCGGGGCCGCGCTCGACCTCCCGCCGTCCGTCGACGACCTCCTGGACGCCCTCGACGACGATCCGGACCACCCCCTGACCGACGGCGACCTCGCCCGCCTCGAGGCGGCCTGGCTCGACGGCGACCTCGACCTGCCGCTGCGGGCCGGCGCGCTGCGGGCCCTGCTCGAGCGCGGCGGGCGCGGCGCCCTCGCCCGCGTCGTCGACGCCTTCGACCGCGAGGAGGTCGCCCCCCTGCGCGAGCACGTGGCCCACGCCGCGTCGCGCGGGGCCGGCCCCGGCGACGCCCCGCTCCTCGCGCGCCTCCTCGACCGCGCGGCGGGCGCCGACGCCGCCGCCCTGGCCGCCCTCGCGGCCGTCCACGCGGCGCGGCGCCCGGACGACCCGGTGCCCCTCGGCCCCGCGCTCGAGGCCCGCGTCGTGGAGACCCTCGCCGCGCTGCCCGCCGAGCACGCCGCGGACGTGGCCGAGGCCCTGGCGGCCCTCCGCACGCCCGCGGCCGTCGACGCGCTCGCCCTGCGCGCTGAGGCCGGCGCCGACGACGAGGGCCGCCTCGAGGCGGGCCTCGCCCTCCACGCCCTCGACCCGACGCGCGCCGCGCCGGCGCTCGCCCGCCTGCGCGCGGCCCTCACCTGCCCGCTCCTGCGCGACCGCCTGCCCCCGGAGGCCCCGTGCGACTGACGCTCGCCCTCACCCTGCTCGTCGCCCTCGCCGCGCAGGCCCAGGCCGCCGGCTACAAGCGCGGCCTCACCCACCGGCCGCGCGCGTCGTTCGACGCCCGCGACCCGGCCCACCTCGCGCGGGTGCGCGACCGGATCCACGCCCAGGAGCGCCCCTGGGCCGACGCCTACGCGGCCCTGCGCGACCGCGCCGAGGGGCGGACCGTCCACCACTCGGCCCACGGCTGGAAGGGCCAGTCGGACAAGTGGGTGCACCTCTACGGCCAGGAGGTGCAGAACGCCCTCGTCGCCCGGGCGAAGGCCGCCGTCGCCTGGCTCGGGACGCAGGGCGTCGACCCGGCCTGGCGCCCCCTGCCCACCTTGCCCGGCCAGGCGACCCCGGACGGCTGGCTGCGCCAGCAGGCCCACGAGGCCCGCCAGATCATCGAGGGGCTGTACGACCGCTTCCCGGGCTGGCGCGGCTACGGCGTGCTCAACCGCGGGATCGTCTCGGCCGAGTCGCTCATGGTCCACGCGCAGGCCTGGGACCTGCTCGCCGCCTGCCCGCGCGCCTGGGGCCTCGACCTGGCCGCGGGGAAGCGGCGCCTGGTCAAGCTCGCCGAGGATCACCAGTTCTACGCCCCGATCGTCAGCGGCGAGAAGGACAACCACCGCATCCGGATCGACGCCGGCGTCGGCGTGGCGGGGATCGTCCTCAACGACCACGACCGCGCCCGCTGGTGGAAGCCCGGCACGTGGTGGGAGGACCCGGCCGACTGGGTGGGCCGGCCCGAGAAGACGGTCGACCCCGAGCGGCGGGGGAGCGGCCTGCGCCACCAGGTCGAGTCGGGCGCCTACGGCGAGGGCACGGCCTACCACGCCTACGCCGAGGACATGTACTCGCCCTTCTTCGTCGTCTACACGCGCTTCGACGGGGCGAAGCCCTTCCTGCAGAGCGCGCGGCTCGACCGGGCGCACCGCTGGAACGTGGCCCTGCGCCTGCCCGACGGCGCGCGCCCGCCGGTCGACAACTCGCCGCTGTCGGCGTTCAGGACGGGCTACCTGGTCAACCGCCTGCCGCGCGGCTCGCGCGACGCGGGCCAGCGGGCGCTCTTCGGCTGGGACTGGGCCGACCAGGGCTACTTCGACGTCCGCGGGGCGCGCGCCCTCGACCTGCTCGCGGCCTACGACCCGTCCGACGCCGACGCGCTGGCGATCGCCGGCTTCACGCCGCCCGGGGCGAGCGTGTTCCTGCGCGAGGAGGGCCAGGCGGTCCTGCGCACCGGCGGCGGGAGGGACGCGGCCTACGCGCTGCTCACGGCGGAGCACGGCTCGGCCCGCGAGGCCGGCGGCGGCCACGACGACGCCGATCAGCTGGCCTACTTCGTGTGGGCCGAGGGCGACGTGATCGCCACCGACGGCGGCTACGGCGGCTTCAAGCAGGTGACGCGCACGAACGCCGCGCGGCACCACAGCGTCGTCCTCGTCGACGGCGAGGGCCCGCGCGCGGCGCGCCGCACGCTCCTCGGGTGGCGCCCGAGCCCGGTGGACGCGTTCCTCGAGGCCACCAGCCCGCGCACGTTCGACGGCCCGCGCCTGCGCTCGGCCGAGGCGCGGACGGAGTACGAGGGCGTGGCCCTGCGGCGCACGCTCACGCTCGTGGGCGACCGGGCCCTGGTGGTCGAGGACCGCGCCGTCGCCGCGCGCGACAAGGACCTGACGGCGCTGTTCCACGCCAGCGGCGGGGCGAAGAAGCAGGGGCCGGCGACGCTCACGGGGCTCGGGCTGTCGTTCGTCACGCACGCCCGGCAGGTGCCGGTGGAGGTCGCCGTCGACACGACGCGCGGCGCGCCGCGCCTGTCGCTCGGCCGCGAGTTCGACGCGCTCGGGCGCGGGCAGAACACCGGCGGCGCCGACGAGCACGCCGTGCTCGAGGCGACCGTGCGCGCGCGGAGGGCCAACCTGCTCACGCTGGTCGTGTGGGGCCAGCCCGGCCAGGCGCCGGCCGCGCCCGTGCGCCTGACCCCGCGCCAGGGGGCGTCAGCGCTGGCGGGCGCCTGGGGGACGACGGCGGTCGTGGCGATCACGCAGGAGGCGCCCGGCGCCCTCGTGGTGCCGGCGACGGCGACGACGCCGGAGGTCGAGACCGACGGCGCGCTCGTGGTCGTCCTCCTCGAGCAGGGGCAGGTCGCCGCGGCCGTGGCGCACGACGCCACGCTCCTGCGCGTCGGCGCCGCCCGCTTCCAGCGCACGACCCGCGGCACGATCCGCCCCTGACCGCGCGCCCCGCAGCCGAGGTAGCCTGGCGGGCGTGACGCCCGCCCGCCGCGTTCGCCGCGCCTCGCCTCGTCGACCTCGTGGCTTCCCCGTCGAGCAGGTGCTCGACCGCCTGATCGCCGAGGCCGAGGGCTGGGCGGCGCCCGTGGTCACGTTCATCGCGCAGGCCGAGGACGACCCGTTCCAGGTGCTCGTCTCGTGCCTCCTCTCGCTCCGCACGCGCGACGAGACGACCAACGCCGCCAGCCAGCGCCTGTTCGCCCGCGCCGACACGCCCGCGGCGCTCCTGGCCCTCCCGGAGGCCGAGCTCGCGCGCCTGATCTACCCGGTCGGCTTCTACAAGACGAAGGCGCGCACCCTGCGCGCGGTCGCGGCCGCCCTCCTCGAGCGCCACGCCGGCGCGGTGCCGCGCGACGAGGCCGCCCTGCTGGCCCTCCCCGGCGTCGGGCGCAAGACGGCCAACCTCGTCCTCAGCCAGGCGTTCGGGGTCCCGGCGATCTGCGTCGACACGCACGTGCACCGGATCCCGAACCGCTGGGGGCTCGTGCGCACGCGCACGCCCGAGGAGAGCGAGGCCGCCCTGCGGCGCGTCGTGCCGGAGCGCTACTGGGTGCCGCTCAACCCGACGCTCGTGGCCTTCGGGCAGACGCTCTGCCACCCCACCTCGCCGCGCTGCAGCCAGTGCCCGGTCGCCGCGTCTTGCGCGCGCGTCGGCGTGACGAGGAGTCGTTAACGGCTCAGGACCTCGTCGACCTCGCGCAGGAGGGTGAGCCGGCGCTCCAGCTCGGCGCGGTCGGCGCGGCCGCGGACGATCGCCTCGCGCAGGGCCTCGAGGAGCCCCGTGAGCGCCGGGCGCAGGGCGCGGCGCGCCAGGGCGGGCGTCACCTGGCGGGCGTGCGACTCGACCCGCCACGAGGCGCCGGAGACCGGCGGCCCCTCGGTCCAGGCGCCCGCTACGGTCAGCTCGACCAGGGCGCCCTCGGCGTCGAGCAGGAGCATGTCACCGCGGTGGCTGATCCGGCCGCCGGGGCCGCGGTCCTGCTGGAAGTTCTGGGCGAGGACGACGCCCTCCGTGCGGTGCGCCTCGGCGTCGTCCGCGCGCCAGGGCTCGCGGATCACCACCGGGCGGACGAGCCGCGGCAGGAGCGGCCGCACCTCCTCGAGGACCCGCTCGAGCGCCTCGGCCTCCTGCCCCGCGACCTCCTCCTCGAGCGAGGCCAGCTCCTCGGCCAGGCCCGAGAGGCGCTTCAGCCCGCGCAGGAACGTGTCCAGGACCTTGAGCGCGGGGGCGGGCTGCGTCACGGCGGGTAGTTGACGCCCCGGGCGGAGGAGCGTCAAGGGCTTCATGCGCCCCGCCGAGCACCGCGAGGCGAAGGGGAGGGCGGGGCCCCCGGCTCGCGGTCCAACGGCTCGCCGTTCCCGAACGCTCCGGGCCCGAAGGGCCCGGCGCGAGCGGGCGCAGGCGCGGCTTCGCCGCGCCGAGCACCGCGAAGCGAAGGCGAGGGAGGACCCGCGGAGCGGGTCCTCCCAGCTCGCCGACTCTTAGTCGAGGATCCCCATCGCCACGAAGCGGACCTCCTGCTCGAGGGTCAGCACCTCGCGCAGGGCGGCCTGGGCGGCGACCAGCTCGAGCCGCTGGAACTCCTCGGCCTGCCGGAGCACGTCCACGCGCTGCCGCACCTCGTGCTCGCGCGCGCCACCCTCGAGGGCGTTGCGCAGGTCGTCGCGGCGCACCTTCCGGCCCTCGTCGAGCGCGATGCGGAGGTCGACGACCCGCTCGACGAGCTGCATGACCACCGCGGTCTCGTCGGGGCCGAGGAACAGCGCCCGCTCGGCCTTCGAGAGGACGATCCGGCGCGAGAGCGGCGGCGGGTCGAACAGCTCGGTCGGGTCCTCCCAGGCGCGGCGGCGCTGCTCCATGCTCTGCGCGCGGCGGTCGAACTGGTCGACGAGGAGCTCGAACTCGCGCTGCTGGTCGGGGCTGAGGACCTCGTTGATCTTCTCGGCGACCTTGACCCGCACGTCCTCGAACGTGGAGCGCATGCGCTCCATGTCGGGCATGCCGCGCTCGGGGTTCCACATCTCCGCCGCCTGGCGGAAGGCGTCGCGCACGGAGTCGTCGAGGATCGTCTTGATCTTCCCCTTCTGCGACGGGTCGAGGTCCAGCTCGCGGGCGAGCCACTCGACCGCCTCCTCCGTCCACTGCGCGTTCGCCCACGGCGGGCCGCCGCGCCGCGGCTGCTGCTCACCCTCCCCCTGTGGGCGGGGCGGGTCCTGCGCCAGGGCGGGGGTCGCGAAGGCGAGGGAGACCAGGAGGAGCCATGCGGGGGCGCGGGTCATTCGTCCACTCCGTCTCGTCCGTGCGGCGGCCTCATCGTCCGTGGGGGCGGGCCGCTGCTCGCCTGCTGGATACGGCCGGCGTCCGGCCGCGTTGGGCGGGGGGCGCGGTCAGCGCCCCCCGAAGAGCTTGCGGAACCAGGCCAGGACGCCCTGGCCGTCCCCGTCGGGCCGGGCCCCGACGACCGTGGCGACGCACCCCGCGCACACGAACTGGTCGTCGATCCGGTCGAGGCAGGCCTGGCAGAGCAGGTCCGAGCAGCGCGTGCAGGCCGCGACGACCGGCCGCGCCGGGTGCTTCGGGCAGCGCTGCGCCTCCTCGCCGTCGCTCGACATCATGACCTTGAGCTCGGCCGACTCCATGAGGCGGCGCTGGAACTCGGTGTCCTCGAGCGGGTCGTCCTCCTCGCCGGGGAGGTCGAGGGGCAGGCTCACCTCGTGGGCCTGCGCGCGCGGGTCGTAGAGGATGTCGCCGCACTGCTTGCACCGGAGGCGCCACGGCCCGACCCGGCCCGTGTCGATCGTCCGGAGCACGCCGCAACGGCATCGCACCTGCAGCTGCACGGGGGCATCGTGCCACAGCCGGGTCCCGGTCCGCCAGGGCCCGGCTGGCGCGCAGGTGGCCTCCCCCGGCCCGCCCGCGGTAGGATGCGCCCGAGGTTCGTCGGTGCCCGAGCTCGTCCACGACTGCGGCAAGCGGGTCCGCTTCCCCTCGGGGACCGAGGGGCGCCGGGGACGCTGTCCGCACTGCGGCGGGAGCGTCATGGTGCCGGAGGCGGCGGAGAGCGGCCTGGCGCCGCTGCCGCCGATCCAGCTCGACCCGCCGCCCAACTGGTCCGAGTACCAGGCCTACCTCGAGGACCGCGGGCCGCCGCCGCGCAGCCCCCTCATGCCGCACAACCTGATGCTCCAGGCCGAGGCCGACGAGCGCTGGGAGCGGCAGGCGGAGATCCGCCCCTCCCGGTTCAGCTGCCCCTCGTGCCGCGCGCGGATCAACATGGAGCAGGTGATCTGCACCGGCTGCGGGGTCGACTTCCGCACGGGCTACACCGTCGACCGCAGCGCGAAGCTCAACGAGAAGGGGATGTCCTACCTCGCGCAGATCCCCTGGCTCGACGGCGCGCGCCGGCAGATGGCCGACGAGGACGGCGACCCCGACGACCAGGACGAGAAGCCCAGCCGGTTCAGCGGCAAGGCCCCGCGGCCGCGCAAGCGCCGGCTGGGCGGGTGACCGGGAGGACGCCGCGATGACCCCGAAGGAGTTCGCCGCCAACCTCCTCGCCGAGGTGAAGCTGGCCGAGAAGCGCCTCGAGAAGGCCCGCGAGAAGCTCGAGCCCCAGGCCGAGCGGATCAAGGCCGCCCTGCGCGCCGGGGACCGGGCCGCGGCCGAGAAGCTGGCCCTGAGCTACGAGCAGGCCAAGGACGACGTGGCCCGCGCCGAGGCGGACGTGGCGCGGGCGAAGGAGGAGTTCGAGCAGGGCAAGCGCAAGGCGGCCGACGCCGAGCGCAACGCCCGCACGCTCCGCTCGGCCCAGGCGCTGGGCGGCGCCCTCGGCGCCTTCAACGAGGCCATGGGCACCGTCGACGCCGCCGAGGACATGCTCCGTCGCCTGGAGGAGGAGGCCGCGATCGCCGAGGCGCGCGTGGACCTCGCCCTCGACGCCGCCGGCGAGCCCCCGCCGCCGCCCCCGCCGCCCCGGCCCGAGGACCTGCTGAAGGAGTTCGAGTCGTGACGGAGTCCGCGTCGTCGCCGGCGCCGGACCCGGTACCGCCCCCCGAGTCTGCAGCCGAAGCCGCCCCCGCGGCCGAAGCCGCCCCCGCGGCCGAAGCCGCCCCCGCGGCCGAAGCCGCACCCGCTCCCGCTCCCGCTCCCGCTCCCGCTCCCGCTCCCGCTCCCGCTCCCGCTCCCGCTCCCGCTCCCGCTCCCGTTCCCGCTGCCGCTCCCGCTCCCGCTCCCGCTCCCGCTGCCGCTCCCGCTCCCGCTCCCGCTCCCGCGTGGACCCCGCCCGAGACCTTCGCCGACCGCTTCTCTCGCTGGTCCGTCCGGGCCGTCCGCGGGTCGCTCGCCGCCCTCGGCCTCCTCTCCCTCACCCTCCTCGTCCTCTGGGGGGTTCCCACGGCCGTCGTCGCGCGCTCCGACGCCTACCGCCTCGCCTGCGAGCGCCTGGCGGGCGACGGCATGGTCCAGCGCTACGCTGGCGCGCCGATCGTCTGCGACCGCGCGCCGTCGTGGTACCGCCTCGGCACGCCCGAGGGCGACGTGTTCCGCCTCGAGGCCCGCGGCCCCGGCGGGGACATCCAGGCCGAGGTCCGCGTCAAGGACGGCCAGGCGCAGATCGTCTCCGTCTACCTCGGCCCGCGCTTCTAGGTGTGATCGCGGCTGCGGCGGAGGATGGCGGGCGCTGCCGTTCGCCGAGGCGTCGCGCTTCGCGCGACACCTCGGCCGCTCAGGCTCACTCGGCGGCCAGCCAGAAGGTCGCCTTCGTTTCCGCCTCGCCTGGGGCTCTGGCTGCGGAGGCGCGGCCGGGTGTGCTCGGAGGCGGCTCGGCCGTGCGCGCGCCGGGAGGAGGCTACCGACTTCGAGGACAGACCCTAGTCCTCTGTCAGGCTCGATCCTATCGGCTCGAGCCCGACAGAGGACTCCCTGTCGACTCGGAGTCGGCGGGCTGGGAGGACCCGCTGCGCGGGTCCTCCCTCGCCTTCGCTTCGCGGTGCTCGGCGCGGCAAAGCCGCGCCTGCGCCCGCTCGCGCCGGGCCCTTCGGGCCCGGAGTGGTCCGTCAGAGGCGAGCCGATGGACTCGCCTCTGACGGACCACTAGGACCAGCGCTGCCTGCTGCACGCAGCGGGCTGCGCCCGGAGCGGCGGGGACTTCATCCGAGGAGCTACTCCCCGGGGATCGCGCCCACGAGGCCGGGGGTGGCGGCGGGCGTGGCCGGCTGCAGCCAGGGCGCGTAGCGCGTCAGGTCGACCCCCGCGTCGTACGGCTCCTGCCAGTGCAGGTTGGCCGCGAGGTCCTCGAGGAACCGCGCGTCGGTGTAGAGGCTGTCGATCCGGCGCGGCGACTCGCGCAGGCGGGGGTACTTCAGGGCCAGGAACTCGCCCGCCTGCTCGGCCGTGATCGGCGCCGCGGCGTCGCGCAGGTCGTCGGGCACGGGCCGGTTGGCGCGCTCGAGCAGCTTGATCAGCTCCTCCTTCACGTAGTCGCGCGCCTTGAAGGTGCGGCGGGTGGACGTCTCCTGCACGCCCTCGTTGAGGCGCGCGGCGAGGACGTCGGTGTCGAGCGACAGCGCCGTCTCGATCCGCCGCCGCAGCTCGGCCACGCTCACGTCGCCGTTGCGCGCCGTCGGGTCCTGCAGCATGTCGATCGCCTTGGGGCGCGCGCCGGCGGTCTCGGGGAGGACCTCGTAGCGCGGCTGCCCGTCATAGACCTTGAGGCGGGCGAGGTGGCGCTCGTCGCCGTAGAGCGGGTCCCCGCCGACCAGGACGAGCTGGACGTTCACCTCGGTCGCGTTGATCAGGTTGCGGTAGCCGTTGACCCGCAGGTCGTCGAGCACCAGGAGGTCGGCGACCATGCCGACGCGGATCCGGCCGACCTTGTCCTCCCAGCCGACCATCTTCGCCGCGTTCACCGTGGCCATCTCGCAGATCTGGCGGTCGGAGAGCAGGTTGTTCATGCGCGTGCGGTTGACCTGGTCGACCGTCTTGAGCTCCCAGAGCATGTTCTTCGTGCCGGACGGCGACCAGTCGGTGCCCAGCGCGACCAGCGCGCCCTGGCGCAGCGCCGCGGGGATGTCGGTCGTCTTGCCGTAGAGGAGCAGGTTCGAGGTCGGCGACCACACGACCTTCGGCTGGCCCGTGCGCGCCCGCCAGTCGCGGAACTCGTCCTCGTGCATCGCCGTGCAGTGGACGCCGACGAGCCCCGGCCACACCAGGTCGGCCTCGACCAGGCCGGGCCGGTTGCGCGTGCTGAAGGGCAGGATCGCGTCGAAGGAGGGGTTCGACCACTCCGAGCGCGAGTGGGCGTCGATCCCCTCGCAGACGTGGATCAGCCACGCCTTGCGCGACTTGATGCGCTCGATCTGGTCGGGCAGGTGCTTCCAGAACAGGCTGTCGATGAAGAACGTGCGCTGGCCGACGTTGGCCTCGCCGAAGTTCTCCATCTCGACGTTGCGCACGAGCGTCCGCGAGATCGCCGGGTTGTTCGTCGGCGCGCCCTGGGTGGTCGTCTCGCCGCCGATGATCGCCCGCACCTCGGCCAGCTTGAGCGACTCGTCGCTCAGGCCGTAGATGTTGCGGTCGACGACGACCTTCCAGGGGTTGTTGACGTGCGTCTCGTACGCCTTCCCCGAGCCCCACTGGGTGTTGTTGTCGTAGTGGCGGGGGACGGGGTAGAGCGGGAGGAAGTTGTACTCCAGGTGGTTGTGGAGGTTCATCAGGCCCGGGTAGATGAACCCCTTCGTGTCGATGACGATCGCGCCGGGCGGCGTGGCGGCGCTGAGCGGTCGGAGCGCCTCGATGACCCCGTTGCGGATGACGACCTGGCCCTGCCGGATCGCCGACCCGGTCATCGTCACGATCTTGCCCCGCAGGACGATCGTGGTGTCCGGCGTCCACTGCGCCTGGGCCGGCGAAGCCCAGGCCAGGAGGAGGAGGCCGACGGCGGCGAAGGTTAGGCTCGTGAAGCGTCGCATGGCACCCTCTCGGCGGCGCGAGAGAGCACCGGGCAGGCCAGCTGAGAACTTGCTGTGAAATCAGAGCTTGTGGCCAGGCGATCGGACTCTGATACGCTCCCCTGACACGAACGGCGGGACGTATCAGCGAGGCCAGGGCCCCTCGAGGGCGACCTCGCACAGGTCGGCCGGGCGATCCGGATCGTCGGCGTCGATCACGACCCAGGCGCGCCGCGGGTCGGCGGGGTCGAGGGCCAGCCCCTCGGCCTTGTCGAGGAGCGGCCGGCCGCCCGGGTCGAGCAGGGGGGCCCAGCGGCCGGCGCCGCCCTCGATGACCCCCAGGACGACCCCCGTCACGGGCCCGTCCTCGTAGGTGTCGGGCGAGTCCTCGGCCGCCGCGAGGAACCAGGGCCCGCCCGGGCCGGCGGTCGCGTCGGTGAAGGTCAGCCGGACGCCGTCGAGGGCGCCGAGCGACCAGGCGACGACCGCGCGGGGTGCGGGCGGGGCGCCCGCCGGCGCGCCGAGGTGCGCGAGGAGCGCCCGCGCGTCGAGGCGGCAGGTCGCGTCGACGGGCGCGAGGCCGCCCCGCGGCGCGCCGTTGCCGCGCTGGAACAGCAGGACGTCGTCGCCGTCGAGCGCGGCGCCCTCGACGTTCAGCTCGCTGCCGCTGAACGCGGCCTCCGCCCGCAGGCGCGCGTACAGCGCCGGCGCGTGGACGAGCCGCACGTCGGGGGCGGGGCCGCCGAGCCCGCGCGCCACGACGATGCGCTCGCGCTGGTCGGTCGAGCCCGAGCCCAGCGCCAGGAGCACCTCGCCCGCGCCGTCGTCGAGGACGAGGCAGGCCTCGAGGTCGAGCTTCCAGCGCTTCGTCCCCCTCGCGTCGTCGAACAGCCGCGCGCCGCCGGGCCCGGCGGGGAGGGGGACGTCCGTCACGCGGGGCCCCGCCGGGTCGACGAGGGCCAGGAAGCTGGCGTCGTCCTGGACGACGACGAGCCGTCGCCCCGCCGGCGTGCGCGCCCACGCCAGCCCCGAGCCGGCGCGCACGTGGGCCGGGCGGTCGAGCGCGGGGGCCGGACCCGCCGCGTAGCGCAGGGCGTGACGCGCGCGCACGCGCGCCGTCAGCCTCGGGTCATGGCTCGCGCGCGCGGTCGTCGTCACCGTGGCCTCCCCGGCCGCCGGCTGGCCGGGCCGGACGGCGCGCCCGAGGATGCACCGGGTGGACGCGCCAGGCGAGGGCCAGCACGACGCGGCGACGTACGCGACGAGGGCGGCGCCGGAGCGCCGCCCTCGTCGTGACGTCGTGAGCGTCGGTCGGGGTCAGGTCCTCGGGACGATCACGTCGCCGCCGCGCTCGAACCCGGTCCGGCCGCGGGGCCGGTCGGGGTAGGAGACGGAGCCGCCGAGCGCCGCGGCGCCCAGGCCCAGGAACATGGAGACCACGCCGAGGAAGGCGACGCCGCTGAGGGCCGTCGTCGCGCGCTCGGTCGCGCCGGCGACGCGGTACTGCAGGAGGGTGGCCTGCTGCTCCCAGCGGACGAAGCTGCTCTCGGCCTCCTCGCGGCTCATGCCGGTCCGGGCCGCGAGCTGGTCGATCACCGCCGCCCGCTGGCCGGGCGTGGTCTCGCCGGCGAGCGCGGTGATCACCGCGTCGCGCAGCTGCGGGTCGGCCTGGAGCGTCTGCAGGTCCTGCTCGATCTCCGGCGGGAGCTGCGCCTGATCCAGCTGCTGGAGGGCCGCCGGCGCGACCGCGCCCGCGATGTCGCTGGCGAACGCCGCCGTACCGGCGAGCGCGCGCGTGACGCCGGCCGTCACGATCCACAGGCCGAAGATCATGGCCACGCCCCAGGTCACGACGCCGTGGAGCGCCCGGTCCAGCTTGGTCGGCGAGCCGGTCAGCCGCCCGGCGAGCCAGCCGCCGCAGAAGAGCGAGATCACCGAGGTGAGCAGGACCCAGATCACGGTCCCGAACCCGAAGGCCTGGTCGGCGAGCGGGTCGAACGCGGCCAGGCCGATCGCCAGGCCGAGCAGGTTGAACCAGATCTGCAGGACGGACGCGACCACCGCGCCGGCGAAGATCGCGCCCCACGAGATGCGCTTCAGGAGCGCCGGCGAGGTGTCGATCGCGGTCGGGGCGAGCAGGTCCAGCGGTCCCGTCGAGGGGACCACGGGGGCGCTGGCCGCCGTCGCGCTGCTGGAGGTCGTCGTGTGCGGGTTCTGGGGGTTCATGTCCACTCCTCTCTCCTGCGCGCCGCGGCTCCCCCTCGCCCGCGGCGCGGCCGTCCCTCGTGCGGGCGGCGCGCCCGCACGCTCTCCCGCGCGCGCGCCCGGCCATGGGCGCGCCGCGCGACGCGACGACCACGTCGCGCCGGCGAGAGGGGCCGCACGCGCCGTGCCTGGCGGATCCCCTGGCCCGCGCGGCGGCGGAGGCCACGCGTGGCACAGGTCGAGGAGCGTCGGGGGCGCGCGTGACCCGCGCCGCCGCGGCGGGGGGCCACGGACCGCGGCTTCAGCCCCCCCGCCGGAACGCCTCCACCAGCGCCGCCGCGCGCGCGGGGTCGACCGGGCGCCCGGCGCGGCCGCCCTCGCGCGCGGCGCTGGCCGCGATCGCGCCGTCGAGCCACGGCACGAGCGCGGGGCAGGCCTCGGGCGACAGCCCGCTGCCGAGCCACACGGGCACCCCCGGCGCCCCGTCGCGCGCGGCGCGGAGGGCGGCCGGGTCGGGGGCGTGGCCGGTCGCGCTGCCGCTGACGATCAGCGCGTCGGCGCGCCCGCGCTCGGCGGCGTCGCTGGCCGCGCGGCCGAGGTCCTCGGCCACGAGCGGGCGGGCGTGCTTCACGTGGACGTCGGCGAGGACCGCGATCGCCCCCGGCGTCCCCGGCGAGGCGCCGAGGTGGTCGCGCAGGCGCAGGGTCGCCGCCGCCTCGCCCTCGATCAGCCCCTGGTCGGTCGCCGCGACCCCGGTGTGGACGTTGACGCGCACGAACCGCGCGCCCGACGCCACGGCGCAGGCCAGCGCCGCGCGCGCGTCGTTGCGCAGCGCGTTGACGCCCACCGGCCGCGGCGCGGCCCGCAGCACCACCTCGCGCGCGCAGCGCGCGAGCGCCGCGACCGTCTCCGGCGGGACCTGCTTGAAGAACGGCGCGTCGCCGTAGTTCTCGACGACGAGGCCGTCGAAGCCGACGGCCAGGAACGCGTCGGCGTCGGCCAGCGCCCGCTCGACGATCGCGTCGAGCGGCGGCCGGCCGTCGAGCACCCAGCCGGGGCTCCCGGGGAGCGGCGGGAGGTGGACCACGCCGACGAGCGGCTTCGTCCCGGGGGAGAACGGCAGGGCTACGCGCATGGGACCCGTCCTCCGGTCGGTGACCTCGCCGGCCCGCCCGACGACGCCACCACCCTATCGGGTGTCGCGGGCGGAAGGAGGCGATGGACGCGCGGGCCGGTGCGGACCAGGTATCCTCCCGGCACGAGGCAGGTGGCGGATGGACACGGCGAAGAGGGGCGAGCGGGACGCCTGGGTGCGGGCGCTGAAGCGCCCGCACCCGCGGCTCTTCTGGGTCTACGCCGCCCGCTCGCTCCTGGGCGGGCCGCTGTTCCCGTTCATCTTCGTGGCCCTCTGCTTCCGCTACCACACGCTCCGCTACACGTTCACGGAGGAGGGCGTCACCGTCTCGTGGGGCGTCCTGTTCTACAAGGAGTCGACCGTCCTCTACCGCCGGATCCAGGACATCCACGTGCGGCGCAGCTTCCTCGAGCGGTGGCTCGGCGTGGCCACGGTCGACATCCAGACGGCGTCGGGCAGCGCCGGGGCGGAGATCGAGCTCGAGGGGCTCGAGGACCACGAGGCGGTCCGCGACTACCTCTACCGCCGCATGCGCGGCACGGATGCCGCGGCGGCCGCGAGCGCCGCGCCCGCGGCGGCGGCCGCCCCGCCGGGCGAGGGCGAGGCGGAGCTGGTCGGGCTCCTGCACGCCCTGCGCCACGAGCTCGAGGGGGCGCGCAAGGCGCTCGAGGGGCGCTGAGCCGTGTTCGACGTCACCCGGCGGCTGGCCGCCGCGATCCTCAAGGTGCCCCTGACCCCGCCGGACCCGCCGGCCGGCAGCCGCGGGAGCACGGCGGTGTTCCGCGCCAGCCCCCGCTACCTGACCTACAAGCTCCTCCCCTTCTGGCTGAGCGCGGCCTGGAGCCTCGCCGTCTACCTGGCCGTGGGGGTGGCCGGCTTCGTCGAGGGCGGCCCGGTCGTGCGCGTGCTCGTGGTCCTCGGCGGGCTGTTCGTCTTCGGGGGGCTCTTCGTCGGCTACTGCGCGATCCGGCTCGACTACGAGCTGCGCTACTACGTCGTCACGGACCGCTCGATCCGCATCCGCGAGGGGGCCTGGCTGCTGCGCGAGATGACCCTCACGCACGCCAACGTGCAGGACGTGAGCATCTCGCAGGGGCCGCTGCAGCGGATGTTCCGCATCGCCGACGTGGTGGTGAAGACGGCGGGCGGCGGCGGCGCGGCGGCGGCCCAGCCGGGGGGGAGCGGGCACCAGGCCATGCTCGCGGGCGTCGAGGACGCGGCGGCGATCCGCGACCGCATCCGCGCCTACCTCGGCCGGCAGGCCGACGACGGCGGCCTCGGTGACGACCCCGCCACGCCGGCGCAGGCCCCGGCGCCGGCCTCGGCCTCGGCCGGCGCGACCGTCGCGGCCCTGCGCGAGGTCGTCGAGGCGGCGCGTGGCCTGCGCGCCGCAGCGGAGCGCCGGCGGGCGGAGGCGTAGTGGGCGTCAACCACGTGCACGCGCACGACGACGAGCCGCGCTCGCCCGAGGAGGCGGCCCGCGAGCGGGCGGATCGGTTCGCGGCGGCGCTCGAGGCGGTCCTGCGCGACCACCGCGAGGCGCTCGCGCGGGCGGACCTCCCGCCCGGCGCCCGGCCGGAGCGGGCGCCGTGAGCGCCAGCACGCCCGACCTCCTCACCCCCGACGAGGTGGCCGCCGTCCGCGCCGCCCTCGCCGGCGCGCCCGCCGCGCCGCCGCCGCCGGCCTGCGCCGACGCCCTGGAGGCCGCGCGGGCCTACGCGCTCGGCGACGGCCTCGACCTGTTCGACTGCACCGACCTGTTCGAGGTCGCCGCGCGCCTGCTGATCGCCCTGCTCGCCCGGCCGCCCTGGGGCGAGCGCCCGCGGGCCACGGCGCTGGCGGTGACGCTCGCCCTCCTGCACGTGAACGGGATCGTCGTCGAGGCCCCGGCCGACGACCTCCTGGCGGCCGTCGACCTCGCCGCCCGGGAGGACGCGGACCTCGTCGAGGTCGCCTGGGCCCTGCGCCAGCGCGCCCGGGCCTGGTAGCAGGGAGGGGGGTGCGACAAAGCGCCACGTTGCGCGCCCCTGAATTACAGCTAATCTCCACCGAAATGCCTTTGAGCCCGCCGTCGCGGGCGGAGGAGGAGCCGCGATGACCACGCCAGCGCCGCCGCCGCCGGGAGGGGTGCCTCCAGGGACCTACGTGCTCGCGGTGGGGGTCGCGTCGGCCGCCCTGGGCGCGCTCGGCGGGGTCCTCTTCGTGGGCCTCCTCGGCTGGTCGCCCGCGAACGTGCGCCCGGCCGCGCACGACGCGGCCTACGTCGCCGACGACGGCGAGGCGCCGACCGGGGCGGTCGCCGTCCCGGCGGTGGTCGACGCGCCGCCGCCCGCGCCGACGGTCGGCGAGGACGGCGCCTGGCCGCCCGAGCGCGACGTGCGCGACGTGGCGGTGAAGCGGGCCGACGCGCTCGAGGTGATCCGGGTCCAGCGGATCCTCACCGACGACCCGTTCTGGGGCGCCTGGCGCGACGCCCCCTACGTCGAGGTGCCGCTCATGGCCCAGCAGATGGCCATGCCGCGCCTGGACGCCCCCTCGATCGACAAGCTGCGCGTGCAGGGCCTCTGCGATGGGCGCCAGATCGCGTGGCGGATCGGCTGGGACGACGCCACGCCCGACGGGAACGTGGACGTCAGCCGCTTCTCCGACGCGGTGGCGATCGCCTTCCCCCTCGACCCCGGCGCGCCGCCGATGATGGGCTCGAAGGAGCGGCGGGTCCAGATCCTCTACTGGAAGGCGCTCTGGCAGAAGGACATCGACGCCGGCTTCCAGGACGTCCAGGCGCTGCACCCGAACTACTGGACGGACCTCTACTGGTTCGCCGAGGGGCAGTTCCCCTACCCCGTCCCGTCGTCGTTCCAGCACCCGGCCTCGCGGCAGTGGTTCATCGCCCACCAGGCGGGAAACCCGATGGCCGCGTTCTCGCGGTCGCAGCCGGTGGAGGAGCTCGTCGCCGAGGGCTGGAGCACGCTGACCCACCAGCCCCACTCGGCGACCTCCGGGCGCGGGGCGTGGGTGAAGGGCAAGTGGGCCGTGGTGCTCCGGCGGCCGCTCAAGACGACCGACCCGCTCGACTACACGTTCACGCTGGGCGGGACCGGGCAGGCCTCGTTCGCCGCCTGGAACGGCAGCGCCGGCGAGCGCGGCGGGCGCAAGCACTGGTCGAACTGGGTCGACTTCGTGGTGAAGCAGTGACCGCGCTCGCGCAGGCGGACCTGCTCCTCGGGCTGGCGCGGGCCTTCGGCCCGCCGGGGCCCGCGGCGACGAAGGCGGTCGCGGACCTCGCCGGGGTCGCCGAGCCCCTGGCCGAGGCCGCCGGGGGGCCGGACCCGCGCGCGCTGGCGGACGCCCTGCGCCTCGCCGCGTGGGCGGTCGCCGACGCCGCGCCGGGGGCGCTCGAGATGGAGTACCAGCGGCTGTTCTCCTGCGGCGTCGCCTGCCCGATCCACGAGGCGGGCTTCGTCCGGCGCGACAAGGGGCACATCCTGGGCGACATCGCCGGCTTCTACCGCGCGTTCGGCGTGCAGCTGCGAGAGGACGCGGCCGAGCGGCCCGACCACCTGGTGGCCGAGCTCGAGTTCCTGGCCCTGCTCCTGGTCATGCTCGCGCGGGCCGAGGGCGAGCAGGCGGCGGTCACGCGCGCGGCGGCGCGCGCCTTCGGGGAGGACCACCTGGGCGAGTGGCTGCCCGGCTTCACCGTGCACCTCGCCGCGACCACGCGCGAGCCGGCCTACGCGCACCTCGCCCGCGCGCTCGCCGGGGCCTGGGGGGCCGTGGCCGCGGCGCTGGGGCTCGACGAGCCGCCGCGGCGGCTGCCTGCGGCGGGGACGGGGGCGGGGGCGGAGGCGGGCGAGCCCTTCGAGTGCGGGCTGGCCGAGGCGGGGCTGGCGTGAGCGACCAGCGGAAGGAGCGGACCGGGATGGGCCACCACGGGCGCGTCGATCGGCGGCAGTTCCTCTTCCAGCTCGGCGTCGGCGCCGGCGGCGCGCTCCTGGCGAGCACGGCGCTGGCCGACACCCAGCTCCTGCGGGCCGTGGACGTCGAGAACCCCCTGAGCAAGTACCCGAACCGGGACTGGGAGCGGCACTACCGCGACCTGTACCGGTCCGACACGAGCTTCGTGTTCCTGTGCGCGCCGAACGACACGCACAACTGCCTGCTCCGGGCGCACGTCAAGAGCGGCGTCGTCACGCGCATCTCCCCCAGCTTCGCCTACCACAAGGCGACCGACCTGGCCGGCAACCGCGCCAGCCGGCGCTGGGACCCGCGCTGCTGCCAGAAGGGGCTGGCGCTCGTGCGGCGGTTCTACGGCGACCGGCGCGTGAAGCGGCCCATGATCCGCGCGGGCTTCAAGGCCTGGATCGAGGCCGGCTGCCCGCGGGACGAGGGTACCGGGGCGGTGGACAAGAAGTGGCTCGACCGCGGCCGCGACGCGTGGGTGGCGGCGTCCTGGGACGAGGCCTTCGACTTCGCGGCGAAGGCGCTCGTCGACATCGCGAAGGCCTACACGGGCGAGGCCGGGCAGGCGCGCCTCCTCGCGCAGGGCTACGACCCGCTCATGGTCGAGGCGACGCAGGGGGCCGGGACGCAGGTGCTCAAGTTCCGCGGCGGCATGGCGGCCCTGGGCATCACGCGGATCATGGCCTTCTACCGCCTCGCCAACTCCATGGCGCTGCTCGACGACAAGCTGCGCGGCGGGGGCCGCGAGCGGGCGGTCGGCGCGCGGGGCTGGGACAACTACGCCTGGCACACCGACCTGCCGCCCGGCCACCCGATGGTCGTCGGCCAGCAGACCAACGAGTTCGACCTGTGCAACGTCGAGCACGCGGGCCTGGTGATCGCCTGGGGGCTCAACTGGATCACGACCAAGATGCCCGACGGGCACTGGCTGACCGAGGCGCGCCTCAAGGGGACGAAGGTCGTCGTCATCGCCTGCGAGTACAGCGCCACGTCGAACAAGGGCGACGAGGTCGTGGTCGTCCGCCCGGGCACGACCCCGGCCCTGGCCCTCGGGCTGGCGCAGGTGCTCATCGCCGAGAAGCTCTACGACCCGGACGAGGTCAAGACCCGCACCGACCTGCCGTTCCTGGTGCGGCTCGACACGGGCGACCTCTTGCGCGCCAAGGACGCGCTCCCGGGCCACGAGCACGCGCCGTTCACGAACAACATCACCGTGCTCCCGGCCGGCCAGAAGCCGCCGCCGGCGCACCTGCACGCGGGACCCATCATCACCGAGGCGCAGCGCGAGGCCTGGGGCGACTTCGTGGTGTGGGACGAGAAGACCGGCGCCCCGGCGGCCGTCCACCGCGACGCGGTCGGCGGGCGCTTCGCGGGCACGGGCCTCGACCCGCGCCTCGAGGGCGCCGTCGAGGTGACCCTGGTCGACGGGACGAAGGTCGCCTGCCGGACGGTGTTCGACCTCACGCGCGAGGTGCTCGACGGCAGCTACACGCCCGACGACGTGCAGAAGCTCACCTGGTGCCCCGCCGACGTCGTCCGCTCGCTCGCCCGGCAGGTGGCGGCGAACCAGGAGCGGACGATCTTCGCCCTGGGCATGGGCCCCAACCAGTTCTTCAACAGCGACCTGAAGGACCGCGCCGTGTTCCTGGTCGCCGCCCTGACGAGGAACGTCGGCCGGATCGGCGGCAACGTCGGCAGCTACGCCGGCAACTACCGCTCGGCCATGTTCTCGGGCGTGCCGCAGTACGTGGGCGAGGACCCGTTCGCGCCCGAGCTCGACCCGGCGAAGCCGGCCCCGGTCCGGACCTACTTCCGCACGGAGAGCGCCCACTACTTCAACCACGGCGACACGATCCTGCGCTACGGCAAGGGCGTCCTCACGGGCAAGACCCACATGCCGACGCCGACCAAGTCGATCATGGTGAGCAACTCGAACTCGCTGATCGGCAACGCCAAGGGCCACTACGAGACGGTCGTCAACGGCCTGCCGCGGGTCGAGTTCGTCGCCGTGAGCGAGTGGTGGTGGACGGGGAGCTGCGAGTACGCCGACATCGTCTTCCCGGTCGACTCGTGGGCCGAGTTCAAAGTCCCCGACATGACCATGAGCGTGACGAACCCGTTCCTGTACGTGTTCCCCGCCACGCCCCTGCCGCGCATCCACGACACGCGGCCCGACGCCGAGGTGGTCGCCGGCGTGGGCCGGGCGGTCGGCCGCCTCACGGGCGACCCGCGCCACGAGCCGTACTGGCGCTTCGTGGCCGAGGGCGGCATGCGCCCGTACCTGCAGCGGATCCTCGACCACAGCGCGCTCATGCGCGGCTACAAGGTCGAGGACCTCGAGCGCAAGGCCGAGCAGGGCACGCCGGCCATGGTCCTCTCGCGGACCTACCCCAAGTGGTCGAGCTGGGAGCAGATCCACGAGGACAAGCCCTGGTACACGCGCTCGGGGCGCATGGAGTTCTACCGCGACGAGCCGGAGTTCAAGGACAGCGGCGAGAACCTCGTCGTCCACCGCGAGCCGATCGACTCGACCTTCTTCGAACCGAACGTGATCGTGGCCAGGCCGCACCCGGTCCTGCGCCCGAAGACGCCGGAGGACTACGGGGCGGACCGCGCCGACCTCTCGACCGACGCCCGGCAGGCCCGGCACGTGGTCCGGTCCGTCGACGAGCTGATGAAGACCGAGCATCCGCTCATGAAGAAGGGCTACGACCTGATCTTCCACACGCCGAAGTACCGCCACGGGGCGCACACGACGCCGGTCGACACGGACATCGTCTCGGTGTGGTTCGGGCCGTTCGGCGACATGTACCGCCACGACAAGCGCACGCCGTTCGTCAACGAGCTGTTCGTCGACATCAACCCCGCCGACGCGAAGCGGCTCGGGGTCGAGGACGGCGACTACGTGTGGATCGACGCCGACCCGAAGGACCGGCCCTACCACGGCTGGAAGGCCGGGACCGAGGAGTACAAGCTCGCCCGGCTCATGGCCCGGGCCCGCTACTACCCGGGCACGCCGGTGGGGATCACGCGCATGTGGCACAACGCCTACGGCTCGACCTACGGGTCGGTCCGCGGCCACGAGAGCGACCCGACGGGCCTGGCCAAGTGCCCGGAGACGAACTACCAGGCGCTGTTCCGCTACGGCAGCCATCAGAGCTGCACGCGCGGGTGGCTCAAGCCGACGTGGATGACCGACACGCTCCACGTGAAGACGATGTACGGCCAGGAGATCGTGCAGGGCTGGGTGCCCGACATCCATGGGCCGACCGGCGCCCCGCGCGAGGCGATCGTCAAGATCACGCCCGCCGAGCAGGGCGGCCTCGGCGGCGAGGGGCTGTGGCGGCCGGCGAAGCTCGGCCTGCGCCCGACCTACGAGGCCGCGGCGCTGAAGAAGTTCATCGCGGGCGAGTTCGTCCGGCGCGCCTAGCCCCGGAGGTCGGTGGTTCGAGACACGCGCCTGGCGCGCCTTCGGCCGGGCCTGACGCGACGACGGAGGGAGCACCATGGCCACGCGCGAGAACTGGCAGCTCGGCCGCTCTATGCAGTACCCGTTCGCCGCCCCGCCGCCGCGGCGGCAGGTGGCCTACATCTTCGACGCCAACAAGTGCATCGCCTGCCAGACCTGCACGTTGGCCTGCAAGACCTGCTGGACCAGCGGCAAGGGCCAGGAGACGATGTTCTGGAACAACGTCGAGACCCGGCCCTACGGCGGCTACCCCATGGGCTGGGACCTCAAGCTGCTCGACAAGCGCCCGCCCGCCGCCTGGAAGGGCGAGGTGTGCGAGACGAAGACGATCTTCGAGGACGGCGGGCCGCTCGACCCGCCGACCGGGCACCGCCCGGCGACGGAGGACTACGCCGCGCCGAACCTGGGCGAGGACGACGTGGCGCACGGCGTGCAGCCGGGGACCCACTTCGACGGCGAGCACGCGGCCTGGATGTTCTACCTGCCGCGGATCTGCAACCACTGCGACAGCCCGGCCTGCCTGGCCGCCTGCCCGCGCAAGGCGATCTACAAGCGCGACGAGGACGGGATCGTCCTGATCGACCAGGAGCGCTGCCGCGGCTACCAGGAGTGCGTGCAGGCCTGCCCCTACAAGAAGACGTTCTTCAACATGGTCTCGCGCACGAGCGAGAAGTGCATCGGCTGCTTCCCGCGCGTCGAGCAGGGGCAGGTCGCCCTGTGCGTCGAGTCGTGCATCGGCAAGATCCGCCTGCACGGCTTCCTCACCACGCAGGGGCCGCCGCGCGAGGACAACCCGCTCGACTACCTGATCAAGGTGCGCAAGCTGGCGCTCCCGATGTACCCGCAGTTCGGCACGGGCCCGAACGTCTACTACATCCCGCCGCTGCACGTCCCCACGGGGATCCTCGAGCAGATGTTCGGGCCGGGCGTCGAGGAGGCCAAGCGGCTCTACCGCGGCGCGCGCGAGGACCGGACGCTCCTGGGCGCCATGATCCTCTTCGGCTCGCAGGACCGGATCGTGGAGCGCTTCGCGGTCGAGGGGGACGAGGTCGTGGGCTGGTCCGGCGCGGGCGAGGAGGTCACGCGCGTGCCGTTCACCGAGCCGACGCACCTGCGCGACGCGTACGACTCGAAGTGGGGCGCCTACCGCCACAATACGACATAGCGGCTGCGGCCGAGGATGGCGGGCGCTGCGGTGCGTCGAGGCGCCGCGCTGCGCGCGGCGCCCCGACCGCTCAGGCTCGGTCGGCGGCCAGGAGGCCGCCTTCCCTCGCCTTCGCGCCGCAGCGCCTCGCCCTCCTCGGCCTCGCCTGGGGCTCTCGCTGCGAAGGCGCGGTGAGGTGTGCTCGGAGGCGGCTCGGCTCCATGCGAAGACGGCCGAGCGCGCGCGGAGAGGACGGGCGAGGCGACCGAGGTCGAGGACGGCGACGACCCGTGCCTCGCTCGTTGCACCGCGAGGCCATAGGGTTCGAGGCCAGCGAGTTCGAGGTCAGCGGGTTCGAGGTCAGCGGGTTCGAGGACGGGCCTGGTGCGCTCCGCCGGAGTCGAAGTGACCGGCGCTCAACCCAGCCAGACGTCGCGCAGCTCGCGCTCGACCGTGTGCGGGGCCTTGGTCCCGACCGCCTCGCGGGCCCAGGCGACCGCGCGGCCCACCGTCCACAGGGTGTTGGCGGCCAGGGGGCCGGCCGGGCCGAGGGTCTTGCCGAAGTAGCGCCGGCGCGCGGCGTAGAAGTAGGGGGGCCGGCGCCGCCGCGCGGCGGAGAGCGCCTCGAGCTGCGACGACGCGGCGTGCAGGTGGACGACCTCGGCGCGGGGCTCGTGGCGGATGCGCCAGCCGGCGGCGCGCGCGCGCAGGCAGTAGTCCACGTCCTCGAAGTACATGAAGAAGCCCTCGTCGAGCAGCCCCACCTGCTCGATCACCTCGCGGCGGAGCAGCACCGCGGCGAAGGAGGTCCACTCGGGCTCCAGGCCGCCGTCCGCGCCGGCGACGGTCCAGCCGGCGAGGAGGCGGTCGAGCGGGCCCGTGCGCGCGGCCTGGAGCATCTCGCTCACCGGCGTGTGCCGCCGGAAGCAGTTCGCCTGCGGCGTCCCGTCCGGCGCGAGGAGCCGCGGGCTCACGAGCCCCACGGCCCGGTCGGCCTGGAGGGTCTGCCAGAGCCGCTCGAGGGCGCCCGGGCGCAGGGTCGCGTCGCTGTTGAGGAGCAGGTAGGCGCGCGCGCGCACGGCGCGGATGCCGAGGTTGTTCCCGGCGGAGAAGCCCCCGTTCACGGGTGACGCGACGAGGCGGACGCCCTGGAGCCCGCGCGCCGCCGCGCCGGCGCGGATCCGCGCCAGGGCGTCGTCGCCGCCCTCGTTGTCGACGACGACGAGGGCGTCGTCGGGGCCCGCCTGCGCGGCCGCCGACGCCAGCGCCTCGAGCGCGAGGTCGGGCGTCCGGTAGTTGAGGATCACGACCGCGATGCGGTTCATGGCGCGACCTCCGTCGGCGTCGTGGGTCCTCCGCACCGTGAGCCCCGGGGCGAGGACGCAGGGGGGCGCGAGGCACGAGGAGGGCGCCCTCCTCCTGCTCTCTGCCTCCTCCGCGCCCCCGGCGTCATGGTCCTCTTGGACCATCAGGCACACTTCCCGTCCGGGCCCCTCCAGGCGACGCGCATGCCGCTGGGCCGCCGCCGCTGGCCCGGGCGCATCCGCCGCCGCGCGCGTCGACCTCCTCTTCGGGCGTCGCCGGCCCCCGTGGGGCACCACGCCCTCGCGGGAGAGAAAGTCCACGGTCCCCCCCGGGGACGTGGCGGCGAGCGGACCCGCCGTCGCTCCCGCCCCTTGGCGTAGGGCCCGCGGCGAAGGCCCGCCGTGAGCCACGCGCGCCCACCCGCCGCCGACCCTGACCCAAACCGAACGGCCCGCGCGCGGAGCGACCCGGTGGAGCCCCCGTTGCGTTGAAGCGCCGCGCCGCCGGACGCGTACGAGCGACCGGCGGCCCGACACCAACCCTCAGCCGACGGTGACGAGTATGGGCTCGAACGCGGCGAACACGAACGGGCGGTCCCTCAGCCACGGCGCCAGCGCGCCGCCGCCCCCTCCACCAACGCTCCAGCCGACCGACGCGGCGCCGCCCGGAGCGACCGGCGCGTCGCCCCTCGCCGGCTCCCCCGGGCTGACGCCGACCCCCGACCCGGGGCGCGCGCCGGTCCTCATGCCTGACCCGCGGCCGCCCGGCGGGCTCGTCAAGCCGATCCTCGACGAGCTCCCGGTCGCGATCCTGCCGGAGTCGTTCGACGACCCCTTCGTCAACGGCGGGGTCTACCTCGCCTTCAAGCGCGCCATGGACCTGGTCCTCGGCGTGGCGCTGCTGCTCCTCCTCGCGCCGCTGTTCGCGCTGATCGCCCTGGCGATCAAGCTCGAGGACGGCGGGCCGGTCTTCTTCTTCCAGACCCGCGTGGGGAAGGACGGCCGCGAGTTCCGCTTCTGGAAGTTCCGCTCCATGGTCGTCGACGCCGAGGCGCGCCGCGCCGCGGTGAAGGCCAGCGCGCAGGCGGACGCCGTCCACGACCCGCTGCGCTTCAAGCTGAGCGCCGACCCGCGCGTGACCCGCGTCGGGCGCGCCCTGCGGCGCTTCAGCCTCGACGAGCTGCCGCAGCTGTGGAACGTCGTGGCGGGCGACATGTCGCTCGTGGGGCCGCGCCCGCCGATCCCCGAGGAGGTCGCGCAGTACGAGCCGCGCCACCGCCGGCGGCTGGAGGTCGAGCAGGGGATCACCTGCCTGTGGCAGGTCAGCGGCCGCAACCTGCTCTCGTTCGAGCAGCAGGTCGACCTCGACCTGCAGTACGCCCGCCGCCGCAGCATCGGCATGGACGTGATGCTCCTCGTGAGGACGATCCCGGCGGTGCTCTCCGGCCGCGGGGCGTGCTGAGATGCTCCGCCTGAGCTCGCGAGAGACCCCCCCGACGGGCGTGAAGAACCTCGCCCCCGCGGCGCGGCCGGCGCGGCTGCCCGCGCCGCGGGTCGAGCTGACCGGCGCGCACATCGACGACGTGACGATGGACGAGGCGATCGCGCGCATCGAGGACCTGATCGCGCGCCGCCGCCCCGAGTACGTGGTCACCCCCAACGTCGACCACCTCGTCAAGCTGCAGGCCGACGCGCAGTTCCGGGCCGTCTACGCCGAGGCGGCCCTGGTGCTCGCCGACGGCATGCCGCTCCTCTGGGCGAGCCGCCTCCTCGGCACGCCGCTCCGGGAGAAGGTCTCCGGCTCCGACCTGTTCATCCGCTTCGCGGGGGTCGCCGCCAGGCGGCGCTACCGGCTCTTCTTCCTGGGCGGGCGCCTGGGCGCGGCCGAGCGCGCCGCCGAGGTGCTCGCCGCCCGCCATCCGGGCCTGCTCGTGTGCGGCGTCGAGTCGCCGCCGCTCGGCTTCGACCGGGATCCGGCGGCCAACCGGCGGGTCCTCGAGCAGGTGCGCGCCGCCCGGCCGGACGTCCTGTTCGTCGGCCTCGGGGCGCCCAAGCAGGAGAAGTGGATCCACCGCTGGCGGCTCGACGCCGGCGCGCCGGTGTCGATCGGCGTGGGCGTCTCGTTCGAGTTCGCCGCCGGCATGGTCCGCCGCGCGCCGCCGTGGATGCAGCGCGCCGGGCTGGAGTGGGCCTGGCGCCTGCTCATGGAGCCGACGCGCCTCTGGCGCCGCTACCTGGTCGAGGACCCCCGCTTCCTCGCCCTGTTCGCGCGCCAGTGGCTCGACGCCCGGCGGCGGCGGCGGACCACGCCCGCCGCGTCGCCCTCCGTCGGCGGGGGGCAGGACGCCGGCGCGGGGACCCAGCCCCGGACCCTCCGGGCGGCCACACCGGACCGGCCGCCGGCGTCGGAGCGCTCGCGCGACGCGGCTTGAGCCGCGGCCGGCGCGCCCGCGCCGCCTGGAACGCCGCTCGCGAGGGGCGGGCTGGGGCCGCCGAGCGAGTCACTCCCACACGCGCGAGCGCGCGCGGGACCCCGGACTCCGGAGGCGCGCGCCCTCGCGTGACCACCACGGCCCGGACAGGACGGGCCCGGCGTCGCGGCGGCGCCGCCGGGCAGAAGAAGGACGAGGCATGCGAGAGGCAGGACGGGAGGGCGAGGGCGAGGCGGCCGCCGGCCAGACGGTCGCTGGCCAGGCGGGCGCCGGCCACGCGGTCGAGGCGCCCCGGGCGGTGACGACCGGAGCGTCGACGGCGCGCATCGCGTACCTCGTCAACCAGTACCCCAAGGGGAGCCACACGTTCATCCGCCGCGAGATCGTCGGCCTCGAGGCCCGCGGCGTCCCGGTCGAGCGCTTCTCGATCCGCTCCCTGGAGGGGCGCCTCGTCGACGCCCGCGACCTCGAGGAGCGGCGGCGCACGTGCGTCCTGCTCGAGCAGGGGCTCCCGGCGATCCTCGCCGCGACGGCCGCCTGCGCGCTCGCCAGGCCGCTCGCCTTCGCGCGCGCGCTCGGGCTCGCCGTCCGGGTCGGCTGGCGGTCGGACCGCGGCCTCCTCCTGCACCTCGTCTACCTGGCCGAGGCCTGCCTGCTCCGGCGCGAGCTGCGCGCCAGGGGCGTCGAGCACGTGCACGCGCACTTCGGGACGAACCCGGCCACCGTGGCCATGCTCTGCCACGCCCTCGGCGGGCCGCCGTTCAGCTTCACGGCGCACGGCCCCGAGGAGTTCGACAAGCCGGACCTGCTCGCGCTGGCGGACAAGATCCGCCGCGCCGAGTTCGTGGCCGGCGTGAGCAGCTTCGGCCGCAGCCAGCTCTACCGCCGCTGCGCGCCGGAGGACTGGCGCAAGGTGCAGGTGGTGCACTGCGGCGTCGACGCCTCCTTCCTCGAGGCCCCGCACGTCCCCGCCCCGCGCGCGCCGCGCCTCGTGTGCGTCGGGCGCCTCTGCGAGCAGAAGGGGCAGCTCCTGCTCGTCGAGGCCGCCGCCCGGCTCGTGCGCGAGGGGGTGGACCTGCGGCTGGTGCTCGTCGGCGACGGCGAGCTGCGCCAGCCGATCGAGGCCAGGCTCCGCCGCGAGGGCCTGGAGCGGCACGTCGAGATCACCGGCTGGGCCAGCGGCGAGCGCGTGCGCGAGGAGCTGCAGGCCGCCCGCGCCATGGTCCTGCCGAGCTTCGCCGAGGGGCTGCCCGTCGGCGTCATGGAGGCCCTCGCCCTCGGGCGCCCGGTGATCAGCACCTACGTCGCCGGGATCCCCGAGCTCGTGACCCCGGACTGCGGGTGGCTCGTCCCCGCCGGCTCCGTCGACGCCCTCGTCGAGGCCATGCGCGAGGCCCTCCTCGCCGCCCCGTCGACCCTCGACGCCATGGGCCGCGCGGGGCGGGAGCGGGTGCGCGCCCGCCACGACGCCGAGCGGATCGCCGTGCGGCTGGGAGACCTCTTCCGCGACTGCGTCGCGCGCGAGCGCGGACGGCGGTCGAGCGACCCCACCGAGGGCGGCGGCGCGGCCCCCGCCCGGGAGGCGGGAGCTCCGCCCGCTCGCGCCGCGGCCTGACCCGCTCCGGTCGGACCGGTCGCGGGGAGCCGAGGGGCCCGGGCCGGCGGGCGCGACGCACGGGGAGGAGAGGGTGGTGGTGCCGACATGAACCTCCTGGCCTTCGACGCGCTCGAGGTCACCGTCGCCGTCGCGCTCGCCGCCGGGACCGCCGGCCTGGTCGTCCTGACCCTCGCCGCCGTCGTCCTCCTGGTCCTCGCCCTCGTGGCGGCCTGCGAGTGCGTCCTCGGGGCGCTGTCGGGCGGGCGCTGCCGCCTGCCCTCGCGCGCGCCCGGCCGCGTGGCGATCCTCGTCCCCGCCCACGACGAGGAGGCCGGGATCGGGACCACCGTCCTCGAGCTCCGCCGCCAGCTGCGGCCGGACGACCGCCTGCTCGTCGTCGCCGACAACTGCCGCGATCGGACCGCCGCGATCGCCCGCGCCGCCGGCGCCGAGGTGATCGAGCGCCACGACCCCACCCGCCGCGGCAAGGGCCACGCGCTCGCCTGCGGCGTCGCGGCCCTCGCCCACGACCCGCCCGAGGCGGTCGTGATCGTCGACGCCGACTGCCGCCTGTCGCCAGGCGCCGCCCTGACGCTCGCCGGCCACGCCGTCTGCACCGGCCACCCGATCCAGGCCGACTACGTGCTCACGCCGGCCGACGGCAGCGCCCGCTCGGCCACCTCCGCGCTCGCGTTCCTGGTGCGCAACCGCGTCCGCCCCCGGGCGCTGGCCGTCCTGGGGCTGCCCTGCCAGCTCACCGGCAGCGGCATGGCCTTCCCCTGGGCCCTCGTCGCCCAGGGGCCGCTCGGCGGGAGCCACCTCGTCGAGGACCTCCTCGTCGGCGTGGAGCTGGCCCTGCGCGGCCGCCCGCCGCTCGCCTGCGTGCGGGCGCACGTGAGCAGCCGCCTCGCGGATCGATCCGACGCGGCCGCCGCGCAGCGGACCCGCTGGGAGCACGGTCACCTCGCGGTCCTCCGCAGCCACGCGCCGCGCCTCCTGCGCGAGGCCGTGGCCCAGCGCCGCGTCGACCTCTTCGCGCAGGCGCTCGACCTCGCCGTGCCGCCCCTGGCGCTCCTCACCCTCCTGCTGGCGGCCACGGCCGGGCTGGCCGCGGCGGTCGGGTGGACCCTCCCCCTGGCCCTGGCGGGGGCCGGGCTGATCGCCCTGGCGCTCGGCGTCGGCGTGGCCTGGTGGCGCCTCGGACGCGAGGTCCTGCCGGCCCGTCGGCTGCTGATCGGCGTGCCCGGGTACCTCCTCTGGAAGCTGCCCATCTACGCCGTCTACGCCGTGCGCGGGGCGGAGCGCCGGTGGGTCCGCACCCTCCGCGCGGTGGCCGAGGCGCCCGCCGGAGGAGGCGCCCGCGCCGCCAGCGGAGCGGGCGGCGCGGACGCAGGCGCAGCGTCGATCGGTCGCGGCGCGCCGGTCACGCCGGAGGCGGACTCGCCGCCCTCCTCCGGTCCGGTCCCGACCGAGCCGCCGACGGCCGGTCCGCCGCCGCACCTGGCGCCCACGGGCGGGGCCTGACCGCTCACCCGACGGGCGCGCGCGCCCGCCCGTGGCGGCGCCCGAGGAGCGGAGCCCCCCTCGATCACGCCCGGCGCTCGACGAGCACGCCGCAGCCGCAGTCCAGCGAGAAGGCGACCGAGCGCGGGTCGACCCGGCCCTCGAGGATGCTGCGCCCCATGTGCTCCATGCCGTCGGCGAGGCGCGCCGGCGCCTCGTCGCCCTCGCCCCGGTCGAAGCGCACGCTCGTGCCGTCGGCCAGGCTGGCGCCGAACCACGCCGGGGGCTCGAGGAGCCCGTCACGCACCAGCTCCCCGGTGCGCACGAGGAACGTCCCGAGCCCCTCCTTCGACAGGTGGTCACGGACCTGCAGCGCGCCGTCGTCGAGCGACTCGACGTGCGCGGTCGGGGAGGGCATCGGGAGCGCGAGCGGGCCGAGCGGACGCTCCGGTCGCCCGCCGACCGGGTCGCGGCCGCGGCCGGGCCGGCGCGGGCGGTCGCGACGTCGCGGGAGCGCCCCGCGCTCCGTCGGCGGGTGCCGCCGGTCGCCGGGCGCCGGGGCGGGGCTCATCGTGTAGGGGCCGATCCTGTTCATCGTCTCTCCATGGCTTCCCGAGGCGAACCAAACCCTAACGCATGGGTCGGACATCCCCGGGCGCCCCTGCCACGACGAGGCTTGCAGGGGCGCGGCCGGGGGGCGCGGCGCCGCTCGCAGGCCCTGTCGGCGGGGCGAGGCCGCGGCATCATCGACGGCCGCGCGAGACGAGGAGCCCCATGCCCCCCTGGCCCAAGATCGACCTGCCGGTCCGGCCGCCGTTCGCCCCCATGGAGGCGAAGCTGGTGGCCCGGCTCCCCGAGGGGGCGCAGTGGCGCTACGAGCCCAAGTGGGACGGCTTCCGTGTGCTCGTCTACCGCGACGGCGACGGGGTCGTCCTGCAGTCGAAGGCCGGCCTGCCGCTCGGCCGCTACTTCCCCGAGCTCGAGGAGGCGACGCGCCGCCTGCCGCTCGACCGGTTCGTCCTCGACGGCGAGATCGTCGTCCCGACCCCCCGCGACGCGCCGGCCCCGGCGGACGCGCCCACGTCCCGGGAGGCCGGCGAGCGGCACGACGGCGGCTTCTCGTTTGACGACCTGCTCCTGCGCGTCCATCCGGCGGAGAGCCGTGTCCGCAAGCTCGCCGCGGAGCTGCCCGCCGCGATCGTCCTGTTCGACGCCCTGGTCGTCGACGGGCGCCCGCTCCTCGGCGCGCCGCTCGACGAGCGGCGCGCCGCGCTCGAGGCCGCGGCGGCGCGGGCCGCCCTGCCGGGCATCGAGGGGCCCGGCGCCTTCCGGCTCTGCCCGACGTCCACCGACCGGGCGCAGGGGCAGCGCTGGCTCGACACCCCGGGCGCCGCGGACACCGACGGCGTCGTGGCGAAGCGGCGCGACCTCGACTACCGCGCGGGGGAGCGCGACGGCATGCAGAAGGTCAAGCGTATGCGCTCGGCGGACTGCGTCGTGGGCGGGTTCCGCTACGCGTCCAGGGGCGGCCTGGTCGGGTCGCTCCTCCTCGGCCTCTACGACGACGCGGGCCTGCTCCACCACGTCGGCTTCTGCTCGACCATGCCGCGCAAGGACAAGCCCGAGCTTACCGGGCGGCTGGAGGCGCTCAGGAAGCCCCCGGGCTTCACCGGCCACGCGCCGGGCGGGCCGTCGCGCTGGGCCACGGAGCGCTCGACGGAGTGGGAGCCGCTCGACCCCGTGCTGGTGGTCGAGGTGCGCTACGACCACTGGAGCGGCGGCCGGTTCCGCCACGGGACGAAGTTCCTCCGCTGGCGCCCCGACAAGGCGCCGCGGCAGTGCACGTTCGAGCAGGTGGAGCCGCGCCCGGCGGGGTGAGAGCACGCCCCGGCCGCCCATGGGACCCGCCCTCGGCCCGGTCAGGATCGACCGCGGAGGACACGGAGGACGCGGAGGAGAGCTCCCGGAGAGCCACCAGCTCCACGTTCCCTCCGTGCCCTCCGTGGTGAGTCCTTGACCCTTCATCCCCCGCCCAGCGCCCACGGAACGACGCCCTCGACCACCGCGTCACGCACCCAGGCCGTGCCCCAGGCGAGGACGGCGTCGTCGAGCCAGCGGCCGATCATCGTGGCGCGGCGACCGGGCTCCGCGGGCGCGGCGACGGGCGCCGCGGCGGGGAGGAAGACGAGGCGCTCGAGGAGCGCCTCGGGGACCCCCGGGAAGAGCTCGAGGAGGCGGGCGCGCAGCCCGGTGCGGGGGTCGACGGGCGGGAAGCCGGGCCAGGCGAGGCGCAGGGCGCGCGCGCAGCCCTCGGCCGCGGGCGGGCCGGGGGCGTCGACCCAGGCCTGGACCGCGTCGAGCGCCGCCGCCATGCGCGCGCGCGCGTCGGGCGGCGGCGCGAGGTCCGCCAGCGCGCGGCGGCCCACGGCGAGCGCGGCGGCGACCGGGACCTCGTCGCCGAAGGCGGCCCACTCGGCCAGCCAGTGATCGACGATCCGCATGGCCAGCCACGCGGGGGCGTGCTCCGGGTCGGGCGGCGGGTCGAGCCCGCGCGGCGGGGCGAGCGAGAGCGGCGCCGGCGCGGCGAGCCCGAGGGCCGCGCGGGCGGGCGCGTGGCCGAGGTAGGCCGCCAGCCGCAGCCGCGCGGGGGCCAGGGCGCCGGCCCGCAGGCGCTCCACGAGCGCCCGGGCCCGCGCGGCGACGTCGCCCGCGTCGTCGAGCGACGCCCGCTCGCGCGCGCGGCGCCGGGCGTCGCTCACGCGGGTCGCCGGCGATGGTCGTGCGCCGGAGCGAGCCCGCGGAGACGCGCCGCCCCGACGGGCCGCCCCGTCACGCCGACGCCCGCCCGGCGGGCGGCGGCGGGGCGACGGCGTCGGGCACCTGCGGCAGGACGACGAAGAACCCGCCCGGGACCGGGTCGCCGCCCGCGGGGCGGGCCGGCGCGTAGCCGTCGTAGCGGAAGGCGGGGTCGTCCTCGGGCGTCACGTCGTTGAGGACGAGGCCGAGGTTGCGCCCGCCGACCGCCTGGATCTGCTCGAGGCCCTGGCGGACGATGCTGCGCCGGGACGCGCCGACGCGCGCCACGTGGACGACGCCGTGGACGTGCCGCGCCAGGAGGCTGGCGTCGGCGAGCGGACGCGCCGGGGGCCCGTCGATCACGACGTGGTCGTAGCGCTCGAGCGCGGTCCGGAGCAGCGCCTCCAGCTCCGGCCGCAGGAGGACGTCGGCCGGGTTCAGCGGGCACGGGCCGCTGGGGAGGAAGTCGAGCCCGTCGAACTCCGTCTCGCGGACGACGTCCTCGAGCGGCGCCTCGCCCACGAGCACGTCCGACAGGCCGTCGTCGCGGTCGTCGAGCACGAGCAGCGGGCGGATGCGCGGGCGCCGCATGTCGGCCTCGATCAACAGCGTGCGCCCGCCGGTCCGCGCCAGCGCGGTGGCCAGGTTCAGGCTGAAGAAGCTCTTGCCGTCGCCGGCGGCGCCGCTCGTGACCAGGAGCGCCCCCTGGCGCAGCCCGCCCGAGGCCACGGCGAGGTTCGTGCGGATGAGCCCCAGCGCCTCGGCGGCCCACGACGAGCCGCGCAGGTGCGTGAGCTCGTCCACGGCCGTCAGGTCGAGGCGCGGCACCTGCCCGAGCAGCGGCACGCCGGTGTCCTCGAGGTCCTCCGGCCGCATGACCTCGTCGTCGAGGTGGTCCCAGAGCACGAGCCCGAGGAGGCCCATGACGAACACGGCCAGGGCCGCGCCGATCAGGTTCAGCGCGCCCACGCGGGGCTTGGGCTTCGTCGGCGGCTGGGCCGCGTTGACGACCATCGCCCCGGTGCCGCCGACCGTGCGCGACTCGATCCGCCGCAGCTCGTTGCGGACGATGTCCAGCTCGCGCTCGCAGAACTCGATCTGGCGGAGCACGGCGCGGTACTGCCCCTCGAGCTGGTTCAGGCTCGAGACCGTGTTGCGCTCGGTGGCGATCAGCTCGCCCAGCTCCCGCTCCTGCGCGAGCAGGGCCGCCTCGCGCTGGGCGTGCATGGCCATCTGCGCCCGCGCGGCCGCGCTGAGGAGCTCGCGGAAGCCGCGGCGCGCCGACTCGAGCTGGGCCTCGGCCTCGCGGTACTCGACCAGCTGCTCGAGCTTCTCGGGCGGCACGTGCGCGCGCAGGTTGGCCAGCCGGACGTTGAGCTCGGCGATCAGCTCGCGCCGGGCCTGGAGCAGCGGGTCGTTGCCGCCGAGGCCGGCCAGCTGCTCGATCTCCGGCGTGTTCGCGATCTGCTGGACGCGCTGCTCGTAGGACGAGCGCTCCGTCTGGGCCAGCGCCCGCTCGAGCTGGATCGCCGTGAGCCGCCCCTGCAGGTCCTGCGTGCGGACGAGCGGCGACGCGCGCTGGGCGTCGAAGTTGTGGTATCCGGTGCGCTCGTAGAGGTCCTTCTGGCGCTCCTCCGCCTCGCGCAGCAGCTCCAGCAGCCGCCGCTCGTCGCGGCGCAGCTGCTGCTCGCGCAGGACCTCGCGCGAGGCCAGGAACTCCTCGCTGAAGGGGATGAACGCGTCCATGAGCGTGTTGACGGCGGCCGCCGACCGCCGCGGGTCGGTCGTGGACGCCTCGACGTGGATGAGGAAGGTGTCCTTGATGGGCCAGATCGTGAGCGCCGAGAGGAACTCGTCGCGCTGGTCCTGCCGCTCGGGCCCCTCGGCGAGCTCGTAGCCGAAGGCCTCCATCGCCCGGTCGACCACCACGTGGCTGGTGAGGAGCTGGTGGTGCGTCTCGAACATCGCCATGGCGGCTGGCGAGCGCGGGTCGAGTCCGGCCGGCGAGAACAGGCCGAGCTGCACCAGGCCCGAGGCGGTGTAGGTCGGCGGCTTCATGAGCGAGAGCGCCGCGAGCGCCGCGACCGCGATCCCGGACGCCAGGACCGGGATCCAGCCCCGCCGGCGGAACACCGCCAGGACGCGGAGGACGTTGCGGCGCGCGGCCGACGGGTCATCGAGCGGGTCGAGCGAGGCCTGGCTCACCACATGCCCTCCGGGACGAAGATGTGGTCGCCGGGCTGGAGCAGGAACTCGCGCTCGTCGCGGTCGCCGTCGAGCACGTCGTCGACGGGCACGTCGATCGTGACGCGCCGCCCCTCGTCGCCGCGGCGGAAGATCTTCACGCCGCTCGGCTTGCCGAACTGGGTGAACCACCCGGCCTCGGAGATCGCCTGGACCGCGGACATGCCGCCGGCGGGGAGGACGAGCGGCCCGTTGTTCTTCACGCCGGGGCCCACGACATAGACCCGCTGCACCTGCGGCACGAACAGGACCTGCGCGGGGTCGAGCGGGTCGCCGGGGGCGGCCGGCCGCTCGGCGTCCTCGCTGAAGATCAGCCCCCCGAGCGGGTCGGCCTCGGGGGTGGCGCCGCCCGCGATGAGGAGGAGCGACGCCACGGTCAGCCCCGGCCGCCACGTGTAGCGCCCCGGCGCCACGACCTCGCCGTAGACGAAGACGTCGGGGAGGCGCGGCACGATCAGCTGGTCGCCCGCGAGCAGCCAGGCCTCTCTCCCGGCGAGCTGCGCGTCGACCAGCTCGCGCACGCTGAAGTGGTAGACGACCGGGCCGCTCGCTCCGCCGGGCGACGGCTTGCCCCGCTGGCGCAGGAGCAGCAGGCGGTCGACGTCCGCGTCGGCGGCGGCGCCGTGGGCGAGCGACAGGAGCTCGTAGACGCCCATGGAGCGGTCGAGCGGGAGCGGGTAGACGGTCGTCATCGCCGCCGCGCCCGCCCCGCCCTGCCCGGCGGCGTGCGCGCCCACGCGCCCGATCACCTCGACGGTGCGCCCGGAGCGCTCGATGAGGCGCACGCTCACCTGGTGCGTGCCGCGCTGGGTGTAGGTGGAGGCGAGCTGCGCCTCGATGCGCGCCGCCAGCTCCTTCGGCGTCAGGCCGGTCGCGGTGATGAGCTCGACCGGCCCCTCGACCCGGCCGTCCTGGCCGACGGTGCGCAGCCCGCTGAGCTCGGGCAGGGACAGGCACGTGACCTGGACCTGGTCGCCCGGCTGCAGCCGGTCCTCGTGGCCGGCGAGGAGCGCCTCGAGCCCGAGCTCCGGCGTCGTGCGCGAGAGCGCGGCGGCCATCGCATCGAGCTGCGGGGTCGGGCTGGGGACGCCGCTCCGGGCCACCACCTTCGCGTGGGTCCGGCGCGGGTCGGGGCGCGCATCCTCGGGGGAGAACGCCCGCGGCGGGCCGCCGCCGCAGCCGGCGAGGGCGACGAGCGCCGCCGCGAGGCCCGCGGCGCGGGGGTCGAACTCCCGCGGGAAGGCTCGGCGCCCGGCATCGGGCGCGCTGGGCGTGGGGGGATGCACCACGAGGACACCTCCGGCGTCGACCCCGGCGGCGCGCACGCCACGTGCCGGGGGTGTCCCTCCCGCCGGGGGGCCTGGCCGCGTGGCGCGCGCGAGACCTCCGAGGGGGACCGCCGGGCGCCCGCGGCGGCGCGGGGTGGGGCGGATTCCGCGCCGCCGGGCGGTTCCGCCCTGACCTCGCGGGCCTCGCGCCGTCGTGGCGGCGGTCGCGGCCTGGTCCCGGGGTTGCGGCCGGGCGACGACCAACGGTCGCGCTCGTGACTCGCGACCGGAGGGAGGCGCCGTGCGCGTTCTGGTGACGGGTCATCTCGGCTACATCGGCGCGGTCCTCACGCCGATGATGCTGCGCGAGGGGTTCGAGGTCGTCGGGCTCGACTCCGACCTCTACCGCGCCTGCACCTTCGGCGGCTCGCCGCCCGGCGTGCCGGCGATCATCAAGGACATCCGGGAGGTGACCCGCGCCGACCTCGAGGGGTTCGACGCGATCGTCCACCTCGCGGGCCTCTCGAACGACCCGCTGGGCGACCTCGACCCGGCGCTGACCTTCGCGATCAACCACGAGGCCACGGTCCGCCTCGCCCGCGCCGCCAAGAAGGCCGGCGTGGAGCGCTTCGTCTTCTCGTCGTCGTGCAGCACCTACGGCGCCGCCCAGGACGAGTTCCTCACCGAGGAGGCGCCGTTCAACCCGGTGACCCCCTACGGCGAGTCGAAGGTGCTCGCCGAGCGCGACCTGGCCGAGCTGGCCGACTACGGCTTCTCGCCCACGTTCCTGCGCAACGCCACGGCCTACGGCATGTCGCCGCGCCTGCGCTTCGACCTCGTGGTCAACAACCTGACGGCCTGGGCCTTCACCACCGGCCGCGTGCACCTCAAGAGCGACGGCTCCGCCTGGCGCCCGCTCGTGCACGTCGAGGACATCTCGATGGCGTTCGTCGCCGCCCTGCGGGCCCCGCGCGAGCGCGTCCACAACGAGGCGTTCAACATCGGCCACACCGCCGAGAACTACCGCATCCGGCAGGTGGCCCGGCTCGTGGGCGAGGTCGTGCCGGAGAGCGTGATCGAGATGACCCCGGGCGCCTCGGCCGACAAGCGCAACTACTTCGTCAACTGCGAGAAGGCGCAGCGCGTCCTCGACGCGTTCCGCCCCCGCTGGACGGTGAAGAAGGGGATCGAGGAGCTGCACGCGGCCTACCAGCAGAACGGGCTGCGCCTCGACGAGTTCGAGGGCGACCGCTACCAGCGCGTCGCGCACGTGCGCAAGCTGATGGCCGACGGGCGGCTGATGCCCGACCTGCGCTGGCGCGCCGCCGAGCAGGGCGGCCGGGAGGCCGCGTGACGCCGGCGCGCGACCAGGCCGGGCGGGCGGGCGCGTTCGAGGCGCGCTGCCGCGAGGCGCGCTGCCGCTCCTGCGCCTTCCCCGGCCTGAGCCCCGTCCTCGACCTCGGCGACATGCCCCTCTCGGACGGGTTCGTCACGCCGGACGAGCTCGACGGCCCGCGCGGCGCGCGGCGCTTCCCGCTCGAGGTGGCCTTCTGCGCCCACTGCTCGCTCGTGCAGATCCTCGAGACCGTCCCGCCCGAGGTCCTCTTCTGCGACGACTACCCCTACTTCTCCTCGTTCTCCGACTCGTGGCTCGAGCACTGCCGCCGCAGCGCCGAGGCGCTGATCGAGGAGCGCCACCTCGGGCCCGGGAGCCTCGTCGTCGAGGTGGCCAGCAACGACGGCTACATGCTCAGGAACTTCGTCGCGCGCGGGATCTCGGTCCTGGGGATCGACCCGGCCGCCGGCCCCGCCCGCGAGGCCGAGCGCCGCGGGATCCGCACCATCTGCGCGTTCTTCGGCCGCGCCCTGGGCGAGGAGCTGAGGAACCAGGGGCTCCGGGCCGACGTCGTCCTGGGCAACAACGTCCTCGCGCACGTGGCCGACCTCAACGGCTTCGTCCACGGGATCGCCCGCCTGCTCCGCGAGGAGGGCGTGGCCGTGATCGAGTGCCCCTACGTGGTCGACCTGGTCGAGAAGCGCGAGTTCGACACGATCTACCACGAGCACCTGTGCTACTTCTCGGTCACGGCGCTCGACGCCCTGTTCTCGCGCCACGGCCTGCACCTGACCCGCGTCGAGCGGCTGCCGACGCACGGCGGGTCGCTCCGGCTCTTCGTGCAGCTCGTGCCGGCGCCGCGGCCGACGGTCGAGGCGCTGCTCGCCGAGGAGCGGCGCCTCGGCGTGGACGGCGCGGCCTACTACCAGGACTTCGCCGCGCGCGTGCAGGCCCTGCGCGCCGACCTGCGCGGCATGCTCGACGAGCTGCGGCGGCAGGGGCGGCGGATCGGCGCCTACGGGGCCCCCGCCAAGGGCACGATCCTCCTCAACTACCTGGGGGTGGACGCGCAGACGGTGGAGCTCGCGGTCGACCGCAACGTGCACAAGCACGGCAAGGTCATCCCCGGCGTCCGCATCCCGATCCACCCGACCGAGCGCGTGCTCGAGGGCGACCTCGATCACCTGCTGCTGCTGCCCTGGAACCTCAAGGACGAGGTCCTCGCCCAGCAGGAGCAGTTCCGGCGGCGCGGCGGCAAGTTCATCGTGCCCCTCCCCACCCCCGAGATCATCTAGAGGCGCCCCATGCCCGCCAGCTTCCCCGCCCTCGAGCCCGAGGCGCTCGCCTGCCCGTGCTGCGGCGCGCAGGGCCTGCAGGCCTTCTACGACGTGCCCCGGGTGCCGGTGAACAGCTGCATCCTGATGGCGACCCGCGAGGAGGCGCTCGCCTACCCGCGCGGCCACCTGCGGCTGGCGCTCTGCCCCGCGTGCGGCTTCGTCGCGAGCACGCGGTTCGACCCGAAGCTCGAGTACTCCGCCCGCTACGAGGAGACCCAGGCGTTCTCGGGCACGTTCAACGCGTTCGCGCGGCGCCTGGTCGAGGACCTCGTGGAGCGGCAGGGCGTGCGCGGCAAGACCGTGCTCGAGATCGGCTGCGGCAAGGGCGAGTTCCTCGTCCAGCTGTGCGAGGCCGGCGGCAACCGCGGGGTCGGGATCGACCCCGGCTACCGCCCGGAGCGCACCAGGACGACCGCGCAGGTGGAGTTCATCCGCGACTTCTACGGCGAGCGCCACGCGGACCTCCAGGCCGACGTGATCGTGTGCCGCCACACGCTCGAGCACATCGAGCGGCCGCGCGAGCTCATCCGCTCGATCCGCCGCCAGGTCGGCGACCGGCGCGACGTGCTCGTGTTCTTCGAGGTGCCCGACGTCCTGCGGGTCCTGCAGGAGGGCGCCTTCTGGGACCTCTACCACGAGCACTGCAGCTACTTCACCGCCGGCAGCCTGACGCGCCTCTTCCGCCAGGAGGGCTTCGAGGTGACCGAGCTGGAGCTGGCGTTCGCGGACCAGTACGTCCTCCTCGCGGCCCGGCCCGCCGACGGGCCGACGGCGCCCGCGCTGCCGCTCGAGCACGACCTCGAGGCGACGCGCGCCGCCGTCGCCGCCTTCTCGGACGTGTGCCGGCGGCAGCTCGAGGCCTTCGGCGCGCAGCTCCGGGCGGCGGCCGCCCGCGGCGAGCGGACCGTCGTGTGGGGCTCGGGCTCCAAGGGGGTGGCGTTCCTGACCACGCTGGGCGACGCCGGGCCGGTCGAGTGCGTGGTGGACGTGAACCCGCACCGGCAGGGGCGCTTCATGCCGGGCACCGGCCACCCGATCGTCTCGCCCGAGGCGCTCGTGGGGGTGCGGCCCGACCACGTCGTCGTCATGAACCCGATCTACGTCCAGGAGATCGGGCGCGACCTCGCGCGGCTGGCGCTGACGCCCAGCCTGCGCGCGGCCGCCTGAGACTCCTGGCGAGCGAGAGGCGGTCGTCGGATGGGCTTCCTGCAGCGGTTGCTTGGGCGCGACCACGACGGGGGCGAGGTCCCGCCCAGGGGGCCGGCTCCCCCGGGGGCGCACGAGATCCATCGCCTCCTGGCGCGCGGCGGGCAGACGGTCTCCCTGCGGCAGCTCCGCAGCTACGGGCTGCACGCCGTGCGCGTCCTCGACGCGCCGACGATCCACCGCGTCGTCAAGGACGCCGTGGACCAGGTCCTGCGCGAGCGGCCCCGCGGGGCGCCGGCGCTCACGCCCAAGGAGCGGGCGCGGGTCGAGGAGGCCACGCGCGCCCACGTGCTGCAGCTCATGCAGCAGAACGAGCGGCTCCAGGTCGAGCGGGCGCAGGCCGAGTCGGCGCGCGCGCATGCCGAGTCGGCCCGCGAGCAGGCCGAGTCGGCCCGCATGCAGGCCGAGGCGGCGCGGGGCGAGGTCGAGCGCCGGCGCGCCGAGCTCGAGCGGCAGATCGCGGCGCTCCGCGAGGAGATCGAGGGCCGCCAGTCGGAGCTCGCGCACGAGCGCGCCCGGGTCGTCCGGCAGGTCGTCGTCATCGACGACGAGAGCTTCGTGCAGATGGAGCGGCGCATCGTCCACCTGTTCGAGCGCATGGCCCGCGACGGCGAGCTCGAGGGCCCCAACGGGAAGGTCGACCTCGCGGCCGTGCAGCGCGAGCTGACCGAGGTGCTCGCGCACGTGATCGCCGACGTCAAGGCGAAGCACGCCGGGGCCGACGAGGCCCGGATCGAGGAGCTCGAGCTCCGCATCGCCAAGCTCAACCAGGCGCTGTCCGAGCGCGAGGAGGCGATCCGGAAGCTCGCGGAGATGAAGGGCTTCGACCCGGGGCTCGCGTCGATCTACGACTCGATCCAGGGCCTCGACCCGAGCACCCTCGACTTCCAGCGCAAGTCGGAGCTGCTCAAGGAGGTCTTCGTGCAGAACCTCGAGCTGCTCGGGCTCGAGGTCGCGCCGCAGGACCTGGTCTTCCCGGCGGGGAATCCCGCCGCCGTGGGGATTCCGGCCAGCGGTGACCCCGCGCCGGCGGGCGAGACGGCGTTCTAGCAGAGGGCTACGGCGCGGCGCGCGCCGTGCTGAGGCGAAGGAGACGAGCGACCCGGCGAGCCAGGAGACCAGTGTCCCGGGCAGGGCGCAGGAGCGGTGACGCGTGAAGGAGCAGCAGAGCGTGACGACGGAGGAGCGGAAGGACAAGAAGGGCGTGCTCTACATCGGGATCGACCTGGGGACCTCCCGGACGTCGATCGCCGCCTCGAACGGCGTGCGCGAGTGCGTCTGGAGCTACGTCGGTTACCCGAAGGACGTGGTCTCGCGCAAGCTGCTGAAGAAGGACAAGCTCTTCGGCAAGGAGGCCGTCGAGAAGCGCCTCTCGCTCGACCTGTACCGTCCCTTCCAGTCCGGCGCGATCAAGTACACGGCCGCCGAGGAGGCCGGGATCGGCAAGGAGGACCTCGACAAGCACCTCCAGGCCGCCAAGGACCTGGTGAAGCACGCGATCGCCCTGGCCAAGCCGCGCAAGGACGAGCTGATCTTCGGCGTGATCGGCGCGCCCGCCCGGGCCTCGCTGCAGAACAAGCAGGCGCTGATCGACGCCTGCAAGGCGAGCCTCGACTCGGTCATGGTGTGCAGCGAGCCGTTCGCGGTCGCCTACGGCCTCGACCTGCTCGACGACACGCTCGTCGTCGACATCGGCGCGGGCACGGTCGACCTGTGCCGCATGCACGGCACCATGCCGAGCGCCGAGGACCAGATCACGCTGACGACGGCCGGCGACTGGCTCGACCAGCAGCTCTACGCGCTGCTGAAGAAGAAGGTCCCCGACGCGGACTTCACGATCCACTACGTGAAGGAGATCAAGGAGAAGTTCGCCTTCGTCGGCGACGCGACCGACCCGGTCATGGTCGAGTTCCTGGTCAGCGGCAAGCCGACCATGTTCGACATCACGAACGAGGTCCGCGAGGGCTGCCGGATGATCATCCCGCCGATCGTCACGGCGATCCACAAGCTGATCTCGTCGTTCGACCCCGACTTCCAGGAGCGGCTGCGCAACAACGTGCTGCTCGGCGGCGGCGGCTCGCAGATCATCGGCCTCGGGCGCGTCCTCGAGGAGACGATGGTGAAGATGCTCGGCAGCGGCCACGTGACGCACGTCGACGAGCCCTCGTTCGCCGGCTGCAACGGCGCCCTGAAGATGGCGCACGACATGCCGGAGGAGTACTGGAAGCGCATCTCGGCGGCCACCACCGCCGCATAGTGTGATCGCGGCTGCGGCCGAGGATGGCGGGCGCTGCGGTGCGTCCGGGTGTCGCGCTTCGCGCGACACCCGGACCGCTCAGGCTCGGTCGGCGGCCAGGAGGCCGCCTTCCCTCGCCTTCGCGCCGCCTCGCCTCGCCCTCCTCGGCCTCGCCTGACGCTCTGGCTGCGAACGCCCGGGGTGGTGTGCTCGGGCGCGAGTCGGCGGCTGGACCATGTGCGGAGGCGCGGTGTGATCGCGGCTGGTGCGCCAGGCGAAGCCTGGAGGGGGAGGACGCCATGACCGGGTAGGGTCACGCTGAAACCCCCTGTCGGAACCCAGTGGGCAGACCCCGAAGCTAGAAGGCCCGGGCGACCACCCGGCAAAGATGGCGACCGCCGGAACCGAGTCTTGCGCAGCTACCGGCGACGGGACGCTGCGAGGCGTAGACAGGGAGTGCGTAGGCCGCGTATTGAGCCCCGAAAGATCCAACCCGAGGCCGACGCTTTCAGCTGAGCGGAAGGCAGCACCCACGTGACGGATGCCAGGCACGTGGGCTCGGCGGGGTCGTAGACCGCGGCATGTGCACGAGGGTTCCCCAGGAACCTGGGAGGCTCTGCTCGTCTCCCGCCCTCACGTGGAATCGGTGGGGACGGTTCATCAACACCCAGGCCCGGCGTCCGCAGCCCGACCGCGGGAGCGAACACAGGGCAGCAGGGCAGCACTTCCGAGCGAAGGCGAGACCGAGCCGAGGGGGGAAGGAGAGCAGGAGGTCAGAGCGCCCCCATAGCAGGCGAGGAGGCGGGCAACCTCCTCGAGGGGAGCCCGCGAGCGAAGGGGGCGCTGGGAAGAAGCCGGCCGACCGGGCCGGCCTCACGCACCGTCGGAAGGAAGAAGGCAGGATGGTACCCGCAACCGTCTCCACGGAAACTTCTGACGGATCGCGGAACTGGCGAGGAACGCCCCGGACATGGCGTTCACCTCGCTCGCACCATATCGACTGCCCGACTTCCTCCACGAGGCCTATCGGCAGACTTCGCAAGGACGTGTTCCTGCAGGATAGCCAGACGGCGGCCCAGTATGCAAAGGGTCTGGAGGGCAACTCCGGAACCTGCTGAACGTCAAGGCTGGCACCTACAGGCTCCTCCGGTGAGGCGTATTAATATCTCAAAGGGGACGGCATAGCAGAAACCCGGACCCATAGGATCCCGACCATCTATAGAGCCGCATCCTCCAGAGGGCGGTGACCATGGCGCTGGAGGCCGTCTACGAGCAGGACTTCCTGACTGTTCGGGTACGGCTTTCGGCCCAAGCGGTCAGCACACCAGGCGCTCCAGACCCTCTGAAAGAGTTGATTATGGACATGGACGGGGCTGGTGCTCGAGGTGGACATCAGGAAGTTCGACTCCCTGACCACGCCCATCTCCGAGCGATCCTCGACCAGCGGGTGCGTGACGGCGTGCTGCGCCGCACGATCGACAAGTGGCTCAAGGCAGGGTCTTCGAAGAGGGACGCCTGAGATCCCGACGAAGGCACTGGTGTGAGGATTCCTGCCTCTCCTCGCCAACGTCTACTCCACACGGTCGATTACTGTGGTTCGATGTGAGCGAGATCCGACCCAGTCTGGAAGGCAAGGCCTTCCTGGCTGGCTACGCGGACGACCTGGTGATCGTCTTCGCTTCGCAGAACGACGCGCGCCGGGTCAGCGCTGCCCTCCCCGAGCGATTCGCATGGCCCATCGCTCCACCCCGAGAAGACCCGCCTTGGTCCCGTTCAGGCGGCCGACGCACTGGTCCACCGAGCGGCGAAGACTCCTTCGGCACTCAACCGTAGGACTTCGACTTCCTCGGCTTTCGCCACTTCTGGCGCGGACGAGAAGGGCGGTGGTCGTCAGCAGAACACGCCGCGAGCCGTTTCCGCCGTGCCTTGAAGGCCGTCGACGACTGCGTCGCCGGCACCGCCACCGGTCGCCTGGGCTGAGCAGCAACAGGCCCTGGCGCAGAAGCTCCGGGGGCACTTGCGTTCTACGGGATCACCGGGAACTTGACCGCCCTCTCCCGCTCTGCTTCTGGGTTCTGGGGTGCTCGGAGCAGGTGGCTGGACCGCCGCTCCCAGCGCGCCTGATGGGGTGGGCCGGGTTCAACGCCATGCTGGAGCGCTTATCCGCTCCTGCCAGCGAGAGCGACCTGCTCCGTCCCTCCGCCACGCAGCGAAGGTGTGACCTGAGGAGCCGGATGCCCGGAATCGGGCAATGTCCGGGATCTGTGGGGCCTGGGGGCAACCCCCGGCCTGCTTCCGGGATCGGCCGAGATGGCGGGCGCGGCGGTGCGTCCGCGTCGCGCTTCGCGCGACACTTCGACCGCTCAGGCTCGGTCGGCGGCCGAGGCCGCCTTCCCTGCCTCGCGCCGCCTCACCCGCGCTCTCCGGCCTCGCCTGACGCTCTGGCCGCGAACGCCCGGGAGGTCGGGGCGCGAGTCGGCGGCTGACCATGCGGAGGCGCGGTGTGATCGCGGCTGCGGCCGGCGACGGCGGCGGCAGGTCCGGCGTCGCGGCCGCGCGACACCTGGACCGCTCAGGCTCGGCCGGCGGCCGCGAGGCCGCCTTCCTCGCCTTCGCGCCGCCTTCGCCCCTGCCCTCCTCGGCCTCGCCTGACGCTCCAAGGCAACGCCCGGGGCAGGGCCGGGCGGGGTCGGCGGCTGACCAGGTGCAGGCGCAGACGTGGCCGTGGCCGAGATGGCGGCGCGGCGGCGTCCGGGCGTCGCGCTTCGCGCGACACCTCGGATTGCTTCAGGCTCGGTCGGCGGCCAGGAGGCTGCCTTTCCTCGCCTTCGCGCCGCCTCGCCTGCCCTCCTCGGCCTCGCCCGACGCTCTGGCTGCGAACGCCTGGGGCAGGTGTTCGGGCGCCGCGACGGCGGCTGGACCACAGCATGGCGCAGATCGGCGTTGCGCGCCAGGCGAAGTCGGAGTGGAGGACGCTATGACCGGGTAGGGTCACGCTGACCTGTCGGACCCCAGCGGGCAGACCCCCGAAGCCAGAAGGCCCGGGCGACCACCCGGCAAAGATGGCGACCGCCGGAACCGAGTCCTGCGCGGCCGGCGACGGGACGCTGCGAGGCGTAGACAGGGAGTGCGGTAGGCCGGGTATTGAGCCCTGAAAGATCCAACCTGAGGGCCGACGCTTTCAGCTGAGCGGAAGGCAGCACCCACGTGACGGATGCCAGCACGTGGGCTCGGCGGGCCGTAGACCGCGGCATGTGCACGAGGGTCTCAGAACGCCTGGGAGGCCGGCTCGTCTCCCGCCTCACGGACCGTGGGGACCGGTCCATCAACACCCAGGCCTGCGGGGGTCCGCAGCCCGTGCCCGCGGGAGCGGAACACAGGGCGGCAGGGCAGTATCTCCCGAGCGAAGGCGACCGAGCGAGGGGGAAGGAGAGCAGAGGCCGGGAGCCCCATAGCAGTTACGAGGAGGCGGGGTGCAACCTCCTCGAGGGAGCCCGCGGAGCGAAGGGGGCGCCGGGAAGAAGCCGGCCGACTGGCCGTTCACGCACCGTCGGAAGGAAAGAAGGCAGGGATGTAGGGCCCCGCAACCGTCTCCACGAAACTTCGACGGATCGCGGAACTGGCGAGGAACGCCCCGGACATGGCGTTCACCTCGCTCTCGCACCATATCGACTTCGACTTCTCCACGAGGGCCTATCGGCGCACTCGTAACATCAGCCTCAAAGATACGACGGCGGCCCAGCATGTGGTCTGGAGGGCAACCTCCGGAACCTGCTGAACGCTTCGCTGGCACCTACAGGGCTCCTCCGGTGAGTGGTATAATATTCCCGAAGGGACGGCACAGAAACCTTGACCCATGTGGATCCCGACCATCGAGGACAAGATCCTCCAGAGGGCGGTGAACAGGATGCTGGAGGCCGTCTACGAGCAGGACTTCGACTGTTCGCATGGCTTTCGGCCCGGGCGGTCAGCACACCAGGCGCTCCAGACCCTGAAAGGAGCGACATGGACGGGGGCTAAACAGGTGGACATCATGGAAGTTCTTCGACTCCCGGATCAGTCTATCCTCGAGCGATCTCGACCAGCGGGTGCGTGACGGCGCTGCGCCGCACGATCGACAAGTGGCTCAAGGCAGGTCGAAGAGGGACGCTCGGGAGATCCCCGACGAAGGCACTCGCTACGTGAGTGATCTCGCCTCTCCTCGCCAACGCTCCACCTCCACACGGTCGCGGGAACACGTGGTTCGGAGAGCGAGATCCGACCCAGTCTGGAAGGCAGTGCCTTCCTGGCTCGCTACGCGGACGACCTGGTGATCGTCTTCGCTTGCGAACGACGCGCCGGGTCAAGGCCGCCTCGAGCGATTCGCATGCACCACGCCGCCTGCACCCGAGAAGACCCGCCTGGTCCCGCATTCAGGCGGCCGACGGCATCGGTCCACCGAAAGGGCGAAGACCCTTCGGCACTCAACCGCAGGACTTCGACTTCCTCGGCTTTCGCCACTTCGGCGCGGACGAGGAAGGGCGGTCGTCAAGAACACGGCTGCGAGCCGTTTCGCCGTGCTGCCTGAAGCGCCGTCGACGACTGGTGCTCGCTGGCACCGCCACTGGTCGCTCAAGGAGCAGCAACAGGTTCTGGCGCAGGAAGCTCAGTACTGCGTTCTACGGGATCACTGGAACTGATCGTCCCTCCTTCCGCTTACCGGGGCAGCTGGAGGCGGTGGCTGGACCGCCGCTCCCAGCGCGCTCGGATGGGGTGGGCCAAGTTCAACGCCATGCTGGAGCGCTATCCGCTCCCGCCAGCGAGAGCGACCCGCTCCGTCCTCCGCCACGCAGCGAAGGCGTGACCCGAGGAGCCGGATGCCCGAATCGGGCACGTCCGGATCTGTGGGGGGCCTGGGGGGGCAACCCCCCGGCCTACCCCGATCGGCCGAGGATGGCGGGCGCGGCGGTGCGTCCGGGTGTCGCTTCGCGCGACACCCGGACCGCTCAGGCTCGGTCGGCGGCCAGGAGGCCGCCTTCCCTCGCCTTCGCGCCGCCTCGCCTCGCCCTCCTCGGCCTCGCCTGACGCTCTGGCTGCGAACGCCCGGGGTGGTGTGCTCGGGCGCGAGTCGGCGGCTGGAACCAGGTGCGGAGGCGGCGGTGTGATCGCGGCTGCGGCCGAGGATGGCGGGCGCTGCGGTGCGTCCGGGTGTCGCGCTTCGCGCGACACCCGGACCGCTCAGGCTCGGTCGGCGGCCAGGAGGCCGCCTTCCCTCGCCTTCGCGCCGCATCGCCTCGCCCTCCTCGGCCTCGCCTGACGCTCTGGCTGCGAACGCCCGGGGTGGTGTGCTCGGGCGCGAGTCGGCGGCTGGACCAGGTGCGGAGGCGGCGGATGGGCGCCGTGGGGCCAATGCGCACGGCGGATGGGCCGCCGTGGGGCCAATGCGCACGGTGGATGGGTCGCCGTGGGCTGACGCGCACGGCGGATGGGTCGCCATGGGCCGAAGCGCACGGCGGATGGGGCGCCGTGGGTCGACGCGCGTGCGCGCTCCGCACGGCACGATGTCGCACGTGCGCGCCCCGCACGGCACGACGACGTCCGCCGTCGCACGTGCGCGCTCCGCACCACGACATCCGCCGTCGCACCGACTACGCTTCGGGTGGAGGTCGTCGTCATGCCCCGCCTGCTGGTCGCGTTCACCTGTGTCCTCCTGTTCGCGACGGCCGCGCTGGCGGACGTCGCCTCGGACCTCGCGCTCCTGCGCGGCGTGACCCTGCGCCGGGGCGCGCGCGGGCCGACGGTCATGGCGCTGCAGCGCGTGCTGACCGCGGCCGGGGCGCCGACCGCGGCGGACAGCGTGTTCGGCCCGCGGACCGAGGAGGCCGTGCGCGCGTTCCAGGCGGCGCACGGCTGCGCCGTCGACGGCGTCGTCGGGGGCGAGACGGTCACCGCCCTCGAGCGGGCGCTCGGCGTGACGCCGCCCCCGAAGCGCACGCTGCGCCGCCTGACGAACGCCGAGGTCACGCCGGCGATCACGGCGCAGGCGGTGGCGATCCTCCGCGATCACAGGGCCATGCCGATCGGCTTCGAGGTCCCGTTCACGGCCGACGGGCGGGAGTACGTCGGCCGGATCGAGCTGCACTACAACCCGCCGGGAGGGCCCAGGAGGCCGTGGGGCCCGCACAAGGGGGTCAGCGTCTTCGCGGTCGTCGACTGAGCCGCTCCTCGGCCAGCCGCGCGTCGACCTGGCCCGGGCGTCCGCGCCCTCCGATCGGCGTCGACGAGGCGCGCAGGCGAGGGGACATGATCGGTCCGGTGCCTTTGCTCGCCCCGCCCGCCGCTGCCATGCTCGCCCCCGGGGCGAGGTCGGCGGACGGAGGGCCGGTGGGCGAGGCGCAGGAGACGTCCGGGTCGGGCGCCCCGATCTACCGCCACCGCGAGCGCACCCGGCCGTTCCGGCCCGCCGAGGGCGATCCGGATGCGATCGAGGCGCTCCTCGACCACGTGGCCGCCCCGCTGGGCGCGCCTGCCTTCGTGTTCCACGAGGTCGCCTCGGACCTGGTGCACATCGACGTGCACGCCTTCCCGCCGCGCGAGGGGCGCGACTGGTGGACGCTCCTGACCACCGGCATGAGCGACCTGCCCATGAACACGCCGGGCGAGCTCGCGTCGCAGCGCTTCGCCGAGCTCATGCTCTGCCTGCCGCCCACCTGGCCCATGCCGGCGCCGGGCGCCCTGCTCGCGTCCGACGGCGACGACGAGCGCTGGGCCTGGCCGATCCGGTGGCTCAAGCTCCTGGCCCGCCTGCCGCACGAGTACTCGACCTGGCTCGGCCCCGGCCACACCGTCCCCAACGGCGATCCGCCGGCCCCGTTCGCCGAGGGCACCGACCTGTGCTGCATGCTGGTCATGGCGCCGGCCACGCTCGAGCCGGAGCTGTGGACGCTGCGCCGGCCGGGCAACCAGGTCCACATCTACGCGCTGTGGCCGCTCCACCGCGCCGAGATGGAGCTCAAGCTGGAGCGCGGCCTCGAGGCCCTCCTCGACCGGCTCGAGGCGCTCGCGCCCGACGGGCTGGCCGCGGCCGAGCGGATCGACCCCGGCCGGCCGAGCGTCTGCGGCGGCGGCTGACCTGCCGCGCGCGGGGCCGTTGCTTGACGACGGAGGGGGCGCGCCCCATAGTCTCTCCCGTGACCGCTCCAGCTCCTCGCGCCCGCCTCGTCGCCTCGACCTCGCTCGCCGCGCCGCCGCCGTGAGCCGGGGCGCCGCGCGCGTCTGCGCGCGGCCGCTCGAGCGCCCCCTCAACGACACGCCCGGCCCGCCGCGCCCCGGCGCCGCACCTCGAGGACCCCATGTCCGCCTGCCTCCCCACCACCCCCGTCCCCGCGGCCGACCGTCGCCTCGCCGAGGAGACCCGGCGCCGCCGCACCTTCGCGATCATCAGCCATCCCGACGCCGGGAAGACGACCCTCACCGAGAAGCTGCTGCTCTACGCCGGGGCGGTCCAGACGGCCGGGCTGGTGCGGGCGAGCAAGGGCGGCCAGGGGACGGTGTCCGACTGGCTCTCGATCGAGCGCGAGCGCGGGATCTCGGTCACCAGCTCCGCCATGCAGCTCCCCTACAAGGGGGCGGCGATCACGATCCTCGACACGCCCGGCCACGACGACTTCTGCGAGGACACCTACCGCACGCTCCTCGCGGCCGACAGCGCCGTCATGGTGATCGACGCGGCCAAGGGCGTCGAGGCGCAGACGAAGAAGCTCTTCGCCGTGTGCGCGCGGCGCGGGCTGCCGATCCTCACCTTCATGAACAAGCTCGACCTCCGGGCGCAGGACCCGCTCGACCTGATGACCAACGTCGAGGAGGCGCTGGGGCTGCAGGCCGCGGCCATGAGCTGGCCGATCGGCAGCGGCCGCGACTTCGCCGGGATCATCGACCGGAGCGCCGGCGAGGTCGTGCTCTTCGACCAGGGCGCCGGGCGAACGAAGCGCGCCCGCGAGCGCCGCTTCCGGCTCGACGACCCGGCCGTCGAGGCCGAGGTCGACCGCGAGGCGCTCGAGCGGGCCCGGCACGAGCTCGAGCTGCTCGACGTGGCCGGCAACCCGTTCGACAAGGAGCGCTTCCTGCGCGGCGCGCTGACGCCGGTGTTCTTCGGCTCGGCCCTGTCGAACTTCGGCGTCGAGGACTTCTTCGACGCCTTCGTCGACCTCGCCCCATGCCCGCCGCCGCGCCTGGCCGACGTCGCCGGCGGCGGCCAGGTCGAGGTCGACCCGGTGCGCGACCGCTTCAGCGCCTTCGTGTTCAAGGTCCAGGCGAACATGAACCCGAAGCACCGCGACAGCATGGCGTTCCTGCGCATCTGCTCGGGCCGCTTCGAGCGCGACATGGTCGTGCGCCACCACCGCAGCGGCAAGCAGGTGCGCATGACCCACCCGTACACGACGCTGGCCCGCGAGCGGACGACCGTCGACGAGGCCTTCCCGGGCGACGTGATCGGGATCGTCGACCCCGGCACCTTCATCATCGGCGACACGGTCTCGCTCGAGGGCGGCTTCGACTACAAGCCGCTCCCCCAGCTCGCGCCGACCGTCCTCGGCCGGATCCGGCCGAAGGACGTCGGCAAGCGCAAGGCGTTCGACAAGGGCCTGGGGCAGCTCGTCGCCGAGGGCACCGTCCAGGCGGTCCACGTCCTCCCGGCGCGGGAGCTGCACGTGGCCGCCGTCGGGCGCCTCCAGTTCGAGGTCCTCCAGCACCGGCTGCGGCACGAGTACGGCGTCGAGACGGAGCTCACGACGCGCGCCTACGAGCACGCGCTGTGGCTGGTGGGCGACCCGGCCGCCTTCACGTCCGCGTCCGGGACGCTGGCGGTCGACGGCCGGGGTCGCCATCTGGCGCTGTTCGACGACGCGTTCTCGATGCGCTACGCCCTGCAGAAGAGCGAGGCGCTCGAGTTCGTCGACTGCCTGTGACCGTGAGTCACGCCAGGCCGAGCCGCTCCTCCGCGTTCGGCCGGAAGACGAGCACGCCGTCGGCCGGCCGGCCCGAGTCGTAGCGCGCGACCACCTCGTCGGGCACCGGCGCGTCGTCGCTCATGCGGCGGAAGTCGCGCAGCGACGTGCCGCGCGGCCGCGAGTCGACGTTGGGCGCGCCGCGCCCCTCGAGGAGGTCGCGCAGGTCGACGGTGCGCACGTCGATGCTGTAGCGCGTGCGGCCGGTCGTGTTGGGCGCCGTCGAGTGGAGCTGGGCGCCCGAGAACAGGACGACGCCGCCGGGCGGCACCACCGGTCGGAGCTCGGGCTGGAGCGCCGGCGGCTCGAGCGGGCGGGGCTGCTTGCGCGTGTCCGAGGTGACGTGCTTCGCCGCCTGCGCCCGGCCGACGGCGTTCCACTCGTAGTAGTCGAACTCGCTCGAGTCGTTCGGGACGGGCACCTCCCAGTGGCGCGGGTGGAAGGCGACGGCGCTGGTCGCGTCCATCTCCCACAGCGGGAGCCACCAGTTGAGCTGCGCCATCGGCGCCGAGTACCACGTGTCGCGATGCGGGTGGTGCGCGTAGCCCACCCCGGCCGTCAGGTAGCCGTGGCTCGTGACCATGCGCAGCCGCGGCACGTCGAGGTAGGTCGTGTCGGGGTCGAGCCGCAGGTCGGCCATCATGGCCTTCAGGAGCTCGCGTGTGCGCGGGTGGTGGATGAACCGCGGCTTGAGCGGCGCGCAGACCTCCACGAAGCGCTCGACCGGGAGGTCGTGCTGCGCGGTGAGGGGGTCGAGCGGGGCGAAGGCCTGGGCGATCAGCTCGCGCGCCCAGGCGCACAGGGCCGCGGTGCTCGGCCGCGGTGAGAAGACGACGAGCGCGCCCGCGTGGAGCCGGGCCCGGAGCTCGTCGGGGGGCAGGGGCGGGTCGAGGTGGAGCGCGCTCACGGCGGCCCTCGCCGGCTGCGCTTGAAGATGAGCAGGATCCTCACGGTGCCTCCCTCCTACGAGCGCGGCCGCGGGGGCCGCGCGCTGTACACGACCACACGACGACGCCGCCGCGCCCGCTGCGCGGCGGCGTCGTCGACGACTCGGGATCGGGGCCTCGGCGCGTCACGCGGCCCGCAGGCGGGCCGGCGGCGTCTCGCCGTTCTTGCTCGCGCCGCCGTCGACCTCGTCGGCGAGGCGGGCGAGGCGCTCGCGGCGGGCCGCGAGCTTCGGGCTGGGCTGCAGGCCCGCGGCGTCGAGGACCCGCGCCCAGCGGTAGGCCCAGTCGTGGCGCCGGAGCGAGCTGGCGACGTTGCGCCGCCGGATCGCCTCGACGCGCTCGGGGTCGGCGTCGAGCGCGTCGAGCACCGCCGCAGGGTCGGCCGTGCCGTAGGGCATGGGGACGACCGCGTCCTCCCAGCCGAAGTGCTCGTCGAACGAGGCGCAGCGCGGGGCCTCGCCGATCATCACGGCGCCGCCGGCGGCGCCCTCGAAGAAGCGGAACCCGACCTCCTGCTGGCCGCCGGTGTCCTCGGGCGACGTGACCTTCGCCACGTTCGTGACGAAGTACCGGCTGCGCTGGATCAACCCGGCGAGCTGGTCGCGGTGGTCGCGGAAGTCGTAGATGCTCGCCCGGCCGTCCATCGTGTCGAACAGGTAGAGCAGGCCCCGCTCGCGGGCGAGCGCCTTGAGCGCCTCGTGCGTGACGGCCGAGCGCCGGCCCATGTTGAACACGTCGACCGCGCGCGCCGGCGGGTCGGGGTAGGGGCAGAAGCGCAGCGTGTCGAGGCCGATCGGCAGGTAGGGGGCCGGACGCCCCAGGGCGGCCGAGAGCGGCGGAGACGTCTGCTCCTGGCCGATGAAGACGTGGTCGAACTGGGCCAGCAGGGCCAGCTCGCCCGCGCGGTCCGGGATCGTGTGCGCCCAGAGCTCGTCGACGTAGACGGCCGTGCGGCGGCAGCGCGCGCGCCAGGGGGCCAGGGGTCCGAGCAGGTACAGGTCCTGCGGGTTCTGGCAGGAGACGAACAGGAGGTCGTAGTCGCGGTCGACCGGCGCCGCCGCGAGCGCCCCGAGGCGCCGCACGGCCGGCAGGGCGCGGCCCAGCTTGCCCCACAGCGCCTTCTGGACGAGCCGCGGCGGCCCGCCGGGCCGGAGCGGGGCGATGACGTCGGCCCGCTCGACCGCCGCGGTGACGTCCTCGAGCTCCGCGTTGCAGCCGCGCGACGGGACGCGCACGAGGTTGCGCAGGGAGAAGACGAGCACGCGCGCGTCGGGGTCGCGCTTCACCCAGGTGGGCGGGGGCACCATCACGCCGCCGCCCGGGTCGGGGGACCCTGCTCTTCCCGCGCGGTGCCGCCCCACACGCGCCACGGCGGGGCGTCGCTCGTCCAGAGCCGCTCCAGGAGGAGCTTGTCGCGGAGCGTGTCCATGCACTGCCAGAAGCCGTCGTGCCGGTAGGCCATGAGCTGGCCCTCGCGGGCGAGCCGCTCCATGGGCTCGCGCTCCCACTGGGTGTCGTCGCCGTCGATGTAGTCGAGCACCTGCGGCTCGAGGACGAAGAAGGCGCCGTTGATCCACCCCTCCGCCGTCTGCGGCTTCTCGCTGAAGTCCGCCACGCGCTCGCCGTCGAGCACGAGGTGGCCGAAGCGGGCCGGCGGGCGCACGGCCGTGACCGTCGCCAGCTTGCCGTGGCTCCGGTGGAAGGCGAGGAGGCGCCGCAGGTCGACGTTCGAGACGCCGTCGCCCCACGTGAGCATGAACGTCTCGCCGTCGAGGAAGGGGCGCAGGCGGCGGATCCGGCCGCCCGTGTTCGTCGTCAGGCCCGTGTCGATGAGCCGGACCGCCCAGTCCTCGCTCGCCGGGCCGTGGCGCACGACCTCGCCGCGGGTGTGCACCGTCAGGTTCGAGTGCAGGGCGGCGTAGTCGAGCATGTAGCGCTTGATCGCGTCGCCCTTGTAGCCCAGCGCCACCACGAAGTCGTCGAAGCCGTGGTGGGCGTAGATCTTCATGATGTGCCAGAGGATCGGCCGGCCGCCGACCTCGATCATCGGCTTGGGCTTGGTCTCGGTCTCCTCCGCGAAGCGGGTCCCGAGGCCCCCCGCGAGGATGGCCACCTTCATCGTGTCGACTCCTCCTCAACCGCCCCCTGGTGGGGCGCATGAGGCGGAGAGGACGCAAGCGATGGGCCGTCCGCTACACGGACGGAACCTCCCCGGACCGCGCCGTGACCGCCGGACGACGAGGCGCCTCCGGCGCGTGACACTCCCCAGCATCGGCGGGAATCCGGGGCCCCGTGACGCCCAGGCGGCGTCCCAGGGCCCGCCCGCGGAGGAGCCCACCGAGGGCCCCGAGCGCCATGGTCGCCATGGGGTTGAACATGGCGTTCAGCAGGTTGTCCACCGTGTAGAGCGCGCACAGCGTGGCCAGCGCCGCCGCGGGCGCGACCTCGGGGCGCGCCCACCAGCGCGCGGGCACGCGGCCCACGAACAGGCAGACGGGCAGCGCGCTCGCCGCGAGGAAGGCGGCCAGGCCGACGACGCCGTTCTGCCCGAACTTGATGATCCACCAGCCGTCGGTGACCGTCTCGTCGTTGCCCTGCTTGCCCTTCACCAGCGCGCGGCCCCAGCCGGCCCAGCCGAAGACGGGCCGCTCCATGGCCCGCTCGGCGAGGATCGTCTCGTTGTGCAGGCGGAACTCGACCGACTGCACGCGGTCCGGCGGCGCCACCGCGCGCAGGGCCTCGAGGAAGCTCTCGCCCGTCCAGGCGCCCGTGGCGCGGAGCGACACGTAGGCCGGCGCCACCACCAGGATCGCGGCCATCACCGCGGCCCGGCCCGACGCGCGCGCGTGCACGAGCGCCGCCGCGCCGAGGCCCAGGAGGAACAGGGCGCCGAGGGAGCGGCAGAGGAGCGTCGTCAGCGCCACGATCACGAGCATGAGCACCCACACGGGGCGGCGCAGGACGCCGGTCGACCACAGCCAGGCGCCGGTGAGGGTCGCCGCGCCCATCCACATGGCCGTGGCCAGGCCGTGCTGCAGGAAGACCATGGGGCGCCAGCCGCCGAGGCGGTACACCTGCGCGAAGCTGTGCTGGTGGCTCCCGTAGACCCAGTTGTGGAGCTGCGGGCTCAGGCGCGCCTCGATGAGGCAGAACGGGGCGTAGACGACCCCCGCGACGAGGACCGCGAGGGCCAGCTGGCGCAGGCCCTCGCGGTCGCTGAAGTAGATGCGTCCGAGCAGGTACGGCGTCCCGAACATGATCAACGGGGAGCTGAGCGCCGCGAGCCCGTCGTAGACGCCCAGGTCGTTGCTGATCGAGCTGAAGAGGGGGGTCACGATGACCCCCAGCGCGGGGACGTCGATGAGCCCCGGGCGGAAGGAGAGCAGGCGCCGCGGGTCGAGGAAGGCCAGCGCGCCGAGGACGCCGATCCCGATGGACAGGCTGCGGTCGAGGTCGGGCAGGACGCCGGGCAGGTCGTAGCGGCCCTGCGGGAGGAACATCCAGCCCAGGATGTAGGCGGCGAGGATCGCCCGCCGGAGCGGCAGGACGAGGAACAGCGACGCCGCGGCCAGCGGGTAGACGGCGAGGGTCAGGAGCGCCTGCGGGCTCACGTCAGCCCTCCAGGACCTCGGCGAGCTGCGCCCAGGCCGCCTCCGCCCCGAGGACCCATTGGCGCGGCTCGAAGCAGCCCAGGTCCAGGCCGGCCGCGCCCAGACCCGCGAGGAGGTGGCCGCGCGCGTCGTCGATGGCGCAGCCCCGCACCCAGCAGTGACGCTCCAGCTCGCGCCGGAGGAGGCGCGCCGGCGCGCGCAGGCTGTCGCCGAGATGCAGGAGGTCGCGGAGCCCGTGGCCGCGGACGCGCGACCCGCGCCAGTCGATCAGCACGAACGGCAGGGCCGGCGGCCGGCGGCGCCACCACGGGGCGGCGGGCCAGCGCAGCACGTTGCCCCGCCACAGGTCGCCGTGGGACAGCGTCAGCGACGGCCGCCAGCGGCCCGACTCCAGCCTGACGAGCGCCGTGCGCGCGCCCGCGCGCAGCTCGGCCGAGAGGCGCGGGTCGCGGGCCAGCGCCTCGAGCGGGCGCACGAAGTCGCGGGCGACCTCGTCGGGCGAGGGCTCGTGGCGCGTGAGGCGCGTCGCCTCGAAGAGCCAGTCGAGGAGCGGGCCGCGCAGGCGGGCGCGCGCTGCCACCCAGCGCCAGCGGGCGACCGGCAGGCCCTTGCAGAGCGGGTAGGCGGCGTAGGTGCGGTCGCCGTCGTCGAGGACGGCCAGCGGCTCGAGCACCGCGTCGGCGAGGCGCGGGTCGAGCGCCGCCCGCGCGGCCGCGCCCCGCTCGACCTCCCGGCGCACGAGGTCGTCGGCGCCGGCGGCGCGCGACGCGCTGCACTGGACGACGCCGCGCGGCCGGCCGCGCTCGTCGCGCACGAGCAGCGTGGTCACCGAGTCGAGGAGCGGCCCGCGCGGCCAGGCGGCGCTCAGCCCGCCGAAGCCGCCCGCCGGCGCGAAGGCCGCCTCGAGCGCGTCGCGCAGGAGGTGGGTCACGCGGACCGGGTCGACGACGTCGCGGTCGACGACGTCGCGGTCGGGGGCGTCGCGGCCGTCGGCGCGGGGGGTCGCCTCGACGCTCACGCCGCCGCTCGCTCTCGCCCCGCCGGCGCCGCGTCGCCCCGGTACTCGATCAGCCGGGCGCCTCCGCCCAGGAGGCGCCGCCGGTGAAAGCGCAGGACGCCCTGCAGCTCGGGCAGCTTGCCCAGGACGGTGAAGGCCGCGTAGGCCGCCGCGTCGGCGCGCGAGCGTCCTCGCCCCCGCGTGCGCGCGTAGACGCGCGCGGCGCAGGCGGGGTAGGCCAGCCCCAGGAGCAGGCTGGCGCCGAGCGTGAGCGGCGCGCCGCCCAGCGCGGCGGCCGGGAGGATGCCCCCCCAGAGGACCGCCCGCCGCGTCTCGCGCACCCAGTGGCGCTCGGGCCCGGCGCCGTGGAGGTGGGCGCCCTCGGCGTAGGCGTGGCCCGCGCGGACGGTGCGCCGCCACCACTGGCCGAGGCGCGTCATCGCGGCGTCGTGCACCGCCATGTCCGCGTCGATCCGCGCCACGCGCCAGCCGAGCCGGCGCACCCGCAGGCAGAGCTCCGGCTCCTCGCCGGCGATCAGGTCGGCGCGGAACCAGCCCGCCTGCCGGAGCGCCGCGACGCGCGCCATGGCGTTGCCGGTCGTCGCCGGGATGTCGCCGAGCGGGCCGTCCCACTCGACGTCGATCAGCCGGTTGTAGACCGTCGCCGTGGGGTGCCGCTCCTTCGTGCGCCCGCACACGACCCCGAGCCGCGGGTCGGCCGCCATGGCCCACGCGCCGGCCTCCAGCCACCCGGGCTGGACCTCGCAGTCGCCGTCGACGAGCTGCACGAGCGCGAGGTCGGGGCGGCGCTCGAGGAGCCGGTGCAGCCCGGCGTTGCGCGCCCGCGCCGCCGTGAACGGCAGGCTCATGTCGAGGGCCACGACCTCGGCGCCGAGCCGCCGCGCGGCGGACGGGCTGCCGTCGGTCGACCCCGAGTCCACGTAGACCACTGGCCGCCCGCCGCCGGCGACGCTCTCCAGGCAGCGCACCAGGCGCGCGCCCTCGTTGCGGCCGATGACGACGACGCCGAGCTCCGACATTTCTGCTCCTGCTGCTCCGCCGACGCCCGCACGGCCTGACGCGCCGGCGAGGCGCAGGAGGGCGAGGCGATGCCGCGCGCGGACGAGCGACGACGTGGTGACTACTTCGAGCGAGTCCGCGCGCGGCAGCGCCCGCCATCCTGCGCCGCAGCCATCAGGGGCAGGCCTCGCCGAGGCACCGTACGCACCCGAAGCCGTCGCAGGGGCACATCGTCGCGCTCGTCCAGGTCAGGTCGTCGGCGCACGCCGTGATCTCGGTCGCCTCGATCAGGATGTCCTGCTGCACCCCGTCGGTGAGCGAGGAGACGAGCGCCGCGTCCTCCTCCGAGAGGCGCACGCGGACGAGGAGCGGCTCGCAGGGCTCCGACAGGGCCTCCTGGCAGCGCCGGACCAGGTCGTCGAGGACCGACCCCCGGGGCCCGACGGCGGCGACGGCCTCCACCAGCTCGCAGTCCACGCCGCCCTGGCGCACGGCCGCCACCGCGCGCCCCACCGCCTCGCCGGTGCGGCCCGGCTGCCCGAGGACGAGGATCGTCATCTCCCGCACATCACACCTCGCTGAAGAGGAAGGGGTCCAGCGCCGCGACCCGGCGCTCGTAGGTCTCCGGGTCGATGAGCCACAGCGTCGCGGCCACGGAGGAGAGGAGCGAGTTCCCGTCCTGCGGCGTGAAGCAGGCGCCGACGACCTCGCGGTCGCCGCGGACCGCGAGGGAGTCGACGGGGACGACCGTCTGGCTGAGGATCCGCCCGTAGAGGCCGTGGTCGCGGCCGAACGAGAAGACCCGGTTCGCGGAGCGCTTGCGCGTCAGCGCGACGTAGGGGTTCCGCCGCAGCCGCCCCTTGACCTCGTCGAGCGTGACCGGCCCGTCGAGCGTCAGGCTGAACCACAGCGTGTGCATGTACTGCGTCGGCATCTTGACGACCGACGACCACAGCGGGAGGTCGAGCCCGAGCGTCGAGAACAGCCCGTGCGCGTCACGGGCGTGGTGGGTGCCGAAGCGGCCGTCGTCGTGCTTGCCGATCGTCGGCGCGGCGACGAACTCCTCGTCCTGGCTGACGTCGTTGGCGCGGCGCATGCACACGAACCTGCCGTCGCGCAGGTGGTGCCTGCCGTCGGCGTCGGTCGCGATCGCCCGCACGAGCGCGGCGATGTTGTGCGTGTTGCAGGAGACGACGTGGAGGAACCGGTCCTCGCCCGGGACGAGCGCCCGGTCGTTGACGCCGCGCGCGTAGGGCTTGCCGAAGCCGTGCTCGGAGCCCTGGGCGAGGAAGCCGCGCGGCCCGGCGGCCTTCTCGTACCAGCGGCGCTTGTTCTCCAGCCCGGCGGGCGTGCAGTCGACGACCACGGCGGCGCGCTCGAGCGCCTCCTGCGCCTCGAGCTGCGGGGCGTGGCCGAGCGCGTGGAACTCGGCCCAGCGGTCCGCGTCGGTCGCCAGCCGGGCGCCGGCCCGCACCAGCGCGTCGAGCTTGCCCTTCTCCTCGGCGACCGGCGTTCGCTTGTGGAACGTGACCTCGTCGATGCCGAACGCGTCGCGGTTGCGGGCCAGCATGGCGATGAGCGGCTCGCCGATCGTGCCGGTGCCGAGGACGTGGACGACGTTCACGTGGGGGTGCCCTCCTGGGGCCCGCGCGCGGGGCCAGCGGCTGGTGGTTCGGGGGAGGTTCGTCGGGTCGAGGTCCGCGCGGTGGGGAGCAACCCGCGGTCCACGTGGACAGGTCAGGCCCCCACGGACCGGCACGGGTGGACGCGCGGGGCGTCGTGCGGGGTGGTGGGGATGGTTCCCCGCCCAGGAACTCACCTGCGATGAGTGATGCGCTCGCGAGGGGGGCGCGATCGGCGCAGGTGCCCGGGCGACGGTGTTCGGCCCGTTCCGCGCCTCCCCATCGCTCGCTCCGGCGGGTCGAGACGAGCGGCGTGTCCTCCGTGGTTGATCAGTCCCGAGGGGGCCGCGCCTCGCCCGGCGGCTCCGGCGGGGGCAGGGGCGAGTCGACGCCGGCGCGCTCGCAGATCGCGCGCACGGCGGCGGCGGCGGCCTCGGCCATGGGTCCGTCGCCCTCCGCCAGGGGGACGAGGGCCGGCACCTCGTCGAGGGTGCCGCGCGCGAGGAGGGCGTCGGCGCACGCGAGGTGGGCGAGGCCGGCCGCCTCGGGCCCGAGCAGGCGCCCGACGAGGGCGCGGCGGCCCTCCTCCGAGCGCGCCAGCGCCAGGGCGGCGTCGCTGGCGACGTCCGGCGCCGGGTCGTCCACGAGGCGCGCGAGCACGGACAGCACGTCGGGGCCGTGCGGGAGCGCGCTCAACCCGGCCACCGCGCGGGCCCGGACCGCCTCGTCGTGGGAGGTCGAGGCGATCAGCAGGCGCTCGAGCGCGTCGTCCGGCCCGGTCGTCGTCGCGTCCGCGAGCGCGTCGAGCGCGCCGCCGCCGTTCGACGGCGCGGAGCGCGCGACCCTGGCGGGCGGCGAGGGAGGCTCCAGCGGCGGCGCCCGCCGCTCGTCGGCCGGCGCGATCGTCACGGGCGGCCCCGACGCCGGCTCGCGGCCCTCGTCGGCGGGGAGGACGGCCAGCGCGCACAGCGTCGCCGCGAGCCCCGCCACCGGCACCGCGGCCAACGGCCCGAGCGCCCGCGAGACCCGCACCTGACCGCCGCGCGCGGACGTCCTCCACGCCTCGTTCCCGGCCGCGTGCATCGGCCCGAGTGTCGGCGCGGCGCCCCCGGCGGGCACGTACCGCGGGGGTCACGGGTCGGTCATCGCGATCAGGCCGGCGCGGCCACCCCGGCCGCCCCGCGCCCCGCGTGGACGCGCCAGGCCAGCCCCGCGGCGGCCGCCCACGGGGCCACGCCCGTGAGCCCGCCGGCGACCATCCCGACCGGCGTCGGCCCGCCGGCGAGCGCCTCGGCGCCGAGGCCGAGGGCGCAGGCGACGAGCACCAGGGCCGTCGCGCTGACGTCGAGGCGGACGAAGCGCAGCCCGCGCAGGCGCACGAGCCCGGAGGTCGTGGCGTACTTGCAGGCGTCCGCGAGGGCCAGCCCGACGAGGGCGCCCGGGAAGCCGGCCAGCCAGAAGCCGGCGGGCAGGAGGCCGAGGATGCCGAGCAGCTTCGCCAGGTTCCCGGCGGCCACGGCGCGCGTCTCGCCGCGGGCGAGGAGGAGCGCCGTGTTGGGCGCCTCGAGCACCTGGAACCAGGCGCCGAGGAGCAGGAGCTGCAGGATCCAGCCGGCGTCGGCGTAGCGCGCGTCGTAGAGGAGGCCGATCAGCGCCGGCCCGGCCGGGAGCATGGCCGAGACGAGCGCGCCGCCCCCGAGGAGCAGCGGCAGGCGCACCCGCCGCGCCTCGCGCAGGAGCTCCGCCTCGCGGTCGCGGAGGCGGCTCAGCGTCGGGAACACGACCTTCGTGCCCACCTGCAGGAGCGCGCCGACGGGCATGGCGGCCAGCGCCGCGGCGATCCCGTAGACGCCGAGCAGGCTCCACGGGACGAGCCCGCCGAAGATCAGGCGGTCGGCCTGCGTGGCCAGGAACGTGAGCATGGTGCTCACGAACACCCACTTGCCGAACGTGAACAGCGCCCGCGCGGCGGCGGGGTCCCACGCCGGGCGGTTGGCGGGCCCCTCGAGGAGCGTGTGCGAGATCACCAGGCGCAGGGCGCTCTTCGTCAGGGCGCCGGCGACCAGGGCCCACACGCTCGGGTGGACCCAGGCGAAGCCGACCATCACGAGGAGCGACCCGAGCTGCAGGGTCAGCTCGAAGAACGTGAGCTGCCGGATGCGCAGGTGACGCCCGTAGACGAAGACGCGCGTGGAGACCGCGCCGTCGAGGAGCGCCGAGAGGCCGGTCACGGGGAGGTACCAGATGAGGTCGCGCGCCAGCGGCTCGCTCCCCGAGTAGAGCGCGGCCACGGGCCAGGCGATGAGGAACGAGATCAGGCAGAGCGTCGTGCCGCGCACGAGCTGGAAGGTCCAGGCGGTGTTCAGGTAGCGCGGGTCGTCGCCGCGCGGGCTCTGCACGATCGCAGGGGAGATCCCCACGTCCGTGAACAGCCAGAGGCCCTGGATGAAGACGTGGATGATCGCCATGAGGCCGAAGGCCTCGGGGAAGAGCAGGCGCGCGAGGATGATGTTGCCCGCCAGGCGCAGGACGTTGCTCGCCGCGTAGCCGGCGATCGTCCACGCCGAGCCGCCGAGCGCCCGGCGGCGCAGGGCGCGCACGTCGGCCGCCCCCGAAGGGGACGGAGCGGCGCCCTCAGGCGAGGGCCTGGCGGGGTCGGTGGGTCCGACGTCTCCTGCCACGCTTCAACGCGCCCCGGCATCGCTTGCCGCCGCCCGGGCCCACTCCTGCGCGATCGCGGCGAGGGCCGAGTACTTGGGCGACGCCGCGGGGTCGGCGTCCTGCCGCTCGAGCGCGCCCCAGCAGCCCCACTTCTGCGGCGCGTAGGTGGAGCTGAAGTGGACGAAGAGCCCGCCGCCCTCCTCCCGCCACAGCGCCAGGTAGTCGCGGTAGAGCTGGCGCATGCGCGGGTGGCGGTTCGCCTGGACGAACAGCTCGGTCAGGCGGCCGTCCTCGACCGCCTCGCCGACGCCGACGAGGTGCTGGCCCCCCTCGTAGGCGACGAGCGTCAGGCCGGCCTCGCGCGCGAGCGCGCGCTGGCGGCGCACGAGGTCGCGCTGGCGCTCGAGGTCGGCGGCGCACGCGTCGAGCACCTGGTCGACCGACCAGCCGCGGGTGGTGCGCCAGCTCCGCCGGGAGCCGAGCCGCCCGCCGAAGTAGGGGGCGATCGCCAGGGCGTCGGCGGCGTCGGGCCGCGGGAGCGCCGCGAGCAGCCGCTCCGTCAGGCCGGGGTTCGCCGCGTGGGCGCCGACGACCCGCACGAGGCGCTCGCGGCCGCCCAGCTCGCGCTCGAACAGGTCGAAGACCTCCGCGCTGCGCCGGGCGTAGCGCTCCCACCACTCGAGCCCCTCGGCGCGGGCCGCCGCCGTGACCTCGCGGTGCTGGCCGAAGGCGCCGTTCCACACCTCGTTGGAGTACTCGACGAAGAGCTGGAGCCGGGGGTCCAGCGCGTCCTTGAGCAGGGCCGCGAGGCGCCGCACGTAGTCGTCGTCGGCGCGGTGCGGCACGCACACCCACATGTGCTTCCCGGTCCGGTTGCACAGGTCGGCCATGACCTCGTAGGCCACGCCGTTCTTCCCGTCCTGGCTGCGGTGGTCGGGGCGCTTGCGCTCCGACCAGGAGGTCACCGGCGAGTGGTTGGTCTCGCCCCAGTCCATGAAGCGCAGGGCCGAGAACGGGCGCAGCCGCTCGAGGAACAGCGGATGGAACGGCTCGGCCTCGTGGGTGGCCTCGAAGCCCGGCAGGAGCACGCGCACGCCGCGGACGTGGTCGTCGGCGCTCGAGCGCGTGATGCGGACGGTGAGGCCCTTGCGCGTCGAGGCCACGTCGGCGGTGAAGCGGGCCACGCCGCCGCCGCCGTGCGCGTGCCGGGCGCGGCCGCCGTCCCAGCGCACCTCGACCTCGCCTGCGCCCTCGAACAGGACGACGTAGCGGCCGGCCGGGTGGCCGCCGCCCATGAGCGTGTAGGTCGTCGCCGACTGACCGTCGGCCAGCCCGACGGGGTAGCCCTGCGGGTCGAGCGGCGGCTCGGGGCCGCCGCCCGAGAGGTCCCAGGGATAGCCCTTGGCGTTGACGCGAGAGGACCGCATCGCGTCGACGAACGGCCACTCGGGCGAGTAGTAGCTCACCGCGGTCAGGTTCATGCCGACCGAGGCGGTCGTCGCGCAGGCGGGCGCGGCCACCGCCGGCGCCGGGGAGGTCACCCCACCGCGTGGGGACGTCGCCCCACCCGCAGGCGTCGGCGCCGGGTCGGCCCCGCCGCCGCCGCAGCCCACGGCCGGGAGGAACAACCCGAGCAGCACCACGATGAAGGTCGTTCCCCCGCGCTCACCCATGTCGTCTCCCAGGCGCCCTGGGCGCCCGTCGCCGCCGCTGCGAACCGTGCGCCGCGGCGCGCGACGCCGGGGGCCGTGGTTTGCGCCCGACGCGCCCCGCCGGCCCGCGCTTCGCGCGGCGCGCGGTCGAGGGCGCGGGTGAGCGAGCGCGAGGGTCGGTGAGGCGACGCACACAGGCGATGCGGTGCGCGAAGGCCGCCGGGGCCGCCCTGGCCCTGCTGTCGGCCCACCCGGCGGTCGCCCAGCAGGACCCGACCGCCGCGCGCGACGCCGCCCTGGGCGCCCCGCTCGGGCCGCAGCTCGGCACACCGATCAACGAGGCGGAGGCGCGCGACGTCGGGCTCGGCGACCCGCGCCCGACCGACCGCGCGCCGTTCACGCCGCCGGCGCGGACGGAGCTCGGCCGCGCGGCGGGCGACCCGACGGTCCCGCAGGCGCTCGGGCGCGGCATCCGGCTGGCGAACGGGGTCGCGCTCTCTCCCTACTACAACGGCGCGGCGGTCTACGACACCAACATCTTCCGCAGCCCCGACGGGTTCGCGACGGACGACGTCGAGCTCCGCAACACGCTCGGCCTCGACCTCGCGATCGTCCGGCGGACCTTCTCCATCGAGGCGGGCTACGCGGCCACCCACCGGAGCTTCGTCCAGAGCGACCTCTCGATGCTCGAGCACCGGGCGCGGCTGATGGTCGCCGGCGTCGGGCGGGTCGTCTCCGGCCGCCTCCGCGCGGACTTCGGCTGGCTCGAGCGGCCGGACGACCCGCGGTTCGCCAGCGGGGTCGTGAAGCGGAACGTGCTCGACGTGGGCGCGGCCATGGACATCCGGCTCTCGCGCTCGTTCGGGCTGGTCCCGGAGGCGCTCCTCTCGTACCAGCTCTTCCGCAGCGATCGGCTGTCCCAGGCGACGAACATCAGCTACGGCGGCAACCTGCTGGCGGCCTTCTCCCCCTGGGGTCGCATCACGCTGCTGGCAGGCGTCGGCTACCGCGAGCTGAACTACCTCGACGACCAGGCGCTCGCGCCGGACCTGCGCATCCTCTCCCTGATCGGCGGGGTCGAGCTCCGCTTCAGCCGCACGATCACCGGCCAGGCGCGGATCGGCTACGACTGGAGCGAGGTCACCGAGCGCCGCGCCTTCCCGCAGGACGCCGACCCCCCGCGCGGCTTCACCGCCGGCGTGAACCTGCGCTGGGAGGCGCTGCGCACGACGGCGCTCACGCTCCAGCTCCTCCGGCAGATCGACTTCGGGGTCGTGAACACTCCGCTGTTCCTCACCCGCGTCGCGGTCGGCGTCGAGCAGGCGCTGCCCCTGCGCCTCGGGCTCGCCCTCCGCGCCAGCTACGAGGACTTCGAGCCCGTGCGCAACGTCCGCGGGCGGGTGCAGGGGTACTCGTTCGCCGGCGGGCTCGGGTGGGCGCCGCGCCCGTGGTTTCAGCTGGGCGTCGAGGCCAGCCACCTCATCCGCGAGGGCGGCGCGGCGCGTGGTGACTTCGACGTGACGCGCGTCGGGGTCACGTTGACCCTGCGTTACTGACGAGCGATGGGGACGGGCGGAACGGGGCGGCTCGTGCCAGTCCGGGACGTGGTCCCATCGTCCGCCCCTCGCGAGCGCATCACTCATGTTCAACGCGCCCAAGCGAGCGATGGGGACGGGCGGAACGGGCCGGCTCGTGCCAGTCCGGGACGTGCTCCCATCGCCCGCCCCTCGCGAGCGCATCACTCATCGCAGAGTGAGCGATCTCTCGACCGTCCGCGTGAGCTTCCCCACCCCCTGCGTGGCGATGGGCCAGCGCTGCCCGGCTTGCGGGCGTGGGACGCGGCGGACCCGCGCTTGCACCGCCGCGCCCTCGGGTCCGCCGCGGTGCTCGAGGTGGACGGCGGGTCTCTCGGAGGCAGGACGTGCACGGGCGAACGGACGGACCCGCCAGGCGAGCGAGCAGCGCGGAGGGCGCCGAGGTGGCGGCCCGGGTCGTGGTCCTCGGACCCGCCGGCGCGTTCATCACCGCCCTGGGGCCGGAGCGGGTCACGGTCGGCCGCGACCCCGAGAGCGGGGTCGTGCTCGAGGGGCCGGACGTCTCGCGGCAGCACTGCGCCCTCGAGCCGCTGCCTGGCGGCGGGCACGCGGTGGTCGACCTGGGGAGCACCAACGGCGTGCTCGTCAACGACCGCCGCGTCTCTCGCCTGCCGCTGGAGCGCTTCGACCGGCTCCGCGTGGGCGAGTACGACCTCGTCTACCTCGACGGCGAGACCGACGCGGCGCGGGTCATGGACCTGCTCCGCCCGCCCAGCAGCTCGACCGTGGCCGACGAGCTCGACGAGCAGAGCAGCCTCCGCGACCGGCTCCTGTGGCTGATCCTCATGACGCAGGAGCTCCGGTGCGAGGAGGACACCAACGCCGTCCTCGACACGCTCCTCGAGGAGCTGCTGCGCTGGACGCGCCACGAGCGCGTGCTCCTGGTCCTCGACGGCGGCGGCCCGCTCGAGGTCGGGCGGGCGCGTAACCTCGAGCCGCGCCACCTGCTCCCCGACGCCCTGGTGGCCTGCCGGCCGCTCGTCTTCGAGGCCCTGCGCCAGGGGCGCGCGGTCAACGGGACGACCCCCCTCGCCGGGGAGGGGGGGACGCTCTGCGTGCCGATCGTCGACCGCTCCTGGACCGGGTCGGAGCGGCGTCGGACCTACGCCGGGCAGGTCCGGGCGGCGCTGCTCCTCGGACGCGGCGACCGGCTGGCGCCGCGCGAGCTCGAGCCGGAGGACCTGCGCCTCCTTCGCGCCCTGACCCGGCAGGTGGCCACGCTCCTCGCCAACGCCCGGCTGCACCGGCAGGCGACCACCGACGCCCTCACGCAGCTCGCCAGCCGCGCGTGCATCGAGCAGGCGCTGCGGCAGGAGCTCGAGGCGGCGCGCGTCCGGCGGCAGCCCCTGGCCGTGGTCCTCCTCGACGTCGACGACTTCAAGCGGATCAACGACACGCTGGGGCACGACGTCGGCGACGAGGTCCTCGCCGCGCTGGCGCACCGGGTGACCCGCGTCCTGCGCCACGACGACGCCGCCGGGCGCTGGGGCGGGGAGGAGCTCCTGCTCGTCCTCCCGGCGACCGACCTCGAGGGCGCCCTGACCGCCGCCCGGAAGGTCGTCGCGCAGGTGGCCGAGCGGCCGCTCGCGCGCGACGTGCGCGCGACGGTCTCCGCGGGCGTCGCCGCCTTCCCCGGCCACGGCGCCACGGCGGAGGCGCTGGTGCGCGCGGCCGACGTGGCGCTCTACGCGGCGAAGGGGCTCGGGAAGAACCGGGCCGAGGCCTACGCCGGCGACGAGCACACGGTGGCGCTGCGCCCGGGGGCTGCGCCGCGGGGCCCGGCGTCCGGGGCGCTCCGGGCGGCGGGCGACCCGCGCCCGCACAGGGACGCCACGCGCCCGCACCGGCTGGCCGACCTCCACCAGCGTGACTGCCCGACGATCCGCGCCCTGCGCCCGGCGCGCGAGCCGGCGCGTCAGGCCGCGGACGCGGCCCTCGACGTGGTCGCGTGGCTCCAGTGCGACCTGCTCGCCTCCGTCCCCCTGCCCCCGGGCACCATGACCCTCGGGCGCAGCGAGGGCTGCGACGTCGTGCTGCCGCACCCGCTCGTCTCGCGGCGCCACGCGACCGTGCACGTCGGGCAGGAGGGCGGGCTCGAGCTCGAGGACCACTCGACCAACGGGTCGGTCCTCAACGGCGAGCGGCTCCTCGGGCGCGCCACCCTCCGGGCCGGCGACCGCCTCGCGATCGGGCCCTTCGAGTTCGAGGTCGTCGAGCGCGACGAGGGCGAGCGCGCGAACGAGAAGACCGCGCGCGTCTTCGTGTAGGTGTGATCGCGGCTGGTGCGCCAGGCGAAGCCTGGAGGGGGAGGACGCCATGACCGGGTAGGGTCACGCTGAAACCCCCTGTCGGAACCCAGTGGGCAGACCCCGAAGCTAGAAGGCCCGGGCGACCACCCGGCAAAGATGGCGACCGCCGGAACCGAGTCTTGCGCAGCTACCGGCGACGGGACGCTGCGAGGCGTAGACAGGGAGTGCGTAGGCCGCGTATTGAGCCCCGAAAGATCCAACCCGAGGCCGACGCTTTCAGCTGAGCGGAAGGCAGCACCCACGTGACGGATGCCAGGCACGTGGGCTCGGCGGGGTCGTAGACCGCGGCATGTGCACGAGGGTTCCCCAGGAACCTGGGAGGCTCTGCTCGTCTCCTGCCTCACGGACCGGTGGGGACCGGTCTATCAACACCCAGGCCCGCGGGGGTCCGCAGCCCGTACCCGCGGGAGCGAACACAGGGCAGCAGGGCAGGTACCCCCGAGCGAAGGCGACCGAGCGAGGGGGGAAGGAGAGCAGAGGTCAGAGCGCCCCATAGTAGCGAGGAGGCGGGGTAACCCTCCCCGAGGGGAGCCCGCGGAGCGAAGGGGGCGCCGGGAAGAAGCCGGCCGACTGGCCGGCCTCACGCACCGTCGGAAGGAAAGAAGGCAGGGGATGCAGGGCCCCGCAACCGTCTCCACGAAACTTCGACGGATCGCGGAACTGGCGAGGAACGCCCCGGACATGGCGTTCACCTCGCTCTCGCACCATATCGACTTCGACTTCCTCCACGAGGCCTATCGGCGCACTCGCAAGGACGGGGCTCCTGGGGTGGATGGCCAGACGGCGGCCCAGTATGCAAAGGGTCTGGAGGGCAACCTCCGGAACCTGCTGGAACGCTTCAAGGCTGGCACCTACAGGGCCCCTCCGGTGAGGCGTGTACACATTCCCAAAGGGGACGGCACAGAAACCCGACCCATAGGGATCCCGACCATCGAGGACAAGATCCTCCAGAGGGCGGTGACCATGGCGCTGGAGGCCGTCTACGAGCAGGACTTCCTGACTGTTCGTGCGGCTTTCGGCCCAAGCGGTCATACACCAGGCGCTCCAGACCCTCTGGAAAGGGGCGATGGACATGGACGGGGCTGGGTGCTCGAGGTGGACATCAGGAAGTTCTTCGACTCCCTGGACCACGCCCATCTCCGAGCGATCCTCGACCAGCGGGTGCGTGACGGCGTGCTGCGCCGCACGATCGACAAGTGGCTCAAGGCAGGTGTGCTCGAAGAGGACGCTCGAGATCCCCGACGAAGGCACTCCTCAAGGTGGAGTGATCCTCGCCTCCTCGCCAACGTCTACCTCCACGGTCGTGGACACGTGGTTCGAGAGCGAGATCCGACCCAGTCTGGAAGGCAAGGCCTTCTGGTCCGCTACGCGGACGACCCTGTGATCGTTCGCTTCGGTGAACGACGCGCGCCGGGTCAAGGCCGCCCTCCCCGAGCGATTCGGTGTGCCTCACTGCTCCACCCCGAGAAGACCGCCTGGTCCCATTCAGGCGGCCGACTCGGTCCACCGGAAAGGGCGAAGACCCTTCGGCACTCAACCGCAGGACTTCGACTTCCTCGGCTTTCGCCACTTCTGGGCGCGACGAGGAAGGGCGGGGGTGGGTCGTCAAGCAGAACACGGCCGCGAGCCGTTTCCGCCGTGCCTTGAAGGCCGTCGACGACTGGTGTCGCCGGCACCGCCACTGGTCGCTCAAGGAGCAGCAACAGGCCCTGGCGCAGAAGCTCCGGGGGCACTTCGCGTTCTACGGGATCACCGGGAACTCGACCGCCCTCTCCCGCTTCCGCTTCTGGGTTCTGGGCAGCTGGAGGCGGTGGCTGGACCGCCGCTCCCAGCGCGCTCGGATGGGGTGGGCCAAGTTCAACGCCATGCTGGAGCGCTATCCGCTCCCGCCAGCGAGAGCGACCCGCTCCGTCCTCCGCCACGCAGCGAAGGCGTGACCCGAGGAGCCGGATGCCCGAATCGGGCACGTCCGGATCTGTGGGGGGCCTGGGGGGGCAACCCCCCGGCCTACCCCGATCGGGGGGGCGGGGGGGGGGGGGGGGCGCCGCCCCCCCCCCCCCCCCCACCGCTCAGGCTCCCTCGGCGGCCAGGAGGCCGCCTTCGGTCGCCTTCGCGCGGCATCGCCTCGCCCTCCTCGGCCTCGCCTGACGCTCCGGCTGCGAAACGCCCGGGGTGGTGTGCTCGGTCGCCGGCCGGGTCCGCTCCGGCTGCGAAACGCCTGGGGTGGTGTGCTCGGTCGCCGGCCGGGTCCGCTCCGGCTGCGAAACGCCCGGGGTGCTCGGTCGCCGTCGGCCGGATCCGGATGCGACGTGCCCGGGGAGATCGGGCCCCGTGACGTGCCCGGGGAGATCGGGCCCCGTGACGTGCCCGGGGAGATCGGGCCCCGGGGGCGGGCGGGGCGACTCCGGAAAGAGAAATCCCCTGGCCACAGCCCACCGCGGGCTGTGGCCAGGGGACGTTGTCCCTTGCCGGGGGGGGAAACCGGACAAGGAAACTTCAGTTGTAGGTGCCCCTGCTCAGGGTCCGACGCGGACCCTGAGCAGGAGCGGTGTCCTTGCCGGGGGGGGATTCCGTCAAGGAGCTGATTGTTCGGAGCACCTCCTGCCCAGGGCCCCGACGCGTGGCCCTGGGCAGGAGGCTTGTTCCTTGCCGGGGGGGGAAGCCGGACAAGGTTCTTTTGTAGGTGCCCTGCTGCGTGACCCGACGCGGGCCCCGCAGCAGGGCGTGTCCTTGCCGGGGGGGGAATCCGGTCAAGGCGAGTTGTCTTTCACGTCTCCGGCCCTCTCGCCGGGCTTCGAAAAGATGGTTAGCGAGCGTCGTGCCGCCCGCAGGGGTCGTGATGACGAGGTGTCATCCTCGCGGGCTGCGCGAGAATCCCCCGAGAAGATGAAGAGTCCCCGCTCCTGGCCAGGCGAGGAACTCCGTGTCCCATTCGTCCACGTGTCATCGAGGGGTTACGCGCCTGGGGCATCGATGTCCCATCTGGACCGGCATTCGCGACGTGGCGCTCACGGCCCGCGGGGCGGCGGACGAGGGTGCGCATCGCGCGTGTAACTCGTTCGGTCAACGTGCCACGTGGAGCCTGGCCGCGGAAAACCACCGGGGAAACCTTCGCGGTCATGGGTGAGGTTCCCCAGGCGAAACGTCGAGGCCTCGATGACCACGCAGACGACGACGACGCAGCGTCACCGGGATGCCGCGCAGCGGGACGCCGTGAGCGATGCCGCGGCGTGGGAGGCCGGTGCGCTCGCCGAGTTCGAGGACCTCCTCGGCCTCGTGCGCGCCGCGCCCGCCGGGGTGGAGGCGCTGGTCATGCCGCGGCTTGCCGTCGTGGGCGCTGCGCTCCTGCAGTCGCTCACGGAGCGCCGCCGGGCCTGCGCCGCCAGCGCCCCGCGCCGCGGGCGCGGTCGGCGGCGCTCGTCTCCCGCCACCACGAGGTCCACGTGACCGCGGGCATCCCGCGGGCGCAGGCGAAGAACACGGACAGCCAGAGGAGAGGTGTCATGGACGGGTCGGGCGTGATCGAGCAGCGGAAGCAGCAGGGACGGGCCGTCGCGGGCGGCCTGAACGGGAGCGATGGGGCGCGGGCGGGGGCGATGGAGATCGTCGGCCGCTCGCAGGCGATGCTGCACTTGCTCCAGCGCATCGAGACGGTGGCCAGGAGCGACGCGCGCGTGTTCGTCGCCGGCGAGAGCGGGACCGGCAAGGAGCTGGTCACTCGCCTCCTGCACGCGAAGAGCGCCCGCCGCGAGCACCCGTTCGTCGCGGTCAACTGCGCCGCCTTCCCCGACGCCCTCCTCGAGGCGGAGCTGTTCGGGTACGAGCGCGGGGCGTTCTCGGGCGCCTTCGTGCGCCGCGAGGGCCGCTTCCAGGCGGCGCACAAGGGCACGCTCTTCCTGGACGAGGTGGCGGAGCTGCCGCTCACGGCCCAGGCCAAGCTGCTGCGGGTCCTCGAGACGGGCGCGTTCGAGCCGCTGGGCACGAACCAGTCGGTGAGCGTGGACGTGCGCGTGATCTCCGCCAGCCACACGAGCCTCAAGGAGCGGGTCGCGCAGGGGCTGTTCCGCGAGGACCTGTACTACCGGCTCAAGGTGGTGCAGCTCGAGGTCCCGCCGCTGCGCGCGCGCCGCGGCGACGTCCCGCTGCTCGTCGAGCACTTCCTGCGCCGCTTCGCCCCGAACGGGCAGATCCCGCGCATCTCCGCCCGCGCGATGGCCTCGCTCGAGAGCTACTCGTTCCCGGGCAACGTGCGGGAGCTCGAGCACGCGATCCTGCAGGCGGTGGTGCTCGCCAACGGCGAGGAGATCGACCTGCGCCACCTGCCGCGCGAGGTGGCGGGCAGCGGCTCGACGCACATGCGCGTCGAGGGCACGCCCCGGCCGCTGCAGGACGTCATGGGCGAGTTCGAGCGCGACTACCTGATCCACGCCCTGCGGCTCATGGGCGGCCGCAAGGCGGAGTGCGCGCGCACGCTCGGGATCTCGCGCAAGAGCCTCTGGCAGAAGCTGCGCAAGTACGCCGTCGGCGACGCGGAGCTCAGCGCGGCGATGAGCGCCCCCGCCAAGGTGGGATGAAGCGGCTGCGGCCGAGGATGGCGGGCGTTGCGGTGCGTCCGGGTGTCGGGCGGCGCGCGACCCCCGGACCGCTCAGGCTCGGTCGGCGGCCCACGGCCGCCCTCCCTCGCCTTCGGCCGACACGCCCTGCCCTCCTCGGCCTCGCCTGACGCTCTGGCTGCGAACGCCCGGGGTGGTGTGCTCGGGAGCGGGGCCGGCGGACGGGTCGCAGTGGGGCGACGCGAACGGCGTACGAGGACGACATCGAGCGGCCACGACCCGCCTGACGATCGCGTGACCTTCGTCCGCGCTCGTACCCGTCCCGCCAGAGCGAGCGCCAGAGCGAGCGCCAGAGCAAGCGCCAGAGCAAGCGCCAGAGCAAGCGCCAGAGCAAGCGCCAGAGCAAGCGCCAGAGCAAGCGATGGGGACGGGCGGACCGGGACGGCCCGCGCCAGTCCGGGACGTGCTCCCGGCGCCCGTCCCTCGCGAGCGCTTCACTCCTCGCAGGCGAGGCGGCGCTGCTCGATGTGCAGGCCGAGGTCGCCGTCGTAGAGGTACTCGGCGGCCGGCACGGCGGGGCGGCGCTCGGCGAGGCGCAGCGGGGCGCGGCAGTGGTCGAGGAGCTCGCCCGGGGTCCGGCGCTGGGCGGGGTCGGGGGCGAGGGCGCAGCGGAGGATGTCGAGGAGGTCCTCGGCGACGTCGGCCTCGAAGCGCTCGTGCAGGAGCAGCCCGTTGATCGGGCTGGTCCCCTTCTCCTTGAGCGCCAGCAGCTCGGCCACGTACTCGACGCCCTGGCGCTCGTGCAGGTCGGTGCGCCCGTAGGGGCGGTCGCCGGTCAGGTGCTCGTAGAGGGTCAGCCCGAGCGCGTAGGTGTCGGTCTTGCGGCTGTAGCGGCCGGGCTTGCCGAACCGGGGCGTGGCCTCGGGCGGCAGGTAGAGCGGGTCGCCGGCGACGAGCGGCGGCTGCCCCCCCTCGCCCAGCTCCGCGGGGCCGAGCGCGGCGCCGACGTCGATCAGGACCGGCTCCCACGCGCCCCAGGCCAGGCGGCCGAGGTAGCCGGCGTCCTCGATGTCCGCGGGCATGCGGAGCATCAGGTTGCCCGGCTCGATCGAGCAGAGGATCACGCCCAGGTCGTCGTGGATCCCCTGCACGAGCTCGAGCAGGTTCACGAACCCGTTGAGCGCCGTGGCCGGGTCGACGCGGCCGAAGCGCGCGTGGGGGTGCGGCGAGAGGCGCTCGAGCACGAGCCCCGGCGGCGGGCCGGGCTCGGCGGCGAGCAGCCGCACGAGCCCGGGGTGCGGCCGCGCGAGGAGGCGGCGCTCGCGCTCGGCGGCCTCGACGCCGCCGCGCGGGACGCGCAGGGCCGCGGTCTCGACCTCCTCCTCGAAGCCGGGGAAGGGGTCGCCGCCCTGGATGGCCACCGCGACGACCTCCGCCTCGCGCCCGGCGCCGAGCGGGCGGTGGACGAGGTAGCGGCGCCGCCGGTCGGCCGAGAGGAGGAGCGTGCCCTCGCGCGGGGCCAGCGGCGTCGTCGTCGGCGGCGGCGCGGCGCCGGGCACGTGGCGCGCCAGCGCCGGCGCGTCCTCGAGCAGCCGGGCGGCGGCGATCTTCGGGTCGAGCTGCGGCCGTGGCACGACGCCGGTGGTGCGCGCCAGGCGGCGCGTGGCCGCGGCCGGTGTGACGGTCGGCGACGCGGGCGGCGGCGCGGGCGGGGGGGACGACGGCGCCGGCTGCGGCGCGGACGGGGGTGGGGGCGGCTGCGACGACGCGGCCGGAGCCCGGCCGGCCGGCGCGAGCGGCCCCAGGCGCGCGCGCAGCCGCTCCCTGAACGCCACGGCCAGCTGCGCCCCGGCGCCCGGCGCGTCGAGCGGCGGCCCGGAGGCGTCGAGCACGCCCAGCAGGTCGAGCCAGGTGAGGATCGGGAACTGCGCCGCGGTCTCGGGCGGGAAGGCGTCCGCCGTGCGGCCGATCCCCAGGGTGGGCACGTTCTCGGCGGCGTAGCGCTCGAGCTCGCCCGCGTAGCCGCGGGCGCGCGTGCGCCAGACGCCGACCATCTCGTGCCCCATGGTCGTGATCGACACCTCGACCTGGCCCGCGCGCAGCCGCACGGCGGTCTCGAAGGGCGGCGGCGAGGGGCTGGCGAGGATGCGCGAGAGCGCCTTCTTCCCCTTCTCGGCCATGCAGGCGCCCAGGGTCACGAGCACGGCGTGCCCCAGGCCGTGCTCGCCCTTCGGGTCGAGCAGCCACGCGAGCAGGCGGGCGTCGCGCAGGTCCGCTGACGCGCCCGCATCGAGCAGGTCCAGCGGCGAACGGGCAGGAGCGCTGGCCATGGACACCTCGCCTCCCATTCGAGCCTCGGTCGGCCGACGGAGGCAACCCCCCGTGTGGCCACGCCGGCCGGCCGATCGTATGCTCCCACCGGCGGGGAGATGAGGGAAAGTCGAAACCTCCTGGACGTCTTGAACCTGGCCTGCGCGCGCCCGCTGCTGGCGTCGTGCGTGGCCTGGCTGCTCGATCCCGAGGGCGAGCACGGCCTCGGCGACCGGGCGCTCCGGACGCTGGCCCACGCGCTCGCGCGCGAGGGGGTGCACACGGGCGCGCTGGCCGACCGCGACGGCGTCCTGGCCGCCGGCCGCGCCCTGCGGCAGGAGCCGCGCCCCGCGCTCCGCTGCGACGTCTACCTCGACGACGCCGGCCCGCACGTGCGGGTCGCGGGCCTGGGCGACCTGTCCCTGCGCCTGCTCCCGTGCCTCGACGACGCCCCGCCGGGCGCCGAGGAGGTGGCCGCCCTGCGCGCGCGCAAGGCGGTGCTCGTGTGCCTCACCCCAGGCGCGCCGCCGGGCGACGACGCCCGGCCAGCGGCGGCCGTCTGGCCGCTCGGCGAGGTGGTGCGCCTCCTGCGCGACGTGGCGCCGACCGACGCGTACGGCCACTTCCTGGTCCACCTGCGCGAGCACCTCGAGCGGCGCCTCGCGTGGGTCCCCGCCGAGGGGGGCCGCGCCGTCGCCCGCGGCCGCGCCGGCCCCGCCGCCGCCGTCCCCTCCCCGGCGGCGGCGCACCGGCCGACCCGTCCGAGTCGACCTGGGACACGGGCTGGGGCAGCGGCGGGCACGACGAGGGCGACGCTGGCTCATGGACGTGGTGACCGGCGCCGCGCCGGCCGCCGCGCCGGCCGCGCCCGTCGCCGCGCCGGCGCCCGCCCCCCGGGCGCCCGCTCGCCGCGCGACCGCCGCCTACGAGAGCCACGCCGACCTCGACCGCGCCGACCAGGTCGAGGGCGGCCGCGCCGTGCGCGACGTCCTCGCGTCGCTCCAGAAGGCGATCCAGTTCTTCCGGCTCTACCCGCCCGAGCACCCGCTGTGCGGTCAGACGGTCGAGGAGACCGTGCGCGCCGTGCGGGAGTTCCTCGAGCGGCACGGCGCGCTCGAGGTGCAGATCCAGCGCGACGGGGTGGCCTTCCGCGGCGAGCAGATCCTCGAGGAGCAGGGCCGCGCGACGGACTTCTCCTTCCTGCTCTACCCCGAGGGGATCCGCTCGCTCTCGTTCGACCACGGGGTCGAGTCGCGCGAGGTCCACCAGTTCGTCGAGACCCTTTCGGGGCAGGACCCGGCGCTCACCGCCGAGCAGGACCTCCTCGACGCGCTCTGGCGGCGCGAGTTCTCGCACATCCACTACCTGACCTTCGACCAGCTCTCGCCGGCGGCCCTCCGGGCCCATCACGACTCGACCCTGGCGACCATGGCGCGGCGCATCGACGCCCTGGCGGGCGCGGCCCAGCGCGGCACGCCGGAGGGCGACGCGGCGCTGCGGCGGCTGCTCGAGGCGCCGCCGGCCCTGCCCCCCGACGACCCGGCGCTGCTCGCGACCCGCCCCGAGCGCGCCCCCGACTACCGGCTCACCGAGGCGGGCGAGGGGCGGCAGCGGCTGCTCGAGCGCGTGTTCGACCCGTTCCTGGGCGACCTGCTGGGGCGGTCCGCCGACATCGTCGCCTGGACGACCACCGACGAGGACCACGAGCCCGACCCGGTGGACGTGGCCCACTTCGTCGCCGGCTGCGTCGTCAACGTGCTCTGGCAGGGCGACCTGCTGCGCGCGGCCGACCTCCTGGGCAGGGCCGAGGCGAGCGGCCCGCTCCACCCCGAGCTCATCGCGCGCCTCACCGGACGCGACGCCCTGGCCCTGGTCGTTCGGGCCCTGCGCCCGCGCGAGGGCGCGCCGGCGCCGCCGCCCGAGGCGGCGCAGGCCGCCGTCCGCTACCTCTCGCATCTCGGGTCCGCCGCGGTCCCGGCCGTCGCCCGCCTCTGGGGGCGGCTCGTCGACGACGACGTGCGCGCGGTCGTCCGCGGCTACCTCGCGGGTCAGGTGACCGCGCAGCCCGAGGCGCTCGTCCCGCTCACCGAGCACGGCGAGCCGCACGTCGCCGAGGAGGCGCTGTCCCTGTTCGCGCAGGCCGCCCGCCACCCGCGCTGCCACGAGCTCCTGAAGCGGTTCGCCGCCGACCCGTCGCACCCCGCGCGCCAGCGCGGCGCGCAGGAGGCGCTCGACGCGCTCTCGGGCGAGGGCGAGCGCAAGCGGCTGCTCCAGGCGCTCGAGGCGGGCGCGGCGCGCGACGAGCGGGTCCTGGCCGCGCGGCGGCTGGCCGAGATCGGCAACGCCCAGACGTTCGAGCGGCTGTGCGCCCTGGCCCAGCAGAAGGACTTCGCCCAGCGCGACGACGAGGAGGTCGACGCGGTGCTCGGCGCGCTCACGCGCCTCGGCGGCGTGCGCTCGGTGCGCCTCCTGCAGGAGCTGAGCGAGCGCCGCTCCCTCCTCGGGCGCAAGGACACCCAGCGCCTCTCCGTGGCGGCGAGCACCTGGCTGCAGGAGCTGCGCAAGGGCCGGAGGGGCCCGTGACGCTGCACGGCGCGCCCGGCGACAGCCACCTGGGCGAGGACGACGACGCGCCGGAGCAGGAGGGCGCGCTCGCCTTCCTCCGCGCCGGCCGCGCCGAGGCCGCCCTCCTGGCCCGGCTGTCGAGCGCCCTGCGCGTGTCGCGCCTGCACGCGCTCGACAACGTCGCCGCGCGCGAGACGCTCGAGGAGCTGCGCGAGGGGCTGACGCGCTTCATCACCCTCCGCGAGCGGGCCCTGGTGCTCGTGGGCGAGGGCCGGCGAGTCTACGTCAACGGCCGCATGGTGCGCAGCGGCAAGGCCAGCGGGACGTGGCTGGAGGACCTGGCGGACCTGCTCGAGCGGGCGGGCGCCGGCGGGCTCCTGCTCGCGGGCGCGTGGGACGGGCCGGCGGTCCGCGACCTCGTGGCCGCCTTCGCGCCGCCGCCCGGGGCGAGCGGCCCGGCCGCGCGCCTCGAGGCGCTGCGGGCCGGGCTCGGACGGATCGGCGCGCCGGCCCAGGCGCAGGCGTTCGACCCGGCCGGGGCCCAGGCGCTCGCCCAGGAGGAGGAGGAGGGGTACGCCTCCGAGTCGCACCGGGCCGCCTACTACTTCGCGCGGCTCGTGGCCCTGGCCGAGGCCGGGTACGCGGCGGCGCGCGCCGGCCGCGCCCCGGACGTCCACACCCGCCACGTGCGGCAGACGCTCATGAAGGTGGTCGACGCCCTCGACGACCCGCTGTTCGAGGCCCGCCTCATCGGCTGCGGCGTCCTCGAACCCTCGGGCGGCGACCCGGTCGCCCTGCACGCGGCCCGGGTGGCCGTCCTGGCGCTGGTCATGGGCCGCCTGCTCGGGCTGCCGCGCGGGAGCGTGGGCGACCTGGGCTTCGCCGCCCTGTTCCACGACCTCGGGCGCGTCGACGCGGCGCACCAGGCCGACCCGGCCGGCGACCGCGAGGCGCGCGCCGGCCTCGAGGAGCACGTGGTCGCCGGGGTGCGCGCCGCCCTGCGCGGCCGCACCTACGCCACGTCGGGGCTCCTGCGCCTCGTCGTCGGGTTCGAGCACCACCGCGTGGCCGACGACGCCCCGGCCGAGGCGGTCCTGCGCGAGCCGCACGCCTTCAGCCAGCTCGTCGCTGTCGCGGACGCCTTCGACCGCCTCGAGCACGGGCTGCCCTGGAGGGCGCCCGTGTCGCCCGCCGAGGCCCTGCAGACCCTCGCGGCCGAGCCCGAGCGCTACGAGCCCGCGATCGTCGAGCTGCTGATCGACGCGCTGGGGCGCACGCCGCGGGGCACGCTCCTGCAGCTCCGCTCGGGCGACGTGGTCGTCGTCGTCGCCGGCGGCGCGCGGCAGGGGCACCGGCCGATCGTCCGCCGCCTCCAGCTCGCCACCGGCGCCCCGGACCCCGCCCGCTCGCTCGCCGTCCTCGACGGCCTTGGGCTGGTCGCCGCCGAGCTCGATCCGGACGTGCGCGACGACTGGCGCGACGCCGTCCTGGTGTGACGACTCACGACGGTCAGTCGAGCCGGCGCCAGCGCCCGGAGCGGGGGCCCTCCACCACCACCTCCCACCGCGCCGTCCCGTCGCCGGCGACGAGGACGCCGGCCTCGCGGCGGAGCGGGGTCGCGGGCGCGTAGAGCCGCAGGTAGGCCTCGACGAGGTCGCCGCGGACCCTCACCGCGGCGCCGGCCTGGGCCCGCGCCGCGACCTCGAGGGCGAGCTCGCGCCGGCCCGCGAAGTAGAACGCCCCCTCGCGCGCCGGGTGGACGACCGCGTAGCGCCAGAGCGGCGGCGCCGCGCCGACGACCAGCAGGCCCGCGACGAGGAGCGCGGCGCGGCGCCCGCGGCGGCCGATGACGAGGTCGGCGCCGTGCGCCACGAGCAGGGCCAGGGCCGGGAGCGCGAGCACGGCGCGCAGGGCGTTGGGCACGTCGCGCGTGAGCGCGGCGGCGAGCGGCGCCAGGGCCAGCCACAGGAGCAGCCGGCGCCCCCAGGGGTCGCCGCGCCAGGCGCCGGCGGCGGCGCGCGCGAGGCCGAGGGCGAGGAACGGCGCCCAGGCCAGCGGCAGGAGCCCCACCCCCTCCGGCGCGAAGCCGCGGCTCGTCGCCCCGCTGAAGAGGAAGCGGGTCGAGAGGTGCAGCGCCCAGCCGCGCGCGGCGCGGGCCGCGTTGTCGAGGAGCCCGGCCTCGCGCTCCAGCGCGACCACCTGCTCGAGGCGCCGCCCGCCCTCGGGGCCGAGCGTCCAGGGGAGCAGGGCGAGGAGGACGACGAGCGGCGGCCCCAGGCCGAGCGCGACGACGGCCCGGGAGGGCGCCGCGCGCGCCGTCGCGACCCACGCGAGCGCCAGGAGCGGCACGACGAGCCGCGCGGGGGTGTAGGTGGCCGCGGCGAGGGCCAGGCACAGGCCGCCCGCGAGCGCGACGCGGCGCCCGCCCGTGAAGGCGCGCTCGAGCGCCCACAGGCCGAGGACGACGAGCGGCGGGACCAGCGCGGCCCGGAGGCCCAGGCGGGAGAGGTGCACGGCCCAGGGCGTCAGCGCCACGACGAGCGCCGCGAGGAGGCCGGCGCGCGGGCCGCCGGCCTGCGCGGCGAGGAGCCCCGCGGCCGCCACGAGCGCGAGGCCCGCCAGCAGCGCCGGGGCCCTCACCGCGGCCTCGACCGGCGCGCCGGCGGCGTCGGCGAGCGCCACGCAGGGCGCCGCCAGCCACACGTAGGTCCCCTCGTCCCAGCCGCCGCCCTCGTGCGGGAAGGCCAGCGCCGGCCGCCTCGGGGCCTCGCGCGCGTGGACGGCGTCCTGGGCCTCGTCGGGGTGCAGCGGCCCGGGGAGCCGGTCGAGCCACGGCGCCCTCAGGCCGAGGGCCAGGAGCAGGCAGCCGGCCAGGAGCCAGCGGTGGGGCGTCACGCGGGAGATCGTCCACGAGGCCGCCCGCGGTCGCCAGGCACGCCGCGCGACAGCCGCCCGGCGCTCGGGGGTCGAGGCGCGTGAGACACGAGGAGGCCGACGTGGCCAAGCTGAACCAGGTGCTCGCCGTCGAGAAGGCCACGAAGGGGCGCGTGGCGAGCGAGCTGACCGACATGCACCACGCCCTGCAGAAGCCGAGCCTGCTGACCGGCTTCGCCAAGACGTACCAGAAGAAGGACGAGGACGGCGACGACCACCCGCCCGAGCGCCAGAAGGTGCAGGTGGTGGCCACCGACATGCTTCGGCGCGCCGGGCGGCTCCTGATCGAGCTGCTCGACGTCACGGCGTCGAAGGACTGGGCCAACTGCCAGGCCAAGGCGGACGTCGTGGTCGACGGCCGCGTGATCCTGGAGGGGGCGCCGGCGACCTTCCTCCTGTTCCTCGAGAAGCAGCTCACGGACCTCAACACCTTCGTGGCGAAGATCCCCGTGCTGGACCCGTCGGAGGACTGGGCGTTCGACGAGAGCACCAGCCTCTACAAGACGGACCCGGTGCAGACGACGCGCACGAAGAAGGTGCAGCGGCCGATCGTGCTCTACCAGGCGACGAAGGAGCACCCGGCCCAGACCCAGCTCATCACCGAGGACCTCTCGGTCGGGACCTGGGTGACCGTGAAGCACTCGGGCGCCCTGCCGGCGCCGCACAAGGACGCGCTCCTGGAGCGCATCCGGCGGCTGGCGGCGGCGGTGAAGTTCGCGCGCGAGACGGCGAACGCCACCGAGGCGCCGCGCAAGGACGTCGGGCAGCGCCTGCTCGACTATCTCCTGGACGAGTGACGGCGGCGGCCGCGGATGCCTGACCCGCATCCGCGGCCGCAGCCGTCGAACACACCTCGAAGGAGGGAAGCTCAGGCTGACGCCTGAGGCTCATGGACCCGGCCGACCGGACCGACGTGCAGGTTCGAGGCCTGCCCCCTGCAAGCGTGCAGGGGTGGCGGAAGTGGCAGACGCGGCGAGGGAACACGCCTCGCCCCCGGCACCGCAATGCAGCGCGGACCGCCGGGGGCGCGGCCCCTCGCCGTCGGCGAGGCCGGACGCAGGGTCCACTCACGCTGAGACTGTCCTCCGAAGCTCAGCATCGGCCGGTTCACCCGATCGACCGCCGACGGCCAGCCGCAGCCCAGACGTGGGTTCGACCCCCACCTCGCCCGTCCCGTGGGCGAGTAGCTCAGCGGAAGAGCGGGGCTGCTCAGACGTGAGCCGTCGGATCCACCGCGGCGGGTGATCGCAATCCGGCCCCGGAGCCGGCAGGTAGGCTACACCTGCCGGCTCCTCCTCTTCCGGAGCGCGCTCACAGGCGGTCGAGCATCACCCTGAGCAGGTCGTGCGCCGTCACGATCCCTACCACGCGCTCGCCCTCGACGACCGGCAGGCAGCCGATCTTGTCCTCGACGAAGCGGCGCACGGCCTCGCGCAGGGGCGTCGCGGGCGCGCCCGTGACCACCTCGCGCGTCATGATCTTCGCCACCGGGGTGCCGCGGACGACCTCGTCCCACACCTGCCGCTGCCCGGCGATGAGCGCCGAGGGGGTGGCGCGCTTCACGTCGCGGTCGGTGACGACCCCCAGGAGGCGCCCGTCGCCGTCGACGATCGGGATGTGGCGGACGCCGTGGTCGCGGAGGAAGCACATGGCGTCGAGCAGGGTCTGGTCGGGCCGCAGGGTCTTCGGCTCCCGGGTCATGATCGCGCCGAGCGTCGTCGTCATCAGCTCACCTGGTCCGGTCGCCCACGATACCGCCGATGGCGCGCCGCCACAGGCGCCAGAGGACGACCCCGGCCAGGAGCACGATCACGAGCAGCTGGCCGAGCGAGCCGAGGAACAGGACGCCGAAGTGGAAGCGCGACGCGACCCACACCACGACGGCGCAGGCGACGATGAACCCGGCCACATCCAGCGCGGTCCGCACCGAGCCCAGCTCGGAGAGCGGGAAGACCATGCGCAGCCCGACGACCGAGCCGACCAGGCAGGCGATCGGGGCGAGGACCAGCAGGACGTTGGCGTGCGTGAGGTCGGCGCCCAGCGCCGTGCGGGCGATGAACAGGCAGCCGACCTCGAGGATCACCGCCAGCAGCGCCACGCCCATGACGAGGCTGGCGATCAGCCGCCCGTCGGCGTCGGTGCGCCCGCCCTTGCCGATGCGCGCCGCGACCGTGCCGAAGACGGGCAGGGCCAGCCCGGCCGCCAGCACCCAGGAGGCGTTCTGGTCGGCCCAGGAGTACGCGCCGCGGAGCGCCTCGTCGAGGGTCATGGGTCCGCCTCCCCGCTGCACGGTGACACGGCGGCGGGCGGCGGGCCAGCGGGGGCGGCGACGATCAGCCGGTTCTGGGGCGTGATCTCCTCGGGGATCCGCTGCAGGTGGACGTGGTAGCCGGCCGCCCGCAGGCGCAGGGCGCGGACGGCGTCGACCGCCAGGCGCCCGTCCATCCAGACCTCGAGCCCGCCCGTGTCGCAGCGGGCCAGGCTCTGGCAGCAGGGGAGCACGGCGACCGCGGCGCGGGCGGCGAGCGCGACGTCGAGCACGCGGTCGGTCAGGGCGCCGCAGGCGTGGACCGAGACGACGAGGTCGCCCGGGTCGACCTCGACGCCGGCGACCTCGCGCACCTCCCAGCGCACCTTGCCGGCGAGGCGCGGCCAGCGGGCGACGAGCGCCGCCTCGAGCGCGTCGGCGCTCCGCGGCCGGCGCCGGTCGACGCAGCGCGCGCCCGGCGCCGTCGGGTCGAGGAGGAGGAGCAGGTGCGCGAGGAGGCCGTGGCCGGCGGCGAGGTCGACCACGGGGCGGCCGGCGAGGCGCCGGTGGACGCGCTTGGCCACGGCCCAGGCCTCGAACAGCTCCTTGCGCGGGAGGCACGACGCCTCCGAGACGACCCGACCGACCGCGTCGAAGAGCGTGTCGCCGGGGAAGTCGGCGACCGTGAAGCGCGTGAGCCGCGCGCGCGACGAGGGCTTCACCCGGGCGGGTCCGCCCAGGGGGCCGCGCGCCCGGCCGCCTCGAGGCGGGTCAGGCGCTCGCGCAGCCACGCTGCGTCGTCCGCGAGGCCACGCCGCTCGTAGAAGGCGGCCAGCGCCGCCCAGCGGGCGCGGACGTCGAAGCCGAGCGAGTGCTGCAGCTTCCGCAGGCACACCGGGCACGGCTCGAGCGGCGACGCGTCGAGCTCCGGCAGGGCGTTGCTCCCGTTCATCACGCAGCGGAAGTAGACGCAGTGCTTCAGGCCGAAGCCGTGGCCGACCTCGTGCGTGAGCAGCTTGAAGGCGCGCGTCAGGTAGAGCCGCTCGTCGACCCCCGGGTGGTGGAAGCGGTGGTACGAGTAGACGCCCAGCCCCTCGCGGAAGCGCCCCAGCCCGAACACGTAGTTGTCGAGCCCGCGCACGAAGAGGTCCTCGTCGGCGACGCCGGCGTAGACGAGCGCGCCCTCCGGTCGCCGCGCCGCCAGCCAGTCGAGCAGCCACGCCGAGTCGGCCTGCCCGCGGGCCGCGTCGCGGGCGGCGGCCGGCAGGTCGAGCGGCGGGGCCAGCGCGGCCTCGGCGGCGAAGAACAGCGCGCACTGCTCGCGCACGACCTCGAGGGCGGCCTCGGCGTGGGGCCTGAGCGGGGTCAGCGGCTGCAGGACGAAGCGCTCGCGCCCGGGCGTCCGGCGCAGCGGGTCGAAGGCGACGAACTCCTCGAAGGTCTGCCCCTCCTCCGGGTGGTGGAACAGCCACTCGCTCTCGCGCGCGTCGGTGAGCGGCGTCCAGCCCGGGTCGCCGCCGTAGACGCCCGTCGCGTGCAGGGCGGCCCGACGCCGGGCGGTGGTCTCGCGGTCGTGCGCCAGCACCGCGTCGTCCACCGACGGGAGGCCGCGCAGCCGGCCGTCGGCCACGAGCGCCAGCCCGGCGGCGGCGAGGAGGGCCAGGAGGAGCAGCGGCCGGCGAGGCATCGGCTACGTCGCCAGTCGCCGCCGCGCCTCGTCGAGCGTGGGCGTGACCGCGAACGCCTCCGTCAGCCCCAGGAGGTCGAAGATCTGCAGCGGGTTGTAGCCCTGCGTCAGCCCGGCGCCGCCGTCGCCGTCGGCGACGCTCCGGTGCACGAGGACGATCCCGCCGCCCTTCTCCTGGCACGCGTTCAGCGAGCCGATGAACACGCCGACGCCGGCCGAGGCGATGTAGGTCACCTTCTCCAGGTCGCAGGCGATCCGCGTCCAGCCGCGGGCGATCGCGCCGGCCAGGAGCTGGTCGAGCTGCCCGGCGGTGTCGGCGTCGAGGACCCCCTCGGCCGTGACGGCCAGCACCTGGCCGGGGAGCTCCTGGGTGCGCAGGGTCAGGTTGGCCACGGGGCCCTCCGTCAGTCGGCGTGGAACACGACGATCTTCGACCCTGCGAGGACGAACAGCTCCTGGTCGACGATCACCGGCGGGAGCGTCACCTGCGCGCCGGCGATCGCGTGGCGCCAGCGGACCTCGCCGGTCGCGCGCTCGAGCGCGTAGAGGACGCCGTTGTGCCCGCCGACGTAGACGGCGTCGCCGCCGGGGACCGGCCGCGTCACGGGCGCGGGGCACTGGAACGGCGCCGGCCAGGCGGGCTTGGCGCCCGTCGCGCCGACGACGAAGGCGCGCACCTCCTTGCCGACGGCCGCGTAGACGCGGTCGGCCACGACCTCGAGCCCCTGGCCGGGCAGCGTGCGCGAGGGCTCGCCGAGCGCCGCGACCTCGCGCAGCTGCGCGGGGTCGGTCGGGTCGATCACGTGCACGACGCCGTCCGCGGTGAGGACGACGAGGTTGCGCCCGAGCGCGCGCGGGCCGTCGACCACGTCGGCGCCGAGGTCGAGCGAGCCGAGGAGCTGCCGGCGCGCGAGGTCGAGCGCGTAGACGCGGTTGTCGGTCGAGCCGACGTAGGCGCGGTCGCCCTGGAGGAACGGCGCCGTGACCACCGCGTTCTCGGTCTGGAAGCGCCAGTGGACCTGGCTGCCGAGCAGGAACACGACCTCGCCCGACGCCGTGCCGGCGGCGACGAACGTCTCGCCGCCGCGGCTGGCGAGGGTCGGCGGCGACGTCACGGGCGCGCCCACGTCGACCGTCCAGATGCGGATGCCGTCGTTCTGGGGCCGGTGCGCGCTGAGCTTGCCGAGGAGCGACGAGACGAGGACCACCTGCCCCGGCACGACGTACGGCGACGGGGTGGGGTCGCCGTAGATGCCGACCGCGTGCTCCTTCGGGCTCGGGCGCCACTCGGGCTGCCCGCGCTTGAGGTTGAACGCGCGCACCAGGCCGTCGTGCGTGGCGAGGTAGAGGACGCCGCCCGCCTGCGGCGAGGGGTCGACCGCCGCCGCGGTGACCGGGACGAGCGGCTCGGGGCGCTGCCGCGCGCCGATCGTGACGGTGTGCTCGCCGAGGTCGAGGACGCGGAGGACCTTGCGGTCGAGCGGGGTGTCGCTCGGCTCGATGTAAGCGTTGGCGACGCCCATGACGGTCCGCTCGACGAAGCCCGGCTTACGGACCTTGATGACGAACTCGCGGTTCGGCTTCACCCACACGACGCCGGGGGTGCGCTCCGGCTGCGGGAGCTGCTGGTCGCCGTCGACCAGGACGAGCTCGGCCCCCTCGGGGTCCGACGAGACGACGACCGGCACCTGCACGCGGATCGTGAGCTCCGGCAGGTCCTCGTACTCCTGGATGAACGCGAGGCCTTCCTCCGTGTAGGGGCGGAACCGGCGGGCGGCCTTGTGCTCCTCGAGGCGACCGAGCTTCTCCTCGGCCTCCTTGAGCCGCGCCGCCCGGAGCTCGCGGTCCTTGCGGTCCTTCTCCTCGCGCGAGAGGCGCTGCCGCTCCGCGTCCGCCTCGTCCTCGCGCCGCTGGCGGATCTGGCCGGCCATGGTGCGCAGGTTCTCCGCCATGGCGCCGAGGCGCGCCCCGTCGCCGAGCACGCCGCGCGGGGCGGCGTCGATCTCCTCGGCCAGCGCCGAGAGGACGTCGGGGTCCTTGTCGACGACGCCCGACCCGACCTCGCCGTTGTACTTCTCGCTGAGGCGCTCGAACTCGCCGCGGGCGCGCACCTCGATCGCGCCCAGGAGCATGGCCGGGACGATGAGCACGCCGGCGACGATCGCCAGCCGGGCCTTGTTCGTCCCCACCTCGACCGCGCCGCCCGGGCCGGTCGACGGCTTGAGCTGCACGCCCTTGGTGTCGAGGCCGAGCTGGTTGATCACCGTCGTCGGCAGGTCGAGGCCCGCCGCGGGGTGCTCCTCGTCGTCGGCGCCCGCCTTCGGCTTGACGGCGACCGTGGCGTCGTGGTCCCCCGGCTCGCCGCCGACCCGGACCGTGGCCCCGCCCGCGCCCTCGTCGATCACGCGCACGGTGCCGTCGGACACCTCGTGGATGCGAACGGTCCCGCCCCCCGCGACCATGGTGCTGTCGGCCTGGGCGACGACCGTCTTGCCGCCGTCCTCCTGGGGCTGGGCGCGGATCGTCTTGCCGAAGTCGGCGCCGGCGTCGCCGGTCTGCGAGTCGGAGGGCGAGTCGGCGAGGATCCGCGCGTCGGGGTCGTCGAGGACCGTGCGCAGGTCCTTCACCAGCTCCTTGGCGCTCTGGTAGCGCTCCTTCTTCTTCTTCTTCAGGCAGCGCTTGACGACCTCGCACAGCGCCTCGGGGAGGTCGGCGTTGTAGATCTTGGGCGACTCGGGCGCGTAGAAGAAGTGCTTGAGGAAGATCTCCTGCAGGTTCTTGCCGTTGAACGGCTTGACCCCCGTGAGCATGTAGTAGAGGGTCACGCCGAGCGAGTAGATGTCCGAGCGCGCGTCGGTCGGCTTGCCGCCGGCCTGCTCGGGCGACATGAAGAAGGGCGTGCCGACGATCTGGCCCGTCACCGAGACCTTGGCGTTCGAGTGCACGTGCTTGGCCAGGCCGAAGTCCATCACCTTCACGGCCCCGCCGGGCGTGAGCATGATGTTCTCGGGCTTGATGTCGCGGTGGATCATGCCCTTCTGGTGGGCGTGCGAGAGGGCCTCCGCGGTCTCGATGATGAGGTCGACCGAGCGGCGCCAGTCGAGCTGGTTCTTCTCCTTGATCGTGTCCTCGAGGGTCTTCCCCTCGATGTACTCCATGCGGATGAAGTAGTACTCGCCCTCCTGGCCGACGTTCTGGATGGCGACGATGCCGGAGTGGTTGAGCTGCGCGCAGGCCTGGGCCTCGCGGAAGAAGCGCTCGACCGTGTCCTCCGCGCCGACGAGCGCCGGGTTGAGGATCTTGATGACGAACTGCTGGCGCAGCGCCTCGTGCTCGGCGAGGTAGACGACGCCCATGCCGCCCTGCCCGAGCTTGCGCTGGATGCGGCAGCCGTCGATGACCTTGCCGATGATCGGGTCCGCCCCGTCGGCGTGCTGGTTCGCGTCGGCGCTCATGGTGCCCGGGTCTGCGTTCGGCGACATAAAGCCAGAGGTTAGCAGCGGGTGAGGGTAGGGACAACCACCGGAAGCGGCCGTCTCCGGCCTCGGGTCAGGGCCGGGCCGGATCGAGCCTCTCGGTCGCCCTGACCGTGGCGCGGGGGTAAGATCCCCCCATGCGCTCGGAGCGTCGCGCCTCCCGGAACCGGGTCTACTCGCTCGTGGGCGGCCTCCTGATCGTGGTCCTGTGCCTGGCGGCGCTGGGCTCGCTCGCGACGCTCGGGCGCCGGACGCTGGACGCACGGCTCTACCCCTGGCCTGACAGGACGTTGCGGGCGCTGGCCGAGGCCCAGGAGCGCTACCGGCTGGGCGACCTCGACCGCAACGGGGTCCACGACTACGCCGCCTCCCTCTCCGACCTCGAGCGCGCCGGCCAGATCACGCGCACCCTGGCGGAGGGCGTCGTCCACGGGTACCGCTACGCGGTGGCGCTCGACGGGGAGGGCTACGTGATCACCGCCACCCCCGACGAGGCGGTCGTCGGCTCGGGGGCGCTCCACTACGCGATCGACCAGTTCCACGTCGTCCGCGCCGCGGCGGGCGTCGCGCCCGGCCCCGACGCGGAGGTCTTCTGGCACCCCGTCTACCATGACGTGTGGCCGGGCGTGCGGCCGGAGCCGCTCGGCGAGGCGGCGGCCCGGGCCGACCCTGCCGGTCGACCGCGAGGCGACGTGCCCAGGTGATCGGCGCGCCGTGGACCCGGGGCCTCGCCCCGCTCGTCGCCGGTCTGGTGGTGCTCGTGGCGCTCGTCGCCGCCGCGCGTCGCTGGGAGCCGGCGCTGGCCGACTGGGCGCGCACGCAGGGCCTCGCCTGGGCCCTCCTCGGCCTCGTGGGCTACGCGACGTCGGCGCTCCTGGCCGTGCGCAGCTTCCCCCTCCTGCGCGACGCGCGGCTCTACGCGCTCACGCTGCTCCTCCTGCCGCCCGCGGCGATCCAGTTCCTGGCCGGTGCGCGCCTGTGGGAGTCGGCCGACGCGCCGCGCTGGCTCGGCCCGCTGGGCGAGCAGCTGCGCGAGCGCACGCCGTCGCTCGTCGAGCGGCTCGACTCCTTCGTCGTCCTCCTCGTGCCCGTGGTCGTCCTCATGGCCACGGCCGTGCCGGCGGCGCTCCCCGTCCGCACGCTCCGCCTCGTCACGGCCGGCCTGGCGCTCGGCCTCGTCGCGCTGGCGGGGCTGCTCGCGGGGCTGCTGCCGGGCTTCGAGGCGCTCCCCTTCGCCGGAGGCGTCCACGCGGCGCTGTGCGTGGTCGCGGGCGGGCTGGCGCTGGGGCTGTGGCGCTCGGACGGCGGCCTGGGCGGCGCCGTGGCGGCGGCGTGCGCGCTTGCGCTCGTCGCGGGGCTGGCGCAGCTCGGCGTGGGGTTCACGGCGCTGCTCGAGTGGGTCTACCTGAAGACGCAGCTGATCGACCTGGACGACGTGTCCGTCGGCCGGATCCCGGACGGGGCCGACCGCCTGCTCCTGCTCGTGCTGCCGCTCGGCCTGGTCGTGGTCGTCGCGCGGGAGTGGATCGTCAACCTGAGTCATCGCACGAGCCTCGACACGCTCACGCGCCTCTACAACAAGGACTACGCGCGGTCGATCGTCGAGCAGACCGGCATGTGCGACCTCGGCGCGTGCTTCTCGGTCGCCGTGGCGGACATCGACCACTTCAAGAAGGTCAACGACACGCACGGGCACGGCGCCGGGGACGTCGTCCTGCACGAGGTGGCGCAGGCGATCCGCGACGCGATCGGGGCGCGCGGCGTCGTGTGCAGGACCGGCGGGGAGGAGATCACGATCTTCTTCCCCTTCCTCGGCCTGCCCGAGGCGTCGGCGCTGTGCGAGCGCGTGCGCGCCCGTGTGGAGGTGCGCAAGATCCGGGTGGTCGACAACGAGCGGCGGCGGCAGCGCCTCTCGGTCACCGTGAGCATCGGGGTCTCGAGCAACCTCGCCGCCGACGGCGACGTGGCCCACCGCGGCGTGGCGGACGTGGTCCAGGCCGCCGACAAGGCGCTCTACGCGGCCAAGCGCGGCGGGCGCAACCGGGTGAAGGACGGCGTGGTGTGACTCGACGGCTGCGGCCGCGGATGACGGGCGATGCGGCGCGGGGGGGGGGGGGGGGGGGGGGGATCAGGCGATCGATACGACCCGCGCGGCGCGCCGCCTTCGTCCTCCGCGGCCTCGCCTCGCTCGTCGCTGCGATCGAAGGCTGGTCACCAGCCCGGCTCGAGTGGACCTTTCGGCTGATCGTGGGCTCTGACGCGCTCGCGGATGTCGTGTCCCAGCTCCCGAGGCACGAGCCGGAGCGTGACCGTCAGCGGGGCGCCCTCGCCGAGGCGGCGGGCCAGCGCCGAGGCCCGGAAGCGGCTCCGTCCCCGGGCGTGGTCGCGCAGCGTCGCGCGCGCGTTGCCGACGCGGCCGCCGGGGCAGCTCTGGAGGCACACGACGCAGCCCGAGCGCCAGACCTCGATCAGGGCGCGGTTGCCTGCGAGGCGCCAGTCGAAGCCCTGGCCGTCCTGGTCCTCGAGCAGGTCGGCGACGTCGCGCTCCTGGCCGCCCGGGGGGCGGACCGTCACCGCGAGCGGGGAGCCGGCCGCGCGGAGGTCGGGGGCGGGGTGGTCGGGGTCATGGCGCCGCGTCCAGGTCTCCTCGCGCAGTCCGTCGCACGCGCGCCCGCCGAGCGCCTCGAGCGCGTCGAGCACGGCGACGTCGGGGGCGGAGGTGCGCAGGAGGGCCTTGTGGCCGGCGCGGCCGCCGACCCAGGTGACGAGGTGGTGGCCCGCGGGGTCGACCTCCTCGAGGGCGTCGGGGTGCAGGGTGGCCGGGAAGCTCACGGCGCGGCGCGTGCGGTCCACCTCGAGGTCGGCGCCCGGCGTCGGGCCGCCCTGCCGCCACCAGCGCGGCGCGGCCAGGCCGACGAGCGCGCCCAGGGTCATCGCCGCCAGCGCCCGGGCCAGCGAGGTCACCGGCCGTCGCTTGTCTTGATGGCCACGTCCGGGCACACGGCCCGATGCTCCGATCCGCAGTGACGCACCTGTCGCCCTCGCTCCGGCCGCTTCGCGGCTCCGCTCGGGGATGCGCGCCACCGCTCGATCTGTTCGCTTCGCTCGCAGATCAAGCGGTGAGCGCGGTCAGTCCACGACCTGCCCGAGCAGGTGGATCACCTCGCCCGGCGACTCCGCCGCGAGGAGCGAGTCGCGGAACGCGTCGCCGTCGGCGAAGGCCGCGGCCAGGGCGCGCTCGACCTTCAGGTAGTACTTGTCGTCGTAGGCCGGCGCGACCATGGGGATGAACAGCCGCACCGGCTCCTCGTCGATCGCGTCGAACCAGAGGCCCGGCGGGGGCGCGACGGCGATCGCCATGCAGAACCCCTTCGCCTGCGGCGTGCGGACGTGAGGGAGCGCGATCCCCAGGCCCAGCGCGGTGCTGGCCTTCGCCTCGCGGTTGCGCAGGTCCGTGAGGCACTTGCGCGGGTTGGTCACCTTGCCGCTCTTCTCCAGCAGCTCGACCAGCCCCTCGAGGATGCGGACCTTCTGGTCCCACAGCTGCTTCCGCGTGGGCTCGCCGTCCGGGCCCACCTCCTCCTCCTCCTCCTCGGCGGAGTCCCACGCCCCGACCTCCCGCGTGAGGGGGTCGAAGTGGAGGTCGATCATCTCCTCCTTGAGGTAGCGGTTGAGGCGCATGGCGAGGTCCTGCCGTCAGTCTACCGCCGGACCCCGACGCTGGGCCGAGCCGGCGCGGCCGCAGCGCACCAGGTTCACTTCGGCAGCTTGGCCCGCGCGTCGCGCAGGAGCTCCCGCTGGCGGCCACGACCCAGGTCGGGCCGGAAGGCGCCGCCGCCCGGCGTGCACGCCGCGTGGGCCACCCACAGGGCGTGGCGCAGGCTGGTCAGGTCCTCCGTCGCGGCGAGGTAGGCGAGGTGGCTGGGCCCGTCCTTGGTGGGGCCCCCGTAGCCGCGGCCGGTGACGTCGATGTGCTCGGCGCGGCCGGAGAGCGCCACGACGATGTCGCGCGCGGCGCCGGGGAGGCCGAGGAGCCCGCGGGCCACGGCGGCCTCGGCGCGCACCTCCGGCGCCGGGTCGTGGCGCAGGGCCTCGAGCACCGGCAGCGCCGCGATCCCCTCGCGGCGCGAGAGCGCCGCCAGCGCGATCCCGCGCGCCGTCGCCGCCCGGACCCGGACGTCGGGGTCGCCGACGAGCGGCCGGAGCCCCTCGTCGTCCTCGGCCCGGGCGAGCGCGAACGCCACCGCCACCGTGACCTCCTCGGGGGCCCGACGGCGGCAGGCAGGGACGTAGCGGCGGGCCACCTCGCGGCCATCCTCGGGGGAGAGCGCGGCGAGCGCCGCGACGATCAGGGCGTTGGACGGGTCGTGCGAGTCCGGGTTCTTGCCCTGGAGCGCGACCTCCTTGAGGCGCGGGGCGCTCGCGCGCGCGCCGAGGAGGGCGAGGGTCACGGCGCCGGTGGCCCGCTCCGGGTGGCCGTCGCGCACGTAGCCCTCGGCGTACATGACCCCGTCCCGCAGGCCCAGGAGGCCCATGCCCAGGAGGACCTGCCGCTGCGTGGACGGGAGCAGCTGGTCGAAGTTGATCAGGAGGCGCTTGAAGAGCTCGGCGTCCTGCGGGGCCGCGGCGCGGGAGAAGGCGATCACCTCGTCCATCGTCGGGACGCGCTGGTCGGGCCTCCCGGTGAGCGCCTCGAACGGGCGCCGCGCGTGCTCGCGCGCGTGGGGCCCGCCGAGGCGGACGAGCAGGGGGCGGGCGAGGTTCTTGAGGGCGTCCTCCTCCTTCGCGCGCCTGGCGAGCGAGGCGGCGGCCTCGACGCCGAGGAGGCGGGCGTACGCGTCGAAGTAGGCGCCCCCCTGCGACCAGTCGGCGCAGGTCTCGACCTGGCGCTTGAGGCGGCGCCCGTGGCGCGCGTCGCCGAGGTGCGAGAGCGTGCGCAGGACGTCGGCCGGCGGGTTGTCGGCGAGGGCGAGCTTGAGCAGCCGCTCCGCCGCCGTCTCGGTCCCCAGGTCGACCAGCGCGGCGTGGACCTCCGTGACGTGCTGGAAGGCGGCGGGCGCCTGCTTGCCCTCGAGCGCGTCGAGGAGCGCCCGCTCCACCTTCGTCGAGGCGAGCCGCGCGCCGACCGCGCCGCGCCCCGCGCGGTCGGCCTGCGACTGCTCGAGGAGCCAGGGCTCGAGCCAGCCGCAGCGGAAGCCGGCGGCCACGAGCCGGGCGGCGGCGGCCCTGGGGCCCTCGAGGGAGCGGGCCCACTCGCCGAGCGCCTCCTGGGTCCGCGCGCCGGCCGGCCGCAGCAGGTCGGGCAGGAGGGCGGCGGCGTCCTCGACGCGCGCGGCGCCGCGGATCACCGCCGCGGCCGCCTCCTCGGCGACGGCGTCGTCGCAGGCGAGGAGGGCCCCGCGGATGATGTGCACTCCGCCCTGGTCGGCGCGGTCGATCCCGAGGGCTGCCAGGACGGTCCGGAGGGCCGGGGCGTCGCCCGGCTGGCCGCCCAGCGCCAGGAGGTCGCCGATCGCCGCGCCGGCCGCCGCCGTGCGCGCGGCGCGGTCCTGCATGAACACGGGGAGGGCCGGGATCGCCTGGCGCGCGGCCTCGAGCAGCTCGCGGCGCGCCGCGGCCGCGGTCGCCACGTCGGCCGGCTCGGCGCAGGCGCGCATCAGGAGCTCGCGCATCGGCGCGTAGCTCGCGATCCACTCCCGCCAGGCGGCCGGGTCGTCCCCGCCCGGCCCGGTCCCCGCGGCGATCGCCTGCAGCCCCGTGAGCGCCAGCGCCCGCACCGGGGCGCTCGGGTGGGCGAGGGCCTCGGCGCAGCGCGCCAGCGCCGCCCCGTCGCCGCCCAGGGCGAGGGCGGGGGCGAGCAGGCGCTGGACCTCCTCGTCGCCATGCTCGAACGCGTGGGCCAGGGCGGCGAGCGCCCCGTCGCGCGGCCGCGTGCGCTCGATCGCGGCCTCGGCCCAGGCCTTGCCCGCGAGCGCGTCCGGCGGGTCGTAGCTCAGGGCCAGGAGCGGCGCCCGCAGGCCCTCGGGGTCGAGCTCGAGCGCGGCGACCACCGTGTAGACGAGCGGCACGCCCAGGTCGCCCTTGAGGGAGGCCTCGATCGTGCGCCGGCGCGCGGCGGCGTCGCCCGCGGCCAGGCGGGCGCGGTGCACGCGGAGGCGGTAGGTCCGGTCGAGGCTCGCCGACGCCTGGAGCAGCGGCTGCTCGACCCCGGGCCGACCGGCGAGCGTGGCGATCGCCTCCTCGAGGGCCGGGCCGGGCGGGGCATCGCGGAGGCGGACGAAGTCGGCCTCCAGCGGGCCCGGGGGGACGATCTTGACCTCCGCGTCGGCCAGGTCGGGCCGCGTCGGGCGGGGGTCGCCGGGCGCGTCGGGCGGCGGGTCGGACGGGCGGTCGGGCGGGCGCCGGTCGGGCGGCTTCGCCTCGGTGGTCGGCGCGGACGCCGCCTCGGTCGTCGGCGCGGGCGTGGCTTCGGTCGACGCCGCGGGCGTCCCCTCGGTGGTCGGGCGGGCCTGGCCGTCGTCGCCCGGAGGCCGAGGCGGCGGGTCGCGATCGGGCGGCGTCGTCTTCACCACCGGGGCGAGCCGGTTGTCGGGCCGCTTCTCGGCCGACATGGTCGACCACGCGCCGTAGCCGATCGCGCCGGCCAGCCCGAGCAGGACGAGGCCCTTCACCGGCCCCTGCCACGCCCCGCCGGCGACCATGCGCTCCAGGGCCGAGCGCTCCTTGAGCCGCACGCCGCACGACGGGCACACGGCCGTCGCGGCCGCGACCGGGGCCTCGCACACCGGGCAGGCCCGCGAGGCGCGGGGCTGGTCGTCGTCCGACGCCCCCCGCCCGCGCTGCCTGCCCGACGTCGCCTTGCGCCCCGTGCCGCTGCCGCCGTCCTTCGCCTTGCCCTTCACGGCGGCGGACGCGCGCAGGTCACCCGCCTTCGTCACCCCTGACGTGCGCAGGTTCGGCGACGACGCCTTCAGGCGGCTCGATCCCGAGGTGCGCAGGTCGGAGCCGGAGCCGCTGCGGCGGGGCCGCGCCGGCGGCCGGTCGTCGTCCTCGTCGTCCTCGCCGTCCTCGTCGTCCGCGTCGCCCTCGACCTCGTCGGCGAGGGCCAGGGGCGCATCGGCGGCGGGCCGTGCCTGACGGCCCGAGGCGCCGCGCCGCTCCTCCTCGTCGAGCGGGCGCAGCGCGGGCTCGGCGGTCGCGCCGAGCCCCGACGGCCGCCGCTGCTCGCTGCTCCATTCCATGCTCGCCGCCAGCGCGTCGCTGCTCGGCGGCGGGGCAGCCGGCGGCGTCGCCGGCGCGCCGATCTTCAGGACGACCCCGCACGCGGTGCAGGTGAACGTCCGACCCGCGAGGTGGTCGGCGAGGGTGTACGGAGCGCCGCAGGGGCAGCTGAAGCGCAACACCATGCGGCGAGTATAGCAATCGCGCCGTCCTCCGCGCCGCAGGCCGGGTCGCCCTTTGCGCGGTTCCTCTTCGCTCGCTCTGGCGCGTTGACAGGTGAAGCGGGAGGAAGGGTGCGGTCAGACCTCGGTCCGGCGACTAACCCTGCGAGCTCGTGGCAGGCGCGCCGGCGCTCGCGGGCAGGTTGCGCGTGTTGCGGCAGCCCGGGTAGCCGGAGCAGGAGACGAACGGGCCCCGCCGCCCCTGCCGGATCACCAGCGGCTTGCCGCACTGCTCGCAGTCCTCGCCGAAGGGCTCGGGCTTGGCGCGCTCGGGCAGCTTGATGTCGTCGGGGAGCTTGGCCGTCTGCCGGCACTTCGGGTAGCCCGTGCAGCCGAGGAAGGGGCCGCGCCGCGAGCGCTTGATCGCCATGGCGCTGCCGCAGGCCTCGCACTTCACGTCGACCTTGGGCAGCTCCTGCCGCTGGCCCTTCTCGCCCACGATCCACTTGCCCTCGGCGTCCTGGACCAGCGGCAACGTGCCCCGGCACTTGGGGTAGGCCGAGCAGCCCAGGAAGGAGCCCGTCCGCCCGCGCCGCACGACCATGGGCTCCGAGCAGTTCGGGCACGGGGCCTCGACGTCGGGCTTGGGGACCGGCATCCCGTCGGGCCCGACCTCGAAGGTCTGCTTGCACTCCGGATAGCCCGAGCAGGCGAAGAACCGCCCACGGCGCCCCGACTTGAGCACCAGGTCCTTCCCGCACTTGTGACACTGCGCATCCACCTTCTGCTCGGGGGCGGGCTTGCCCTCCTCGTCGAGCGGGATGCGCGTCTTGCACTCGGGGTACTGCGGGCAGCCGAGGAACTGGGTGAACTCGCGCGTGTTGTAGAGCTTCTGCATCTTCGCGCCGCACGTCGGGCACGGGTAATCGGTGACCTCCGGGTCCTCGTTGACCCGCGGCATGCGCTCGTGCGCCTGCTCGAGGCCGCGCGAGAAGTCCTGGTAGAAGCCCCGCAGCAGCTCGCGCCAGTCGAGCGGCGGCAGCGTCTCGCCGGAGTCGTCGTCCGCGGGCGGCGGCGCGCCGCCGACGGTCTCGTCGGCCCCGCCGTCCGAGTCGAACGGCCCGCCCGCCTCCACGGCGCCCTCCACCCGGTCGAGGTTCGTCTCCATGTCCCGGGTGTAGGTGTAGGCCATGATGTCGCCGAAGAACCGGGTCAACCGCTCGGTGACCACCTCGCCCTTGGTCGTGGCGTGGAGCGCCCGGTTCACCTGCGTCACGTAGCCGCGGTCCTGGATCGTCTGGATGATCGTGGCGTACGTGGACGGTCGGCCGATGCCCTCGTGCTCGAGCTTCTTGATGAGGCTCGCCTCGGTGTAGCGCGCCGGCGGCTGGGTGAACTTCTGCTGCGTCCGCGGCGGCGGCACGAGCTCGATCGCCTCGCCCTGCTCGAGCGGCGGCAGGAGCCGGTCGCCCTGCTCGCGCCCGGAGACGCGCAGGTGGCCGTCGAAGAGCAGCCGCGAGCCCGTGGCCCGCAGGACCGCCCGGTCCTCCGCCTCACCCGGGGTCGACGCGCCGACCTCGACGGTCATGCCCATGAACCGGGCCGGCATCATCTGGCTGGCGACGAACCGCCGCCAGATCAGCGTGTAGAGCTTGAGCTGGTCCGGCTCGAGGAACCGGGCCATCTGCTCGGGCGTGCGCGCGACGTCCGTCGGCCGGATCGCCTCGTGCGCCTCCTGCGCCGCGACCTTCTGCTTGCCGCGCTTGTGCGCGACCGGCTGCTCGGGCACGTAGTTCGCCCCGAACGACCGGCCGATGAACTCGCGCACCTCCGCGATCGCCTCCGGCGCCACGCTGACCGAGTCGGTTCGCATGTAGGTGATGAGGCCGACGGCGCCCTCCTCGCCCAGGTTGACGCCCTCGTAGAGGCCCTGCGCGATGCGCATGGTCCGCTGGGCGCCGAAGCTCAGCTCGCTGGAGGCGGACTGCTGGAGGGTCGAGGTGATGAACGGCGGGCGCGCGTTGTTGCGCCGCTCCTTCTGCTCGACCGAGCGCACCTGGTAGCGCGCCTGGGCGAGGAAGCCCTCGACCTCCTGCGCCTGCTCCGCGTTCGCGATCCGCGCCCCGGCCGGGTCGAGCCGCTCGCCGCGCCAGCGCACGAGGCTCGTGTCGAACCGCCACGGGGGCAGCTGGCCCTCCTGCTGCTCGCCCGGCTCGGGCGGGGGCAGCTCCGCGCGCAGGCGCGGCGACTCGAGCGTGGTCTCGACCTCCCAGTACTCGGTCGGGACGAAGGCCCGGATCTCGAGCTCGCGCTCCACGACCAGCTTCACGGCGACCGACTGGACGCGGCCGGCCGACAGCCCGCGGCGGACCTTCTTCCACAGGAGCTGCGAGAGCTTGTAGCCCACGATCCGGTCGAGGACGCGCCGCGCCTGCTGCGCGTTGACCTTGTTCATGTCGATGTCGCGCGGGGCCTCGAACGCGCGGCGCACGGCCTCCTTCGTGATCTGGTTGAACGTGACCCGGCTCACGCGCCGCTTGAGGCTGCTGGGCAGGAGCTGGCTGATGTGCCAGGCGATCGCCTCCCCCTCGCGGTCGGGGTCGCACGCCAGGTAGATCTCGCGGGCGTTGGCGGCGTACTTGCGCAGCTCGCCGATCACCTTCTTCTTCTCGGGGATCGGCTCGTAGTGCGGCTCGAAGTCGTGCTCGATGTCGATCCCGAGGTCGCTCGTCGGCAGGTCCCGGACGTGGCCCATGCTGGCCATGACCCGGAAGTCCTTGCCGAGGAACTTGTTGATCGTCTTGGCCTTGGCGGGCGACTCGACGACCACGAGCGCCTTGCCGCTCGCGCCGTCGCCGTCGTCGTCGCCCTCGATGAACGGGTCGACGTCGCCCACGTCATCGGCCCGATCGGCGCGGTCGTCGAACTCGATGGCGGCGGCCTTGCGGGCGCCCGCCTTCTTCTTCGTCGCGGCCGCCTTCTTCTTGCTCGCCGCCTTCTTGGCGGTCCCGGCCTTCTTCTTCGCGCCGGCCTTCTTCTTGGTGGCCGTAGCGCCGTCGCCGTCGGCCTCGTCGTCGGCCCCATCGTGGGCCAATGCAGCGGCCTTCTTCCGGGTCGCTGGCGCCTTCTTCCTGGCGCCCGCCTTGCTCCGCGAGGGCTTGCGCGCGGACGCGCCGTCCTCGTCGCCGTCGCCCTCGGGCGCCGCCGGGGAGGACCGGGCCGCCTTCTTCTTGGCGGCGGTCTTCTTCTTCTTCGGCGCCTCGTCGTCCGGCGCGGGCTCGTGCCTGTCGATCATCATCTTTGGTGTCGTCCGTGCGGCGCGGGAAGCTAGCAGGGTCGTTTCGAAGCTGTCAACCTGCAGACCCGACGGGCCTCCCCCGCCGCCTGACGTCCTCTCTTCTTAAGTTCTTCTGCGCGTGATTCTTGAGTCTGGCGCGCGGTCGCCGCGAGCCCGCCGGAACGCGCCCCGCCAGCGGCGGCGCACGCCTCCGTTCGGCCTGGACGGCGATCCGAGCGTCACGTCCCCAGCAAGCCTATCGTCCCCCGGCATCCCGGCCAGTCGGAGGGTCTGGACCCCGGCCGATCTCAACGGCGCGCCCCGAGGAGCGTCGGCAGGTCGTGGAACGCCCCGCCCATGCGCTCGGCCAGCGCGCGCAAGAACTTCGCGCCGGGCCGGCTCTCCGTCACCTGCAGGCAGTGGACCTGGACCTGGCAGTAGGCGTTCAGGCGCTCGAGGTGCCTGAGCAGGCGCTCCGTGTCCACGAACCGACCCTCCGTCGGCCCTCCCTCCGAGAGCAGATACACCGTGTCGATCCGCTCGTCGAGGAGCAGGCCGGCCAGGGTGTCGTGAAGGTTCGACCGGCCCTGACCTTGCCCCGTCGGCGTCATCGCGCCGACCCGCGTCACGAAGTCGAGCAGCTGCGGCCGCGCCTTGCCCGCCGGGACCAGCCGCCCCGCGGCCCGGCGGCAGCCCGTGGCGAAGAAGGCGACGTCGACCTGCAGGGCCCCGTCCACGCTCGAGAGCACCCGACGCAGCTCGTCGAGGCTGAACGCCAGGCGGCTGGGCGACTGCGGATCCCGGTGGTCCAGCGCCCCGCGCATGCCGCCCGAGACGTCCTGCGCGAACACGAGCCGCTGCGACACGACCGGGATCCCGTGGAAGCGGACGCGGGTCGTGGTCGCCCCGGCGGCGGCGGGTGGCGCCGCGTCCGGCGGCACGAAGCCCTCGCGGACGGCGGCCCACCAGTCGCGCCAGTCGCGGGCGTCCGCCGTCGCGGGTCCCGAGCGCGTCAGGGCGGTGAGGGTCGCGGCGACCTCGCTCCGGGGCCGGCCGTCCTCGACCTTCACCAGGCGGGCCACCAGTCGGTCGACCGTCGCGCGCAGGAGCACGAGGTCGTCCTGGCTCCAGTCGTCCACCCGGACGCCGTCGCACCACCCGCGCAGCAGGGCCAGCGCCGCGTGGAGGACCCGCGCCTCGACGGGGTCGCGCCCGTCGACGGCTTCGACGGCCTTGCCCGCCGCGGTCACGCCCTCGGCAGGGCGGGCCCGCAGGAGCGCCGTGAGCGCGCCGATCCGCAGGACGGGGTCGCTGCGGCCGCGGAGGGCGTCGCGCGCGAGGCTCGCCGCGCGCTCCGCGTCGACGAGGGCGAGCGCCGCCAGGGCGTCGGCGCGCAGGCGCGGCTCGCGCCGCTTCTCGACCACGTGCGCGAGCGCGCCCCCCGACTCGGCGAGGGCGAGCGCCTCGAGCGCCCACACCGCCTCGAGCGCGACCGGCTCCGGCGACGTGCGGGAGACCCGCTCGAGCGCGGCGCGCGCCGGCGCGTGGCGGCGCTGCCCGAGGACCTCCGCCAGGGCGCCGGCCACGAGCGGGTCGGGGTGCCCGAGGAGCGGCTCGAGCCGATCGAGGGCCGCCGCGTCGAGGCGAGCGGCGAGCACCTGGAAGGCGGCGTCACGCACCCACGCGCTCGGGTCGGCCAGGGCCGCGGCGACCTCGGCGGGGTCGCCCGTCGCCACGCGCTCGGCCACGGCGCGCGCCGCCTCGCGCTGCTCGACGAGGCTGCGGCCGGGGTCCTGGAAGACCCCCTCGTCACCCGCCCGCGCGCGGGGCGCGCCGCCTGCGACGGCGATCGCGGCCGCCGCAACGAACAGGAGCGTGCGGAACACGGACTCGGTCACGGACTCGGTCATGTCTCATCGTCTCGTTTCCACCACCCTTCCCCGAGGAGCCGGCGCGAGGCCGCGCAAGGGAGTTCCGAACCTTTACCGAATCGCGCGGGCCCCCGTCAAGCGCCTGTCCAGAAAGAGGTTGTGTGCGCGGCTTGCGCGCGTCGAACGATCCGGCCGCAGGTCTCGCTGCCGCCCGCGCCTGTCGCGTGGCCTGCCACGTGCGGGTCAGAGAGCTTGAGAACTTTTCCTCCCGCTGCCGGTGCTCGACCCGCCAGAGCGAGCGATGGGGAGGCGCGGAACGGGCCAAACACCGTTGCCCGGGCCTTGCGCCGATCGCGCCCCCCTCGCGAGCGCATCACTCATCGCAGGTCTGAGCTCGAGAGAGATCGCGCAGCGATTTCTTCTCGAGCTCAGGGGAGGTCGACGCGCGCCCTCGCCACCGCGACCGGCACCCGGTCGGCGACCGGCAAGCCCTCGAGGAGCGCTCTCAGGCGCGCGACCTCGGGCGCGTCGAAGGTGAAGAGCTCGGCCGCGAAGCGGGCGCCGAGCGCCTGGTAGAGCAGCGTCGCCTCGACCGTGACGGGGCCGTCGTGCTCGAGCGGCAGGTCGAAGCGCACGACGTCCTCGCCGCCGACGAAGTCCGCGTCCCCCTCGACCCCCACCGGCGCGGTGATCGCCGCGTCGGGGTGCGCGGGGTCCCAGCCGCGCGGGAGGAGGCGGTCGTCCTTGAGGTAGCTCGCCCCGCGCAGGAGGCGCCACGTCGGCCGCCCCTCGGCGTCGGCGAGCACCGCCTCGTAGAGGGCCACCTGCGCCGGGTCGGCCACCAGGTCGCGGTGCGGCTCGACCGGCCCGCCGGCCCGCTCCGACGCCAGCGGCGCGCCGTCGGGGCCGACGATCCGCCCGTGGTCGTCGTGCTCGCCCGAGGCCACGAGCGCGGCGCCGGCGGCGTCGAGCACGCGCAGGCGCAGCCACACGCGCCGCACCTCGGGGAACCCGCTCGGCAGCTTGTGGCCGACGAGGTTCTCCACCTTCACGCGCGCCCGCACGCGGCCGCCCTCGCGCGCCGCCTCGAGGACGCTCACGCGCGCGGTGCGCGCCTCGAGCTGCGCGCGGGTCGCGGCGATCGTGGCCTCGAACGCCTCCCTCGGCGCCAGCGCCCCGAGGGCCGGGCCGTGGTCGCGCAGCATGGCGGGGACGAGCGTGTTGCCGCCGTGGAAGGCGTGCCGGGCGAACGGCGCGCGCGGGCGCAGGCGCGGGAAGTCGCGCCCGAGCGGGTTCCTGGCCAGCCGCGTCTCGATCGCCACCCCGTCGTCGTCCGTCGTGGGCATGTGGCAGCCCTGGCAGGTCGCCGCGAGCGGCCCCGGATCCGGGCGCTCGGTGTCGAACACCGAGTTGCGCCACTCGAGGTAGGGCGTCTGCTCGGCGAGCCGGTGCCCGGTCTCGCTGCCGTCCGGCGCCAGCGTCGTCGTGTGCAGCGTGTGGCAGGTCGCGCACAGCCGCGCGTCGCGCACGTGCGCCGAGTGCGTGGGCGTGTAGCCCGTGTGGCGCTGCATGGGGGTCGTGAACGGCTCCTCGTGCGGGCCGTAGAGCCGCTTCGCGTCGCCGATCGCCAGGTGGCCCGAGTCGTTGCCCAGGGCCTCGGGCGGGATCTGGTGGCACACCGTGCACGAGACGCCGTCGAGGGCCAGCTGGGCCCGCGCGTCGTCCTTCGCCAGGAGGTCGAGGCCGACGGGCGGCTCGCCCAGCCGCTCGGCCTCGATCGCCGCCATGGGCGCGTGGCAGCGCATGCACTCGGCCTGGATCTCGGCCGCGCGCGAGGGCGTCGCCAGCGCCTCGGCCGCCACGACCGCGCGCCAGAGCGGGTCGCGCGCCGAGTTAGCCATCATGGACCCGCGCCACAGGTCGAACGGCGCCACCGACCGCCCGTGCGCGTCGCGCATGGCGGTCGCGTCCTTGCCCTCGGAGTGGCACTGCGCGCACACGAGCGACGTCGCGAAGTGGCCCTCGAGCACCGCCCGCGGCGCGGCCGGCGCGGCGTCGACCGGCCGCCCCTCCTGCGCGCGAGAGCGCGCGGCGAGGACGAGGCCCGCGGCGGGGAGGAGGGCGGCGAGGAGGAGGGCGGGGCGAGACATGGGAAGGCTTCCGGACGGGGTCAGGACCCGGGAACTGGGAGCTGGGGACGAAGCGAAATGAAGAGCGCGAGGCGTGAACCCTGCCCGCAGGCGGTCAGGCGGGCTCGACACCCCTCAACGCGGAGCTCGGCGGGGTATTCCCCGTCTTCCGTTTCCAGCTCCTCGCCCGGGTCCCTCGCAGACCCTACTCCCCCAGGTAGGCCGCCTTCACCCGCGGGTCGTCTCTCAGCTCGGCCGCCGGCCCCGACATGGTGATGCAGCCCGTCTCCATGACGTAGGCTCGGTGCGCCAGCCCGAGCGCCGCGTGGGCGTTCTGCTCGACGATCAGCACCGTCACGCCCTGCGTCTCGTTGAGCTCGCGCACGGTGCGGAAGATCTGCTGGCTGATGATCGGCGCCAGCCCGAGCGACGGCTCGTCGAGGAGCAGGAGGCGCGGGTGGGCCATGAGCCCGCGGGCGATCGCCAGCATCTGCTGCTCGCCGCCCGAGAGGCTGCCGGCGCGCTGCTCCTGCCGCTCCTGCAGGCGCGGGAAGAGCGCGAACATGCGCTCGATGTCCGCCTTCACCCCGGGCGGATCCTGGCGGAGGAAGGCGCCCATCTCGAGGTTCTCGAGGACGGTCATGTCGGCGAACAGCCGCCGCCCCTCGGGGACGTGGATGATCCCGCGCCGCACGGTGTCGACGATCGACCCGCCGGAGCTGACCTCCTCGCGCCAGCGCACGCGCCCGGCGCGCACCGGGACGACGTTCGAGATCACGTTGAGCGTCGTGGTCTTCCCGGCGCCGTTGGCGCCGATCAGGGCCACGACCTCGCCCTCCTGCACCTCGAGCGAGATGCCCTTGAGGACCTGCATGGCCCCGTAGCCGGCCTCGACCGCCTCGAGCGAGAGCAGGGCGCCCATCAGTCCGGGACCCCCAGGTAGGCGTGGATCACCTTCGGGTCGCTGCGCACGTCCGCCGGCGCGCCGCGGGCGATCTCCTCGCCGTGGTCGAGGACGAAGATCGTGTCGGAGATCTCCATGACCAGCTTCATGTCGTGCTCGATCAGGAGCACCGTGATCCCGGCGTCGCGGATGCGCAGGATCAGCGCCATGAGCTCGACCGTCTCCTGCGGGTTCATGCCGGCCGCCGGCTCGTCGAGGAGCAGCAGGCGCGGGCCGCTCGCGAGCGCGCGGGCGATCTCGAGGCGCCGCCGCTCGCCGTAGGCCAGGCTGGCCGCGCAGTCGTTGACGCGCGGCAGGAGCCCCACGAAGTCGAGGTAGCGCGCCGCCGCCGCGCGCGCCTCCGCCTCCTCCTGGCGCGCCCTCGGCGTGCGCAGGAGGGCGGCCAGGAGGCCGCCCTCGAGCCGCCGGTGGAGGCCGACCATGACGTTGCTGAGCACCGTCTGGTCCTCGAAAAGGCGGATGTTCTGGAACGTCCGCGCCACCCCCAGCCGGCAGATCTGGTCGGCGCGCAGGCCGGCCAGCTCGGTCCCCTCCAGGCGGATCGAGCCCGCCGTGGGCGGGATCACGCCCGTGACCATGTTGAAGGCGGTCGTCTTGCCGGCGCCGTTGGGCCCGATCAGCGCCGTGACCGAGCCCTTCTTCACCTCGAACGAGAAGTCGTTCACCGCCCGCAGGCCGCCGAACGTCTTCGCCAGCCCGCGCACCTCGAGCAGCGTCTCGCCCGCGGGGGCGTGCTCGTGGTGCAGGGCCCTGAGCCGCTCGCTGATCCGCCCGCGCTCCTCCAGGTCGCCCGCGCTCACGGCGCCGCCCCTTCCTGCGGCGGCGCCGAGGGCGGCAGCGCGTACAAGGGCGAGGCGGCCGTCCGCAGGGCGGCCAGCTCCTCGGTCGATGGCGGCGGCCCCTCCTCGCGCGGCGGCAAGAGCCCCTGCGGGCGGAAGCGCATGAGGAGGACGAGGATCAGCCCGTAGACGAGGAAGCGCGCCTCGGGCGGGATCGCCAGGCGGCCGACGGCGCCCTCGTCGGACGCCAGGCGCAGGAGCTCGCCGAGCCCCATGAGCATGGCGGCGCCGGCGATCGCCCCGCGGATCGACCCCATGCCGCCGAGCACCAGGCAGCAGACGACGAGGATCGACATCCAGATGTCGAACTGCTTGGCGGTCACGGTGCCCAGCTTGATCGCGAACAGGCCGCCGCCGACGCCGCCTATGAACCCGCTCACGGCGAACGCCAGCATCTTGGCCCGGTCGACGTCGATCCCCGAGGCCCGCGCCGCCGTCTCGTCGGCCTTGATCGCCGCCCAGGCGCGCCCGATCCGCGAGGCGTGCAGGCGGCGCGCCGCGACGACGACGAGCGCCAGCGCGGCGACGACGATGAAGTAGTACTGCCAGGTGTCGCTGTAGAGCGGGGCGCCGAGGACCGACGGCCGGTACTGCCCGGCGAGCTTGATCCCGAAGGCGCCGCCCGTGAGCCACTCCTCGTTGAGCGTGATCAGCCACACGATCTCGGCGAAGCCGAGCGTCACGATCGCGTAGTAGTCGCCGGTGAGCCTGAGCGTCGGGAACCCGCGCACGAGGCCCATGACGGCGCTCGCCAGCCCGGCGAGGACGAGGAGCACGAAGTAGCCGCCCGGGAAGCCGAACACCTGCGCGCCCTTCGCGGTCGCCTGCCCGACTGGCAGGGTCAGCCCGCCGACGTGCCGGGCGGCGATCGTCCTGTCGCCCGCCTCGAGCGCGGCCAGCACCGCCGGCGCGCCCTGGACCACGTCGAAGCGCAGGTCCGGCCGCTCGCGCACGACGACGTCGCCGCCCGCCTCGGGGCTCAGCGCGCGCTGCGCCTGCGTGAGGACCAGGCGCCGCACCTCCAGGTCGGGGAAGGGCGTGGGCGTCTGGTCGGTGAGCACGAGGCCGAGCGAGACGACGATCGCGCCGACCGCGACGAACGACGCGTAGCCCAGGTCGAGGAGCCCCGTCCAGCCGATCACGACGTTGAGGCCCAGGGCGAAGATCGCCTGGAGCAGGATCGTCAGCGTGATCGCCGCCAGGAACGGAACCCGCACGTCGGCGAACCCGAGCCCCAGCGCCTTCACGCCGAGGGCCTGGAGGAGGCCGATCACCAGGACGAGCGCCCCGGCGGCCACGAGCAGCCAGTCGGTCGGGCCGAGCCCCTTGACCCACGCTCGCGCGCGGCTCACGCCCGCACCGCCGACGGCCGCCCGAGCAGCCCGTAGGGGCGGAAGATGATCACGAGGATCATGACCGAGAAGCAGAAGGCGAAGTCGTACTCGCTCCGCACGTAGGTGGCGAAGAACGCCTTGGCGAAGCCCAGCAGCATGCCGCCGAGGAGCGCGCCCTTGAGGTCGCCGATCCCGCCCAGCACGGCGGCGGCGAAGGCGATCACGCCGGGGTAGTAGCCCATGCGGAACGAGATGTTCCCGCCGACCTTCACCGAGTAGAGGACGCCCGCCACGGCCGCCATGGCCGAGCCGATCATGAACGTGGCCGCGATCACGCGGTTGACGTCGATCCCCATGAGGGCGGCCGTCGTCCGGTCGAGCGCGCAGGCGCGCATGGCCTTGCCCAGGCGCGTGCGCTGCACGAGCAGGTGCAGGCCGGTCATCATCACCGCCGCGGCGATCCAGATCAGCACGTCCTTGACCGGCAGCTTGATCCGCGCCCCGCCGAGCAGGTTGGCGTTGACCGCCGGCGGCAGCCCCTGCTGGAGCTTCAGCGCGTCCGCGGGGGCCCACGCGAGCGCCGGCGCCGACTCGCCCGCGCGCGTCCAGGCGATCGGTACCCACCCGTCGGTCGGCCGCTCGCCCGACCACAGCGGGACCTCGGCGCCGATCCGCAGCTCGCCCAGGTCGTCCGCCGCCGGGTCCGGGGCGGCGCGCGCGGCGACGCCGGCGTGCTCCACCTTGGCGCGGGCCGTCTCGGGGAACGCGTGGAAGTTCGGGTCGAGGACCAGCTGCACGACGGTCTGCAGGATCAGCGACATGCCGATCGCCGTGATCAGCGCCGCCAGGCGCGTCGAGCTGCGCAGCGGCCGGTAGGCCAGCCGGTCGAGCAGCCACCCCAGCGTGGCGCACACGATCATCGCCAGCAGCAGCGCCAGCCACAGCGGCACCTGCGGGGTGACGAACAGCCACCAGGCGGTGACCGCGCCGACCATGTAGACCTCGCCGTGGGCGAAGTTGATCAGCTTCACGATGCCGTAGACCATCGTGTAGCCGACGGCGATCAGCGCGAACGTGGAGCCCTCCGTCAGCGCGTTGAACAGCGTGAGGACGAAGAGGCTCCAGCCGCTCTCGGCCAGGTGCAGGGGCATCGGCTATTCGGCCGGCAGCTGCTTCTCGGCCAGCAGGAAGGCGCCGTTGCGCACCACGACCACCTGGGCCGGCTTCGAGGGGCAGTCGCCGTGCTCGTCGAAGTAGGTCAGGCCGGTCACGCCCTTGACGCCGGTCTCCTTGTCGCGCCGGCTGGCGAACCAGTCCTTGAGCTTGGCCCGGTCGGCGCCGACGGCGGCGACCCCGTCGAGGGCCATGTTCACGGCGTCGAAGCCCAGCGCCGCCCAGGTGTCGGGGTCGGCGCCGTACTTCTTGCGGAACGCCTCGCCGAACGCCTTCGCCTCGGGCGACGCGTCGGCCGTGAAGTGGAACGGGGTGATCACGAGCGCGCCCTCGACGCCGGGGCCGCCGGTCTTGATGTAGTCGGGGTTGCAGACGCCGTCCGAGCCGAGGAGCTGCACGTCCTTCCAGCCCAGGTCGTTGCGGATCGCCTTCGCCAGCAGGGCGGCCTCGTTGTAGAGGCCCGAGACGATCACGGTCTCGGGCTTCTTGCCCTGGAGCGTCGTGGCGATCGTCTTGAAGTCCTGCGTGCGCTCGCGCTGGTAGGCCTCCTCGGCCACGATCTCGAGGCCGATCTCGGCGGCCTTGGCAACGATCGCGTCCTTGAGGCCGCGCCCGTAGTCGTCGTTGTCGAAGGCGATCGCCGCCCGCGTGTGCCCGAGGATCTCGCGCACGTAGCGCGCCATGAAGATCCCCTGGTAGTCGTCGTGGTAGAGGTTCCTGAAGGTCCAGGGGGCGTCGCGGCACACGGTCACGTTGGTCGAGCCCGGCGAGAACTCGATCACGCCCGCGCGGTTGTAGGTGTCCTTCGCGGCGTTGCTGCACGCCGAGTTGAAGTGGCCGATCACCGCCAGGATCGAGGGGTCCGAGGCCAGCTTCTGGGCCACGTTCGTGGCCTCGTTCGGGTCGCCCTTGTCGTCCTCGAACGACAGGCGCACCGGCTTGCCGTTCACGCCGCCCTGCTCGTTGCGCAGCTCGACGGCCAGCTCCACGCCGCGCTTGCTCGCGTTGCCCAGCGCGGCCGCCGCGCCGGTGAGCGGGCCGGCGAAGGCGATCCGCAGCGCCTCGCCGTCCGCGCCGCCGCCTCCGCCGTCGGTCTGCGGGCACCCCGTCGCGAGGACCGGGAGGGCCAGGGCCAGGGCCAGGAAGCGGCTGCGGTGCATGGGGTTCCTCCGGGAGGGCCACATGGTAAGGCCACGCTGGGCCATTTCAAGTCGAGTCGCGGCCGCGGCGTCCGGGGCAGCCGGTATCATGCCGCGCCCCGGAGGCGCGGTGGACGACGCGGCGGTGCAGCGGCTGGCGGAGCGGGTGCGCGCGGGCGACCGGCGCGCGTGCGCCCGCGCGATCTCCTCGGTCGAGGACGAGGTCCCGGGCGCCGACGCGCTCCTCGCCGCGCTCCAGCCGCTCGCCGGGCGGGCGCAGCGGGTGGGGATCACGGGGCCGCCCGGCGCCGGCAAGTCGACCCTCGTCGAGGCGCTCGTGGTCGAGCTGCGCCGCCAGGGCAAGACGGTCGGCGTGGTCTGCGTCGACCCGACGAGCCCGTTCACCGGCGGCGCGCTCCTGGGCGACCGGATCCGCATGGACCGCGTCGCCACCGACCCCGGCGTGTTCATCCGCAGCATGGCCTCGCGCGGGAACCTCGGCGGGCTGGCGCACCGGACGCTCGAGGCGATCGACGTCCTCGACGCCTTCGGCTTCGAGGTGGTGATCGTCGAGACGGTCGGCGTCGGCCAGAGCGAGGTCGAGATCGCCGAGGCGGCCGACACGACGGTCGTCGTCGTCTCGCCCGAGTCGGGCGACGGCGTGCAGGCGATGAAGGCCGGCCTCATGGAGATCGCGCAGGTCTACTGCGTGAACAAGGCCGACCGCGAGGGCACCGACCGGCTCGTGCGCGAGCTCGAGGCCATGCTCGAGCTCGCCCGCCGGCGCGACGAGGCCTGGGCGCCCCCGGTGCAGCGCACGGTCGCCATGCGCGGCGAGGGCGTTCCCGAGCTGCTCGCGGCGATCGAGCGCCACCACCAGCACCTCACCTCCTCGGGCGAGCTCTCGCGCAGACGCTGGCGCCTCGCGCGCGAGCGCGTGCGCGAGGTCGTCGAGCGGACGCGCCAGCGCGAGTTCTGGACCGACGCCCGGCGCGCGCGCCTCGACGCGCTGGCGAGCGAGGTCGAGGCGCGGACGCTCTCGCCCTACGCGGCGGCGCGGCGGCTGCTGGAGGCGTGAGGCGCGCGCTCGCGCTCGTCCTCCTGCTGCTCGGGTCGCCCGGGTGCCTCACGAGCGTCGCCCTCGAGGCGCTGCACCGCCCGCGGGTGACCTTCGACGGCCCGCGTCGTGGCTGGGTGGTCGACGACGGGGGCGCGCCGGTGCTCGAGGTGGTGATGGAGGGCGGCTCCGAGGAGCCCGCGATGGGACCGTGGGGGATGCCTCCCTACCATGACCGCTACGAGGGCTGGCCCTGGCTCGTCCGCTACGACCCCTCGAGCTTGCTGGACCGAGCTCCCCGTGGCCTCGTACGAGCGCGCGCTGTGGCGGCGCGAGGCGGCGCAGCTCGGCACCTTCATCGGCCCGGAGGAGATGGCGGCCATCCACGCGATGATGCCGACCTGGGAGGACGTGGTCGCGCCGCCCGGCGCGGTCCCCGTCGACGTCAGGGACGGCACGGTGCCCTGGCGCGGGGAGCGCCGCCCGCTCGCGCTCGAGCGCGGCCCGCCGGCGCTCCAGCAGGGGGTGGCCGTGCTGCTCCTCCCGCTGGCGTTCGCGGCGGACCTCGTGCTGTCCCCGTCTACGTGGGGATCTACCTCGCGTTCCGCTGAGTGGTGTGCTCGACGGCTGCGGGCGACGATGCTGGCCGCGGCGGCGCGCGCGGGCTCGAAGTAAGTCGCTACGTCGTCGCCCGCGCGCCTCGCCGCCGCGGCTCAGCCTCGTCGCCCTCGCCTCACGTGCTGCTCCGATCGAGGCGGGTCACCAGCGAAGCGTGGTAGCGCCGATCTCTTCAGTGGCTCCGAGGCGAGGTCACGGCGCCGGACCGAGGACGGCCCGCACCCGCTCGGCCTGCGGCGCGTGGGCGAGCACGACGCGCAGCTCGTCGAGCGCCGCGCCGGCGCCGCCGGAGAGCGCGGCCGAGAGCGCCTGCGCGAACTGCTCCAGGGAGAGCGGGCCGTAGCCGGTCGCCAGCGCCGGCAGCGCGACCGTCCGCGCGCCGAGCCGCGCGGCCTCGGCCAGGGCCGAGGCGATCACGTCGCGCACGAGGTCGATGCTCGACTCGTAGAAGGCGCTCACGGCGACGGCGTGGACGATGTGTCGCACGCGCAGCGGGCCGGGGCCGGTGGTCACGACCGTGCCGGGCGGCACCCAGGGCCGACCGACGCGGGTCAGGTGGGCGCGGAGCTCGGCCTGCACGTCGGCGCCCCCGCGGAGGAGGATCGCGCCGTTCACGCCGCCGGTCATGTCGAGCTTGACGTTCGCCGTCGACACGAGCACGTCGACCGCCTCGTCGAGGATGTCGCCGTGCGAGACGACGACCCTCACGGCCGCCCCCGCAGCCGCCACTCGACCTCGCCCGGCGCAGGCCCCACGACGAGCGGTCGCGGCTCGACGGCGCGCCTGGGCGCCGCCGCCAGCTCGGCCAGGAGGGCGTCGCGCTCGGCGAGGCAGCGCGGGTCGAAGTCGACGCGGTCGACGAGGCGCTCGAGCGCGCGGCGCAGGGCGAGCGCGTCGAGGCCGTCGACGTGCGGCGCGAGCAGCGCCGGGTCGAGGTGGTCGACGTCGAGCTTGCGGGCCTCGCGCCGGCGCACGAGGTGGCGCAGGCGGTCGGGCGACACGGGCCCGAGGGCGCCGCGCCGCCGGAACGCCCGCGCCAGGGGCTCCGGCACGAGGACGTCCGGCGCGTGCAGGCACAGGAGCGGGACGCCCGGGTGGTCGAGGAGCAGGGCCGCCGCCTCGCGGGCGGCGAGCGTCGGCGCGCCGTCCGGGCCGGCGCTCGTGGCCAGGAGCTCGAAGCGGCCCACGACGAGGAGCTCGTCCTCCGCGCCGGCCTGGAGCGCGCGGCGCAGCTCGGCCAGCAGCGCGGCGGCGAGCGAGGTCGGCCGCACCTCGAGGTCGACGCGCGCGCCGAGCGCGACGCGCTCGGGCTCGTGCCCGGCCAGGTAGCGCGCGCGCAGCGGCCGACCCGTCGCCGGGTCGGCCAGGCGGTCGCGGAGCGCCCGGTGCACGAGCCCGGCCAGCGCCTCGTCGCACTCGACCAGGGCCGCCTCGCCGCGCCGCGCGCACGCCGCCAGCTCGCCGAGCTCGTCCGCGTAGGCCGCCTGCACGGCGTCCAGCGGGGTGAGCTCACGGGGCAGCGAGGCGATCGGCACGCGCACGGGCGGATCTCCGTGACGGATGACACCACCCGGCCGGCCGGTGGCGCAAGCGGCCCCAGGTCACGCCGACGCGAGGGCCGCCTCCAGCTCCGCGCACCTGCGGCGCACCTCCTCGGACGCCCCCGGGAGGCGCTGCGCCAGGACCACCGCCGCGCGCAGCCAGCAGCAGTAGCCCGGCCGCGGGACGCGCGCCAGGAGCCCGTCGAGCCAGCGCCGGGCCTCCTCGCGCACCTCGGGCGACTCCGCCGCGAGGTCGCAGACGGCCACGAGCGCCGCCTGGACGGTCCAGTCCATGGGCCCGTGGACGAGCGCGTGGAGCGCGGCGCGCCGCCGCGTGCCGGCCCAGCCCTCCTCGGCGCCGGCGATCGTCAGCGCCGCCGCCTGCTGCACGCGCAGGAGCCACCGGTCGGCCGTCACGTCGAGCGCCTCGGGGAGGGGCGGCGGATGGACCATGGTCGCCAGGAGGTCCGGGATCGCCGCAGGCCCGAGCCGCGCGCCGAGCGCCTTGCCCGCCGCCGCCCAGCCCGCGAGCGAGTAGGGGGTGACGGCGAGCCCCGCGACCTCGGCGCGCACCGCCTCGTCCGGCGGCTCGACCGCCGGGCGCGCGTGCGTGCCCTCGTAGGTCCACAGGAGGTGCTCGACCTCGCACGCGGGCAGCCGCGGGTCCGGGTCCTGCACCCGCAGGACCCGGAAGCTCGACTGGAGCCCGAGCTGGTCGGCGACCAGGTCGAAGGCGAGGCGGGCGCTCGGCGCCTCGACCTCGCTCAGCGCCGTGCGCACGAGCACCCCCGTGGGCGGGTCGTCGCTCGCCAGGACGACCTTCCACAGGAGCTCCAGGGTCACGTCCCCCGGCGGCGGGAGCTGGTCGATCCACGGGCGGAGCGGAGGGAGCGGGTGACCGAGCCACGCCAGCCAGTCGCGGGCCCGCTCGTGCGGCGGGTCGCCGGCGCCGAGCGCCCGAAGGGCGTCCAGGCAGGCGGGGTCGTGCTCCCGCAGGTAGCGCGCGACGAGCAGCCCCGGCTCGACGGCGAGCTCGGGCGTCCCGCGCTCGACGGCGCGCCGGTACCACGCGACCGCGCCGCCCGGCTGCCGGAGCTCGAGGTGGAGGTCCCCCAGCTCGACCTCGATCCCGGTCGCGCTCGGGTCGAGCTCGAGCGCGCGCTTGTAGGTCCTCACCGCCCCCGCCAGGTCTCCGTTCACGTGCTGGGCGAGGGCGAGGGTCACGGCCGGAATGAAGCGGGGCGACGCCTTGAAGGCGCGCAGGGCCACCGTCACCGCCAGCGCGCCCCGGCCGGCGAGGCGGAGGAAGCAGCTGCCGAGCCCCTGGAGCGGCGGGTATGCGGCGTGCACCTTGAGGAGCTGCTCGAGCGCCGGGCGGAAGCGCTCGATGTCCCGCCGCTCCGCGGCGGTGAGGGCCGGGCGCCGCACGAGCAAGTGAGGGCGCAGCCACTCCTCGAGCGCCCGCGCGACCTCGGTGGCCTTCGGCCTGCGCAGGGCCGCCGGCGAGTCGAACCAGTCGCTCGCCCAGGCCAGGTAGGGCACGCCCGGGCGCTGCCTGGCGGCCTTGACCAGCAAGCACAGCCCGCGCCCCGGCTCCGCCTGGCGGGCGAGCGCCTGCGCGTGGCAGACGAGGTGACCGACGAACGGCGGCTCGGGGTGGAGCGGGAACAGGGCCGTCGGCGCCGGCGCCGCCGCGAGGAGGCGGTCGAGGAGCGCGCGCCACTCCGGCCGCAGCGGCTCGCCCGCGATCGCCGCCGCGAGGTGCTGCGCCGCGTGCGCGAGGTCGCCGCCCTCGAGCTCCGCCGCGGCGGCGGCCGCCGCCGCGTCACCGACGAGCAGCCGTCCGTGCGGGCAGTCGGCGCGCGCGCACTCGCCCAGGAGCTCCCCGACGCCGTCGCCCAACGCCCCCTCCCGTCGCTGGTTGATCGTAGGTTACCAGGCCGGTCAGGACCACCCCTGGCCGCGACTCGAGCAGCTGGGCTCGACGTTCGAGCCCCGCTAGACTCGACCTCATGGAGCCGCGCACCCGCGAGCCCGAGCCCGAACCCGTCCGCGACCGCGGCGCCCCGGCGGGGGTCGCGCCCCGGCTCGTGCGTTCGCCCTCGCGCTGCCCGTACTGCCACGACGCCTGCGCCGAGGCCGACGCGGTCTCGGTCTGTCGCGGCTGCCTGGCCCGCCACCACCTCGAGTGCTGGGACGCCGGAGGGGCCTGCGCGGCCTGCGGCGGCGTGCGCGCGCTCCAGGAGGTGACGACGCCGGCCCAGGTGCGCCGCGCCGAGGCCGAGGCGTACGCCGCGGCCGTCGGGCGGGAGCCGCTCGCGGTGCGGCGGACGCTGGGCGCCGCCTTCGCGCTCCTGACCGTCGTCTGTGTGTGCTTCGGCGTGTTCGTCGTGGCCCGCGCCTTCGCCGCGTTCGAGCACCCCCTCGAGTGGTTGCTCCTCCTGCCCTTCACGTTGCTCGTCTTCTCGGCCTTCCCGGCCTGGGTCTGCTGGCGCGCGGCCCGGCTCCGCTTGTTCCCGGCCGCGGCCGCCGGCGGCGAGCGCGCGAGCGCGTGCTGTCCGCGCGAGGACTGACGTCGCGGCCGGAAGGATCACGCGCGCCCATCCCCGAGCGGGGCAAGCGCTTGCCTCGGCGCCGCCCCCGGCCTGTCGGTGGCGGGCCCTACAGTCGGCATCGTGCTGCGCCTCGTCCACACCTCCGACTGGCACCTCGGCCACGCCCTCCACGGGGTCGCGCGCGACCACGAGCACGCCCGCTTCCTCGCCTGGCTGGAGCAGGTCCTGGTCGAGGAGCGCCCGCACGCGCTCCTGATCACGGGCGACGTGTTCGACACGGCCACGCCGTCGGCCGCCGCCGAGCGCGCGCTGTTCGACTTCCTGGCCCGCGCGCGGGCCGCCGATCCGGGGCTCGACATCATCATCATCGGCGGCAACCACGACTCCGCCCCCCGCCTCGAGGCCCCGGCCTCCCTCCTGCGCGCCCTCGGCGTCCACGTGGTCGCCTCCCTCCAGCGCCGCCCCGGCCGCCCGCTCGACCTCGAGCGCCTCGTCGTGCCCCTGCGCGGCGCCGGGGGCGAGGTCGCCGCGTGGCTGGCCGTCGTCCCGTTCCTGCGCCCGGCCGACCTGCCGCCGGCGCACGTCGCCCAGGACCCCCTCGCTGCCGTGCGCGCCGTCTACGACGAGGTGCTCGCGCACGCGCGCGCCCGGCGCGCCCCCGGCCAGGCGCTCCTGGCGACTGGCCACCTGACGCTCACCGGCGCCGAGGCGTCGGCCGAGAGCGAGCGGCCGGTCCTCGGCGGGCTCACGGCCCTGACCGACGACCTGTTCGCGCCCGACCTGGCCTACGTGGCCCTCGGCCACCTGCACCGCGCCCAGGCCGTCGGCGGGCGCGAGGGCGTGCGCTACGCCGGGTCACCGATCCCGCTCTCGATGACCGAGGCCGGCTACGCCCACCAGGTCGTCGTCGTCGACGTCGAGGGCGAGGCCCTCGCGGCCGTGCGCCCGCGCCTCGTGCCCCGCACGCTCGACCTCCTGCGCCTCCCCGGCCCCGACGAGCCGCCCGCCACGCTCGAGGCGGCCCTCGAGCGCCTGCGCGCCCTCCCCGACGGTCCGCCCCCGGCGCCCGGCCAGCCCGACCAGCGCCCGCTGCTCGAGGTGCGCGTCGCCGCGGCCGCGCCGGAGCCGGGCCTCCGCCGGCGCGTCGAGGACGCCCTCCAGGGGAAGGCCGCGCGGCTGGTCAAGCTCGCCCTCGTCGCGCCGGCCACCGACGACGCGCCGCGCGCCCTGGCCGACGCCGCCCCGCACGCGCGCCTGAGCGACCTGAGCCCGCGCGAGGTGTTCGAGCGCTGCTGGCGCCGCGAGCACGACGACGCCGCCCCGCCGCCGGAGGTCGCGGCCGCGTTCGACGACCTCCTGGCGAGCGTGCAGCGGCCGGCGAGCGCGGCCGACGCGCCGATCGCCGTCGACCGCGTCGCGGCGCTCACCGGGGGCGACGCGGCGTGAAGGTCCTGGCGGTGCGCGGGCGCGACCTCGCCAGCCTGGGCGGGGAGTTCGCGCTGGACCTCGCCGCGCCGCCCCTGCGCGACGCGGGCCTCGTCGTCGTCACCGGGCCGACGGGCGCCGGCAAGAGCACGCTCCTCGACGCCATGTGCCTGGCGCTCTTCGACGAGACGCCGCGCCTGCGCGGCCGCGGCGTCCCGGTCGGCTTCCTCGAGGAGGCCGACCGCAAGGGCCTCTCCAGCGCCGACCCGCGCTGCCTCGTGCGCCGCGGCGCCGTCGAGGCCGCCGCCGAGGTCGACTTCGTGGGCCGCGACGGCCGGCGCTGGCGCGCCGCGTGGAGCGTCCGCCGCGCCCGCGGCCGCCCGGACGGGCGCCTCCAGCCGCAGGCGCTCTCGCTCACCTGCCTCGACACGGGCGAGCGCCGCGGCGGCACGCGCACCGAGACGCTCGCGGCGATCGAGGACGCGCTCGGCCTCGACTACACGGCCTTCTGCCGCTCGGCGCTCCTCGCCCAGGGCGACTTCGCCAGCTTCCTCCAGGCGCGCGGCAGCGAGCGCGCCGCGCTCCTCGAGCGGCTCACCGGGACCGAGCTCTACGGGGCCCTGTCGGTCGCGGCCCACCAGCGCGCGGCGGCCGAGGTCCGCGCGCTCGAGCAGCTCCAGGCGCGGCTCGAGGCGCAGCCGGTCCTCGACCCGCTGGCCCGGGCCGAGCTCCTGCGCGAGGGGGCCCTGCGGCGCGACGCCCTCGTCGCGGCGCGGCGCGTCCGCGACCAGGCGGCCGACGCGGCCCGCTGGCACGAGGAGCGCGCGCGCCGCCAGGCCCGGGCCCGCGAGGCCGCGGCCGAGCGCGACGCGGCCGAGGCGGCCTGGACGGCGGCGGCCGACCTGCGCGAGGAGCTCGTCGCCGCCGACGCGGCGCAGGGCGCGCGCGGCGAGGTGGAGGCGTTCGACGCCGCCGCCGCCGAGGTCGCGGCCGCCGCCGCCGCTCACCGGGCGTCCTGGGAGGAGGTCGCCCGGGCGTGCGCCGACGCTGACGCCGCCGCGGCGCTCGAGGGCGAGGAGCGGGCTGCGCTCGCGGGCGCCGACGACCGCCTGCGCGCCGCGGCGCCCGCGCTCCTCGAGGCGCGGGCGCTCGAGCAGGCGGTCGCCGCGGCCGCCCGCGAGCTGGCGGCCGCGCGCGAGGTCGAGCAGGCGGCGCGCGCGGCCGCGGACGGCCGCGCGGCCGAGGCGTCCCGCGCCGACGAGGCCGCGGGCGCCCTCGACGCGCGCCGCGCGGCGGCCGAGGCGTGGCTCGAGGCCCACGCAGGCCTGGCGCCGCTGGCGCGGCAGTGGCCGCGTTGGGAGGGGCACCTCGCGCGCCACGCCGAGCGGCGCGCGGAGGCGGCCCGGCTCGAGGCCGCGCGCCCCGCCCTCGCGGCGGCCGCCGCCGACGCCGCGCCGGCGCGCGAGCGCGCCCGCGCCTCGGCCGCCGCGGCGGCGGAGGCCCTCGCCCGCGCGCGCGGCCGAGGCGGCGCTCCGGGCCGAGGCCCCCACGCCGGCCGCGCGCGAGGCCCTCCAGCGCCGCCACGCCGACCTCGTGGCGCTCGAGGCGCTCGAGCGCGCGCGCGCGCCGTCCGGCGCGCGCGCGCCCGCGAGGAGGTCCGGCGCGACGAGGCGCGCGTGCGCCTGGCCGCGGCGCGCGCGCGCCAGGAGGCCGGGGCGGCGTCGTCGGCCGCGCTCGCGCCCGCCCTGGCCGAGGCCCGGCGCGCGCTCGACGCGCTGAGGACGGCGCGCGACCTGGCCGGGCACCGCCGCGACCTCGTCGCGGGCGAGCCCTGTCCGCTGTGCGGCGCGTGCGAGCACCCCTGGGCGCGTGACCTCCCCCTCGACCGGGCGCTCGAGGACCAGGCGGCGCGCGTGACCTCGCTGCAGACGGACCTCGACGGGGCGCGCCGCGCGGCGGCCGGCGCCGCCGCCGAGGGCCGCGCGGCGGAGGCGGAGGCCTCGGCGGCGGAGGAGGCGGTGGCCCGCCTCGACGACGAGCTCTCGCCGCTCGTCGACGGGGCGTGGGCCCTCCACACGGACGACCTGGGCGGCGTGGCCGCCGGCGAGGGCGACCTCGACCGGCGGTCGCGGCCGCGCGCCAGGCCGCGCACGAGGCGCTGGCGGCGCTGCGGGCGCTCGACGAGCGGCTGGAGGCGGCGCGGCGCTCGGCCGCCGCCGCCGAGCAGGCGGACGAGGCTGCGCGCGCGGCGCTCGCCGCGGCCGAGGCCAGGGACCTCGACGCCGCGCGGGCCCTCGAGGCGGCGGACGACGCCCTGCGGCGCGCCCTCGGCGCGGCCGTCGAGGCGCTCGAGGCGGCCGCGCCCGCGTTCGAGGCCGTCGCCGAGGGCGCCGACGACGAGGCCTTCCCGCTCTTCACCGCGCGGCGCGGGCCTGCGCCCGTCGCCGGACCCTGGGGCGGGCGGTGGCGAGAGGCGGCCGCGGCCGACCCCGCGGGCTTCCTCGCCGCGCGGCGCGGCGAGGCGCGCGCGTGGCTCGAGGCCGACGCCGAGGCGGCGCGCGCGCGGGAAGGGTGCCGCGACGCGCGGGCCGCGGCCGACGCGGCCCGGGTGCGCGCCGAGCAGGCCTCGGCCGCCGCGGCCGAGGCCGCCGCCGCGCGCCCGGCGCGAGGCGGCCTGGCAGGAGCAGGCGGCGGCGCGGCGGCGCCTCCTCGGCGGGCGGCCCGCCGACGACGTGGAGGCGGCGCTGACGGGCGAGCGCGCCCGCGCGGCCGCCGCGCTCGAGCGCGCGCGCGCCGAGGCCGCCGCCCTGTCCGCCCGCGCCGCGGCCGCCCGCGCGCGGCTCGACGAGGCCGCGCTGCGGCGCGAGCGGGCCGTCGTGGCCGAGCGCGCCGCGGCGCGGGCGCTCGCCGCCGCGCTCGCCCGCGCGGGCCGCGACCTCGACGCCGTGCGCGCGCTCCTGCGCCGCGACGACGCGTGGCGCGCGTCCTCGCGCGAGCGCCTGGCCGACCACGAGCGCCGGCGCGCGGCGACGGCGCGCGCGGCCGAGGTGCTCGAGGCGGAGCGGGCGGCCCACGAGGCGGCGCGGCCGCCGTTCGACCCGGCGCTGGCCAGCCTGGCCGACGCGCGCACGGCCCTCGAGGCGGCGACGCGCGCGGTCGCCCTCGCCGAGCAGCGGGCGCTCGAGGTCGAGGGCCGCCGCGCGCAGGACGAGCGGGCCCGGGCCGAGGTCGAGGCGCTGCGCCCTGCCCACGAGGCGCAGGCGCGCCGCGCCGCGACGTGGCAGGCGCTGGGCCAGGCGGTCGGCTCGCACGACGGCAAGAAGCTGCGCGCGTTCGCGCAGAGCCTCACGCTCGAGGCCCTGCTCGAGCGGGCCAACGACCACCTCCGCGCCCTCGCGCCGCGCTACCGGCTCGAGCGCGTCGCGGGCGAGGACCTCGAGCTGCAGGTGCGCGACCGCGACCTCGGCGGCGAGGTGCGCGCGACCACCGGCCTCTCGGGCGGCGAGTCGTTCCTCGTGTCGCTGGCCCTGGCCCTGGCGCTCTCGAGCCTGTCGGCCGCCGGGACGCGGGTCGAGTCGCTGTTCATCGACGAGGGCCTCGGCGCCCTCGACCCCGACTCGCAGGAGCAGGCGCTGGCCGCCCTCGACGCCCTCCAGGCCACGGGCCGCCAGGTCGTGCTCGTCACCCACCTCCCGGCGATCGCCGAGCGCGTCGGCCTCGGCGTGCGGGTCGTGCCCCAGGGGCAAGGGCGCAGCCTGGTCGAGGTGGGGTAGCCTCGAGGGGGGAGAGGGACCGATGGCCACGGGCCGCGACTCGACCTTCACCGCCGAGGGGATCACGGCCCGGGTGCTCCGCCGCGGGTCCTCCACCCAGAGCCACGGCGAGGGTGAGTACACGACGCGCTGGGAGGGGCGGGTGCGGGTCTCGGGGCGCGGGGGGCGCGAGGGCTCGCTGGAGCTCGCCGTGTCGGGCTGGTACACGGCGTCCGAGCGCCACGACCAGGAGTCGCAGACGGTCGAGGCGCAGCTCCCCGGGGGCCGCTCGTTCGAGCTGTGGAGCGAGTTCGACTACGAGAAGTACCGCCACGCCCAGGACCACGACCGCTGGGCCGACCTGGCGCCCGTGGTCGCCCACCTGCGCGAGCTGGGCTGGGACGTCGACGCCGCGCGCGTGCAGGCCTTCGTGCGGGCGGCGGCGCGCAAGGTCCGCGGAGGCTGACCGCGCCCATGGACCCGGCCTCGCTCCACGCGGCCCTGCTCCCCTGGTTCGAGGCGGTCGCGCGGCCGCTGCCCTGGCGCGCGACGCGCGACCCGTACCGCGTGTGGGTCAGCGAGGTCATGCTCCAGCAGACGCAGGTCGACACGGTCCTGCGCTACTACGACCGCTTCCTGGCCCGCTTCCCCACGGTCGAGGCGCTGGCCGCCGCGCCCGACGAGGACGTGCGCGCGCTCTGGTCGGGGCTGGGCTTCTACCGCCGGGCGAGGAACCTCCACGCGGCCGCGCGCCGGGTCGTCGCCGAGCACGGGGGCGTCGTCCCGCGCGACCCGGCGGCGCTCGGCGCCCTGCCGGGCCTCGGGCGCTACACCGTCGGCGCCGTGCTCTCGATCGCCCACGACGCCCCGCTGCCCCTCGTCGACGGCAACGTGGCCCGCGTGCTGGCGCGCCTGTTCCGCGTGCCCGGCGACCCGACGGCCGGGCCCGCCCTGCGGCGGCTCTGGTCGCTCGCCGAGGGCCTCGTCCCCCGGCGGCGCGCGGGCGACTGGAACCAGGCGCTCATGGAGCTCGGCGCGACCGTGTGCCGGCCGACCTCGCCCCGCTGCGACGGCTGCCCGCTGGCCGCCGGGTGCGAGGCGCGCGCGGCGGGCGAGGTCGAGCGCTTCCCCGAGCCGCGCCGCCGGGCGAAGGTGGTCGCCCAGCGCCGCGCGGCCGTGTGCCTCGTGCGCCCCGACGGCGCGTTCCTCATCGCGCGGCGCCCAGACGACGGCCTCCTCGCGGGGCTGTGGGAGCTGCCGGCCGTGGACCTCGGGCCCAAGGAGCGCCCCGCGACCGCCGCCCGGCGCCTGGCCCGCGCCCTCGGCGCCGGCGACGCGCGCCTCGTGCGCGTGGGGCGGGCCGAGCACCAGTTCACGCACCGTCACTGGACGGTCGACGTGTTCCGGGGCGAGGCGGCGGTCGAGGCGAGCGAGGGGCGCTGGGTGACGCCCGCCGACCTCGGCGCCCTCGGTGTGCCCACGGCCGCGAAGAAGGTGCTCCAGGCCGCGGGCGTCCTCGGGCTCAGCCCGAGCCGGGCGGCAGCGGCGCCAGCACGACGACGCTGAAGCCGATCGCGGGGCTCGCGCCCGGGTTGTGGTACGAGTGCGCCTGGTCGCCGGGGAAGGCGGCCACGTCGCCCGCGGCGAGGTCGAAGCGCTCGCCGGCCACGTGCAGGCGCAGCCGCCCCTGCTCGCAGCACAGGTACTCGTGCGTCCCCGGCCGGTGCGGCACGCCCGGCAGCCGCCCGCCCGGCGCGAGGACGACCCGGTCGATCTCCATGCCGGGGATCGGGTGCGGCAGGAGCTTGTGCACGCGCGCGAGCCCGCCCGCCCGCTCGCGCACGGGCAGCGTCCCGCGGGGGAAGAGCTGGCAGGGCGCGCGCGGCGCCGTGAGCAGCTCCTCGAGCGAGAGCTGCAGCGCCTGCGCCAGCCGCCCGAGCACCGAGAGCGTCGGGTTCGCCGCGCCGGTCTCCAGGTTGGCGACGGTCGAGCGCGGCACGCCGCACAGCCGGGCGAGCTGCTGCTGGGTCAGGCCCCGGCGCTCGCGCACGAAGCGCAGGTTCTGGGCCAGGTTGTGGGCGAGGGCGGCCGTCGGGTCGGGGGCGCTCATGCCCACGGTATGGACCGCTGCCAATGTGTTGTCAATCCGGTCGGTCAGCTGGCGCGGCCGTGCGACCCTCCTCGTGCCGGGAGACAAGGAGCGCGACATGACCGTGAAGCACCTCGACCACCTCAACATGACCGTCCACGGCCTCGAGGAGACCGCCGCCTGGTACGGCCGCGTCTTCGGCTTCGTCGTCGTGGAGCGGGGGCGGGCCCACGACGGGACCCCCTTCGCGATCCTGCGCGGCGGCGAGGCCATGCTGTGCGTCTACGAGCACCCGGAGCGCGGGCGGCTCACCGACGACGCGCGCGAGGACCTCCCGGTGCACGGGCTCTCGCACTTCGCCCTGCGCATCACCGATGGCGCGGCCTGGGAGCGGACCGTGGCCGAGCAGGGCGTCGAGGTGCGCTACGGCGGCGCCGTGCGCTGGCCGCGGTCGACCTCGTGGTACGTGTGCGACCCGAGCGGCTACGAGCTCGAGGTCGTCCTGTGGAACGACGACACCGTGCGCTTCGCGGGCTGACCACCGCGGCGCCGCCTCCCGGGGTAGAACCGCTCGCTCCCCGGGAGGTGCGCCATGACGTTCGAGACGATCCGCGTGGAGGTCGACCCCGAGGGGGTCGCCCTCCTCACCTTCGACCGCCCGCAGGCGCGCAACGCCCTGAACGCGGCCATGGTCGACGAGACGCGCCGGGCGATCGACGACCTGGTCGCGCGCGGCGACGTGAAGGCCCTGATCTTCACCGGGGCGGGCGAGAAGGCCTTCGTCAGCGGGGCGGACATCAGCGAGCTGCGCGAGCGCGACCGCATGGACGCCCTGCGCCGGATCAACTCGGGCCTGTTCCGGGCGATCGAGGCCCTGCCCTTCCCCACGATCGCCGCGATCCGCGGCTTCGCCCTGGGCGGCGGCTGCGAGCTGGCGCTGGCCTGCGACCTGCGCGTGTGCGGCGAGGGGGCGAAGCTCGGCCAGCCGGAGGTCGGCCTGGGGATCCTCCCCGGCGCCGGCGCCTGCTACCGCCTGCCCCGGCTGGTCGGCCCCGGCGTGGCCAAGGAGCTGATCTTCACCGGGCGCGTGATCGACGCCCACGAGGCGAGGGCGATCGGCCTCGTCAACCGCGTCGTCCCCGACGGCGAGGTCCTCGACGTCGCGCGCGCCATCGCGGCCGAGATCGCGCGCAACTCGGCGCTCGCCGTGCGCCTGGCCAAGACGGCCCTGAACCTCGCGAACGAGGGGAGCACCGACGCGCTGCAGGCCTTCGAGTGCACGGCGCAGGCGGTCCTGTTCGAGGACGAGGAGAAGCGCCGGCGCATGACGGCGTTCCTGGAGAAGCGCGCCCACCGGCGCCCGACGCTCGCCGTCGGCGGGCTGTGCGAGGCGCCGGTCGAGCTGGGCCGCGAGGAGCTCGCCAGGCTGCCGGAGGCCGAGCAGGTGCCCGACGTGGGCACGTTCGTCCCGGGCAAGAAGGGCCGCGGCGTCAAGCTGACGGCCGTCCTGCGCGCGGCCCGGCCGAGCGAGGAGGTCACGCACGTGGCGCTGAGCTCCCTGGACGGCAAGGCGCGGGCGAGCCTGACCCTCGAGGAGGCGGCCCACGCCGTCGTGGTCTACGCCCTGCGCGACCAGGCGCTGACGGAGGCGCAGGGCGGGCCGTTCCGCCTGCTCCTCCCGCCGGGCGGCGACGCCTGCCGTAACGTGAAGCACGTGGCGACCGTCGAGCTGCGGGGCGAGGCGGCGGGCGACCTGTGCGGGCACACGCCCGAGCAGCACGCGCGGATGCGGGGGGCGTGAGCTCGCCCGGCGAGACGGAGGCCGACCGCCGCGCTCGGCTGCTCGCCCTCGTGACGAGGGTCGCGTCGCCGCCGGAGGGCACGCCCGAGGAGCAGATCGACGACTGGCTGGACGAGCTGAGCCGCGAAGGAGTACCGGCGGTCACCAACTGGATCTTCCATGACGACCTCGCACCGGCCGAGGTGGTCGAGCGGATGCTCGCGTACCGCCCGATCGTGCTGCCGATGGGCCATGACCGCCCGCCGACGGCGTGAGCGGCGTCGCCTGGCGCGGACCCCGCTCGCGCCCGCGCCGCGACCGGCGTAGCATCCTCGTCCATGCGCCGCCCGCTCGCCGCCGCGCTCCTCCTCGCCGCGCTCGCCGCGCTCGTGCGCGCGCCGGCAGGCCACGCGCGGCCCGTCGACCAGGGCGGGGCCTTCGAGCGCGACGTGCGGCCGTTCCTCGCCCGCCACTGCGCTGGCTGCCACGGGCCCGACGACCCCGAGGCGGGCCTCACGCTCACCGGCCGCGGCCAGGACGACCTCGCGCGCGACCCGGCCACCTGGCGGCTCGTCCTCGAGCGCGTGCGCACGGGCGACATGCCGCCCGAGGACGCCGCCGCGCGCCCGTCGGCGCTCGAGCGGGACGTCGCGCTCGCGGCCCTCGAGGACGCGCTCGCCCCCGCGCTCCGCGCCCGCGCCGACGACCCCGGGCGGGTGACGCTCCGGCGGCTGAACCGGGCCGAGTACCGGCACACCGTCTTCGACCTCCTGGGCGTGGTCGTGGCCGAGCACGACCTGCCCGACGACGAGGTCGGCTACGGGTTCGACACGGTCGGCGACGTGCTCACGGCCCCGCCGCTCCTCGTCGAGCGCTACCTCGACCTCGCCGAGCAGGTCGCGGCGGCGGCGGTCCGCGACCTCGGCCCCGTCCGCACGCGGGTCGCGGCGAGGGAGTGCGAGCAGGAGGGGCGGGCGCGCCGGACGCGGGACGGCTTCATGATGCTCGTCAGCAACGGCGCCCTCTCGGCGCGGGTCACCCTCCCGGCGCCGGGCGAGTACGTCGTCCGCGTCCGCGCCTACGGCCAGCAGGCGGGGCCCGACCCGGCCCGGCTGGTCGTCCGGCTGGGGCGCCGGCAGGTGGCCGCGCACGACGTCAGGGCCGTGGCGGCCTCGCCCGAGGTCTACGAGGCGACCGTCGAGGCGCCCGCCGGGCGGCACGTCGTGAGCGCGGCGTTCGTCAACGACTACTGGAAGCCCGACGACCCCGACCCGGCCCAGCGCGACCGCAACCTCGCGATCGACTGGCTCGAGGTCGACGGGCCGACGCGGGCGCCCGAGCCCACGCCCGCGCAGCGCGCCCTCGTCCCGCGCCCGCCCGCCGGGCTCGACGAGGTCGTCCCGGCCGCGCGCGCCGCCCTGCGCGCCTTCCTCCCGCGCGCGTTCCGCCGCCCCGTCGACGACGCCGAGGTCGAGCGCCACGCGGCGCTCGTCGCCGAGGCCGCGCTCGAGGGCGCGAGCTTCGAGCAGGGGCTGCGCGTGGCCCTGCAGGCGGCGCTCGTCTCGCCCCACTTCCTCTACAAGGTGGAGGTCGACCCCGACCCGGCCTCGCCCGCGCCCCACGACGTCTCCGAGCACGAGCTGGCCGTGCGCCTCTCCTACTACCTGTGGAGCGGACCGCCCGACGAGCGCCTCCTGGCCCTCGCCGCCGCCGGGCGCCTGCGGGGCGAGCTGACGGCCGAGGTGGCGCGCCTCCTCGACGACCCGCGCAGCGGCCGCTTCGTCGAGCAGTTCGTCGGCCAGTGGCTGCAGCTGCGCCGCCTGGCCCACGCCAGCCCCGACCCCGACCGCTTCCCCTGGGACGAGGCCCTGCGCGAGGCCATGCGCGTCGAGTCGGAGCTGCTGTTCGAGGCGGTCCTGCGCGAGGGGCGCGGGGTCCTCGACCTCGTCGACGCGCCGTTCACGTTCGTCGACGAGCGGCTGGCGCGGCACTACGGCGTCGAGGGCGTCTCCGGCCCGCGCTTCCGGCGCGTGCCCGCGCCGCCCGGCCGCGGCGGCCTCCTCGGCCACGCCGGCGTGCTCACGGTGACCTCGAACCCGACCCGCACGTCGCCGGTCAAGCGCGGCAAGTGGGTGCTCGAGGTGCTCCTCGACGACCCGCCGCCCCCGCCGCTGCCCGGGCTCGACAGCCTGGCCGAGGCCCACGACGAGGCGCGCCCGCTGACCCTGCGCGAGCGCCTCGAGCGCCACCGTCAGGACCCCGCCTGCGCCCAGTGCCACCTGCGCATGGACCCGCTGGGGTTCGGCCTCGAGCGCTTCGACGCGGTGGGCCGCTGGCGCGATCAGGACGAAGGGCTGCCGATCGACGACCGCGCGACGCTCGGCGCGGCCGCGTTCGACGGGCTGCCCGGGCTGCAGGCGCACCTGCGCCGGCGCGGGCGCGCGGTCGTGCGCGCGCTGGCGGGCAAGCTCCTCGTGTTCGCGCTGGGCCGGGGCCCGGCGCCGGGCGACGACGCGGCGCTCGACGCGCTGATCGAGCGCGCGGGGCCGGCGTGGCGCCTCCGCGACGTGGTCGCGGCGATCGTCGACACGCCGGCCTTCCAGCGCCGGCGCGGAGGTGACAGGTGAGGCTGACGCGACGGACGCTCCTGCGCGGCGCGGGCGCCGCCGTGAGCCTGCCCCTGCTCGACGCCATGCTCCCGCGCGCCCTGGGCGACGGTCCGCCGCCGCGGCCCCTGCGGCTGGTGTTCGTGTTCGTCCCCAACGGCGTGCACCTCCCCGCGTGGCGCCCGCAGGAGGAGGGCCCGCTCGGCGCGCTCCCGTCGATCCTCGAGCCGCTCGAGGCGCACCGCGAGCGCCTCCTCGTCCTCTCGGGCCTGACGCTCGACGGCGGCAGAGCCCACGGCGACGGGCCGGGCGACCACGCCCGCGCGGCGGCGTCGTTCCTCACGGGCGCCCACCCGCGCAAGACGGGCGGCGCCGACATCCAGGCCGGCGTCTCGGTCGACCAGGTCGCGGCGACCGTCCTCGGCCGCACGACGCGCTTCCCCTCGCTGGAGCTGGGCACCGAGCCCAGCGCCCAGTCCGGCGCGTGCGACTCGGGCTACAGCTGCGCCTACTCGTCGACGATCGCCTGGAAGGACGCGGGCACCCCGCTGAAGAAGGAGTCGTCGCCGCGCCGCGTGTTCGAGCGGCTGTTCGGCGACGGCGAGGCGCTCTCGCCCGAGGAGCGCGCGGCGCGGGGCCGCGCGCGCCGGAGCGTCCTCGACCTGGCGCACGACGAGGCCCGGCGGCTCCGCGCGCGCCTGGGACAGGGCGACCGGCGCAAGCTCGACGAGTTCGCCGAGTCGGTGCGCGAGGTCGAGCGGCGCCTCGAGCGGGCCGCGGCCCCGACCGACCGCGCGCCGCCGCCGCGCCGGCCGGCCGACCTGGGCGAGCACCTGGGGCTCCTCTACGACCTGACGCGGCTGGCGCTCGAGACCGACCAGACGCGCGTGGTGACGATCATGGCCGGCAACGCCGGCAGCAACCGCAGCTACGCGGCGATCGGCGTGCCCGAGGGGCACCACGACCTCTCGCACCACGGCCGCGACCCGGCCAAGCAGGAGAAGCTGCGCCGGATCAACCGCTTCCACGTCGAGCGGCTGGCGGGCCTCCTCGACGGCCTGGCGCGCACCCCCGACGGCGACGGCACGCTCCTCGACAGCACCCTCGTGGTCTACGGCAGCGGCATCGCCGACGGCGACCGCCACGACCACCACGACCTGCCGCTCCTCCTCTGCGGCGGCGGCGCCCGGGTGGCCGGCGGCCGCCACGTGCGCTACCCGGCCGAGACCCCGCTGTGCGGCCTCTACCTGTGGCTCCTGCGGCGCGCGGGCCTCGCCGCCGACGCGTTCGGCGACGCGACCCGGCCGCTGCCCGGGCTCGGCGGGTAGGGCGGCCCTGGCCGCGCTCGGACGAGGGGCGGTCCTCGGCGCCTACGTCATCGAGGCGCAGATCGCGCGCGGCGGCATGGGCGCGGTCTACCGCGCGCGGCGGACCATCGACGGCGCGCCCGTGGCGCTCAAGGTCCTGCTCGCGGGCGAGCGCGCCGCCCCCGACGCACGCCGGCGCTTCGAGCGCGAGGGGCAGCTGACCGCCCGCCTCGACCACCCGGGGATCGTCCGCGTGCACGACGCGGGCGTGGCCGGCGGCGCCCCGTTCATCGTCATGGACCTCGTCGAGGGGCCGCCGCTCTCCGACCTCGTCGGCCGCGTCGCGCCGGCGGAGGCGGCGCGGCTCATGGCCCAGGTGGCGCGCGCGGTGGCCCACGCCCACGCCCACGGCGTGCTCCACCGCGACCTGAAGCCGAGCAACGTCCTCGTGCGCGCCGACGACCGCCGCGCGGTCGTCACCGACTTCGGCGTCGCGCGGGCGCTCGGCGACGCGCAGGCGCTCACCCGCACGGGGGCGTTCGTCGGCACGCCGACCTACCTCGCCCCGGAGCAGGTCGGGGGCGCGCCGGCCAGCGCCGCCAGCGACGTGCACGCGCTGGGCGCCGTCCTCTACGAGCTGCTCGCCGGCCGCCCGCCGTTCGTGGCCGACGACCTGCCCGGCATCATCGCGGCGATCGTCACGCGCCAGCCGCCGTCCCTCCGCGCGGCGGTCCCGGCCGTGCCCCGCGCCCTGGACAGGGCGTGCCTGGCCGCGCTGAGCAAGGCCCCGGAGCGCCGCCCGACCGCCTCCGACCTGGCCACGGCGCTGGAGGCCGTGGCCTCCGGACGCGCGCGCGAGCGCCGGCCCGCGGGCGCGGTGGCGCTGGTCGCCGCGGTGGCGCTGGTCGCCGCCGGCGCCGCCGGGGCGCGCCGCCCCGCGGCGCCGGCAAAGGCGCCGCCGCAGCCGCCGGCCCCGGACCTGGCCGCCGACGCCGCCGCGGCATCGCCGGAGCCGCCCTGGCTGAAGGCGCTCGAGGCGCGAGGCGACCTGGCCGCCCTGCGCGCTGCCCAGGCGGCGCTCGAGGAGGAGGGCGGGCCGGTCCACCCGCGCGCGCTGGAGCGCGCCCTGCGGGCCCTCGCCGCCCTCGACGCGCGCTGGCGAGACGCCCCGCTGCTGGCGCCGGAGCGGCCCGCGCGGCTCGCGGAGCTCCTCTGGACCCACGCCCTCTGGCAGGCGCTCGACCCGGACCACGCGCTCCCCGGGGAACGGGCGCGGGTCCTCGACGACCTCCTGGCCTGGAACACCGACGCCGGGGGGATCGCCAAGGACCCGCGCGTCGGGCGGGCGCTCGCCCGGCTCCTCCCGGGGGCCGTCGTCGGCCCGGCGCTGCTCGGGCAGACCTACCGCTTCGCCAGCCCCGAGGGCCCCGCCGTCGACCCGGGCGACCTGGAGCTCCTCCTGCACGGCGAGGCGCTGGCGCGGCGCGGCGACGACGACCGCGCGTGGGGCGCGCTGGCGCGGGACCTCGCCTACGCGCTGCGCCGCGCGGCGAAGGACGACGAGGCGGCGCTCGGGCAGGCGCTGGCGCTGGCGGCGGACGTCGGGCAGGAGGGCGCGCGCTCGCCGATCCTCGCCGCGCAGGCCCTGTGCGTGCTGGCGGAGGCGGCGCCGCCGCGCGCGCGGCTCGAGCTGATGCGCCAGGCGGAAGCGCTGGGCGGGCCCACGAGCCACGTCTACCGGATCCGACACGACGCGCATCGCGTGCTGCACGGTGAGGACCCTGCCGGCGGCCACCTGGCGGCGGCGATCCGGGCGGCGGAGGCGGAGCTCGCCCTGCTCGCCCGCCCGCCGATCCGCTCCCCGCGCGACCTGGCCGGCGCCGCGCTCCTCCTCGCCGACTACCTCGAGCTCGACGGCCGCCTCCCCGAGGCGGTGGCGGCGCTGGAGCAGGCGCTCGGCGCACCGACCGAGGCCGCCCTCGTCCGGGTGGCGCACCGCCGCGCGCTCTACCTGGGCCGGCTTGCGTCGCGCGAGGCGTTCGAAGTCGCCGTCGACGAGCTGAGGCGGCGCGTCGACCTCGGGCTCGAGGCCGCGCCCGACGAGGCCGTCGCCCCCCTGGAGGCGCTGCGCGCCCGGCTCACGGCGTACGCGGCGGCGCGGCCGCTCGACCCGTCGGCGCTGCCCGCCGTCGGCGGGGCGGACTGACGGCGCCGAGGTGGCACCGAGGACGCCGAGAGGTCCTTTCAAGACGAGGCTCTCGGTTGCCCTCGGTGTGTCCTCGGTGACCGTTCTCTACTCGTCAGATCAATCGGTCAGCGCGGTCAGGGTAGGAGGCCGCGGAGCGCCGGGTCCTGCGCCGCCCGCGCGGCGAGCGCCGGGTCGCGGGCCAGGGCCTCGGCGAGGTGCCGCGCGGCGGCCGGGCGCCGGCCGGCGAGCGCCTCGACGCGGGCGAGGTCGTAGACGGCGCCCGGCGCGGCGGCCCCGCGCGCGTGGTGCCGCCCGAGGACCTCCAGCGCGTCGTGGAGCGCGCCGGCCGCGGCGAGCGCGACGCCCACGGCCGGCCAGGCCTCGTCCCCTGCGTCGTCCTGCAGGAGGGCGCGCGCCTGTCGCAGGCAGGCGAGCGCCTGGTCGGGACGGCCGCGCGCGCGGGCGAGGTCGGCGGCGAGGAGCCGCGAGCGCCACGTCGGCCCCGCCCGCTCCAGGACCTCGACGTGGAGCCCCGCCTCGTCGAGGCGCCCCGCCTGCCAGGCCGCGACCGCGGCGTGGTAGGTGGCGTCGACGTCCGCCACGTGGTGCGCCGCGAACGCCAGGTGGGGCAGCGCGGCGGCGGGGTCGCCGCGCGCGAGCAGCACCTTGCCGACGACGACGTGCGCGGCGCCGTGCTTGGCGTGGCGGCGGAGCGCGTCGCGGGCGGCGCCCTCCGCGGCGTCGAGGTCGCCGCGGGCGAGCGCCCGGGCCGCGCGCTCCGCGTCGTCGAGGCGCTCGTCGTCGCTCCCGAGCTGCCCCAGGCCGGGGTGCTCCGGCCACAGCGCGCGCGCGGCCGCGAGGTGCGCCTCCGCCCCGGCGGCGTCCCCCGCGCGCAGGCGGGTGACGGCGAGGCCGATGTGGCCGTTGGGGTTGTCGGGGTCGACCCGGACCTGCGCCCCCCACAGCGCGTCGGCGCTGGCCCAGTCGGGGATCCGCCGGGCCGAGACGATCACCAGCAGGGCGCACGCGGCGAGGCCGGCGGCCAGGACCGTCGGGCCGCGCGGCCCGCGCGCTCCGAGGGCGAGGAGGCCCCCCGCGGCAACGGCCACGCCGACCGAGGGGAAGAGCAGGTAGCGGTCGTTCACGAAGCCCAGCCGGACGACGTTGAGCACGGGACCGAGGCCGATCACGAGCCAGGCCGCCGCCACCCCGACGAGCGCGCGCGCCGCCCCGCCGCCGCGCCACGCGACCACGAGCCCGGCCCCGGCGGCGACCGCCAGCGGGACCAGATCCTTCGCCCAGGCGGCCGGCGTCGGGTGCGGGAAGTAGTGGACGCAGAGGCCCGCCGGCCAGACGAGCACCCGCACGTAGTGGCCGAGGCAGCGCAGCGGGAAGAGCAAGCGCTCGAGGAGCGACACGTCGCCGGCAGGCGCGCCGAGCGGGACCGGGTAGCCGCGCTGGAGCGCCAGCCACAGGAGCGACCCGACGAGGCCGAGGACGAGGTAGGGGAGCCCGGCGGCGGCGGCGCGGCGGAGGCGCGCCCGCGGCGGCGCGGCGCGCGGCGGGTCGAGCAGCGCGTCGAGCGCGACCAGGAGGCCGAGGCCCAGGGCCGCCACCTTGGCGCCGAGGCTCGCCGCGAAGAGGCCGAGCGCGACCAGGCGCAGGGGCCAGCGCCGGCCCGCGGCCCGACGCGCGCGGCGCTCGACGAGCAGCGCGCCCAGGGCGAAGAGCCCGGCCAGGACGTCCTTGCGGTCGCCGATCCAGGCGTAGCTCTCGACGTGGACGGGGTGGACGGCGAACGCGACCCCCGCGGCGAAGGCGACCAGGCCGGCGCGCTCGCGCAGCGCGGGCAGGTCGCGGGCGACGGCCCTGGCCAGGACGGCGACGAGCGCCGTGAGCAGCGCGTAGAGGGCCACGTCGACGGCGTGGAAGACGTGCGGGTCCTCCCCCCAGAGGGCGTGGTCGACCGCGTGGGAGAGGTAGGTGACCGGCTGGTGCTGGTAGCCGGGCCCCGCGGAGGTGAGGAGGCGGGCCAGGTTCGACGGGGCGAGGCTGAGCAGGAGGAGGAAGCTGCTCCGGGCGTAGAGGGCCTCGTCGTAGTCGACCCAGCCGTTGCGGACGGCGGGCCAGGCGACCGCGACGGCCACGAGGGCGGCGAGGAGCGGCGCGGCCCGGGAGCGCGTCATGGGGCAGAGCCTACCGGAGACGCGCGGGGAGAGGGCCACCGGTGTGGCCCGGGGGCTGGGAGTCCGCCGCCCAGGCACGCGGCGCTTGCGACGTCGTCGGCCTCGGCGCATAGTCTCGTCGCGCCGCCGGCCACGCCGGCGAGCTCGAGCGCGGGGTCGGCCCGCGGCGGTCCTCGTGGTCGAGGTGCCATGCCTCACGTGCTGGTGACAGGCGGAGCCGGCTTCATCGGGTCGAACCTCTGCCGGCGCCTCCTGCGGGACGGCCACGAGGTGACGGTCCTCGACGACCTCTCCGAGGGCGAGCGCGAGAACCTGCGCGAGCTCGACGGGCGGCCCGGGTTCCGCTTCGTGCTCGGCGACGTCCGCGACGCCGCCGCCGTCGCCGGCGCCTGCGCGGGGGCGACGCACGTCGCCCATCTCGCCGCCCGCAAGATCCCCCGCTACGGCGGCGCCCTGGCCACCCTCGACGTCAACGCGGGGGGCACCCGCGCCGTGCTCGACGCCGCCCTGGCCGCCCGGGCCCGCGTCGTGCTCGCCTCGACCTCCGACGTCTACGGCAAGAACCCCGACGTGCCGTTCGCGGAGTACCGCACGGCGAGCGTCCTCGGCCACAGCAAGGTGCGCCGCTGGTCCTACGCGGTGTCCAAGCTCTTCGAGGAGCACGTGGCCTTCGCCATGCACGAGGAGCTCGGGCTCGACGTCGTCGTGCTGCGCTACTTCGGCGGCTACGGGCCCTTCCAGCACCGCGGCTGGCTGGGCGGGCCCCAGTCGGTGTTCATGGAGCGCGCGTTCGCGGGCGAGCCGCTGCCGGTGCACGGTGACGGGAGCCAGCGCCGGACGTTCACGCACGTCGACGACCTGGTCGAGGGCACGGTCCGGGCGCTGTTCTCGCCCGAGGCGAGGGGCGAGCTGTTCAACGTCGGCGGCGCCGAGGAGGTGACCGTGCTCGAGCTCGCGCGCCGCTGCTGGCGGCTCGCGCGGGACGACGAGCCCCGGGTCGAGCTCCAGCCGTACGAGGGGATCGGCGGCAACTACGAGGACGTCCTGCGGCGCGTCCCCGACCTCGCGCACGCCCGCGCGCGCCTCGGGTTCGAGGCGCGCGTCCCCCTCGACGAGGGGCTGCGCGCCACGTGGGCCTGGATGCGCTCGAACCGCCTGGGCGGGGCCCCGTGCTCTGGTTCGTGATCCCGGCGCTCGACGAGCGCGAGAACCTCCCGGCGACCGGCCGGCGCCTGGCCGAGGCCTGCGCGGCGGCGGGCGAGGCGTTCCGCATCGTCGTCGTCGACGACGGGAGCACCGACGGGACCGCGGACGTGGCCCGCGCGCACGTGCCGAACGCCGAGGTCCTGCGCCACGAGCGGAACCGCGGGCCGGGCGCGGCGATGGACACCGGGCTCCGGCACGTCCTCGCGCGGGCCGGCGCGGGCGACCTCGTCGTCACGCTCGAGGCCGACGGGACCTCGGACCTCGCGATCCTGCCGGCGCTCGTGCGCCTGTGCCGCGAGGGCGGCAAGGACGTGGCCCTCGCCTCCGTCTACGGCCGCGGCGGCGAGGTCAGGAACACGCGCGTCCACCGGCGCGTCCTCAGCGCGACGGCCAACGCGCTGTGCCGCGGCGCGCTCGGCCTCCGCGGCGTGGCCACCTACAGCAGCTTCTACCGCGTGCACCGGGTCGAGGCGCTCCGGGCGGCGCTCGACCGCTACGGGGCGCGCATGATCGAGGAGCGCGGGTTCACCTACGCCGTCGAGCTGCTGGTCAAGCTCGTGCGCACGGGCGCGCGGCTGGGCGAGGTGCCCATGGTCCTCGACGCCTCGCAGCGGGTCGGGAAGAGCCGCATGAAGGTGCTCCCCACGATCCGCGCCTACCTGCGCCTGATCGCGCGGCTCGGGCTCGTCGAGCGGCGCTGACCGCGCGCGGACGAGCCGTACGCCTCGCGCCCTCGACCCCGCGGGCCAGGCGCGGTCAGGCGTCCTCGGGCGAGCGCCCCAGCGCGAGGCCTCGCAGGCCGCGCCTTGCGAGGTAGAGCCCGCCCAGGCCGGCGATGATCGCGACCCCCGCGTTCGAGCGGTGCCGCCAGCTCCATGGCAAGTCCGGGGCCGACCGCAGCCAGCTCCCCGCGAGGAGGAGCAGCGGCAGGGCGAGCACCAGCCAGAGGGCGCCGACGCGTCGGTTCTCGCGCCGGAGCGCGCAGCCGGTGCACGCGCCCTGGGCGTGCGTGGTGACGCCCCCGCAGCGCTCGCAGGGCAGCGAGCGCGGGCCGGGGTCGCGCCGGGTCCGGGTGAGGTCCTGCATCGGGGCGTCCTCCTCGCCAGTGGAGGCTACGGCGCCGAGGGCCGCCGCCGAAGCCGCCTCACGACCGATTCGCGGCGTGGAAGTTGCGGTACAGCCGCACGGTGTTGCGCAGGAGCATGGCCACCGTCACCGGCCCGGTGCGGAAGACGACGTGCCTCGCGCGGTCGACCACGTCGTCGTGCAGGTTGTTCACGTGCGAGAAGTTGATGCACGTGGCGTCGGCCTTGAGCTCGGCGGCCCGCACCTGCGGGAAGTCGCGCGCCGGCACGCCGGTGATCACGATGTCGGACCCGGCCAGGGCGGTCTTGCGGTCGATGTCCGAGGGGCTGCTCTTCATCCCCTCGTAGACGGCGGCGCCGTCGATGTCGAAGCTGTAGACCTTCGCGCCGTCGTGGGCCATCATCGCCGCCAGCGGGCGCCCGACGACCTCGCTCCGGTTGAAGATCGTGGCCACGAGCCCGTCCGCCTGGTGCCGCGGCCCCTTGTCCGCCTGGTAGACGCCGAGCGTCTCGAGGGTCTTGACGATCCCCAGCGGCGTGCAGGGGAGGACCGCCTTCTTCTTGCCCTCGGGGTCGACGGTGCGGACGTCGTGGTAGAGGCGCCCGGACCACACGGCGTGCAGCCCCTCGACGTCCTTCTCCGGCCGCAGCTCGTTCTGGAGCGAGCGGTCACGCGCGCCGCCGAAGATCGGGTAATAGACCATCACCCCGTGGACCGTCGGGTCGTCGTTGAGGAGGAACAGCTCGCGCGACACGTCCTCGGGGTCGAGCCGCCGCTGCTCGTAGCGGATCCCCACGCGCTCGCAGCCCTGCGCCGCGTACTGGGAGTAGACCTGGCTGGCGCGGTCGTCGGTCCCGAGGAGCCCGACGAGGCGGATCGAGGCGCCGAGCGCGGTCACCTCGGACCGGAGCTGCTCCAGGAACGGCGCCGCGATGACGCCGGGGTCGACGACGGCCACGAGGTCCTCCGGGGGGCCCACGATCCTATCCGCCGGGGGCAGGCAGGGGCGGGCGCGGCCGCGCGGACGGAGACGGAGGGTCGCGGGCCGTGGGACAGCCATGGCGCACCCGTCGCCGCGGTCGGGGCTGCGGAGGTCGGGCCCGGCGCGTGCGGCGGGAGCAGGTCGGGAGGTGGAGTGTGAGAGGTAGGTTGCTGGGCGCGCTCGGCGCGCTCGCGCTCGCCGGCTGCGGCGGGGTTCAGGTGCAGGGCTTCGTCCGGGACGAGGCCACGGGGGAGCCGCTGCCCGGCGCCGAGGTCCGGGTGGGGGAGGCGCGGACCGCCTCGAGCCTGACCGGCTTCTACGAGCTCGAGGTGGACCCGCGCGACGGGCGGCCGCAGCCGCTCACGGTGCGCCGGGCGGGGTATCACACCTCGAGCGTCCTCGTCCCGTTCAGCCCCGAGGCGCGCGCCGTGCACGGCGACCTCGAGCTCCGGCGTCGCGAGCCGCGCCAGGACGAGGCCGTGGCGCCGGAGCTCGAGGACACCGCGCAGGAGGGGCCCGAGCAGGACGCCTATTAGCGGAGCACGACGTCTCAGGGGGATGGTGAGACGCCGGGACTTGACTCGCATCCGCGGCCGCAGCCGTCGATCACAGTCGTCAGGTCCACGCCAGCAGGCGCCGCCCGGCCACCCGCGCGGCGAGCCGCAGGCGCTCGCGCCAGGGGAGGCGCGACCAGTTGGCCTCGAGCACGCCGCGCGTGAAGAAGGTCGGGCGCGAGGCGTCGACGGCCACGTCCACCACGACGGGGCGCCCCTGCGCCTGGACCGCCCGGGCGCGCCGGGCCACGTCGTCGACCTGGTCGTCGAAGGTGAGCGTGAGCGCCTCGACGCCGAGGGCGCCGGCCAGCGCCGCGAGGTCGTAGTCGGGCAGGTCGGTGCAGGCGGTGCGCGCGAGGACGCGCTCCTGGAACTGCGCGATCTGCCCGAGCGCGCCGTCGCGCAGCACGAAGGTCGCCACGGCCGCCCCCTGGTGGGCGGCCGTGAGCAGCTCGAGCCCGGTCATCAGGAAGGCGCCGTCGCCCGGCAGGGCGACCACGGGCCGGTCCGGGCACGCGAGCGCCGCGCCGATCGCCGCGGGGACGGCGTAGCCCATGCACGAGTAGTCCACCGGGGCCAGGAAGCTGCGCGGGCGCGGGAGGCGCAGGTGCTCCATGGCCAGGAACAGGCCGTTGCCGCTGTCCGCCGCGAACACGGCCTCCGGCCCGAACGCCGCCTGGAGCCCGCGGAGCAGGCGGGCGGGCGACACGCCCTCGCCGCGCGTCGCCAGCCAGTCGGCCCAGGTGTCGGCGTGGCCCTGCGCCAGCCAGGCGCGCAGGGCCGGGTCGCGCGGGCGCGCCGGGAGGCGCGCGACGGCGGCCGACACGAACGCCGCCGCGTCGCCGGTCACGGTGACGGCGGGCGCGAGGTTCCTGCCGAACACCGCCGGGTCGACGTCGACGTGGACGAGCGGGCCGGGCGGCGTCAGCCCGTAGCTGGCCGTGGCCACCTCGCCGAAGCGGCAGCCGATCGCCAGGAGGAGGTCGCAGCCCGCCGTCACCTCCCGCACGAACGGCGGCGCCATGGTCCCGAACCCGCACCAGGCCCACAGCGGGTGGTCCTCCGGGAACACGCCCTTGCCCGAGATCGTCGTCGTCACCGGCGCCTCGAGGCGCTCGGCCAGCGCGACGAGGTCCGGGCCGGCGCCGGCCGCCCCGGCGCCGAGGTAGAGGAGCGGCCGCCGCGCCCGCCCGAGCGCGGCGAGCGCCGCCGCCATCTCGCCGCCGTCGAGCGGGGCCGGGGCGGGGGCCGGCGGCGGCGCCCCGGCGCGCCCGCGGCCGGTGAGGAGGAGCTCCGCCGGCACCTCGACCAGCACGGGGCCGCCGGGCGGGCGGCGCGCCAGGCGGCAGGCCTCGCGCACGGCGGCGTGGAGGTCGTCGAGCGCCTCGACGCGCACCTGCGCCTTCGTCACGGGGCGCGCGAGCGCCACCTGGTCGACGTCGTGGAGCTGGTAGGCGCGCCCCGAGTCGCGGCGCACACCGGCGGCCAGCACCAGCATGGGCACCTGGTCGAGGAACGCCTCGGCGATCCCCGAGAGCGCGTGGGTGACGCCGGCGCCGGGGACGAGGGCCAGCGCGGCCAGGCCGCCCGACGCCCGCCACGCGCCGTCGGCCATGAACCCGGCCGCCTGCTCGTCGGTGACGAGGACGGGCCGGACCTCGTCGGCCCGGCGGCGCAGGGCGTCGAAGAGCTCGATCGTGTGCGTCCCCGGGATCCCGAACACGAGGCGCACGCCCTCGGCGGCGAGCGCCTGGACGACGAGGTCGGCCCCGCCCGCGCTCACCGCGCCGCCCCCGCGACCGACGTGTCCTCGAGCACGGCGTCGGCCACGCGGTCGGCCAGGGCCATGATCGTCAGGTAGGGGTTGATCTCGGCCGCGGCCGGGAACAGGCTCGCGTCGGCCACGTAGAGCCCCGGCGCGCCGTGCACGCGCCCGAGCGCGTCGGTGACCGAGTCGCCGGGCCCGCGCCCCATGGCGCAGCCGCCCATGAGGTGCGCCGCCGAGACGGCCACGCGGCCCTCGACGAACATGTCGGGCCGGACGCGCCCCGCGAGCGCCTCGGGCGCGCGCGGGTCGCCCGCGTCGGCGGCCTCGATCAGCGGCGGGTCGGCCACCGGGACGTGCACCCGCCGCGCGCCGGCGGCGAAGGCGATCCGCGCGGCCGCCCGCGAGCCGGCGGCCAGGCGCTCGACGACGGTCGGGGTGAAGCGGTAGCGGACCACCGGGCGTCCGGCGCGGTCGACCGTCACGCGGTTGCGCGCGTCGACCGGGTCGATCGCCAGGACGAGGATCATCTGCAGCCGCGGGAACGCGCGCAGGAGCGCCTCGTGCGCCGGCCCGAAGCCGGTGAGCGAGCGGGCGGTGGTGAAGGGGAAGTACATGCAGGTCTCGAGGAGGAAGCCCTCCTCGGCCGCCCGGTCCACGTAGAAGCTCTTGGGGTGCCCGCGCGAGTTCGTGATCGGGCGGTCGTGCTCGGCCACGACGATCACGGCCGGCTGGCAGGTGAAGCCGCGCCCGAGCCGCGGCAGGCGCGCCGGCAGCCGCGAGCGCAGGAGGAGCGCCGGCGACCCGACCGCCCCGGCCGCGACGACGACGGCCCGCGCCCGCAGGACGTACTCGCCGGCGGACCAGTGCGAGCGGACGCCCGCGGCGCCCGGGGCCGGCGGGCGCACCCGCGCGCGCACGAGCCACTGCCCCTGGTGCGCCTCGAGGTCGAGCACCTCGCAGCGGGTGACGACCTCGACCCCGGCGCCCTCGGCGCGGGGGAGCTGCACGCGGTTGGTCCCCTGCTTCGCCCCCGCCGCGCAGCCCAGGTTGCACAGCCCGCAGCCGCGGCAGCCCTTGACGTTCACGGGGAACTGCGCCGCCTCCCAGCCGAGCCGCTCGCAGCCGGCGCGGAACAGGCGGTTGTTGTCGTTGAGCGCCTCGGGCGGCAGGAGGTGGACCGAGTTGTCCGCCTCGTAGGAGGCGCAGCGCCGGGAGAGGTCCTCGTGGTCGAGGCCCGGCACGCCCCAGGCCTCGATCACGCGCGCCGCCGGGCGCAGCGACGTGCCCGTGTAGACCGCGGTCGAGCCGCCCAGCGTGCAGCCCATGGCGAGGCTCAGCGTGCGCTCGGCGGTGAGCACGCCGCCGCCCTGCGCGTAGAGGGCGCGGGCCATCTCCACCTCGCGCCCGGTGAGCTCGTCGTCGGTCAGGCGCGCCCCCTGCTCGAGGACGAGGACGCGCCGGCCGGCGGCGCACAGGGGCGCCAGCCGCGCCGCGACGGCGCCGCCGCCGGCGCCGGAGCCGACGACGACGACGTCGGCGGTCAGGTAGCGCGTGACCTCAGGCACGTGGCACCCTCGGCTCCCAGCCCAGCGCCGGCCAGGCGGCGGGCCGTCCGTAGACGCCCAGCAGCGCCAGCGTGCGCACGCCCCAGGCCCCGGCGCGGACGAGGCGCAGGCGGCGGCGCGACAGCCACTCGAGCACGCGCCCGCGGCGGCCGGCGTCGAGGCGGGAGAAGCGGCGCCCCCAGCGGAGGACGGGCAGCCACTCGACGCCGCGCAGGAACAGCCGCACCTGCGCCCGCTCGGCCGGGCGCCGGTCGCCGAGCGCGGCCTCGACCTGCGCCTCGACCTCGGCCCAGGCGCCCTCGTCGAACGACGCCGCCAGCGGCGCCACGGCCTCGACCAGCGCGCGGAAGGTCCCGCGCACGGGCGCGAGCGGGCCGCTCACGCGCCGCACGGGAGGCCTCCGAGGCGCAGGCGGTCGGCCGCGGCGGCCAGGGCCCGGGCCGTCCCCTCCAGCGTGTCCTGCACGAGCTCGCCCCGCAGGTCGAGCTCGGGCGCGGTGAGGGCGCGCCGCGCGCAGCGCACCGCCTGCGCGGCGGCCAGGCCGACGCGCAGCGCGCAGGCCGGCTTGGCGCCGTCGCAGGCGGCGGCGCCCGCGGCCGCGAGGACGAGGTGGGCGGCGCGCTCGACCTCGTCGCGGCCGCCGCCGAGGAGCCGCGCGCATCCCGCCGCGGCGCCAGCGCTCGCGGCGACCAGGGCGTGGCACAGGGGCGACGGGGCGCGGTCGCGCAGGAGGCGCGCGACGAGGTGGCTCGTGGCGAGCGCGCGCGCGAGGTCGGCGCGCGTGCTGCCCACGCGCCGGGCGACCGCCTCGAGCGGCAGGGTGGCCACGAGCCCCTGGTTGCCGCTCCAGCCGCTCGTCACGACGGTGACCTGCGCCCCCGACATGCGGGCCAGCGCCGCGGCGGACGCGAGGAGCTCCGCGTCGTCCTCGGGCGGGACGCTCGCCGCCGCCGGCCCGCGCCCCGCGAACAGCGCGGCGGCCAGGTTCGTCTCCATGCCCGCCAGGAGGGCGGCCGCGTCGTCCTCGTCGAGCGCGTCGGCGAGCGCCAGCGCCTCGTCGAGCGAGGCGGGCGGGCGGTCGACCTCCGCCGCCGGCGGCGCCCAGGGCAGCGGCAGGGGGCGCCCGTCGCGCGTGAGCGCGACCACACGGTCGTGCGCCCCCTCGAGCCGGGCGCTCGTCCGGGTGCCGTCCGTCTCGACGGTCGCCTCGACCCAGAGGCCGTCGGCCGGGCGCTCGGTGATCGTCACGGCGCCGGCGGCCACCAGGTCCAGCGCCCGCTCGACGTCCGGCGCCGTGACCCCGGCGAGCACGTCCAGGCGGCGGTGAGGCGCGCCGACCAGCGCGCCGAGCGCGGCCGCCAAAGGCAGGCCGGCGCGGCCCCCGGCCCCGGGGACGCCGGCGCGCAGCCCGTTGCGCAGCGTCCCGGGGTCGCAGGCGACGCGGATCGCGCGGGGGGCGCCGCCGGCCGCCCGGGCCGCGAGGGCCGCCGCCAGGGCGACCGCCGCGGGCTCGGTGCACCCCGTCGAGCGCTGGACGCAGGGGAGATGCTGGACGACGTGCACCTGGCCTCCGGAGGTCGGCGGCCGGGCAGCACCTGCCGCTCCGGCCGAAGACCCGGCGGCGCAGCGCGGTCGTCGCGCCGGTGTGACGCCGGTCATGGCCGTGTGACACCCGCGAGCTCGGTGAGGCGCGCCACGGCCTGGTCGATCGGCGCGCGCAGCCCGTCGACCCGCGCCGCCGGGGCGCCGCCGCCGTCGAGGATCACGAGCGAGGACGTGTGGTCGAAGCCGCCGTCCGCCGCCCGGCGGCGGTAGCGGATCCCGAGCGCCGCGGCGAGCTCGCGCGCGTCGTCCGGGCCGGCGGCGGCGAGCGTGAAGCGGACGGGGTCGAGCCCGTGGGCGTCGTGGAGCGCGGCGAGCGTCGCGGGGTCGTCGCGCGCGGCGTCGAAGCTGACGAGCAGCACCCGCACCCGGGCGCGGGCGGCCTCGGGGAGCGCCTCGACGAGGGCCCTCGCGTCCTCGAAGAGCATGGGGCACACCGCCGGGCAGGTGCCGTAGAACATGCTCACGACGAGCGGGTGGCCGCGGTGGACGTCGAGCCGGACCGCGCCGCCGTCGGCGCCCACGAGGCGCGGCGTGAGCGCGTAGAGCGAGTGGTCGCCCGCCGGCCGCTCGTCGGCGCCGGGCTCGCTGGCGGGGGGCGCGGCCGCGGCCGCGGCGCCGACCCCCGGCGCCGCGGGGGCCGGCTTCGCCTTCGACGCGCAGCACCCGCCGCGGGTCGGGGCCGCGACGGGGGGGGGCGCGGGGGGCGGTCGCAGGTCGCCGGCGACGCGGAAGCCCATGTTTCGCCCCGTGTAGCGCGGCCGCATGGCCGTCCGCATGGCGAAGCGCATGAAGGTGGCGTAGTCGCTCGCGTCGGCGGCGCCGCTCGCCCCCGCGCCGCACAGGCCGGGCGGCGCGTCGGACCCCCGCAGGTCGCCGTCGAGGAGCGCCGCCTCGAAGTCGTCCACCCACTCCCACACCAGGCCGTGCAGGTCGCGCGCGCCCCAGGCGTTGGGCGCGCCGTGCCCGGCGTCGGGGAGGCGCGCGGGCGCCGGCCGGGCGTACCACTCGAGGATCCGCGCCCTGAACGCGGGGTCGGCGCTCGCGTCGCGCTCCGTCCCGGAGGCGGCGGCGGCCACCTCCCACTCGGCCTCCGTCGGCAGGCGCAGGCCGAGGCTCCGCGCGTAGGCGCGGGCGGCGAACCAGCTCACGTTCGTGACCGGCGCGCCGGGCGGCGCCGCCCCGAGGTCGTCCGGGCCGGCCCAGTGCGCGAGGTAGCTCGCGTCCACGAGCAGGCCCGGCGCGCGGTCGCGCCGCCACTCCGGCCGCGCGCGCACGAACGCCAGGAACTCGGCGTTCGTCACCTGCCGGGCGGCGAGGCGAAAGGCCGGGACGTCCACCGCAGCGGCGCCGGGCGGGGCGAAGGGGGCCCGGTAGGCCCCCGGCCCGACCTCGACCCACTCGACCTCGACCGAGGGGACGTCGATCGAGGGGACGCGCGGCGGGCCGGCCTCCGCCGGCCGGCCCGCCGTGGTCCCGGCCGTGGCGCGTTCACCGCGCGCGTCCGCCGGAGGAGGGTGCCCGGCTTGACACGCGGGCGCGAGGAGCGCCACGACCCACGAGCATGACTTCAACGCCGTCCGACGCATTCGTCCCTCCTCCCGCTCCCTGCTCTGCCCGTCGTGACGAGAAGCCTGCCAGTCCCGAGCCACGGGGGGAACGGAGCGACCAGCGAGGCGAGGCCGCGGAGGCCGAGGCGAGGCGGCGCGCGCGCGGCCGACATCGATCGCCGGATCCTGTCGGCCGCGCGCGCGCCGCCCCGCCCGGCATCCGCGGCCGCAGCCGTCGCTCAGTCAGCGCTTGCGCTGCGCGGTGACCTCGGCCGGCGTGACCGCGTCGCCCGAGTTGCCCCACGTGTTGCGGATGTAGGTGACCACGTTGGCCACCTCCTCGTCCGTGAGCTGGCCGAGCGGCGGCATCACCGAGTTGTAGACGACCCCGTTGACGGTCACCGGCCCCTGGAGCCCGTCGATGACGACCCGGATCGAGCGGGCCTTGTCGGCCATCAGGTAGTCCGACCCGGCCAGCGGCGGGAAGACCCGCGGCAGCCCCTGGCCGTTGGCCATGTGGCAGGCCTGGCAGGTGTTGGCGTAGATCGTGGCGCCCATCTCGAGCTGGGCGGCCTTGGTCAGCGCCGCCGGGACGCCGCGGTACTCGTCGACCCCCTTGTCGCCGCCGGCGCCCGGCGGGCGCGCGGAAGGCGGCGCCGCCGCGACCGTCGGCGCCGGGCCGTCCGGGACGCCGGGTCGGTAGACGCGGTCGGCCTGCTTGCCCGAGAAGACGTCCTTGCCGGCGGTGGTCGGGCCGTCGACCTGGAGCACGCCGATCGCGCCCTTGTTGAAGGCGCGGGTCAGGGCGTGGTCGACCAGGATGTAGCTGCCGGGGACCTCGACCGTGAACTCGACGATCGCCGCCCCGCCGGGCGGGACCGTGGTCGTCTGCACCTGCTCCTGGAAGCGCAGGCCGCCCTCGGTGTAGACGCGGTCGAAGATCTCGCCGATCACGTGGAAGCTGCTGGCCAGGTTCGGCCCGCCGTTGCCGACGTACATGCGGATCCGCTCGCCGACCTTCGCCTTGAGGGCGCGGTCGCCGGCGAGCGCCCCCTCGGCCCCGTTGAACAGCACGTAGGTGGGCCGCTCGTCGATCGCCTTGGCCATGTCGAACGGCTGCAGCCCCGGCTCGCGGTAGCCGCCCTGGGTGTAGAAGTCGCCCTGCATGACGTAGAACTCGCGGTCGACCGGCGGCAGGCCGCCCTCGGGTTCGACCAGGATCAGGCCGTACATGCCGTTGGCCACGTGCATCCCGACGGGCGCCGTGGCGCAGTGGTAGACGTAGATCCCCGGGTTGAGCGCCTTGAACGAGAACACCGACGTGTGGCCCGGCGCCGTGAACGAGGCCGCCGCGCCGCCGCCCGGCCCGGTGACCGCGTGCAGGTCGATGTTGTGCGGCACCTTGCTGTCGGGATGGTTGTGGAGGTGGAACTCGACCTCGTCGCCGTGGCGGATGCGGATGAACTTGCCCGGGACCTGGCCCCCGTAGGTCCAGAAGGTGTAATCGACCCCCTCGGAGATCGGCAGGACCACCTCGGTCACCTCGAGGTCGATCCGGACCTTCGCCGGCGCCTTGCGCCCGGTGGGCGGCGGCACGTCGGGCGCGTGCGTGAGCACGGCCTGGAGCGGGGTCCCCTTGTCGTCGGCCCAGGCGACCGCCGGGCCGCCGAGCACGGCGGCCGCGAGGGCCGCGCCCATGAACCTGCGAGAGGCGCGCGTCACGTTCTCACTCCTGGCTCGAGTTCGCCCCGCGCCTGCGCAGCGCCGCGCGGCGGCGAGCCCGGCGGGTGCACGGCACGTGCCGGGGGTGACGCCTCGTAAGGTCCCTACCTCCGGCTCCCCGGGGGGGCGCGCGTCACACGGAAGGAACACGTATTTCGGGAGAGAAATGCCATTATTGTGAACGGTCACGCCGGCCGCGCCGCGAGCGCGACGGCCAGGGCGAGCGGGAGATGCACGAGGGTGGCCGCGAACAGGCGGCGGGCGGCCGGCGCGCTCCGCGCGCCGGCGAGGTCGAGGGCCAGCGCGACGAGCGGCGCGCCGAGCAGGGCGCAGACCAGCGCGGCGACGACCCCCCCGAGCACCACGCCCAGCGCCGCGCCGGCGAGGACCGTCGCCTCGGCGCCGGCGACGGCCGCCACCGCCGTCGCCCGGCCGGTCCGGTCGACGGCGGCGAGGGTGCGCAGCCCGCCCCGGGCGTGGTCGGCCCCGTGGACCCAGTCGATCGCGGCGACGTGCGGCACCTGCCAGGCGAGGAGCAGCCCGAAGAGCGCCAGCGCGCCGGGGTCGAGGGCGCCGCCGGCCGCCGTCCAGCCGACGAGCGGGGGCAGCGCCCCGGCCACCGCCCCCGGGACGAAGGCCAGCGGCGTGAGAGGCTTGAGCGGCGTGTAGACGAGGGCGTAGAGCGCGCCCCCGAGCGCCGTCAGGAGGGCGGGCAGGGCCCCGGCGCCGGCGGCCACGGTCGCGCAGCCGGCGAGGAGGAGGCCCGCGGCGACGAGGGTCGCCGTCGTCGCGCCGAGCCGGCCGGCCGGGAGCGGGCGCGAGGCGGTGCGGGTCATCGTGCGGTCGCGCTCGCGCTCGAGCACCTGGTTGAGGGCGCACGCGCCGAGGGCCGCGAGGGTCGCCCCGACCGCCGCCGCGACCGCCGCGGGCAGGGCGGGGGCGGGCGCGAGCGCCGCGCCCGCGACCACCGTGACGGAGACGAGCACGTTCAGCCGCGCCTTGGTGAGGACGGCGAGGTCGGTGAAGAGGGAGGGCGCGGCGGGGGCGCAGGTCGGCTCGCAGGTGGGCGCGTGGCTCGCGGCGACGGTCATGGGACCCCCTCAGTGCCAGCTGAAGCCCGAGAGGCGGTCGAACAGGACCACGCGCCGCTGGCCGCGCGTGACCTCGACGGTGTCGGTCGAGACGTGCTCCCACACCTGCGCGTCGTGGCCGTCGCCGACGGCCACCTCGACCCGGTGCGTCCCCGGGGCGAGCGGCAGGCGCTCGATCGCCACGCTGGCGCCGTCGCCCCACAGGCCGGCGGGCGGGACGGCGCGCTCGAGGGCGACCTCGCCGTCGACGCTCACCCGCAGGCGGACCGCGGCGCGGCGCCGCTCGGTGATCGTGTCGCGGCGCATGTGGGGGAGCATGGCCTCGCGCTCGGCCGCCGTGACCGGGCGCGACACCTCGCTCACCTGCCCCGGGTGCTTGAACGACACGACGAGCTCCGCCTGCTCGAGCGCGGGCGGGGCGTAGGGCGCCTCGCTCACGAGGACGACCCCGGCCGCGCGGGCGCCGGCGACGAGCGCGCCGCCGAGCGCCGGCCGCGCGCCGCGCGGCCAGGCGGGGCCGGGCGGCGGCCCCCGGCGCGCAGGGCGGCCGCCGCGCGGGCGAGGGCCGGCACGTCGCCCGGCGGCACCTCGACGACGCGGGCCCGGGCGGGGTCGACCTTGTCGAGCCGCAGGGCCGGGGCCCGCGCCCCGGCGAGCCGCTCGTGGGTCCAGGCGGTCCCCTCGCGCTGGCGGCAGCTGCCGGCCGGGCACGCCGCGACGAGCACGCCGGCGGCGCCGCGGCGCAGGGCGCGCTCGACCGAGAGGGCGTGGACCCAGCCGGCGCAGGGGACCTCGAGGACGCGGTAGCCGGGCAGCGCGGCGCACGCGCCCGTGCCCGACTCGACCTCGAGGCGCGCGACCTCGCCGCAGACGAGCGCCAGGTGCTCGTCCGCCTGCGCCCCGGCCAGCCACGCCTCGACCCGGCGTCGCGCCTGGTCGGTGGGCAGCCAGGGCAGCCCGATCGCGACGGGGTCGCAGGAGCCGGCGCAGATCCCGCACGCCACGCACCGCGCGGGGTCGACGACGGCGACCCGCGGCACGTCGGTCCTCGAGCCAGGCGCCCGCGGCGCGAGGGTGATCGCGTCGTAGGGGCAGTCGCGCGCGCACAGGGCGCAGGCGTTGCACTTGGCCTCGTCGACGGTGGCCGCGGGCGCAGGTCCGGCCGCAGGCGCCCGCGCGAGCGCCCACGGCAAGGAGAGGGCCAGGGCGCCGCCGCCGAGGAGCAGCGCCCACAGGGCGCCGGCCCCGAGGCGGTCGGTCAGGGCCAGGCCGGCGAGGTACCAGGCGTCGATCGTCAGCCGGCCCGGCGACGCGGTCATCGCGGCCGGCGCGGCGTTCGTCGCCGGGTGGAGGAGCGAGGCGACGAGGAGCGCGCCGAGCACCCAGGCGGTCATCGCCCGCCCCGTGAGGAAGCGGGGGCGCGAGAGGCGTGTGATGTGCAGCCAGAGCGCCACCCCCATGGCGAGCGGCAGGAGCATGTGCAGGAAGAACACGACGAAGAACAGGAGCGAGTTGACGCTGCCGTCGGTGAGGAAGGAGCGGCTCAGCGGGTCCGAGAAGATCGGCAGCGCGTCGAGCAGGCGCGCCGTGCCGAGGGCCACGAGCTGGGCGCGCTCGTCCCACACGAGCCAGTAGCCCAGCCAGCCGACGAGCCACAGGAGCGCGAGGAGCGCGAGCCCCGTGGTCCAGGCCACCCAGCGCGGGCCGGCGAGCCGGCGCGCGGCCAGGAGGCGCGCGGCGTGGAGGAGCACGAACGCCATGCAGGCGTCCGACGCGTAGCGGTGGAGCGAGCGCACGAGGCCCGCCGTCCAGGGGGCCTCCGCCATGGCCTCGAGCGACGCGTGCGCCTGGTGGACGCTCGGGGTGTACCAGACGAGGAGGAGGACCCCGCTGACGATCGAGGCGAGCAGCGTCGTGTTGGCGATCGCGCCCGTCTGCGTGAGCGGGTTCAGCTCGGGCGGCACGAGCCGCTCGACCCAGGCGTCGAGCCGGCCGAAGGCCGCGTCCGCGCGGCGCCAGAGGGCGTCGCCGCGGAGCGGCGGCTCGCCCGCGGGGGCGGGCGGCGATCCGGTGGCGGCCGCCGCGGCGCGGGTCACTACTTCGCGACCTCCTGCTCGCGGACGAGCGCGCGCAGGCCCTCGACGAGCCACCGCTCCTGCAGGTCGCCCAGGCCGAAGCGGAAGGCGACGCGGCCGCGGCGGTCGACGAGCAGGAAGACGTTCGTGTGGTCGATCACGCCGGTGGCCGGGTCGCGCTTCCTGGCCACGCCGATCGCGTCGAGCGTCCGCTCGACCCGGTCGATCGGCCCGGTGAGCAGGCGGAAGGCGGGCGACGAGACGCCCTGCCCCTCGGCCATGCGGGCCATCGCCGCCGGGTCGTCGCGCCCCGGGTCGAGCGTCACGCCGAGCACCGTGACCTCGGCCCGCTCGTCCGGGTCGAGCGCCGCGAGGGCCGATCGGGCCTGCCCGAGGATCATGGGGCAGGTGGCGCTGCACGTGGCGTAGACCGCCGTGAGGACGACCACCTGGCCGCGGAGGTCCGCGAGGCGCACGCGCGCGCCGTCCTGGTCGACGAGGTCGACGTCCGGGGCGGGGAGCGAGGTCCGGAGCCGCTCGGCCGGGAACACGGTCGGGTCGACCGCGTCCTCGACGTCCGCCCGCCAGAGCGCGACCGCCGCCAGGGCGCAGCCGCCGGCCATGAGGGCGGCGACGGCCGCGTAGGGGAGGAGCGCCCGGGGCGCGCGCCGGGTGATGCGGGCCAGGGGCCGCCACCACACGGCGGCCACGAGCCCGCAGAGGATCGCCGGGTCGACGACGATCATCACCACGTAGGCCGGCTGCAGCCGCCCGCTCGCCGGGTCGTAGCCGAAGCACCAGACCTTCATCTCCTCCGCGAAGCGCGCCAGCGGCCCGGCGTCGTCGGGCACGAGGAGCAGCGAGAGGAGGAGGAGCTGGACGAACACCAGCAGCGGCAGCACGAGCGCCGGGAAGCGCCACGAGGCGATGAACCGCTGCAGGCCGCGCAGGCTGAAGGTCATGGGTCCTCCTCGGGCCAGTTAACGGACGTGCCAGACGTCGGCCAGCGCCTTCCAGTTGGCGAAGTAGTAGATGGCGAACGAGGCGAGGAAGATCAGCGTCAGCACGAACGTCCCGGGCGTGTGATGGTTGTCGTCGTGCTCGGCCTTGCCGGCGATGGCCGCCTGCGCGCGCGCGGCGGCCCACTGGTCGAGCGGCATCTCGCGCGGATCGGGCGCCGGGCCGGGGGGGAGGTCAGGCACTTCACTCACGTGGCACCTCTCTTGGCCTACCAGGCCGCCATGGGCGCGCCCCGGTTGGAGCGCCCGGTGAACACGGCGGCGACGGTGAGGCCGATGAACAGGGCGAGGCCGAGGAAGGAGAGCACCGCGCCCACGCCCAGGACACCGAGCATGAGGTGGGCGGAGGCGTCGAAGCCCGCGGGGAAGGTCGCGCCGGTGAAGTCGACGTCCCAGTGGCGCCGCGGCACGCCGTAGGAGCCGGCGAAGGACATGCCCATGGCCATGAACGTCACGCCGCCGGCGAACAGGTACGGCTGGACGCGCGCCAGGCCGCGCAGGTGGAACTCGCGCTGGAAGAGCAGGGGCACGAGGTAGTAGCAGAGCCCCATGAAGGCCAGCGTCGTGCCGCCGACGACGGTCATGTGGAAGTGGCCGGGGATGCGCAGCGTGTTGTGGGCGAGGATGTTGATCTGCTGCGTCCCGAGGGTCACGCCCGTGATCCCGCCGCCGAAGCCGAAGATCACGAGCGAGAGGAAGAACGCCGAGAAGCCCGGGTTCTTCCAGGGCGCGGCGGCGAGCCAGCCGAAGAGGCCCTTGTCGTGGCCCTTCCTGCGCATGGCCACCTCGACCGAGGCCGGCACGGTGAAGCCGTGGATCATGGACGCGAGCACGGCGAGGTACATGGCGTACGACGTGTTCCAGATCTTCCAGGTGGCGCTCACACCCGGGTCGACCAGGAGGTGGTGGGCCGAGGCGATGTTGATGAACAGGATGTAGAAGACGAACGCGGCCCGGCAGACGGCCTGGTTGAGCGGCTTGGCGCCGGTGGTCAGCGTGGCGAGCAGGTACCACACCGAGACCATGGCGCAGACGTTGATCTGCTGCGACGCGTGGCCGAGGCCCCACCACACGAGGCGGTACCAGCCCGGGTCGATCGTCTTGATCAGGCCCAGCGACCAGAGGAAGGTCGGCACCATGACGACGGCGCCGTGGAGCAGCGTGAACACGGCGATGATCGCGGCCGCCGTGGCCCCGAACACGACGAGCGGCACGCTCCCCTCGTAGGTCCGGTCGCGGCGGGCGATGTAGAGCGTCGCGAAGTAGTTGATCACCCCGATCAGGGCGCCGACGGCCACGAGGATGATCGCCAGGTAGAAGAGCGGATGCGCCATGAGGGGCACGTACGACGTCATGAGCACGTCGCCCTTGCCGATCAGGACGATCACGTTGGCGAGCGCCCCGCCCGCGCCCATGAGGCCGAAGCAGGCCCAGGCGAGCTTCGTCGAGGCGAGGCGCGAGTTGAGGAGCGTCGTCCCGGCGAAGTAGAGGATCCCGATCTCGAGCGAGAGGATCCAGAAGATCAGCATGTTCAGGCCGTGGAGCGTGAGCACGCGGTAGTACCAGTCGGCGGGCAGCAGGTGCACGGCCGGCCAGCGGGTCAGGCCGAGGAGGATCGCGGCGACCCCGCCGAGCAGCAGGAACACGACGGCCATGACCGCGTGCAGGCGGATGAACCGCTGCGCGTGGAGGCACACGGGGAGGCCCGTGGTGTCGCAGGCGCGGACGAGGCCAGGGAGGTGGTTGCCAGGCACGTGGTCCTCCTACTCGACCAGCAGCTTGCCGGTCATGAGGTGGTGGCCGATCCCGCAGAACTCGTTGCAGATCACCTGGAACTCGCCCGTCTGGGTGGGGGTGATCGTGAGGACGTGGTCGTAGCCAGGCATGACCTGGAAGTTCATGTTCAGGGGCAGGAGGGCGAAGCCGTGCTGCAGGTCCATGGAGGACATGTGCAGCCGGTAGGTCTGACCCTTCCTCAGCTTGAGGATCGGGTACCAGCTCCACATCTGCGCCTGCAGGTAGGCGTCGCCCCCGGGCGGCGGCTCGACGACGGGCCAGCCCTCGTCCTCGCCCACCTGGTGGGCGTCGACGAAGCGGCTGACGCGCTCGGCGAACTGCGCCGGGGTGACGGCGTACGACTCGCCGGTGCTGTTCTGCTTCCCGCGGAAGTGCCAGAACGGCATCATGATCGTCATCACCACGCACCAGGCCAGCGCGAGGCCGACCCAGGCGCGCTCGGCGCCGCCGGGCGCGCGGAACCATCCGGGAGGCGGGCAGTCGATGCTCACGGGCGGTCCTCCTACCTACGGCAGCCGGGCTTCGGGCATGAGGGCCAGCTCGATCCACCCCCACACCGTGTAGGAGAGGGTCGGCACGACGACCCCGAGCACCAGGAGGAGCCAGGGGTTGTCGAACAGGCGCTCGATCGGATGCGGCTTCTTGGGCTCGGTCACGCGACGACCTCCTCCTGCGCGGGGGCGGCGGCGCGAGCGCGCCAGGCGGCCCCGACGATGGTGATGAACAGCGCTCCGCCGGCGACGGCGACCAGGCCGCCGAGGCCCATGACGGCGAGGCCGACGGTCTCGCTGGTGGTGCGCACGACCTGCTCGGCGCCATAGGCCTTGCGGGCCAGGCCGTAGAGGCCCGAGAAGGCGAAGCCGATCGCGAACACGACCTGCCCCGCGCCGTAGACGAGCGGCTGCCAGCGGGTGAGCGGGCGCAGGCGCGCGGGGATCGGCGCGCCGAGCGGCTCGAGCAGCAGGTAGGTGAGCGCCATGAAGGACGCCGTCACGCCGCCGACCGACGCGTGGTAGTGGGCGGGGATCACGGTGTTCGAGCCGGAGATCGCCGCGCCCAGGCAGACCCCGAGGACGGTCAGGGACGCCGAGGCGACGAAGCCGGCCACGCGGGCGTCGGCGAGGAGGCCCGGCAGGCGCCCGTCGCGGCGGGCGCGGGCGACGGCGCGCGCGCAGAGGACGAGGAGGACGAGGAGCGCCGGCGCGATCCCCCAGCGCATGAGCTGGGTGAAGCCGGTGTGCGAGACGATGTCGGCCGGCCCCCTCGCGGCGAGGAGCGGCCCTGCGAGGAGCGGCGCGACGAGCACCGCGAACAGCGCGCTGGCGGCGCCGCGGCCGACGGGCGCCTCGCCCAGCGCCGGGGTGAGCAGGAGGATCCAGGCGGCCGCCATGGCGCAGGCGCTGGCCGCCTGGAGGACGTGGCCAGGGCCCCAGAAGACGAGCTCCCACCGCGCGTCGGGGAGGAAGCCGTCGGGGGTGGCCGCGACCGAGGCGACCAGCGTCGCGAGCGCCAGGAGGACGGCCACGCCGGCCGCGCGGAGGCCCACGCGGGCCGCGGGCGGCACGGGCACCGGGCCGGCGGGCGCCTCGCGTCCCGGGAGGAGGCGGCCGTCGGCGAGCGCCAGGACGAGGCCCAGGGCGATCGCGCCCAGGGCGACGAGGTGCTGGGGGTGGTCGAGGACGGGGACGTAGTTGCAGAGGATCGGCGCGGCGTCGGGGTTGAACATGCCCACGAGGAGCAGGAGCACCCCCAGGGCGGCCACGCCGGCGCCGGCGCGCGAGAGGCCCCCCGCCGGCCGGCGGCAGGGGAGGAGCGCCACCAGGCCGGCGAGGAAGGCGTAGAACCAGACGACGAGGGCCAGGTCGACGTGGACGACCAGGCAGCGGCGGAAGAACCCGCCGCCGCTCGTGACACCCAGGAGCGGCAGGAGCCGGCCCACGACCAGGAGCACCGCGGTCAGGCCGGCGAGGAGGAGCGTCCCGAGCGACAGCGCCAGCCAGGCGCGCGCGGCCGGGAGGTCCTGCGCGGGCGGCGCCCGCCGCGCGCGCGCGGGGAGCGGCGAGCTCCGCTCCAGCGTCAGCCCCTCGCGCTCGCTCACGACCGCTCCTGACCAGACTCAGAGGACGTGAATGTCCGCTGTGTCCGTGGCTCACTATCGCCGCCCACTCAGCGGACCGTCAAGTCTGTTGATCGGGTGCGGCGTGACGTGGGCCGGGCGGGCGGGTGATCCGGATCAAGCGCGCGTGGTCAGCAGACGTCGGTATCCACTGAGCGCCGGCGGGCGGCTATGATCCGGGTCGCGCGTCCGGAGGTGGAGCGATGGCGAGGAGGAAGCGCGAGCGCGCGCCGCGCGCGCGGCGGAGCGGCGCCGAGCGCGCCGAGATGCACCTCTCGGCCACGGCCGAGTACGCCCTGCGGGCGATGACCCACCTCGCCAGCCTGCCGCCCGGGACCAGCGCGCGGGCCACGGACCTCGAGGCGGTCACCGGGACGTCGGCGCCCTACCTGGCGAAGGTCCTGCGCAAGCTGGTGGTCGCGGGCCTGCTCGTCTCGCAGAAGGGCCACCACGGCGGCTTCTCGCTCGCGCGCCCGCCGGCCGAGGTGCGCTTCCTCGACGTGCTCGAGGCCGTCGGCCACCGCCCCGACCCCACGCGCTGCGCCTTCGGCTGGGGCGAGTGCGACCCGGACGCCCCCTGCCCCCTGCACGACGCGTGGAGCCGGCTGACGGCCTCGTTCCGCGAGTGGGCGACGACCACGACGCTGGCAGGGGTGCGCGCGACGGGGGCCGAGCGGCGGCGGCTGCCGCGGGCGAGGTAGCGCGACGACGGCGAGGACGGCGACGGAGTGGGCCAGGCAGCTCTGCTGGGCAACTACGAAGGCAACGACCTCTTCGCCCTCGCCCTCGATGCGTTCGGCGAGTGGCCGACCGACCTCGCCGTGCCTGGGGGTGGGTCCGGGAACTTCGTGCTCCTCGTCGCGGCGGACGCGCGGAGCTCAGGCGACGCCTCCATCATGGAGGCGGCTCGGCGCTCTCTCGCGTCCGGCCTGTGCTACCTCGTGGCGTGGGGGCCGGACTGCGAGCGGGTCCACGACCTCTTCGACCGCGTGATCGTCGACGAGCACTTCCGCGGCGCCGAGACGGTCGAGGACGTGATCCTGACGACCTGGCACGAGCGCGACTCGCTCGAGGAGGCCCTCGCCTTCTTCCTGGCTCACGCTCGGCCCGCCGACGCCTACAGGGCCACCTGCCGCTCATGGGTCGCGGTGTCGATCGGGTCCGAAGACTGGGCGGCGCGGATCGCGAGCGGCCTCGCCGTTCCCGCGGCGCTGCTTGGTCGCGACGAGCCAACCTGACGGCGGAGGCACGCCCCGCCGCTCCCGCCGATCCGGAGCAGCGAGGCCCGTGCCGGGCGGCTGTTGGCAGGGCGGCGAGAGGACGGAGCGCGCGCCCGGCGTCGGACTCGGGGCGTTCGGCGTCTTCACCGGGCGTGAGAGGACGAGAACGCCGCGAGGCCCGCGCCGGGGCGCCTTCTGAAGGAGAGCGCGCGCCGGCCCCAGCTCCCGGCACGGGCCTCGCCGCTGCGCCTCGCCAGGAGCAGCCCCGCGGCCTCCGCCCGGGACCTCTGCACCTGCGAAAGGAGACCTCGACGCCGTTCCTCGCCGAGACCAACGCCTTGGCCCTCCTGACCCTCCTGCGCGAGCCGCTGAAGCGGCGGCTCCAGGCCCACGACCCGAAGCTCGCCGACGAGGCGCGGCGGGCCGGGAGGTCGATCGCCCTGAACGCGGCCGAGGGCCGCGGGCGACGAGGGCGAGACCGGACTCACCACTTCGCCGTGGCCTACGCCAGCGGGCGAGAGCTGCGCATGGCGCTGGCGATCGCCGAGGCCGAGGGGCTCCTCGACGGCGGGGAGCTCGGCGAGGTGCGCCAGGTCCTCGACCGGCAGCTCGCCCTGCTGTGGGGCCTCCAGCGCCGCTGACGCGGCGCGGTCGCCGGGCCCGCGCCCGCGGCGGGCCCGGCGAGGCCGTGTGTGTGAAGCGGGAGCGGGAGCGGGAGCGGGAGCGGGAGCGGGAGCGGGAGCGGGAGCGGGAGCGGGAGCGGGAGCGGGAGCGGGAGCGGGAGCGGGAGCGGGAGCGGAAGCGGGAGCGGGAGCGGGAGCGGGAGCGGGAGCGGCCTCGCAGCGCCGACATCGCTGAGCGCAGCGCGATACGATCGCCGCGAGGGGGAGGCGTTCCGTGCGCGTCATGTCGATCCAGGGCTCGTTCGGCCTCGAGCACCTCCTCCCCGAGGAGCGGCCCGACCCCGCCCCGCCCGCCCGCGGGCAGGTGCTCGTGCGCATGCGCGCGGCGTCGCTCAACTACCGCGACCTGCTCACGGTCACCGGCGTCTACAACCCGCGGCAGCGCCTCCCGCTCGTCCCCTGCTCCGACGGCTGCGGCGAGGTCCTCGCCGTGGGCGACGGCGTCACGCGCGTGAAGCCCGGCGACCGCGTGATCACCTGCTTCGCGCAGGGGTGGCCCGCGGGCGACCTCACGCGCGAGCGCGCCCGCACGACGCTCGGCGGCCCGCTCGACGGCGTCCTGCAGGAGCGCATGCTCCTCGCCGAGGAGGGCGTCGTCCGCGCGCCGGCGCACCTGAGCGACCTCGAGGCGGCCACGCTCCCCTGCGCCGCCCTGACCGCCTGGACGGCCCTGACCTCGGGCGGCGTCGGGCCGGGCGACGTCGTCCTCACCCTGGGGACGGGCGGCGTGTCGATCTTCGCCCTGCAGCTGGCCCGGCTCATGGGCGCGAGGGTGATCGTCACCTCGAGCAGCGACGAGAAGCTCGAGCGCGCGCGGGCGCTGGGCGCCTGGGAGACGATCAACTACCGCGCGACGCCGGCCTGGGGGGCGCGCGCCAGGGAGCTCACGGGCGGGCGCGGCGTGGACCACGTGGTCGAGGTCGGCGGCAAGGACACGCTGGCCCAGTCGATCGCCGCCGTCCGCCCCGGGGCGCAGGTGAGCCTGGTCGGGATCCTCTCCGGCACGACGACGCCGCTCGACCTCGTGAGCGTGCTCATGCAGGGCGTGCGCATCCAGGGGGTGCTCGTCGGCCACCGCGACGCCCTCGAGGCGCTCGTGCGCGCGGCCGAGGCGCACGCGCTGCGGCCGGTCGTCGACCGCGCCCTCCCGTTCACGGAGGCCCGCGCGGCGCTCGAGCACCTCGCCGCCGGCCGCCACCTGGGCAAGGTGGGGCTGGAGGTCGCGTAGCGGTGCGCTGGCCCTGGTCGAGGCGGCGCGACCCGGAGGCGGCGGCCCGCCTGCGCGCCGAGGCCGCGGCGCTGCTCGACGAGGGCCGCGCCGAGGAGGCGCGCGACCGCTACGAGCAGGCGCTGGCGGCCGACCCCGAGGACGGCGAGGCGCTCCTGGGCGTGGTGAACGTCACGCTCTGCGACCTCGACCAGCCCGACGCGGCGCTCGCGCGCCTGCGGCGCGCGAGCCGCCTCGCGCGCCGCCTCGAGGGTGAGCAGCGGCTCCAGGCGCTCTGGCTGGAGGCCGAGGCGCAGGCCGACCCGCGCCCCGCGCTCGCCCTGCACGAGCGCGCGCTCGCCCTCGCGCCCGACGACCCCTGGCACCGCGCCGGCCGCGGGCGGCGCCACTTCGAGGTCGCCCGCTTCGACGAGGCGCGCGCCGACCTCGAGGCGGCCCGCGACGGCTTCGCCCGGCGAGACCCGCCGGAGGAGGACGCGGCGACGCTCTACACCCTCGCCTGCCTCCTCGAGCGCGACGACCGCGTCGCCGAGGCCGACCGCCTGTTCGCCCGCGCCGCGACCCTCGACCCCGACGCCTACCCGCGCCCCGTGCGGCTCACGGCGAAGGCGTTCGACCGGGCCGTCGAGGAGGCCCTGCGGAGCCTGCCGCCCGAGTTCCGCGCCCACCTCGAGAACGTCGTCGTGCAGACGGTCGACGTGCCGCCGGTCGACATGCTCCGCGAGACCGGCCACGACCCGCTGCTCCTCGGCCTCTACGAGGGCGTGAACGTCGCCGACGTCTTCGCGGTCGAGGGCCCCGCCCACGAGCCGAGCCGCGTCTCGCTGTACCGCCGCAACATCGAGAAGGCCGCCGCCACGCGCGACGAGGTGGTGGAGCAGGTCCGCGTCACGGTGCTCCACGAGGTCGGCCACCACCTCGGCTACGACGACGAGGGGCTGGACCACATCGGCCTGGGTTAGTGGTCTGTCAGGAGCGAATCCGTCGGTTCGATCCTGACAGACCACTTCCGGGCCCGGAGGGACCGGCGCGAGCGGGCGCAGGCGCGGCTTTGCCGCGCCGAGCACCGCGAAGCGAAGGCGTGGGAGGACCCGCGCAGCGGGTCCTCCCAGCTCGCCGACTCCTGGTCGACTAAGGACGCGGGCCGCGCGGCGGGAACGTCCCCGCCAGATGCGCCCGCCACTCGCGCGCCAGCCACGCCCGCCCGTCGACGTCGGGGCGCAGGCGCGGGAAGAGGAAGTCGAAGATCCGCCGCCGCTGCGGGACCTCGAGGTCTTCGTGGAGCACGACCGTCCCGCTCGGCCCGTAGACCGTGCAGGTGATCGCCGTGTAGGCGGTGCCGAAGCCGACCAGCGTCGGCGCCTCGACGAACGTGAAGTGGATCGCCGCCGTCCCCGGCCGTCGCGCGTTCAGCTCGGCCAGCCGCTCGCGGATGTCGTCGGGGTCCTTCGGCTCGGCGTCGGCCACGCCCATCCAGTCGTAGCCCGCGCGCACGAGCTCCTCGGTGACGGCGATCATGGCGCCCTGGATGAAGCGGTCCAGCTCGGGGATCACCCGGAACGGGCGCGTGACGAGCACGTGCGCCGCGGCGATCGGGGCCGGGTCGTCGCCCGGGATCGGGCGCGGCAGGGCCGCGCAGCCGCCGCCGACGAGCAGCAGCAGCAGCGCCAGGGCGGCCGGGGAGGTCCGGCTCAGAAGTAGACCTCCCAGCGGTTGTTCTCGTGCTTCCACGCGAGGATGAACACGACGAACAGGGCGAAGAAGCCGCCGCCGAACGGGCCCCAGAACATGGCGTCGTCCGCCGCGTGGATCGGGTTCTGCGCCAGCACCGCCCAGCTCGCCACGCCGAGCATGCCCAGGAACCAGGCCATGAACGCCACGGTGAAGCTGCGCTTCTCCGTGCGGCGCTTGTCCATGATGTGATGGATCGTCGCGTCGTCGGGGCGCCCGGCCGCGTGCTCGCAGACCGGGCACACGATCTCGTCGGCCTTGGACCCGGAGTCGTAGACCAGCTCCTCGTAGCACTCGGAGCACACGACCGGGATCAGCTCGTGGCCGCTGAGCTTGGGCGCGGAGACCGCCTTCATGCGCCCGGTCGACTTCTTGAGCGCGCCGGAGCGGCCGGAGGCGGCCTTGCGGGCCCCGGAGGCGCGCTTGCTCGCGCGGGGGGCCTCCTCCTCCTCCTCCTCCTGCGACCCGTCATCCATCCCGTCGTGCGAGTCCGTCTCGTCTCCGGACTCGTCCGCCGGCCGGTGCTTGCCCGTGCCCTTGCCGGCCGCGGGCGACTTGCCGCTCTTCGCCATGGCTCTGCCGCTCCGAACTCCCGCGCCCGTCAGGGCGCGGCCACGTCTCCGCGCGCGAGACGGGCGGATTGTACGGCGCCCCCGGGGCCGGAGACAACCCCGGTCCCGTGGCCGTCGGCCACACCCCCGTGGCGGGGGGCCGCGGGACGCGAAGTCGCCTCCCCGCCTCGCGCCCCCGCGCACGTGGGGCCAAGGGCCACGCCCGCCCACGGCGCGGGGCCCGAGGGGCCGGGAGGTTACCGACCGGCACGCCTCCTGCGTCAGCCCCGGAGCGGACCGCGCCGACCACGGGCGGAACCCCGCGGGAGGGATCCATGCTCGGGCTCCAGTTCATCGGCGTCGCCGCGCCCCGGCCGCGCCGCCCTCGCGTGCTCGTCGCCGAGGACCACCCGCTCCTGCGACGGGCGATCCGGGTGGCGCTGGAGCGCGACGGGTTCGACGTGCTCGAGGCGGGCGACGGCGCCGAGCTCGTCGACCGGCTGCAGGAGGGCGCGGTCGTGGGCGAGCCGGCCCCCGACCTGGTCCTCTCCGACCAGGGCCTCCCGCAGGCCACCGGCCTGGAGGTGCTGGGCGGGCTGCGCGAGGCGCAGTGGCCGCTGCCGTTCGTGCTCATGCTCGACGGCCCGCTCGACGGCCGCGTCGAGGCGGACGCCTACCGGCTCGGCGCCCGCGCCGTGCTCGTCAAGCCGTTCGGGCTCGAGCAGCTGCGCGCGACGGTGCGCGCGGCGCTCGCGCTGCCGGCGCAGGAGGCGCGCGCGTGATGCTCCGCCCCCGCCCCCCGCTCGTCGCGCTCGCGGAGCCGCTCCCGCGGCTGCGGCGCGCCGTCTCCGCCGCCCTCGAGGCGCGCGGCTGCTCCGTCGTCGAGGTCCAGGACGGCGTCGAGCTCCTCGAGTACCTCGGGCAGGCCTCCTCGGGCGACGAGGACTGGCCGCAGCTCGTGGTCGCCTCCGAGGTCATGCCGGGCCTGGGCGCGCTCGACGTCCTGTCCGAGCTGCGCGACGCCGGCGCGGCCCGGCCGCCGGTGATCCTCCTCGCCGCCCGCGCGGCCGCCGTCCGGCGCGCGGCCCGGGCGCTGGGCGTGGCCGTGGTCCTCGACAAACCACCGGACCCGGCGACCATGGGGTGGTGGGTCCAGCGCCTCGTGGCGCCGCAGCCGGAGCGCCTGACCATCGAGGGGTGGTGACGGGTGGTGAGCCGGCCGCGGCTCGCTGGTGATGAGCCGCGGGCGGGGTGGACCGGCGCTTCCACCAGAGGGTCCGCGGCGTGGCAGGGACGGGTGAGGGGGCCACACGCCTGCTCCTGGTCGACGACGACCCCGGCCTGCGCGAGGTCCTCCGCGTCGACCTGACGGACCGCGGCTACGAGGTGCTCGCCCGGGCCCGGGCCGACGAGGGGCTGGCGACGCTCGAGGCGGGGCCGCCGATCGACGTCGTGATCACCGACCTGAACCTGCCCGGCGAGAGCGGGCTCGACCTGTGCGCGCGGAGCGCCCGCGCGCGCCCCGACGTCCCGGTCCTGGTGATCACCGGCCACGGCAGCCTCGACGCGGCGGTCGCGGCGATCCGCGCCGGCGCCTACGACTTCATCACCAAGCCCTTCGACCTCGACGTGCTCGAGGTCGCGATCGCCCGCGCCGTCCGCCAGCGTCGCCGCCCGCGGCGGCCCTCGACCGCGGCCGACGACCCGGTGGCCGCGCTCGCCGGCGACAGCCCGGCGATCGCCGCGCTCCGGGCCCTGATCGAGCGCGTGGCCGCCTCCGACGCGTCGGTGCTCGTGCGCGGCGAGACCGGCACCGGCAAGGAGCTCGTCGCCCGCGCGCTGCACTCGCTGAGCGCGCGGCGCGACGGGCCGTTCGTGGCGATCAACTGCGCCGCCATGCCCGAGGCGCTGCTCGAGAGCGAGCTGTTCGGCCACGTGAAGGGCGCCTTCAGCGGGGCCGTCGAGGCGCGCCAGGGGCTGTTCCAGCGCGCCAGCGGCGGGACGATCTTCCTCGACGAGGTGGGCGACATGTCGCTCCCCCTCCAGGCCAAGCTCCTGCGCGTCCTGCAGGAGCGGCGCGCCCGGCCGGTGGGCGGCACCGAGGAGCGCCCGTTCGACGTGCGGGTGGTCGCCGCGACCCACCGCGACCTGCGCGAGGCGGTCGCGGCCGGCGCCTTCCGCGCCGACCTCCTGTTCCGCCTCGACGTCATCGGGGTCGACGTGCCGCCGCTGCGCGCCCGCGGCCGCGACGTGCTCGTCCTCGCCGAGCGGGCGCTCGCGGCGCACGCCGCCCGCGCGGGCGAGCGGGTCACGGGCCTCTCGCCCGCCGCCGCCGAGCGGCTGCTCGCCTACGGCTGGCCCGGCAACGTGCGCGAGCTGCACAACTGCATCGAGCGGGCGGTGGCCCTCTGCGAGGGCGACCGCCTCGAGCCCGCGGACCTGCCGGCCGCCGTGCAAGAGGCCGCGTGCCCGGCGCGCGCGGCCGACCCGCTGGCGACCCTCGCGCCCGGCGCCGACGCCGCCGCCCTGCCGACGCTCGAGGAGATGGAGCGCCGCTACGTGCACCACGTGCTCGACCTGACGCGCGGCAACAAGACCCTCGCCGCCCGCGTCCTCGGCCTCGACCGGAAGTCGCTCTATCGCAAGCTCGGCCGGTGGCAGCGCGAGGACGGCGCCGCGTAGCCCTACGCCTCGCCGGTCTGGCCCACGCGATACGGCCGCAGGGCCGCGATGTGGTCCAGGTTGCGGTAGCGGCCCTCGTAGTCGAGGCCGTAGCCGATCACGAACCGGTCGGGGATCGTGAACCCGAGGTGGGCGATCGGCACGTCGCGCTTCGTGCGCGCGGGCTTGTGCAGGAGCGTGCACAGCTTGACCGACCGCGGCCCGCGGACCTCGAGCGCCTTGAGCAGGAAGCTCATGGTCAGCCCGGTGTCGACGATGTCCTCGACGATCAGGACGTCCTTGTCCTTGATCGGCTGCGTCAGGTCGAAGTCGAAGCGGACCGTGCCCGTGCTCTCGGTCCCCTCGTAGGAGGACAGGCGCAGGAAGTCGCAGGTGATCGTCGGCGGGAGGCGCCGGATCAGGTCGGCCATGAACACGAGCGCGCCCTTGAGCACGCCGACGACCACGAGGTGCTCGGGCCCGCGGTCGAGGCCGGCCACGATCTCGGGGCCGAGCTGGTCGAGGCGCTCCTCGAGCTGGTCGCGGGTGATCAGGGGCTCGAAGTCGGAGAGGACGTAGGACACGGCGGAGCTCCTTGGTCGGCGGGCCCGGGCGTTGGGGCCCGGCCGGCGACGCGATCTTCGCACGTCCCCGACGGGCCAGCGGCCGGCCTGCAGATGAGTGATGCACTCGCGAGGGGGGCGCGATCGGCGTAAGTGCCCGGACAAGGGCCCCTGGCCCGTTCCGCGCCTCCCCATCGCTCGCTCTGGCGGGTTGAACACGTGCAGCGGGAGGAAATGTCCTCTGGCTCTATCTTCTCTTCTCTCTCTCTCTCCCTCATGACGGCCGATCCGCCTCCGAGCACACCACGCCGCGCCTTCGCAGCCTGAGCCCCAGGCGAGGCGGAGGAGGGCGAGGCGATGCCGCGCGAAGGCGAGGGAAGGCGGCCTCCTGGCCGCCGACCGAGCCTGAGCGGTCGAGGTGCCGCGCGGCGCGCCACCTCGACGAACGGCAGCGCCCGCCATCCACCGCCGCAGCCGCGATCACACTACGAGCGACGTCCCCTGGCTCTATCTTCTCTTCTCTGTCTCTCTCCCTCATGACGGCCGATCCGCCTCCGAGCACACCACGCCGCGCCTTCGCAGCCTGAGCCCCAGGCGAGGCGGAGGAGGGCGAGGCGATGCCGCGCGAAGGCGAGGGAAGGCGGCCTCCTGGCCGCCGACCGAGCCTGAAGCCGAGTGTGCGCGCAGCGCGCCACCTCGGCGAACGGCAGCGCCCGCCATCCACCGCCGCAGCCGCGATCACACTACGAGCGACGTCCCCTGGCTCTATCTTCTCTTCTCTGTCTCTCTCCCTCATGACGGCCGATCCGCCTCCGAGCACACCACGCCGCGCCTTCGCAGCCTGAGCCCCAGGCGAGGCGGAGGAGGGCGAGGCGATGCCGCGCGAAGGCGAGGGAAGGCGGCCTCCTGGCCGCCGACCGAGCCTGAGCGGTCGAGTGCCGCAGCGCGCGCGGCACCTCGACGAACGGCAGCGCCCGCCATCCTCCGCCGCAGCCGCGATCACACTACGAGCGACGTCCCCACAGGGCGCGCGCGGCCGCGCGCGCGCGCGCGGTCATCGCCGGCAGGTCGTGGTCGGGCACCTGGCCCTCGTCGAGGACGACGCGGCCGCCGACGACGACCGTGCGCGCCTTCGCGCCCAGCCCGCCGTAGAGCAGGTGCCAGAGGAGGTTGCCGCCGTCGAGCGGCGTCCAGGGGTCGTAGTCGAGGACGACGAGGTCGGCCGGCCCGCCGACGGCGAGCCGGCCGAGCCCGGCGCCGGGGAAGAACAGGTCGGCGACCTCGTTCGCGCCGCGGAGGAGCGCGGCCGCGTCGTCGCCGCCGACGCGCGGGTCACCCGCGGCGTCCCGCCGGACGAGGTAGGCCTGCGCCAGCTCGTGCAGGACGTCGCCGGTCATCCCGTCCGACCCCAGGGCCACGCGCACGCCGCGCGCGCGCAGGCGCGCCAGGTCGAGCCGGCCCACGCCGTTGTTCATGTTCGAGGACGGGTTCGTGACCACGAGCGTCCGCGTCTCGGCCAGGCGGTCGACCTCGGCGTCGTCCGCCCACACGCAGTGGCCGGCGACCGTCCCCGGCCCGAGGAGCCCCAGGCCGTGCAGGCGCTCGACCGTGCGCACGCCGGCGCGGCGCAGGGCGTCCTCCTCGTCGGCCCGGTCCTCGGCGACGTGGACGTGGACGCCCGCGAGCCCCTCGCGCTCGACGAGGTCGCGCGCCGCGCGCAGGGTCTCGTCACCGCAGGTGAACGACGCGTGCAACCCGAAGGTGGCGGCCAGCGTCGCCTCCCCGCCCCGGGGGCGCGCATCGGCGCGCACGGCGCGGGCGAAGCGCACGTTCTCGTCGAGCCCCGCCCGGGCCACCTCGGGGCCGTCGCGGTCGGTCACCTCGAAGCAGGTGCACAGCCGCACGCCCACGTCCTGCGCCGCCCGGGCGACCGCCTCGAGCGAGCCGGCGACCGCCCCCTGGCTGGCGTGGTGGTCGATCACCGTCGTAACCCCAGCGCGCACGCACTCGAGCAGGCCGAAGAAAGCGGAGAGATAGACGTCATCCAGGGTCAGGGCCCGGTCGAGGGGCCACCACAGGCGCTCGAGCACCCCCACGAAGTCCCGCGGGGGTGTGCCGGGGAGCGGCGGCATCCCGCGGGCGAGGGTGGAGTAGAGGTGGGTGTGCGCGTTCACGAGCCCCGGCAGCACCAGCCGCCCGCCGAGGTCGACCACGCGCGCCCGCGCGCCCGGCGGGGCCGTCACCTCGGCCGCGGGCCCCAGGGCCTCGACCTTGCCGTCCTCGCCGACCAGCACCGAGGCGTCCTCGATCACCCCGCCGTCGCCGAGCGGGTCGACGGCGACGCGGCCGCCGCGGAGCAGCAGAGGTATGCTCATGGGGTCGGATTCTACCGGCCTGGCCGGCGTCGGGCGCCACGCCCCGCGCGCGGCCAGGGCAGGGGGGCGAATGCCTGAAGCCACCTCGAAGCTCGCGGCCGACCCGCTCCTCGGCAGGTCGGTGCGGCAGTTCAAGGTCGAGGCCAAGCTCGGCGAGGGCGGCATGGGGGCCGTCTACCGCGCGCTCGACACCAGGCTGGAGCGCCCGGTCGCCCTCAAGGTGATCCGCCGCGAGGTGTGCCAGCACCCCGACTTCCTGGCCCGCTTCCAGCGGGAGGCCAAGGCGGCGGCGCGCTTCCGCCACCCCAACGCGATCGAGATCTACGAGTACGGCGACGGCGCCGAGACCGACGGTCTCGTCTACATGGCCTTCGAATACGTGAAGGGCCGCGAGCTGCGCGACATGATCCGCGAGCGCGGGCACCTCGACCCTGCGACGAGCATCCAGGTCACGGCGCAGGTGCTCTCGGCGCTCGAGCGCGCCCACGCCCAGGGGATCGTCCACCGCGACCTCAAGCCCCAGAACGTCATGATCGAGGCGCCGGCCCGCGAGGGCGGCGACGACCCCCTGACGGTCAAGATCCTGGACTTCGGGATCGCCAAGCTGCGCGACGCGAGCGGCGGCGGCGCCCTCACGCAGGCCGGGACGATCATGGGGACGGTCCACTACATGTCGCCCGAGCAGACCGAGGGCGCCGAGGTCGACGGGCGCGCGGACCTCTACTCGGTGGGCGTCATGCTCTTCCAGATGCTCACCGGCAAGCTGCCGTTCAACGGCAAGACCTCGCTCGAGGTGATCAAGCAGCATCGCCACGGCCCGATCCCGTCGGTCTGCGCGCTCCGCCCCGAGGTGCCGGCGGCGCTCGACGAGGCGGTGAAGCGCGCGCTCGCCAAGGCGCCGGGCCAGCGGTTCCAGTCGGCGAGGGAGTTCCGGCAGGCCCTCCAGGGCCTCGGCCTCGCCCCGGGCAACGTCCCGAGCGACACGGCCGCGCCGCCCGGCCCGTCGACCGGGTCATCGAGCGGGCTGGGGGCCTCTCGCGAGGTCTGCCCGAGCGAGATCGGGACGGCGATCCTCCCCCCCTCGGACGGCGGGCTCGCCCCGTCCGGCTACGCGACCGGGGCCACGGGCCGGTTCTTCGACGGCCTCCTCGGGCGGACGCTCGACGACAAGTACGAGGTCCAGGGCAAGCTGGGCGAGGGCGGCATGGGCGCCGTGTTCAAGGCGCGCCACACGCTCCTCGGCACCACCGTCGCGCTCAAGGTCGTCCACCCGCAGCTCGCCACCAGCAAGGAGGCGGTGGAGCGCTTCCTACGCGAGGCGCGCGCGGCCCTCGAGTTCACCCACCCCAACGCCATCACGACGCGCGAGTTCGGCCGCACCCGCGACGGCCTGCTCTACATGACGCTCGACTTCTGCGCGGGCGCGAGCCTGCGCAAGGTCCTCCAGGACGAGGGGCGGCTGCCCGCGCCGCGGGCGCTGTCGATCGCGCGGCAGGCGCTGAGCGCGCTGGCCGAGGCGCACGCCAAGGGGATCGTCCACCGCGACCTCAAGCCCGAGAACCTGCTGATCGAGCAGGACGACCAGGGCGAGCTGGCGCGGGTGTGCGACTTCGGGATCGCCAAGCTCCTCGATGCCCCCGGCGAGCACGAGGGCGAGAGCCTCACCGGACAGCAGGTGATCGGGACGCCGCACTACATGGCGCCCGAGCAGGCGTGCGCCGACGCCGTCGACGGGCGCACCGACGTCTACGCGATCGGCTGCGTCCTCTACGAGATGCTCACCGGCGCGCGCCCGTTCGTGGCGAAGAGCGCCAAGGACGTGCTGATGAAGCAGATCTCCGTGCCGCCGGTGCCGCCGCGCGAGCGGGCGCCCGACGCGGGGATCTCTCCGGCCCTGGAGCAGGTGGTGCTCAAGGCCATGGCCAAGGAGCCGGCGGGCCGGTTCCACACGGCCGTCGACTTCGTGGACGCGATCGACGCGCTCGGCCTCGACCTGCCGCGCACCCGCGGGACGACGTCGCGCGTGGGCGCGCGGCCGCCGACCGACCTCGCGGTCACCGTGCCCCCCGGGCGCCCGGGCGCGCGGTCGCGCGGCGGCCTGGCCGCGGCGGCGGCGGCGGCCCTGTTCGGCGTGGCGGGGCTGATCGTGTGGCAGGCGCCGGAGGGGACCGCGGTGGGCGGCCTCCGGACGCGGCTGGTCGCGCTCGCGCGTGGCGCGCCGGCGTCGGGCGGGAGCGGGGGCGCGGGTAGCCTGCCGCCGCCGACGACGACCGACGCGCCGGCGGTGACGATCGAGCCGCTCCCCGACCCGCGCCCCGAGCCGGCGCCGGCGACGCCGACGCGGCCGGACCCCGAGCCGGCGCCGACGACGCCGACGCGGCCGGACCCCGAGCCGGCGCCGACGACGCCGACGCGGCCGGACCCCGAGCCGGCGCCGACGACGCCGACGCGGCCGGACCCCGAGCCGGCGCCGACGACGCCGACGCGGCCGGACCCCGAGCCGGCGCCGACGACGCCGACGCGGCCGGACCCCGAGCCGGCGCCCCCGGCCCGACCCGGAGCCGGCGCCGGCGCCGCCCACCCGGCCGGACCCGGAGCCGCCGCCGACGCCGCCCACCCGGCCGGACCCGGAGCCGGCGCCGACGCCGCCCACCCGGCCGGACCCGGAGCCGGCGCCGACGCCGCCGATCTCGCCCACGCAGCCGCCCGCCGCGCTGCCGCCCGTCGCGCAGCCCCCCGACGACCTGCCCGCGGCCGACCCGATCCCCGCGGCCGAGCCGGTGCCCGCCGACGGGACCGCGCCGGCCACGCCGTCGGCCGGCGTCGTCGAGCGGCCGATCGACCCCTACGCGCCGCGCGAGTCGTCCCCCACGGGCCGGACGACCGACCCGCGCGGCAGCGGCGGCTTCGACACGGGCCGCTCGACCTCGCCCCAGACGCCGACGGGCGCGGCGGGCCCGAGCCAGGCCATGGCGGTCGAGTCGCGCGGCCTGCGCTTCACGTTCGTGCGGGTCCCCGACCAGCAGGTGCAGGTCGGCGGGCAGTCGGCGCGCGTCGCCGACCTGTGGCTCGCCTCGACCGAGGTGACCGTCGCGCAGTACCGCGAGTTCGTCCGGGCCAACCCTCGCCTGCAGGGCGTGGCCGCGCCCCTGCAGCCGTTCATCCCGCGCGGCTCGACGGGCCGGTCGAGCCGCCCGGGGCAGGACGCCTACAGCGCGATCACCGACGAGGACCTCGCCCGGCCGATCGCGGGCGTCGACGCGCGCCTCGCCCGCGCCCTGGCCGACTGGCTCGAGATGCGCCTCCCGACGCAGGCGGAGTGGCTGGCCGGCGCGCGCTCGGCGGGAGGCCGCACCGGGGCGCCCGGGTCGATCGTCGACCTGCGGGGCCTGCTCAGTGACCCCCCCGAGTGGACCGAAGAGGAGATGGTGGGGCACGTCGACGCGTCCGGCGCTCCGGCGGTCCGGCCGGCCCGCGAGGGCACGGCCGGGATCCGGCTGGCGCGGCGGCGCTAACCCGAGGACCCTGAAGGCGTCACCTGGCGTCCAGGCGAGCGGCCGCGGCGGGACTGGCCGCGAAGGTCTAGACTGACCAGGAGTGGACCCGGTGACGCCAGGCGCCTTCGACGTGGTGACGCTCGCGGTCGGCGCCGTGGGCTACATGCTCGGGCGCAGCCGGGGCCTCGTCTGGCAGGCCAGCGGGCTCGTGACCCTGGTCGGCGGCGGGCTGTGCGCGACGGTCCTCTCGCGCCCGCTCGGCCGGCTGTTCGCCGACGGCGTGGCCGGCCGGTTCGTCGCCTGGCTGGCCGTCTACGCGGTCGTGGCCGTGTGCCTCTACGTGCTCACGCTCAAGTTCAAGCACCGTATCCAGGAGCTCGAGTTCGACGAGCTCGACCGCCGCTTCGGCGGCATGTTCGGCACGGTCAAGGCGCTGGTCGTCTTCGCCCTGATCACGATCGTGGCCGCCGGCCTCGCGCCGCGCCTGGCGGCGCCCGTGAAGGCCAGCCTCTCCGGCCAGGCCCTGCGCGCGCTCGTCCACGAGGCGCGGCTGGCCCTGCCCGAGAAGATCCATGACGCCTTCGGGCCGTGGCTCGACGTCGTCGACGAGCCGCCGCCGGTCGAGCCGGCGCCGCACCGCTGGCCGGAGGCCGATCCGCGCGGGGCGCCGGCGGCACCTTCGCCCCGGCCCTCGACTCCGGCGGCGACCCCGTCGGCGCCGGCGCCGCCGGACGCGGCGGGCGCGGCGCCGACCCCGGCGCCCTCCCCTGCTTCTTCTCCCGCGGAGCGCCCCGCCGCGCCCCGGCGCGCCCCGCCCCGGGTGGACCCGGTGCTCGACCCGTTCGACCCCTCGACCGGCCCCGCCGACCCGCTGGCTCCGCCGCGGCGCTGACGACTCGTTCAGTAGGGACCCGGGCCCAGGGCGGGCCACCCCACGTTTGGAGCGAGCCGCGCGAGCTCCTGCCGGAGCCACTCGGCGCGGCGTGCCGGCTCCTGGACCGGCTCCTCCTCTCGCCGCAGCTCGGCAGAGAGGCGCCCCAGCTCCTCCCTGAGCCTCAGCAGGGGGTCGTCGTCCCTCCGCTGTCGGAGACTCGCGTGCGCGGCGAGCCCGTCGAGCGCCGCGGCCGCGCCGGCCGGATCGCCGAGACGGCACCCGAGGAGCGCCAGCCGCAGCCTGGCGGGCGCCAGGAGCAGGCCGGGGACCCCTTCGACCACCTGTCGGCACACGGCGGCGGCGCCGGCGTCGTCCCCCTGCCGCTCGAGCGCGATCGCCAGCGACAGCGTCGCCCGCGCCAGGGGCGTGTCGAGGTGCTCGCTCCGGGTGAGCTCCTTGCCCGTGGCGACCTCGAGCTCGGCGCGCGCCGCCGCGAGGTTCGCCCGGGGGTCGGCCGCCAGGAGGGCGTGGACGAGCATGGCCCGGAGCTGCGCCTCCGCCGGGAGCAGGGCGACCGCGCGGCGCGCGGCCGCGAGGGCCTCGGCCGTCTGCGCGGGCGGCAAGTGCCACCCCTCCGCGATCGCCGTGGGCACGAGCGCCTCCTGCAGGTGGGACATGGCCGCCGCCACATCGGGCCGCGCCCAGCCCAGCGCCTCCGCCTCGTCGACGAGGCGCCGGAGCTCGTCGAGGCGCGCCGGCCGCTCGTCGGGCTTGCCGGAGCGCGCCCAGAGGTGCCCGGCGAGATGTCGGATCAGGTGCCCCCAGGCCTTCGGCTCGTCCGCACTCCGCGCCAGCTGGATCCCGCGGCGGAACACCGCCAGGTCCACCTGCTCCGCCTGCGGACCGAACTGGTGGATCTTGTTGGCGTCCGCGAAGCAGACGAACACGTTCACGTCGTCGGGCTTGAGCGCCGTGAGGCCGGCGAGGAGGCGCGGGCCGAGCTGCTGCAGCTGTTTACCCACCTGCATCGCGAGGACGGGGTGCAGCAGCTCGGCGTGCTGCTCGGGGAGCCGGTGGTCCGGCACGAGCTGCCAGAGGAGGAGGTGAATGAGCACGAGCCGCTCCAGGGCGATCCCCTGGGCGGGCTGCAGCTGGGGGGGGATGAACGTCTCTCGGCTCGCCGGCTGCCAGGCGCGGTCCAGGTCCCAGAGCGCTTCGATGAGCGCGGCGCGCTCCTCGGGCGTCTCCTCCCGCGGACCCGCGGCGTCGAGCTCCTTGAGCACCTGGTCCAGCGATGCGCTGTCTCCGCGCCGGACCAGCTCCAGCCACGCCGCCGCGCGCCGGGGCGCCGCGCCGCCGACCTCCTCCGGCGCAGTCGTGACCTCGCTCGGCCTCGGGGACGCCGGCGGCGGAGGCGGAGGTGGCGGCGCCGGCGGAGGTGTCGCCCGGGCAGCGACGAGGGCGAGGGTCGCCGCCCCCGCGGCGAGGACGGCCAGCCCTGCGAGCCCGGCTGCGCTGCGGCGTGCCGGCGCCTGGCCCGGCGGCGCGGAGAGGAAGTCGTCCAGATGGCGGCGCACCGTCGCCGCCTCGGGCCGCACGCCCGGGTCGAAGGCGAGGCAGGCGGTGACGATCGCCACGAGGTCGGGCGGGGCGCCGGGCGCGAGCCGCGGGAGGGACTCGAGCTCTCCGCTGCCCACCTTGGTGAGGAGCGCCACGAGCCCCTTGCCGTCGCTCCGCACGGCGGGCTGCCCGGCGAGCAGCGTGAACAGCACCATGCCCAGGGCGTAGACGTCGGCGGCGGGGCCGACCTGGTGGCCGAGCGCCTGCTCGGGCGCCATGAACTGCGGGGTGCCGATCAGCTCGCCGGTCTGCGTGAGGCGCCCGCGGTCGTCCAGGAAGCTCCGGGCCAGCCCGAAGTCGGCCAGCCGGGCCGAGTCGAGGCGGCGGTCGACGAGGACGTTGGCGGGCTTGAGGTCGCGGTGGACGACCCCGACGCGGTGCAGCGCGGCGAGAGCGCCCGCCAGGTCGCGGACGTAGCGCGCGGCGCGGGGTGCCGCCATGGGACCGCCCTGGTCGAGCAGGTCCTGGAGGGTCTCGCCCTCGACGAGGTCCATGACGTAGTAGAGGGCGCCCTTGTGCTCGCCCGCCGTGTGGATCGGCACCACGTTGGGGTGCGACGACACGGCGGCGAGGTGCTCCACCTCCCGCTGGAAGCGCAGGAGGTCGGCGGTCGAGCAGAGCTCGCGGCGGAGCGTCTTGAGGGCGTAGCGGGCGTCGAGGTCGGGGCGGCGCACGGCGTACACGACGCCCATCTGCCCCGCCCCGAGGCGGCCCTCGACCTGGAAGGGGCCGATCCACTCGCCCGGCTGCATGGCCTCAGCTTGACCGGGCGGGGCCCGGCGCGCCAAGCGTCAGCCGGCGAGCAGGCGGATCGTCCGCAGGCAGCGCCAGGCCAGCTCGTCGGCGGCGCGCTGGCGGCGCGACCCGCGCGGGCGGGGCTTGACGCCCTCGGCGGAAGGCGCCAGGTACCGGGCGGTGACCTCGTCGAGGTGGTCGAGGGAGATCCCCCACTTCTGACACAGCTCCTCGACGGAGATCGAGCGCACCACGTCGTAGCGGGCGTAAGGACGGATCTCCTGTAGCTGGCCGCTCTTGAAGGTGATGAGCATGCGCTCGGAGACGGCGAGGTAGTAGCGCGAGTTCTTGCGGTAGACCACGCCGATCTCGAACAGCGTCACGGGCGTCTTCCTCCGGGCCGGCGCCGCGGGGCGGGGCTCGGGGGCCAGGGCCTCGGGCGGACTCACCTCGTGAGACGCCTCGGGCGCCGGATCGACACTCGAAAAGACGGGAAACTGGGGCAGGTGGGTGTGCGGGTCCATGATCGGCTCTCGTGTCGCTCTCGGGTGGTCAACGCGTCGGTGGCGTCTTTCGTTCCAATGCGTTTCCGTCGCAGGCAGATGCAAGCCCGAGTCCGGTCATGACCTTTACTGATCTGATTGGCTTTACGGCGCGGCATGGCGGTAGCAAGGAAGCGTGGGTTTCCCCTCCGTGGGTCAAAGTGTGATGCCGTACCGACGGTGCGCGGTCTGGTACCGCAGGTGGTAACGTCGCGCGGCGAGGTGAGGCGCATGAGTCCACGCTCCGGTCCGTCCGCCGTCACGTTCGGCATGGCGCTGTGCGCCGCGCTGGTCGCCGCCGACCGCGCCCTCGCCGACACGATCTACTTCAACGACCGCGGCCTGCGGCAGCGGGCCCAGATCGAGCAGGGGATCGCCCCGGCGCGTCTGTTCCAGGACGAGCACGGGCTCTACCTCCGCGGCCGGATCCTCTCGGCCACCCCGGGGTCGCTCGGCGGCGCGCGGCCGACGCTCGTCGTCGAGGCCTGGTCGCGGTCGGGGGACCGCTTCGCGTGGAGCAGCCAGCCCTACACGATCGGGATGGACCTCGTCGCCTTCATAGACCACGAGGTCGACAGCCACCTCGACCTCCAGCTGATCGTCTCCAGCCGCGACGAGCCGGACGCGCCGATCGGCACGGCCGAGTGGCGGGCGCGCATTCGCCGCGTCCTCGACCCCGGCGGCGAGGTCGGCATGTCCGAGGACCGGAGCACCGTCCGGCCGCGCGAGCGGCCCGAGGAGCGGGCGCGCGTCACGCACCCGGGCTGGCTGCTGTTCGACCTGGTCGAGGAGCCTCCCCTGCTGCCGCCGCCTGAGGCCGGGCCCGACGCGGCCCGCCTGGGGCAGGAGTTCGAGCGGATCATGGCCGATCGGCAGCGCCGGTTCGAGGAGGACCTGCAGCGGAGCGGGGTCAACGTCCTCCACCCGCGCTCGATCGGCCGCCCGGCGGGGCAGGCCGTGTGGTCGCTCCTGCAGGGGATCGCCCGGGCCAAGCGCTACCCCGCCCTGGCGCAGCGTATCGATCGGTCCGACGAGGCGCCGCCTGCGCCGCGCGGTCCGGCGGCGCGCGGCATGGGCAAGGACTTCGTGCAGCGAGCGACGATCGTGCTCGGGCTGATGTGCATGCTGGCCGACGTGCCCACCCGTGGCGCCGAGGAGGCGGGCCGCGCCGTGGTCGAGCCCCCGGGGCTGCGCTACGCGCGGTTCGGGCGCGAGGCGCGGGACGCGCTCCTCGCCGCGCTCGAGACCGCCAACCCCGACCACGCCGGCACGGGCGGGCAGGCGCTCGAGATGCCGATGCGGATGTCGCCGGCCGCCGCGCTGCCGGTCGATCCGTCCGACCTGGGCCTCGCCGCCATGCGGATCGTTCAGGAGTTCGAGACGTTCTGGTCGCGCGCGCGCCGCGAGGGCCGCTCCTGGGTGGCCGACGACGATCTGTCCCGCGACGAGGAGACGCGCCGCCTCGTGCGCGCCCTCCTCGCGCTGGCCCGCGACGACGGCTCGGTCCCGCCCGTCCTCGCCCACGAGGCCCGCCGCACGCTCGTGCGCCTCCTGCGCCCCGACGTGGCGATCCCGCCGAGCCTCATGTGGGGGGACCAGCGCCTCACGCCGGAGATGGTGGCGAAGATGCACGCCTCGGCGGTCCACTTCCGCGAGGCCATGGAGGCGTCCTTCAGCGACGCCGACCCCGCGGTGCGCGCGGCGGCGCGCTCGGTCGTCGAGCACGCGGCGTTCGTCTCCTCCCCCCGGGTGATCGACGAGCTGTTCGGCATGGCGACGGGCGACTCGGTCCCGGACGACGCCCCGCGGGACGCGCGGCGGGCGAGCCGCCGCTACGCCCTGACCGTGCTGACGATCCTGGGCACCCTGGACGACCCCGAGGTCCCGTCGAGCTCCGACGAGGAGCAGGCCGCGCGGGACCGCGAGACCGCGCGCGACGTCTTCGAGCGGCTGCAGCGCGTGCGCGACCGCGTCGAGGACGGCCACGGCAGCCGGGGCGAGCGGGAGCTCGTCGAGCTCCTCCCCGACCTCCCCGGCCGGATCGACGAGGCGCGGCTGAGCGAGCGGGTGTCCCGCTTCCTCCGCCACGAGCGCCGGCACGTCGAGCGGGCCGAGCGGGAGGCGCGCCGGCGGCTGCGCGACGCGGCCGACGGGCGGGCCGTCCTCGACGACGAGGAGCGGACGCGGGTGTTCGAGGAGGCGAACCGGCTGGGGCGGCGGCTGCGGTCGATGCCTCCGCCGAACTAGAGGCATCTCGAGCCGGCCGGAGGGTTCGCTCGAGCGCGACGCTGCCCTCCGACCCGCGGGCACGGGCACGGGCACGGGCACGGGCACGTGAAGAGGCGACACTGACCCCGTCGCTCCGCCGGCGTGCGGGCAACGGGCACGGGAAGAGTCGAGCGCTCCCTCCGCGCCCGGGCCGCTCGCCCACTCGCCCCGCTCTTCTTCACGTGCCCGTGCCCGTGCCCGTGCCCGTGCCCGCCCGGCCAGGTCGCGCGGACTACTCGTCCGCGGCGCGCTGCCCACGGTCGTACACCACCGCGCCCGCCTTGATCGTCTGCAGCACCTCGATCGTCGTGATCGCCTCCGGCGCGCAGGCGGTCGGGTCGGCCGACAGGATCACGAGGTCGGCCAGCTTGTCGGGCGTGATCGAGCCCTTGTCGTCCTCCTCGCCGAGCTGCCGCGCCGCCTCGAGCGTCACGGCCCGCAGGGCGTCCTCGATGCGCACGCGCTGCTCGGGCCCGAGGACCGCCCCGCCGGCCGTGCGGCGGCTCGCGGCGACGGCGACCGCGCGCAGCGGGTCGGGCGGCGCGCTCGGGGCGTCGTCGTGCAGGCTGAACGGCACGCCGCGCGCCAGCGCCGCCGCGCCCGGCGCCAGGCGTGCGGCGCGCTCGGGTCCGAGCAGGGCGTCGCGGAGGTGGTCGCCCCAGAAGAACAGGTCGGCCGCGAGGAAGGAGGCCGGGACGCCGAGGCGGGCCATGCGCTCGAGCTGGTCGTCGCGGAGGAGCTGCGCGACCAGCGTCACCCGGCGCGGCGCGTCCGGCCGCTCGGCCGCGGCGCGCTCGAGCGCGTCGAGCAGCTGGTCGACGGCGGCGTCGCCGTGGCAGCGCGCCGTGATGGCCCACCCGCCGTCGAGGCAGCGGCGCACCAGCGCCTCGACCTCGCGCGCCAGGAAGCTCGGGTAGCCGGCGTAGCGCTCGCCCGTGGCGGTCGGGGGCAGGGCGCCGTCGCTCGTGAGCGGGTCCTCGCAGGCGGCGCGCGAGAGCGCCCCGGCCGGCGGGGCGTGGTACGGCGCCGAGAGCCAGGCCGTGTGGCCGTGGAGCGAGCCGTCGAGGACGAGCTCGACGCCGCACAGGCGCAGCCCGCCGAGGTAGCCGCCGGCGCCCGGGTCCTTGTCGCCCAGGAGCCGCTCGGGCGTCGTGCCGCGCCAGCTGACGCTCACCGCCACGTCGAGCGGCAGCGGCCCGCGCGCGGCCACGCCGCGCAGGGCGTCGACGAGCTCCGCCGAGGCCAGCGACTCGCGGCAGGTGGTGACCCCGCGCGCGGCGTAGCGCGCCAGCGCGTCGCGCACGGCGTCGCCCAGGCGCTCGGGGTCGGCGCGCAGGGCCCGCAGCGGCTCGAGCGCGCGGAGGGCGGCCCGCTCCTCCAGCACGCCCGTGGGCGCGCCCAGCGGCTCGCGCCGGATGCGGCCGCCGGGCGGGTCGCGCGTGGCGGCGGTCACGCCGGCGCGCTCGAGGCCGACCGAGTTGAGGGTGACGATCCGCCCCGAGCGGTGGACGAGGAGGATCGGCCGCGTCGTCGACACCGCGTCCAGGTCCTGCCGCGTCGGGTGGCGGCGCTCGGCGAGGAGCGCGTCGTCGTAGCCCCAGCCGACCAGCCAGTCGTCGCGCTCGGCCGGCAGCTCGGCGCGGAGGCGGTCCTGGATCGCCGCGATCGAGTCGGCGGCGCCGAGCGGCGGCGGGTCGAGGGAGACCCCCCGGGTCCGCAGGGCCACCTGCGCCAGATGGCCGTGCGCGTCGACGAACCCGGGCAGGACCACGGCGCGCGAGAGGTGCGTGACGATCGTCCGGGGGCCGCGCAGCGCCAGCACCTCGTCCGCCGAGCCCACGGCCTGGACCCGCCCCCCGCGCATGGCCACGGCCTCCGCGCGCGGCATGCGCTCGTCCAGCGTCACGACCGCGCCGACGATGATCCGGTCGGCCGGCTCGCGCGGCCCGCGGTCCTGGCTCGCGCACCCGGCGGCGAGCGACGAGAGGACGACCATCGAGGCGAACACGGCGGGCCGCGGCACGGACCCCTCCTGCGCGCTCCCCCTCCTCGCAGCGTACTCCCGCGCGCGCGCTCGGCGAGCGGGCGCCGCGGGCGCACGCCGCACTGCCCGGCGCCGCGGCGGGTTGCGGGCGGGCGGGTCGCGCGCGCGACACGCGCGCGCGGAAGGTGTTGCGTTCACCCGCCCGGATCCCTAGGCTGTTGCGCCTCAAGGAGTACAGCCATGGCGAAGGTCCTCTTCCTCCACCCCAGCGGGCTCATGTACACGGAGATCTTCCTCCGGCTCGAGCCGCTCGGGGTCGAGCTGTGCGCCCAGGCGGCGCGCAAGGCCGGCCACGACGTGCGCCTGCTCGACCTGCAGGGCGAGTCCCACGCCGACCTGCTGAAGCTGGTCCGCGAGTTCCGCCCCGACGTCGTCGCCTGGGGCATGAACTACCTGGCGAACATCCCCGAGGTGATCGACCAGTCGAAGGCGATCAAGCAGCTCCAGCCGGACGCGTTCGTCTTCGTCGGCGGGCACAGCGCGTCGTTCACGGCGCAGGAGATGCTCGAGCACGCCGCCGGGGCGATCGACTGCATCGTCAAGGGCGAGGGCGAGGAGATCACGCCGAAGATCATCGAGGCGGCCGTCCACGACCGCAAGAACGTCCACACGCTCCCGGGCGTCGTGTCGCTCGAGGGCGAGGGGCCGCGCAGCCGCCTGATCCACGACCTCGACGACCTGTGGCCGGCGCGCGACCTGCTGCGCAACCGGCGCAAGTACTTCATCGGCGTCCTCGACCCCTGCGCGTCGATCGAGTTCACGCGCGGCTGCCCGTGGGACTGCAGCTTCTGCTCGGCCTGGACCTTCTACGGGCGCAGCTACCGCAAGCGCTCGCCCGAGCGCATCGGCGACGAGCTGGAGTCGATCCAGGAGCCGGGCGTGTTCATCGTCGACGACGTGGCGTTCATCCAGCCCGAGCAGGGCTTCGCCATCGGCCAGGAGATCGAGAGGCGCAAGATCAAGAAGCAGTTCTACCTGGAGACCCGCGGCGACGTGCTCCTGCGCAACAAGGAGGTGTTCCAGTACTGGAAGCGCCTCGGCATGGAGTACATGTTCCTGGGCATCGAGGCGATCGACGCCGAGGGGCTGAAGTCGTTCCGCAAGCGCGTGTCGATCTCGAAGAACTTCGAGGCGCTGGAGTACGCCCGCTCGCTCGGGATCCAGGTGGCGGTGAACATCATCGCCGACCCCGACTGGGACGAGAAGCGCTTCCAGGTGATCCGCGACTGGGCCATGTCGGTGCCCGAGATCGTGAACATCAGCGTCAACACGCCCTACCCCGGCACGGAGAGCTTCCTCACGAACTCGCGCGAGCTGACGACGCGCGACTACCGCATGTTCGACATCCAGCACGCGGTCCTGCCGACCAAGCTGCCCCTGCGCAAGTTCTACGAGGAGCTCGTGGCCACGCAGCAGGTGCTCAACCGGAAGCACCTGGGCCTGGCGGCGCTCAAGGAGTGCGCGGTCCTCTCGGCCAAGCTGCTCATGAAGGGCCAGACGAACTTCGTCAAGATGCTCTGGAAGTTCAACTCGGTCTACAACCCGGACCGGCAGATGGCCGACCACGCCCGCCCGGTGACCTACCAGATGCGCCTCCCCGAGAAGATCCACAAGGAGCGCAAGGAGATCCCCGAGGAGAAGCTCTACGTGATCCCGCCGAGCGAGGCCCAGACGCAGGCGGCGATCGCCGCGGGCTTCGCCGTCACCGGGGCGCCGGAGCAGCCGGCGAGCTGACGCCGGCGTCGAGCCGGGTCACCTCGGGCCCGGCGCGCTGACCGCGCTCGCCGTGGAGGGCGCTCCCGAGAGGTCCGTGGCGCGCGAGCGCCGTGGAGGCTGCCGTGGGCGTCCTTCGCGGCGGCCAGGGCCGACGTACGCCCGGTCGGGCTCGGGGAGGGGAGCCCGACCTGCCGCCCGAGCTCGACCCCGCCGGGTCCCCGGGGGTCCCGCGCCGCCGCGCGCCTTGATCGGGGCTTGATCTGGCCTTGGCATATGGACGCCCCGAGGAGGAGGCTTGATCGCGCCTTGACGCGCGGTTGATATGTCTCCTCCTCGGTGGGGGTCCAGCGCGTGAGACGTCCCGTCCTGGTCACGGCCCTCGTCGGCCTCGTCGCGGTGGCCTGCCCTGCGGTCGGCAAGGAGGACGGCGCCGCCCTCGAGGCGCTCGAGCGGCGGCTCGAGGAGCAGCAGCGGGAGCTCGACGCCCTGCGCGAGGAGCTGCGGCGGGCGCGGCAGGCGCAGCAGCCGCCGCCCGCCGACGAGCCCGGCGAGCCGGCGCGCGCCACGGCGGCGCCGGCGGCGAGCGAGGCGCCGACGGGGCCGGCCCAGGGGGCGGTCGAGACGACGCCGGCTGGCGGCGGCGGCGGCGCGGCCGTCCGGGCCCGCTTCGGGGAGGGGGTGACGATCACCGGGGCCGACGACTCGCTCTCGCTCACGATCCGCGCCCGGTTCCAGGCCCGCTTCACGCACCTCGAGCGCGAGGAGCGCGGCTCGGCGACGCTCTTCGAGATCCGCCGCGCGCGACTCCTCCTGCGCGGTCACGCGCTGACGCGAGAGCTGACCTATTACATGCAGCTCGGCTTCTCCAACCAGGACACCGAGCCCGACCTGCGGCTCCCGCTGCGCGACGCCTACCTGACCTACGCGGGCCTGCGCGACCTCAACGTGCGCGTCGGCCAGATGAAGGTCCCGTTCAACCCGCAGCGCGTGACGTCGTCGAGCGCGCTGCAGCTCGTCGACCGCTCGATCGTGCAGAACGAGCTCAACCTCGACCGCGACGTGGGCGTGCAGGTGTTCTCGGACGACCTCTTCGGCCTGGGCGGGGTCCTCGGCTACGCGCTGGGCGTCTTCGGCGGCGACGGGCGCAACCGCCTCTCGGACGCCGGCGGGGTCCTCCTGGTCGCGCGCGTGCAGCTGACCCCCTTCGGGCGCTTCGACGACCTCGTCGAGGCCGACCTCGCCCGCTCGCCCGACCCGCGCCTGGCGCTCGGCGCGGCCGTGGCCCACAACGCCAACACGAACCGCGAGCGGAGCACGTTCGGCGGGACCTACGCCTCGCGGGAGCGGACCGACCAGACCCACGTCGTCACGGACCTGCACCTCAAGTGGATGGGCTTCTCGCTCCGGTCCGAGGCGCTCCTGCGCGAGGCGGCGGACGAGGTCCTCACGGGGACGGTCGGCGGGGCGACGGTCACCGAGCGCACGCGCTCGGCCTGGGGCTACTTCGCCCAGGCGGGCTACCTGGTGACCGACGAGGTCGAGGTCGTGGCGCGCTGGGGCGAGCTCCGGCCGCTGGGGCGGTCGGCGGTGCGCCTCCAGCGGGAGACCGGCGGCGGGATCAACTGGTACGTGAGCGGGCACGACCTGAAGCTCCAGGCCGACTACTTCTACCTCTGGGGCGAGCGGCTGGCCGACGGCGACCACCAGGTCCGCGTCCAGCTGCAGCTCTTCTTCTAGTAGGATGGGGTGAACGAGGGGGGGCCGTCCGGAGCGCCCTCGCATGCGCTGGCTCCCCTGGTTGGGCGCGCTGCTGGCGCTGACCTGGGCGCCCGCCGCCGCGGCGGCCCGCGAGCTGGAGCAGGACGTCCAGCTCTGGACGATGTTCTCGACCACGTACGTCCACGACGCGGGGCGCGTGGAGCTCGTCCCTTACCTCGAGCTCCAGGCCCGCTTCGACGACGGCATGCGCGAGCTGTCGCTCCTCCAGGGGCGCGCCGCGTTCTTCGTGCGGCCGGTCGAGGAGCTGTGGCTCGGCGGGGGCCTCGTCTACGGGACGACCTTCCGCGAGCGGAGCACCCGGCGCGAGTGGCGCCCCTACGAGGAGGTGCAGTGGCAGCCCGAGCTCCTCGACGGCGCCGTCACGCTGATCCCGCGCGTGCGCCTCGAGCACCGCTTCATCCAGGGCGTCGACGCGGTCTCCCACCGCTTCCGCCTGCGCTTCGGCGCGGAGGTCGGCCTGTTCGAGGTCCAGGGCGTCCAGGTCGACCTCGAGCTCTCCTACGAGGTGTTCGCGAACCTCAACGACGTGCGCGACGGCCCGCGCCAGGGGCTCGACCAGCAGCGCGCCTACGCGGGGCTGATCTTCCGCCTCACCGAGGCGGTCGACGTGGAGGTCGGCTATCAGGCCCAGCACGTCAACGAGCGCGGCGCGCGCGACGAGCTGAACCATGAGCTGTGGCTGTCGGTCCAGCTCCAGTTCGGGGACTAGGGGGCGTAGCGGGCCAGCCAGGCGCGCTCGGCGTCCGTGAGCAGCGCGTGGTCGAAGAGGCGCTCGTCGAGCGGCGATCGCGTGAGCGGCACGACGTCGAGGAAGCCGGGGGCGTCGGGCGCCGCGGCGAGCGTGACCAGGTTCTCGATCCGCACCCCGCCGAAGTCCGGCAGGTAGAGGCCGGGCTCGATCGAGAAGACGTGGCCCTCCTCGAGCTTCACCGCGCCGTTGGGCGAGACGCGGGGCGGGAACTCGTGGACGTTGATCCCCACGCCGTGGCCGGTGCCGTGGTTGAAGTCGAGGCCGGCGGCCCACAGCGGGGCGCGCGTGATCGCGTCGAGCTGGTCGCCGCGCGCGCCGACCGGCAGGCGCGCCGACATGCCGGCGATCGCCGCCTTGAGCACGAGCGTGAAGTAGCGCCGCTGCTCGGCGGTCGCCTCGGCCCGCGAGCCGGCGAGGAAGGTGCGCGTCAGGTCGGTGGCGTAGCCCTCGGCGTAGTAGGCGCCCGTGTCGAGGAGCACGAGCTCGCCCGCGCGGAGCACGCGCTCCGGGTCGGGCGTGCCGTAGTGGATCACGGCGCCGTTCTTGCCTGCGGCGGCGATCACCTTGAAGGAGAGGCCCGTGGCCCCGGAGGCCAGGAACAGCCGCTCGACCTCGGCCGCGAGGTCGGCCTCGGTCACGGGCTCGCCGGCGTCGACGCGGCGATGGACGTAGGCCTGCGCCGCCTCGACGACGGCATCGGCGCGCGCGAAGGCCTCGCGCATGGCCCTCAGCTCGGCCGGGTTCTTCTTCGCCTTGAGGGCGGCCACCGGGCTGGGCACGGGCACGGGCGTCGCGCCGCGGGCGCGGATCGCCTGGACCACGTCGGCCGTGACGCCGTCGGGGTCGTAGCCCACCCGCCCGGCGGGGAGCGCGGCCGTCCAGTCGGCCGGGTCGACGAGGCGCAGGGCCGCGCCGCGCGCCGCCAGCACGTCCGCCGGCACGCGGGCGCCGTCGAGCGCGACGTGGACCGCCGCGGGCGTGAGCACGCCGATCCCGCGGAAGGTGGCCTGGTAAGGGAAGTCGTCGCCGCGGAGGTTCGTGACCCAGGCGAGCTCGTCGAGGTGCTGGACGACGAAGCCCTGCACGTCGTGCTGGCGCAGCGCCTCGGCCGCGCGGGCCACCTTCTCGGCGACCGTCGCGCCGACCGCCGCCTCGTCGACCCCGCGCACGGGCCGCTCCGGCGCGGCGATCGGGCCGCGCGCGCGCTCGAGGAGCGAGGGCTGCGTGGGCACGAGCGCGGCGCCGGTCGGCTGGAGCGCCTGGGTCAGCTCCTCGAGCTCCTTGAGGGCGAAGCGGTCGGGCTCGTAGGCGACGCGGCGGGCGCCCGCGTCCACGACCTTCTTCACCAGCGCGAAGAGCGCGGCGCGGATCGAGGTCCCGAGCGGCACGCGCTCGACGGCGAACGGCGTCCCCGCCAGCTCCTGGTCGCCCTGGAGGTAATAGCGGCCGTCGACGACGACCCAGGCCGCGTCGAGCGTGACGAGCGCGTCGCCCATGCTGCCGGTGAAGCCGGTGAGCCAGGCGCGGGTGCTCTCCTCGAGCGGGACGTACTCGTTGAGGTAGCGGTCGGTCGAGCGCACGATCACGGCGTCGAGCCCCTCGGCGCGCATGAGGTCGCGCACGGCGGCGACGCGCTGGGTGGTGGTGGCGGCCCGGGCTTCGACGATCACGGCGACCTCCAGAGGCGTCCAAGCTAGCACGGCCAGGGGCTCGTCGAAGTCGGCCGGCCGGGGTGGTACGATCCGTGGGTCCCGGGACTCACCCCGGGCGAGAGGAGGATCTCATGAGGACGAGGACCCGCGTCGGCCTGCTGGGCGGGCTGGCTGCGACGGGGCTCGCCGGGGCGGTCGGCCTGGCCGGCGCCGCGGACGAGCGGCCGACGATCAACTGGGCGACGAGCTGGGAGGCGGCGGTGGAGGAGGCGACGGCGCGCAACGTGCCGATCTTCGTCACCTTCCACAAGGACGGGTGACCGCCCTGCCAGGCGATGGAAGAGGGTCTCTTCCACAACCCCGTGTTCGTGAATCACGTGAACGAGTTCGCCGTGGCGGCGGTCGGCCACATGGAGGGCCACGCCGAGCGTGAGCGCGTCAACCCGGCGACGGGCGCGCGCGAGCAGGTCTGCCCGACCTACGGCACGATCCCCTGCGCGGCCCACCAGGCCGTCTACCGCGGGGCGAGCGGCAGCTTCGAGTTCCGCGGCGTGCCGGCCAGCTTCATCACCGACCACACCGGCAAGCAGCTGTCCCAGATCAGCGGGCAGGCGCCGCAGCAGTTCATCGACAAGCTGAACGAGGCGCAGCGGCAGATCGGGCAGCGCCCGATCACCGGGTCGCAGATCGCGCGCTGGCTGCGCGAGGTGCACCGCGGCGACGCGAAGCTCGCCGAGGGCAAGTTCAAGGACGCGCTCGGCGGCTACCGCAAGGTCGCCGACGACGCGTCGATCCCCGAGTTCGTCCGCGCGCGGGCGCGGGAGAAGGTCGAGGCGCTGCCGGGGCGGATCCTGCAGGCCGTCGAGGCGGCGCGGGCGCTCCCGCCCGTGCAGGCGAAGCGCGAGCTGAAGAAGCTCGTGCGCGACCTGAAGGACTTCGAGGAGGGCAAGGCCGCGGCCGAGGCGGCCCTGGCCGACCTCGAGGGCGGCGGCTAGACGTCGCTGAGCTCGAGAGAAATCGCTGCGCGATTTCTCTCGAGCTCAGACCTGCGATGAGTGATGCGCTCGCGAGGGGGGCGCGATCGGAGCAAGTCCCGGCCTGGCACGATCTGGCCCGTTCCGCGCCTCCCCATCGCTCGCTCTGGCGGGTCGAGCACGAGCGGCGGAGAGAAGAGTTCTCAAGCTGTCCGCGCTTCCGGCGGGGGCTCGGGCGCGGCCGCGCGGGCCTCGCGCAGCCGGACGAGCGCCGCGACGACGCGCCGGCGCTCGTCCTCGACCGTGCGCCTGACCCCCGCGCGGCGGCGCCGGTCGGCGACGCGCAGGCCGCCGAAGGCGAGCGCCGCGACGAGCGCGTGCGAGGCTGCGACCGCCGGCCCGAGCAGGAGGAGGGCGCCGAAGCGCCCCGCGCCGAGCAGGAGGCTCATCGTCAGCGAGTCGACGACGAACACGGCCGTGGCGGCGAGGAACCAGGGCGTCCCGCCCAGCGTGCTCGAGATCCTGCGCGGCCAGGGGGCGCCGGCGAGGTCGGGGGTCGGCGGGCGGTCTGGCGTCGCGTCGGCGCGCGCGAGCCACGCCCACAGGGCGGCCGGGGCGGCGAACCCGGCGAAGAACGCGACCGCGGCCAGTCGCCCCTCCGGCCCCGCGAGCGCCGTCGACAGGCCTCTCGCCCCGAACGCGGCGCCCTCGCCCGGGTCGAAGCCCACGCCGAACCGGACCTGCGCCGCGATCCGGTAAACGAGCATGGCGACGACGGCGGCGGCGCCGGCGAGGCCGGCGAAAACCGCCGCGGCCTTGAGCGGCCCGTCGACGGCGCGCGCGAGGCGGTCGCCGCCGACCGCGGCCAGCCCCCAGACGAACAGCGCCAGCGCGACGAGGTGCGTGAGCACGAGGGCCTCGCGCGCGGGCAGGGCGAGGGCCAGCAGGAGCGCGGCGGGGGGGGCGACGAACAGGAGCGCCCCGGCGGCGTGGGCCAGGACCTCGCGCGCGGCAGCGGCGGGGCCGACCGCGGGCGCCGGCTCGAACGCGCCGGCGCGCCAGGCCATGAGGAAGTCGAGCCGCGCCTCGAGCGCCGCGGTGTCCGCCGGCAGCGGCGGCGCGGCCGACGAGGCGGGGGGGGCGTCGCCCTCCGCCCAGCCGAGGCGTCGCGCGCGGCGGCGCAGCCGGTGCGACTCGGTCGGGTCCGCCTCGTCGGCGGCGCGCGCGGCGAGGCCGACCGGGTCGAACCAGCCGGCGAGGAGGAGCGCGGCGCCGGCGTCCGCGAGCAGGCAGAGGACCAGCGGGGCGTCCCAGGGCCACTCGACGCGCGCGGCGACGAGGGCGAGGGCGAGCGTCGCGGTCGCGGCGAGGACCCAGCGGTCGATCCAGCGCCCGTGGACCCGCACCACCCAGCGGCGGAGGGCGAGGAGGACCAGCGCCTGCGTTGCCGCGCCGAGCGTCAGCGCCGGCGCGCCGCCGAACAGCGCGGCCGCGACCGCGACGGCCAGGGCGGCGAGGAGCAGCGAGCGCGGGGAGGTCGAGGCCTGACGACGCATCTCGCACGATCCTCGGCGCGCAGGGCGGCGGTCGCCAGCGGGTGGCGGGAGCGGGAGCGGGGTGTCCCTCCGGCAAGCGCGCATGAATCCCGGCGCCGCGGTCTCTACGCTGCTTGGCTCGCGCACGGACGCGAGGGAGGCAAGCGGTGGGTCAGGTCAAGCTGAACGAGGTGGCGCAGGCGTTCGGGCGGTGGCGGGCGGAGAAGGTGGGCAACGAGCCGCTGCCGGAGTCGCTATGGGCGCAGGCGGTCGAAGCGGCGAGGGAGCACGGGACGACGAAGACTGCGCGGCTGCTGAGGCTTAACCATTCGGCCCTGAAGCGGCGCGTGACCGCGGGGCGGGGGCGCGAAGGGGCCGCCAGCGCGCTGGTGCCGTCGCAGACGTTTGTGGAGCTGCCGCTGGCCGCAGGCTGGCCCTGCCCTCCGCGAGAGGCGACGCTCGAGGTAGAGGACGCCGCAGGCTTCCGTCTGCGGCTGGTCTTGCGGGGCGTCGAGCCGCGCGAGGTCACGGCCGCGGCGCGCGAGCTCTGGAGCGGCCGCGCGTGATCCAGCTGACGCCGCAGATGCGCGTCCTGGTGGCGATCGAGGCGGTCGACTTCCGCAAGGGAATCGACGGCCTGGCCAGCGTGGTCCGGGTCGCCCTCCAGGACGACCCGTTCTCAGGCGCGGTGTTCGTGTTCCGGAACCGGCGAGCGACGGCGCTCAAGGTGCTCGTCTACGACGGCCAGGGCTACTGGCTGTGCCAGAAGCGCCTCTCGAGGGGCCGGTTCCGTCACTGGCCACGGGCGGGCCAGCCGGCGCGCCCGGTCCTGGCTCACGAGCTGGCCGTGCTGCTCGCCGGCGGCGACCTCGAGGCGGCGCCGGGTCAGCCCCTGTGGCGTCCGGTTGCCCCGGCGACGCGCCGCCCGGATCAGCTCGCGGTCGCCTCGTCCGCGGGCGCCGCGAGCGTCGCGCGGTAGGTCCACGGCAGCCACGCGCCCGGGGCGCGAGCGACGTCGTCGACGTGCCGGAGGAGCGCGGTCAGGTAGTCGAACGGGTTCCCGCCGTCGAGCTCGGTCGTGTAGATCAAGCTCATGAACACGTCGCCCACGCGGGCGCCGCTGAGCGTCTTGTAGAAGAGCGAGTTCCTGCGGTGCAGGATCGCCTTCTTCAGGGCGCGCTCGCACTCGTTGTTGTCGAGGGGCGCGCCCGGCTCGCGCAGGAAGAGCGTCAGCTCCTCCCAGTGGTTCAGCATGTAGTTGATGGCCCCGCCGAGCGAGGAGTTCGGCTCCACGAGGCGGTCCGCAAACTGGCGCTCGAACCACCTCTCCAGCTCGTCGAGGAGCGGCTTGCTGCGCTCGACGTGATAGGCCAGCCGCTCCTCGTGCTCGAGGGCCAGCTCGCGACACTCGTCGTCGTGCTTGTAGACCTGCGCGATCGTCTCCAGGACGTGCTTGCACTCCGCGGGGAAGCTCTCCGCGATCTCGACGAAGGTCCGCCTGCCGTGTGCGAGGCAACACCCCCGCACGATCTCCGCGGCGGCCGGCGCGTTGTGGCCCAGGCCGTCGCTCATGTGCAGTGGCGGGCCCAGCTCAGCAGCCCGTTCGGCGAGCACGACCTCCAGGTTTTCGCCCGCGTGCTTGCGCCCGGTGAAGTACAGCGCGACCCGGCGCCCGCCGACGACGGACACGACGCCGCTGACGAAGATCCCCGTTCGCGCCGGGGCCTGTCCCGACGCGCGGATGGCGTCGTTCTCCTTCATGAGCGAGAGGACGCGCATGGACGAGTCGTCGTTGTGCAGCACCTCCCCCTGGGCAGCGACCCGGATCAGCTCCTCGTAGACGGGCGCCAGGTCCTCCGCGGCGTCCTTCACCACGTCCCACTGCGTCGAGGCCGGGAGCGGTATGCCCAGGTGCTCCTCGAGCCGCTGGAGGCGGTGGAACGGGAGCCCGGTGCCATACCTCAGCAGGCCGATCATGGCCCCGGCGCTCGCGTCGTACTTCTCCTCGCCGATCCCCTCGGGTGGCTTGGCGGCGAAGATCTCGCCGCACAGATTGCAGCGGAAGGCCTGTAGCTCGTAGACGGTCGCCTTGAGCGGCGCCTGTCCCTCGACGCGCACCAGGAGCTGCGGACGGTGGCGCTGCTCGTAGACCTTGCCGAGCTTGCAGCTCGGGCAGTCGTCCCCGGCGTGGAGGCACTCGTGGTGCACGTTGACGCGCGCGGCCCCGGCATAGGCGTCCGCGCCGTTGCGTCCATGCCCCTCCGGAGGCTTGTCGTCGCCGGCGGCCTCGTCGTCGCCCGCGCCGCAGGGCCCGTCACGGGCCTCCTCTGCTCCTGACCCACCCGCCTCCTGCGGCGGGCCGTCGTCGCCAGCCGGCGGCAGGATCTTGCTCAGCTTCTCGCTCGACGACAGCCCGAACAGGGCGCGCAGCCGACGCAGCGTGAGGTTCTTGTCGTCCAGCTCTCGCACGACGAACTCGAGCGTCTCCACGACCGCGCGCAGCTCGGCGCACTCCTCCTCGGACAGCGCACCCGAGCTCGCGCGCTCGATCAACGCCTTCAGCTTCTCCGCGTCGGCACGCTTGACCGGCATCGTGGGCTTGGGCCCGAACGTGCGCCGCGGCCGCCGTCGCTTCTTTCCCTTGCTCACTCCGCCCCACGCACACATCCAGCGTGCCAGCGACGAAGCGGCTCACAAGCCTCACCCGTCTGATGCTTCAGGCTCGGCGTCTCTCCGCAGCCTGTGACGGGATTCGGGAAGTCGATGATGCGCACGCGGCACGCAAGGCGGAGACGGGGCCACCCTCGCCCAGGATCGCCTCCCTTGCCTGCGCGTCTCAAGCGCGCTTACCGAAGGGACACGCCTCACCTCGCGACCCGCCGCCTGGCCGCTCCCCCTATCATGGGCGCCCATGCCCGCCGCCCCCGCGCCCGCGCCGCCCTCCCTCGTGCGCGCCGCCGTCGGGTTGTGGATGCTGAGCCTCCTGCTGCGCCTGGGCGCGATCGGCCACGGCACGGTGATCAGCCGCGACGGGATCGCCTACCTGGAGATGGCCCGGTGGGCGCTCGTGGGCGACGTCGACGCCCTCCTCCGCGCGCACTACCCGCCCGGGTTCCCCGCGGCGCTGGCGCTGCTCGCGGGGCCGTTCGGGCTGGGCGAGACGTCCGGGTCGGTCGCGGCCGCGCTCCTGAGCTCCCTCTTGGTGCCGGCGGTGGTCCTCCTCGTCGCCCGCGCCGACGGCCCGCGCGCCGGCCTGTGCGCCGGCCTCCTCGCGGCCGCGCTGCCCGGCTTCGTGACGATCGGCGCGGAGGTCCTCTCGGATGGTCCCTACCTGGCGGCGCTCGCCTGGACGCTGGTCCTCGTGCAGCGCCTGCACGAGCGCGGCGGACCGGCCGCGGGCCTCGGCGCGGCGGCGCTCGGCGGGCTGGCCTACCTGACCCGGCCCGAGGCGCTCGTCGTCCTCGGCGCGACCGCCCTGGGGCTCCTCGTCCTGCCACGCCCCGGCGAGCGGGGGGGCGCGCGCGCGCGGCTGGCCGACCTGGGCTGGCTCCTCCTCCCGGGGCTCCTCGTCGTCGTCCCCTACCTGCTCGCGATCCGCGCGCACGCCGTCCTCGGCGGCGTCGAGGGGGCAGGGCGCTTCAAGCTGACGCTCAAACAGGATCTGCCGCAGCTGCTCGCGGCGGCGCACCCGGCCCTCGTCGCGAGCAACGCCGCGCGCCTGCTCGGGCGCGCCGCCCTCGTCCTCGCGCCGGCGCTCCCGCTCGCGCTCGCGGGCTGGGCCGCGCGGCCCTGGACGAGCGTGGCGGGGGCGAGCGCGCCGGGGCGGCGGCTCGGGCTCCTCCTCGCGCTCGTCGGGCTGCCGCTGCTCCTCGCGTTCGCCGTGGTCCGGCCCGACCCGCGCTTCGCGCTCCAGGTCGCCCTGCTCGCCGTGCCCGCCGCCGGCGCGGGGCTGGCGCGGGCCCTGCGCGCCTGGCCGCGCGGCGGGCGCGTCGCGCTCGTCGTCGTCGTGGCGGTGTGCGTGGCCGTCGCCCTGCGCGACCGCCACGAGCGAAAGGCGACCTACCGCGACGTCGGCGCGCTCCTCGAGGCCGGCGGCGCCCGGCGGGTCCTGGCCGAGGACACCCGCGCGGCCTTCTACGCCGGGGCCGAGGCGACGCCGCGGCTCGACCCGGCGGAGGAGGTCGACCCGGCGGCGATCGTCCGCCGCGCGACGACCGAGGGCTTCGACGCGGTGGTGCTCGTCGCGCGCACGCCCGAGCAGCAGGCGACCTCGCGAGCGGTGGCCGAGGCGCTCGGCGTCGAGCCGGAGGTCGTCGAGCGCGCGGGCGCCGAGCCGCTCCACGTGTTCTGGATCGCCCGGTGACGACCGTCAGCGCTTGCGTGGTCACCTGGAACGGCGGCGAGCGCCTCCTGCGCCTGCTCGCGTCGCTCGACGGCTGCCACGAGGTGATCCTCGTCGACAACGCGTCGAGCGACGGCACGCCCGACCGCGTCGCGGCCGCGCACCCGGAGGTCCGGCTCGTCCGCAACGCGACGAACGCGGGCTACGCCCGGGGCATGAACCAGGCGGTCGGGCAGGCCACCGGCGACCTCGCGCTCCTCCTCAACGACGACGTCGTCGTCCCGCGGGGCGCCCTGCCGGCGCTCGTCGGGGCGGTCGAGGCCGTCCCCGGCGCCGTCGCCGCCGGGCCGCGCCTCGTGGGCGAGGACGGCCGCGAGCAGACGAGCGCGAGCGGCCTGCCCACGCTCCGCGGCCTCCTGCACCGGGTCTCGCTCCTGCGCTGGACCGGCGCCTTCCGCGCCGCCCACCACGCCTGGCGGCGCCCGCCGGTAGACGCGGGGCCCGTGCCCGCGCTCTGCGGCGCCGCGCTCCTCGTCCGGCGCGAGGCGCTCCTGCGCCGCCCCTTCGACGAGGGCTACCCGTTCGGCCTCGAGGACGCCGACCTGTGCGCGCGCCTGGCGGCCGACGGCCCGCTCGTCTTCGCGCCCGACGCCGCGCTCGTCCACACGGGCGGCGTGGCGACGGCCGCGAACCTGGCCTTCGCCTACCGCGGCTTCGAGGTGGGCTACGCGAGGTTCCTGCGCCTGCACGCCGGCCGCGGCCCGGCGGCGCTCTACAAGCTCCTCGTCACGCTCGACCAGCCCGCGCGCGCCCTGGGCGCCGCGCTCGAGGGGGCCGGACGCCTGCTCGCGGGTCGCACGGGCCGCGCCCGGGAGAGCGCGCGGCGGCTCGGCGCGATCCTTCGGTTCATGGCGACCGGGATGACCGCCCTGTGGTGGGCGTGAGCGTCAGGGCGGGAAGGCCGCCACGATCCGATCGAGCGCGCGCACGAGCCCGGGCAGGTAGGTCTGGTCGAAGGTGAGCCTGAAGCGCAGCACGTTGCCGTCGCCCGGATGATCCCAAACCTCGCAGCGCGCCTCGAAGTGGCCCCGGCCGTCGCCCGAGACGTCGATCTTCAGCGCGCCATCCAGGGTGTCGAACGTCGCGCCCTGGTCGAGGTGGTCGGAGAGCCGGCGGAGGCTGTTGCGGAAGCGGACGAAATCGTCCGCCTGCAGGTCGGCCTCGACGAGGCCGGAGAACGCGCCCGCCTGGACGTCGATCACCGCCTTCACCCACGCGCGGTCCCACGGGTCGCTGGCGCCGGGGTGGCTCCGCCCGAGCGGGCGGACGATCAGGCGCTCGCGTTCGGTCGCGCCGAGATGCAGGGCGAGGTCGTCGTCGTCCACTGGGCTCCAAGTGCCGGGGAGACAAGGCACCGGAGTCTTCCGCGGAAGACTCTGGCCCATGGCAGCCTACCTCGTGCGCGCGCCGCCCGTTCATGCCGGCCTGCGCGTTGCAACCCGATCGCGCTCCGCGCGCCAAGTCGCTGTGGCTCAGGGCTCCGGAGTCTTCCGCGGAAGACTCGCGTCGGACACGAGCGCGTCGCCGAGGAGCCAGGCGGCGGGAACGACGAGGGTGGCGGCCAGGCCGGCGGAGCCGACGTAGACCAGGACGAGCACCCAGAAGTCGGGCTGCAGGCCGAGGGTCACGTCGAACGGGCCGGTGGCCGCGACGAACTGCGAGACGACGACGGTCGCGACCGCCAGCGCGAGCGCCTGGAGTTGCACCCAGGCGGCCACGACACGTCCGACGAACGGCGGCCCCTCGCGGCCCGCCGCGGCCAGCGGCCGCGCCAGGCAGGCCGCTGCGATGGGGAGGGCGAGGCCGGCCGAGCTCCCGACCAGGAAGTGAAGGCCGATGAAGCCGTACTCGATGCGGCGTCCCAGCAACACCCACTCCGCTTCGACAGCGGTCAGGCCTCCCCGCAGCGTCCCCTCCTCGAGCACGCCCGACGAGTAGACGACCTGCGCGTGGGCCAGGAGCACCGCCACGAGCGCCACGACCCACACGGCCGGCAGGGCCAGCAGGCAAGCGCGCCTGCCAGGTCGCCGCTGCGAGAACCACGCCTCGGCCAACGTCGCCGGGAGGGCGAGGAGGCCGACATGGAGCGCCGTCGCCGGGCCGAGCGGGTGCATGCCCGCGAGCGCGAGCGCTGCCAGGGCGGCGCTGCTGGCGGTCGCCCGGACGGCCCCGCGGGCCAGGTCGCTGCGCGTGAGGTCGAGCGCCACGCCTCGAGCGTACGCCCGCGCCTCGACCCTGCGCCACGCGCACCCCCGGCTATCCTGGTCGCCCGTGAAGGCGCTCCCCCTCGCCGGCCAGCCGAGCAGCCCGGTCCGGATCGTGGCCGTCGTCGTCAACTTCGGCACGCCGATGCAGGCCGCGACCGCCGCGCGCTCGACGATCGAGGGCGCGCGCCGGGCCGACGCCGTGGTGGTCGTCGACAACGGCGGCGCCGACGAGGATCTTCTCGCCGCCGCCCTCCCCTTCGCCCGCGTCGTCGCGACCCCGCGCAACCTCGGCTTCGCCGGCGGGGCCAACGTCGGCCTGCGCGCGGCCCTGGCCGATGGGGCCGACGCGGTCCTCCTCGTCAACAGCGACGCCGCCCTCGAGCCGGACGCCCTGGCCCGCCTGGCGGCCGCCCTGCGCCCGCCGGTGGGGGTCGTCGGCCCGGCGCTCGTGCGCGCGCGCGACGGGCGCCTCGAGTCGCTCGGCCTCGACGTGTCGCCGGGCGGCGGGCGGATCGGCGAGGTCGCGCGCGGCGCGCCCGCCTCGCTCGCCGGCGGGCCGCCGCGCCGGGTCGCGGCCGTGTCGGGCGCGGTCATGCTCCTCTCGCGGGCGGCGCTCGAGGCCACCGGCGGCTTCGACGAGCGCTTCTTCCTCTACGTCGAGGACGTCGACCTGTGCCTGCGCGCGGCCCGCGTGGGGCTCCACACCGTCATCGTGCCCGAGGCGAGGGCACGCCACGAGGGCGCGGCGAGCGCCGGCCGCGACCACCCGGCGCGCCTCTACTACACGGCGCGCAACCACCTGCTCCTGGCGCAGGGGCAGGGCGCCGGCCGGGGCACCCTCCTGGCCGCGGCCGGGCGCGAGCTCTGGCGCGCCGCGCGGCTCGCGCCGCGCTCGGGCCTCGCCGGGGTGCGCGCGGCGGCGGCGGGCGTGCTCGACCACGCCCGCGGGCGCACGGGCCCGCGGTGACGCTGCCCTCGATCACGGTCGTCACGCCCAGCTACCAGCAGGGGCGCTACCTCGACGCGGCCATGCGCAGCGTCCTCGACCAGGGCTACCCGCGGCTGGAGTACGTCGTCGTCGACGGCGGGAGCACGGACGAGAGCGTCGACGTGCTCCGCCGCCACGCCGACCGCCTCGCCTGGTGGACGAGCGGCCCCGACGGCGGCCAGGCCGACGCGATCAACCAGGGCTTCCAGCGCACGACGGGCGAGGTCATGGGCTGGCTCAACAGCGACGACCTGCTCCTGCCGGGCGCCCTGGCCCGGATCGCCGCGGCGTTCCGCGACCCGCGCGTGCAGGCGGTGTGCGGCTGGCGCGAGCTGATCGACCAGGACGGGCGTCCCGTGTCGAGCATGGCCTTCCCGCAGCCCACGCCGGCCGTCCTGCGCACCCGCCCGATCATGCCGCAGGAGACGGTCTACTGGCGCCGCTCGCTCTGGGAGCGCCTGGGCCCGCTCGACGCGTCGCTCCGGTTCTCCATGGACACCGACTACTGGCTGCGCATGCTCGAGCGCGGCGTCGTGCCGCGGCTGATCCCCGCCTTCCTCGGGGTGTTCCGCTGGCAGCCCGAGCAGAAGAGCGCCCGGCTCCTCGACGTCGCGCGCGCGGAGAACTCGCGCCTGTTCGGGCGCGCCAACGGCGTCGGCCGCGTCGACCCCGACGCGCTCAGGAAGCAGCTCCCCTGGGGCTGGCGCACGCGGCTCAAGCTCTACCGCAAGGCGACGAAGCTCGGCCTGCTCGGGCGCACGAGGGTCCCCGGCTAGTGATAGCCTCCCGGGCGAGGAGTCCATGACGACGTCCGACGACGACGCGCCGCGCCGCTCGGTCGCGCGGCTGACGAAGGTCCACGGCGGCAAGCTGCCGCGGGCGATCCGGGTCGAGGTCCTCGCCCACGGCCCGCGCGCGGTCCCGCCGCTCCTCGACCTCCTCGCCGGAGGCCCGCCGCTGGCGGCCGCGCACGCCGCGACGTTGCTCGGCGCCCTGCGCGCGCCCGAGGCGATCGGGCCGCTCCTCGCGGCGCTCCCCGACAACGACGGCGCGGCCGCCGGCCTGGCGGCCATGGGCACGCTCGCCCTCGAGCCGGTCCTCGAGGCGCTCGGCCGGGCCGGGGCGCAGCCCGAGCGGGAGCGGCTGCTCAACGTGCTCGCCGGCGCGGGCGTGCGCGACGAGCGGATCGCGGCGGCGCTCGTCCTTGCGCTCGAGCGCGCCCCGCGGACGACCGCGTCGATCGCCGCGCGCTACGGCGACCCGCAGGTGATCGACCGCCTGGAGGCCATGTTCCACGCCACGACCCCGACCGATCAGGACACGGCCGAGCAGGTGATCGAGATGGGCGTGGCCCTCGTCGCGGCCGGCCGCTTCGGCGACGCGCATCTCGACACGATGAACGCCGCCTACGAGGCGCTCGGTCAGGCGCTGAAGGCGCTGCGCGGGGGCGACGATCCGGTCGACGACGACGAGGAGGACGTCGACGACGAGGGGGACGCCGACGCGCCCGCCCCTGGCCGCAACGAGCCCTGCTGGTGCGGCAGCGGGAAGAAGTTCAAGCGCTGCTGCCACGGCGCGTGAGGGGGCTCACGGCGCGAGCACGCGGTAGGAGCGCGAGACCGCCTCGACGCGCGTGAAGAGCTCCTCCAGGGGGACGCAGGTGGGCGCGTCGAGCGCCACCAGCACACACCACCCTGCCGCATCGACGAACAACTCCGCGGCGGTGTGCTGCTCGTCACCGTCCGCGTCGCGGCACGACGCGCGGACGCGCGGTCGGCCGTCGCGCGGCGGGAGCTCGACCACCGTCGAGCCGTCCTCCGTCGCCCTGGCCGCCATGATCGCCCTGGCGACCGCCACGAGCGAGCCGCTGTGCGGCATGAGGCGCTGGACCGCCAGGACCTCGAGCCCGTCCGTCCCGGAGAAGGTTGCCCGCGTGCAGCGCACGGCGTCCGGCCCGTCGCCCGCGGCCACGGGGAGGTGCCGGGCGGGCGGCTCGAACGCGAAGCTCCCCGCCAGGGCGCACGTCCGCGCCGGCTCCGCGGCGGCGGGCGCCCGCACGTCCACCCCGCCCTCGGCGACGAGCCAGGCGAGCGCTGCGCGCGCGCGAGAGAGCGCGTGGTCGGGGAAGAGGGCGTCGTGCGCCGGGTCGTCGTAGTGGGCCTGACCGAGCTCGGCCATGAGCTGGTCGGGCGACGCGCCGCCGCGCGCCATGAGCGCGCGGGCGAAGAGGGTGGACTCCCTCATGCCCGTCGAGTGGTCGGTCGCGATGACGCGGAGGTCCGCGAGGCCCGACGCGAGCGGCACGAGCAGGTGGCCCATCACGGTCTCGCGGCCCGGCTGGTACCACAGCCGGTGGACGACCCGCAGCGCCGGGGCGGCGCCGACCTCGACCCGCTCCAGCTCGACCACGGGCGACCACGCCGGGTCCTGGGTGCGGGGCGCCACGAGCGCCAGGGGCGACTCCTGCGCGCTCTGGAAGCAGCGCTCGAACAGCGCGCGGGCGTGCCGCTCGACGTCCGCCGCCAGGAGCGCGTCGTCCTCCGGGCGGAGGCAGAGGGCGACGTCGTACACGCCGAGGTTCCACCCGACGCCGCGGGCGCGGTCCACGAGCAGCGCGGACCTCTCGCCCTCCTCGGCGAGCTCCCAGCCGGGCGGCGGGCGGAACCGCACCCCGTGCCGACCCGTCGCCAGCTCGTGCAGGAACGACATGTCTCCCTCCCGACCGCGGGAGGAGGATGGCCCGGGCAAGAGGGCGCCGCCAGCCGTCAGGGCGCGGTGTGCTGGCGCAGGAACGTCCAGATCGCCTGCGCGTCCTGCGCCGAGACGGTGTGCCCGCCCTGGAACTCCTCGTACTGCACCGGGTGACCCGCCTGCTGGAGCCGGTCGCGGTCGGCGCGGCCGGCGGCGACCGGCACGACCTGGTCGCCCGTCCCGTGGCGGATCGCGACCGGGATCCGGCGCGCGACGAGGCCCGGCCAGATCCCCTGGGCGATCGCCGTCTGCATGGAGCCGGCGCTGATGCCCAGCCCGGCGAACACGTTGGCGTTGGCGAGCACGACGGCGTAGCCGAAGTGCGCGCCGGCGGAGAACCCGTGATAGTAGGTGCGGCGCGTGTTCACGTTCCAGGCGGCCCTCGTGTCCCGCAGGACGGCGTCGAGGACGGGCACGTCGATGTCGAAGCGCCAGCCGCCGTTCTGGTCGTGATCGCGCAGGTCGACGACGACGAACCCCTCGGCCTGGGCCAGCGCCTGCCAGGGCTGGAGGCCCATGTTGGCGGCCAGCACGAGCGGGATCGGCGACGCCGGGTCGTAGGTCGTGGGCACGTAGGCCGTGTAGCTCACCTGCACGGCCGGCAGGCCCTGCGGCTGCGCGGTCACCGTCCGCGTCACCAGGCCGACGCCGCCGCCCGTGCCGCCGCTGCCCACGCCCGTCGAGGGCGGAGTCGGGGTGGCCGGCGCGCCGCCGGGGCCCGGCCGCGCGAGCAGCCAGGCGAGCGCGCGCGCCGGGTCGATCGCCGCGGAGAGGCCGATGAAGGTGTGGCCGACGCCGGCGGCCGGCTCCCACAGGACGTCGTGCCCGCGCTGGGCGAGGAAGGCCTGCGTCTGCTGCGCCGCGCCGAAGAACTGGTCCTGCGACCCGCAGGCGAGGTGCACGGGGCGCCGCTGGGTCGTGGGCTGGATGTCGAACGCGCCCCAGCCGTAGCCGAGGATCGTCGTCGTCGCCAACCGCGGGCTGCGCAGGCCGACGGCGCCGAGGAACAGGCCGCCGTCGCTGAAGCCCAGGCCGTGGACGTGGGCCGGGTCGACGCGCCAGGTCGTCGCGACGTCCTGGTCGAGGAGCGCGAGCACCTCGTCGTACTCCGCCTGCATCTGCGGGATGTCGTTGTTCGGGTTGCCGCTCCACACCGGGAAGCTGCGGAACGGGCTCTTGGTGGCGGGCACGACCAGGATCACGCCCGCCTGCTCGGCCGCGCTCACCCAGCCGGAGACGCGCAGCGCCTCGAAGAAGTTGCGCGACGTGTCGCCCGAGCCGTGGAACGCGAGCACGAGCGGCAGGTCTCGCACGCCGTCGTGCGCGGCCGGCACGTGGACGACGTAGCCGCGCCCGTCGAACGTGCGCTCGAACGTCCCCGTTGGCGCGCCGCCCGGGGTGGGCGTGCTCGAGGTCGTGGGCGAGGTGGCCCCCGAGGTCACCGGCGCGGCCGCGCCGGCCCGCGACGACCCGCTGCCCCCTCCGCCGTTGCAGCCGACCGCCAGCGCCGCCACGGCGGCGAGGACCGTCCAGGTCGTCCCTCTCATCGGTGCACCTCTCTCGAACCCGCCGCCCTCCCTTGCACGCGTCGGTCCGGCCCTGTCACCGCCCTGCAAAGGTGCAGAAGCCGTGGCGCGCGCTGCACCTGCGAGCGACGCCGGCGATCGAGGCGGCCGGCGCCGGCCGGCGCCGCGCGGGCGCTGCGCACGGCGTGCGCGCGCGGGTCGCCCCGGAGCCTCCTGCGCGTCCCGCGGCGCGGTCGGGTGCTGCATCGAGGAGCAGCGCCGCCCGTTCCCATGGCGTGGCGGGGGCTTATGCTCGGCCGCGTGGACGACCAGCCCCAGCAGGTGGAGACCGGCGGCCGGGTGCTCGACCGCCTCGAGGCGGCCCTCCGCCGCGGGCGCTGGCTGGCGCTCCCCCTGCTGCTCGCGGCCCTGGTCCCGCTGACCTACCGCGCGGCCACCGACCCGAAGGGCGACACGCGCTTCTACGTGAGGGCGGCCGAGCGCTTCGTCGCCGGCGCGCCGCTCTACCGCGCCGAGGACGGCGCCACGACGAGCTACACCTACCCGCCGCCCTTCGCCGCGGCGTGCGTGTGGACGCTCGCGCTCCCCTACCCGGCCGTGCGCGTCGCCTGGCTCGCGCTGATGACCGCCTGCGCCCTCGGCGCCGCCGCGGTCGCCCTGCGCTGGCTGCGCGAGGCCGGCCCGCGGGGCGGACGCCCGCACCTCCTGCTCCTCCTGGCGCTCCTGCCGCTCCTGCGCTTCGGCATGAACGACCTGGCCCACGGGCAGACGAACTGGCTCCTGGCCCTGCTCGTGCCGGCCGCGCTCCTGTGGTTGCAGCGCGGGCGCGACCTCCGGGCCGGGGCCTTCCTGGGCGCCGCCCTGGTGATCAAGCCGACCGCCTGGCCGCTCCTGGCGTGGGTCGCGCTGTCGGGCCGAGGGCGCGCGCTCGCCGGGTTGGCCAGCGCTGCGGTCGTCGCCATGCTCCCGGTCGTCGCCCGCTACGGGCCCGCCGGCGCGCTCGGCGAGGTCGGCGCCTGGCTCGAGGCCAGCCCCAGGTTCGCCGACCTCGAGGCGCTGGCGCCCGGCAACGCGTCGCTGGCCTCGACGCTGAACCGGCTGCTCTCCGGAACGACGACGAAGGCCGGGCTCGAGCCCCTCCTCCTGGCGCTCGACCCCGCCGCCACGCGCCCCTGGGCGCGGGCGGCGGCCGTCCTGATCGTGGCCGCGGCGTTCGCGTGGCTCCTCGCGCGCCGGCGCCGCGAGCCGCTGGCGCCCGCCGCCCTCCTGCCGCTGGCGGCCCTCCTCTCGCCCGTCACCTGGAAGGCCCACCTCGTGGGCCTCCTCCCGGCGACGCTCGTCGCGGCGCGCCCCCTCGCCGAGGGCTCCGCGGGCCGCGGCGCGTGGCTCGCGTGGGGCGCGCTCGCGGCGCTCCTGGCGCTCCCCTCGCGCGGGCTCCTCGACCTCGCGTGGGCCGAGCCGTGGGGGAGCACGACGGCGGGGCTGGCGCTCCTGTTCGCGCTCAGCGCGTCAGCGTGTCGAGCAGCCCCAGCGCCCGCTCGTAGCGCCGCTTCGCCAGGTTGAACTTGCGGTCCTGGAAGTAGCCGTTGCCCTCCTCGAGCTGCTCGACGGCCCGCGCGAAGGCCGGCTTCCAGGTGAGGCCCCGCTCCGTCACGTCGCGCTGGGCCGCCTCGATCCGCGCGCGCAGCTGCTCGCAGACGCGCATGTCCTGCGCCGGACCCAGCGACGCCTCGACCGCGCGGCGGAAGCGCCAGGCCGCGTCGGTGTAGGCCTGCACGGCGCCGTCGGGGTCCTCCCGGTCGAGGGCCGCGTCGCCCGCCGCCTGCGCGGCGCTGCCGCGGGCGAAGTCCTCGGCGGCGAAGTCGCGCGCCCGCTGGGCCACGCACTCCGTGTGCAGGTTGTGCACGCGCGCGCGCAGGGCGAACGCGTCGCGGATCGTGGGCGCCTGGTCGAGCACCCGCGCGAAGCGCTCCTGCGCCTTCGTGTAGAGCTCGCGCGCCTGCGGGTACTCGCCCTTGAGGTAGTGGCTCTCCGCCTGCGCGAAGTCCTCCTCGGCGGCGCGGTAGCCCTGCAGGCGCTGCTGGGGGGTGAGCGCCGTGGCCGCGCGCGAGCGGGTCTCCTGCGCCTCCGAGCGGGCGATCGCGACCGCCTCCTTGCCGCTCCCCGTGCGGCCGGCGAGGCGGTAGCCGGCCGCCGCCTGCTCGTAGAGGACGAGGGCGTCCTCGTAGCGCGCCCGCTCGAACTGCGCGGCCGCGCGCTCGAACAGGTCGCGCGCGCGGCCGAGCTCGGCCGGCGCGAAGCGCTCCGCGCTGCGCGCCACGGCCTCGGCGCGGGCCGCCTCGGCGCGCTGCCGCCCCTGCAGCGCGTTGACCATGCTGAAGGCGACCGTGAACGCCCCGCTCGCCTGGTCGAGCTCGCGCCGCGCGGCCGGGAAGTCCTCCTCCTGCCGCGCGCCGTCGGCGCGGGTGATCGCGTCGTCGCCCCGGCCCAGGAGGTCGCGCAGCGCCGGCGCCTGCTCGTCGAGCTGCGCCATGGCGCCGGCCACGTCGGCCCGCGCGGCCTCGGCCTCGCCGCGCAGGCGGGCCAGCTCCTCGAGCGCCTTGTTGCGGTGGTGCTCGACCTTCGCCGCGAGGTCGCGGTCGTCGGGCGCCAGGGCCAGCGCGCGTCGGTAGGCGAACAGCGCGGCCGGGTGGTCGCCCATGCGCGCCGCGCTCGCGCCGAGCGCCTCGAGGTTCTGCACCTGCTCGCGCAGGCGGCGCCGCTCCTGCTGCCCCTCGAGCTCCTGCAGCTTGGCGCCGAGCTGCGCCCCCTGGTACCCGGCGTCGCGCAGCTTGCGCAGCCCCTCCTTGTAGAGGCGCATGGCCTCCTCGAGGTCGCCGGTGCGCTCGGCCTCCTGCGCGGCGCCGAGCCACTGCCCGAGCCGCGCCGTCTCGATGCGCGAGGCGATCACCGCCGGGTCGGCGACCGCGACGCCCAGGCCGAACACGAACTCGGCGAACGACGCCTCGCCGCTCTCGATCAGGTGGTCGCCGAGCGCCAGGACCGCGTGGCGCTTCTCGGCCAGCGCCTCGGGGTGGTCGGGGTCCTGGTGGAGCACCTGCTCGAGGGCCAGGATCGCGTCGTAGTAGGCGCGCCGCTGCTCCGTCGGGTCCTCGAGCCGCTCGGCGCGCGCGAGGTGCCCGCGCGCGAGGTCGAGCGTCGCCTGCCGTCGCTCGAGCGCCTCGCGCCGGCGCGCGCTCGCGTCCTGCCACGCCCACGCGGCGCCCGTGACCAGGAGGGCGCCGACCAGGCACACGACGCCCACGGGCCCGCGGTGGCGCCGCGCGAAGCGCGCCGCCTTCTCGAGCGGCCCGGGCGGCCGGGCGAGCACCGGCTCCTCGGCGAGGAACCGCCCGAGGTCCTCGGCGAGGTCCTGGGCCGAGGCGTAGCGCCGCTCTGGCTGCTTCTCCAGCGCCTTGAGGCAGATGCTCTCCAGCTCGGGCGGCACCTGCGGGTTGTGCTTGCGCACCGGCACCGGGTCGTCGCGGACGACCTTGAGCATGATCTGGTGGATCGAGTCGCCGTCGAACGGCGGGTGCCCCGTGAGCATCTGGTAGAGCGTCGCCGCGAGCGAGTAGACGTCCGAGCGCGGGCCGACGTCGGCGTGGCGCCCGGCCGCCTGCTCGGGCGACATGTAGCAGGGCGAGCCGAGGGTGAAGCCGGTCTGCGTGAGCTTGCGCTCCTCCTCGTCGCCGGCGAGGTCCTTCACGATCCCGAAGTCGGTGATCTTCGGCTCGCCGCCCTCGCGCGCCAGGAGGATGTTGTCGGGCTTGACGTCGCGGTGGACGACGCCGCGCTCGTGCGCGTGGTGGAGCGCCAGCGCGATCGCGCGGGCGACCTGCGCCGCCTTGCGCACGCCGACGCCCTCGTCCTTGATCACGCGCTCGAGGCTCGGCCCGTCGACGTAGTCCATGACGAGGTAGGGCACGCCGCCGTCGCTGCCGGCGTCGTAGACGCGGACGACGTTCGGGTGGTCGAGCCGGGCGGCGATCTTGGCCTCGCGCTGGAAGCGCGCCAGCGCCTCGTCGGAGCTCTGGACGCGCGCGGTCAGCACCTTGACCGCGAACACGCGGTTGAGGTCGGGGTGGCGCGCCTTGTAGACGATCCCCATGCCGCCCTGGGCGACGCGCTCGAGGACCTCGTAGCGGCCGACCGTCGTCGGGTCGCGCCAGGGGGCCCGCCCCCGCGACGCCGCGCTCGCCGGCAGCGGGGCCGTCTCGGCGTCGGGGGCGGGCGCCGCCGCCGCCGGGCGGCTGGGCGCGCCGCGCGTGGGCTCGTCGCCCGCGGCGAGCTCCTCCTCGACCTTGTCGTCCGACGCGGACGAGGTCGGGGGCGCGCCGTCGTCCTTGCGCCGGGCCATCTTGGCCATGCGGCGCACGAGGCTGACCTTGGGCCGGTCGATCATCCCCTTGAGGAGGAGGAGCTCGGCCAGGTCCTTGTCGGGGTGGTAGCGCCGGCCCCACTCGCGGATGTCCTCCAGCTCGCGGGGGCTCGCGTAGCGGTGGCCGAGGATGACCTTGGACAGCGCCTCGTCGGTGGCGTTCACGCGTCCCCCCCGCGCCGAGCCGGGACCGCCTCGAACATACCACCCTGCTGCTACCATCGCCCGCATGCTGGGCCGGCTGCTCGTCCTCGACCTGACGCGTCACCTCCCGGGGCCCTACGCCTCGCAGGTGCTCGCCGACCTCGGCGCGCGGGTGATCAAGGTGGAGGCGCCGCCGCACGGCGACCCCACGCGCCACCTGCCGCCGCACGGGCCGGACGGCGTGTCGGCCTTCTTCCGCGCGCTCAACCAGGGCAAGGAGAGCCTGGCGCTCGACCTCAAGCACCCGGAGGGGCCGGGGCTGCTCCTCGACCTGGTGGCGAAGGCGGACGTGCTCCTCGAGGGCTTCCGCCCGGGCGTGCTCGAGCGCCTCGGTGTGAGCCCGGCGGCCTGCCAGGCGCGGAGCCCGGGCCTCGTGTGGTGCTCGATCTCCGGCTTCGGGCAGGACGGCCCGGCGCGCGACCGGGCCGGGCACGACATCACCTACCAGGCCTACTCGGGCGCCCTGTGGCTCGGGGCGCACGCGGGCGAGCGGCCGCCGCTGCCCGGCGTCCAGACGGGCGACATGCTGGCCTCGTTCGCCGCGCTCACGGGCGTCCTCGCCGCGCTCGTCGAGCGCGCGACGACGGGCCGCGGACGGGTGGTCGACGCGTCCATGCTCGACGCGCTGGTCTCGGTGCAGGGCCCGCACCTCCTCAGCCACCTCGCCGGCGCGCGCGCCGGCCCGGGGCTCGGCAGCCTCTCGGGGGCGTTGCCCTGCTACCGCACCTACGCCTGCCAGGACGGGCGGGCGGTCGCCTTCGGGCCGCTCGAGCCCAAGTTCTGGGAGACCTTCTGCGACATCGTCGGCCGCCCGGACTGGCTCGGGCGCCAGTTCGACCCGGCGCTCCACGGCGACCTCGAGGCCCTGTTCGCCTCGCGGCCGCGCGACGAGTGGCGCCTGATCCTCGAGGAGGCCGAGGTGTGCCTGGCGCCCGTGCTCGACTACGACGAGGTCGTGACGGACCCGCAGGTGGTCGCCCGCGGGCTCGTGTCGCCCGAGAAGGTCGCCCCGCCCGTTCGCTTCGCCGGCGTGCCCCTGCCGGGGCCGCGCCCGGCGCCGGCGAGCGTGGGCGCGCACACGCGCGAGGTCCTGAAGGACGTGCTCGGCCTGGGCGAGGCGGAGGTCGACGCGCTCGTGGCGGACGGGGCAGTCTCCGTTGGCGCCTGAGCCGGCGTACGCGGTCGCCCGGCGCGCCGCGGTGGGCGGCGCGTGCGGTGGACTGGGCGCGACGGCGGCGTTCTTGGCGCCGATCCTGACCAGCAAGGGCTCGCCGCCGCTCGCGCGACTCGTGGTGGCCTTCGCGGTCGTGCTGGCGGTGACCGGGGCCTGGTGCGCGCTCGTCTCCCTCACCGTCTCCCTGGCGCGCCGCGTGGCCCTGCCCCTGCGGACCCCGGTGATCGTCGCCGCGGCCGCCGCAGCGGCCGTCCTCACCCTCTGGGTGGCGGCCTGGGTGATGGTCCTCACGGATGGACACGGGCCCGAGCAGGCCCTGGTCGCGTTCGAGCAGCTCATCCGGGAGCTGCTCAAGCAGCCGAAGGACGCGACCGCCTGGTGCGCGGTCGTGGTCCTGCCCTTCCTCTCCCTGGCGCTCGCGCGCGGCCTGGGGCCCGTGCGGTGGTGGCGCGAGGCGCTCGCCGCGCTCCTCGGCGGCGCCGTCGCCGCGGCGATGTTGCGTGCGCTCCTGGACGCCCCCGCGGAGTTCGTGCTGGGTGTCGTCCTCATGCCCGTCGCCGCCAGCCTGGGGCTCCGCCTGGCCGACCGCGTCGTGGACCGCCTCTTCCCGCCTCCGCCGGCCGAGGGCGACGCGCCGACCGGCCCGGCGATCGGGTAGTGTGTCCGGCCCGACAGCCGGAGGAGGACGAGCGTGGCCGAGCAGGCGGTGATTCTCGACGCGGTGCGCACGCCCATGGGCAAGAACGGCGGCCAGCTGGCGCAGGTCCGCGGCGACCAGCTCCTGGCCGAGTGCCTGAACGGCCTCGTCCGGCGAAACGCCCTCGACCCGGCGCAGGTCGACGACGTCGTCGGCGGCTGCGTCACGCAGGTGCAGGAGCAGGGCGTGTGCGTGATCCGCCAGGCGGTGCTCGCGGCCGGCTGGCCGATCAGCGTGCCGGCCGTGACGCTCAACCGGCTTTGCGGCTCGGGCCAGCAGGCGGTGGCCTTCGCGGCCATGGAGGTCATGTCGGGCCAGGCCGGGCTGACCGTCGGCTGCGGCCTCGAGAGCATGAGCCGGGTGCCCATGGGCAGCGACGTGGGGACGTTCAACGAGCGCCTGACCGAGCGCTTCGACATGGTCCCCCAGGGGATCTCGGCCGAGCTGATCGCCGAGCGCTGGGGGATCACGCGCCAGCAGGTGGACGAGTTCAGCTACGAGAGCCACCGCAAGGCCCTGCACGCGATGCACGAGGGCCGCTTCAAGAACGAGGTCGTGCCCGTCGAGGTGCGCGAGAAGGGCAAGGTCGTGCGCACCGTCACGCAGGACGAGGGCCCGCGCGCCGACACGACGGCGCAGAAGATCGGCACGCTCAAGCCGGCCTTCAAGCCGGACGGGATCATCACCGCCGGCAGCTCGTCGCAGATCACCGACGGCGCGGCGGCCGTGCTGCTCGCGTCCGAGGCGAAGGCGAAGGCCCTGGGCAAGCGGCCGCGGGCGCGCGTCGTGGCCCACGCGCAGGTGGGCGTCGACCCGACGATGATGCTCACCGGGCCGATCCCCGCCACGCGCAAGGTCCTCGACATGGCGGGGCTGAAGCTCGAGCAGATCGACCTGTTCGAGGTCAACGAGGCCTTCGCCTCGGTCGTCCTCGCCTGGCAGAAGGAGCTCGGCGTCGACCCGGCGAAGGTCAACGTCAACGGCGGCGCGGTCGCGCTCGGCCACCCGCTCGGCGCCAGCGGCGCGCGCCTGGTCACGACGCTGCTCAACGAGCTCGAGCGCCAGCAGCTCCGCTACGGCCTCGTGACCATGTGCATCGGCCTCGGCATGGGCACGGCGACGATCATCGAGACCTGCAGCTGAGTGATGCGCTCGCGAGGGGCGGGCGATCGGCGTGAGCACCGGGCCGGCACGACGTGTCCCGCTCCGCCCGTCCCCATCGCTCGCTCGGGCCGGCTGCCCTGGCGTCTCTTCACGGTGGACTGATCTCGACGATCCGAGCTCGAGGGGGCCGTGGGCGGGAAGCGATCGAAGAAGCCGGCGGCGCCGGAGCCGGACGCCCTGCGCCGCTCGCACGAGGGGGCGGCGGCCACGCGCGCCTTCGGGGCAGGCGTGGCCTTCGCCGGCGGCGTGGTCCTGGCGCTCGTGATCGGCGCCGCCCTGCGCCACCCGCTCCCGTTCGTGGCGGCCGTCGCCGCCTTCTTCATGGGCGTGGGGACGGTGACCGGGATCCTGGCCCGGGGCCGGCTGGCGGCCTGCCGCGCGCTCCTCGACCACGAGCGCTGGGAGCCGGCGATCGTCGAGCTCAAGCGCCTCCACGGGCGGGGCGGCGTGGGCGACGAGGCGACCTACCTGGTCGCCCTGGCCTACGACCGCCAGGGCGCGCGCACGTTGGCCCTCGAGAGCTACAAGGCCTACCTGAAGCGGTTCAAGCGCGGCGTGTGGTCGGTCGAGGCGCGCGTGCGCGCGGCCGAGCTCGAGGCGGCGCCGCAGGTGACGACCCGCCCGGTCGAGGTCGCCGTGAACTGCCCGTTCTGCAAGGCCGAGGTGGCCGACGACGCGGCGGTCGTGGCGTGCGACGGCTGCGGCACGGCGCACCACGCCGGCTGCTACGAGGAGCAGGGCGGCTGCGCGGTCTACGGCTGCCGCTCGACGACCGCGCGGGCGCGCGTCCGGGGCTGACGCTACAGGCCGACGCGCCGCCGCCGCACGTAGCCGATCGCCGGCTGGGCGCGTGACGGCACCTCCCAGTCGACCTCGGAGAGCTGCCGCGCCAGCTCCTCCACGCTCCCGCCGCCCCGCTCGCTTCGGTCCATGGCCCGCCTCCTCCACCTCCCGGATCGGCCGCCGGCGGGGCCCGGCTTGAGCCTCAGCCCAGGACGAGCTCGTCGGGCGCGCCGAGGGCCTCGGCGCAGGCGCGCGAGAGCGCCGCGCGCGCGTCGCGTCGCCGCGACGTGAGCAGCACCTGGAGCTTCCACAGGGCCCGGTGCTTCTCGAGCAGCTCGTCGACCTCCGGCAGCCGCAGGTCGGCGAGCATGCGCAGGCCGCCGCGCCCGGTGTCGACCAGGATGTCGGCCTCCTTCAGGGACATCTCGGCGCCCGGGCAGTAGACGATCACGTCGCCCGGGTCGAGGCCGGCCGCGGCCTCGAGCTCGCGCTCGACCCGCTCGCGCTCGGCGCGGTCGTGGTGCAGGCGCCGCACGAGGTCGCGCTGGAGGTCGGGGCCGACCCGCCGCGTGAGGAGGAAGGCGCGCTTGGGCAGCCGGCGCCGGCGCAGGTCGTCGAGCAGGCGGACGATCACCGGATCCCTGGGGCCGTAGACCCGCTCGAGGTGCAGGAGCAGCCCCTCGTCGCCCAGCCCGAAGAGCTCCGGCAGCTCGAGGCCGAGGGTGACCGCGCGCTCGACGAGCTTCGACACGAGCGCGCCCGAGGCCACCTTGGCGTGGTGGAAGTAGACCCGCTCCGAGAGCGTGTAGCGCAGCCGCAGGAGGTGGATCACCTCCGAGAAGGCGTCCTCGCGCGGCAGCCCGCGCTTCTGGAGGCGCAGGACGAGCCGGCCGTCGTCGAGGTCCATGTAGCGGAACACGCGCTCGTCGTAGGCGCGGCGGATCCCGGTCGCGTGCGCGTCGCGGGCCAGGTAGTCGAGGAGGTCGGCGCTGACCGTGCCGGCGACGACGTCCGAGACGACCGGCGGGCAGGCCGGGCCGGCGCCGAGCGCGCCGAGGACGAGGTCGGCGAGGCCGCGGCGCCGCAGCGCGTCGCCCAGCGGCGTGTCGCCGAGGAAGGCGCGCGTGCGCTCCGCGCCGTCGTGGCGGGGGAAGATCCGCCGCTCGTCCTCGAACGTGTGGCCGAACGGCACGTGGCCGACGTCGTGGACCAGCGCCGCGGCCCTCGTCGCCTGCACGACCTCCGGCGGCAGCGCCCGGCCGGCGCGGGCGAGCGCCTCGAGGATCCGGCCGGCGACGTGGCACGTCCCCAGCACGTGCTCGAAGCGGGTGTGGTTGGCGCCCGGGTAGACGAGGTGCGCCGTCCCGAGCTGGCGGATCCCGCGCAGGCGCTGCACCTCGGGCGTGTCGAGGGCGTCCACGAGGTAGGGCTCGAGCTCGATGTCGCCCCACACGGCGTCGCGGACGACCACCGAGCGTCCCGCGTCGTTCGTCACGGGGCCGAGTGTCGCACGTCAGCGCGGGATGGAGGCCGGCGGCCGGGCCGGGTCGCTCTGCTCCCAGGGCCGCTGCTTCTCGAACTCGAAGAACGCGCACACGAAGTGGACGAGGAGGACGAACACCGTCCCCCAGTAGACGGCGCCCGTGATCCCGCGGCTGACCTCGGCGGTCGAGCGCTTGGGGCGGGTGCCTATGTAGTAGGCGATCCCCGTCACGCCCGCGGCCGACGCGAGGAGCTTCGTCAGGACCCACGTCCAGCCCTCGCCGAAGAAGCCCAGGCGGAAGGGGGCCAGCTTGGGCCAGTAGGCGTGCGACCAGTAGAAGGGCGTCAGGTCGGGCTGCGTGACGGTGAACACCGTCAGGCTGGTGAGGGTCGCCGACCAGAAGGCCACGGCGGCGACGACGATCATGCCGAAGAGGCTGGCCCACATGGCCGCCGTCCCCAGGTAGGCCGCCGGCGGGGCGCCGAGCGAGCGCATGGCCTGGGTCTGGTGGTGGTAGACGCGGTTGCCGAAGTCGGACGCCAGCGCCGCGCCCGTGCGGCCGGCGACGAGGAGCGTCACGAGCACCGGCACGACGATCCGGTAGAGCGCGAAGCCGAGGTTCGGCAGGATCTCGTCGAGGATCAGCGGCTCGGTGAGCTCGCGCCGGGGCAGGAACTTGTAGGTGAAGTAGGTGGCGACGAACCCGGCGATCACCCCGGCGATCACGTTGTAGGGCAGCGCGCTGCCGAGGAACACGATCCGCGCGTAGTGCCCCAGCCAGCGCGCGAACCACCGCGGGCGCGCGCCCCAGGGGACGAGCGCCGCCGGGAGGGCGACGAGGAGCGCGAGCGCCGCCGCGGGCGTGGCGGCGAGGAGGTCGCCCAGGCCGCCCAGGACGCGCGCGCCGAGCCCGGGCGGCGGGCCGGCGGGCGCCGGCGGCCGCGCCGGCTCGAGCGGCCCCGCCATGCGCCCGTCGAGCGCCTCCCAGGCGAGCTCGGTCAGGGTCCGGCGCTCGGCGTCGAGGAGGACGACGCGCGTGGCCACCTCGCGGAAGGGCGGGTAGTCGTGCGTGACGACGACCGAGGTCGCCCGCGCGCTCGCGTCGCGGATGAGCGCGGCCACGGCGCGCGACGCGCGGGGGTCGAGGGCGCTCGTCGGCTCGTCGAAGAACACGACCTCGGGGTCGCGGGCGAGCGCGCGCGCCACGGCCACCCGCTGGCGCTGGCCGCCCGAGAGCGTCCGCACGCGCGCCGCCGGGTCGATCCCGTGGTCGCGCAGGAAGGCCAGCGCCCGCTCGGCCGCGTCGGCCGCGCGCGGCGAGGCGGCGTGGTCGCGCGCGAACAGGACGTTGTCGCGCGCGGTCAGCTCGTCGAGCAGCGCGTGGTCCTGGAACACGATCCCGACCGCGTCGCGCAGCCGCGCCCGCGCCGGGCCCGACGCCCGCAGGACGTCGACGCCACCCACGCGCACCTGGCCCTCGACCTCGAAGGCGTCGTCGTCGTCGGGGTCGAGGAGCCCCGTGAGCAGCCGCAGGAGGACGCTCTTGCCGGCCCCCGACGGCCCCACCAGCAGCACGCGCTCGCCCTTGCGGACGACGAGGCTCACGCGCTCGAGCAGCGCGCGCCCGGCCACGCGCACGGTCACGTCGACGAGCTCGATGACGGGCGTGGCCTGCTCGGCGGCGGCCGCCGCCGCGCCGTCGGCCGCCGGCGCCGGCGTCGGCGTGGCGCCCTCGGCGGGCGCCCCGCCCTCCTCCACCGCGGCGCCGCTCCCGCTCACTCAGGGCCCCCGCGGCGCGCTCGCGGTCGGGGCGTCCGGATCGACGAGCTCCACCCAGCGGGCGTCCTTGTTGAAGACCACGCGCCGCAGCACGCGCGCGAGGTCGGGGTCGAGGCGGCCCGTCTCGGGGTCGATCGTCATGCGCCGGCCGATCCGCTGGAGGCCCGGGTTGAACAGCTCCTGGAGCCGCCGGAAGCGCGCCTGATGCGCCGGGTCGGCCATGAGCCGGTCGAGGAGCGCCCGCACGTCGAACGGCTTGACGAGCGCGTCCTCGATCACGCCGCGGACGATCGCCTTGAACCGGGGGTCGTCGGCCAGCCGCCGGGTGGCCGCCCCGAGGGCGGCCCGCACCTCGGGGTCGCGCGCCCCCTCCTCGACGAGGTCCTCGAGCGCCTTGATCAGCTCGTCCTCGTGCGCCTTGAGGATCGGGATCGCCTTGTTCTCGACGAACTCGTTCCACCACTGGTCCATGCGCGTGCGCGACGTGCCGGGGATCCGGTCGACGAACGCGCTCCAGCCGAGCGACCACATGGGCAGCTCGTCCCACAGCTCGCGGCCGATCTCGCGCAGGATCGGCTGGGCCTTGACCTTGGCGCTCGGGCCCAGGCGCCGCTTGAGGACCGGCAGGAGGTCGTTCTTGACCATGACCCGGTGCTCGTCGAGGACCTTCTGGATGGCGTCCCGCCGGGTCTCGAGCGCCGCGCTCAGGTTCTGCTCGAGCACGAGCATGCCGTGGCCGATCGCGTCCTCCGCGAGGGGGCGGAGGAAGGCCTGCACCTCGCGCTCGTTCTCGGCCAGGAAGGCGCGCGTCTCGTCGACGACGACCCGCCACTTGTGCTCGGGGAGGAGCGTGCGGAGCATCCACTGGCCGTCGTTGCGGGCCACGGCGTAGGACGCCAGGCGCGCCCCCGCCGGGGCGGTCGCCTCGGGGTCGAGCGCCACGGTCACCGTGAACGGCGTGCCGCTCGTGATGACCGCCAGCGGCGCGTACCAGGTCGCGGCGAGGTCGGCCCCGTCCGGGCCGCGCACGCGCACGACGCGGCCGATCACCTGCCGGCGCGCGTCGAGGAGCGGGTCGCCCAGCGCCAGCGGGCCCTGGAGCTGGCCCTCGACCGTGCGCGGCGACGAGAGCAGCCAGCGCCCGATCCGGTCCGCGGGCCGGGCGACCTCCGGCCCGTGGGCGCGCGCCGCGGCCACCGCGACCGCCAGGCCGGTGAGCCAGATCGCCCCGCCGAGGAGGATGCGCTGCTTGCGCCGCATGACCGGATCATAGCGCGCCCCGCGCAGGTGGTCAGGGCGGGGGGCGGTCGTCGGGCGCCGCCGCGCCAGGGCTGAAGACCGCGAGCACGGCCGCGCCCGTGGCGCGGAGCGCCCAGTAGGGGAACAGGAGCCAGCCGAGCCCGGGGAACGCCGAGGCGAACACGACCACGAACCAGCCGACGGCCAGCGCCCGGACCTCGTGCGCCCCGCCGGCGCCCCCCGACTCGTCGAGGACCCGGGCCCCGATCGCGCGCGCGACCCCGTGCAGGCCGACGAGGACGACCAGCCCCCACAGGGCGACCACCAGCGCGGCCAGCCCGGGCGCGCGCCCGGCGGCGGCCGCCAGCACGAGGAGCAGGAACGCGGCGTGCGCGGCGCCGAGGAGGAGCGTCTTCCAGCGGTGCGCCTCCGCCTGCTCCACGAGGCCCGCGCCGCGCCGGGGGGCGAAGGCCAGGACGAGGAGGTGCACGGCCAGGCCGAGCGGGTAGGTGACGACCGCCGCGAGGAAGGGCCCGACCAGGAGCGCCCCGCCGTCGCGGCCCGGCTCGTCGGCGAGGGCGGGCGCGGCGGAGGCGAGGAGGGCGGCGGCGGCGGCGAGCGCGGCGGGCTTCATCGAGGGCTCCGGCACACCAGGCGGTCGAGGAGCAGGAGCGCGGGCGCGAGCGCCGCGACGACCACGAGCGGCGGGGCGGGGAGGTCGGGCGCGAGGTCCCCCGGCCCGGGGAGCGGGGGGAGGAGCGCGAGGCCGCCCCCGACGACCGCGACGCTCGCGTCGAGGAGGCCCCGCGCGGCGGCCGCCAGCGCCCCGGGCGCGGGCACCCCGCCGGCGGCGAGGGCCAGCCCCACGACGGCGGCCGCCGCCGCGGCGACCAGCACGAGCGCCTGGCGCCGCGCCCAGGCGAGGTCGCGCGCGCGCCGCCTCGCCACGGCCGCGAGGATCGCCCGCGCCAGGTCGGCGGGCGCCGCGGGGGCCGGCTCGGCGGCCAGGAGGGCGTCGAGTCGCGCGTAGGCGGCGCGGACCGCCTCGCAGGACGCGCAGCCGGCCACGTGGGCGGCGTCCGCGTCGGCGAGGGTCGCCCCCGGGTCCGCCTCCGGGCCCGGAGGCGGGTCGTGGAGGCGGTCTCCGAGCGCGCGGCAGAGCGCGTCGGGGCGCGGGCTCGGCTCGGCGCGGGCCTGGTCGTCCGGGGTCACCGCAACGGCCTACCGCCAGAGGGGGGGCGGTGGTTTCGTCGGCCCTCCTTGTCGGGGGGGATCAGCTAAGATCACGAGGACGACGCCGCCTGACGGCGACGGGCGCGCGGCGCGCGCCTCCCGCTGACACCGAGGGTTACAGCCATGCGCGAGCGGATCGAGCAGGTCGGGGACATCCTCCTGGCCGCGGCGCACGCCGACCACCACGTCGAGGCGGCGGAGATCGACAAGATCGAGGAGCTCCTCAAGGCGATCTGGCGCGAGGAGCCGACCCCCGAGCAGCGCGTGCTGCGGGTGACGGAGCTCCGCCAGGGCGAGACCGTCGACGCCGACGAGATGGCGCGGCTCGGCTCGGTCCTGCGCGACCTGCAGCCGCGCGAGGAGCTGCCCGCGGCGCTCGTCGCGCGCCTCGCCGACTTCGACCCCGCCCGCTTCGACATGGACGAGGCGGTCGGGCCGTTCCTGCACGAGCCGGTGGAGTTCAAGCGCAGGCTGCTCGAGCTGGCGGTGGCCGTCCACGAGAGCGACGGGGAGCTCGACTTCGCCGAGGACACGTTCATCCGCGAGCTCGGCTTCAAGCTGGGGCTCGAGCTCGAGCAGTTCCAGGACATGCTGCTCGAGTTCCTCCCCGCCGACGGCGAGCCCGCCGAGCGGGCGGACCGCGACGTCCCCGAGCCCCGCGACCCGGCGGCGCCGTGGGCGCGGCCGACGGACGAGCGGGCGACCGCCGCGCCGGAGGAGACCGCCGACGTGAGCGAGGGCCCGGCGGGGTGGACCCGCATGGGCGAGGTCGAGGCCGTTGACCGGGCGACCTACGAGAGCCTCGGCGCCTCCGCCGACGCGGTGCCCGAGGAGCGGGACCTCGCGACCGGTGACCTGAGCTCGGGCGCCCAGACGGAGCTGCTCGTCCCCCCGCCGGCCGGAGAGCCGGGCACCCTCCTGGCGCCCGGGGCGGGGCTGCCCGCGGGCAACGGCCGCCGCGCCCCCCGGGCGGCCGCGCGCAAGGAGACCGCGGCCGAGCCGAGCGGCGAGCGGCCCGCGCGGCCGGGCGCTCCAGCGGCCAAGCGCACGAAGGCCGCGGCGCGCGTGCCGGACGAGGTCGCGGGCGCCGAGCCGGCGGCGAAGAAGAAGCCGGCGGCGAAGAAGAAGCCGGCGGCGAAGAAGAAGCCGAAGCCGGCGGCGAAGAAGAAGCCGGCGGCGAAGAAGAAGCCGAAGCCGGCGGCGAAGAAGAAGTCGGCGGCGAAGAAGAAGCCGAAGCCGGCGGCGAAGAAGAAGCCGGCGGCGGCGAAGAAGCCGGCGGCCAGCAAGAAGCCTTCGGCCGCGAAGAAGTCGGCCGCGAGGAAGAAGCCCGGCGCAAAGAAGCCGGGCTCGAAGAAGAAGCGCTGACCGGAGTTCACCCGACGCGTTGCGTCACGCGCGGCACCAGGGCGACACGGCTGTCCGAAAACGGGAAGGCCTTCGTCGAAGCTCTGTAATTACCGTGGGAGACGAGAATTCTCTTGCCGTGACCATGACCGGCCGGTGAGATGGCGCGCAACGGGTGGTGACACCCCCAGCACGCCCGGGCGCCCCTCGTGCGGCGCCCCACCACTAGGAGCCAAGCCCATGAGCATCGTGGTCACGTGCTCGTGCACCCGCACCTACCGGCTGCCGGATCGCTACGCGGGCAAGCGCTGCCGCTGCCGGGACTGCGGCAAGAAGATCCAGGTCCCGACCGAGGCGGGCGCGCAGAGCTCGACCGACGGGCGCCGCACCCGGCGCAAGAACGGCCGGGTGAAGGACGATCGGGCGACGACCGGCACCGACGAGGCGCGCCGCAGCAAGCCCAAGCGGAACGGCGACGACGCCGGCCGCACGACGCGCCGGCTGAGCTCGCAGGACCAGGAGATCCTGGGCGAGCGCCGCCGGCTGCGCAGCTCGCGCCGGGCGCGGCCCGTGAGCGAGTCGATGCATCAGCTCGCCCCGCTGACGCTCTCGGGCGACCTGCCCGTCGCGCCGCCGCCGCGCCCCAAGGCCGCGCCGGCGCGCGCGAAGGCGTCGGCCGCCCCGGCGGCGCCCGCCAAGGGCGACCCCAAGCCGGCGAAGGGCACGAAGAAGAGCAAGAAGGACGCGCCCGCGCCCGAGCCGCGCGCCCCGAAGAAGAAGAAGGCGGCGAGCAAGGAGGGCGCGGACAAGCGCTCGACCGCTCGCCGCGCGACGCCGGCGCGCCCCGCGGCCGACCGGCCGCGGACCAAGGCCCGCGCCAAGGCGGAGCCCGCTCGCGCGGCGAAGCGCCCCGCCGCGGGGCGGGGGCGGCCCGGCCTCCGCGGCTCGCGCGAGGACGACGCGGCGCCGCGCCCGGCGCCGTCGCGGCGCCTGCCGGCGGTCGTGGCGATCGCGGGCGCGCTCTGCCTCGGGATCGGGCTGGTGATCGGGGGGCTGATCGCCGCCAACGGCGGCGTCGCCGACCTGGAGCAGCGCCTGACGCAGGTCCAGACCCTGCAGTCGAGCCGCGAGTGGGCCGCGGCGCTGGCCGAGGCGGAGCGCCTCGAGGCCGACCTCAAGGCGGCGGGGGACACGAAGGGCCTGGCCCGGCTGCGCGCGGCGAGCGCCGCCGCGGTGAAGATGGCCGCCCTGGTGGCGATCGACGACGAGGAGACGCGCCTCCTCAACCTGGTCACCTACGCGGCCGACAAGAACCCCACGGTGCGGCTGGGGATCGCGCACGAGCTGCGCGGGCTGGCCGAGCTCGACGACGCGCAGCGCGCCCTGGCGGCCCTGGCCAAGGACGCCGACCCGCAGGTCGCCGCGGCGGCGAAGGCGGCGCTGGCCGCGGCTGGGTTCGAGGAGGAGTAGTCCTCGTCCTTCTGCGCAGCCAAGACAGGACACGAAGGCCACGGAGGAGAACGGAGGACACGGAGGGATCCGCGTCCCGCGCTTCTTCGTGGCCTTCGTCCTTCTCCGTGGCCTTCGTGTCCGTCTTCGACGCCGGCGGAGGCGGCTACCCCTTCTCCTCAGCCGCCGGCTCGTTCTCCGGCGGGAGCCCGTAGCGCTCGGCGAGCCCGTGCTTCCGCAGCCGGTAGTAGAGCGTGCTGCGGTTGATCCCGAGCGCGCGCGCCGCCGCCGCCTTCGACCCCTGCGCCTCCTCCATGGCCCGCACCAGCTCCTCGCGCTCGATCCGGTCGAGCACGTCGGGCAGCGGCGCCTCGGGCGACGGAGCCTCGGCGAGCTCCGGCGCCTTGGGGCGGGCGCCGAGGTCGAGGAAGCGCAGGTCGTTGGCCTCGATGCGCTCGCCCTCGCTGCAGAGGATCACCGCGCGCTCGATCACGTTCTCCAGCTCGCGCACGTTGCCCGGCCACGGGTAGGAGACGAGGCGGGACATGGCGTCCGCCGAGAAGTCCCGCAGGAGCGGGCGCCCGTTCTCCTGCGCGTGGCGGCGCAGGAAGTAGCGCGCGAGCTCCGGGATGTCGCCCTGCCGCTTGCGCAGGGGCGGCACGCTCACGGGGAAGACGTTGAGCCTGAAGTAGAGGTCCTCGCGGAACTTCCCCTCCTGGACCATCTGCTCGAGGTTCCGGTGCGTGGCGCTGATCACGCGCACGTCGACCTTGATCGTCTCGAGGCCGCCGACGCGCTCGAACTCGCGCTCCTGCAGGACGCGCAGGAGCTTCGTCTGCAGCGGCGAGGAGATGTCGCCGATCTCGTCCAGGAAGAGCGTGCCGCCGTCGGCCAGCTCGAAGCGCCCGGGCTTGCGCTTCTCGGCGCCGGTGAAGGCGCCCTTCTCGTAGCCGAACAGCTCGCTCTCGAGGAGCGTCTCCGGGATCGCCGCGCAGTTGATCTTCACCATGGGCTTGCCCGCGCGCGGGCTGGCGTGGTGGATCGAGCGCGCGATGAGCTCCTTGCCGGTGCCGGTCTCGCCGCGGATCAGGACGGTCGAGCGCGTCGCGGCGACCTTCTGCACGTCGTCCATGACGCGCTTCATGCCGCCCTGGGCGCCGACGATCCCCGACCAGTCCCACTCGTGCTGGATCTCGGACTCGAGGTAGGCGTTGACGGCCTTGAGCTGCTCGATGAGCCGCTGGTTCTCCTTGGTCATCACGTAGCGCTCGACCGCGCGCCGGATCGTGATGCGCATCTCGTCCACGTTCCACGGCTTGACCACGTAGCGGTAGACGTCGCCCTTGTTGACCGCGTCGAGGATCGACGCCGCGTCCTTGTAGGCCGTGACGACCATGCGCACGGTGTCGGGGCGCACCTCCTTGGCCTGCACCAGGAGGTCGACGCCGCTCATGCCGGGCATGCGCTGGTCCGTGAGCAGGACCGCGGCCTCGGCGCCGCGGAGCATCTCGAGCGCCTCCGGCGCCGAGCCCGCGAGCTGGAGGTCGAAGTCCCGGCGGAAGTTGAGCCGGAAGACCTGGAGCTGCTCCGGCTCGTCGTCGACGACGATGACCCGGAAGCCCCGATAGTCGAGCTCGTTCACGGACCCTCACCCCCGACCTTCGGAGCCAGAGTCTAGCCGACGGGCGGCCGGTCGGCCCACTCGATCAGGGACTGCCCCGGACCCGGCCACGGCGCTCGTCACGGGGCGGGGGCGAGGGTGATCGTGCTCCCCGAGAAGAGCGACGCCGACTGGCGCGGGTCGCTCGGCCGGACCTGCGCCTCGCGGGGCAGCTCGATCGCGAAGCAGGCGCCGCGGCGGCGCTTGAGCGCCTCGATCGTGCCGCCGTGCTTCTCGACGACGCCGAGGCAGATCGCCAGGCCGAGGCCGGTGCCCCGGCCCGGCTCCTTGGTGGTGAAGAACGGCTCGAACACCTTCGAGAGGTGCTCCTTCGGGATCCCCGGCCCGGTGTCCTCGACCTCGATGCGCACGCGGTCCTTGCCCGGCAGGAGGCGCGCCGCGACCTTCACCTTCCCCGGGCCGTCGATCGCCTGGGCGGAGTTCGTGAGCAGGTTGACGAACACCTGCGTGAGCAGGTTGGGGAAGGCCTTGAGCTTGAGCGGGCCGCCCTCCACCTCGGGGACGTCGACCTGGACGATCACGCGCTGGCCCGGGCCGAGCTCCTGCGCGCAGGCGGCCACCGCCTCCTGCACCACCGCGGCGAGCGCCACCTCCTCGAGGTCCGCCGTGCCGAGCTTCGAGAACTGCCCCAGGTCGCGGACGATGTTGATCGCGCGCTGGACCGAGCGCGCGATCACCTGCGCCGCCTCGGCCGCGTCGTCGAGGCTCTCCGTCACCTCCGCAGGCGCGGGCGCCGGCGCCTGCGCGTCGACGACCTCACCCCCGTCGTCGGCCTCGTCGGCCGGCGGCGGGCCGAGACGCTCGCGCAGCAGCGCGATCGCCGCCTCGAGCGGCGGGACCATGTTCTTGGCCGCCGAGAGCGGGTTGTTGAGCTCGTGGTTCAGCCCGTGCACCAGCCGGCCGAGCGAGGCGTGCTTCTCGTTGAGGATGAGCTGCTCCTGCGCCTCCTTGAGCTGGCGGTGCGCGTCGTTCAGCCGCCGGTGCGCCTCGGCCAGCCGGTTGGCCTCCTCGAGCCGCTGCTGGAGCGAGTCGCGCTCGATCAGGATCCCGATCAGCTCGTTGAAGCTCTCGGCCAGCGTGCCCAGCTCGTCGCGGCGCTGGATCTCCACGCGGGCCGACACGTCGCCCGCGCGCACGCGCATGATCGCCTGCGTGAGCGAGAGGATCGGCCGGAGGATCCGCCCGTTGATCATCTTGTAGAGCATGAGCCACAGCGCCCCGACCATGACGGCCGCGCCGAGCATGATCGTGAAGGTCGTCGCCCACACCGACGCCGGCGCCGCGCGCAGGGCCAGGTGCAGGACGCCCACGCGCTCGGGGCCGTCGACGATCGGCACCGTGAACTCGACCAGCTCCTCGCCCCGCGGCCCCTCGCGGCCGGCCTCGGCGCCGTCGGCGACGAGGACGCGCCCCGCCTCGAGCACCTCGAGGGCCGTGCGCAGCTCCGCGAGCCCCACCTCGCGCGGCGTGCTCCCCACGCGCAGGAGCACCTGCTCCTGGCGCGCGTCGTAGACGGCCGCGCTGACGACCGGCGGCTCCTGGTCGCCGCCGCGGATCGTGAGCACCGCCTCGAGGTCGTCGCGCGGGTTCGGCCCGCGCATGGCGAGCGCGCAGGCGCGGGCCAGGAACAGGCCCATGGTCTCGCCCTGCGCCCGGACCTCGACGCGGTGGACGCGGCGCACCTCGAACCACGCGATCACGCCGGTGACCACGAAGGCCGCCGCGGCGCACATGCCGATGATCGCGTGCATCTCCGACTTCAGGCGCACACGCCTGTTCTACCCCCTGGGGAGTAGACTGGAAGCCGCCATGGACGCCCGCGCCCTGCCGATCGCCCCGCCGCCCGCCCCGCACGACGCCCCCGACGCGGCCGAGGCCCTCGTGGGCGTCGAGCGCCGCCTGCGCCGCGCGCTCGGGCAGGCGGTGATGACCTACCGCATGATCCAGGACGGCGACCGGATCATGGTCGCGCTCTCGGGCGGCAAGGACAGCTACACGATGCTCGTCCTGCTCGACGACCTGCGCCGCAAGGCGCCGGTGCGCTTCGAGCTCGTCCCGGTGCACCTCGACCAGCGCCAGCCCGGCTACGACGGCGCGCCCCTGCGCCGCTGGCTCGAGGCGCGCGGCGGCGAGTTCCACGTCCTCTCCGAGGACACCTACTCGGTCGTCGTCGACAAGGTCCCCGAGGGCAAGACCTACTGCGGGCTCTGCTCGCGCCTGCGCCGGGGGATCCTCTACACGACGGCGCGCGAGCTCCGCTGCACGAAGATCGCCCTCGGCCACCACCGCGACGACGCGATCGAGACGCTGCTGCTGAACCTCCTCTTCTCCGGCCAGCTCAAGAGCATGCCCCCGGTGCTCCGGAGCGACGACGGCGACAACACGGTGATCCGCCCGCTCTACCTGTGCGAGGAGAAGGACATCGTCGAGTTCGCCCGCGCCCAGGCGTTCCCGATCCTCCCCTGCAACCTGTGCGGCTCGCAGGACGGGCTGTGGCGCGACCAGGTCGCGGCGCTGCTCCAGGACCTCGAGCGGCGGATCCCCAACGTCCGGTCGAGCATCATGGGCGCCATGCAGAACGTCCGGCCCACGCACCTCCCCGACCCGGGGCTGTGGGAGCGGCTGGGGTTGGACCCGGGGCGGCGCTGACGACCGGCCACTTGCCACCTGGCCCTCGCCGCGCAACCATCGGGGTCGTGGAGCGCCCCCCCCAACCCGACGGCGGACCGGCCTGGACCGAGGCGCGCCTCCTGGCGCTCGACCCGCACGAGTACGACTTCCAGGAGTTCAAGGGCTCGGCCTACGTGTTCGACGCGGGCCAGCAGCGCCTCCGGAGCGACTTCCTCGACAACCTGAGCAAGCAGGTGTCGGCCTTCGCCAACGCCGGCGGGGGGCGGATCTTCCTCGGCCTCGACGACGAGGGGCGGATCGACGGCGGCGTGCCGAGCGACGTGCGGCCCAACGGCACGCGCGCGTGGCTCGAGGACGTGATCCCGCACGTCGTCACGCCGCACCTGCGCGCGTTCAACGTCTTCGAGGTGACCGCGGCGCCGGGGGCGGCCTCGGCGCTCCTCCCCGGCAGGGCCGTCTACGTGGTCGACATCCCGCGCAGCGAGGACGCGCCGCACCAGGCGCGCGACCACCGCTACTACCTGCGGATCGCCGGCAAGTCGCGCCCCATGGGCCACCACCACGTGCTCGACGTGCTCCACCGGACGCGCGACCCGCACGTCGTGGTCAGCCGCATGGACCCCTACGGCGAGGCGGAGTTCGTCGAGTCCGACCCGCGCGGCCCCAAGGCGTTCGTGCACCTGCGCACGCACCTCGTCAACCGCGGCCGGTCGCTCGCGCAGCACGTCGGCTGCGAGTTCGTCGTCCCGCGCTTCGCCGTCAACAGCGAGTGCCGCCAGCGGACGCTCGCGCAGGGCGAGACGCGCCTCGTGCAGCGCTCGGGCGAGGTGGTGTTCTTCTTCTACCACCCGATCCCGATCTTCCCCACGCAGGAGGTCCCCTTCGGCGAGGTGTGGCTGGCGATCCACGGGGCGAACCTGCAGCACTTCGAGACCGGCCGCGTGATCCTGCGCTGGCGCGTGTTCGCCGACGGCGCGTCGGTGCGCGAGGGCCACGTCGACGTCCTGGCCTACACGTCGGTGCAGCGCGCCGTCCGCCAGGTCGCCGCGGCCCACGGGCGCCCCGTCGACCTGCGCTCGTCGACCTCGGGGCGGCTGCGCGCCCCGTGAGCGCCGACCGCGCCCTGGGGCTGCGCCTCCCCCACGTCCATCGCGCCGCGGTCGTCGTGCTCCTCCGCGGCGGCCCGCGCCACGAGGGCCCGCGCGAGGGGGGGCTCACGCACCTCCTCGAGCACATGCTCTTCCGCGGCGCCGGCCCGCACGCGACGGCGCGCGACCTCCTCGCCGCGTTCGAGGACCTGGGCGAGGAGCCGGACGCCTACACCTGCGACGACGCGCTCGGCCTCGCCGTCGAGGTCGACCCGGCGCGCGTCGACGCGGCCGTCCGCCTCCTCGGGCACGTGCTCCTGCGGCCGCGCTACCGCGACCTGGAGCGCGAGCGGGCGGTCGTCCTCGAGGAGCGCCTGGGCCTCGTCGACGAGGACGGCCGCCCGACCGACCCCGACGACGTGGCCCGCGCCGTCGCGTTCCCGGGGCACGGCCTCGCCCGGCCGGTCGTGGGCGAGGAGCGCGACATCCTCCGCTTCGGGCGCCGCGACCTCGAGCGCCTGCGCGGGCGCCTCGTGCGGCGCGGCAACGCGGCGGTCGTCGTCGCCGGGCCGCTGCCCGAGGCCCGCGCGACCCGCGCGGCGCGCCGCCTGCTCGCGGCGCTGCCGGCCGGCCCGGCGCTCGAGGGCGAGCCGCTGCCGCCGCCCCGGGGCCCGCGCACCGGCTGGCAGCCGGCGTCCGGATCGCCGCAGACCGACCTGCGCCTCACGTTCCGCGGGCCCGGCCTGCGCGACCCGCGCGCGCCGGCGCTGGGCGTGCTCGCGGACGTCCTCGACGGCGGCGCGGTGAGCCGGCTGCCCCTGCGCCTCGTCGACGCGGGGCTGGCCTACGACGCCTGGGCGGACGTGGTCGCCTTCCCCGACATCTCGCTCCTCGAGGTGCAGGTGACGCTCGCCCACGACAAGCTCCCGCGCGCCGCCGCCGAGACCCTGCGCCTCCTCTCGGGCCTCGCGCGCGTCGTCCCGGACGAGGTGCGGCGCGCGGCCGAGCGCCGGCGCCACGCCGCCCGCCGCTGGCGCGACGACCCGCGCGAGCAGGCGGAGTGGCACGCACGGCGCCTCCTGTTCGACCTGCCCGCCGACCGCGAGGCCGAGGAGGCGCGCGCGGACGCCGTCCGCGCGCGCGACGTGGCGGCCCTCGCGCGCGAGGTCGTCCGGCCGGAGCGGCTGAGCGCCGTCCTGGTCGGCGCGCCCCCCGCCCGCGCCCGCCGCGCGGCGCGGCAGGCGCTGGAGCGGTGGGTCAGACGCTCTCGGGCAGTCTGAACCGCCGCCGGGCCTCGGCGGCCGCGTCGACCGGCGGCCGCCCGCGCGCCGGGGCCTCCTGCACGAGGCCGACCACCAGCACGTCGAGGCAGCGCACCTCGAGGCCGGTCATGCCGCGCACGGCGCGGGTCACGCGGGCGCGCAGGGCCGACGCCAGGGCCGCCAGGTCCACGCCGTGGCGGGCGACGAGCACGACCTCGACCGCGAGCTCGCCGTCGCCCAGCTCGAGCGTGACGGGCGCCGGCGGCTGGAGGCGCGCGGCCAGCGGGCCGAGGAGGAGCCCGAGGAGCCCGCCCAGCAGGTCGCCCACGACGCGCAGCAGGCGCTCGGCGCCGGGCGAGCGGCGCGGGCGCGGCGGCCCGAGGTGGACGACGCCGGGCGTGCCGAGGGCCTCCTGCGCCACGAGGGCGGCGAGGACCTCGCGCGTGACCACCAGGTCGCCGCGCGCCTGCGCGATCCGGATCGTCTCCTGGGTGGGACGCACGTGCGCTCCGGGCCCCGCTCCTGCCCGCGCGGGATGGTAGCACCCCGGCCGGGTCAACTCCATCGCGGATCGGGCGCCCGGTGCGGCGGCAGGGGGCGGGCGGGTGCGCTACAACCGCTGGCCTGCCTGGCGGTTCGCGCCGGCGGTTGGGGGGGGCATGAAGCTCGACGAGGCGTTCGCGCTGGCCGACGACCGCGAGGCGGCGCTCGACCACCTGGTGCCGGGGACCGAGGAGGCCTTCGCGCGCCGCTGCCTCCTCCAGCAGCAGCGGGGCGACCTCGCCGGCGCCGAGTCGACGCTCCAGGCCTGGATGGAGCGGCACGGCGAGACCTCGCGGCTGCGCGTGGCCGTAGACCGCCAGGCGCTGCTCCGCTGGCGCGACGACCCCGCCGGCGCGCGCGAGCACCTGATCGACCGCCTCGGGCTCTCGTTCGACCACGAGCGCGAGGTCGAGGGCGAGCGCGAGGAGGCCCACCCGACGCGCCTCGACCCCGCCCTCCTCGACCCCGACGCCCTCGTCCGCCAGGCCCTCTCGCGCCATGGGGTCTCGGGCGTCGCCGACCAGGGGCTCGAGCGGCTCCTCGACCGCGAGGACCTGCCGGCCGACCGGCGCCGCCAGCTGCTCGCGCGCGTCGCGCGGCCCGACCACCCGCGCCTCCCGCGCCTGATCGCCGACGACCTGCGCCACCCGCACTCGCGCGGCTTCGGCGAGCACCCCGTGCACCGCCGCCTCACGCTCGACCAGCTGGGCGAGCTGGCGCGGCTCGTGCCGGACCTGCTCAAGGCGGAGGCGTTCGTCCACACCTGGCTGGCGCGGCTCCAGCCCGGCCCCGACGTCGAGTGGGAGCACGACCTCGCCGCGCGCGAGGCCTACCTCGAGCGCCTGCTCGCGTTCGTCCTGCCGCTGGCGCCCGCGTTCAACTCGCTCAAGGCGCACGTCCTCTACCACCGGCTCGAGCTCGACCGGCGCCGCGGCGTCGTCGACCGCGAGCGGCTCGTGCAGTACCTGCAGCTCCCGCGGCAGACGGGCTACGCCGCGCCGGAGTGGCTGCGCGAGCACCGCGACCACCTGGCGAACCTGCAGGCCGACTTCCGCCAGGCGACGCTCCTGCCGCCGGTCGCCGACGACGAGCCGCTCGTGCGCGACCTGCTCGACGAGGTCCTCGCCGCGCGGGAGGACTGGCGGCCGTTCGACCAGTGGGTGCGCGAGGGCTGGCTGAAGGCGCTCTTCGCCGAGGGCAAGGTCCTGCGCGGGCTCGGCGACCGCGAGCGCTGGACGGCGCTCCTCGGCGCCTCGGCCTACCAGGCGCTGCGCGACCGGGTCGACGTGGTGTTCGCGCCCACCTGCCGCTCGTCGTTCGGCGCGGACGAGCTGGTGGCGCTCGACCTGCACGTGAAGAACGCGCCGACGCTCGTGGTGAAGGTCTTCGAGCTGAACACGCTCAACTACGCCCTCGCCAAGGGCCAGGACGTCGACACGACCGTGGACCTCGACGGCCTCGTGCCGACCGAGGAGCAGGCGCTGACGCTCGACGAGCCGCCGTTCCGCCGGGTCGCGCGGCGCCTCGAGCTGCCCTCGCTCGCGCGCCCGGGCACGTTCGTGATCGAGCTGATCGGCGGCGGCAAGAGCAGCCGCGCCCTGGTGAAGAAGGGCGCGCTCCGCCACGTGGAGCGCGTCGGCGCCGCCGGCCACGCCTTCACGGTCTTCGACGAGGCGGGCCGGCGCCTGCCCGACGCGACCCTGTGGATGGCCGGTCGCGAGTACCGCCCGGACGCCGGCGGCACGATCCACGTGCCGTTCACCACCAGCCCGCGCCGCCAGCAGGTCGTGCTCCGGCGCGGCGAGCTGACGTCGCTCGCGAGCTTCGACCACCAGGCCGAGCGCTACGCGCTCGCCGCGGGGATCCACGTCGAGCGCGAGGCGCTCCTGCGCCGCAAGCAGGCGGAGGTGCTCGTGCGCGCCGCGCTGACCGTGTGCGACGTGCCGGTGAGCCTCGAGCTCCTCGAGCAGCCGACGCTCGTGATCACCTCGACCGACCGCCAGGGGACGCGCTCGTCGCGGAGCGTCCCGCTCGAGCTCCCGGGCGACCGCGAGGCGGTCTACGCCTTCCAGGTCCCGGAGGAGCTGGCCGAGGTCGGCTTCACCCTCACGGGCAAGGTCAAGGTCCTGAGCACCGGCCAGCGGCTCGACCTGGCGTCGGGGCGGACCTTCGCCCTCAACGGGATCGACGCGACCTCGACGATCGAGGACCTGCACCTCGCGGCCACCGACCGCGGCTGGGTGCTCCACGTGCTCGGCAAGGCCGGCGAGCCGCGCCCGCGCGCGGCGGTCACGGTGCGGCTGACCCACCGCGAGGTCTCCGACACGGTCGACGCGATGCTCGAGACCGACGCCCGCGGCCGGGTCGAGCTCGGCGCCCTGCCGGGGGTCGTGCGGGTGGTGGCCGAGCGGCCCGACGGGCACGAGCAGGCCTGGGACCTGCCGCGCGAGGCCTGCCGCCTGCCCCGGGTCCTGCACGGGCGCGCGGGCGAGGTCCTGCGGGTCCCCGTGCCCGGCGGCGCGGGCGAGGTCTCGCGGCGGACGTTCGCCCTGCTCGAGGTGCGGGGCGGCGGCTACCTGCGCGACGTCCTCCGCGCGGCGCCGGACGCCTTGCGGCTCGACCAGGGCGTCGCCCTGGTCCGCGGCCTCGAGCCGGGCGACTACGAGCTCGTCCTCAAGGCGACGGGCGACGCCGTGACCCTGCGCGTGACGGCGGGCGAGGACGAGGCCGGCTGGGTCGTCTCGCGCCGCCGCCTCCTCGAGCGCGCCCGCCGCCGCCCCCTGCAGGTGGCCGGCGTGCGCCTCGGGGCCGACGCGCTGACCGTCCGGGTCGTCGGCGCGACGGCGCGCACGCGCGTGCACGTCCTGGGCGCCCGCTTCCTGCCCGCCTACCCCGCCTTCGGCGACCTCGACGTGCCGCTCGGGCCCGAGCCGCGGGCGGCGACGCTCTCGCCGCCGCCGGCCCTCTACGTCTCCGGGCGCGACCTGGGCGACGAGTACCGCTACGTCCTCGACCGGCGCTACGCCCCGCGGCGGCCGGGCGTCATGCTGGCGCGGCCCGGCCTCCTCCTGAACCCGTGGGCCGTGCGCGACACCGGCACGGGTCGGCAGGACGCCGCCCTGGGCGGCGGCTACGCCCGGGCGCGCGCCGTGGCGGACCGCCTGGAGGCCGGCGCGGCGCCCTGCGAGCCGTCGCCCGCGGCCGGGGGCGCCGGGTTCGCGAACCTCGACTTCCTCCCCCGCCCGGCCCTCGTGGCGGCCAACCTGAAGGGCGAGGTCTCCGCCGACGGCGTCCTCGAGGTCTCGGTGCCGCGGCCGGCGCTCGAGGGCCACGGCCACGTGCGCGTCGTCGCGGTCGACCCGCAGGGCCTCGCCGAGCGCGACCTCGGCCTGCCCGAGGTCGACGAGCCGCCGCAGGACGTGCGCCTGCGCCTCTCGCTCGACCCGGCCCGCCACTACGCCGAGAAGCGGCAGGTGACGCTCCTCGGCCCGGGCGACGCGCTGGTCCTGGACGACATCACCACCTCGAAGCTCGAGGTCTACGACACGCTCTCGCGCGTGCACGGGCTGTTCTCGACGCTCACGCAGGACGCGCACCTCGAGGCCTTCCGCTTCGTCCTCGACTGGCCGCGCCTGACGCACGACGAGAAGTGCGCGCGGCTGTCGGAGCACGGCTGCCACGAGCTGCACGTGTTCATCGCCCGCAAGGACCCGACGTTCTTCGAGCAGGTGGTGCGGCCCCACCTGCGCAACAAGAAGGACAAGCGGTTCATCGACCGCCTGCTCCTGGGCGACGACCTGTCGGCGTGGCGGCGCCCCTGGGCGCACGGGCAGCTCAACGTCGTCGAGCGGGTCCTGCTCGCCGAGCGCCTGGACGGCGACGAGCGCGGCGCCACGGCGCGTCACCTGGGCGACCTCCTCGACGCGCGGCCGCAGGACCGCGAGCGGGCCGACGGCCTCTTCCGCACGGCGCTGCAGGGCAGCGCCCTCGATGCCGACGACGCCCTCGGGTTCGGCGCCGCGGCCCAGGCGGCCGAGGCGGTCCGCAGCAAGGCGGCCATGTTCGACATGCCGGTGGCCATGACGGCGGCGTTCGCGCCGCCGCCGCCGCCCGCGGCGCCCGCGCCCGCGGCGCCGCGCATGTCCGCGCCGAGCCGCGGGGCGGGCGCGGAGCGGAAGAAGATGGCCGCCAAGCGGTCCATGAAGGAGGAGGCCTACGCGCAGGAGGAGGCCTGCGACGAGGCGCCGTTCGAGGCCGAGGCGGCGGACCCGTTCGCGGAGGACCTGCGCCGTGACCTCGTCGCGCGCGAGGAGGTGCGGCAGCTCTTCCGCCGGCCGGAGGTCACCAAGGAGCTGGCCGAGAACGACTACTACCGGCGCCCGCTGGCCGAGCAGGGCCCCGACCTGATCGAGGTCAACGCGTTCTGGCGCGACTTCGCGGCCCGCGACCCGTCGCGCCCGTTCCTCTCGGCGCACGTGGCCGAGGCCACGGGGTCGTTCGCCGAGATGATGCTGGCGCTGGCGGTGCTCGACCTGCCGTTCGAGGCGGCGCGCCCGGAGACGACCTACGAGGGCGCGCGGCTGAACCTGCGCGCGGCGGCCCCGGCGCTCGCCTTCCACCAGGAGCTCCGCCCGGCGACGCCGGCCGAGCGGCCGCTGCCGGTGCTCGTCAGTCAGGGCTACCTGCGCCCCGACGACCGCTACGACGAGGACCCCGACGGGCAGACGGTCGAGAAGTACGTCGCGGGCGAGCTGCTGGCGCACGTCGTCTACACGTGCCGGGTCGTGGTCACGAACCCGAGCTCCGCCCACCGGCGCCTCGACCTGCTCCTGCAGATCCCGCGCGGCGCCGTCCCCGTGGAGGGCGGCTTCGTCACCCGCGGCCTGCCGCTCGACGTGTCGGCCTACGGGACGGAGTCGGTCGAGTACTCCTTCTACTTCCCGGCGCCGGGGACCTTCCCGCACTACCCGGTCCACGTGTCGCGGGCCGAGGCGATGGTCGCCGCGGCCGAGCCGCGGACGCTCACGGTGGTCGAGGAGCCGACGACGGTCGACACGACGTCGTGGGACTGGGTCTCGCAGCGCGGGAGCGACGGCGACGTGCTCGCCTTCCTCGAGCGGCACAACGTCGAGAAGCTCGACCTGGAGCGCGTCGCCTGGCGCTGTCGGGACGCCGCCTTCCACCGGCGCCTGCTCGAGCTCCTCCAGCGCCGGCGCGTCTACCACGACACGCTCTGGTCTTACGGGCTCCTCCACGGCGACGACGACGCCGCGCGCGAGTACCTCCTCCACCAGGACCACGAGCTCCGGCCGTGGGGGCCGTGGCTCGAGTCGCCGCTGCTCACGATCGACCCGGTCGCGCGGCGCTGGTACGAGCACCTGGAGTACGCGCCGCTGATCAACGCGCGGGCCCACGCGCTCGGCGGGGAGCGCAAGGTCCTGAACGACCGGTTCGCCGCCCAGTGGGGACGGTTCCTGGACCTCGTCGCCCACCGGCCGCGGCCGACGGACGCCGACTGGCTGGCCGCGACCTACTACCTGCTGCTGCAGGACCGGGTCGAGGACGCCCTGCGGGCGTTCGGCAAGGTCGACCCGGCGAGGGTCGAGACGACCCTGCAGCTCGACTACGCGCGGGCCTACCTCGCCGTGGCCGAGGGGCGCCTCGACGACGCCCGGGCCGTGGCGCAGGGCCACGACGACTACCCCGTGCAGCGCTGGCGCGACCTGTTCCGCGCGGTGCTCGCGCAGGTCGACGAGGCCGAGGGCCGCGGCCCGGCGGTCGTCGACGAGCGCGACCACGCCCAGAAGCAGGGGGCGCTGGCCAGCACGGAGCCGGCGCTCGAGCTGAGCGTCGAGAACCGCGCCGTGACGATCGCCTACCAGAACGTCGGGGCGTGCCGGGTCAACTACTACCTGATGGACGTCGAGCTCCTCTTCTCGCGCCAGCCGTTCGTCCAGCAGCAGACCGACCAGTTCTCCTTCGTCCGCCCGAACCGCACCGACGAGGTCGAGCTCCCGCCCGACCGCCGCGAGGTGCTGTTCGAGCTGCCGGCGGAGCTCCGGGCGCGCAACGTGATCGTCGAGGTCGTGGCGGGCGCGCTCCGCCGCACGCAGGCCTACTACGCCCACGCGCTCACGGTGCAGGTGATCGAGCAGTACGGGCAGGTGCGCGTCGCCCACCAGCTCACGGGCGCGCCCCTGCCGGCCGTCTACGTGAAGGTCTACGCCCGCCTGCGCGGCGGCGCGAGCCGCTTCTACAAGGACGGCTACACCGACCTGCGCGGGCGCTTCGACTACGCCTCGCTGTCGACGGGCGAGCTGTCCGAGGCCGAGCGCTTCGCGGTCCTCGTGCTCAGCGACGAGCACGGCGCCGTGATCCGGGAGGCGGCGCCGCCGAAGGAGTGAGCCGCCCATGGACGAGGCCGTCGTCCGCCTGATCCGACCGCCACGATCTGCCGGACGGAGGCCGTGAAGGTGACGAGACGTTCAAGGGACAAGCGGGCGGCGATCGTCTGCCGACACGTCGTGGAGGGGGAGCCCATCCTGCGCGCGTGGTGGAGCCCCCCGACGATGCCTGCGGACAGCGGCTGGCAGTTCATGTGCGGGACGACCGACGAGGAGGACCCGGGGCTGGCGGAGGTCTGGGGGATCTTTCAGCTCGTCCACTACGACCCGTCGATCGCCGAGCTGCTGCCCCACGAAGGGGTGAGCGGCGCGTTCGCGAGGCGTGACTTCGACGAGCGGTGGGAGCGGGTCAGGGGTGAGTCGGTCGGCGGTCAGTAGTCCCCGGCGCGGACGGAGGCAGGCCGGATCGCGACCCCGTCCTGCACGTAGCAGGGCACGACCACCGTGTGCACGCGCGTCGTCTTCGACCTCGGCTTCGGCCCGCCGGACTCGGCCTTGAAGCGGCCGGCGAGCGCCGACGTGTCGGCGCCCTCGACGACCTCGGTGTCGACGTGGATGCCGAAGCGCTGGCTCAGGTAGGCGCCGGCGCCGCGGAAGGCGACGTCCTTGAGCACGAGGTCGCCGAAGGCGTCGCGCAGGGCGCGATCGGGGAGGAAGGCGAGCGCGTCCTCGATCCGGTGCACCTGGTCGATCAGGAACTTGATCAGGTCGCGGCGCGCCGTGTCGGTCGGCAGCACCTGCCCGCCCTCCTGCGCGGCCTTCGCCATCTGCTGGCGCGCCTCGGTCAGCCGCCGCTCGGCGCGCGGCAGGAGCTGCTGCTGCGTGTCCTTGAGGTGCGGCTCGGCCACCCTCCCGAGCCCGTCGGCCCAGGCGCGCAGGCGCCACCAGGCGTCGAAGAGCGTGCGGTCGAGGGCCACGACCTCCTCGTCCGGCTGCGCCACGCCGCGGGCGACGAGCGCCGGCTGGAGGACGCGGTCGCCCACGAGCACGAGCGGCCGGAGCACCTCGACCCGGTCCGGGCCTGACGACGGCGGGAGGAAGGTCCAGGTCGTGGCGACCGCCTCCTTGCCGAACGGCTGCAGCGCCGCGCGCAGGGCGTCGAGGTCGCCCACGGCCGCGAAGCGCTCGACGCGCACGGCGCCGGCCGCGACCAGCCGGCGCACGAGGAACGCGCTCGCCCGGTGGAGCGTGCAGCCGGCGGGGTCGGCCACGCGCGGGTCGATCAGCCCGGCGTCCCAGAGCGTCTGGAAGAGGCCCAGCTCGACCTTCGTCCGCTCGGCGGGCCCCGTGTTCACGCCGATCCACTCGAGGAGGCCCTGGACGCGGGCGGTCACGGCGGTGGGGACGGCCTTGGCCTCGAGGACCGGCGTGAGCGCCTGGCGCAGCTCCGTGTCGCCCTCGCCCGTGCGCGGCGCCGCGGCGACCGCGCCCGCGCGGGCGGCGGCCGTCTCGAGGAGCAGGACGACGCTGCGGAGCTTCTCGGCGGGCATCTCCATGCCGGGGAGCAGGCGCAGCCCCTCGTAGACCTCGCTCACGACGCGGCGGGCCTCGAGCACCTCGGCGTCGACGTCCTCGCCCTCGCCCACGACCCGCGCCAGCCCGCGCGACGCGTCGCGGTCGGCGTGGACGCGGGCGTAGGCGGCCTGGGCCGCCCGCCGCGCCGCGTCGAGCGTGTCCGCGTAGACGACCCCGGCGCTCGCGCCGTCGAACTCCACCCGCCAGCGCTTCACGGCCCCATTCAAGCAGGGGCGGGCCGCCCGCGCAGCCCGTCGTCGGGCAGCCGCAGGGCGGCCGCGGCCGTGGCCAGGAGCCACGCGAGGAGCAGGGCGCCCGCGGCCTTCTGCACGGTCGGCACCAGCGTCAGGGGCAGGGCGGCGCCCGTCACCTGCTGCCACGTGTGCAGGCCGGCCGCCGCGCCGACGCCGAGCATGGTCGCGAGTCCGAGGCCGAGCAGGGCGCGGCGGCGGCGCTCGGCGAGGAGCCCGCGCAGGGCCGCCGCCGCGGCGACCAGGCTGGGGGCGGCGGCGAGGACGATGAACACCCCGTGCAGGGCGCCGTAGCGGTCCGACGGCACGAGGGGGACGGCCGCCCACGCCGGCACCGAGAGCCAGCCGGCCCGGCGCGCGAGCCGCGCGAGGTCGGGGCGGCCCGGCAGGAGGCGCGGGACGAGCAGCCAGAACGCCGGCAGGCCGGCGATGAACACGAGCATGGCCGCGCGCGCCGGCCAGGCGCCCGGGTTGGGGCGCCCGTCGAGCGCACGCTCGTGCAGGAGGTCCGACAGGTAGTTGCAGCGCAGGTCGAAGCCGGGCGCCGCCGGGTCGCACAGGCTCCCGCCGGGGTAGCGGGCGACGCTCACCGCCAGGAGCGCGAGCGCCACGACGATCGTGGCCACGACCCACCCGGCCGCGAGCCGCTCGGGTGAGGGCCTCCACCTGACGACGACCGCGCCCACACCGCCATGCTCACCCGCCGCGGCCCCGTCGCCTAGCCGGGATCATTCACGAGCACCGCAAAGCTCTGGCAGAAGAAGAAGAACTTGAACCGCCAAGACGCCACGCGCGCACGCGGGGACCCGCTTCGCGGGTCCCCGCGCGCGCGCGCGCCAAGGGAGGAAAGTAGGTAAGAACGAAGAGCTTGTGGCGGAGCATCTCTCACCCCCTTGGCGCTCGGTCGCTGACCCGGGACCCGCGAAGCGGTCCCGGGTCAGCGGCCGAGTGGCGTCTTGGCGGTTCAATTCTTCGCCTTGGCGGTGTCGCGGCGCGAACATTCGTGAAAACGAAGGTCTGTCGACGATCCTGGCCTGTCACCGGTCGTTCTTGGCGGTTGCATGGCCTCGCTCATGCATGATCCAGGCTAGCCGGGCGCTCACTCACGAGGACTGCGCCACTCGGCGCGCGCTCGGCGGTCTTCGCAGGCGGCCGAGCCGCCCCGGGCAACCTCCCGGCGCCTCCGCAGCGTGAGCCCCGGCCGAGGCGGAGGAGGGCGAGGCGCGCCACCTCGACGGACGGCACGCCCGCCAGCCTCCGCCGCGGCCGCGATCACACCAACGCGTTCTCGATCACCTGCTCGAACTCGAGCAGGCGGAAGGGCTTGGGCAGGAAGGCGAACGCGCCCGCGGCGTCGACCGGCTCGGCCTGGGCGCTGACGAGGATCACCGGGACCTGCGCCAGCCTCGGGTGGGCCGACATGGCCGCGAGGAGGGACGTGCCCGTGCGCCGGGGCATGGCGACGTCGCTCACGACCAGGTCCGGCTCGTGGGCGCGCGCGAGGAGCAGCGCCTCCTCGCCATCCGACGCCGCGAGCACGTGGTGGCCGAGGCGCGACAGGGTGAGGCTCAGCACCTGGCGGATCGCTGGCTCGTCGTCGGCGATGAGCACGGTGGCCACGAGTCACACTCCGCCCGCCGCTGGTGCAAGCGCGGTGCCGGAGGGGGCCCCGCCCGACCCGCGGCTTCGACGCGCGCCGCGAGGAAATGCGCGCGCCGCTGGGGACTCTCACCCGGTGCACGCCACGACCACGTGGACCGGGGCGGCGCGCCACACCGCCTCGCCGGGAGGGAGGGCGACCCGCGTCGCGCGAACTCCCCCGCGCTCGGTTCGCCTCCGGGCAGGCCTCGCGGTGCTCGGGGTCCGGTCCCGTGCTTGCGACTCCGGCCGGCCCGACGCACCGGGGGGGCGGCGGCCCATGCACCACCTCCAGACCTTCCTCGCCGCGCTCGCCGCCCTCTCGGCCTGCTACTGGATCGTGGCCGCGTGGGTGACCCTGCGCGCGCGCCGCGCGGGCCACACCGCGTGCGCCCCCCGCCCGGCCGTGAGCCTGCTGATCCCCGTGGCCGGGGCCGAGCCAGGCCTCCGCGAGAACCTCCGCGCCGCGCTCGCCGCCCTCGAGCCCGGCGACGAGCTGCTGGTCGGCGCGGCGCTGCCGCGGGACCACGCCCTCGACGTGGCGCGCGCCGCCCTGGGCGACGACCCGAGGGCGACGGTCGTCGCCGACGCCACGGGCGAGGGCACCAACCGCAAGGTGCTGGCGCTCGAGGCGCTCGAGCGCCGGGCCCGCCACGACGTGCTCGTGCTGATCGACTCCGACGTTCGGCTCGAGCGCGCGACGCTCGACGCGCTCGTCGCGCCCCTGGTCGACACGCCGGCGACCCACCTCTCGACTGCGCTCTATCGGGTCGACCACGCGGGCGGCGCCGGCGCGCGCCTCGAGGCGGCCACCGTCCACGGCGAGTTCGTCCTCAACGTGGCCGTCGCCCGCGCGCTCGCGGGCGAGCTGCGCTTCGCGCTCGGCGCCGCGAACGCCCTCCGCCGCGAGGCGCTGCGCGGCATCGGGGGGTTCCGCGCGTTCGCGGAGCACCTCGCCGACGACCACGAGCTCGGGCGTCGCCTCGCCGCGGCCGGCGGTCGCGTGGCCCTCGCCCCCTGCGTCGTGCCGATCGTCCACGCGTCGCGCCTGCGCGAGACGGTCGCGCGCCTCCGCCGCTGGGCGCGCACCTACCGCGCCTGCCGCCCCTGGGGCTACCTGGGCACCGGGCTGACGCACCACGGCGTCGCCGCGGCTTTCGCCCTCGCGCTGCTCGCCTGGTCGCCCTGGGCGCTGGGCGTCCTCCTCGGCGTCCTCGCCGTCCGCACGACCGCCGCCGCCGCCGGCCACGCCCTCGTCGGCGCGCGCTTCGGCCTGCGCGAGGCGCTCGTCGTCCCGGCCCGCGACCTGCTCGGGACGGCCCTGTTCGTGCTCGCGTGGACCGGCAGCACGGTCCGCTGGCGCGGACGCGAGTTCGTCGTCGAGCGCGACGGCCGCCTGCGCCCCCTCGAACCCCACCCCGACAGGAGGCGCGCGTTGACGCAGGAGACCCCGCCGTGAAGCGAACCCTCTTCCTCAACCCCCCCTCGTTCGACGGGTTCGACGGCGGCGCGGGGGCCCGCTACCAGGCGCGCCGCGAGATCCGCTCCTTCTGGTACCCGACCTGGCTCGCCCAGCCGGCGGCGCTCGTGGGCGAGGCCGGGCGCCTGGTGGACGCGCCGGCCCGCGGGCTCGACCTCGAGCAGACGGTCGCCATCGCCCGCGACTTCGACCTCGCGATCATCCACACGTCGACGCCGTCGTTCGCCAGCGACGTGAAGGTCTCCGAGCGGCTCAAGGCCGAGCGGCCAGGGCTGGTGGTCGGGTTCTGCGGCGCCCACGTGGCCGTGCTCCCCGAGCAGAGCCTGCGCGTGGGGCAGGCGATCGACTTCGTCTGCCACAAGGAGTTCGACTACACGGTCGCCGAGGTGGCCCAGGGGCGGCCGCTGGCCGAGGTCAAGGGCCTGAGCTGGCGCCGCCCCGACGGCTCGATCGCCCACAACGACCCGCGGCCGCTGATCGAGGACATGGACGCGCTCCCGAGCGTCCTCGACGTCTACGCGCGCGACCTCGTCGTCGAGGACTACTCCATCGGCTACCTGCGGCACCCGTACGTGTCGCTCTACACCGGCCGCGGCTGCCCCGCGCGCTGCACCTTCTGCCTCTGGCCGCAGACCGTCGGCGGCCACACCTACCGCACCCGCAGCCCGGGCGCCGTGATCGCCGAGATGGAGCGCGCGAGGGCCCTCTTCCCGCAGGTGCAGGAGTTCTTCTTCGACGACGACACGTTCACGGCCGACACGAAGCGCTGCGAGGAGATCGCCCGCGGCCTCGGCCGGCTGGGGATCACCTGGTCGTGCAACGCGCGGGCGAACGTCCCCTACGAGACGCTGAAGGTGATGAAGGAGAACGGCCTGCGCCTGCTGCTCGTCGGCTACGAGAGCGGCAACGAGCAGGTGCTGATCAACATCAAGAAGGGCGTGAAGAAGTCGCGCATGCAGCAGTTCGCGCGCGACGTGAAGGACCTGGGGATCGTCACGCACGGCACGTTCATCGTCGGCCTCCCCGGCGAGACGCGCGAGACGATCGAGGAGACGATCCGCTTCGCCTGCGAGATCGAGCCCGAGACGCTCCAGGTCTCGCTCGCGGCCCCCTACCCCGGCACCTTCCTCTGGGAGCAGGCGCTGCGCGAGGGCTGGCTGAGCCCCGAGGCCAACCAGGCGGCCGTGGCGCTCGAGCGCGGCGAGCGCCTCCCCCACGTCGAGGACAAGGGCTTCCAGATGGCGACGCTCGGCTACCAGGGGCTGTCGCGCGAGGAGATCGCCGGGAGCCTCGAGACCTTCTACCGCCGCTTCTACCTGCGCTGGCGCCCGATCCGCCGCATGCTCGGCGAGATGGCCAGCGACCGCCGCGTCCTCGCCCGGCGGATGCGCGAGGGCTACGAGTTCATGTCGTTCATGCTCAGCCGGAAGGGGGCCTGACGTGGCACGCCCCCTGCCCGTCGCGACCCCGCAGGTCCGTCGGCGCCTCGCGCCCGACGACCCCGCCCTGAAGAAGGACACGGCGCTCGGCCTCGTCGCCGGCGTCCTCCGCGACGGCGGCCCCGGCTTCGCCCAGTTCGCGATCACGAACGCCTGCAACGCCAACTGCGGCTTCTGCGGCTTCGCCACGGACGCCTTGCCGCGCGACCGCCACGTCTACGTCGACACCGCGGAGGCCCTGGCGGCGATCGACATCCTCTACGCGCAGGGGGTGCGCTACCTGGTGCTCGTCGGCGGCGAGCCGCTCATGCACCGCGGGCTGTTCGACATGCTCCGCCACGCGCGGGCCCGCGGCATGCAGTCGCTGATCTGCTCGAACGCCGCGCTGTTCACCGACGCCATGCTCGAGCAGCTGATCGACGCCGGCCTCGGCTCGGCGATCATGTCCGTCGACGCGGTCACGCCGGAGGTCCACGAGCAGAACCGGCGCCTCCCGGGCGTGTGCGAGCGGATCGCGCGCGCCAACGAGGTCTTCCGCGCGGCGGGCGTCCAGACGACCGCCAGCGTGACGCTCAGCCGCCTGGTCACGGCCGACCTGCCGGCCTTGCCCGACTTCCTCGCCTCGCTCGGCTTCCGGAGCGTGACCTTCAGCTACCCGCTCAAGTCCCTCGGCTCGAGCTACCTCTCCTTCTCCGAGGGCGCGCTCGTCGACCTCACCGACGAGGAGCTCCTGGCCGCCTTCGACCAGGTGAACGCCCTGCGCGGGCGGATCCACGTCGTCAACCCGCGGGCGTCGATCGAGGAGATGAAGCGCTTCGTCCGGAAGGAGCCGCAGCGCTTCGAGTGCTACGCCGGCTGGAAGTACTACTACCTCGACTGGCGCCTGCAGCTCTACCGCTGCCACCAGTGGGACACGCCCATGTGCTCGATCTGGGAGTTCGACGGCTCCCAGCGCGTCCGCGACGGCTGCACGAAGTGCATGATCGACTGCTACCGCGACCCGAGCGTCATGCACCACCTCGGGATCTCGCTCTCGGACGCGATGGGCGCCCTGCGCGCCGGCCGGCCGCTCGCCGCCGCCGGCGCGCTGTTCACGCGCGACAACGCCGCGTCGCTGGGGGCGATCCTCGGCGGCCTGGGCTGGATCCGGCGGCTCTGATGGCCGACGAGCGCCCGCGGCTGCGGATCAACGCCGACGACCTCGGGCGCTCGCCCCGCGTCAACGCCGCCGTCGCGCGCGCGCACGACGAGGGCGTGCTCACCTCGGCCAGCCTGTTGATCACGGCGCCGGCGGCGGAGGAGGCCGTCGCCCTGGCCCGGGCGCGCCCGACGCTGGAGGTCGGGCTGCACCTCGCCCTCGCCGACGCCCCGGCCGCCGCCGACCACGACCCGGCGCTCGGGCTGACGACGCCCGACGGCTGGCTGCGCCCGGACCCGGTGCGGCAGGCCCTGCGCATCACGCTCGACCCGCGCGCGCGCGCGGCCGCCGCGCGGGAGGTCGAGGCGCAGCTCGCGCGCTACCGGGCCACCGGCCTGCCCCTGGGCCACGTCGACGGGCACCTCAACCTGCACCTCGCGCCGCCGGTCCTGGGGGCGCTCTGCCGCCTCCTGCCCGCGCACGGGCGCCCCGAGGTGCGCGTGCCGCGCGAGCGGCTCGCGGCGGCGCTGGCGCTGAACGCCCGCCCGCTCGCCTACAAGGTCGTCCACGCGGCGGTCTTCGGGCTCCTGGCGCCGTGGGCGCGCCGCGCGCTCCGGCGCGCCGGGCTCCCGGTCCGGGACCGCGTCCTCGGCCTCCTCTCCACCTTCGACCCGCCCGACGCGCGCGTGCTCGTCGGCCTCCTGGGGGAGGTCCGCGGCGCGACCGAGCTGTACCTGCACCCCGGGGCGGCGCCCGCGGCCGAGGACCGCGAGCTCGCCGCCCTCCTCGCGCCGGAGGTGGCCCGGGCGCTCACCGCGCGCGGGGTGATCCTCGAGCGGGCGGGAGACGCCGCGTGACGCCGTCGCCGCCCGAGCTCGAGCAGGCGCAGCCCGCGCCGCGGCGGCGGACCGCCGTGGTCGTCCACACGGCGCTCCTGCTCGGCGGCCTGGCCTTGCTCGGCTGGCTCGTCCACGTCACCGGTCCGGACGAGCTGGCGACGCAGCTGCGGCGAGTCGGGCTCGGGGCGGCGCTCCTGTTCCTCGTCCCCACGCCCCTGGCGTTCGCCGTCGAGACGCTCGCCTGGCGCCTCGCGTTCCGCGACCGCCCGCCGGTCGCGCTGCCGCGGCTCTACCTGCTCTACGCGGTGGGCGAGAACCTCAACGGCCTCCTCCCGGGCGTGTCGGTCGGGGGCGAGCCCTACAAGGTCCTCATGCTCCGGCGCTGGGGCGTCCCCGTGCCGGTGGGCCTGGCGAGCGTCCTCGTGGCCCGCACGAGCATGACCCTGGCGCTGGCCGCCTTCATCGCGCTCGGGCTCGCGGCGGCGCTGGCGACCGCCGGGGCCGCGGAGCTCGGCGGCGTGGCCGGCGCCAGCGCGCTCCTGGCGCTCGTGGCCGGCGGCGGGATCGCCTGCCTGTACCTGCTCCAGCGGCGCGGCCTCGGCCCGCTCCTCGCGCGGCTCGTCGGCTGGAGCGCCCCCGGCCGACGCTGGCTCGCGCGCCATGGCCCGGCGCTCGCCCGGCTCGATGACGCGCTCGCGCACGTCTACGTGCGGCGGCCCGCGCGGCTGTGGCTCATGGTCGGGCTGGCGTTCGCCGGCTGGACGATCGAGGCCCTGGAGGTGGCGGTGTTCGCGTGGGCCCTCGGCATCCCGCTCGGCCCGCTCGAGATCTACGCGATCGGCGCCCTGGCCATGGCGGCCACCGCGATCGGCGCGTTCGTGCCCGCGAGCGCCGGGGTCCAGGAGGGGGGGATCGTCCTCGTCGGCCTCGGCTTCGGCCTCGACGAGAGCGCCGCGCTGGCCTTCGGCCTCCTGCGCCGCGGCCGGCAGCTCTTCTTCACCGCGCTCGGCCTCGTGCCCATGGCCCTGTTCGGCCTCGGGCGCGGCCCGGGCGCCACCCCGCTGGCGGGGGCCACGTCGTGAGCCCCCGCCTCACCCCTCACCCACAGGAGAGCGTCATGACCGAACTCGCCGTCGAGGTCCAGCGCGCCGACCAGGCGTCGCCCGTGGCCTGCCCGGTCAACTCGTACAACAGCTGGGACCCGCTGGAGGAGGTGATCGTCGGCCGGATCGACGGGTCGACCGTGCCGCCGCACCACGTGGCGGTGACGTTCAACATCCCCCGGAAGGCCGCCTTCCTCCTGCGCTTCTTCGGCGGGCGCCGCTACCCCTGGTTCCTCACGCGCCGCGCCCAGGCGCAGCTCGACGGCTTCGTCCGCGTCCTCGAGGCGGAGGGGGTGCGCGTGCGCCGCCCCGACGCCGCGCCGCTCCACCGCCGCTTCAGCTCGCCCGACTGGTCGTCGCGCGGCTTCTCGCTCGCGTGCCCGCGCGACGGGTTCATCGTCATCGGCGACGAGATCATCGAGACGCCCATGGCCTGGCGCTGCCGCTACTTCGAGGCGAACGCCTACCGGGCGCTGTTCAAGGAGTACTTCCGCCGCGGCGCCCGCTGGACGGCGGCGCCCCGCCCGGAGCTCACCGACGCGCTGTACGTCCACGACTACTCGACCCCGGCCGAGGGCGAGCCCATGCGCTACGTCATCACCGAGTTCGAGCCGGTGTTCGACGCGGCCGACTTCGTCCGCTGCGGGCGCGACATCTTCGTCCAGCGGAGCAACGTCACCAACGCCTTCGGCATCGAGTGGATGCGCCGCCATCTCGGCGACCGCTTCCGGATCCACGAGATCGAGACGACCTGCCGCACGCCCATGCACATCGACTCGACGTTCATGCCGCTGGCGCCCGGCAAGCTGCTGATCAACCCGGCCTACATCCAGGTGGACCGGCTGCCGAAGATGTTCCGCTCCTGGGACGTGATCGTGGCGCCGCAGCCCGAGCCGATCCCCGGCATGGCCTTCGAGTACTGCTCGATGACCAGCCTCTGGATCAGCCTCAACGTGCTCATGCTCGACGAGCGGCGCGTGATCGTCGAGCGCTCGCAGAGGGGCATGATCGAGACGCTCCGGCAGCACGGCTTCGAGCCGATCCCGGTGCCGTTCGCCGAGTACCTGCCGTTCGGCGGGTCGTTCCACTGCGCCACGCTCGACGTGCGCCGGCGCGGCGGGCTGCAGTCGTACTTCTAGGGTCCGGGCTCGAACCGAGGTCCTCGCTGTTCGGGCGAGGCGCCCGCTCGGCCGTCTTCGCAGACGGCCGAAGTGCCTTCGACCACACCTCACGGCGCCTTCGCAGCAGGAGCGTCAGGCGAGGCCGAGGAGGGCGAGGCGCTGCGGCGCGAAGGCGAGGGAAGGCGGCCTCCTGGCCGCCGACCGAGACCTGAGCGGTCGGGGCCGACGAAGTCGGCCCCGACGCCCCGCAGCGCCCGCCATCCTCGGCCGCAGCCGCGATCACACCAAACGGAGCTTCTCGTGCTCACCCTGAGCCCCACCCCGCAGCCCCGCGAGCCGATCGACCCCGCGCGCTTCTGGCGCTTCGCCTTCGCGGTCCGCGGCACGGCCACGCCGGCGATCCTCCCGCGGATGCTCGTGTTCGCGGCGGCCGCCGCCGTGATCACCTGGTTCCACCGCGCCGTCGTGCCGCTCGGGATCGCCGAGCGGCCGGTCGAGGTCTCGGGCGCGGTGATCGGCCTGTTCCTCGTCCTGCGCACCAACTCCGGCTACGAGCGCTGGTGGGAGGCGCGCAAGCTCTGGGGCGGGATCGTCAACCAGTCGAGGAACCTGGCCCTGGCCGCCCTCGCCTACGGCCCGGCCGACCCCGCCTGGCGCCGCGCGCTCGTCGGCTGGGCCGCCACCTTCCCCCACGCGATCCGCCACAGCCTCCGCGGCGAGAAGGAGCTCCCCGAGGCGGCGCGGCTGATCGACGCGCCCGCCGCCGCGGGCGCGGCCGGCGCGCGGCACATGCCCAACCACGTGGCCGCCCGGCTGGCCGAGCTCCTGCGCTCGGCCCGCGCCGGCGGCCTCGACGCGTGGGCCTTCCTCGAGCTCGAGCGGCAGCGCGGCCTGCTCGTCGACCACTACGGCGCGTGCGAGCGGATCCTCAAGACGCCGCTGGCGTTCGCCTACGCCGCGAAGGTGCGGCGGTTCATCGTGCTCTACCTGCTGATCGTCCCCTTCGCGCTCGTCGAGCCGACCGGCTGGCTCACGCCGGTCATCACGCTGTTCATCGCCTACCCGGTCCTCGCCCTCGACCACATCGGGACCGAGCTGCAGAACCCGTTCTCGACGACGAGCCTCAGCCACCTGCCCCTGGACGCGATCTGCGAGACGATCGAGCAGGACCTCCTGGCCCTCCTCGAGGCGGAGCGGCCGCCGGCGTGAGGCCTTGGCCTGCTACAGCTGCAGGTCCTCCGAGTCGAACTCCTCGCGCGAGCTCGTGAGCTCCTCCGAGGAGGGCGCGGGCGCGGGCTTCTTCTGCTTCGGGGCCGAGCGGGTGATCCCGGCCTTGTTCATGCGGGTCCACAGCGTCTCGGAGGTGTAGAACTGCAGCTCGGAGAGGGCGCCGCCCAGCTTGACGACCTGCCGGTCGCGGAGGAGCAGCGGGCGCAGCGGCGTCAGGCGCTCGCCGTCGATCGTCGTGCCGAAGTTGGTCCGCTCCTCCTCGGTCACCGTCCAGCCGCGGAAGCCAGGGTGATAGGCGACCACGACGTGGATCGGGTCGAGCGTCTGGTCGAGCTCGAACGGGATGTCGCAGTCCTCCTCGGCCCCCGCGCTGACGCGGACCCCGTCCTGCGCGGGGAGGAAGACGATCACCGGCGGGGTGGCCCGGAAGCGGCCGAGGACGAAGGCCCCCGGGAACCGCTCCAGGAACTCGTTCTTCGCCGTCTTCGCGTGCTCGCGGAAGAAATCCGTGAGCTGTGAGGGCTCCCCCATGTGCTCCCCGCCCCTCTGGTCGTCCGTTGACCCCAACGGGACTCGAACCCGCGTCGCGGCCTTGAAAGGGCCGTGTCCTAACCGCTAGACGATGGGGCCTCCCGCCCGACCCCGAGTGTCGGGCGTGCGCACACCATACCTCAAGGACGCCGACTCGCGCCCCCCGGGACCCCCCCGAAGGACGGGAGCGGGCATACTGGGGCCCAGCCGGGAGGGGGCCGGCAGGCATGGCGTTCGACGCGCACCTGGGGGGCCATGGAGGGGGCCGCCGCGGGGCCCCGGCGTGGGCGTCGCCGCCGCCAGCCCGCGCGACGGCCCGCGCGACGGACCGCGCGGCGCGGGCGCCGGCGGCGCCCGCGCGCGCCCGCGACGTGGCGATCGCCGGCACGCGGGGCGTGCCCGCCTCCTACGGCGGGTTCGAGACGTTCGCCGAGGAGCTGGGCCGGCGCCTGGCCGCGCGCGGCCACCGCGTGACGGTCTACGGGCGGGTGCCCTACGTGGGCGAGGCGCGGCGCGTGCACGACGGGATCCACGTCGTGCCGGTCGCGTCGCCGCGGGGCAAGCACCTCGAGACGCCGCTCCACACCCTGCTCACGGCCCGCGTCGCCGCCCGCGCCGGGCACGACGTGGTCGTGCTGTGCAACGCAGCCAACGCGTTCGCCGTGCCGCTCCTGCGCCGCGGCGGCGCCCGCGTGGTCGTCAACGTGGACGGGCTCGACCGCCTGCGCCGGAAGTGGGGCGTGCTCGGGCGCCTGTGGTACGAGGTGGGCGAGCGGCTCGCCCTGCGCCTCCCCGACCGCGCCCTGGCCGACGCCGACGTCATCGCGCAGGCCTACGCGCGCCGCCACGGCCGGACCCTCCCGGTGATCCCCTACGGCGGCGACCGCGCCGGCCCGCGCGACGTGGACGCGGCCGACCTCGCCGCGTTCGGCCTCGAGCCCGGGCGCTACGTCCTCGCCGTGGGGCGGCTCGAGCCGGAGAACAACGCCCTGCTCCTGGCCGAGGCGTGGACGGCCGCCGGGGTCGACACGCCGCTGGCGATCGTGGGCGACGCGCCCTACGCCGACGAGTACAAGCGGCGGCTCCGCGCCGCCGCGGGGGCCCGCGTGCGCGTGCTCGGCGGCGTCTACGGGCGGCCCTACCTGTCGCTCCAGGCGCACGCCGCCTGCTACGTCGCCGCGGGCGAGGTCGGCGGCACGCACCCGGCGCTCCTCGAGGCCATGTCGCTCGGCGGCGCCGTGGTCGCCAACGACGTCCCGGAGCACCGCGAGGTCCTCGGCGACGCCGGGCTCTACTACACCTCCGGCCCGACGTTCGTGGCCGCCGCCCGCCGGCTCCTCGAGGACGCCTCGCTCGCCGCCGCGCTGCGCGCGCGCGCCCGCGCGCGGGTCGAGGCGCGCTACCGCTGGGACGCCGTGACGGACGCCTACGAGGCCCTGTTCCTGGAGCTCGTCGGCTCGTAGAAGGGACCGCGTGAGCCAACCCGTCCTCGTCTCGTGCCCGGGGTGCGACACCCAGTACGACGTGAGCCGCCGCGAGCCCGGCCGGCGCATGCGCTGCCCGCGCTGCCGCGGGGTGGTCGTCGTGCCCGAGCGCAAGCCCGAGGCCTCGGCCTCGCCCCAGGTCACGGCCAGCAGCCGCCTCCGCCGCGCCCGCGGTCCGGCCTGCGCGCGCCACCCGCGCCGCACGGCCGAGGGCCGCTGCGCGGGCTGCGGCGCGCACGCCTGCGCGGCGTGCTGGGCGCCCGCCCCGGTCGACCACTTCTGCGCGCGCTGCGCCGAGGAGCGCCACCTCGGCGGCGCGCTCCCGATCGACTTCGGCCTCCTCGCCACCCCCCGGCTGGCGATGACGGCCATGCTCGGCAGCCTCGGCCGGCTCGTCGGCTGGACCGCGTTCTCGGTCCTGGCCACGTTCACGGTGTTCGCCCTGCCGATCGTCCTCTCCGGGCTCGCCTTCCAGGTGACCTACGACGGGCAGGCGACGTGGCTCACCGACCTCCTCGCCGCGGTGTTCGTCGCCGCGAGCGTCGGGATGCTCCTCACGCACTTCCTCTTCCTGGTCCCGGCCGGCTGCGCCGTGTTCCTCGACCACGCGATCCGCGGGCGGCGGCTCCCGCTCGGCGAGGCCTTCCGCGAGGCCTGGTGGCGGTTCCTCGCCAGCGCCCCGCGCCTGCTCGGCGTGCTCGTCGTCGTGGCGCTCCTCTTCCTGCCCTTCGCGGTCCTCGTGCTCGGCGCCGCCTGGGTCGTCAACGCCGGGGCCGGTCCGCTGCCGGCGCTCCTCCTCGTCCTCGGCGGCCTCTCCGTCGGGCTCCTGCCGATCTTCACCGTCCTCGGCCTCGCCGTGCCGGTCGTGGTCCTCGAGGAGCGCTCCGCCCACGCGGCGCTCGCGCGCGCGTGGGAGCTGGTCCGGGGGCACCTGGCGAGCTTCGGCCTGCTGGTCGTGGCCTACTTCGTGGTCGTGGTCGTCCTGGGGAGCGTGCTCGGGGCCGTCGGCGCGGTGACCGGCCTGCGCGTGCCGCTGGGCGTGCTCTCGCAGCTGATCGACGTGCTGCTCTGGCCGTCGCTCCTGGTCGCCGCCTACCACGGCCTCTCGGCCGAGCAGGCGGGCGTCCTCGGGCGGAAGTGACCTACGCCAGCGCCTGCCGGACGGCGCGGATCAGGCCCAGGAGCTCCTCCTGGTCCAGGTCCGGGGCGCGACGCAGGTAGGCGGTGACGATCGCCCCCGTGGCGCCGATCGTCGCGGGGTCGTCGCCCGCGGCCGCCGGGCCGCCCGGTCGGGCGCCGGCGGCGAGCGAGGCCACGCCCGGCGTCTTCATGAGCTCGGCCAGCCGCTGCTGATGCGGGTGCGACGGCACCGCGTGGCCCACCTCCCAGTTCTGGATCGAGGTGGCGCTGACGCTCAGCAGCGCGGCGAGGCGGGCGCGCGAGAGGCGGTGCTGCTCGCGCCAGGTGCGGAACTCGAGGGGGTCGACCAGCTCCCACTTGCCGGGCTTGCGCCCGCCCCGCCGGCCAGGCGGGCGGGGGGTCTCCCCGCGCCGACGCGTTCGCTTCGCCACGCCGCCTCCCTGGTGCTGGGTGCTGGTAGGCAGCCTATCAAGAGTGACACGCGTTTGCACAAGGCCGGTGTCATGTGTGTCGTCTCACGCCGCGGCGCGCGCGCCGCGGGCGTCCCATGGCCGGGGTCGCCCGCGTCCCGGCCCGCCGGCGGCCCCGGCGCGGGCCGCGCCTCGCCCCGCGGCACCCGGCTTGCCTCCGGCAGGGGCGAGGAGGGCGACCATGCGACCCACCGACGAGACCACCCGTGTCCCGGGCCTCATGGCCGTCGGCCTCGGGGAGGTCGCCGGGGCGGCCTTCGCCCTCGCCTCGTGCCTGGCCCTGGGCCCGGTCGCGGTGGTCCGGCTGAACGCGAGCATCCTGCTCGGCGAGTACGGGACCTCGCCCGCGCTGAACCTCTGGGGCGCGCTCACCATGGGCCTGGTCGCGCACGTCGTCCTCTCGGGCCTGTTCGGCTGGCTCTACGGGGTGCTCCACAGGTCCATGATCCCGAGGGCCAGGCTCCGGCTCGACGTGAACGCCGCCGCGGGCGCGCTCTACGGCCTGGCCCTGTGGTTCGTCAACGTGCAGCTCGTCGGCCGCGCGGGCTACGCCTGGTTCCTCGACCTCCCGCAGGTGCCGATGCTGGCCCTGCACGCGCTCACCTACGGCCTCCCCCTGGGCCTCGTGACCGCGCTGGCGGCGCGCGCACGCGCGCGCCACCTGGCCGAGGTGCCCGCGCCGCGCGCCCCCGAGCCGGTCGCCCGGCCCTGACTGTCGCCCCGGCCGGGTAGGCTCGACCCGTGACCTGCGCCGCCCGCCTCGACCCCTGGAGCCAGGTCCGCGCCGCCCTCGACGCGCCGCGCGCCCGCAGGGCCGCCGCCGAGGCCCTCGCGGCGCTCCCCCCGGCCGCGCGCGCCGCCCTGGGCGGGCTCGAGCCGGCCCAGCTCCTCGACCACGCGGCCGAGGCGCTGCTCGCCGACGCGCGCGCCGCGCGCGCCGGCGCCGCCCCGGCGCACCCGCCCGACGACCTCGTCGAGCGCGCCCTGCGCGCCGCTCCGGGCGCGGGGGCGCGCGCCCGCGCGCGCGCGGCGGCGGCGCCCGACGCGCCGCTCGACCCGCGCGACCCGTTCCCGCGCACCTTCCCGGCCGCGCCGGTGAAGCGGCGCGGGGCGGTCGACACCGAGGCCGCCCTGGTCGACCTCGTCCTGGACCTCGCCGGGTGGGACGGACGGGGGCGCTCCTCGAGCCCGCCGCCGGCCGCGGCGCGTTCCTCGCCCGCGCGTGGGCCCGCGCGGTCGAGGTGGGCGCGCGGCCGCGCGACCTCGCCGCGCGCCTGGTCGGCGTCGAGGTGCACCCGTTCGCCTGCCGGGCGGCGCGCCTGCGCCTGGCGCTGGAGGCCGCGCGCGCCGGACGCGCGGGCGCGCCGCTGCCGCCCGTGCACCTCGGCGACGCGCTCGACGACGACCCGCGCTGGCCCGCGGGGGCGTTCGACCTCGTGGTCGGCAACCCGCCCTACGTCCGGGGCGAGCGCCTGACGGCCGATCGCCGGGCGGCGCTGCGGGCGCGCTGGCCGGACCTCGGCGCCGGCAACGTCGACCTCGCCGCCTACTTCGTGCGCCGGGCGCTCGACTGGGCCCGCCCGGGCGGCCGCCTGGCGTTCGTCCTCACCCAGGGCGTGTGCGACGCGCGCGCGGCGGAGGGCCTGCGCGCCCGCCTGGCCGAGGTCACGCTCGAGCGCCTCGTCGGGTTCGAGTGGGCGCCGCCGCAGTTCAGCGCCGCCGCGGTGATCCCCTGCGTCCTCGTGGCCCGGCGCGCGCCGCCGCCCCCCGACCACGCCGTCGCGCTCGGCGCCGCGCGCGGCGCGCCGCTCGTCGTCGGCTGGGGCCGCGCCCCGCAGGGGGAGTGGGCGGCGCTGGGGCGCGGGCGCTGGCCGGTCGAGGTCCGCGAGGGCGACCTGCCGCTCCTGGGCGCCCTCGAGCGGGCGCCCCGCCCGCTCGTCGCCGGCTACGGCCTGGCGATCCGCACCGGCCGCGCGCGCGCCGGGGCGCTGATCGCCGACGCAGGGTCGCCCGGGGCGGAGGCGTTCGTCCGCCCGCGCCCGCTCCTCGACGGCCGCGAGGTGCGCGCCTGGTCGATCGACTGGGCCGGGCGCGTGATCGACTACCGCCCCGAGGCCATGTCGGACCCCAAGACCGAGGCGTTCTTCGCCGGGCCGAAGGTCGTCATGGCGCGGATCGCGCTCACCACGCAGGCCGCCGTCGACGACGGCGACGACGGCCCCTTCTTCGCGCGCAACACGGTGATGGTCGTGCGCGCGCCGGGGACGCCGCTCGACGCGGCGCCGCACGCGCTGTGCGCCGTCCTGAACTCGCTGCCGCTGCGCGCGTACGCGTTCCTGCTCCTGCGCGCCGGGGCGCTGGCGGGCTCCCACCGGGCGACCTTCTACTCGGGCGTGATCAACGCCCTCCCCGTCCCGGCCCTCTCCGCCGCCCGGGCGGCCGACCTGGCCGCCCTCGGGCGCGCGGCCCGTGACCAGTCCAGGGCGGGCGACGCGGCCGCGCTCCGGGTGACCGAGGCCGCGGTGGACGCGGCGGTGGCGCGCGCCTTCGGCCTCGGCGCCGACGACCTCGAGGCCCTGCGGGCGCGCGCCGCGTCGGAGCCCCTCGCGACGGTCCTCCGCCCGCCCCGGGCGCGCGCGCGCCGGATCGCCGTGCGCGACTTCGCGACGGGGGCGCGCTACCGGTAGGGCTCGCTCCGTCAGCGCCGGCCGGCGGCGCGGGCGAGCGTCCACTCCACCCTGTCGCCGAGGGTGTGGTCCGGCGCGCCCCTGCGCCGGGCCGCCGCGAGCGCGGCGTCGGCCTCGTCGACCCGACCCAGGGCCGCGAGCCACAGCGCGCGGAGGTACTCGTCCTCCGCCGTGCTCGGCGGTGGGCGCCCGTCGACCGGCGGCAGCGCGAGCGGCGGCCTCGCCCCCTGCAGCGCCCAGTCGACCACCTGGGCGAACAGCCTCGCCAGGGGGAGCTGCGCCTCGCCGCGGGCCTCGGTCAGGTCGAACGCCGTCAGCGTCAGGCGGGCGGCGCGCGCGGCTGCGAGCGTGTCGGCGGCGCCGACCGAGACCGCGAAATTGAACTGGCGACGGGCGGCCGACGTGGCCGCGGCGACGCGGACGTCGCGCGGCGCCTCCGCCGCGTCCGCGAGCGCGTCGGCGAGCAGCCGCTCGGGGTCGACCCCGGCCGCCCCCACCTGCGCCGCCGCGAGCACGAGGCGCCGCTCCGCGGCGCCCCCGGGCAGGGGCGCGAGGCGCTCCACGACGACCTGGCCCAGCGGCGGGACGTGGCCGAGCGCCTCGAGGAGGGATCGGGTCGGGCGCTGGCGCCAGGAGGCGTCGGCGGGGAGCGCCTCGCCGGCGAGGAACGCCTCGAGGTGGAGCGCCGCGAGGCGCAGGATCCGGTCGTCGACCGCGACCGGGGCCTGGTCGGCGGACCGCCTGTGGGTGCGCTCGGCGAGCGTGCCGGCCGTCTCGGCGATCAGCCGCGCGCGCCAGCGGGACGGGGCCACCCCCTCGGGCGCGCGCGCGAGCCGCAGGGCCTCCTCCAGCGCGCCGTCGTCAGCGTCGACGGCGCCGCCGAGGTGGACGCCGCTGAGGAGCAGGCTCGCGGCCAGGAGCGGGTTGGCGCCCGCCACCTCCTTGCCGAGCTTGATCCGCAGGTCGCCGTCCTGGACGTCGCCGAACAGGGCCAAGCCGCCGCGGAGCTCCGCCGGGAGCCGGCGTTCGCCGGCGAGGGGCGCGAGCCGGCGCCAGCCGGGCCGGAGGACGCTGTTCTCGTTTTCTCCCAGGGCGCTCGCGCGGGCGACGGCGAGCGCGGTGAGGGGGGCGAGCGCGTCGGCCGCGCGAGCGGCGAACGGCGACCCGGCGACCCGCGCGAGGGGGTGCACGAGCTCCGGGGGGGGCGGCAGCTCTCGCTTCGGCTGCTCCTCCGACTCCAGGAGCCAGGCGAGGAGGGCGTCGGTCGCCCGGACGAGCTCGCCCAGCCCGACGCCCGGTGGGTCGCCAGCGGCGAGGAGCTCGAGGGCGGGGGCGCGCTCGCCTGCGGCCAGGAGCGCGGCGCCGGCGAGCGTCGCCAGCGCGCGGGACCCGGGGCGGGCCGCGGCGGCGCGCGCGAGGTCCTCGGCGCTCTCCCCGGCCCCGCGCTCCAGCGCCGCCCGGGCCGCCTCCTCGACCTCGGCGACCGGCACGCGGGGGTCGGCGGCGAGGGCGGTGACGCCGGTCGCGCTCGGGGTCGCCGGCGCGGGGGTGGCGGTCGGCGGGCGCGCCAGGTCCGGGGTCGTGGTCGTGGACGTGGCGGCGAAGAGCGCCAACGCGCCGACCACGAGCGCCGCCGCGACCCCGGTCGCGGCCAAGCGCGCGGGGAGCCGACGCCCGCCGGCGCGGGCGGTCGTGGCGGCCTCGAGCGCGCCGGCCAGCGCCGCGCCGTCCGCCGGGCGCGCCTCGCGGTCCAGGGCGAGGGACCGGTCGAGGACCGCCTCGAGCGCCGGCGGGACGCCGAGGCGCCGGTCGAGGGGGGCGCGCGCGCCGGTGAGCGTGCGGTGCAGGAGCTCGAGCGGCGTCCGCCCCGCGAACGGCCGCTCGCCGGCCAGGAGCTCGTGCAGGAGCACGCCGAGCGACCACACGTCGGCGCGCGCGTCGACGCGCTCGCCGCCGAGCTGCTCGGGGGCCATGTAGCTGGGCGTGCCGAGCGCCACGCCGGTCTCCGTGAGCGAGCGGGCCGTGGCGTCGCGCGCGCAGCCGAAGTCGGCGACGCGCGGCGCGCCCTGCTCGTCGAAGAGCACGTTCTCGGGCTTGAGGTCGCGGTGGACGATCCCCGCCGCGTGGGCCGGCGCGAGCGCGCGGGCGAGGGCGGCGACGAGCGCGGCCGCCTCCCGCCAGGGCCAGGGCTGGCCGGGCGCCATGCGCGCGCGGAGCGACCCGCCGGGCATCAGGTCCATGATCAGGTAGAGGCGCCCCCGATCGACGCCCGCCTCGTGGACGGGGACCACCCCGGGCCCGCCGAGCCGGGCCAGGAGCTCGCCCTCGCGGCGGAAGCGCTCGACCTCCTCGGGGCCGGCGACGTGCTCGAGGACCTTGACCGCGCGGACGGCGCCGGTCGCCAGGTTCCGCGCGCGCAGGACCCGCCCGAACCCGCCGCGCCCCAGCTCGCCCTCGACCGCGTGGCCGGGGATCACGGCGCCCCTCCGAGCGCCGGCAGGCGCGTCCCCTTGCTCAGCGCCTGCCCGGCGCGCACGAAGGCCGCCTCGACCTCCTGCGGCGCCAGCCCGCCGTCGGGCGGGAAGCCCAGCGTCGCCGCGAACAGGTCGAGGTCGCGGGCCAGCGCCTGCGCCGTGGGGTGGCGCGCCGCCGGGTCCCTGGCGACGGCGCGGTCGACGACGGCGGCCAGCGCCCTGGGCAGGCGCGGCTGGCGCGTCGCGGCGGGGGTCGGCTCGTCCCGGACGATCGCCTGGACCAGGGCGTCCTCCTCGCGCGCGTCGCCGAACGGGTGGGCCCCGTCGGTCAGCGCGTCGTAGAGGATCACGCCGAGCGCGTAGACGTCGCAGGACGGCCCGAGCGCCTCCACGCCGCCCCGGAGGTACTCGGGCGCCATGTAGGCGATGCTCCCGAGCACCTGCCCCTCCAGCGTCAGCGAGACCGACTCGCCCGCGTCCTTGGCGATCCCGAGGTCGACGAGGACGGGCCGGCCGTCGCGGCAGAGGATCACGTTGGCGGGCTTCACGTCGCGGTGGATCAGCCCGGCCTGGTGCGCGTGGTGCAGCGCGTGCGCGACCCGGGCGCCCAGGCGGACGACCTGCTCGAGCGTGAGGGCGCCCGAGGGGAGGAGCACCTCGAGGCCGACGCCCTCGAGGTACTCCATGACCGCCACGCCGACCTCGCCGGCCTGCTCGAAGCCGAGCCCGCGCACGAAGCCGGGGTGGTGGAGCGAGCAGGTGAGCTGCGCCTCGCGGCGGAACCTGGTCACGTCCTCGTAGCCCGCGCGGTCGGGGTCGAGCATGCACTTGAGGGCGACCGGTCGGCTCAGCTCCGCCGACCAGGCCTTGTAGACGACGCCCATGCCGCCCCGGCCGAGCTCGCCCAGGACCGGGTAGCGCCCGATCGCCGGCAGGGCGCGGCGGTGCTCGGCGAGCAGCGCGTCGCCCGCGGGGCCCGGGTCGGCCACGGCGTCCTCGACGGCCAGCGGCGCGTCGATCGGGGCGGGCTCGAGGCGCCGGCCGCAGCGGAGGCACCCGCGCCCGCCGCGGAAGGAGAGCGCGTTGAAGCGCGCGCGGCACAGGAGGCACAGGGCGGGGACGACCCCCTGGCGGCCGAGCAGGTCCCGCACGGCGGGGCGCTTGAGGCCCACGCGCTCCACGAGGAGCTCGCCCAGGCGGCGGACGTCCCCCCGCGCGGCCCGCTCGCGCTGCAGGCGCACGACCTCCTCGAGCTTGCGCGCGTCCAGCAGCCCGGCCTGCACGGCCAGCTCACCGAGGCGAGGCGCGGTCACGGGCGTCCCCTCCCGACGTCAGGATCCTACCGCGCGCGGCCTGCCCCTCGCTCTGCGCCCGGTGGGGTGGGAGGGGCTTCCATGGACGGTCCCGGCGAGCGGCTGCGGATCGGGGTCTCCGGCTCGTACGGCGGGCTCAACATGGGCGACGAGGCGATCTTGCACGCGCTCCTCGCCCAGGTACGGGGCTCGCTGACGGCGGAGCTGACGGTCTACACGCGGGACAGCGCTGACACGCTGCGGCGCCACCAGGTGGAGCGGGCGGTGGCCATCCGTGACCTGTCGCGAGACGAGGCGCGCCAGGAGGTCGCCCGGCTCGACGTGCTGCTCCTCGGCGGCGGCGGGATCCTCTTCGACGGCGAGGCGGAGCACTTCCTGCGCGAGGTCCAGCTGGCGCACGAGCTCGGCGTGCCGGTGGTCGTCTACGCGGTGAGCGTGGGCCCGCTCGCCGGGCCGCAGCTCCGCGACGCCGTGCGAGACGCGCTCGACCACGCGGCGGTCGTGACCGTCCGCGATCGGCAGAGCAAGCGGCTGCTCGAGGAGATCGGCGTGCGCGCCGACGTGGAGCTCACCGCCGACCCGGCGCTCCTCCTCGAGCCCGAGGCGCTCCCGGACGACACGGCCGCGGAGCTCCAGGCGCTCGACCGCGAGCGCTGCCTGGTGGCCTTCTCCGTGCGCGAGCCCGGCCCGGCCGCGCCGGACCTCGACGTGGAGCACTACCACGCGCTCCTGGCCAACGCGGCCGACTTCGTGGCCGACCGCCTCGACGCGCAGGTGGTCTTCGTGCCCATGGAGCGGCGCAACGAGGACCTCCAGCAGAGCCACGCCGTCGTCGCGCGCATGCGCATGGCCGAGCGGGCGCACGTGCTCCGGCGCGACTACACGCCGGGCCAGCTCCTGACGCTGATCGGTCGCACCGGCTTCGCCGTCGGCATGCGGCTGCACTTCCTCATCTTCGCCCTGCTCCAGGGCGTCCCCTTCGTGGCGCTCCCCTACGCGTCCAAGGTGCGCGGCCTGGTCGAGGAGCTGCAGCTCCCGGCGCCGCCGCTGGAGCAGACGAGCGTCGGGCGGCTCCTGGCGACGATCGACCGCACGTGGGACCACCGCGAGGCGCTGCGCGCGCGCCTGGGGGCGGGGCGCGAGGAGCTCCGGGCCCGGGCGCGTCGCACACACGCCAGGCTGCTCGAGCTCGTGGCGCGACGCCGCGGGTTCGAGCGGCCGACCGACCTCCTGGCCCCGCAGGACCCGGCCCGTGTGGAGCAGGGCTAGCCGTGCCGCCCCTCGACCGCCCCGAGCGCCCCCGTGACGTGACCCTGGCCCCCCGGCGGGCCGTCGTCGCCGCCGAGGCCGACGTCCTCGTCGTCGGCGGCGGGCCCGCGGGCCTGGGGGCGGCGGTCGGCGCCGCGCGCGCCGGGGCCCGGGTCGTGCTCGCCGAGCGCCACGGCTTCCTCGGCGGCAACGCCACCGCGGCGCTCGTCATGCCGCTCATGTCGTGGCACACGCAGCGGCCGGTCTTCGAGAAGCAGGGTGTGCGCAGCCTGATGCCCGACGACCACGGCCCGGGGCACCCCGTGATCGCCGGCGTCGTGCGCGACCTGCTGGAGAAGCTCGTCGAGCGCGGCGGCGCGATCCCGCCGTCGCTCGAGACCGGCTTCGTCGTCCCGTTCGACCCGGAGGTGTTCAAGCTCACGGCGCTCGAGCTCCTCGACGAGGCCGGCGTCCGCTTCCTCTTCCACGCCCTCGCGAGCGACGCCCTCCCCGGCCGCGGCGGCCCGCGCGGTGTGGTGTTCGAGACCAAGTCGGGGCCCGTGGTCGTCGAGGCCCGCGTCGTCGTCGACGCGACCGGCGACGGCGACGTCGCCGCCCGCGCCGGCGCCGCGTTCGAGGTCGGCCGCGACGACGGCCTCGTCCAGCCCATGACGCTCATGTTCAGGATCGCCGACTTCGAGCGCGCCGCCTTCGACGGCTACGCGCGCGCCCACCCCGACCAGTGGCGCTCGGTCCACGGCCTGTGGGACCTGGTCAGGACGGCGGCGGAGGCCGGCGAGCTGGACCTGGCCCGGGAGGACATCCTCTTCTTCGGCACGCCCCACCCGCGCGAGGTGGCCGTGAACACGACGCGGGTCACGCGCGCCCTGGGGATCGACGTGTGGGACCTGACGCGCGCCGAGTGGGAGGCGCGCCGGCAGCTGCGCCAGCTGGCGGCCTTCTTCCGCAAGTACGTCCCGGGCTTCGAGGCGGCCTACGTCGTCCAGAGCGGCACGACGATCGGCGTGCGCGAGACGCGGCGGGTCGTGGGCGAGTATCAGCTCACGGCCGACGACATCCTCGGCGCGCGGCGCTTCGAGGACGTGATCGCGCGCGGCACCTACCCGGTCGACATCCACAACCCGGCCGGCAAGGGCACGGTCCTCAAGCGCGTGCCGCCGGGGGAGGCCTACGACCTCCCCCTGCGCGCCCTCCTGCCGCGCGGGGTCGACCGGCTGCTCGTCGCCGGGCGCTGCATCTCCGGCACGCACGAGGCGCACTCGTCCTACAGGGTCATGCCGATCGCCATGGCGACCGGGCAGGGCGCGGGGGTGTGCGCGGCGCTGGCGGCGAGGACCGGCCGGAGCCCGCACGACGTCGACATCGCGGCGGTGCAGGGCGAGCTCCGCCGGCAGGGGGCGAACCTGGGGGACGACTGACGAGGAGGCCTGATGGCCCGGGCGAAGAACAAGCAGGTCAAGTCGGGCGCGCAGCAGGGCTCGCGCAAGCGGGCGAGCAAGCGCCGTCTGGCGGAGAGGACGCAGGAGGAGAAGACGGTCGCGCGCGAGGTGTCGGTCGACCTGGGGCCGATCGAGCCCGGCGTGGCCGACGTCCTGGCGCTGATCGACCGCGAGAAGCGTCGCAAGCCGGTCGAGCGCGAGGTCGAGCCGGAGGACGAGCGCGGGCGCGGCGGCGCCGCGGCCCGGCGCGGGCGCGGCGGGCGGCGCGACGAGCGCACCCCGCAGCAGCCGGGGCGGGGGGCCAAGGGCAAGACGAAGCAGCCCTGAGGGCTCACGGGTCAGCGGAGCGCCGCCGCCGCGCGGGCGACCACGGCCAGCTTCGCCCGGGCGACCTCCGCGGAGGCCAGGGGGCAGTCGGCGAAGGTGGCGAAGCCGCAGTCGGGCGTGAGCAGCACGCGCTCCCGGCCCAGGAGGTCGACCGCACGTCGGGCGCGCGCGAGCACGTCGGGCAGCGCCTCGACGGCGTCGAGCTTCTGGTCGACGACGCCGACGCCCACGCGCAGGTCGTCGGGGAGGGCGCGGAGGGCCTCGAGGTCGCCCGCCCGCGGCGTGGCCGCCTCGAGGAGCACGGTCCCCACCGGCGCGCGGCGCAGGAAGCCGAGGAGGGGGCCGTAGTCGCCCGCCAGGGCGACCCGCTCGTCCTTGCTCCAGTTGCCGCGGCACACGTGCAGGGCCAGGCGCTCGCGAGGGAGGCCGCGCGTCACCTCCGCCAGCAGGTCGTGAGCGAAGCCCAGCTCGACGTCCGGGGCGAGCTTGTGCCCGAGGGCGCCGCACATGAAGCTCCGCTGCCCCCGCGCGCCCGAGAACACGACCTCGGTGAGCACCGGCTCGTCGAGCTGCACGAGGGCCGCCCCGCCGGCGAGGAGGTGGGCCACCTCCTCGCGCAGGACGCGCACCACGTCGCGGGCGAGCGCCTCGCGCGAGGCGTAGGCGCGGTCGGAGATGCACTCCATCCACATGGTGCGGGTGAGCAGGTACGGTCCCGGGAGGGCGACCTTCACGGGCCGCTCGGTGAGCCCGCGGGCGAAGGCCAGCTCGTGCCCGGCCAGCGGGCGGCGCCGCCCCAGCGGCCCGAAGACGGCCGGGTGGCGCACCTCCCCCGCCGGCACCTCCAGCGCGCGCAGCTCGGCCTCGAACGCGGCGGGGTCGTCGACGAGCGGGAGGAGGTCGGTGAGCGGGATCAGCTGGCAGTTGTCCAGCCGCCCGGCGACGAAGCTGGCGTAGGCGTCGCGCCGCTGCTCGCCGTCCGTGACCACGTCGACCCCGGCCGCGAGCTGCGCCTGGACGCACAGGCGTACGGCGTCGTCGGCGGCCTCCTCGAACCCGGCCTCGTCGAGCCTCCCCTCGACGCGCTCGCGCAACGCGCGCAGGAGCCACCGCGGCCGGGGCCAGCTCCCGAGGCCCATGACCGCCAGGGGCGGCAGGGCCGGCGCCGGCGCCGGCGCGGGGAGCGGGCCCGCCGCGGCGACGGCCACGACCTCGCGCGGCGGGACGAAGCGCGGCCGCGGCGCGGCGTCGACGCGCTCGGCGAGGGTCCCCTTGCACACGAGGTAGCGGCGCTGCCGGCCCTCGCGCGACCAGGCCACGAGCTCGTTGCCCGTGAGGCGGCACCAGGCGGGCAGGTCCTCCTCGACGGAGGTGTCCGTCGAGCGGACCTCCAGCACCTGGCCGCGCGCCAGCGGGTCCATGTGGCGGCGGATCAGGAGCAGGAGGCCGTTGCCGCAGTCGAGGTCGCCGCCGTCGAAGCTGGCGTCGGGAGGCGGCGAGGGCGCGCCGGGCTCCACGTCAGTAGCTGACGCAGGGCGCGCCCTGGCCGAGGAACTCGACCAGCTTCGCGCCGCCGACGATCGTGGCGCCGTCGATCAGGGCGCCCTCGTCGAGCTTGCGCCGCTTGAAGCACGGGGAGCACACGTACACCTTGCCGCCAGCGGCGACGAAGCCGGCCATGAGCTCGCGCAGCGGCGCGAAGCCCTCCTCGTGCACGTCGTCGGCGTAGCCCTTCACGGCCAGCCGCACGCCCTCGGTGCTGAGGAAGACCATGGTCTCCTTGTCGGAGGCCACGGCGGCGTTGGCGACGACGAAGGCGACCGTCGCGCGGTCGGCGTCGTCCTTGGCGTGGGTCAGGCTGACGCAGAACAGGCCAGGCATGGGTCACTCCTTCCGTCGGATCCAGTAGTCGGGGTGTTCGGCGCGCTCGAGCGTGTGGCCGGTCATCCGGCACCACGCCGGCAGGTCCTCGCGCGCGCCGGGGTCGCGCGCGACGAGGTGCAGGAGGCTCAGGGCGGGGAGGGCGAGCAGGCGTCCCCGCAGCGCGAGGACGAGCTCGCCGCAGCCCATGTCGCCCGCGTCCCAGCTGGCGTGCGCGTCCATGGCGGGACCCTATCACGCCGGCGGGCGCCGCGCGGCGGGCGCTCCCGCCGCGCGGCGTTCGGGCTCATCGCGAGGTCGTGAGCGGGAGCTGCTGCTGGACGATCGCCGCCCGCAGCGCCGCGTAGCCGTCGTTCGAGCCGACGTGCCAGGCCGTCGCGCGCTCGTTGACGAGCACCGTGTTGCCGGTCGCGTCGGCGAGCGTCATGCCGAGCATGACCTGCCGGAAGCGCGCGAGGACCGCCGGGTCGATCGTGTCGAGCGCCGTGACCACGCGCCCGCCGAACGGCGGCGACGACCAGAGCACCACGAGCGGGTGCGCCGGGTCGGCGGCGATCGCGTCGGCCACGGCCTGGTCGACGACGCCCGCGTCGCCCACGCCGCCCGTCACCGCCGCGACCACGGCCGCGGCGTCGTCGACGTAGCGCCACTCGGCATCCCGCCGGCCGTCGAGGCTCATGAGGGTGACCCGCGACAGGTCCAGCCCCGCCGCCGGCAGGAGGTGCCGCGGCAGCGCGGACAGCGCCGCGTCCTCCTCGCTCCCCAGGACGAGCGTCCGGCCGGCGAGGTCGGCCAGGTCGGCGATCCCCGCCCCCTTCGGGACGACGACGTGGAGGCGCGTGGCCAGGTCCGTGTCGCGGGCGACCGCCGCCAGCGCCGTGCCGTTCGTGCGCTCGAGCGCGCGGGCGTGCGCCAGCGCGCCGTTCCAGGCCAGGTCGACCTTGCCCGCGTGGAGGGCGGCGTCGAGCTGCGCCTGGGTGCCGTAGAGCACGTAGACCAGGTTCGGCTCGCCCGCCTTCCTGAAGTAGCGGGCCAGCGCCCGGAACGATGCGATCTGCGGCGTGGTGCACACGGCGCCGATGCGGATCACGAGCCCGGCGGGGCGCGTCCGGGTCAGCGGCTGGCCACGGATGCTCGCCACGAGCGCTTCGAAGCCCCACACGCTGTCGCGCTCGTTGGCGCTGTCGACCCAGATCCGGTCATTGCCCTCGTTGACGAGCACCTCGCGCCCGATCGGGTCGTTCATGTGCTCCGAGAGGAGGACCGTGCGGAACGTGCTCAGGAGGCCAGGGTGGTAGTCGGCGTGGGTCGTGAAGATGCAGTGCGTGAAGGGCGGCGAGACCCAGATCACCTTGAGCGGCGAGGTCGGGTCGGCGCGCAGGGCGCGCGTGCTCTTCTCGCCGACCGCGCCGGCGTGCACCTGCCCGGCGGTGATCGCGTCGAGGACGTCGTTCGCCGTCGAGCGGTCGTTCATCTCGAGGTCGACCAGCCCGTCGAGGCTGGTGAGCACGCACTGCGCCTCGATGTCCAGGCCCTCCTGCCGCAGGTAGTACCGCGGGACGTCGTAGCACTCGGCCGACTCGCTCGAGCCGAGGCAGAACGTCTTGCCCACGAGGTCCTGGATCGTGTCGATCCCCGAGTCCTTCCGCACGACGACGTGCGCCGTGTACTGGATGTCGACGTCGCGCGCGATCGGGCCGAGCACGCGGCCGCCGCTGCGCAGGACCGCCCGCGCGTGGCCCTGCGGCGTGTTCCAGGCGACGTCCACCTCGCCGTCGAAGAACGCGTCCCCGAGGTCGAAGTAGTCCTGATAGAGCGTGTACTCGAAGGCGTGGCCCTGTCGTTCGAAGTCGCGCTTCATGGCGTCGAACACCGCGCCGTACTTGGGCGACGTGGCCGCGCCCATGCGGACGACGTTCGTCGGCGGCGCGCCGGCGCCGCGGCCGACGCTCGACGAGGAGCCGCCGCAGCCGGGGAGGGTGGCGGAGGCGCTGGCCGCGCCGAGGAGGAGGACGAGGGACCCGGCGAGCCGGGGCCTGGTGAGGGTGTGAGTCATTTCGATGAGTCCGTGGTGTGTGTGGTGGGGGGAGGTGCGGACGTGACGAGGCCGGGGCGCGGTCGCGGGCTGCGCGCGCCGCGCCGGCGCTCCGGGGTCGCGAGGACCTGGAGAGGGCCCGCGCCGGCCCACGCGCCGCTCGTCATCGGGCGAGGGTCGGGCGAAGTGCGGGTCGTCAGGAGCTGGTGGGCCGCGACCGCGGCCAGCGCATCAGCGCCGTCAGGTGAAGCCGTCGTCGACCGGCGAGCGACGCAGGTCGAGGAGCGGGCGCGGAGAGGTGACGGCGAGCCGCATGCCGTGACGGTCGCGGATCGTCGGGTTCAGGTCAAGCGGGTTCTGCGCCGGTCCTGACGTTTGACCGAGGTGTGACGGGCACGCGCGCGACGAGCGGGCGCCGCCCTGCGATCCAGGACGTCCGTGATCGCCTCGATCAGGCCGGGAAGGTCCGGCTTGGTGATCACGCGGTCGAACCCGACGGCCCGCGCGCGCTCGAGGAGCCGCGGCTCGACGACGCCGGTGTAGGCCAGGAGCGGGACGCGCTCGCGACGGCGCAGCTCCGGGGCGAGCTGGAGGCCGCCGGTCTGCGGCATGAGGAGGTCGAGGACGACCACGTCGGGCGCGAAGGTGGCCATGAGGTCCAGCGCCTCGCTCGCGGTGGCCGCGGCGGCGGGCTCGAACCCCTCGCCGGTCAGGAGGTCGGCGAGGACCAGGCGCCCGTCCTCGTGGTCGTCGACCACCAGCACCTTGCCGCGGCGCGGCGTCCTCTCCTGGGCGTCCATCACCCCGGTCTCCTCGCCCCGGCCCCCGCGCGCCCGCCAGCATGGCGACGGCCAGCGGAAGTCCTTCCCCGCCGATCGAAGCGGCCGGGGAAGGTTTCGCGGGGGGGGAGGAGTCCGCGCGAAAACGCCCCCGCCTCAGGCCCCGGCCGGCGGCCCCGGCAGGGCAGGGGGCGGCGGGGCGGCGGCCAGCGCGCGGGGCTTCTTCTCCACGGCCGCGCCCATGCTCAGGGCGCCGATCCAGGCGTACATGCCCCGCGGCACGAAGCGCAGGAGCCACATGCCGAGCGAGTTGAGGAACCCGGTCACGACGTTGCGCCGGCCGCCGAGCATCTTCCTCACGGCGATCCGCGCGCAGCGCTCGGCCGACATCATGGCCAGGCTCGCGTGGGGCTTGAGCTGCTGGTTGGCCGCGTCGAGGAACTCGGTCGTCGTGCCGCCGGGGCAGACCGAGATCGCGCGCACGCCGGTCCCCTTGAGCTCGTAGTCGATCGCCTCGGTGACGTTGCGCACGTAGGCCTTGCTCGCCGCGTAGACGCCGAAGGTCGGGCAGGGCAGGTAGGCGCCGATCGAGGCCACGTTCATGAGGAAGCCGTGGCGGCGCTCGATCATCTTCGGCAGGAACAGGTGCGAGAGCTCCGTGAGCGCGACCACGTTCACCTGGAGCATGCTCGCGTGCTTCTCCCAGGGGATCGCCACGAAGTCGTCGTAGTTGCCGAAGCCGGCGTTGTTGACGAGCACGTCGATCGTCAGCCCCTCGCCCTCGGTCCGCTCGAAGAGCGCGCGCGCGGCGTCGGGCTGCTGGAGGTCGCTCGTCAGGACCCGCGCGTCCACGCCGTGCTTCTGCCTCAGCTCGGCCGCGAGCGCCTCGAGGCGCTCCGTGCGCCGCGCGACGAGGACGAGGTGGGCGCCCTCCTCGGCGAGCACCCTCGCCAGCTCGAGCCCGATCCCGCTCGAGGCGCCGGTGACCAGCGCCCGCTGCCCCTGTAGCCGCTTGCGACCCATGGCTCCCCTCCCTGGCCGGCCGTCATAGCATGGTCGTGACCCGGTTGACGCTCGCGCCGCGGTGGCGGAGACTCCTGCGCTCACCGGGGGAGCGGGACCACGATGGAGCTCGAGCACGGGGCGACGCTGGCGGCGGCGATCGAGGGACTGATCGCCGCCAAGGCCGAGCACCGCAAGATCCTCCAGGAGGTCGCGGCCGACCCCGGCATGACCCCCGCGACGCGCCAGACCCTCATCGACCACCTGTGGGTCGAGGAGGACGAGCACGTGCAGCGGATCGCGGCCCTGGCTCGCGGCGCGGGGACGACCCCCGCGTCGCGCGGCTTCACGGTGGGCTCGCTCCGCGAAGAGCCCGCCCCCGCCCCCCCGCTCGGCCCCCTGCGCTGAAGGAGACCCCCGTGGCCACCATGCTCAACCCCATGACCGACGAGCAGTGGAAGCACCTCCAGGGCGAGATCGTCCGCGAGGCGCGGCGCACGCTCGTCGGCCGGCGCTTCCTGGGCCTCTACGGCCCGCTGGGCGCCGGGATCGAGAGCGTGCGGCTCGAGGTCTACGGCCCCGACCGCGACGCCGAGATCGACCTCGTCGGCCGTCACGACGCCGACCCGATCGTCGCCGTGCAGGAGACCTACGTCCGCGTCCCGATCATCTACAAGGACTTCGTGATCCACTGGCGCGACGTGGAGCTGTCGAAGAAGCTCGGCGCGCCGCTCGACGCCTCGCGCGCGATCCGCGCCGCCCACTTCGTGGCCGACCGCGAGGACCAGCTCCTGTTCAACGGCGAGCCGCGCTTCGGCATCTCGGGGCTCCTCAACGTCGAGGGGCGCAACACGGTCAAGCGCGGCGACTGGTCGAAGTTCGGCGTCGCCTACCAGGACGTCGTCCACGCGACCGAGGTGCTGCTCGAGGGCAACCACCACCGGCCGTTCGCCCTGGCCGTCTCGGCCAAGGACTACGCGCGCCTGATCCGCATGCGCGAGGGCCAGTTCGCGCCGGAGATGGACGCGATCCTGCGCCTGTGCGACGACGGGGTCTACACCAGCCCCGTGATCCCCGACGGCAAGGCGGTGCTGCTCTCGACCGGCGACCAGAACTTCGACATCGCCGTGGCCGAGGACCTGACCGTGCAGTTCCTGGGCGAGCGCGACCAGGACTTCCCCTTCCGCGTCTACGAGTGCCTGGTGCTCAGGATCAAGCGCCCCAGCGCGATCTGCACGATCGAGTAGCCGCCCGGTTAGCATCGACCGCATGCCCGCCCCCGACGACGCCCTGCGCCGGTCCGGCCGCGCCGCGCGCCCCGAGGGCAGCGTCGTGCGCGTCGGCGAGGACGTCGCGCCGGTCGCCTTCGGCGGCCGCGAGGTCGCGCTGATCGCGGGCCCGTGCGCCGTCGAGTCGCGCGAGCAGGTGGAGCGCGCGGCGCGCGCCGTCGTCGCGGCCGGCGCCGCCGTCCTGCGCGGCGGGGCGTTCAAGGGCCGCACCAGCCCCTACGCGTTCCCGGGCCTCGGCGCCGAGGGCCTCGACGTCCTGCGCGACGTCGGCCGCGCGCTCGGCGTGCCGGTGTGCTCGGAGGTGCTCGACGCGGAGCACGTGGCGGCGTTCCGCGGCAAGGTCGACCTCCTGCAGGTCGGCGCGCGCAACATGCAGAACGTCGCGCTCCTGCGCGCCTGCGGCCGGAGCGGCCTCCCGGTGCTGCTCAAGCGCGGCCTGGCGGCCACGGTCGAGGAGTGGCTGCTCGCCGCCGAGTACGTGATGAGCGAGGGCAACGAGCGCGTGATCCTCTGCGAGCGAGGGATCCGCACGTTCGAGCCGTCGACGCGCGCGACCCTCGACCTGGCCGGCGTCGTCGTGGCGCGCGAGCGGACGCACCTGCCGGTGATCGTCGACCCGAGCCACGCGGCCGGCCGGCGCGCGCTCGTGCCGGCGCTCGGGCGGGCGGCGCTGGCCGCCGGCGCCGACGGCCTGATCGTCGAGGTCCACCCCGACCCCGAGCGCGCGCTCTCCGACGGCCCGCAGGCGCTCACGCCCGAGGACTTCGAGGGCCTCGTGGCGGACTGCCGGGCGATCGGGCAGGCGCTCGGCCGCCCCGTCCTGGCCCGGACGTGACCGCGCGCGTCGTCTCGCCGGCGCGCGGCCCGCTCGTGGGCGACGTGCGCCCGCCGGGCGACAAGTCGATCTCGCATCGCGCGCTCCTGCTGGGCGCGGTCGCCGAGGGCACGACGGTCGCGCGCGGCCTCCTCGACGCGGCCGACGTGCGCAGCACGGCCGCCTGCCTGCGCGCGCTGGGCGTGGACGTGCGCTGGACGGGCGACGAGGCGGTGGTCACGGGCGGCGACCTGCGCGCGCCCGAGGACCGACTCGACTGCGGCAACTCGGGCACGACGATGCGCCTCTTGACCGGCGTCCTCGCCGGTCGGCCGCTCGAGGCCACGCTCGTCGGCGACGCATCGCTCATGCGCCGGCCGATGCTCCGCGTGGCGGACCCGCTCCGGCGCATGGGGGCGACGGTCGACCTGGCGCCTGGCGACACGGCGCCGGTCCACATCCGCGGCGGCGCGCTCACCGGGATCGACTTCGAGGCGCCGCTGGCCTCGGCGCAGGTGAAGTCCGCCGTGCTCCTGGCGGGCCTCTCGGCCCGCGGGACGACGCGGGTGCGCGAGCCGTCTCGCTCGCGCGACCACACCGAGCGCCTGCTCCGCGCCATGGACGTGACGCTCGACGAGGCGGACGGCTGGCTCGTCCTCCCGGGCGGCCAGCGGCCCCGCGCGCGAGCGATCGACGTGCCGGCGGATCCCTCGTCGGCGGCGTTCCTGCTCGCGGCGGGGCTCCTCGTCCCCGGCTCGCGCGCGCGCGCGCGCGGCGTGACCGTGAACCCGACGCGCGCGGGCCTCGTCGAGGTGCTCGGGGCCATGGGGGCCGAGGTCGTGCGCGAGGACGAGGCGGACGACGTGGAGCCCACGGCCACGCTCGGGGTCACGCCGCCGGCGGGCGGCCTCGTGGCGGCGATGCTGGGGGGTGACCTCGTCGTGCGCGCGATCGACGAGGTGCCGGTCCTCGCGGTCCTCGCCGCGTTCGCGAGGGGCACGACGGCGATCCGCGACGCCGCGGAGCTGCGCCACAAGGAGTCGGACCGCCTGGCGTTCGTCGCCCGCGGTCTGCGTGCGCTGGGCGTGGACGTGACCGAGCACCCCGACGGCCTCGACGTCGTGGGCGACCCCGCGCGCGTGCTCCGGGGTGGCGTGACGCTCGAGACCCGCGGCGACCACCGCCTGGCCATGGCGTTCGGCGTCGCGGCGCTCAGGGCCGACGGCCCGGTGACGCTCGACGACGGCGAGTGCGTCGCCGTGAGCTACCCGGGCTTCTGGCAGGACCTCGCGACGTTGCAGGGTGGGTGACACCCCGTTGCGCCGGTCGCCCCGCTCCGTATCGTGGCCGCCATGACCACGACCAAGCTCGTCCTCCTGCGCCACGGCCAGAGCGCCTGGAACCTCGAGAACCGCTTCACCGGCTGGATCGACGTCGACCTCTCCGACGCCGGTCGCGACGAGGCCCAGGCTGGCGGGCGCCTCCTCAGGGACGCTGGCTTCGAGTTCGACGTGATCCACACGTCGCTGCTCAAGCGGGCGATCAACACGATGCACATCGTGCAGCAGGAGCTCGATCAGCTGTGGGTCGAGGTCCGCCGCCACTGGCGCCTCAACGAGCGCATGTACGGCGCGCTCCAGGGGCTCGACAAGGCGGAGACGACGGCCAAGCACGGCGAGGAGCAGGTGAAGGTCTGGCGGCGGAGCTACGACGTGCCGCCGCCGGCGCTCTCGCCCGACGACCCCATGCACCCGCGCCACGACCGGCGCTACCGGGCGCTCGCGCCCGACGCCCTGCCGGCGACGGAGTGCCTGAAGGACGTCGTCGTCCGCATGCTCCCCTACTGGCACGACGCCGTCGTCCCCGACCTCCGGCAGGGCAAGCAGGTCATGCTCGTCGCGCACGGCAACAGCCTGCGGGCGCTCGTCAAGCACCTCGACGGCATGAGCGACGCGGAGATCGTCGAGCTGAACATCCCGACCGGGATCCCGCTCGTCTACGAGCTCGACGGGGACCTGCGCGCGCTCAAGCGCTACTACCTCGGCGACCCCGAGGCGGCCAAGCGCGCGGCCGAGGCGGTGGCGAAGCAGGCGAGCGGGAAGAAGTAGCGACAGCCCCCGCGCGCGGCGCCGTCGCCTCGGCCCGGAGCATCTGCCGTGAACAACCCCTTCCTGATCGGCCCGCGGCTCTACCTGCGCCCGCCCGAGGTCGAGGACGCGGCGCGCGTGTGCGCCTGGCTCAACCATCCCGAGGTGCGCCGGACGCTGGCCCGCGCCACCCCGCTGGCCCGCTGCGCCGAGGAGCAGTTCCTTCGCGGCCTCGACCCGGAGCGCGACCTGATCCTCGTGATCACGCTGCGCGAGGGCGACCGGCCGATCGGCCTCGTCGGCCTGCACGCGACCAAGGCGCCGCGCGCCAGGGAGCTGGGGATCGTGATCGGCGAGCCCGACCAGTGGGATCATGGCCACGGGCGCGAAGCGATCGAGCTCATGCTGGCGCACGCCTTCGACACCCTCGACCTGCACCGGGTGCAGCTCTTCGTGCACGCCGGGAACGCCCGCGCCGTCGCCTGCTACGAGAGGGCCGGCTTCGTCCGCGAGGGGGTGCTGCGCGACGCCCACTTCCGCGACGGGCGCTTCGGTGACGACCTCGTCATGGCCCTGCTCGCGCCCGAGTGGCGCGCGCGGCGCGACGCCGGCGCCTGACGCGCGAGGCGTCGCGCCTGGTCAAGATGTCGCCATGCTGAGCCCCGAGGAGCTCTCACGGCGACTGGAGGCGGCTGCGCGGGCGCGGGCGCAGCTCCGCCAGGCGACGCTCGAGTGGCAGGAGCTGGGTCGTCAGCTCCTCGAGGCGAGGCGACGTGGACCTGAGCGATCCGACCAGCGCGACCCTGGCCGTCGCTGACGCGCTGACCGCCGCCGCGATCCGCGGCGCGGTCTACGGTGGCCTGGCGCTCGCCGCGTACGGGGAGCCGCGAGAGACGAAGGACGCCGACTTCGCCGTCGCCGGCGTGTCGCACGTCGAGGTGCTCGCGGCGCTACAGCGCGCCGGGCTCGTCGTCGCGCTGACGTTCGTCGCCACGAAGTTCGGCGGCAACCTCAACACGCGGATCGCGCTGCTCGGCGGCGCTGGGCGAACCGGCCTGAACGTGCTGGACCTGGTCGAGCCCCGCTCCCCCCGATACGCCGCGGCCGCGCTGGGGCGCGCGCTCTCGGGCAAGCTCCGCGGGGCGCGGTCACCCTGCTCGCCCCGAGGACTTCGTCGTCTTCAAGGCCCTGTCCACCCGGGATCGGGACCTCGAGGACGCCCGGAGCGTGGTCCGCGGGCTCGGCGACGTCCTCGATCTCCCGTTGATCCGTGACGAGGCGGCGCGCCTCGCCCAGGAGATCCCGGACTTCCCGCTGGCGGCACGCCTCGCGACGGTCCTCGACGGGTAGCGCTCGGGTCCCGGGCCTGGTGCGACGCGCGCCCGCGGCGCACACTGCCTCCATGCGAAGCGGGGTCGCCCTCCTCCTCGGCGCGCTGGTCCTGGCCCTGGGTCTCGACGTCGCCTGGCTGCGGCCGGAGTGGCTGCCCCTTCCGGCGTGGCGCCATCCGGGTCCCGGCTACGCCGAGGTCCACGACGCGTGGGACGCGCTGCTCAGGGCGAAGCGCCTCGACGCGGCGCTCGACCTCGTCGACGAGTACCTGCTCGAGGGCGTCGACGTGAAGGAGTACGGGAGCGACGCGCGGGCCATGCGCCTGTTGACCGTGAAGCGCGGCGGCGTGGGCCCGCTGCGCCCCGAGGACCGACCGCTCGCCTGGCGCCTCGAGCGGCTCGCCGCGCGTCGCCCGGCGCGGGAGTGGGCCGTGGCCGTCGCCGCGCTGGCCCTCGGCCTCGCGGGCCTGACGCTCATGTCGCGCCACCGGCCGCCGTCGACGCCGCCTCCGCCCGAGGTGCTCGGCCCGCGCCCGCATCCGGAGAAGCTCGTCGAGCCGCCCCCCGTACGCCGCCTGAACCGCGGGCTCCTCCTCGGGCCGCTCCTCGTCGCCTGCGGGGCGGGTGCGTTCTGGGCCGGCCTGGAGCACTTGCAGTCGCCCTTCGTCCACGGCCCGGCGCTGCTCGTCGTCGTCGGTGCGGCGGCCGCCCTCCGCGGGGTGGCCCGGCCGCTCGTGACCGTCCAACGCGCCTGAGCGCGGCTGCGTATGATCGTGCGCCCCGGAGGCGCCCCTCATGACGACGGTCCGGACCGCGCTCGCCCTCCTCGCCCTGGCCGCCCTCCCGCTCGCGCGGGCCGACGACCCGGCGAGCGCGCCGACGTTCCACCGCGACGTGGAGCCGATCCTGCAGCAGCGCTGCCAGGTGTGCCACCGGCCCGACGGCGTCGGGCCGTTCCCCCTCCTCACGCACGACGACGTCGCCGCCGACCTGCCGACGATCGCCGAGGTGGTCGCCGACCGGCGCATGCCGCCGTGGCACGCGGATCCGGCGGTGGGGACGTTCTCGAACAGCCGCGCCCTCACCGACGCCGAGCGCGCGACGCTGCTCGCCTGGATCGAGGCGGGCGGGCCGAAGGGCGACCCGAAGGACGCGCCGCCGCCGCGCGAGTGGGTGAGCGACTGGATCCACGGCGAGCCCGACGCGGTCGTGCAGACGCCCGGGCCGTTCAAGGTGCCCGCGCGCGGCGTGCTCGACTACCAGTACTTCCGCGTCGCCACGGATTTCGGCGAGGACAAGTGGATCCGCGCCATGGAGGTGCGCGTCGAGGCGCCGACGGTCGTCCACCACGTGCTCGTGTTCGTGCAGTACCCCCGCGGCGCCGGCGCCTCGCCGAAGGTGCGTGGCGGCCTCGACGGCTACTTCGCCAGCGCCCTTCCGGGCGACCAGGTGGTCCCGTTCCCGGCGGGGTCGGCCAAGCGCCTGCCGCGCGGCTCGACCCTGATCTTCCAGGTCCACTACACGCCCGACGGCGAGGCGCGCCAGGACCGGACGCGCCTGGGCCTCTACTTCGCGAAGCCCGACGAGGTGCAGCGCGAGGCGAAGACGGTGGCGCTGAACAGCACGGGCTTCGCGATCCCGCCCGGCGCGAAGGGCCACGAGGTGCGCGCGCGCTACGTGTTCGACCAGGACACGATCCTCGTCGGGTTGACGCCGCACATGCACCTGCGCGGCGAGAGCTTCAGGTACCTGCTGCTCCTGCCCGACGGGACGCACCGTCCGGTGCTCTCGATCCCGCGCTACGACTTCAACTGGCAGACGACCTACCGGCTGGCGGAGCCCATGTTCGTGCCGAAGGGCGCGCGCATGATGGGGATCGCGACCTTCGACAACTCGGCCGGCAACCCGGCCAACCCCGACCCGACGCGCACGGTCTACTTCGGCGAGCAGACGACCGACGAGATGATGATCGGCTACATGGACGTCGTGCCGGCGACGGCGGACGAGCGCGCGGCGTGGGAGGCGGCGACGCAGGGCCCGGCCAGCCCGATCGACCTGCCGCCGGCGGGGCAGTGACGCGCACGGTCGGGCTGGTCTTGCTGTTCGCGCTCGGCTGCGCCGCGCCCGCGCCGGAGGCGGGAGCGGGAGCGGGAGCGGGAGCGGGAGCGGGAGCGGGAGCGGGAGCGGGAGCGGGAGCGGGAGCGGGAGCGGGAGCGGGAGCGGGAGCGGGAGCGGGAGCGGGAGCGGAGGCGGGAGCGGAGGCGGGAGCGGAGGCGGGAGCGGAGGCGGGAGCGGGAGCGGACTCGGACTCGGACTCGGACTCGGACTCGGACTCGGGCTCGGGCTCGGCTTCGGCCTCGGATCCCGCCGCCGCGATCGCGCCTCCGCCCGTCGAGCCCCAGCCGCTCTCGCCCGACGAGGCGACCGCCCTCGGCGTGGGCGGGCGCGTCGGTGCCATGGGCTTCGGCACGCTGGTGCCGCGCGCCGAGTTCTACGACCTCCACACCCTCGCCCGCGAGGGCGCCCTCGTGGTCGTCCTCACCTCGCTCCGCTGCCCGGTGGCCCGGCTCTACGCGCCCGGGATCGCCGAGGTCGCGGCGCGGCACCCGCAGGCGCGCTTCCTCGTCGTCGGCGTCGCCGCGCGCGACGCGCCCGAGGACCTGCGCACCGCGGCCGAGCGCCACGGGTGGTCGCTCGTGACCCACGATCCGGACGGCACGTCGTGGGCGCGTGAGCTCCAGGCCCAGCGCACGACCGAGTGCTTCGTGATCGACCGCAAGGGCGTCCTGCGCTACCGCGGGGCGATCGACGACCAGTACGGCCAGGGCTATCGCCGCGCCGAGCCGCGGCGCCGCTACCTCGAGGACGCCCTGCGGGCCGTCCTCGCCGGGGACCAGGTCGCCGTGCCGGCGACGACGGCGCCCGGCTGCGCCCTCGTCGCCTCGCCGCGCGAGGCGGCACGCTGATGGACGCCCTCCAGGAGCTCCGCGCGCGCCTCGCCGAGGCGCGCCGCGTCGTCGTCCTCACCGGCGCCGGCGTGTCGGTCGCCAGCGGTCTGCCCGTCTATCGCGGCGCGGCCGGGAGCCTCTACGACGACCCGACCCACCTGCGCGACTCGTTCGGCTCGACCCTGCGCCGCGACCCACCGGGCTTCTGGGGCCGCTTCGTCGCGCGGCGTGCGCTCCTGCGCGCCGCGTCTCCGAACCCTGGCCACACCGCGCTCGCGGCGCTCGAGCGCCGGGTGCCGGAGCTCCTGCTCGCCACGCAGAACGTGGACGATCTCCACCGCCGCGCCGGGAGCCAGCGCCTCGTCGAGCTGCACGGCAACGCCCTCGTCGAGCGCTGCCTGGACGACGCCTGCGGCGCCGCGCCCTGGCGGAGCGAGTCCGACGACCCCGCGGCGGGCCCGCCGCGTTGCCCGCGCTGCGGCGGCGTCGCCCGGCCCGACGTCGTGTTCTTCGGCGAGGGCGCCGACGAGCGCTGGGACCCCGTGCGCGCGTTCGCGGCCGCCGGGCCGGTCGACGTCGTCCTGCTCGTGGGCACGAGCGGCGTCGTCGAGTCGCCCGCGCAGCTCCTCGACCTCGCGCGGCCCGCGTGGACCTGCGAGGTGAACCCGGGCCCCGCCGCCCCCGACCTCGCCGCCCGGGTCGACGGGCGCGTCGCGCTGCCGGCCGAGGGGGCGCTCCCCGCGCTGATCTGAAGGCTCGTCGTGCGAGGCGCTTCGACCCACATGGGACACGGAGGCAGCGAAGGTCAACGAAGGCCACGAAGGTCTTGCCCTGGTCACCTCCCTGGTCTTCGTTCTCCTCCGTTGCCTTCGTGTTCCCATGAGCTGCGAGGACGCTGCGCTCGAGCCGGTCCGGACCCTTGACCTCACGCCCCGCCGGCGCAGGATGCCGCGCCATGCGCGCCTGGCTGGTCGCCCTGATCGTGGCCGCGGTCCTGTTCGCGGACCGGCTGGCCCTGCCGCGCCCGCGGCCCGACGTGCTGCGCCTCGCCCACACGTTCACGGCGCGGAGCGAGCGGGCGATCCTCGACGACGCGATCGCCGAGTTCGAGCGGCGCCACCCGGGCGTGAAGGTCGAACAGCTCGTCTCGAACAGCGAGGTCTACTCGACCGTCGGCTGGCGCCTCCAGTTCCAGCGGCGCCTGCAGCCCGACGTCGCCTTCGCGTGGGACGGCCACAAGGTCGATACGGCGGTCGCCCGCGGCTGGGCGCTCGACCTGCGCCCACACCTCGACCCCGCGTTCACCCGGGCCTTCGCGCCGGCGGCCCTCGAGGACCGCTCGGGCGGCGTCTACCTGCTCCCGCACTCGGTCGACGTCTGCAACCTCGTGTGGTTCAACCGTGACGTCTTCGACGGCCTGGGCCTCGGGCCGCCGAGGACGCACGAGGAGTGGCTGCGGACCTGCGAGGCCCTCGCGGCGGCCGGCCACCTGCCGCTCGTCCAGGGCAACCGCGACCTGTGGCCCATGGGCAACCTCGCGGCCGAGTTGCTCGCGCAGGCGCTCGAACCGGACGACGTCACGCGGCTCTACCGGCCGGCCGTCGCCGTCGAACCCGCCGACCTGGCGGGCCTCGGGCCGCTCCTGCGCCTGCGCGACCAAGGCGCCTTCCACCGCGCGGGGGTGGTCGAGGCGGGCGGGCTGGGCGGCCTCTCCGACACGGACGCCAAGGTCCTGTTCCTCGGCGGCAAGGCCGCCCAGCACGTCGTGGGCTCCTGGTTCCTGGCCGACGTCGACGACGCGGCGGCGAAGGGCGAGCTCGACTTCGAGGTCGACCTGTTCCCCGTGCCCACGGGCGGCCGTGACGTCACGGCGGCCGTGAAGACGGGCTTCCTCGTCAACCCGGCGAGCGCCAACGTCCCGGCGGCGGTCGCCCTCGCGCAGCACCTGCTCTCGCGCGACGTCCAGGCGCGCTTCGCCGCGCTCGGGGCGTTGTCGCTCCGCCGGGACGCCCCGGAGTTCACGCACGACCCGCGCGCGCGGCGCCTGCTCGCGCGCCTGGCGACCACGGGCGCGCTCGTGCCGCCGCCCGACACCGGCCACGCCCCGGACCAGGCGGCGCTGGCCTACCGCGTCGTCGGCCGCCTCCTCACGCAGGGCCACGACCTCGACGCGGCGGCCGAGGCCTGGACGCGCGGCAAGCGCGAGCTGGCGAGGAAGGGCCGGTGACGCCCCGGGGCCGGCTCCTCTTCTTCCTCCCCGCGCTCGTCGTGCTCGGCCTGTTCGTCCTCGTCCCGGCCCTCCAGACGCTCGCGGGCTCGTTTCACCGCGTGGGGCCCGACGGGGCGAGCGAGTACGTGGGCGGGCTCTACTACCGCTACGCTCTGACCGACCCGGAGCTCCACCGGGCCTTCGGCAACAACGTCGTCTACTTCCTGCTCACGCTCCCCTTCGAGGTCGGCGCCGGGCTCCTCCTGGCCCTGGCCCTCGAGGGTCAGGGCCGCGCGCGGGCCCTCCTGCGCCTGTGCTTCTTCGCGCCCGTGGCGCTCTCCATGGTCGTCGTCGGGCTCGTGTTCGGCTTCCTCTTCAAGGACGGCGTGGGCGTCTTCCCCGGCCTCCTCGCCGAGGGGCGCGCCCTGCTGACGATCTCGCTCGTCTCCGGCTGGGCCTTCGCCGGCGTCTACATGGTGATCTTCCTGGCCGGCCTGAGCGCGATCCCGCGCGAGGTCGAGGAGGCGGCGCGCCTCGACGGCGCCGGCGCCTGGCAGGTGGCCTGGCACGTCAAGCTCCCGCTCCTGCGCCGCACGACGGGCGTGGCCCTGCTCCTGTGCTTCGTCGGCGCCTTCCGCGCGTTCGACCTGTTCTGGGTCATGCTCCCCAACCAGGAGCACACGAGCGTCGTGGCCACGCTCCTCGTGCGCGAGGTGCTGCAGTTCGACGATCCGGGCTACGGGAGCGCCCTGGCCGTGCTCCTCTCCGGCTTCGTCCTGGGCGTGCTCGGCCTGGCGCGGGCGGTCAGGGGGAACCATGCCTGAGCGCCGCGCCTCCTGGCTGACCCTCGCCCTGGCCCTGCTGGCGGCGGTCGTCCTCGCCCCGCTCGCCTGGGTCGTGCTCGGCAGCCTCAAGCCGTCGAACCTCGAGGTGTTCGACCGCCCCTTCGCCCCGCCCTCGCGGCTCGCCTGGGAGAACTACGCCCGCGCCGTCGACGAGGGCCACATGGGCTCCTACCTCGTCAACTCGCTCCTGGTCACGGGGCTCACGGTCCTCCTCGTCGTCGTCCTCGGCGCCTGGGCCGGCCACGCCCTGAGCAAGCGCGGCTTCCCCCTGCGGCCCGTGGTCCTGGCGCTCTTCGTCCTCGGCCTGGCCCTGCCGGTCGAGGCCTACCTGATCCACCTCGGCGGCGTCCTCGAGGCGCTCGGGCTCCACGACAGCCTGTGGGCGCTGATCCTCCCCTACACGGCGCAGAGCCTGCCGCTGGCCGTCCTCCTCTTCTCGGCCTACTTCACGACGCTGCCGCGGGAGCTCGAGGAGGTGGCGCTCCTCGACGGCGTGTCGACGGCGCGCTTCTACCTGACGATCCTCCTGCCGCTCGCCCGGCCGGTCGTCGCCACCGTGGCCGTGCTCACGGCGCTCCACGCCTGGAACGAGTTCCTCCTGGCCTTGCTCTTCGTCTCGGACGAGCGGGCCAAGACCCTGCCGGTCGGCATGATCGCCTTCCAGCAGTCGCACACGACCGACTACCCGGCGCTGCTCGCCGGGCTGTCGCTGATCTCGCTCGTGAGCCTGGCCGGCTACGCCGTGTTCAACCGCCAGGTCGTGCGCGGCGTGGTCGAAGGAGCGGTCAAGTGAACGGGCTCGTCGAGGGCTTCTACGGGCGGCCCTGGCCGCACGACCGGCGGCTGGCGCTGCTCGACCGTCTGACCGACCTCGGCCTCGACGCCTACGTCTACGCGCCCAAGGACGACGACAGGCACCGCGCCCGCTGGCGGGCGCCCTACGACGAGGCCGAGGCCGGGCGGCTCGGCGAGCTGGCGCGCGCGGCCGGCGCGCGCGGCGTGCGCTTCGTCCACGCTCTCGCGCCCGGGCTCGACGTGCGCCACGCCGACCCGGGCGACCTCGCGGCGCTCGTCGCCAAGCTCCGGCAGGTCAGCGACCTGGGCGCGCAGGGGTTGGCGCTCCTCTTCGACGACATCCCGCCGCGGCTCCACCCGGACGACGAGCGCCGCTTCGGCTCGCTCGCCCGGGCGCAGGCGCACCTCGTCCTCGAGGCCTGGCGCGCCCTCGGCGAGCCGCCGCTCGTCGTGTGCCCGACCGAATACTGCGGCGACATGACGAGCGGCTCGACCTACCTGGCGGAGCTGGGCGCGCTCCTGCCGCCGGCGATCGACCTCCTGTGGACCGGCCCGCACATCGTCTCCGAGACGCTCACGGCCGCGCACGTGCGCGAGGTCGCGCAGGTGCTCGGGCGCCCGCCCGTCCTCTGGGACAACCTGTTCGCCGACGACTACGACATGCGCCGCCTGCACCTGGGGCCCTACGCCGGCCGCGAGCCGGCGCTGCGCGACGAGGTGCGCGGCGTCCTCCTCAACCCGGGCTGCTCGGTCGAGCTCGTCGAACCCGCGCTGGCGACCTTCGCCGCCTGGCGCCGTGGCGCCGCCGACCCGCGCGCCGCCTGGCGCGAGGCCCTCGAGGCCTGGCGCCCCCTGTGGACGGTCGGCGGCGCGCCGCTCGCGCAGGGCGACCTGGTCCGCTTCGCCGACTGCTTCTACCTCCCGGGCCGCGCGGGCGACACCGCGCGAGCCTGGTGGGACGACGTCGCCTTCCTCGTCGCCCACCCGCCCGACGCCTGGGGCGAGCGCGCCGAGCGCTTCCTCGCCGCGGCCGCCGACCTCGTGGCCCTCTGCGACCGGCTCGCCGCGCTCGACCGGCGCGAGCTCCTCTACGCGATCTACCGCCACGCCTGGGAGCTGAAGGAGGAGCTGCTCCTCCTCGAGGCCTGGGCGCGCTGGCGGCGCGACCACCCGGCGGAGCCGCTCCGCCACCCGAACTACCGCGCGCCGATCTACCGCGGCGCGCTCCTCTCCCGGCTGAGGTCGCTCCTCGTGCAGCGGCCCGACGGCAGCCTCGACGCGAGGGCCCCATGAGCTTCACGATCCGCCCCGCCCGCCCCGACGACGAGGCGGCCTTCTACGAGATCTGCCTGAGGACCGGCGACGTGGGGCAGGACGCGAGCGACCAGTTCGCCGACCCCCGGGCGCTCGCGGACATCTACGTCGGCCCCTACCTCCGCTTCGAACCCGAGCTGGCCTTCGCGCTCGAGGACGAGCAGGGCGTGTGCGGCTACGTGCTCGGCGCCCTCGACTCGGTCGCCTTCTACCGCCGGCTCGAGCAGGACTGGTGGCCCGCCCTGCGCGCGCGGCACCCGGCGCCCGAGGGCGACCGGGCCGGCTGGTCGCGCGACCAGCGCTGCTACCACGCGTTCCACCACCCGAGCACGTTCGTCCCGCCCGAGGTCGCGCGCCACCCGGCGCACCTGCACATCGACCTCCTCCCGCGCGCGCAGGGCCAGGGCCTCGGGCGGCGCTTGCTGGAGACCCTCTTCCAGGCGCTGCGTGCGCGCGGGGCGCCCGGCGTGCACCTCGAGGTCGGGCTGAGCAACGCCCGCGCGGTCGCCTTCTACGGCCGGGTCGGCTTCAGGGAGCTCGCCCGTCACGGCGACGTCCTGTGCCTCGGGCTCGGCCTCGCGGCGCTCGACCGCTACCACACGGCGGTGACGACCCAGCTCGAGGACGTCCTGCGCACGCAGCGGCCGGCGCTCGAGACCGCCGGGCGCTGGGTGGCCGACGCCCTCGCCCAGGGCGGCACGCTCTGGACGGCCGGCACCGGCCACTCGCACCTCCTCGCGCTCGAGCCCTTCTACCGCGCCGGCGGCCTTGCGAAGGTCGCGCCGCTCCTCGACGAGGCGCTCATGCTCCACGAGAGCGCGTCGGCGTCGAGCGCGCTCGAGCGCGAGGCCGGCCGCGCGGCCGCGATCGTCGGGCGCTACCCGCTCCGCCCGGGCGACGTCCTCCTCGTGATCTCGAGCTCCGGCCGCAACGCCGTCCCGATCGAGCTGGCCCTGCTCGCCCGCGAGCGGGGCCTCAGGACGATCGGCCTCGTCAGCCGCCGCCACTCCGAGGCCGCACCGGCGCGCCACCCGGCCGGCCGGCTGGCCGACGTCGTCGACCTCACGCTCGACACCTGCGGCGTCGTGGGCGACGCCGCCGTGACGCTGCCGGGCCTCGCGCAGGCCGTCGGCCCGACCTCGACGATCACCGGCGCGTTCGTCGTCCACGCGATCGCCATCCACGCCGTCGAGGCGCTCCTCGCGCGCGGGATCATTCCGGAGGTCTACGCCAGCGCCAACGCGCCCGGCAGCGAGACCCACAACGCGGCGCTCCTCGCGCGGCACCGGGGCGCGCTGCCGCATCTGTGATGCGCCTTCAGCGCCGCAGGTACCACGTGGGGAAGTAGCGACCGTGGCAGCTCCGCGCGGCGCGCTCGTCGAGCCACGCCGCCGCCTCGGGCCACGCGCCCGCCAGCGCCGCGCACAGGACGGCCGCCTCGACCGGCGGCAACGCCAGGCGGTCGAGGTCGGCCTGCGTCGGCGCCCGGTCGGCGCGGAGCAGGTCGCCGACCCGCCGCTCGCGGCGCGTGCCGCCGGCCAGCGCGTCGGCCGCCCGCAGGCGCCAGGCGCGCGCCTGCTCGGCGTCACCCGCGCGGGCGAAGCCGACGCTCACGAGGAGCGCCGGCCTGGGCTCGCCCGGCAGCGTGCCCTCGACCAGCGCCGCGGCCCCCTGCGCGTCGCCCCGCGCGAGGTGCGCCGCGAGCAGCAGCGAGGCGCGCCGCTCGCCCGGCAGCCGGGCCGCGGCGGCCTGCAGGGCGTCGGGGTCGGCGCGCAGGTCGGCCAGAGCCGCGGCCGAGAGCGCCGCGAGCGCGTCGGCCTGCGCCGGCGCGTGCTCGCGGGCGGCCGCCGCGAAGGCCTCGTGGCGCGCGCGGGCGTCGTCCTCGCGGCCCTGGAGCCAGAGCACCTCGAGGAGGGGCCGCAGCGCGTTGAGCGACAGCGGCCGCGCGGCGAGCGTCGCCTCGAGGTCGGCGCGGAGGTCGTCGAGGCGGCCGTCGGCGAGGCGCGCCCCGTGGAGCACCGAGGCCACCTCCGGATCGTCCGGCCGGAGACGCGCGGCCTCCTCGGCGCAGCGCGCGCCCTCGGCCGCGTCGCCGCGGGCGAGCGCCAGGAAGGCCAGCCCGTGCCAGGCGAACGCGCAGTCCCGGTCGAGCGCGAGCGCCGCCTCGTAGCGGGCCCGGGCGACGTCGGGGGCGGGCTCGAGCCGCCCGGCCAGGTAGAGGAGGCCCGCGTCCTCGCGCGCCTCGGCCACGAAGGCCTCGTAGCGCGCGGCCAGCGCCTCCTCGTCCCCCCGCGCGCGCACGAGGTCCTGGTAGCAGCGGTGCCACACGATCGGCGCCGGGCGCGTCGCGAGCCCGCGCTCGAGGAACGCGAGCGCCCGGGCGCGGTCGGCCTCGCTCGCGACCAGGGCGCGGTAGGCGGCCACGAGGTCCTCGTCGCGCGGGTCGAGCGCCAGGCGCAGCTCTGCCCAGTCCAGGCGCGCGGCCAGCGGCGCCGTCCGCGCGAGCCGCGCCAGGACCTCGGCGGCGCCGCCCGGGACGAGGTCCACGCGCGTGCGCGTGACCGTCCGGTCGCTCTCCACCTCGCGCGGGAAGGGGGCGAAGGCCACGTCGACGTGGTCGAGCGCGACGAACGGCCGGCCGGAGAGGAGGCGCGGCGGCACAGGCCGCGTGTCGTCGTCGCCGTAGACCGCCTGCTCGACCAGGAGCGGCGACGCCCCGGCCACGTCGAGCACGAACAGCGGCCGCGCCGTCAGCCGCGAGAGCCAGGGCGTGCGCACGGTCATGGGCACGTCGACGGGCTGGCCGTCGCCCCGGTCGATCCGCGCCGCGTGCTCGCCCTCGGCGATCGGCACCTCGACCCGCGCGCCGGGCTGCACGGTCAGCGTCGGGCCGTCGCCCACGCGCACCTCGGCCGCGAAGCGCGTCGAGTTCAGCACGTGTAGCGTGCGCCGGCGCCCGGCGCGCTCGCTGGCGACGACGAAGGCCACGAGGAGGAGGAGCGGCGCGAGGGCCAGCAGGCGACCCCGGGGCCGCGGGCGGGGGGCGTCGGTCACGGCGCCCACGGTAGAGTCAGCGGCGCAGGCTGACCAGCCAGACGGCAGCCCACACGGCTCACCGCCGCCGCAGGTCGCCCGCCGCCTCGAGCGCCTCGGGGACCGCCAGCGCCGTGGCCCCGAGGCTCAGGAGGCCGGCCGAGATGCAGTAAGGGCACCAGCGCGGGAAGCGCGCGAACATGACGCCGAGGTAGCCCCAGGTCACGAGCCCGGCCCCGCCCACGACGCCGGCGAGCGCCAGCGACCAGGCCGGGTGGCGCCCGACGGATCGGTCGCCGCCCACGCCCGCCAGGACCAGCGCCAGCCCGTGCGCGAGGGCCCCCAGGGCCGCGTCGGGCGCGCCGAAGAGGAAGGCCTCGCGCGAGCCCACGACCGCGTCGGTGTCGAACGGCCCGGGCGGGTCGGGCAGGCGCAGGGCGCCCATCTGCTGCAGGGCCACGAGCCCCGCGTCGATCATGGCCAGCGCGGACAGCGCGGCCACGCCGCGCCGCCGCGCGAGCGAGGCCGAGCGCCCCTCGCGCAGCGACCTCCTCAGGACCTCGGCCTGCTCGATCACGTGATCATCTCCCGGCTGCGCACCGGGACGTCCGGCGGCGGGGCCCAGCTCTCCCGCTGCGGCCCGAACGGCAGGGCCAGCGCCTCGCCGAGCGGCACCGGCGCGGGGAACGCGGGGACGCCGATCCGGATCGCCTCCTGCGGCACGTCGTCGTAGCGGAAGGTCCCGTGCAGGTGGTCCCAGAGCGTCGTGAAGGCGCTCGACCAGTTCGAGTCGGTCTCGCCCTGGACCATGGAGTGGTGGATCGTGTGCAGGCGCGGCGTCGGGACGACGCGCGCGAGCGCGCGGTCGAGCCAGGGCGGCAGGGCCACGGCGCTGTGGTGGAACAGGACGGAGGCCAGGAGGGCCGGCTGCCACACGGCCAGCGCGCGCGGCGTGACGCCGATCGCGAGCACCTGCGCCGCGCGCAGGCCGACCGACAGGAGGAGCTCGCCCGGGTGGAACCGCACGGCCGTCGTCACGTCGAGGTCGCGGTCGACGTGGTGCACCTGGTGGAAGCGCCACAGCGCCGGCACGCGGTGGTTCGCCACGTGCCAGAGGTAGAGCGTGTAGTCGAGCAGGGCGAGCGTCGCCGGCACCTCGAGCGCGCGCGGCAGCCCGAGCGCCGGGACGAGGCCCCAGCGCTGCCGCTCGACCCAGGCCGCCAGCCGGCTGATCACCGGGCGGTCGAAGAGCTGCACGGTCACGCCGGCCAGCCCGACGATCGCGGCGTTGCGGGCGGCCCGCCGCGGCCAGGGCTCGACCCGGCGCCGCAGCGGCCGCCGGCCCTCGAGCCACAGGAGGAGGAGCACCTCGACCCCGAGCAGCGCCGCCGCCATGCGGCCTCCGCGCCCCCGCTGCATCCATCTTCCGCGGCCCGCGCCGACTGCCCAGCCACGGGCCCGTCAGCGCGACGCGAGCAGGACCTCGGCGCGCAGCGCGTGCAGGCGGTCGTTGCGGGCGTCGAGCAGGTAGATCCGGTCGCCGGCTGTGGCGACGCCCCAGGGCTGGTCGAGCTGCCCCGGGCGGCGCCCGGGCTCGCCCCACGTCGCGAGCGGCTCGCCCGCCGCGTCGAACACCTGGACGCGGTGGTTGCCGAGCTCCGCCACCCACAGCCGCCCGGCCGCGTCGAAGGCCACGCCGTAGGGCTGGTTCAGCTCGCCGGGGCCGGCGCCCAGCCCGCCGATCACCTGCGCGAGGACCCCGTCGCGGCCGAACACCTGCACGCGATGGTTGCCCGCGTCCGCCACGGCCACCCACTCCCCGTGCACGGCCACGGCCCGCGGCCGGATCAGCTCGCCCGGCGCCGCCCCGCGCCGACCGAAGCGCAGGAGGAGCTCGCCCGCGGGCGAGAACACCTGCACGCGCGCCACGTGGTCGCCGTGGTCGGTGACGTAGCGCCGCCCGTCGGCGTCCTCCGCCACGCCGGTCACGAGCAGCAGCCGCCCGTCCTCGTGGCCGGGCTCGCCCATGGCCTCGACGAGGCGCAGGTCGGGGTCGTAGACGAGGACGCGCGAGTTGTGCGTGTCGGCGACGAGGAGCCGCCCGCGCGCGTCCACGCACAGCCCCGTCGGACCGCCCTGGCCCGGGTCGGGCGCGCGCGCCGCGGCCCGCGGGCGGCCGTCGGCGTCGAGGCGCAGGAGCCAGCCCGTCCGGTCGACGACGTAGGCCCCGCCGTCCGGCGCGGCGGCGATCGCGCGCGGGTAGGTCAGGGCGGCGCCCGGCTCGCGCCGCTCGTAGGACCACGCGACCACGCCCTCCGCCGGGGGCAGCGGCGCCCACGCGGCGGGCGGGAGGGCGCGAGGCCAGGTCGCGTCCGGTGGGCAGGCCACCTGGGCGACGCTCGTCACGCTCGCCGCGCCGACCGCGCGGGCCGAGGTCGTCCGGGGCGGCGCCTCGACGGCCGGACAGCCGCACAGGCCGAAGGCCAGCGCGGTCCCCAGGCGGGCGGGGCGCCTCACCGCCTGCCCTCCGCCCAGGCGCGGAGCGCGAGCGTCGCCTCGGCGCGGTCCGCCGCCGCGCCGTACAGCCAGTCGGCGAAGACGTCCAGGCCCTCGCGGCCGGCGGTGTGCAGGAGTCCGCGGTAGGCGCAGTAGCGCACCCAGCCGTCGGCGTCGCCCAGCGCCTCGGCCAGCGCGCGCAGCGCGGCCGGCGTCCCGAAGCGTCCGAGCGCGATCGCGGCCGCCCAGCGCTCGGGCGCGGCGGCGTCGGCCAGGTGAGCGCGGAGGACGCCCTCGGCCTGCGGGGTGCCCACGCGGCCGAGCTCGAGCAGCAGCGTCTCGATCACCGGCGCGGGCGCCTCGACGACCCCGCCCCCGGACCGGGCGGGCGCTTGCGGCGCCGGCGCCGTCCGCCGCGCCCGGACCCACGTGTCCAGCGCCGCGGCGAGCTGGTCGGTCGTCGTCGTGCCGCGACGGGGGAGGAGCGTCACGGCGTTGCGGAGCACGAAGCCCTCCACGCCGCCCACCTGCACGCGGTAGAGCGGGCGCGTCAGGTCCCCCGCCTCGCCCAGCACGACCGCCCGCAGGCCGTGCCGCGGACGGAGCAGGACCGCCGCCCCGAGCTCCTCGCCGGCGCGCACGCTCGCCCCGCCGCGGACCTCCCCGGGGCACGGCCAGGCGGTCGCGGGCCGCTCTCCCGCCGCGCCGAGGAGCCGCGCCGCGACCACCGCGACCGCGCCGCTCCTCGGGCCGCCGCCGATCACGGTCCGCGCGCGCTCGAGCGCGCGCGCCGGGGCCCTCGCCGCCAGCGCCTCGAGCGCGGCCGCCTGCACGAGCGCCTCCGGGTCGAGGACCAGCGCGTCGAGGACCGCCTCGAGGTGCTCGTCCCGCAGGCGCGCGAGCGCGCTCAGGGCCGCCAGGCGCAGGGCCGGCTCGCACAGCGCGTCCCGCGCCACGACCCGCAGGCGCGCGCGGCCGTCCTCGCCCATGCGCTCCAGCGTCTCGACGACGACGGCGAGGGTGGGCACGAGGAACGCCCCGAAGGTGGTCGGGGCGGCGACCGGGGCGCGCCGGAAGCCGCGCTCGGGGGGCTCCGGCGTCGCGGCGAGCAGGCGCAGGACGTCGGCCCGCGCCTGCTCGTCGCCCAGCCTCGCCTGTGCCAGCCGGCAGAGCTGCAGGAGCACCGTCCGGCGCGCGTCGACCGGGTCCGGCACGTCGGGCTGGTAGACGGGCGGCGTGAAGAACGCCTCCGGCTTCGTCCGCTCGAGCGCCCCCAGCGCCTGGTCGAGGGCGCGCGTCGCCTCGCGCGAGGCGACCCCCATGCGCCCGAGCGCCGGCAGCGCGACCAGCGCGTCGTCGACCGCGCCGCCGCGGAGGAGGCGCACCCCGAGGTCGACCCCGTCGGGCGCGCGCAAGGCACCCAGCAGGAAGACGGCGGTCGGTCCCAGGTCGCGCGCGCGCTCGAGGACGGCCTTGCGCGCCTCCTCGGAGCCGGTCCGCCCGAGGGCCAGGCAGGCTCGCAGCCGGGTGACGCCGTCGGGGTCGCGGGCCGCCCGCTCCAGCGCGGCGACCACGCCCGGCCCGCGGTAGCCCCCGAGCAGCGCCGCCGCGTTCTGCCGCAGGAGCGGGTGTCCGCCCTCGGTCGCGTAGCGGGCGAGGAGCGGCACCGCCTCCTCGGGCGGGAGCGCCAGCAGCCGCGGCGCGAAGGGGGCGAGGGCGTGCGGCCAGCCCGCGGCCAGCTCGTCGGCCGCGAGGCGCAGGAGCATGGCCTCGCGCGGGTCGTCGCTCGCGAGCGCGCGGGGCCGCGCCCGCGGGAGGGGGGCGATCCGGGGAGACACCGCGCGCACCCACGCCTCGAGGACCCCCTTGCCCTGCAGCGGCTGCTGCTCGAGGTCGACGAGCACGGCCAGGGCCGGCGGGCCGAGCTCGACGAGCCGCTCGAGCGTCTCCGGCCGCGAGACGAGCATGGGGTGCATGAGCTCGCGCAGGAGGAAGGCGAACGTCAGCCAGTAGAGGTCGGCGGGGACGGGCGGCGGGTAGGCGGCGGCCGTCTCCGGCCCCTCGCGCCCGCCGCCCGTGCGCGCGCGCCCCGGGGCGGTCGCGGGCCGGAGGTCGCGGTCCTGGGGCTCGGGGCCCCGCCAGTCGATGTGGCCCAGGATGTCGAACGTGGTGATCCGCGCGTAGCCCATGGGGGTCACGCGCTCGGGGGTCACGGCCGGACGCGCGCGGGTCTCGAGCCGTCCGCGCTCCCGCGTGCCGGGGCCGTCGGGGGGCGGGCCCTCCGGCTCCGGGACCCGCAGCGACGACGTGGGCCGCCGCTGGGGGAGGTCCCACTCGAGCGGGGTGCCCGGCGGCACGCCCACGTCGAGGTCCGCGCGCGCGAGCGGCGCGGCCGCGAGCGCGAGGAGCAGCAGCAGGCGCCGCGTCATCGTCCGTCCCGTCATTCTCCGGGCGTGGTGAGGGTCCTCACGTTCCACGCGCGTGGAGCCATGGCGGTTCCCGTGAGTCGGAGCATGGTGCGTGGACGGGGCGGCGCGCAAGCGCCTGGTGACAGGCGCGCTCCGCCGGCCCGGTCGGAGGGGAGACCAGGGGCGTCGCTCGGGGCGGCCCTCCACCGCGAGCTGCAGCTCGCCCTGCGCGAGGCGGTGGGCGCGCGCACGCTCGACGCCCTTGCTCGCGGCGAAGGACGCCGTGGGCCGCGACGTGTGGCGGCCGTGGCGCCCGAGGCGCAGGCGCTCGGGGCCGCGCTCGTCGGGGTCGGGGTCAAGGACGTGATCCTGCCCGGCGAGATGACGACGCTGCTCGACCAGCTCATCGAGGCCGAGAAGCAGGCGCAGGCCAACCTGATCGCCCGCCGCGAGGAGACGGCGGCACACGAAGAGCTGACGCGGGGGGCCCGCGGGCGCGCGCCCGCGGGCCCTCCCGCTCGTGTACGCTCGGGGGCGTGACCGCCCCTGACCCGGCGCCCGGCTGGCCGCCCGAGGTGATGCGCGCCGCGCAGGACCCCTCGCGCCGCCTCGGCCGCTTCGTCGTCCTGCAGGAGCTCGGGCGCGGCGGCATGGGCGTGGTCCTGCGCGCGTTCGACCCCGCCGCGGGGCGGCCGGTCGCGATCAAGCTCGTCACGGCCGCCGCCGCCGTCGGTCCGGCGGCGTGGGCCCGCTTCGAGCGCGAGGCGACCGCCACGGCGCGCCTCCAGCATCCGGGCATCGTGAAGGTCCACGAGGTCGGCCAGGACCGCGGCCGGCCCTTCCTGGTCATGGAGCTCGTCGAGGGCGAGAGCCTCGAGGCGCTGCTCGCGCGCGGGCCGCTCCCGCGGCGCCAGGCCGTCGCGCTCGCGCGCGACCTCGCCCTCGCCCTCGCGCACGCCCACGAGCGCGGGGTCGTCCACCGCGACGTCAAGCCCGGCAACGTGCTCGTCGACCGGCTGGGGCGGCCGCGCCTCACCGACTTCGGCCTCGCCCGGCTGGGCCCGTCCGAGCTCACGCGCACGGGCGAGCTGCTGGGGACGCCCAGCTACATGGCCCCGGAGCAGGCGGGCGACTCCGGGCGCACGCACGGGCCGCCCACCGACGTGTACGGCCTCGGCGCCGTCCTCTACCACCTCCTCGTCGGGCGCCCGCCGTTCGACGGCGGCTCGCTCGCCGCGCTGCTCAAGGCGCTCCTGACCGACCCGCCGCCGCCGCCGAGGCGCCTCGACCCGACGATCGACCCCTCCCTCGAGCGGCTCGTGCTCCGCTGCCTGGAGAAGGCGCCCGCGGCGCGCTTCCCGGACGGCGCGGCCCTCGCCGCCGCGCTCGAGGCCTGGCTCGCCGGACCCGCCCCCGCCGCTCGGCGCGGGCCGATCGTCGCCGCCGGAGCGCTGGCCCTGCTGACCGCCGTGAGCGCGGCCGGGGTCGTCGCGGCGACCCGCGCTGGCGGAGCCGCTGCCGCTCCGACCGCGGACCCGGCCCCCTCCCCGCCGGCAGCGGACCCGGCGCCGTCGCCGGCGCCCGGGCAGGCCGCGCTCCCGCCGCAGTGCGCCGGGTTCCTGGCCTCCCCGGGGGGCGCCCTCCGCCTCGCGGGGATCGTCGGCTCCTACGGGCGGCGCCACGCCGAGGGCGTCAAGGCGGTCGCCGTCTCCGCCGACGGGCGGGTGGCCGTGAGCGCCGCCGGGCGCTTCGACCACAACACGCCGGCCTGGGTCCACGTGTGGGACATGGAGTCGGGGCAGGAGCGGCGCGCCTGGCGCGCCCCCCGCGGCTGGCCGTGCGTGGCCGTCTCGGCCGACGGCGAGCGCGTGGTCACCGGCACGAGCGGCGGCGACCTCGTGGCGTGGGACCCCCGCTCGGGCGCGGCGCTGGCGCGGCACGCCGGCGCGCCGGTGCGCGCCGTGCACGTGCTCGACGACGGCCAGGCGCTCGCCGCCCGGCGCGACGGCCGGCTGAGCCGCCTCGCCTTGCGCGCGGACGCGCGCGAGGCGGTCGTCGTGGAGCTCGGGGCCGAGCTCGACACGGCGGCGCCGCTGCCCGGCGGTGAGCGGGCGCTCGCGATCCTGCGCGACGGCCGCGCGCTGCTCGTCGACCTCGGGGGCGGGGCGACGCGGCCGCTCGAGGGGGCGGCGGGCGAGACCGCGTGGGGCGCGGCGGTCCACGGCGACGGCCTGCGCGCGATCGGCTGGGGCGACGGGCGCGGCGGCTGGCTGCGCGCCTGGGACCTCGGCCGGGGCGCCGCGGCCGCGGCGCCCCGGCTCGACGACCACGTCCGCGCGGCCGCCTGGCGGCCGGGCACGTCGGAGGTCGTCGTCGGCGTCCACGACGGCCGGGTGCTCCGGTGGTCCGGAGGCGGGCTGCGCGAGCTGACGGGCGTGCCGGGCGAGCGCGGCGCGTGGGCGCTCGCCGCCACCCCGTCGCGCGCGCTCCTCGGGCTCGAGAGCCGGTGGCTGACGCTCGTCGATGCCGACACCGGCCAGGAGGCGTGGGGGGCGGCGGCGGACTGGCGCGAGGTCCTGACGCTGGCCCTGCTCCCCGGGCGCCGCCTGGCCGCCGGCTTCCGCGAGGAGGTCGGCGGCGGCGAGGTGCGGGTGTTCGACCTGGCCGCGTCCCGCGAGGAGATCACCCTCCGCCCCCGGATGGGGAGCGTGCTCGCCGTGGGCGGCGCGGCGGAGGGGCGGCTGTTCCTCGCCGGCACCGAGCCGCCCAACCTCGGCGTCTGGCCTCTGGACGCCGGCGACGCGCCGGGGCCGTCGTGGCGAGAGCACGCGTTCTACGACCTTGGCGGCCAGACCGCGGCGGTCGCGTCGCCCGACGGGGCGGCCGCGCTCACCGGCGGGACGAGCGGGACGATCTACAGCTGGGACCTGGCCTCGGGCGAGCGGCTGCTCGTGACCCAGCGCCCCTACACCGTGCTGGGCCTGGCATACGCCGCCCGGGACGACGGCGTCCTGGCCGCCTTCGGCCACCAGAACTCCGGCCGGCCCTGGCCGGAGTGGCCGGGTAGCCTCCTCTGGATCGACGCGGCCCTCGCCGCCACGCCGCGCGACGAGGTGGAGTTCGAGCGCGGCGCCCCCTCGTGCCTCGTGGCCCACGCGAGCGGCCGGGTCACCGTCGGCTGCACGGACGGGCGGCTCCTCACCTGGAAGCCGGGCTCGGGCAAGGTGGAGGCGTGGACGGCCGGCCACGAGGGCCGCGTGTGGGCGCTCGCCCTCAGCCCCGACCAGCGACGCCTCGCGTCGGCCGGCCTCGACGGGACCGTGCGCCTGTGGGACGTGAAGGACGGGCGCGAGCTCGATCACGTCGACCTCGGTTCCGCCGGCGACATGCCGCGCGCGCTCCTCTTCGTGGACGACGGCGAGCTGCTCGTCGGCACGGCCCGCGGCGTGATCCTGCGCTTCCGGGCCGACCCGGGCCGCCTTCGCTGAGCGTCCGACGGGGTGCTAGGCTCCCTCCGGGGAGAGGTCCATGCACCGCACGCCAGAGCCTCCGCCGGGGACGCCCCCGACGGAGCCGCCGGCGCTCGAGGGCACCTTGCCCGTCGCGCCGCCGTCGCACCTGCTCCAGCCGTTGCCCGCCGCGGCCCCGACCCTCGAGCGCACCCTGGCGGTCTCGCCGCCTGGCGGTGTTCCGTGGTCGGTCGCCGCCAACGACGGCCGCCCCCGGATCGGGCGCTTCGTCGTCGCGCGGGAGCTCGGCCGCGGCGGCATGGGGCTCGTCGTGGCGGCGTTCGACCCGCATCTGTCGCGGCACGTCGCGATCAAGCTGATCGACCCCCGCCTGGCGAACCCGGCCATGCTGGCCCGCTTCGCGCGCGAGGCCAGCGCCGCGGGGCGGCTGCGCCATCCGGGGATCGTGTCGGTCCTCGAGGCCGGCGAGGACCAGGGCCGACCCTACCTCGTCATGGACCTGGTCGAGGGCGAGACGCTGGAGGCGCTCCTGCGCCGCGAGCCGCGCCTGCCGACGCGTCAGGCCGTCGAGCTCGCGCTCGGCGTCGCCCGCGCGCTCGGCCACGCGCACGAGCAGGGCGTCCTGCACCGCGACGTCAAGCCGGCCAACGTGCTCCTCGACGCGCACGGGCAGCCACGGCTGGCCGACTTCGGCGTGGCCCGCGCCGGGGCCGCCGACCTCACGCGCACGGGCGACATGCTCGGGACGCCCGAGTACATGGCCCCCGAGCAGGCGGGCGCCTCGGCCGGCGCGCACGGGCCGGCCTCCGATGTCTACGCCCTGGGCGCCACGCTCTACCGCATGCTCGTCGGCCGCCCGCCCCTCCAGGCGCAGAACCTGGCCGGCCTGCTGAAGAAGCTCCTGGTCGAGCGGCCGACGCCGCCGCGGGCGCTCGACCCGTCGATCGACCCGGCGCTCGATGAGCTCGTCCTCCGCTGCCTCGAGAAGGAGCCGGCGGCGCGGTTCCGCGACGGCGGTCAGCTCGCGGCGGCCCTCGAGCGGTGGCTCGTGGCGCCGGCGCAGCCGGCCCGCCGGGGCTCCGGGGCGCTGCGGGCGGGCGTCGCGCTGCTGGGCCTCGCCGCCGCCGGCGGCATCGCGGCCGGCGCGTTCGTGCTCGGCCGCGACGCGGGCCGCTCGCCGCCCGAAGAGCGGACCTCGGGCGCGGCCGCCTCGCCCCCGGCCGGGGAGGCTACGCCGGCGCCGCCGGCCCCGGTCGTCCCTGCGGCCGCCCCCGTCCCCGCGCCGGCGCGCGCCCTCGCCCCGCAGGGGCGGCTGCGCCTGCGGCGAGTGCTCGGCGAGTACGGCACGAACCACGTCGACCAGGTGTTCGCGGTCGCCGCCTCGCCCGACGGGTCGCGCCTGCTCAGCGGCGGCGGCTGGTGGGACCTGGGCCAACGCCGGCCGGGGCACCTGCAGCTGCGGGACGCCTCCACCGGGCGAGAGCTCGCCGCCTGGCGAGCCCACGGTAACACGGTGATCCGGGTGGCCTTCACGGCGGACGGAGCGCGCGCGCTCTCGAGCGGCCACGACGAGGCGTTGCGGCTGTGGGAGCTCGCGACCCCGCCGCGGCTGCTGGCCGAGGTGGTCGGCCTGCGGCCCTACGCGCTGCAGCGCCTCCCGGGCCGCCCCGAGCGCTTCGCGGTGACGCGGGTCGGCCCGCGGGGGCGCTCCGGCGAGGAGGCCGCCCTCGTGGAGGTGGAGGTCGGCGACGGCGAGCTGCGCGTGGGCCGGTGGGCGCCCCTGCCGGGTGACGCCGTCGGGGTGACCCTCCTCCCCGACGGGCTCCTGTTCGTGACCCACAACGGCACGGGCCACGGGCCGGCGATCGTCGAGCCCGAGCGCTGGGCGGTGCAGGAGTACCTCGAGCGGCCGTTCATCGGGACCTCCGCGCTGGCGACCTCCCCCGACGGCCGGTACGTCCTGGCCCTCGACCACACCAACCTCCTCCGTCAGTGGGACGCGCGCACGCGTCAGCTCCTCTTCGAACGCTCGCTCGGGGGCGAGCAGGCCCCGCGGGGCGCCTCGTGGACCCCGGACGGCGCGCGCGCGGTGCTCGCGGCCCTCGGGGGCGGCGTCTCGCTCTGGGACCCGGCCGTCGGCGCGGCCGAGGCGCCGCTCTTCACCACCCCGGGGTCCGGCTGGGCGGTGGCCTGCTTGCCGCAGGGACGGGTGGCGGTCGGGTCGGACTACGCCCTGCGGATCCTCGACATCAAGGGCGGCGAGGACGCGGTCCCGGTCGCGCCGCTGCGTGCGCTGGACGGCCTGGCCGTCTCCCCGGACGGCAACGTGCTCGCGGTGGGCGGGCGCAGCCCGCGCCGTGAAGAGGGCGCGCTGGTCCAGCTCTACGACCTGCGCACCGGCGAGGCGGCCGGGCCGCCGCTCCAGACGGGGCTCGAGGCCGCGCGAGGGCTGGCGTTCGATGGCGCCCGGGGCCGCCTCGTCGTCGCCGGCTCGAACGGGACCGCGGGTCCCATGCGGAACATGCAGGTATGGGACCTGCAGGACCGCAAGGCGATCGGGCGGTTCGCGGCGACGTATCAGTACCGGCTCAACGCGTTCGCGGCGTCCCGCGACGCGCGCCTCGTGGTCACCGGTGGCGAGGACGGCCGCGTGGACGTCTGGGACCTGACCGACGACCTGGCCCCGGCCAAGCCCGCGCTCTCGTTGCCCGGGCTCGGGTGGGTGAAGGCGATCGAGCGTCTGCCGGACGGCCGCGTGATCGTCGCGGCCGTGGGCGCCGAGGGCGAGCCCCACGCCCTGCGCATCTGGGACCTGGACGACCTCGCCCGGTTCGTGCAGGTCGACCTGCCGAGGCTCGCCTCGGCCGTGGCCGGCTTCCCCGGGACGGAGACGGAGGACCTCCTGGTCGGGTTCGAGGAGGGCGAGGTCGAGCGCTGGAGCCTGAGCAGGCGCGCCGCGGTGGCGAGCTATCCTGGACACTCGCGGCGGGTCGGGGGTGTCGCGGTGACCCCGAGCGGGGTCGTGGTGTCGGTGGCCGACGACGGCCTGGTCCACGCGACCACCCGCAGCGGCGACCCCGTCGGCAGCCTGGACCTGGGCCCGTCCGGAGACCTGCCGGCCATGGTGCGGGTCGCGCCCGGCGGCGACACGCTCCTGATCGGCACGCACCGCTGCGTGGTCCTCGAGGTGGAGGTCCTGCGCCCCACGCGTTGAGGCGCCAGAGGTTGCGCCAGCTCCGCGCGGCTGGCCTCCAACGCGACCTCCGCGCGAGAGGGGGCACGCGTCGGCGGGTCCAACACCGGTGCGCGCGCCGAGAGGGTGCTCATGGCCCAGGCGGAGGAGGACGTGACGCTCGAGGACCACCCTCCGACAGGCTGCCCCGCCGCTCCCCCCGCCGCTCCCGCCGGTGCGATCGCGCGCGCGCGACCCGACGCTCCCCCGCCGGTCGAGGCGGGGGAGGCCGCGAAGAAGCCGGCCGGTGTCGCGGCGGAGGCCGCGGCCTTCGGCGGCCTCGCGCCGCCGATCTCGCTCCCCTGCATCTTCTGCCACGACGCGCTCGCCCGGGGCGACGCCGTCTACTGCGCCTCCTGCCTGGCGCCGCATCACCGCGAGTGCTTCGGCGCGCACGAGCGCTGCGCGGCGCCCGGCTGCGGCGAGGCGCTCACGGTCCGGCCGCTGCGCGTCGAGCGCCGTCGCGGCGCGTGGCGCGACCGCCTGGGCCGGTCCGCGGTCGTGCTCCTCGCCGCCGTCGTCGGCGGGGCGGCCGCCCTCGCGGCGGCGTCCGACCTTCGCCGCGACGCGGCGTCGCCACCGCTCGCCGCCGAGCCGGCGCAGGCGCGGCCCGCGTGTGGCGACTGCGGCGCGCCGGCCGACCTCGGCGTGCCCGCCGCGCGCCTGGGCGACGACGACGTGCGCTTCTGCGGCGCCGACCACCGCCGGGGCTTCCTCCGCGCGCGCCTCCAGGAGCAGCGCGCGGCGCCCCTTCAGGCGCCGGTCCTCGCCGTCCACGTGGGCGGGCAGGCCGACCTCGGCGAGGGCCTCCTCGCGGGCGTGCTCGAGGGCGACGTCTTCGGCGTGTGGCGCGGGGGGAGGGTCGTCGGGCGGCTCCACGTCCGCGAGGCGGAGGACGCGCGGGCCCTCGCCTTCGTCGACGCGGCCGCGCCGGGAGAGGCCGTGCGGGCGGGCGACGTGGCGGTGCGCGCCAACGACCCGGGCCTGTGGGCGCGCGTGGAGCGGGAGTGGCGCCGCGAGCGGTCGCTCGCGCGCGCGGCCGACCGCGTCGCGCGGGTCCGCGTGCTCTACGTCGACGGTCAGCCGACGGCCGCGTACCGGCGGCGCCAGCGGCTGCTGACGGGCCGGACGCGCGCGCAGGCGTTCCTGGCCTCGGCCGAGGCCGGCCACGTCCACGCGGCGAGCCCCGGCCTCGCGCCGCTGACCGCCGCGCCCGAGGCGCCGGGCGGCTGGGACGTCGTGGTCCTCGGCGAGGGGGTCCCGTCGCGCCTGGTCGAGCGGCTGGACCTCGGCGCGTTCGTGCGCGCGGGCGGCGGGCTGGTCCTCGTCCCCGGGGGCGCGGGCGCGCGCGGGCTCGCGCCCCCGGCGCGCGACCTCTCTCCCGTCGCCCACCGGTTCGGGCCCACGCCCGCGCCGCCGGCGGCGCAGGGGCGCGGCGCGGTCGACCGGCGCCTGCCGCTGACCCGCGCGCTGGTCGGCGACGCGCCCGTCCCCGCGCTGGCGCTGCTCGCCGACCCCGGCCGCCTGCGCCCGGGCGCCGAGGTCCTGCTCGAGGACGGGCGCGGGCTGCCGGTCGTCGTCGGCTGGACCATCGGCCGGGGGCGCGCGGCCTCGCTCGCCGACGAGGAGGCGCGCCGGCTCGAGCCCGACCCGCTGCACGAGGCGCTGTGGCTCGACCTGCTCGCCTGGGCCGCGGGTCGCGAGTGACCCGGACCGGGCGCGCGTGACCCGCCGGCCGCCGCGCCGCGCAGGGCGACCGTCCGGCGCGGGGCGTGCGTCGCGGGCGGCGCGGAGGTCTCCGCCATGTCCCGCCTGGCCGTCCCCTGCGCCGTCGCCCTCACGTTGACCCTGACCGCCGGCTGCCGCACCGCGCAGCGCGCGGCCGCCGGCGTCGTGCTGCCCGTCTCGCAGGAGAACGAGCTCGGCCGCGAGATGGAGCGCGAGCTCGCGCGGGACCTCCGGCTCCTCGACGACCCGGAGGTCGTGGGCTACGTGCGGGAGCTCGGGCGCCAGATCGTGCAGGCGGCCGACGGCGACGTCCCCGAGGGGATCGAGTTCGAGTTCCACGTGGTCGACGACGACGCGACGATCAACGCCTTCGCGATCCCCGGCGGCGGGATCTACGTCTACACGGGCCTCCTGCGGGCCATGGAGGACGAGGCCCAGCTCACGGCCGTGCTCGGCCACGAGGTGGCCCACGTGACCCGGCGCCACATCGCGCAGCAGCTCACGGCGCAGTTCGGCTTCCAGGCGCTCACGGCCATGCTCGGGTCGGCCGGCGGGCTCGCCGGCCTCGTCGGCCAGCTGGGCGGCGCGGTCGCCTCGCAGGGGTTCCTGCTCAAGTACAGCCGCGACAACGAGCGCGAGGCGGACTACGTGGGCCTGGGCTACCAGGCGCGCGCCGGCTGGGACCCGCGCGGGATGATGGAGTTCTTCACCATCCTCCAGCACATGGACGAGGGCCGCGGGCGCCCGCCGGCGTTCCTGCTCACCCACCCGGCGCCCGACGAGCGCGTGATCAACGCCCACCGGCGGATCGCCGAGCTCCAGCCGACGCCCACGCGCCGGAACCGGGAGCGCTACCAGCAGATGCTCTCGCGGCTCCGCGCGCCTACGAAGTGAGGAGCTCGCGCACGGCGGCGGCGATCGGCGCCGCGAGGTCGATCGCGTTGGTGAGGTGGGGCACGGCGTTGCAGGTGACCAGGCGCGCCGGCCGCGCGGCCTCGAGGCGCTGCCAGGCGTCGCCCGAGAACAGGGCGTGGATGACGACGACGACGGCGGGGCGAAGGCCGGCGCGGCGCACGTGGCCGAGCGTCTCGATCAGGGTCGTGCCGGTCGACACGATGTCGTCGACGAGGACCGGCGTGCGCGCGCGCCAGCGCTCGAGGTCGGGGACGGTGAGCTCGACGTCGCGGTCGCCGCGCCGGGTCTTCTCGAGCACGACGTGCGGCGCGCCGGCGAGGCCGGCGATCCGCTCGGCCCACTGGGCGCTCTCGGCGTCGGGTCCGACGAGGAAGGGGTCCGGGACGTTCGCCTTCACCCACGCGGCGACCTCGGCGGCGGCGCTGGCGACGCGGTGGGGGATCGTCAGCACCTCGGTCATGGACGCGTGGCGGTGCAGGTGCGGGTCCACCGTCACCAGCCAGTCGACCGCGCCCGAGAGCAGCCGGCCGTAGTAGCGGCTGGTGACGCCCTCGAGCGGCTTGAAGCGCGCGTCCTGGCGCATGTACGGCATGTAGGGCGCGACGAGGCCGACGCTCCGGGCGCCGAGGTCCTTCGCCGCGGCGCAGAGGAGGGCCAGCGGGACGGTCCTGGCGTCCGGATGATGCAGGTCGCTGACGACGACCACGTCGCGCCCGGCCGGGTCGGTCTCGAGCCGGACGTAGGTCTCGTCGTCGGGGAAGCGGCGCAGGAGCGCGCGGCCGGCCTCGCCGCCGAGGGCCGCGCGGACCCCCTCGGCCAGGTCGTCCGTCCGCAGGGCGCCGAGCACGAGCGGGCTCACCATCGCGTCGCCTCCACCTTCACGAGGTCGCCCTCCTTGCTCGCGTAGGCCAGGGCGTAGTCGAGCTCGCCGCGCGACTCGGCGTGGATCGTGAACAGGGGCTGGCCGGCCACGACGAGCTCGCCGCGGTGCGCGTGGAGGACGAGGCCCGCCGCCGGGTTGGCGGGGGCGCCGGCGAACTTGGCCACGCGCGCGAGGCGCCGGTTGTCGAGGTCGGCCACGATCCCCGCCTGCGTGGCGACGACCGGGTGCGTGAGGCGGGCGCGCGGCGGCTCCCTCAGGCCGCCCTGCGCGTGGCAGATCGCCTGGAACTTGGCCCAGGCGCGGCCGTCGTCCAGGAGGCGCCGCGCGAGGTCGCGGCCGTCGTGGACCTCGGGCGAGAACTCGAGGACCCTCGCCGCGAGGTCGAGCGCGCGCTCGCGCAGGTCGGGCGGCGCGTCGGCGGCGCCCTGGAGGACGGCGAGGACGTCCTGCGCCTCGAGCGCCGGGCCGAAGCCGCGGCCGACGGGCTGGCTGCCGTCCGAGACGACGGCGCGCACGTCGAGCCCGACCATGCGGCCGACGCCCTCGAAGAAGCGGCCCAGCCGCTCGGCCTCCTCGAGGCTCCAGATCTTGGCGCGCGGGCCCCAGGGGACGTCGATCACGACGTGGGTCGAGCCGGCGGCGGCCTTCTTCGACAGGACCGAGGCCACGAGCTGGCCGGGGCTGTCGACGTCGAGCGCGCGCTCGATCCGGATCAGGATGTCGTCGGCCGGGCTGAGGGCCACCGAGCCGCCCCACACGATGCAGCCGCTCTCTTGCTCGACGACGCGGCGGATGTGGTCGACGCTCAGGGTGACTGGCGCGAGCGTCTCCATGACGTCGGCGGTGCCGGCGGGCGAGGTGATCGCGCGCGACGACGTCTTGGGGATCACGAGGCCGTGCGCGGCGGCGATCGCCACGACGATCGGGGTCGTGCGGTTGCCGAGGAGCCCGCCGATGCAGTGCTTGTCGACCACCTGCCGCGCGCCCCACGAGAGGCGCGAGCCCTGCGAGACCATGGCGCGCGTGAGCGAGACGACCTCGTCGAAGTCGAGCCCGCCGCCGGCGCAGGCGGCGACGAACGCCGACAGGTGCAGCTCCGAGTAGCGGCCCGCGACGACGTCGCGGACGATCTCGTCCATGGCGCGCGGGCCCAGCCGCCCGCCGCTCATCTTGCGGCGCAGGTAGGTGAGCGAGGCGATCGGCTCGGGATGCGAGAGCGTGAGGAGGTCCCCCTCGCTCGCGCCGAGGCGGCGCCAGGCGAGCTCCGACAGCCCGGCCTCGCCCTCCCCGACGAGCCCGAAGCGCGGCTCGACGACGTTGAGCGTGGCGATGACCGCCTGCCCGTTCAGGGCCACCTTGACGCGCGACTGCGTCTCGAAGCCCTCGCTGCGGCAGACGGGGCAGTCGCGCGACATGTAGAGGACGGCCTCCTGGCGGGTGTCGATCCCGAGGCGGCGCGCGCGCAGCTGGTTCGTGGCCGTGACCTGCACGTCGGGGATGGTGCTCATGGCGCGGCCCCGATCGCAAGGCACGTGCCGACGGAGGGACGTGCGCCAGGCGTCGCCCGTGTCACACCGGCGTGACCCGTCACACCCGCGGAGCATGAGCGATCAGGGGCCGGGCACCTCGACCCACACCCAGCCGCGCAGGTCGCCCTCGGCGAAGCCGGTCGCGGCGTCGTCGGGGTACGCCGCGGCGAGGGCCTGGCGCACGTCGTCGGGGATCCGCTCGGCAGGCCCGTGGCACGTCACGCACAGCGCCTGCGCGCGCAGGGGGAGGAGCGCGCCCAGGGCGCCCGCGGGCCCGGCCACGAAGGTCGGCTCGGCGACGCGCCGCTCGACGAGCGGGGCGGCCCAGGCGGGCGGCTGGTTCTGCTGGTTGCGCAGCCGGAACGACGTGCGCCCGACGGCGAGGCCCTGCTCGGCCGCGACCTGCCGGGCGATCGCCGGCGCCTCCGCCTGGCACACCGGGATCGCGGCGGCCGGGCCGCCCTCGGCGATGGTCTGGCTGAGCCGCGACATCAGCCGGCCGGCGAGCGCGTCACGCGCCGCGAGGGCGCGCTCGCGCTGCCCGCGCTGCGCCTCGTCGAGCGCGGCCTCGGGCACCTCGCGCCAGGCCTCGGCGCGCGGGGCGGGCGCGTCGGGGCACCCGGCGAGGAGGAGGGCGAGGGCGAGGACGGCGCGGCGTGTCATCTGGGCGGCTCCTGCCCGCGGGCATACCACATCGCGCGCCACTTGCCCGCCCCGCGTCCCCGGGCGAAGACGGTCTCCTTCACCCGAGGTGCTCCATGCGCGCGCTCGCCCTCCTCCTCGTCCTCGCCACCACCTCCGCCCCCGGCTGCGCGTCGGACGGGGACCACGCGCACGGCCACGGGCGCGGCGACCACGCGACCGTCCACCAGCACGCGTGGCTGCGCGACGCCGAGGCGGCCGCGCGCCGCTTCGAGGACCCGTCGCGCGACGCCTGGCAGCAGCCCGAGCGCGTGCTCGACCTCCTCGGCCTGCGGCCCGACTCGCGCGTGCTCGACATCGGCGCGGCCACCGGCTACTTCCCGGTGCGGATCGCGCCGCGCGTCCCGGAGGGCGTCGTCTACGCGGCCGACGTCGAGCCGGCGCTGGTGAACTACCTGACCCTGCGGGCGCGGCGCGAGGGGCTCGGCAACCTCGTCTCGCTCGCCTGCTACACGGACGACCCGTGCGCGCCCGAGCCGGTCGACGTCGTCTTCACCTGCGACACGTACCACCACATCGACGCGCGCGTGGACTACTTCGGGCGCCTGAAGGGGAGCCTGCGCCCGGGCGGCCGCCTGGTCGTCGTGGACTTCAAGCCGGGCGACCTGCCGGTCGGCCCGAAGGAGCCCCACAAGCTGGCGCCCGAGGTGGTCGAGGCCGAGCTCGACCGCGCTGGCTGGCGCCTGGTCACCCGCGAGGACCTGCAGCACCAGTACGTCCTCGTCTTCGAGCCGCGCTGACGTACACTCCTCCCATGCGACTCGACCCGCCCCGCGTGACCGTCTTCTGCGGCAGCCAGGCGGGCCTGCGCCCGCGCCACGCCGAGGCCGCCCGCGCGCTCGGGCGCGCGCTCGTCCGCCGCGGCCTCGGGCTCGTCACCGGCGGCGGGCGCGTCGGCCTCATGGGCGTCGTCGCCGACGCCGTGCTCGAGGCCGGCGGCGAGGCGATCGGCGTGATCCCGCGCCTCCTCGCCACGCGGGAGCTGGCCCACGACGGCATGACCCACCTGCACGTCGTCGAGACCATGCACGAGCGCAAGGCCCTCATGGCCACGCTCGGCGGCGCGTTCGTGGCCCTGCCCGGCGGCATGGGGACGCTCGAGGAGCTGTTCGAGGTCCTCACCTGGGCGCAGCTGGGGATCCACCACAAGCCGGTCGGCGTCCTCGACGTCAGCGGCTTCTGGGCGCCGCTGGCGACGTTCCTCGACCACCAGGTCGACGAGGGCTTCCTGCGCCCGCCGCACCGGGCGCTCCTCCTGCGCGCCGACGAGCCGGACGCGCTGCTCGACCTGCTCGAGCGGGGGCAGCCCCCGGGCGCGACGCCGGCGGCGCCGGTCGTCCAGCCGTGAGGCGCGTCCCCCTGCGCGGGGGCGGCGAGGTGCTCGTCCGGCCGCTCGGGCCGGAGGACGGGCCGGCGCTCCTGGCCGCCTTCCACCGCCTGTCGCCCGTCTCGCGCTACCGCCGCTTCATGGCCCGCGTCGACGCCCTCGCCCCGGCCACGCTGCGCTACCTCACCTGCGTGGACCAGCGCGACCACGTGGCGCTCGCGGCGTTCGAGGGCGACGACGTCGTGGGCGTCGCCCGGTGCATCCGGCTCCCGGGCGAGCCGACGGTGGGCGAGGTGGCGGTGACCGTCGCCGACACGCACCACGGCCGCGGGCTGGGCACGGCGCTCCTGGGCCTCCTGAGCCTCGCCGCCCGCGCGCAGGGGTTCGAGACCTTCCGCGCCTACGTGCAGCAGGACAACCGGCCCATGCTCGAGATCTTCGAGCAGCTGGGCGGGCGGGTGACGGAGCGCGACGACGAGGAGGAGACGGTGTCGCTCGACGTGCCGATCCCGGACGACCTCGAGCGCCTCCCCGACACGCCGGCCGGCCGCGCGATCCGCGCCGTCGCGCGCGACGAGCTGGCCGCGCGGCACCCGCCCGTCAGCCCGTGACGACGCGCTCGACCGCGTGCGCCTCGGTCGCGTCGGGCGGCTCCCAGCGCTCGGCGATCAGCCGGTCGAGCACGGCGTCCGGGACGGGTCGCGCGCGCGCGGCGTTGCGGCGGCGCAGCGTCGGCTCCGCCGCCTCGAGGTAGACGATCCGCACGCGCACGGGCCACGCGGCGAGCAGGTCGAGCGCCTGGCCGCGCACGGCCCGGCTCAGGTGGGTCGCGTTCCACACGAACGACCGCCCCGCGCGCAGGTGCTCGCGGGCGAGGGCGCGGGCGCGCGCGACGACCGGGCCCTGGCTGTCGGTCGGGTCGACGCCGAGGTCGCGGCGCAGGTCGTCGAGCGAGACGACCGGCCAGCCCGGGCGGTGGGTCCGCGCCCACGTGTCCTTGCCCGCGCCCGGCAGGCCCGAGAGGACGACGACCTCGCCCCGGGCGTCGTCCCACACCGGCACGTCGGGCGCGCGACCCCGGCGGAAGTAGGCCAGGCGCGTCGCGTCCGTGGCGAACGCGGGCGGCCCGTCGAGGCAGCCGGCCTCGCGCGCGACCTCGCGGAACAGGTCGACCGCCTCGAGCAGGCGGGCGAGGTCGCGGCACTCGCGCCCGCGCGCGTCCGCCTCGGCCACGAGCGCGAGGAGGTCGCAGCGCGCGCGCAGGCCGGCGGCGCGCACGTCGCGGGCGGCGTCGTCGCGCTCCCAGGCGAAGAAGGGGAGCATGTGGTGGCGCACGAGCGCGCACACCTGCTCGCGGGCCTCGAGCGGCGCGCCCAGGCGCCAGAGGTGGGCGCGCGCGAGGCGCTCGCCGCGCCGCGAGTGGCCGCGCGAGGTCACGCGCCCGTCCTCCTCGACGCGGGTGCAGGCCGGCTTGCCGACGTCGTGCAGGGCGACGCCCGCGAAGACGAGCGCGCGCTCCGCCGCCGGGAGGGCGCGAAACGCCGGCAGGTCGACCAGGGCCTCGAGGCAGCGGCGCGTGTGGACGTCGACGTCGCCCTCGGCGTGGTGGACCGGGTCCTGCGGGCAGCCGGCCAGGGCGCGCAGGGGCGGGTGGGCGGCCGTGAGCGCCGGCCAGTCGACGCGTCCGTCGGGCGGGGCGATCACGAGGCGCCCCCGAACAGGTCGACGCCCGGCGCGAGGAGGTTGGGGAGGATCGGCCGGTCCTGCCAGTGGCTCCCCGAGCGGACGACCGCCTGCAGGAAGCCCGGGCGGATCCACTTGAAGCGCCCCAGCACGCGGCCGTCCTCCTCCCACTTGAGGTAGAGGCCCTCGGCCGCGTCGGCCATGTCGGTCTCCGCCAGCACGCGGTCCGGTGGGTGGCCGTGCTCGGCGCAAGCCTCGGTCAGCGCCTCGCGCCAGCCGGGCGACTTGAACCGCGAGACGCCGACCAGCGCGGTGAGGTCCCCGAGGCGCGCGAAGGCGCCGTCGGCGAGCACCGGCACCTGCGCCAGCGGGAGGCCGGCCAGGAGGTCGCGGCGGCGCGGCGTCGAGAGCCAGGCGTCGGCCTCCCGGTCGAGGACGTCGAACTCGAGCAGGTAGTGCGGCAGCGCGTCGTAGAAGACGGTGTGCTTGGCGTAGGCCCACTCGCCGAACAGCAGGTAGCGCCGGCCGAGCGCCGCGCGCAGGGCCGGCGCGTGCGCCCGGGCCCAGGCCTTGAGCAGGTCGAACTGCCGCTCCGTGCGCCCGCCGCGGAGGGCGTGGCCGCGGCTCTGCAGGTGCAGGTCGCCCGCGCGGTCGAAGCCGAGGCCGACGTTGGCGCCGTCGACCTTCTCCTCGACGACGAGGTGCCGGCCGGCCAGGTCGCCGAACGGCGCGGCCTCGAGGTCCTCGTCGCCGGGTTGCAGGCGCGAGCCCTCGAGGTGCCGGGTGCGGGGGTACTTGACGAAGGAGGTCACGTGGCCGCCTCGCTCAGAGAGCTCGAGAACTTCCCACCCGCCGCTCACACTCGACCCGCCAAAGCGAGCGATGGGGAGGCGCGGAACGGGCCAGATCGTGCCAGTCCGGGACTTGCTCCGATCGCGCCCCCCTCGCGAGCGCATCATGCATCGCAGGTCTGAGCTCGAGAGAAATCGCGCAGCGAATCTCTCTCGAGCTCAGAGCATGGCCACGGCCACCCGGTGGCCGTGGACGTGGGTGACGGTGACCCGCCGCGCGCCGGCGTCGCGCAGGAGGCGCTCGAGGTCCGCGGCCGAGAAGAGCCGCAGGTGCTCGGGGTTGTCGTCGGGCTGCGAGGGGACGGTCGCGACGACGAAGCGGCGCGCGGCGCGCACGACCTCACGCGCGGCGCGGAGCGGGTCGCGGACGTGCTCGAGGACCTCGAGCGCCGTCGCGCCGTCGACGGCGCCGTCGGAGAGCGGCAGCGCCTCGACGTCGGCCTGGAGGGCGGTCAGGCGCGCGACGCCGCCGCGCCCCACGGCGCCGAGGTCGCGCGCGCGGACGGGGTCGCGGTCGACCGAGATCACCTGGGGCGTCGGCAAGGCGTCGAGGAGCGGCCAGAGGAACGCGCCGCGGCCGCTGCCGACGTCGAGGAGCGACGCCGGACCGAGGCCGCGCAGGACCCCCAGCACGCGCTGCACCCGCGGAAGGTGCGTGCGCTTGAAGCGGTGCAGGCGCAGGCCGGCGGCGCGGCCGCGCCGGACCGTCGTCGGGTCGTCGTCGGCGGCGAGGTCGGGCCGCCGGCCGCGGACGAAGGCGGCGGCCAGGTCGAGATGGAGGGCCTCGTCGGTCATGGCGCCGGCTCCCGGATCGCCCAGGGACGAGGGACGCGGAGGCGACTTTCACGCGCCGTAGGTCCGGTCGATCAGGCGCGTGGCGTCGCGGAACAGGAGCCGCAGCGCGACCTCGGCCGCGGCCTGCGCCGGCAGCAGCAGGACCCAGGCGAGCGTCGCCGTCGCGGGGCTGAGGCGCCGAGCGACCGGCGGGCCGAGGCGGTCGTAGGCCCACCTGAGCGCGCGGTGACCCCGGGGCAGGAGCGCGGCGAGCGCCAGCTCGAAGGCCTTCAGCGCCCGGAGCTGCCGCGTGACCGGCAGCACGCGCCCGTGCGCCAGCCGGACCGGCGCGGCGCCGGTCAGCCGCGGGTGGCCGCGGGCGGCGGCCGTCGCGACGAAGCAGTTCGGGTCCTCGGTCGGGAGGGCCGCCCAGCGCTCGTTCATGCGCTGGACGACCAGCGCCGTGGCCGTGACGCCCAGGGCGCTCCAGAGCGCCCAGGGCACGAAGGCCGGGCCCTCCTGCTCGCCCTCCTCCTTCGTCGCGGGCGGCTCGCTCGCCTCGCGCAGGGCGGCGAGGGCGAAGGCGATCAGGGCCAGGTAGGGGCCGAACCCGAGGAGCCCGATCACGGCGATGATGCCGATCAGGGCCGCCGGGAGCGTCGGCAGGTACAGGAGCGAGAACAGGGCGGCGAGGACGACGCCGCCGCGCAGGCCGACGCGCACCCAGGGGCCCCGGCGGTCGCCGCCCACGTGGGCCACGTAGGCGGCCATGGACCACGCGAGCAGGGGGTAGAGCGGCCGCTGCGCGTCGGCGGCGCGCAGCTGGCTCAGCCGCGACCAGAGCCGGTCGTACTGCCAGTTCGCGACCAGCTCCATGGGAGGGCTGGCGAAGGACTCGTTCATGACGAAGCAGGCCAGCGGCATCCCCACGCCGGCGATCAGCCCGAGCCCCCGCCAGAGGGCGGAGCCGCTGGGCGCCGCTCCGGGCGAGGTCCGCGCCGGCGTCGCGGACCCGCCGGCCTGCACCTGGAGCGTCCGCGGGCAGCCCAGGGTGGGGCACCGGGGCTCGACCACGCAGTCCGGGTGCAGGCGGGTGCCGCACCCGTCGCAGGTGACGCCAGCGGTGTCGGCGAGCGCCTCGCGGCAGTAGGCGCAGCGCACCGCGCGGGGGTCGCGCGGGGAGAGCTGCACCGGGCCGTCGCTCGTGGGGGGCATCGATCCACACACACCATCGCCCGGGGGCGGTCGGCGGTCGAGCGGGGAGCGCCCCGGGGATGTCGGACCCTCTTGTTAGGCTCCTGTTCGTGCCCGGCGCCGGCCGGTCTTTGACAATTCGACGCTCGCGCGGCGGTCAGGTCGGCCGGGGGGCGCGCGCCCGCCTGGTGAGCCGCAGGACGCAGGGCCCGCGGTCCGCGGGCACGTGCCTCCCTCGGCCGGTCCTCATCTCGCGACGAGTCAGGGCAGGGGTCGGGTCGTTATGATCCCGGCGGTGAGCCCATGCGCCTGACCTCGCGCCTGACCGCCGCGCGCCCGTTCGTCGGTCCGCTGCTGGTCCTCGTCGCCCTCGCCCCGGCGGCGGCCCAGGACAAGCCGTCGCCCCCGCAGGCGCCGGTCGCCACCGACGACCCCGAGCAGGCGGCGCGGGCGGAGATCGAGGCGGGCCTCGACCGCCGTCTGAGCGTGCGCTTCGACGCCACGCCGCTCGAGGAGGTCGTCGCGTTCGTGCAGGATCTCACCGGCCTCAACGTCGCGCTCGATCCGGAGGCGGCGGCGGTCGACCACCCGGTGACGCTGGCCCTGCAGGACGTCACCCTGCGCGCCGTCCTCGACCAGGCGCTCGCCGGGTCGGGCGTCCAGATGCGCGTGTGGAGCGGCGCGCTCGTCCTCACGCGCGGGGGCAAGGACCTGGGCGATCCGCCGCGCCCTGGCAACGGCCCGGCAGCCCAGGCGGCGGCCGGGCGGCGGCTGTCGCTCGAGCTCTCCGGGACGCCGCTGGCGGAGGTCCTGGACTTCCTGGGCGAGGTCACGAGCCTCGACGTCGTGGTCGCGGCCGACGCGCAGCGCAGGGTGGACGACGCCGCCGTGCGCCTGCGCCTGCGCGACGTCTCGCTCGGGCAGGCGCTCACCCTGGTCACGCACCTGCACGGGCTCACCTGGCGGGCCGAGGGCGGCAGCCTCCAGGTCGAGCGACGCCGCCCGCGCGAGCGGGTGGTGGCGCCCGCGGTCCCCGGCGGGCCGCTGTCGAAGCAGGAGGTCGAGGCCCGCCTGGCCGCCCCGGTGACGCTGCGGGTCGACGACGGCACGCTGTTCGACCTGGCCGCGCAGGTGGAGGCGCGCAGCGGACTGCGCGTCCGCCTCGAGAACGCGGGGAAGGACGACATCGTGTCGTTGCACCTCGAGGGCGTGCCCCTGCGCGAGGCGCTCGACATCGTGTGCGACGTGCAGGGCGCCCGCTGGACCGTCGAGGAGGGCGGGGTCCTCGTCCTGCAGGTCCTGACCCGCTGCGAGACGTGCGGCGAGCCGCGCGGGAACGTCTCGCCGTGCCCGGCCTGCGGCGCCCGGTAGAGTGATCGACGGCGGCAGCGGCCGCGGGCAGCACCCGTCGAGACGGGCCGAGCACGGGTTGGCGCGGTCGACCGACCGCTCGCTCCTGGTGGGTCGAACGCCTCCTCACCGCCCGAGGCCGCAAGTCCCGACCTCGGTGAAGGGTAGCGAGCAGGGCGAGGCGTCGCGCGAGGGACATCCCTGACGCGCGGTCGGCCCGCGCGTACACAGGAGGAGGGGGGCCTGGAGTGACGCGTGCGGGTCCTCGTCACCGGGGCGACCGGGTTCATCGGCCACCACGTCGCGGCGGCGCTCATCGCCGAAGGTCACGACGTGCGCTGCCTGGCGCGGTCGGGGTCGCGCCGTCCCGGGCTGCCGGACGGGAGCGCCTGGATCGAGGGCGACCTGCGGTCGCGCCAGGACCTCGAGGGCGCCGTGGGGGGCTGCGAGGCCGTGGTGCACGCGGCGGCGCACTACGCCCTCTGGGCGCGCGACCCGCGCGAGTTCTACGAGGTCAACGTCGAAGGGACGCGGCGGCTCCTCTCGACCGCCCGGGCGGCCGGCGTGCGCCGGGTGGTGTACACGAGCAGCGTCTCCTGCGTCGGCGAGGCCGCGCCCGGTCGCCTCGCCGACGAGGACACGCCCGTGCGCCCCAACGACCTGGTCGGGGACTACAAGCGCAGCAAGTGGGAGGCGGAGCAGGTCGCGCTGAGCTTCGCGCGCTCCGGCGCGCGCGACGCGCTCGAGGTCGTCGCGGTCCTGCCCGCGTCCACGATCGGCCCCGGAGACGCCCGGCCCACCCCGACCGGCGAGATCATCCGGGACTTCCTCGCCGGGAAGATGCCGCGGGTGATCGACACGCCCATGAGCTTCGTCGACGTGCGCGACGTCGCCGCGGGTCACGTGCTCGCCCTGCACCGCGGACGGAGCGGCCGCCGCTACATCCTCACCAGCCGCGAGGGCAACGTGGGGCTGGCCACCTTCCTGGCGCTGGTCGCGGAGGTCGCGGGCGTGGCGCCGCCGCGGGGTGGGGTGCCCTACTGGCTCGCCTGGCTCGCGGGCGCGGCCAGCACGTTCGTGGCCGACCGCGTGACGCACCGGCCGCCGCGCGTCCCGCTCGCCGGCGTGCGCATGGCGTCGCATCGCATGCAGTTCGACCCGGGCCGGGCGATCCGTGAGCTCGGCCTCCCCCAGACGCCGCTGCGCGACACCGTCCGCGACGCGGTGGCCTGGTTCCGGGGCGCGCGGCCCGTCTCCGTCGGGGCGGCGCTCCCCTACCCGTCCCCGCCGGCACGCCGCAGCGCCTGAGGTATCTTCGATGGCCGCGCCGGACCTGGCCGACGGTCCTGCGAGAGACGACGGCCGCGAGGACTTGCGGTCCGTCCTTGCGCCGCGCGCCAGGCGCCGGTTTGCTGGGAGGGTGTCCGCTCCCCCTGCACCGCGCCCTCGCGTCGTCTGGCGCACGTGGCTCTACCCGATCGTCCTCCTCGCGGCGTCGGGCTCGCTCGCCGCGCTCGAGCGAGACCCGCAGCACGAGGTCGATGCCGTCGCGCAGGTCGCCGCCCGGGCCGAGGAGGGGCTGTTCTTCCACCACGAGGCGGCCGCGCTGGGCATGCTCCCGGGGCACGGCTGGACGCTCACCGTCTACGTCGGCGACCTGCGGCGCTTCGCCCCGGCGAAGTTCCTGGTGGTCAGCAAGGTGGACGGCCGGCTCCGTGGCGAGATGATCCTGGACGGGGTCACCCCCGGCGGGGCCCTCCGCACGGCGGCCCTCGAGGGAACCGCCCTGGACCGGTATCTGAACCACGCCATGCTCGACCTCCGGGAGGTCGACCGGGCGTTCAAGGCGGGGTTCGCGGCGCCGCGACCCTACGTGCCCCCCGGCCGGGCCGCCCCGGAAGGCGAGGGCGAGGCGCGGTGAGCAGGGCCTGGCGCTTGACGGGCCGCTCCAGCGAGGCCGCGCAAGGGTCACCGCCGACATCGGGCCGGGGAAAGGACTGCGCGGCCGGCCCGGCTTGGCTCGGAGGCGCAACCCCTGCTATGGTCCAGACGTGACGTCGTCGCGTCTCGACCCGACGCTCGAGCTGGGGACGGAGTTCGAGGTCAAGCATCCGACCACCGGCCCCGTCGGGGTCTACACCGTCCGCGGGCTCAGGGCCCGCGGCGGGCAGGGCCTGATCTACATCCTGTCCGGACCGGGTGGGCGCCCCGCCGTCCTCAAGATGCCGGGGCCCAAGGGGCTCCTGGCGAGCGAGGTCGAGCGGCGCATCCTGCAGAACCTCGCCCCGCACCGGAACATCGTGCGGCTCATCGGCACGACCATGGTCGGCGGCGTCGAGTGCGCCGTCCTCACCTGGGCGCACGAGAACCCGTTCCTGCGGCTCAACGACCCCCGGCTCGGCGAGGCCACCCGGCGGTTCCGCGGGAGCGCGCCGCGCACGCCCCTGCCGCCCACGACGGCGATCGAGATCATCCAGGAGCTGCTGGCGGCGCTCGAGCACATGCACCGCCACGGCTTCGTCCACGGGGACATCAAGAGCGCGAACGTCCTCGTGGAGCTGGCGACCACCAAGACGTATCTGTCGAACCGGAGCTACTTCGCGGCCCTCCAGCAGCGGGCCTTCCGCACGTGCGTGGTCGACTTCGGCAGCACCCGGAGCATCACGTTCCTCCAGAGCATGAACACGTCCGAGGAGACGGTCGCGCCGTCGGAGTACACGCCCCTGTACGCCCCACCCGAGGTGATCCCCGGGATCGGCGCCAGCCGTGGCGGGCCCCACGTCGACGTCTATCAGGTGGGGCTGCTCCTCTACCAGTGGACCTCCGGGCACTTCCCGTACGACCACGCGGCCCCGGCGAGCATCGCCCGCGAGGGGCTCTCCGACGAGCTCATGGAGCTCAAGCGACAGGAGCGCACCGGCCTGCTCCGGCCGTTCGAGCCGAACCGGCTGCGCGCGGCCCGCAGCCAGGACGTGGTGTTCGCCGAGGCGTTCGCCTCGCAGCGGCTGCGGGACCGCTTCACGGACGACCTGCTGTCGATCATCGACATGACGACGCAGCCCGACCCGGCGCAGCGACCGACCGTCGCCGCGCTCCGCGCCGAGATCGTGCGCCTGTTCGAGCTCGAGCCGCCGGCCAAGGACGACAGCCGCCGCCAGACCTTCGTCTCGATGTGGAACCAGCGCTGGCACCTGACGCGGACGAACCGGCTCGCCGAGGCGTCCCGCGTGCTGGAGCCGCAGCGCCGGGCGCCGCCGCCGCCGACGCCGCAGAAGACCGCCAGCGGGCGGGTGCCCGCGGTGAGCCGCGAGGAGGCCCTCGCCTCGGCCTCGCCGGAGGCGATCGACCCCCCGTCCTCGTTCACCTACGAGCCGCCGCCGCCGCCCGCGCCGGTCCACGAGCCGCCGCCCTCGCGGGCGGTGAGCCGGCCGGCGTCCGCGCCGACGCCACCGCCGGCGGGCAGCGCGGACGGGAGCGCCGCCGAGCGGAAGGGCCTGCGCGTGGCCCTGGTGGACGACGACAAGGTCACCCTGGCGATCCTCAGCCGGGCCCTGCGCCGCCGGGGCTACCTGGTGCGGACGTTCCAGGATCCCGAGTCTGCGCTCGACGTGCTCTGCCGCGACGCGCCCGATGTCGCCGTGGTCGACATGCAGATGCCCGGGATCACGGGGCTCGAGCTGCTCGTCCTCCTCGAGCAGCGGCTGGGCGGGCTCTCGTTCCCGCTGATCATCCTCTCGTCGGTCGAGGAGGAGAAGACGCTCCAGGAGGCGTTCCGGCACGGCGCGAGCGACTACCTGATCAAGCCGGTGACGGAGGGGGAGCTCGCCGTCAAGCTCGAGCAGGCGATCGCCAAGCACAAGGAGCGGCAGCCGGAGGCGATCCCGCGCGAGCTCGGGGGCCTGGAGCTGCAGGAGGAGCTGCGGCGCGGCGAGGTGGCGCTCCTGTTCCGCGCGGTGGACACCTGGGAGCCCGACGTCGTGCGTACCGTCAAGCTCCTCCGGCCGGACCTCGCCGGCGACGCCGAGCCGCTGCTCAAGCTGCGTCGCGAGATCGACGTGATCGCCCGGTGCGACCACCCCGGGATCGTGCGCCTCCACGGCTCCGGGCTGTGCGGGCGGCTGCTCTTCTACGCCGCCGACGAGGTCCCGGCCCTCTCGCTCGGCGAGTGGATCCGCGAGCGGGGCCGGCTGGACGTCGGCGGGACGGCGCGGCTGCTGCGCAGCGCCGCCTCGGCCCTCGAGCACCTGCACGCGCGCTCGATCCTCCTCTCGGACCTCACCCCCGAGAGCCTCGGGCTCAAGGAGGACGGGAGCGTCCTCATCATGGAGCTGGGGAACGCCCGATGGCTCCGCAGCGGCCCGCGCGAGGACGAGCCGCGGCCGCTGCGGACGCGCTACACGGCGCCCGAGTGGTTCACGGATCCGCCGCATCCCGACCTGCGCTCGGACCTCTACGCGCTCGGTGTGTGCGCCCTCGAGGCGCACGCCGGGCGTCCCGCCCCCAGGGCCGGTCCGGGCGGCCCCGCCGACCCGCGCGCGCTCGCCGAGGGCCTGCCGCAGGGCCTCGCCAACCTGCTCCTCGCCATGGTCGCGCGCGCGCCGAACGAGCGGCCGCCCCACGCCGCCGCCGTGATCGAGGCGCTCGACCGCATGCGGGTCTAGCGGTGGCGCTGAACGTCACGAAGTGCCCCGGCTGCCAGCGGCTCACGTCGCCCAGGACCGGCGAGTGCATCTACTGCGGCCGATCGCTCGCGCCCGCGGGCGCGGGGGCCGCCGACGGACCTGCCGCGTTCGCCCCCGGCGCCGAGGAGCCGCGCGTGCTCGGGGCGCGCGCGCCCCGCTTCCGCCCGCAGGCCGACGACCGCGAGCACTACCTGGTCGTGGAGTCGCGCGAGCCGGTCATGCTCGCGCCGGGGAAGCTCTTCGTGCTCGGGCGGGACTCGCGCACCAGCCTCACCGTCCACGCGCCCGACGTGTCGCGCCAGCACGCCGAGATCGACTGGCAAGGTGACCCGCCGCGCCCCGTCCTCTGCGAGGTGCGCAGCCGCAACGGGACGTACCTCAACGAGCGGCTGGTCACGCGCGACGCGCCGCAGCCCCTGCGCAACGGCGACCGGGTCCGCCTGGGCGGCTCCTTCTCGCTCCTCTACCTGAACGTCCCCGAGCGCGAGCTGCGGCGCGAACTGGTCGAGCGGAGCCAGGAGGAGACGCGTGAGCTCCGCGTGGGGCCTGGCGCGCGCGGCGGCGAGACCGCGCTCGGGCCCATGACCGGGTCGACGACCGGGTCGCTGGCCGGGTCGACGACCGGGGCGGTGGCCGGGTCCCTGGCATGGCCGATGACCGGGCCGATGACCGGGCCGATGACCGGGCCGATGACCGGGCCGATGACCGGGCCGATGACCGGGCCGATGACCGGGCCGATCGCCGGGACCGACCGGTCCTACGACCGCGCGACGGGGCGCACGGTGGCCGGGTCGCCGCCCACGTCGCCCGTGCTCCCGCGGGAGTCGATCGAGCTGCCCCGCCCGGAGCCGCGCCCCACGCGCGTCGCGCCGCGCCCCCCGGGGCCCCGCCGGCCGATCCCGCCGGAGCCCAGCTCGGCCACGATGCGACGGAGCGTCGTCCTCCCGTCCGGTGACGAGCTCGAGAGCCTCGTCGCGGCGGCCATGGGCGAGGCGCCGGTCACGCTGCCGCTCGAGGGGGACCTCACGACGATCAGCGGCAGCGAGCTCCTGCGGGAGCTCGTCGAGCGGCGCGTCTCGGGCCTCCTCACCGTCTCCGACGGCGCGCAGGGGGGAGAGGTCGTCATCTTCCACGGGCAGTGCCAGCAGGCCAGCTTCGGGCGCAGCACCGGCCGCGTCGCGCTCCAGCACGTCGTGCGCCTGCGGCGGGGGACCTACCGCTTCCGTCCGGGAGAGGTGGGGCGCACGGGAGAGCTCGCCGGCGAGCCGCCCCCGCCCCCGCTCGAGCCCCGGCCCCCGGACCCGCTCCGCGAGGGCCGGCTGGAGCTCCTCTCGGCGCCCGACCTCGTGCGCGCGCTCCTGCAGGAGGGCCGGACGGGGACGCTGACGGTGGCCTCGGACCAGGGGAGCGGCGAGGCGTCCTTCGTCGACGGCGTGTGCGAGCACGCGACCCTCGGGCACCTGGTCGGGCGCGAGGCGCTGGACGCGATCTGCGCCCTCCAGCGAGGCGCCTACCGCTTCCATCCCGGCGGCGAGGAGGACGGTCCGCGGGCGCCGATCGCCGACCTCACCGCCGGCTGGGGCGGGACGTGGACGGACGTCGACGACTGGTCGTCGGCCGCCGAGCCCCGCCCGACCTCGTCCGCGCCCCGCGACGAGCCCCCGCCGGCGGACCCCTGGGAGGTCGACCCCGACGACACCCTCATGCCCGCCCAGGGGCGCGCCTTCCGCGACGCCCTCCTCGACGCGCCTCCGGCCGCGCCGCCGGTCCGGGCGCCGGTCGCCCGCGGGCCCGCCGAGGTCTCCGACGAGCCCGAGGCCGCCCGCGAGCCGACCGCCTCGCCGGTGGTCCTGCCGCCCGCGCTCACGGGGCCCCCGGACCCGCGGGTCCCGCCCCTGCGCACGCCGCGCGGCGCGCCCGAGCCCTGGTCCCATGCGCCCCTGCGCACCTCACCCGGCGCGCCCGGGCGCCCCGCACCAGGCGGGGCGCGCCGCGCGCCGCCCCCGCTGCCGCCGCCGCGTGACTCGGAGCGCCTGCGCAGGCCGCCGCCGGAGGAACCATGAGCGTGGGTGAGAAGACCTGCCCCGAGTGCGGCGGACCGCTCGTCCGGGGCACCTTCTGCCGCGAGTGCGGCTGGGACGGGGAGGTGATGGACCGCGTCGACGACGCGTACCTCGACGGGGTCGACCTCCCGCAGGGATACGGCGAGGACGACGACGACGGCTTCGACTACGAGGCGGTCCTCCGGCGCGAGGGGCTGCTGCCGGAGGCCGCGGCCGGGGAGCGCGGCGCCGAGGGGGGCGGACCCGCGGCCCAGGTGCTGGTCGCGGGGATCGTGCTGGCGTTCATCGTGATCGTCGCGCTGCTGAGCGCGCGCTGACCCTTCCGGCCCCCGGGGGGCGCGAGCCTGGGCGAGTCACCGAGGGCCGCGTCCATCGAGGCGCGTGACGAGCCCGCCGACCGGCGCCCAGATCACCTCCGGCCCCGGCCCCGCCTCGGTGCGCCGCGCGACGGCGCCGCGCAGCACGATCGCGGATGGGTCGTCGAAGCGGACCCCGCGCTCCGCGCCGCCCCTGTTCGCCACGACGAGCGGCGCTCCCTCGAGGAGGGCAGAGGCGAGCACCCAGGACAGGGGGAAGGGCTCCGCGCCCTCGCTCACCCACGCCGTGGAGAGCGCCAGCAGGCGCGGGCGCTCCCGGGCGACCCTGAGGAGCGTCAGGGGATGGACCAGGTCGTGGCACACGAGCAGCCCCAGCCGCCCGCGCCGGGTCTCGACGAGCGCCCCCGGCGTGGGCCCCGGGGCCGCCCAGTCGTGGTCCGCGCCCCACAGGTGGTGCTTGGCATAGACGCCAGCGACCCCGCCGTCGGCGTCGAGGACGACCTGCGCGTTGCACAGGGCGCCCGCCGCCGGGCCCCCGGCGGACTCGCCGGACGGCGCTCGCGTGGCGAGCCCGACGACCACGACCGTCTCCGTGTCGCGGGCCACCGCCGCGAGCGCCTCCGTGGTCGGCCCCGGGACCGGCTCGGCCCAGGCCGCCGCCTCCTCGGGGCGAAGGACGAAGCCGGTCGTGGCCAGCTCCGGCAGGACCACGACGCCGGCGCGGCTCGCCGCCTCGCGGACCAGGCGCACGAGGGCGGCGCGGTTCTCCTCCACGGCGCCGAAGGTGGGCGTGAAGTGCACGGCGGCGACGGCGTCGTCACGAGGCGTGGTCACGACGCGAAGCCTCGCCTCGCCCCCGCCCGGCTGCCAGGGGGCGGTCGGTCGCCCTGCGCCCCCGGCGAGGCGAGCGCTCGCGAGCTCCAGGCGGCCCGGAGCGCTCCCCCGTCGTCCCCCCGCGGCGCGGTCAGCCGTTCTCCCGCGCGAAGTCCTCGAGGAGGCTGACGAGGGCGTCGACGGCCGCGTCCGGCAGGGCGTTGTAGAGCGAGGCCCGCAGCCCGCCGAGGGTGCGGTGCCCCTTGAGCCCCACGAGCCCGCGCGCCTCCGCCTGCGAGAGGAACCGGCGCTCGAGCGCCTCGTCGCGCAGGCGGAAGGTGACGTTCATGAGCGAGCGGGCCTCGGGACGGGCGTGGCCCCGGTAGAGGTGCGGGGCGGCGTCGAGCGCGGCGTAGACCCTGGTGGCCTTGGCCGCGTTGCGCTCGGCGAGGGCCGCGAGCCCGCCCTGCGCCTCGAGCCAGCGGGCCACCAGCCCGACCACGTAGATGCCGAACGTCGGGCAGGTGTTGTAGCTGGAGTCGTGCCTGGCCTGGACGGCGTAGTCGAGCATGGGCGGGAGGTCGCGCCCGGCGCTGCGCGCGAGGAGGTCACGGCGCGCCAGGACGACCGTCACGCCGGCCGGGCCGAGGTTCTTCTGCGCGCCGGCGTAGACCAGCGCGTGCCGGGCGAGGTCCAGCGGGCGCGAGAAGATGTCCGACGAGGCGTCGCACACGAGCGGGGCCACCCCCGCTCCGGGTGGCGCGGGCCACTGCGTGCCGTAGATCGTGTTGTTCGACGTGTAGTGGACGAAGGCCGCGCCCGGGCGCACGTCGAGGGCGTCCGGAAGCCGGTCGTGCCCCGTGCCCTCGGTCGTGGCCGCCACGCGGGCCGGGCCCAGGCGGCGGGCCTCCTCGTAGGCCTTCTGCGCCCAGACGCCCGTCACTACGTAGTCGGCGTCGGCGCCCAGGTTCAGCGGCACCATGTGGAACTGGAGCGAGGCGCCGCCCTGGAGGAAGAGCACGGCCCAGTCGTCGCCCGCGCCGGCGAGGCGGCGGAGGCGCGCCGCCGCCTCCTCGCGCACGGCCACGAACGCGTCCGAGCGGTGGCTCAGCTCGAGGATCCCGACGCCGGTGTCGCCGAACGAGAGGAGGGCCTCGCGCGCCTCGGTCAGGACCTCCACGGGCAGGACCGCCGGCCCCGCGCCGAAGTTGTGGGCGCGGGGGGTCACTCGAGGAGGCTCAAGAACAGGCCGGAGCGGAGCTTCGGCTCGAACCAGGTCGACTTGGGGGGCATGGTCCGCCCCGCGTCCGCGACGGCCAGGAGCTGCTCGGCGGTGACCGGGGCCAGCGAGAAGGCGACCGCCGCCGCGCCGCCCCGGACCGCGGCCTCGAGCGGGGCGGTCCCGCGGATCCCGCCGACGAAGGTGATGCGCTTGCTCGTGCGCGGGTCGCCGATCCCCAGGAGCGGCCCGAGGACCCGGTCCTGGAGCGCCTGGACGTCGAGCCGACCCACGGGGTCGTCCGTCAGCGGCGGCACGCTCAGGCGCCACCACCGGCCCTCGAGGAACATGCGCACGTCGCCGGGCCCGGCCGGCGTCGGGCCGACCGGCTCGTCCGACACGCGGGCGACCGCGCGGAGGGCGTCCAGGAACGCCGCCGGCGTGCGGCCGGCGAGGTCGGCGACCAGGCGGTTGTAGGGGAGGACCTGCGCCTCGTCGGTGGGGAAGGACACGGCCAGCAGCGTGGCCGCGGGGTCGTCGCCGCCGGCGTGGCCGTCCTCCCGGAGCGCGCGCAGCGCGTTCGACGCGGCGGCCGCCCGATGGTGGCCGTCCGCGATGTAGACGCGGTCGAGCGCCCCCAGGGCCTCGACGAGCGCGGCGGGCTCCGGCAGGCGCCACAGGGTGTGGCGGACCCGGTCCGACGCCGTGAAGTCGTAGAGCGGCGCCCCGGCGCTCGCCTCCCGGACGAGCGCCGTCAGCGCCGGGCTCGGGCGGTGGATGAGGAACACCGGCTCGGCCTGGGCGCGGAGCGTGAGGATGTGCCGCGTGCGGTCGGCCTCCTTGTCGGGGCGGGTGTGCTCGTGTCGGACGACCGTGCCCCGGTCGTACTCATCGACGGAGAACGCGCCGACGATCCCGGTCTGGGCGTGGTCGCCCATGACGAGCCGGTAGAGGAAGAGGCAGGGCGCGTCGTCGACGAGGAGCACGCCCCTGCGCCGCAGCTCCTCGAGCGCGCGGGCGGCCTGCTCGTACACCGCGTCGTCGTGCTCGTCGGTCTCCGCCGGGAGGTCGATCTCGGGGCGCGTGACGTGGAGGAAGCTGTCCGGGTTGCCCCGGGCCATGTCCGCCGCCTCCGCCGTGCTCATGACGTCATAGGGGAGGCAGGCCACGCGCGCGGCCAGGTCGGGGCGGGGGCGCAGCGCGCGGAACGGGCGGACGACGGACAACGCACACCTCCGGGCCGGCGGTCCGCGCCGGCAGGGGCGGCATTATGCCCGGCGCCCGGCCCGCCGCACGTGGGGCGCGCCGTGGTCTCCAGCCTGGCCGCCTGGGCTCATGCGCCCGCGCGCGTCGTGACCGCCGCCTCGACGGCGCGGGCGCGCCGCGGGACCGTGACCGCCTCGCCGCCGCCGATCCACAGCACGTCGGCGACGATCACCGGCCGGCCGCCCAGGGCGACCAGGCGGCCGGCCACCCCGAGGCGGTCGCCCTCGCGCGGGCGGAGCGCCTCGAGCACCCAGCGCGGGGCGTCCACGAGCAGGACCCGGCCGCGCAGGCGGACGCGCAGCAGCCGACGGCCGCGGTGGGTGACCTCCTCGACCGCGTCCAGCGTCCCTTCGTAGACGGTGTGGCCGAGCGCGACCGGCGGAGCGGCGGCGGGCGCGCCGCGGGGCGGCTCGACGCGCGGGCCGCCGAGGAGCCCGGTGGCGACGCCCGCGGTCGGGTCGGCCGGAGCCGCGCCCCCGGCCCGCTCGACCGACTCCGCCAGCAGCGCCGGCTGCCCCGAGAGCAGGCCAGGCCGTCCGCGGACGATCACGCGCTGGCCGGCGCGCAGGCCGAGCGCCTGCGCGCGCCGGGCCGGGCCGAGGTCCACGAGGAGCGGCGCCGCGGCCCCATCCGGTCGGAGCACGGCCGCCGCGTGGTGGCCTCCGTCGGCCCGACGCAGCGGCGTGACGGGCCCGAGCGAGCCTGCGACGCGCACCGCCGCGTCGTCGTCCGCGGCGGTCCCGGCGCGCGGCGGCGCGCGCCGGGTCCCGTCCGGCGGCGCGACGGAGACCGAGACCACGATGGCGAGGGCCGTCGAGAGCACGTCGTCCTCCGGCTCCCCCTCGCGGCTCCCTCCGCGACGGCGTCGCGCGGCACACGAACGCCGTGCCAGGGGGGCGAGGCCGGACCCCGGCGCGGCCCGACCCGCCGGGTGGGACGTGGGGAGGGCGTCGGGGGGACACGGACGGCGCGCCGCCTGGCTCCGGGCGCCCGCTCCTCCCGCCTGGCGGCCGTGCCCGCGTGCTCTACGCGTTGGCGCGTCGCTTGCGCACCGGCGGGCCGGGCCGTCCGAGAGAGCGAGGGCGGCGACGGGGGGACGAGGAGGCGTCCCGTATGTGGAGCAAGATCCGGCGGGCCGGTCTGCCGGCCCTGTCCGTCGCGCTGCTCGCGTTCATGGGCGGCTGCGAGACCGACCGCGCGCGGCGCAGGGATGACGTCAGGGCCGAGCGCGCGCCCGGCGAGACCATCGAGGCCCGCCTGGTGAACGGGCAGATCCAGATGCCCAACGTCCTGCAGGCCGGTCCGAAGACCATCACCGTGCGCAACGAGTCCGACCAGTTCCATACGTTCAGGATCGAGGGCCGTGACATCGACGGCGGCATCCGCGACCCGATCCCGCCCGGCGAGACCCGTCAGTTCGTCGTCGACCTCCCGCCTGGCCAGTACACGGTCAAGTGCACCACCCCCGATCACGATCAGGAGACCGAGTTCGCCCTGACCGTGACCGAGGTCGGCGCGGGCACGAACGGCCAGCAGGGCCGCAACGGCGAGGGGACGCGCTAGCGCCGCTGGCGTCCTCGCCTCGACCGGAGGCGCGGGCGTGCGCAGAGCCTCGCTCTGCGCATCCCCGCGCCTCCGCATGTACGGAGGTCGTTAGCATGGCTCCTGGAGGACCACATGCCCGTCCGCGCCCGCCCGCTCGCCCTCCTGCTCGTCCCGCTGGCCCTCGTCCTCGGCGCCTGGCTCGGCGCCTCTCCGGCCGCGCGGGGCCAGGGCGACGAGCGCCCGCGCTGGGAGTACCGCGTCGAGCCGTGGACCGCCGACGACACGACGGCCGTGCTCCGCGCCCTCACCGGGCGGCAGCTGGCCTCGGTCGAGGAGATGGCCCACGCGCTCGAGCGCGGCAACGAGCCCGTCGACGACCCGGCGGTCCAGGCGCTCGTCGACGCGCGCCTGCAGGAGCGGCTGGCGGCGCTCGGGGCCGAGGGGTGGGAGGTGTTCTGGGTCAACGACCGGCGGAGCGTCGTCGCCGGCGTCCTCTTCCCGGCCCCGCAGCTCCTCGCCCGCCGGCGCGCCCCGTGACCCTCCATCCCGTCCTCGCCTACTGCCAGAACGTCCACCCGGCCGAGACGCTGGAGGACCTGCTCGCCGTCCTCGCCGGGCCGGCGGCCCGTGTCCGCGCGGCCTGGCGCCCGCCCGGGCGCGCCGAGGCCACCATGGGGGCCGGGCTGTGGCTCCCGCTCGAGGTGGCCCGGGCGATCGCCAATGACGACGCCGCCGCGGCGCGTGTGCGGGCGGCGCTCGACGCCGCCGGGCTGTTCGCCTTCACCGCGAACGCCTTCCCGGTGGGCGGCTTCCACGCGGCGCGCGTGAAGGAGGCCGTCTACCGCCCCACCTGGCTCGAGCCGGCCCGGCTCGACTACACGCGGCTCGCCTGCCGCGCGCTGGCCCGGCTCCTCCCGCCCGGCGCGCGCGGCAGCGTCTCCACGGCGCCGGTCTCCTGGCGCGCGTTCGGCGACGCCGACGCGGCGGGCCTGGCGCGCGCGGGGGCGCACCTGGGCGCGCTCGTGGCCGACCTCCTGGCGCTCGAGGACGAGACGGGGCACGAGGTCGCCGTGGCGCTCGAGCCGGAGCCGCGCTGCGCCCTCGAGACCGGCGCCGAGCTGGTGGCCTTCCTCGAGGCGCACGTGTTCGCCGGCGCCGGCCGCGACGCGCTCGTCGCCCGCGGGGTCCCGCGCGAGGGCGCCGAGGCGGCGCTCCGGCGCCTGGTCGGCGCCTGCGTGGACGCCTGTCATCTGGCGGTGGTCTTCGAGCCGCTCGAGCAGGCGCTCGACGCGCTGGACGCCGCCGGGGTGCGGGTGGTCAAGGCGCAGCTCTCGGCCGCGCCCGACCTGCCGCGGCCGGCCGACGCGCCCGCCGGCCGGCGCCGGCTGGCTGCCTTCGCCGAGCCGCGCTACCTCCACCAGACGTTCGGCCGCGCGCCCGACGGCGCGCTCGTCGCGGCCGAGGACCTCCCCGAGGCCCTCTCGGCGGAGGGCGAGCTGACGGCGGCCTTCGCGGGGGTCGAGCGGCTGCGCACCCACTTCCACGTGCCGCTGCACTGGGGCGGCGACGACGCGCTGGGCACGACGCGTCCGGAGCTCGAGGCCGGCCTCCGGGCGCTGGCCCGGGCGACCGATCACCTCGAAATCGAGACCTACACCTTCGACGTGCTGCCGCCCGACCTGCGCGCGGGCGGCGTCGAGGCCATGGTCACCGCGGAGCTACGCTGGGCCGAGGCGGCCCTGCGCGCCCACGGCGTCTCCCCGCGCTGAGGCGGGCGCCAGGCCCTTGCGCCCCGCGCTCGCGGCGACATAATCCCGCCCTGCCCGCACCGCAGGGCGTGGCGTGGGGCCGCCTGGCACGAGGCCGCCGGGACCCGCGACGACACACACGACACCGGCCTCGCACGAACGCACCCCCGGAGGACGTCATGCCCCTCGTTGGCTCGCCCGCCCCGAAGTTCAACAGCAAGGCCGTCGTCGGCAAGGAGATCGTGGAGCTGCCCTGGGAGAAGCTCCACGAGGGCAAGTGGCTGGTCCTGTTCTTCTACCCGCTCGACTTCACCTTCGTCTGCCCGACGGAGATCACCGCCTTCAGCGACGCGACGCCGAAGTTCGCCGAGCTCGGCGCCAAGGTCGCGGCCGTGTCGGTCGACAGCGTCTACTCGCACCTCGCGTGGGTGAACACCGACCGCAAGGAGGGCGGCCTGGGCGAGATCAAGTTCCCGCTCGTCGCCGACCTCAACAAGTCGATCGCCCGCAGCTACGACGTGCTGCTCGAGAGCGCCGGGATCGCCCTGCGCGGCCTGTTCATCATCGACCCGAAGGGCGTCGTCCGCTCGGCGATGGTCAACGACCTGCCGGTCGGCCGCAACGTGGATGAGGCCCTGCGGATCATCCAGGCCTTCCAGTACAACGAGAAGCACGGCGAGGTCTGCCCGGCCAACTGGACCCCCGGCAAGGAGGGGATGAAGGCCGACCCGGTGAACTCGAAGAAGTACTTCGCGAAGAACGCGTAGTCGCTTCGACCTCTCTCGGTCACGCCGCGACCCCCGGCCAGCCCTGCTGGCGCGGGGGTCGCGCGCTTTCCTGTCGACTCGGAGTCGGCGAGCAGGGAGGACCGCGTGCGCGGTCCTCCCTCGCCTTCGCTTCGCGGTGCTCGGCGCGGCAGCGCCGCGCCTGTGCCCGCTCGCGCCGGGCCCTTCGGGCCCGGACGACTACATGAAGTTGCGGGTGTGCAGGGCGGAGAGCGCCGACGCCTCGCCGTCGGTGAAGCCGAGCATCTTCAAGCGGTGCCGCCGCCCCTGGTCCATCTCGCCCACGAGCGCCACGACGCGGTCGTGGCCGCGGCCGATCGCCCCGGGCGTCCAGGCGCCCGCGGCCAGCAGGACGAGCGCGTCGTGGACCTCGGCGTTGAGCCCGGCCGTGTGCTGGAGCGCCGAGTGGCGCCGCTCGACGGCCGCCGCCAGGCGCCCGCGCAGGCCCGGGTCGTGCTCGACCTCGCGGCGCAGGTGCGCCAGGCCGAAGGCCACGTGGCGCGCCTCGTCCTGGCCGGAGAGCCGGGCAACGGCGGCGGTCACGTGATCGGGGGCGTGGTCGGCGATGAACTTGAGCAGCGAGACGAACGTCCCCTCGCCCATGACCGAGAGGAGGAAGGTCGCGAGCGCGAAGTCCGGCTCGTCGACGAGCGTCTTGAGCGACGCCTGTCCGCCGACGGTCGAGAGCCCCAGCGCCGGGCGGCGCAGGAGCGCGCGGCGGGTGAAGACCTCGATGTGCCGCGCCTCGTCGGCGACCTGCACGGCGAGCACCTGCAGGACCTCGCGGAAGTGCGGGTGGACCTGCGCCAGGAAGCGCGCCGGCACCTGCAGGGCGGCGACCTCGTTCTCGATCAGGTAGGTCATCACCTGCGTGACCGCCGCCTCGACCTCGGCGGGCAGGTCGACCGCCGCCTCCCACGGGATCGCCGTGGCCGGGTCCCACTGCGCGGCCGCCGCCTGCGCGTAGAGGCGCGGCGCGTCGTCCGCCCACACCTGCTCGCGCCGGTCGAGCGGGTAGTCGAACGCCGGCCCGCCCGCCTCGACGAGGGCCCCGCGCGCGGCCAGGCCCCACGTCGCCGGCGCCCGCGCGACCAGGCCGTCAGGTCCCGGCCCCCCCGCGCGCTCCGCCCCGACCCACCGCCCGACCTCGGCCGCGCCCCGCCGCACCGTGCCGCCGCCCCGGCCGACCTCGACCACCTCGTGCCCTTGCGCCCGGCACCAGGCAGGCAGGTGCACGGGCAGGTCCGGGTGCCGGCCCGCGACGCGCAGGACGCCGCCCACGGGGAGGGCCGAGAGGGCCTGCTTGATCAGCAGGTGCCCGCCGCGGTCGAGGCCGAGGTCCTCGAGGTCGGCGACAGGCTCCGGCGTCACGCGCCGTGCGTCCGCAGCCACGCGTCGAGCGTCCCCAGCCCGTCCACCGCCTCCTCCAGCAGCGCGTAGCCGCTCGTGCGGCCGGGGAGCCACTGCTTGAGCCCCTCGAGGTCGAGGAGCGGCCGCACCTCGGGGTCGTCGTAGCGCATGGAGAGCAGCAGGTCGACGAAGCGCGCCACGAGCGCCGGCTCGACGCCCTCGAGGACCGTCATGTTGCAGTGGTCGTAGCGGCCGGTCTGGGCGAGGACCCGCGTCGAGCCGGGCGGGAGGGTGCCGTCGCGCGAGAAGGCCAGGTGGTTGCCGTCGATCACGCAGGCGGCGTCGGCCTTCCCCTCGATCAGGGCCTTCGCCGCGTCGCGCTCGCCGCCGACGTGGTCGCCGTGCTTGCCGACGAGCACCTCGTGGCGCAGGACCTCGACGTCGCGGCCGGGCTCGAGGCGGGCCGCGCGCAGGTGCCCGAGGGGGATCAGCGTGGCCTGGGGCGAGTCGCTGGCGCCCACGGCCACGCGCTTGCCGCGCAGGTCGGCCACCTCCTTCAGGGGCGAGTCCGCGCGCACGAGGACGACCGACGTCAGGTCGCGGTCGGTGTCGCGCATGCAGACGGCGCGGGCGACGCGCCCGCGCGCGCGCGCCAGCCGCTCGGCCTCGACCCACGCCAGGGGCGAGTTCCAGGCGGCGTGGACGTGGCCGCCGAGGAGGGCCTCCACCTGGCGCTCGTAGTTCGAGTAGAGGACGTAGTCGAACGACAGGCCCCGGGCCGCGAACCAGCGGACGAAGCCCTCCCAGATCGTGACCACCTTGGGGTCGTAGGCCACGGCCCCCATGAGCAGCGTGTCGGCCACGGCGCCTCCTCGTCCTCTGTCAGGCTCGATCCTATCGGCTCGAGCCTGACAGAGGACGACCTCTCGACTCGGAGCCGGCGAGCTGGGAGGCCCCGCTGCGCGGGTCCTCCCTCGCCTTCGCTTCGCGGTGCTCGGCGCGGCAAAGCCGCGCCTGCTCCCGCTCGCGCCGGGCCCTTCGGGCCCGGAGTGGTCCGTCAGAGACGACGGACCACTACCCGAACAGCGGCAGCCCGCAGACCGCCTTGCCGATGAAGTCGAACAGCTGGTCGCTCGTCGGCGCCATGACGCTGGCCGCCCGGGCGTCGCGGAAGCGCCGCTCGACGCCGACCTCCTTGCGATAGGCCGCGCCGCCGCACACGCGCATGGCGAGGTCGGTGACCTCGAGCGCCGCCTCGCCGGCGGCCGCCTTGGTCTCGAGCACGCGCAGCATGGCGTCCTCGCGCCCGCCCTCGACGGCGGCGATCGCGTCGAGCCAGAGCGCCCGCGCCTGGTCGGTCTCGATCCGCGCCCGCGCCACGTAGGCGCGGATCGTCGGCAGGTCGGCCAGCGGCGCGCTCATGTGCTCGAGCCGCGTGCCGCCCACGTGCGCCGCCGCGCCGCGCACGGCGGCCTCCATGAGGCCGAGCGAGCAGGCGGCGTTCATGAGCGAGAAGCGCGGCAGGACGACGCCCATCATCAGGTCGAAGCCCTTGCCGTCCTCGCCCAGCCGCGCCGACGCCGGCACGCGGACGCCCTCCGCCGCGACCGGCGACGAGTCGTTGCCGCGCAGGCCGAGGCCCTCGAACGGGGCGCCCGGCCGGACGCCGGCGGCGGTCGACGGCACGAGCCAGAGCGTGCTCGCGCCCTCCGCGGCGACCGGCCGGCTCGACCACACGAAGGCGGTGGCCTTCCGGCACGAGGTCACCCAGCTCTTCCTGGCGTCGAGGACGACCGCGTCGCCGTCCGCGCGCGCCGTGCTCACGGGCGCCCAGAAGTGGCTGCGCGAGCCCTGCTCCGAGAAGGCCAGGGTCGAGAGGTGCTCGCCGCGCGCGATCGCCCGGCGCGTGTCGTCGCCGCCGACCGCCTCCACGACGCCGGCGCCGGCGTAGTGCATGCACGTGACCATGGCCGCCGAGCCGCACTCGCGCGCCAGACGCTCGACGACGAGCGCCGCGGCGCGGTGACCGTGGCCGAGGCCGCCCACCTCGGGGGCGCTGACGAGCCCGAGGAGGCCCTCCTCGCGCAGGGCGGCCAGCGCCGCGTCGGGGAAGGCGGCCTCGCCGTCCACGCGCTCGGCGTGGTCGGCCGCGACCAGGGCGGCCCGCTCGGCGCGGGCCAGCACGTCGTCCAGGGGGAGGGCAGACGTCATGGGGGTCCTCCGGCGGCGCGGGCGCGCGCCGGCCGGAGGCTCAGCGCGCGTGGCGACGCGAGTGGTGGTGGCGAGGCCCGACGCCGTCGGGCGCCTCGCGCGGTCAGGTCGAGCGGTGCTTGGGGTGGGTCATGGCTCAGGGCGGATCCTACCCGCTATACCTTCGTGGGACGAGGTGGCCCCGTGGACGACGATCTCCAGCGGCTCCTGCGCCAGGCCGAGGCCAGCCCCGGCGACGAGGCGCTCGCCCGCCGCGTCGACGGCGCGCTCCGCCGCGCCGGCCGCGACGAGGAGCGCCGGGCGCGCTTCCGGTTCAAGTTCCAGTGCCCGCTCCGCTTCGAGGACCTGCAGGTGCGCGGCCTCGACCCGCTCGTGCGCAGCTGCGACCGCTGCCAGCGCGAGGTGCGCTTCGTGGCCTCGGTCGACGCGCTGGCCGAGCAGGTCGCGCAGGGCCAGTGCGTGGCGTTCGAGCGGCGCGTCCTGGGCGACGTCGTCGCGCGCGTCGCCGACGACCCGCGCCAGCACTCGGCGCGCGTCGAGGGGTCGCCCTGCCTGGTGCCGACGGACCTCCCCTGGGTGGACCTCGACGCCTTCACGCCCACCCCGGACCTGCTGCGCGTCCTCCCCGGCGCGCTCGCGCGCGAGTACCGCGCGGTCCCGGTGGCGCTCGCGCCGAGGGTGCTGCGGGTCGCTTGCGCCACGGTTCCGGACAAGGTCGCCGAGGACCTGGCCCTCATGACCGGCATGACGATCGAGCTGGCCCTCGCCGACGGCGACGCGGTCGACCGCGCCCTCGTGCGCCTCTACGGGCCCGAGGACGAACACTTCCTCATGGGGGACGTCGTCGCGGAAGACCCCGGTTGGTTGATCTAGCCTGGCCAGGGAGGGCGACCTGGTGGCTCGGGCGGGGACGGTTCGGGGAGCGCACGCGACTCCGGGCTGGCGCGCCAGGCCCGAGCTCGCGTAGCGCGGCTCCAGGCGTCCGGCTACGCTCCTCCCGTGACCGACCCCGGCCGATCGGACCGTCGAGAAGGGGACGGGGTCGTCTGGGAGGCCCTGCCGCTCGACCCGGCCGACGTCGCGGGCTCGCTCCTCGCGGCGGGGCCTGGCGCCGGCCTCTGCCTCGTTGACCCCGTGGAGGGGCGCAGCCACCCGGCGACCGGACCGGTGCGGATCGGGTCGGGCCAGCGCAACGACGTGGTGCTCCGCGCGTCGAGCGTCATGTACTCGCACGCGGTCCTGCACTCCGAGGGCACGCTCGAGGTCCTGAGCCCGATCCACACCAAGCTGGACGGACTGCCCGTGGGCAAGGGGCGCCACCCCGTGGCGCCGGGAGCCCGGATCGAGCTGGGGGAGCGCGTGCTCGAGGTCGCCGCGGCGGAGCCGCCGCCAGGGGCCGTGTTCGGTGTGTTCGACGGTTGGGCGGCCGGGGAGCGCGCGCGAGCCTGGCCGCGCGTCGGCCCGGTCCCGGTCGACAGCGGGCGCGGCCCGCCCGAGCGGTCGAAGGGGGTCTGGCTCGTGCCGCTCGAAGGGAGCCTCGCGACCCGGCTGCCCGAGTTCGGCTGGGGGCGCGCCTGTGGGCTCGTCCTGCGCTCGGCCTGCGCGCCCGGCCCCCTCGCTCGGCACCTCGCGGGGCTCCTCCGCGTGCGAGACCCGAGCAAGCGCGAGCGGCGCTGGCGGTGGTTCGACCCGCGCGTCGCGCGGACCGTCCTGCCCACGCTGGACGGCCCGCAGGCGGCCGCGCTGTTCGGCGTCGCCCCACGCGACGCCGACGGGCGCTGGCGGTGCCCGCTGGACGGCGGCCTGCTCCTGCCTCCCGGCGCGGCGCAGCCGACGGAGCCGGCCGCGGACGACGAGGAGGAGGCGCGTGCGCCCCGGCCGGCAGGCGGCGGGGTGCCGCGGGTGACCGCCGCGACGGAGACCACGGCCGAGGCTGCCGGCGCCGGGCATCCTGCTTCGCTCGCGGGCACGGGCGACGAAGGGGCAGGCGCGCCGGCGACGGCCGACGGCGCCGTCGCCGCCGCCGCCGCGGACCTGCGGGGCGAGGCGTCGGGCCTCGCGGCGCCGGACCCAGTCGAGGTCGACGCCGCCCTGCCCGAGGACCCGCCGTGCGCGACGTGGACCTGCCCGGTGTGTCGGGCGGCCTTCACGGGCGCGCCTCCGCGCCTGATCGAGTGGCTGGCGGGGGAGGCCGACCCCGGGCAGGCCGAGGCCTGGCGCTGCGCCCCCGCGCCCGGGGTCGTGCGGCTGCCGCGGCGGGGCCGGCCCGGGCTGCAGCTCCGACCGGACCAGGCCGCCGCGCTCGGGCTCCCGCCGGCGGCGGGCGAGGCGCTGCGCCCCTGGCCGCGCCCCGTCGTCCGTGAGCTGCCCCGGGTGCTCGTGATCACGCTCACGTCGGGCGAGGCGGTGCGGGGGCGCCCGCTCCGGGTGGACGACGGCCGCGTGCTCCTGCAGGACGAGGCCGGCGGCGTCTTCGAGGTGGACCTCGCCGCGCGGCGCGACGTCGCCCCCGTGCCCGAGTCGGGCGGCGAGACCCGACCGCTCCAGGAGCCGCTCGCCGAGGACGACGTGCCGCTCGACGGGCCGCAGGCGGTCGCCGCGTGGCTGGCCCCCTACCGGGCGCGCGGGCTCGAGGCCCACGTGCTGCTCGACGGCGCGACCACCCCCGAGGCGGTGCTCGACGGGCTCGCGGGCGCGCGCCCGCTCCTGCGCGGGCGGCTCGCGCCCCGCGAGCGCGACCTGGCGCCCGCGCTCGTCCCGGCGCCCGCGGGCGACCCGCAGGCCGAGCGGCTCCTCGTCGAGGCGGTCGCGGGCGGCTGGGGCAGCGTCGTGGTCGCGGCCTGCGGGGCCGACGCCCTCGTGCGGCACCTGCGGCGGCTCCTCCGCGTCGAGGTCGAGGGGGAGCCCGACCCGCTCCACCTTCGGCTCGCCGCGCCGGCGACGCTCCGGGCGCTCCTCCCCGCCCTCGCGCCCGCGGACGTGGGGGTGGCGTTCGGCGCCGCGCGGCCGGCCGCAGCTCCGGCCGAGGGAGGGGCCGGGCTCGAGTGCCCCGTCTGCGACGGGCCCCTCGCCGACGGCGCCCCCTGCGCCTGGTGCGACGCGCGGGTGGCGGACGGGTGGCTCGTGCACGCGGTGCTCGTCCCCGTGCCCGCGGCCCCACCCGGCCTGGCCGTGGCGTACCGGCCGGGCGCCCCCGCCGGCGCGCTGCAGCCGCGATCTGGGCCCCGGCGGCTCCGCCTGGGGGGCGCCCAGCTCGACGCGCTCGTGGACGCCGCGCCGGCGACCGCGCGCGCCGAGCGCGAGGCCTGGCTGGTCGAGCACGCCCGCGCGCGCTACCCGAGCCGCTGCGTGGCGCTGGGCGAGGAGGCCGTCCGCGAGCGCGTCCGCCGCGGCCTCGACCGCGCGCGCGCCTACCGCCTGTTCGCCCTGGAGGACGTCGCCTGGCTCCTCGACGCCCTGTTCCTGGGCGACCCCGACTTCGAGCGGAGCCCGTGGGGGTGGGCCTGGGTCCACGCGCTGTGCCTGCCCGGCCCCCCGGTCGCCCGCCTGGAGCGGCTCATGGACCTCGTGGACCGCGAGCTGGCCCGGCGCAAGGCCCGCCGCGCCAGCTCGTAGGGAGGCGCCCGTGCTGCCCAGCTTCCTGTGCCTCGGCTGCCTCGTGACCCAGGTCCTGCTGCCCGGCGCGCCGCGGGCCTGCGTGCTGTGCGGCTTCAACGCGCTCAAGGACCTGTTCTGGCCCGACGACGACGCCCACCCCGACGACCCGGAGACGGCGAAGAAGAAGAAGGAAGCGAAGAAGAAGCCGCACCCGCCGCTCGACGACTGCCCGGGGCTCTGCCTGCAGCGTCACCTGTTCGACGTGGGGATCTGGGTCGACCGCTTCCCGAGTCCCGGTCAGCCGCTGGCGCTGGTCGCCCGCTACGCCCCGCTCTACCCCGCGGGCATCGACGAGAGCCTCGTGCCGGAGCAGCTCCGCCCGGACACGGCGACCCTCGTCTGGACCATTCTCGAAGGGGCCGACCTCGCCACGTTCGCCGGCGGAGAGACGGCGGTGTCCGGGACCAACTCCACCCACACCAACGTCATGCTCCACTTCGGCAAGAAGGCGCAGGGTGAGGTCAGGGTCCAGCTCTCGTTCCGCTATCGCGGCCTGCTCGACGTCCCGATCCGCCGTGAGATGACGCTGCCCGTCGGCCTCAAGCGCGATCCCGGGGAGCGGGAGGCGAGCGAGACGTCGAAGTTCCGCGTCGCGCGGCACGCGTGGAAGAGCAACCCGTACGAGAGCATGGTCGGCCCGGACGCGGACGACCTCGCGCGGGTCTACCTCGCCTGGGACTTCGCGGTCGGGAGCGCCATGCTGACCGACGCGACGAACACGAAGCTCGCGCTGCCCCATGGGTTTCTGAGCCGGTTCTCCGCCCCGATCGGCCGCGCCGGGACGGAGTTCGAGCGCCCGCACCCCGACGACCCGTTGTCGGTGGCCGTGTGCCGACGCTACGTCTTCGTGCGGGCGTTCACCGACGCGATCGGGGAGGACGTTCCCGACGACGTGCTGCGCGACGGACGACGCTCGGCCTTCCTCCAGCACCTCGAGGACCTCGCCCCCAAGGCCGCGCGCGACTTCATCGAGTTCGACCAGCTGACCGCGGTGGAGCGAGGCGCGGTGCTGGCGCATGGGCTCTACCCCGCGACCAACGCGACCGCCGACGGTCGGGCCAAGAACCGGAGCCTGCTGTTCTTCGAGATCCTCCGCTGGGAGAGCGACCGCAAGAAGTCGGGGCGCGAACGGGACGCGGAGCGCTACGGCGACTGGATCGACCCCGACCGCTTCTCCGACCTCTGCGCGGGCTTCATGGTCCCGCCGGAGTTCACGGGCCCCGGCGCGAGCCGGGCCTACGCGGCCCTGGACCGGTCGCTGCGCGGGCAGCACAGCCTCGCGGCGCACGTCCGCGGCGTGATCCGCGACTACCTGGCCGAGGGCCAGGAGCGCGGGCTTCGGGACTTTGCGAACCGCAAGACCGACGCGTCGAAGGACAGCGACTTCGCCTACTTCCTGCCCACGACGGTCGACCGCTACGACTTGTACCGCACAGACATCCGGGAGCATCGCCGCATGGCCCATACGCGCCTGATCGAGGCCTTCCTCGAAGCGGAGGCCGGCGCGACCCGAGCCGAGCAGCAGGCGATCTTCGATCGGGGGGCCTATCAGCTCTGGGACGAGGTCGTGAGCGGCCAGCAGCGGCTCGACCTTAAGGCCATGGCCGTGGAGTCGGCCGCCGTGGTCGTCGCGCACCACCTCGGAAAGCTGATCGTGCACTCGAAGACGAAGCACGCAGCCGGGCGCGGGATCTACGGCACGCTCTCGAAGACCGACATCTGCGACGTGCCGGTGCGCGTCGTCCGTCCGGGCGCCAAGGGGCAGGCGTGCACGTGCTCGCTGAAGGGCCTCGAGCCGGGGCCCTGCAAGCAGCACTACGAGGACGACGACCTGCCCTGGCCCTGCGGCTGAGCCCCCCTCACTCCCCGTAGAACGGGCTGCCGTCCCCCGCCGCCGCCAGGGCCGCCTCGTCGCTCGGGGCGTCATCCGCCGGCGCGTCCACGTGCGTCGGACGGATGTCGCAGTCCCTGGCGAGCGGCTGCTCGGCGTAGGGCGCGTTGTCGGGGTCGCGGAGGGCGTCATCGACGTGGAGCCAGGTCCGCTCGAGCGCCTCGTCGCCGTAGACGGCGGCGCCGGGCGGGGTCGCCGTCAGGTCGGGGACCAGGTCGGGGGGGAACAGGAGCACGTCCACGCGGCGGTTGGGCGCCTTGGCCTGCGGGTTCACGTCGGGGCGGCGCGTCGGCCAGCGCTCGCCGCAGGCCAGGGTTGGCGGCTCCGTCAGGCGCAGGGCGGCCCGCAGGTCGGCCAGGCGCTCGACGGTCGTGTCGAGGCGGTCGGCGAGCGCGCGGTCGTAGAGGTCGAAGCAGGCCTCCCAGTCGGCCGCGGTCTGCTTGCCGGCGGGGAGCTTGCGCCCGTGCTCGGCCTCGTAGCGGGCGCGGAAGGCGTCGCGCGCCTTCTTGTCCTTCGGACCCCAGGTCCCGTCGATCCCGCCCGGGTCGGTGTCCCAGCCGTGGGCGAACGCGACCCAGGCCAGGACCGCCTCGATGTCGCGGATCTCGTAGTGCTCCTGGCAGTGGCGCGCCCACGCCTCGCGCTGCCCGGTCAGGTACAGCCACACGTTCTCGGCCCGCCGCGCCGAGAGCAGGTCGTTGGCGGCGTCGGTCCCGACGTGGTCGGTGTGCCCCGCGACGAGCACGCGCAGGTCGGGCGCGCGCCGCACCTGCGTGAGCACGGCGCCCACCACGGCCAGGCCCGTGGCCGCGTCCGCGAAGGACCAGGCGCCGGGGAGGAACACCTTGCGCCCGGTCCCGAAGCTCACGTCCTCGACCTCGATCATGCACACGCGGCGGCGCGCGTCGTCGGCGGCGACGGGCGCGATCGGCAGGTCCGCGCGCTTCCGGAGCGCGGCCACCTCGATCGACGGGGCCCAGGCCGGGACGCCGCCCGCGTCCTCGTCGGACACGTCGAGCAGGTGGCGCCCGCCCAGCGCCTCGGGCGCGAGCGCCGGCCCCGGGCCGAAGGCGGGGGCGAGCAGGAGGTCGAACGAGCCGTCGCCGCGCTCGACCTGCGCCTCGGGCGGGAAGGTCACGTCGCGCGCGCCGTCGCAGCGCTCGACCGTGATCGTCACGGTCCGGTCCTGCCGCGGCCGCGGCCAGAGCCGCACGATCAGCGTCGCCTCGGGCGCCGGCGGGGCCCCGGCCCGCGCCACCAGCGCCGCGCGCGGCGTGGCAGGGCAGGCCTGGGCCGGGGTCGTCGCGAACCCGGGTGGCGGCGCGCCGGGCGTGGGCTGGCCGGCGCCCGTCAAGCACTCGAGCCGGGCCTGCGCCCCGATGACCATGGTCCGGGTCCGCCCGGGGGCCACCGTCCACGAGGGCTTGGCGCGATCGCAGCCGGGGCAGGCCTGCTGATCGTCGGTCGCCTCGGTCTGGCAGGCTTCGCAGATCCAGGGCACGGGCGCCTCCGTCGCCCGAGCATGGCCCCCCGGGCCGACTCGCGCTACCGGTGGCGGAACCGCCGTTGGTATGTGCCGCGTATCAGCGCGGCACACTACGGCTCGCCGCAGACCTCCCGGATCGCCGCGCGCGCCGCGTCGCGGAGCGCGAGCGCGTCCGCCCAGTCCGGGCCCGGCGCCGGCAACGGCGGCAGGAGCGTCAGCTCGAGCGCGGCCCGGCGCGGCCGCAGCGTCTCGCCCGGCAGGAGCGCCCGCGTGCCGACGAGCGCCGCGGGCACGACCGGCGCGCCGGCGCCGGCCGCGACGACGAAGGCCCCCATGTGGAAGGGCAGGAGCCCGGGCGCGCGGTCGAACGTCCCCTCGGCGAACACGACCAGCGACTCGCCCGCCCGCAGGGCCTCGGCCAGGCGCGAGGTGTCCTCGACCCCGCCCCGCGGGTCGTGGCGCTCGACGAAGACCACCCCCAGCCTGGAGAGCGCCAGGCCCACGAGCGCGCGCTCGGTGAGCTCGCGCTTGGCGGCGAAGGTGAACCGCGTGGGCAGCGCGGCGGTGAGGACGACGCCGTCGAGGTAGCTGGCGTGGTTGGCGACGAGCACGCAGGGCCCTGCCGGCAGGGCGTCCGCGCCGCGCACCGTCAGCGGCGTCGCGGTGAGCCCGAGGAGCGCCCGCGCGTGCGCGCGCACCCAGCGCCGGCGCGCGCGCACGGTCGGCAGGAGGACGGCGCCGAGCCAGGCCGTGGGGAAGAGGAGCACGAGCGCGAGCCAGGCCCACGCGCCGAAGAGCCAACCGCCGAGCGAGCGCCCCGCGCGCCGCGCCCGGTCGGCCGCGCTCGAGAGCGCCAGCCGCGTCACCTGCACGGCGAGCGAGGGCCCGGGCGCCCCCAGGCGCCCCTGCTCGTAGCGCGCGCGCGCCTCGGCCCGACGCACCTTCCCGTTGGCGGTCTTGGGCACGCTGCGCGGCGGCAGGAGCAGCACGTCGTCGGGCGACGTCTGCGTGAGCTCGAGCGTCAGGGCCTCGATCCGCCGGCGCAGGTCCGAGCGGCGGGCCACGTCGTCGGCGGGGAGGCGCGTCTCGGCCGCCACGACGAGGCGCTCGGCGGCGTCGTGTCCGCCGTCGTGCGCGGCGAACACCGCCACGCACCCCTTGCGCACGCCCGCGAGGTCGCTGATCGCCGCCTCGACCTCGTGCGGGTAGACGTTTCGCCCGGCGCGGATGATCAGGTCCTTGCGCCGCCCGGTGAGGAACAGCTCGCCCTCGGCCAGGTAGCCGAGGTCCCCGGTGTCCAGCCAGCCGCCGCCGCGGTGGAGCGCCCGCGTCGCCTCGGGGTGGTCGCGGTAGCCGCGCGTGGCCGATGGCCCGCGGAACTCGACGCGGCCGACCTCGCGCGGCCCGCGCGGGCGGCCCTCGTCGTCCACGACCCTCACCTCGTGGCCCGGCAGCGGCCGCCCGCAGCCGACGACCTCCTGCGCGTCGGCGCTCCCGGGCGGCGCGGGGACGGCCTCGCCGTCGCGCAGGAGCGTCACGCGCGAGATGCGGTCGACCCGCGGCCCGCGCCCGGGCGGCGGGAAGCACAGGCCCACCGCGCTCTCGGCGAGCCCGTAGACCGGCGAGAGCGCCTCGCGCCGGAGCCCCCGCGGCCCGAACCGCGCGGCGAAGGCCTCGAGCGTGCGCGCGCTCACCGGCTCGGCCCCGTTGAGGGCCAGGCGCCAGCTCGACAGGTCCAGCCGGGCGACCGCGGCGTCGTCGAGGCGCGCGGCGCACAGGCCGTAGGCGAAGTTCGGGGCGGCCGAGATCGTCCCGCGGTGCGCCGTGATCGCCTCCAGCCAGCGCGCCGGCCGCGCGACGAACGCCAGGGGCGAGAGGACGACCACCCTGCAGCCGTGGTAGAGCCCGCCGAGCCACGCGCCGATCAGCCCCATGTCGTGGTAGAGCGGCAGCCAGCTGACGATCACGTCGCCGGGCCCGGCGCCCGTGACCCGGCCCATGGCGCGGATGTTCGCCAGCAGGTTCGCGTGGGTGAGGACGACGCCCTTGGGGTCGCCCGTGCTCCCCGACGTGTACTGCAGGAGCGCCACGTCGTCGGCGCGCCGGCGCGCCTGGCCCGTGGGCGCCGGCGGCGCGTCGGCCGTGAGCTCGGCGGACGTGGTGATCAGCCGCAGGTCCGGCGCCGCGCCGCGGATCAGGCGCGCCATGCGCAGGGCCCCCGGCCACGTGATCAGCGCCGCCGCCCGGGCGTTCTTCAGGATCCCCGCCTGCCGCCGCAGGTGCGCCTCGAGGCCCTGCGTCCCCGCGGGCGGATAGAGCGGCACGGGGACGGCGCCCGCGAGCAGCGCGCCGAAGAACGCCAGGAAGTACTCGCGCCCGGTCGGCAGCATGAGCGCGACCGCCTCGTCGGCCACGACGCCCGCGCGCTGGAGGCCCGCCGCCACGCGCCGCGCCCCGAGGAGCAGGTCGCGGTGGGTCAGCGCCTCGTAGGGCGGGCCCTCGTCGCGGTGCAGGAGCACGTGGGCGCGGTCGGGCGCGCGCGCCGCGTGGTGCTCGAGGACCTCGATCAGCGTCGCGGCGAGGTCGGGGAGCTCGACCTCCCCGACCGCCCCCACCGCCCCGACCGCCGGCTCGGAGAGGGCGGGCGACGCGAGCGTCGACGTCGGACCGGCGGGCGACGCAAGCGTCGCCCGGGGCGAGGCGAGGATCGCCTCGAGGAGCGCCCGGGGCGTCGGCGCCTCCAGGGCCACCTCGTCGGGCAGGTGCACGCCGAAGCGCCGCTCGACGCGGGCGAGGAGCTGCGCCCGGGCCAGGCTGTCGACGCCGACCTGCTCCAGCCGGTCGTCGAGGCCGACCGGGCCGTCGGCGCCGGGGCGCAGCTCGGCCACGGTCTCGCGGACGAGCGCCAGGAGCGCCCGCGCGGCGTCCTGTTCGGCGGTGGCGGTGCGGCCTGGCGGCATGGACCCCTCCCGGTCCGTCGAGCGAACGCCGGGCCGGCGCAGGTCCCGGCGGCTCGTCGCGGGCGTGGGACGGGCGCGTCCCGCTGCGTCAGCGGTGTGACCGGAGTGACCGCGTGGCGACGTCGTCGCCGCCGCCGGGGCGGCCGTCCGGGCCCAGGCTGAGGAACTCCGGGCCGCCCGGCCGCGGCAGGAGCAGGTACGGATGGCCCCAGGGGTCGATCGGCGGGTGCTCCTTCAGGAAGCCTTCGAGGTCGTCGACGGACGTCGGCGCGCGACCGCGCACCTTCTGGAACAGGCGGGCGGCGTCGTGCAGGGCCTGGAAGTCGGCGCGGACGCGCTCCAGCCGGGCGGCGTGGCTCTGGCCCATGCGGGGCGTCGTCGCCGCTGTGCCGAGGACGACGAGGAAGGCGGCGGCGGCGGCGTAGACGACGAGGTCGGCGGCGAGGAGCCAGAGCGTGTTCCTCTGTCGGACCGCGACGCGTGGTCGACGAACGCGCGACCGACGTCGGCGCGGGCAGCCCAGCGTGGGGCACGCGGCGTCGGCGCCGCACTCCGGATGGACCAGTGTCCGGCAGCCGGGGCACGGCGGGGGCACCTCGACCAGGTCGTCGTGGCACAGCGCGCACCGCGCCGGCGACCCGGCGCGGGCCGCGAGCGTCACCGCGCCGCCTCGAACAGGACGTCATGGCTGTGGAGGTCGTCCTCGGTGCCGAGCGCGCCGTCAGGGCCGGGGCTGACGAAGGCGACGCCCCGCGCGTGCGGCTGGAGGGCGTACGGGTTGCCCCAGGGGTCGAGCGGCGGGCACTCGCGAAGGTGGTCGCGGAGCTCGTCCATGCGCTCCGGGCAGCGTCCGCGGTCGATCCTGAACAGATCCGCAGCGTCATGGAGGGCCCGGAAGTCGGCGCGCTCGCGCTCGACGTGACAGGTGATCGAGGTCGCCACGACGTTGACCAGCACGACCGCCAGGCACCAGCCGCCCAGCGCCGCGCCGATCAGCACCCCCGGCCACCAGCGGCGTCGCCGGGGAGCTCGCGGCTGCCACGGCTCGACGACCGCGCGTCCGGCGCGTCCCTGCGGGCAGCCCAGCGTCGGGCACGCCACGCCGGCGCGGCAGTCCGCGTGGACGAGCGTGCGGCAGCCGGGGCACGGCGGCGGGAACGTCGCGAACGCGTCGTGGCAGAGCGCGCATCGGACGGGGACGCCCCCCGGGCTGTGGTCCTGGACGACGACGAGCACCTCACCACCCGCGCGCGGCGCCGCCGCACAGGAGGTCGTCGCCCCCGCCGAGCGCGCCGTCGGGGCCGCGGCTGAGGAACTCCACGCCGACCGGCCGGCGGACCAGGAGGTAGGCGTTGCCCCACGGGTCCGGGCCCGGGGCCTCCTTCAGGAGGCCCGCGTCGACGAGCTCGTCGATGCTCTCCGGCCAGTGTCCGCGGACGATGCGGAACAGCGCCGCAGCGTCGGCGAGCCACCGCAGGTCCGACTGGGCGCGCCTCACGAGAGAGGTGGTCCGAGGCGGGTCGGCGACGTGGGCAGCGACGGCGCCGCCGGTCAGCAGGAGCGCCACGAGCGCCGCCACAGCGAGCTCGCGCGGCACGCGCCGCGCGGCCGCGGCGAGCGTCGACCAGGGCGCGGGGCGGAGCACGACCACCCGCGGCCGCCCGAGGGCGGCCCCATGAGCGCAGCCGAGCGTCGGGCAGGGCTGGCCGACGCGGCACTCGGCGTGGACCACCGTCTGGCAGCCCGGGCAGACGAGCGGGCCGTCGCGCGCGTCGTCGTGGCAGATCGCGCAGCGCGCCGCGCCGCTCTCCCGGGCCGCGAGCTTCACCCCTCCTCCTCCGAGGCGATGACGCCGCTGGCGCCGCGAGGTTCAGGGCCAGTCTTCAACGCAGGACCCCGCACGGGCCAGTGCGTAGTCCACGGGCGGAACGAAGCCGCGAGCGAGGCGAGGCCGACGAGGCCGAGGCGATGCCGCGCGAAGGCGCGCGATGGCGACCTCCTGGTCGCCGAGCGCGCCTGAGCGGTCGGGGTGGCGAGGCAAGCGAGCCACCCCGACGCACGGCAACGCCCGGCATCGTCGGCCGCAGCCGTCGATCACACCATGGTCCGGGCTGACTGGCGTCGCGCCGCGACTGCGCTAAGGTCGGGGCGTGTACCGGGGCGTGCGGGAGTTCGAGCAGGCCGTGCCGCCCGAGGCGCTCCTCGGCGTCGTGTGGGACGTGCGCGCGTATCCCGAGTTCGTGCGCGGGGTCAAGCGCGTCGAGGTCCTCGAGGAGAGCGAGCGCGCCGCGCAGGCGCGCTTCACCGCGAGCATGGCGGGCCTCGAGTTCGAGTACGTCCTCGAGATGAGCCGCGACGAGCGCGAGGTGCGCTGGCAGCGGGTCTCGGGCTCGTTCAAGGACGCCGGCGGCCGCATGACGCACCTCGGCGGGCAGCGCTTCCGCTACGAGAACTGGCTGGACCCGGGCTTCCACGTGCCCGACTTCGCCGTGCGGCTCGTCCTCGACCGCAACCTGCCGCGCCTGATCCACGAGTTCCAGGTCCGCGCCGCCGCGGCCGCTCGCGCGGGCGCCAGCCGGGGCAGGGCCCCCTCCTGACCCCCCCGCGCCCCCGCGGGGGGACGTGGGTGCGCCCCGACCGCGCGGTGGACAGCATCCAGTGGATCGACCTCCCGTCGGCCCCGCCGCAGGACCTGCCGGCGCTGGAGCGCCTGTACTTCGCCTGGGTGCCGCGGATCGGCGGGCAGCTCGCCGCGCCGGATCCGGCGGCCGTGGGCTCGGAGGCGCCGCTCGCGATCGAGGTCCAGGCGCCGGGCCGCCCGCCGGCGATCCGGATGTCCGCCCCCGAGGAGGCGCCGGGCCGGCGCGCGCGCCGGATCCTCGGCGGGCTCCTCGCCTACCCGGGGGGCGAGCTGGCCTTCGAGCTCGGCCCGCCGCCGGCGGCTGCCGGCGTCCGGTTGACCGTCGCCCTGCGCGCCTTCCGCCCGCGCATGCCGCTCCCGGTCTACCTGCTCACGCAGCGCCGCCTGCACGAGCGCTCCACGTTCGCCTTCCTGCGGGAGGTCGCCCGGACCGTCACGGGCGTGTGACCCGTCTCGCCGACGTGACAGGTCCGGCGCGGGGAATCCCCGTGGTGGCGGGGGCTTCGGCCGGCCCGTATCTTGCGGCCGGGACGGGTCATGATCCTCAGCCGCAGCGCGGACTACGCCCTCCGGGCGCTCATCTACCTCGCCCAGGTGGGCCGGGAGCAGCCGGTCCCGCTGGAGCGGGTCGCGTCCGAGCAGCGGATCCCCGCCGCGCTGCTGTCGAAGATCCTGCAGACGCTCGTGAAGGCGGAGGTGCTCCGCTCGCACCGCGGCTACGGCGGCGGCTTCGTGCTCGTGGCCGACCCGGGGACCTTGACGATCGACGTGGTGATCCAGGCGATCGACGGGCCGTTCACCGTGTTCGAGTGCATGGAGGACGAGCAGTTCTGCCACCTGTGCTCGTGCTGCAAGCTGCGCGGGAAGCTCTACGAGCTCCAGGCGGCCATGCTCAACGTCCTGCGCGGCGTGACGATCTCGGACTGCGTCCCGGACGCCGCCGGGAGCGCGCCGCGGCCGCTGCCCACCGCCGCCGACTGGCGCCCCTGACCTCGGACCAGCAAGTAGATTGGGGGCGTGACCACCGCCGCCCTCCCCGCCACCCTCGCCGAGCTCGTGGACGCGCTCTCCACCGGCCAGGGCGCCCTCGCCGTCTACGACCGGCGCGGCAAGACCAAGCTCGAGCGCCCCTACCCCGAGGTCGCCCGCCGCGCGCGCGCGTGGGGCGCCTGGCTCGAGGCGCAGGGCGTCCAGCCGGGGGACCTCGTCTTCCTCTGCCTGCCCACGTCGCACGAGCTGGTCGAGGGCTTCCTCGGCGCCTCGCTCGTGGGCGCCCTGCCCTGCTGCCTGGCCCTGCCGCGCGCGATCGGCGGCCTCGACGTCTTCCGCCGGCGCGTCGAGCAGCTCGCGCGCTTCGGGCGCGGGCACCTCGTCACGACGCCGGAGGTCGGCGCGGAGCTCGGCGCGCCGTTCCTCGCGCCCCCCGACGCGCTCGACCTCGACCGGCTGGCGGCGGTCCCGCGCCTCGACCCCGACGCCCTGGCGTACGTGCAGCTCACGTCCGGCTCGACGAGCGTGCCCAAGGCGGTCTCGATCACGCACCGGAACCTCGCGGCGAACACGGCGGCGATCTACACCCGCGGCGCCGGCAGCCCGGCCGAGACCTACGTCGCCTGGCTGCCGCTCTACCACGACATGGGGCTCGTCGGGATCCTGTTCACGGCCATGTTCCATGGCTGCTCGCTGGCGCTCATGACGCCGGAGACGTTCGTGGGGACGCCGCGCCGCTGGCTCGAGGCCATGACGGACGTGCGCAAGGACCACACGATCGTCACCTCGGCGCCGAACTTCGGCTATCAGTGGGCGGTCGACCGCATCCCCGCGGAGAAGGTCGCGGGGCTCGACCTGTCGCGCTGGCGGATCGCCTGCTGCGGCGCCGAGATGGTCCGGCCGGCGACCCTCGAGGAGTTCACGGCCCGCTTCCGCCCGGCGGGCTTCGACCCGGGCGCCCTGATCCCCTGCTACGGCATGGCCGAGGCCACGCTGGCCGTGACCATGTCCCCGGCGGGGCGCGGCCCGGTGGTCGTCGACGGCAGCGTCTCCTGCGGGCCCGCGGTCGACGGGCTCGAGGTGACGATCCGGCCCGTGGGCAGCGACGAGACCCTGCCGGAGGGGACGGAGGGCGAGATCGTCCTCCGCGGGTCGTCCGTGTTCCCTGGCTACTTCCGCGACGACGAGGCCACGGCGGCCGTCCTGCGCGACGGCCTGTTCCGCACGGGCGACCTGGGCTACCTGCGCCAGGGCGAGCTGCACGTCACGGGGCGGGTCAAGGACCTGATCATCATCGACGGCGCCAACGTGGCCCCCCACGAGCTCGAGTGGCTGGCGCAGGCGCACGTCGACCTCGACGGCGGCCGCGCCGCCGCGTTCAGCGTCGAGCACGGGCGCCGCGAGGTCCCGGTGCTCGTGGTCGAGGTCAAGGAGGTCCCCCCGCGGGAGGCGATCGACGCCCTTCGCGCGGCCGTGGCCCGCGACGTGGCCCCGCTGCACGACCTCGTGTTCGTGCGCCGCGGGACGGTCCCCAAGACGAGCAGCGGGAAGGTCCAGCGCGGGCAGGTCCGCGCCCGCTGGCTCGACGGCACGCTCGAGGGCGTGCTCTGGCGCTGGGCCGAGCAGGCGGTCGACGGGGCGGAGGGGGGCGAGGCGTGAGCGGCGCGAGCGACGAGCGGGTGCTCGAGATCCTGGCGCGCGTGAGCGGCCGCGACCGGGCGGCGATCAAGCCCGAGCAGGACCTGGCCGCCGACCTCGACGTCGGCTCGGCGCAGGCGCTCGAGCTCCTGGCCACGCTCGAGGAGGAGCTCGAGGTCGAGATCAGCGAGGTCGAGGCGGCGCGGCTGCGCTCCGTGCGGGACGTGCTGGAGTTCGTCCGGGCGGCCCGTCCGGCCTAGTCCCCGTCCTGACCGCCCCCCGCGTCGCCCTGGTGCAGCTCGAGGATCGCCGCGAACACGGGCTCCGGCACGAAGCCCTCGACGACCTCGCGCCAGCCGCGCGGCCCGACGAGGCCCTTCACGAACGACGACGAGGTCTCGGCGAGGTGGCGCGGCGGGACCAAGAACACGGTCGTCACGCCGGGCTCCATGTCCTGGTTCACGTTGCGCATGGTCAGCTCGTACTGGAAGTCCTGCGCGTTGCGGATCCCGCGCAGCATGTACTGCGCGCCGACCCCGGCCGCGTACTTGACCAGGAACTGGTGCTCGAAGCTCTCGACGCGCACGTTCGACAGGCCGCGCGTCACGGCGCGCAGGAGGTCGAGGCGCCGCTCGAGGCTGAAGGTCGACCGCTTGTCGGGGTTGACGCCGATCGCCACGACGAGCTCGTCGAAGAGGCGGGCGCCCTCGCGGATCATGAACATGTGGCCGTGGGTCGGCGGGTCGAAGCTGCCGGCGTAGACCGCTCGCTTCACGGGCCCTCCTCGCGGGAGCGTCCACGATACACCCCGCGCGCGGATTGACGCACGGCGCCACGAGGGGTAGCCTCGCCCGCGTGAAGAAGGTCGTCCTGGCGTTCTCCGGCGGCCACGGGACGATGGCCGCCCTGCACCTGCTGCGGCGGAAGTACGGCCCCAACGTCATCACCTACACGGCCAACCTGGGCCAGAAGGGGTCGACCGAGGGTTTGTGCGAGCGGGCGATCGCGCTCGGGGCCTCGTCGGCGCACATCGCCGACCTGCGCGAGCGCTTCGTCGAGGGCTACATCTTCCCGGCCCTGCGGGCGGGGGCGGTGTGCGAGAGCGGCTACGCGCTGGCCCACGCGCTGGCGCGGCCCATGATCGTGGCCGAGATGGTCAAGATCGCCCGCGAGGAGGGCGCCGACCTGCTCGCCCACGGCTGCGCGGCCAAGAGCAACGACCAGGTGCGCTTCGAGACGAGCGCCGCGGCGCTGGCGCCCGAGATGCGCGTGCTGAACCCGCTGCGCGACGCCAACCTGCTCCACGACGACGAGGTCGCGGCCTACTGCCAGAAGCACAACCTGACCGCGCGCAAGGAGGACCCGGGGCGCTTCTCGATCACCGAGAACCTCTACGGGTCGTCCGTGCAGTGGAACCACGCGCCGGACAGCTTCGACGAGGTCCCCGACGAGGTCTTCCGCCGCACGCGTCCGATCGCCGCCGCGCCGGAGGCGCCGGGAGAGCTCCTGATCTCGTTCAAGCACGGGCTGCCCTGCTCGCTCGACGGCGAGAACCTGCCGCCGCTCGAGCTGATCCACCGCGTCTCGGCGGCCGCCGGCGAGCACGGCGTCGGGCGCCTGGTGACCCTCGAGGACCGGCTGATCGGCATCAAGATGGTCGAGGTCTACGAGCAGCCGGCGGCGACGGTGCTGCACATGGCCCGGCAGGCGCTCGAGCGCCTCGTCCTCTCGCCCGACATGCTGCAGCTCAAGGGCGTGCTCTCGCGCAAGTTCGCCGACCTGGCCTACCAGGGCTTCTGGTTCTCCGAGCTCCGTGAGGCGCTCGACGCCTTCTTCCTCAAGGCGACCGAGTTCGTCACCGGCGACGTCCGCGTGCGCATGCACAAGGGCCACGCCCGCGTCACCGGCGCCCGCTCCCGCTACAGCCTCTACAGCCAGGCCATGGCCGAGCCGACGACCGAGGGCGACGCCTTCTCCCACTCCGCCGTGCGCGGCTTCATGGAGACGATCAGCCAGCCGCTGCGGGCGGCGCCGCGCGAGGGGTGGAAGCCCCGCGAGGCGGAGGAGTAGTGTGATCGCGGCTGCGGCCGAGGATGGCGGGCGCTGCGGTGCGTCGGGGGGGGCGGCGGGGGGCCCGCCCGCGGGGGGGGCCCACGGCCGCCCTCCCTCGCCTTCGGCCGACACGCCCTGCCCTCCTCGGCCTCGCCTGACGCTCCTGCTGCGAAGGCGCGGTGAGGTGTGCTCGGCGGCGGCTCGGCGGTCTGCGAAGGTGGGGTTCGAGGACAGGCCCTCATGTGATCGGCGGCTGCGGCCGCGGATGCCGGTCGATGCGGCGCGCGCGCGGCAGATCAGCACCGACGTGTCTGGACCAAGGCCTGACCGCGGCGACCGCATGACTTGATCGATGACTTCCACGGTTTTGGCGCAGACGGGACACGGAGGCAACGGAGGACAACGGAGGCCACGGAGGGGACGTGAGGACAACACCTCCGTGACCTTCGTGGACCTTCGTTGCCTCCGTGTCCCATGTGAGCCCACACGCTGGACGATCCAACAGTTCAAGCGACGAGCGCGGTGAGACGTCGTGCTCCGCACGACGGATAGGATCCGCGATCGATATCGGCCGCGCGCGCGCCGCCTCGCCTCGGCCTCCACGGCCTCGCCTCGCTCGTCGCTTCGTTCCTCCCGTGGAGGGCGCGACGACTCACGGTCAGGTGAGGCGCGGCGACGCTCCTCACGGCGATGCGGCGAGACGCATCAGCACCGGGGCGTGGTCGGACGGCTTGGTCTTCGACCGCTTCGGGCTGCGCTCGTCGAGGTCGATCTCGACCGCCTCGATGCGGTCGACGAGCGGGCGGGTGACGTAGATCAGGTCGATGCGCAGCCCCTCGTTCTTGCGCAGGCTGTGCGGGCCGTAGTCGAACCAGGAGTAGAGCCCGGCCTCCTCGGGGCGCACGTGGCGCAGGGCGTCGACGAAGCCCCACTGCTCGAGGTAGCGGAGCGCGCGGCGCTCGTGCTCGGTGCAGTGGAGGCGGTTCCGGTAGTACTCCGGCGCGTGGACGTCGATGTCCGCCGGGCAGATGTTGAAGTCGCCGGCGAGGACCAGCGGCCGCGCCGCGTCGAAGCTCGTCCGCAGGTGGCCGAGCAGGCGCGCCGTCCACTCGAGCTTGTAGAAGTAGGCCTCGGTGCCGATCCCCTGCCCGTTGGGGACGTAGACCGAGATCACGTCGAGGCCGCCCGCGCGCGCCGAGATGAACCGGCTCTGCCCGTCCTCGTCCTCGGCGGCGGCGGGCAGGGCGGTGACCACGCACTCGGGCGGGGTCCGCGAGAGGATCGCCACCCCGTTGCGCCCCTTCTGGCCGCTCACGCAGGCGTGGTAGCCCGCGTCGAGGAGCGCCTGCCGCGGGAAGGCGTCGTCGGGGCACTTCGTCTCCTGCAGGCACACGACGTCCGGCCGCCTGCGCTCGAGCCAGGCGATCACCCGGTCGAGCCGCGCCGGGAGCGAGTTGACGTTCCAGGTCGCCAGCAGCACGTCAGCCCAGCAGCCGGGAGATCTTCGTCGCCAGCTCGACGTCCAGCCGCGTGAGCCCGCCGGCGTCGTGCGTGGTGAGGTCGATCGTCACCCGGCTCCACACGTTGGTCCACTCGGGGTGGTGGTTCATCGCCTCGGCGAGGAGGGCCACCCGGCTCATGAAGCCCCACGCCTCGCTGAAGTCGGCGAACCGCCGCTCGAGGCGCAGCTTGCCCGCGTGCAGCGTCCAGCCGGGGAGGGCGGCCAGGGCCGCGTCGATCGCCTGGGGGTCGAGCCGCTCGGGGCGCGTCATGCTCGCGACCGTAATCCCGCGCCCGGCGCGCGGCAAGGGGCGGACCGGGGCGGCCGGGAGGGTTCCGGGCCGGCGTCGCGGCGCCGTCAGCTAGGATGTCCGCGTGGACTACGCCCTCCACGCGCTGTGGTTCTGGCTCGGCGTCTTCCTCACCGTGCTGGACCTCCTGATCGTCGTCTTCCTCGTCCCGCGGATCATCGTCCAGCGGCGCGAGTCGGGCGCCACGCTCGCGTGGGTCTTCTTCATCATCCTCGTCCCGCTCCTCGGCCTGATCGCCTTCTGGGCGCTCGGCACGACGCGCCTGCGGATGCGCCGTCGCCGCCGCCGCCGCGCCGAGGCGGTCATGGCCGACAGGATCGGCCCGCTCACGGCCGCCCACGCCGCGCGCCGCGCCTGCGCCGCCTGCCCGGTCGCGCCGGAGCTGCGCTACCTGACCCTGCGGCTCGACTCGACCGGCCCCACCGCGGGCAATCGCGTGGACCTGTTCCGCGAGGGGCCGGAGGTCTTCGACGCGATCGCCGCGGCGGTCGAGCAGGCGACCGACCACGTGCACGTCATCTACTACATCTGGGAGGACGACGCGCTCGGGGCGCGCGTGCGCGATGCGCTCGCGGCGGCGGCCCGGCGCGGGATCCAGGTGCGCCTGCTCCTCGACGACGTGGGCTGCTACGCCACCCCGCGCGCCTTCTTCCAGCCGCTCGTCGAGGCCGGCGGCAAGGTGGAGCGCTTCCTCCCGGTCAGCCTGCTCACGCGGCGGCTGCACCTCAACCACAGGAACCACCGCAAGGTCGTCGTCGTCGACGGCCGCGTCGGCTTCACGGGCGGCATGAACGTCGGCGAGGAGTACCTCGGCGGCAAGAAGCCCTGGCGCGACGCCCACGTCCGCGTCGAGGGGCCGTCGGTGGCCCGGCTGCAGGAGATCTTCTGCCAGGACTGGTACCACCAGACCGAGGAGGACCTGGCGCAGGCGCGCTACTTCCCCGAGCTCGAGCTCGCCGGCGACGAGTGGGTGCAGTTCGTCGCCAGCGGGCCCGACGACGACGGGTGGTACGCGATCGCCACGCTCCTGTTCGCGGCCGTGAGCCTGGCCCGCAAGCGGGTGTGGCTGGAGACGCCCTACTTCGCGCCGGACTCGGCCATGCTCATGGCCCTGCAGACAGCCGCGCTCCGCGGGGTCGACGTGCGGCTGCTCCTCAGCTCGAAGCTCGACCACCAGCCGGTCGTCTACGCCGCGCGCTCCTACTACAACGAGCTCCTGCTCGCCGGCGTGAAGATCTACGAGCTGCCGATCATGCTCCACACGAAGATGGTCACGATCGACGGCCAGTTCTCGACCGTCGGCTCGGCCAACTTCGACCGGCGGAGCTTCAAGCTGAACTTCGAGGCGAACGCCTTCTTCTACGGCCCGGCCATGGCCGACCAGCTCGAGCGGAGCTTCGTGGCCACCCTGCGCGACGCGCGCGAGATCGAGGCCGAGCGCTTCGCGCAGCGCCCGGCGCACCAGCGCTTCCTCGAGGCGCTCATGCGCATCCTCGCGCCGGTCCTGTGACGGCGGGCGCGCCTGCGCTCCGCCTCCCCCCCGAACGGAGTGCGCGGCAATCCTCCCGCTCCGGGTGATGCTCCCCACCGCCGAGCGCGCAACCCCCGCGCCCATGGTCGAGGGGCGACCCGCGGTGCCCCCGGCGCCCCTGGCCCCGTGTTCGCGAAGGCTGCCGAGCGTGAAGGACGACACCTACGAGCGGTCCCTCCGGGCGCTCGCCGCGCGGTCGGGGGCGGAGTTCGTCGAGCGCGTGAGCGCGCCGCACCTGGCGGTCACGCTCGTCGGCGCGGCCGCGTCGGCGGGGGCGGCCGTGAAGACCATCGTCGCGAGCCCCGGCCGGGAGGCGCGCGTGCGCGCCTGGCTGGCCCCCGTCCGCAAGCGGGCGGACGCGAACCCGTTCGCGCACATGGTCACGCTCGGGCGGGCGCCGAACAACGACGTCGTGCTCGGCCACGCGGCGGTCTCCAAGTTCCACGCCTACCTGCGGCGCGAGGACCAGGGCTGGGTGCTCGTCGACGCGGGCTCGCTCAACGGCACGTGGCGCAACGGCGAGCGGCTGGCGCCGCAGCGCGGCGCCCGCCTCGTCGACGGGGACGAGCTGCGCCTGGGCGAGGGCGTCTTCCTCCGCTACCTCGACCCCGCAGGGCTCTACCGCCACCTGCGCGGCGCGTGAGCCCGCCGCTCGGACAGACCGTGTGAGGCATCGACGCTCGCAGGAGGCCGAGGCGAGGCGGCGCGCGCGCGGGCGATATCGTCGCTCGCAGCCGTCGAGCACACCGCTCGGAGCGTATGAAGCAATCGACGCTCGCCGGCGAGCCCTGGTGACCAGCCTTTCGATCGGAGCAGCGAGCGAGGCGAGGCCGCGGAGGCTGAGGCGAGGCGGCGCGCGCGCGGGCGACGTCGTATCGGCATTTCGCACCCCGCCGCCGCGCGCCGCCCCGCCCAGCATCCGCGGCCGCAGCCGCAGCCGTCGAGCACACCTCAGGGCTTCGCGGCCAGGCAGGCCGTGACGCGCACCAGGTCGATCGCCGAGAACATGCCGACCGGCCGGTGCTCGCGGGTGACGACCAGCCGGTGCACCCGCTCCTTCACCATGAGCTGGCACGCGGCCCCGACCGCCAGCTCCTCCTCGACGGTGATCGGCGGCCCCTCGAGCAGGTCGTGGACGTGCTGCAGCTTCACCCCGTGGAGCGCCTGCACGTCGAGCGGCTCCCCGGTGCGGTAGGCGGGCGCCAGCGCGGCGAGCAGGTCGGAGGTGGAGACGACGCCGAGCAGGTCGCCCTCCTCGTCGACCACCGGCGCCCCCTGGACGCCGCGCCCGACGAGCACCTGGATCGCCTCGGCGACCGACGTCTCCCGGTGCAGGCACACCGGGTCCGTGGACATGACGTCCTTGACCACGAGCTCGTCCAAGGAGATCACGCGGCCCTCCCGGGGTCCCGTCGCGCAAAGGGCGCGCCGCGTCGCAAGCGCCGCGGCTGGCGCGGCGGCCGTCTCGCCGGCGCGACGGACGGGACGGCGGCGTCCCATGGACGCGACCGCCCCGTCTTCAGGCAGGCCCGTAGCGCGCCAGGTAGCCCGTGACGTCGACCTTCGCCGCGGTCCGCGCGCTGCTCATGGAGCGCACCTTCCCGAAGACGGGGCGGGAGGGCCACGCGCGGTCGTAGCGCCCGAGGACCCAGGCGTAGCCGGCGTAGCTGTTCGGGTCGCGGCCGTCGAGCGACCAGCGGTCCATGAGCGCCGCCATGCGCGCCAGCGCGTCGCGCGGGTGGGGCGACCACTCGAGCAGCTTCTTGCCCCAGAGCATGCGCAGGTAGCCGTGGAACCACCCCTCGCGCAGGAGCTGCCGCTGGGCCGCGTTCCACAGCGGGTCGTGGGTGCGGGCGCCCTCGAGCGCGTCGAGGTCGTAGAGGTGCGGGCGCGGGTCGCCCGCGTGCGCCTCGAGCGTCTCGCGCGCCCACGCCGGCAGGGCGTCATAGCGGTCGTAGTCGTCCGGCCGGCGCGCGCAGGTGTTGAAGGCCAGCTCGCGCCAGGTGACGAGCTGGTCGAGGAACGCCTCGGCCGACGGGCTCACGCCCCACCAGCCCTCGCGCGCGCCGCCCTTCGGCCCGGCGAGCCGCGCGGGCGTCCAGCCCTCGGCCCGGGCGACGGCGTCGAGCACGCGATGCGCCGACGTGTGGCCGAAGTGCAGATAGGGCGACAGCCTGCTCGTCCCTTCGACCCCCGGCGCGTCGCGGTCGACGGCGTAGCGCCCGAGCGGCCCGGCGACGAAGCGCGCCAGCCGCCGCTCCGCCTCCGCCCAGCCGCCCCGCATGGGGGCGGGCGGCACGGCGTGGTCGATCGGCAGGGCCGCGAGCGCCGTCGGCTCGCCGCGCAGGAGCGCGGCGCTGGCCGCCGGCCAGCGCCGGAGGACCTCGGCCGGGAGCGACGCCGGCCCGGCCAGGCCGGCGCGCGCGAGCGGGTCGGGGCGCGGGCCGGCGGCGAGGTGCGCGGGGAGGACCTTCTGCAGGAACGCGCGCAGCGACCGCGCGGTGGTGAAGGTCCGGTCGGCCGCGCGCAGCGGGAGGAGGCCGTTGCCGTCGACCGCCTCGAGGCGCACGTCGACCTGGCGCGCCGCCGCGGCGAGCATGCGCGGCAGGAAGAAGCAGGGCCAGTCGTCGGTGACGACGAGGCAGGCGCGCGCCGCGAGCGCCGCCAGGAGGCCCTTGCCGGCGCCCGGCGCCGGCTCGACGTAGGCGTGGTAGCGGACGGGGCCGCCCTCGAGGCGCGCGGCCGTGTCTGCCATGCCGTCGAGCACGAACCGATGCAGCCGGTCGCTGGCGTGCGGGTAGCCCGCGCGGAGCGCCTCGAGGATCACGAGCGGCCGGCCGAGGGCCCGCGCCCGCTCGACGGCCCGGTCGAGGGCGTGGCTCCAGCGCACGCGGCGGGAGGCCGTCATCCAGTAGAGGACGTAGGCGCGCTCCGGTCGCTCGGGCGCGGCGTTGACCGCGCGCAGGCGCAGGGCGAGGGCGGCGCTCATGCCCCGACGATACGCCGCCGGCGACGCCCACGCCCTGGGCCGTTCGACGCATCGCCCGGGCGCCCACCGGGCGCCGCGGCTGTCCTGCGCCCCCGCGCGCAAGGCGCGGCCTGGCCGCGCCGGCGGCCGGGACCAGGGGCCGCGCCGTGACACCCGTGTCCCCTGCCCGCGCGCGCCTGCGGGCGGCCCCCCGCGGCCCCGCCGTTGCTCGTTCGTCCGGGCGGAGGCTCGCCCTGAAGGAGGGAGGCCATGTCGACCGGACGCATCTGCATCCGCGAGGTCTACCTCGCCGACCCCGACGAGACCGTCGAGGCGATCGCCCACCGCATGCACGAGCGCGGCGTGGGGTCGCTCCTCGTCCTCGACGACGCGCGGCGCCCCATGGGGATCGTGACCGACCGCGACCTGGTGCTGCGCGTGCTCGCCGCCGACCGCGACCCGCTGACGACGCGCGTGGCCGAGGTCATGACCCGGAGCCCGCGGACCGTCAGCGAGGAGACGCCGATCGAGCAGACGCTCTCGCTCATGCGCGGCTACGGGATCCGGCGCGTGCCGGTCGTGGACCGCGAGGGCAAGCTCGCCGGGGTGGTGACGCTCGACGACATCCTCGCGCTGCTCACCGAGGAGCTGACGATCGTCGGCGAGGCGCTGTCGAAGCAGACGCCGCCCCGGCGGCTGCTCGAGGACCTGCTGGAGACGACGCCGCGGCGCGAGCGCGCGTAGGGGCGCCGCAGCCTGCTGCGCCCCTACGTCGTCCTGCTGCGGCGGCCGGTTCAGCCGGAGGAGCGGCCGCAGCGGTTCGGCCGCGCGACGAGCGCGGTCAGCGCCCCCGGCGCTGGCTGACGAGGTCGTCGAGCTGGCGCTCGGCCGCCCGGAAGGCGTCGGAGAGCGCGACGAGCGGGTCCTCGTGCTCGGGGCGAGACACCTGCCGGGCGACGATGACGTCGTTGCCCGGGATCTCCACGCGGAGCTGGACCTGGAACCGGTCCGTGCGCGTGGCCCCCTCCGCCTTGCCGATCACCACGCGGCAGCCGTGGATCCTCGGGTGGAAGCGGCCGAGGTGCTCGGCGTGCGCGCGCGCGGCCGCCTCGACGCCCTCGCGCGCCTCGGCGCCGTGGAAGGTGATCTGGACCGGGAAGCGGCTGGACTCGTTGACCATGGTTGCTCGTCTCTCCTGCCGGCGGGAACCGCACGCCTCGTGCCGACCGCAACTCCTTGTGTGCGCGGCGTGCCCGTCATCCACGCGGGACGGCTCACGCCCCCAGGACGTCCCACGGCCGCGGCGGCCTTCGCCTGCAGCGGCTTGGGTCTGGCCCGCCCGGTGCTCTCTCGTCGCCCGAGGTGTCGCATGCAGTGGGTGCGCTGGCTCCGTGACGTGGGCGCAGGTGACGTGGGCGAGGTCGGCGGCAAGAACGCGTCGCTCGGGGAGATGCTCCGGGCGCTCACCGGGCTGGGCGTCGCCGTCCCCGACGGGTTCGCGGTGACCGCCGGCGGCTACCGCGCCTTCCTCGCCGCGAGCGGCCTCGAGGAGCGGATCGCGGCCGCCCTGCGCGGCGGCGACGACCTCCACGCCAAGAGCGAGGCGATCCGGACGCTCATCCTCCGGGCCCCCTTGCCGGACGCCCTCGCCGCCGAGGTGACCGCCGCCTACCGCGACCTCTGCGGCGACGGGCCCGACCTGCACGTGGCGGTGCGCTCGTCGGCGACCGCCGAGGACCTGCCGAACGCCAGCTTCGCCGGTCAGCAGGAGTCCTACCTCTACGTCCAGGGCGAGGCGGACCTGCTCGACAAGGTGAAGCGCTGCTTCGCGAGCCTGTTCACGCCCCGCGCGATCAACTACCGCGAGGACATGGGCTTCGCCCACGAGGCCGTGGCCCTCTCCGTGGGCGTGCAGCGCATGGTCCGCGCCGACGCGGCGGCGTCGGGCGTGAGCTTCACGCTCGACCCCGAGAGCGGGCACCCGGACATCGTCTACATCACCTCGGCCTACGGCCTGGGCGAGAACGTCGTCCAGGGGCGCGTCGACCCCGACGCCTACTGGGTGCACAAGCCGACGCTCGCCCGCGGGCACCGGCCGGTGTTCCGCCGCAAGGTCGGCAAGAAGGAGCTGCGGCTCGTCTACGACCCCGTGGGGCATCGCCTCAGCAACCTGCCGGTCCCCGAGCCCGAGCGGGCCGCCGAGTCCCTCACCGAGGACGAGGCGCTGACGCTCGCCCGCTGGGCCGTGACGATCGAGGACCACTACGCCGGTCGCCGCGGCGAGGCCTGCCCCATGGACATCGAGTGGGCCAAGGACGGCGTCACGGGCGAGCTGTTCATCGTCCAGGCCCGGCCCGAGACGGTGCACAGCCAGCGGCAGGGCCCGACCATGCGCATCTACCGGCTCGGGGGCCGCGGCGAGGTGCTCGCGCAGGGCCTGGCGGTCGGGGACCGGATCGCGGCCGGCGCGGCGCGCGTGATCCGCGATCCGCGGCAGATGAAGCAGTTCCGCCCCGGCGAGGTCCTCGTGACCGAGGCGACCGACCCCGACTGGGAGCCGATCATGAAGACGGCCGCGGCGATCGTCACCGAGCGCGGCGGGCGCACCTCGCACGCGGCGATCGTCGCCCGCGAGCTGGGCATCCCGGCGATCGTCGGCGCCGCCGACGTCTGCGACCTCCTGCCGGCCGGGCAGGAGGTGACCGTCGTCTGCGCCGAGGGCGAGACCGGCCTGATCATGAAGGGCGCCCTGCCCTTCGAGGTCGAGGAGGTCGACGCCTCGGCGCTGGGCCGCCCGCGCACCCGGATCCTGATGAACATCGGCGACCCGGAGCGGGCGCTGGGCCTGGCCCGGCTCCCCTGCGACGGCGTGGGCCTGGCCCGCATGGAGTTCGTCTTCGCCAGCTGGGTCAAGGTCCACCCGCTCGCGCTCACGCGCTACGACCAGCTGCCGGCGGCGGTCCAGCGCGAGGTCGACGCGCTCACGGCCGGCTACGAGGACCGCACGGCCTACCTGGTCGACCGGCTCGCCCAGGGGATCGGCACGCTCGCGGCGGCCTTCTGGCCGCGCTCGGTCCTCCTGCGCTTCTCCGACTTCAAGACCAACGAGTACGCCCACCTGCTCGGCGGCGAGCAGTTCGAGCCGCGCGAGGAGAACCCGATGCTCGGCTGGCGCGGCGCCAGCCGCTACTACCACCCTGGCTACAAGGAGGGCTTCCTCCTCGAGTGCGCCGCGGTGCGGCGCGTGCGCGAGGCGTTCGGCCTCACGAACCTCCAGGTCATGGTCCCCTTCTGCCGGACGCCGGCCGAGGGGCGGCGGGTGCTCGCCGCCATGCGCGAGGCGGGCCTGGTCCAGGGCGAGCGCGGCCTCGAGGTGTGGGTCATGGCCGAGCTCCCCTCGAACGTGCTCCAGGCGCGCGAGTTCGCCGCGGTGTTCGACGGCTTCTCGATCGGCTCGAACGACCTGACCCAGCTCGTCCTCGGCGTCGACCGCGACTCGGAGCAGGTGGCCCCGCTGTTCGACGAGCGCGACGAGGCGGTGAAGCGGGCGATCGTCGCCCTGCTCCGCGAGGCGCACGCGGCCGGGCGGAGGGTGGGGATCTGCGGCCAGGCGCCGTCGGACCACCCCGACTTCGCCGCGTTCCTCGTGGCCCAGGGGATCGACTCGATCAGCCTGACCCCGGACGCGGTGCTCCGCGTCACGCGCGAGGTGCTCGAGGCGGAGGGGCCCGCCGCCGCCCCGGCCGCTCAGGAGCGGCGGGAGGTCGGCGCGCGACGGTAGCGGCCGCCGGCCCGCTCGGCGCGAGGCGCGCGCGAGCGCCGTGAGTCGCGGTCAGTTGAGCCGCGGCGCCAGGCCTGCTGCGCGGGCCGCGCGGCGAGCGCGCGCCTCCTCGAAGAGCGGCTGGAGGCGGTCCATCAGCGCCGGCTTGACGACGTGGTGGTCGAAGCCGGCGGCGTGGAAGCGCCGCGTGTTCGCCTGGCCGGTGCGCCCGGTGAAGGCCACGAGGAGGGCGCCGCACCCCTGCAGGCGCAGGCGCCGCGCCACCTCGCAGCCGTCGAGGTCGGGCAGCCCCACGTCTAGGAACACCACGTCCGGGTCGTGCTCCAGCGCGCACCCGAGCCCCCCGGCCGCGCTGCCCGCGACGCGGACCTCGTGCCCCAGGAGCAGGACGACCTGCGCCAGCGCGTCCGCGAGGTCCGCGTGGTCGTCGATGATCAGGATCCGGAGCCGCTCGCCTCGACCTTCCACCCCCGACCTCCCGCGTCCGAGCATCGCACGCGGCCTCAAAGAGTGCAAACTTGTAAGCGAAAGCGGGCGGGTGTGGTCGGATGAGGACGAACTCCGTGGAGAAGTTCTCCACGGCCGTGGAGAACCTCGTGCGGCTCCCCTCGGCCGGGTGGGGCACAGCGACTCAGGCGCGGCGTCGGTGCCACGTGTGCAGGAGCCGCACGTAGTCGGCGCGCTCGAGCGCCTGCGGGTTCGGGCAGCGCTCGCGGCTCATGCTCCCGCGGACGTCGGCGAGCGACGCGTGCCCGCGCTCCTCCAGCCACGCGCGCAGGCCGTCGAGCACGACGCCCAGGCGCTCGGGGCCGTGCAGCAGCAGGGCGGAGGTCATCTGCACGGCGTGCGCGCCGGCCAGGACGGCCTTGACCGCGTCGAGGGGCCCGTGGACGCCCCCGCTGCAGGCCAGCGAGCAGTCCACGAGCGGGGAGAGCACCGCCAGCCAGCGCACGCGGAGGGGCAGCTCGGAGGGGTCCGAGAGCTGGAGCGACGGCACGACCTCGAGGGCCTGCACGTCGATGTCCGGCTGGTAGAAGCGGTTGAAGAGGACGAGCCCGGCCGCCCCGCGGTCGACCAGCGCGCGCGCCAGGTGCGGGAGCGCCGAGTGGTAGGGGCCGAGCTTCACGGCGATCGGCAGCGTCACCTGCCCGCGGACGGCCGCGAGCAGGTCGAGCAGGCGCTGCTCGACGGCCGCCGCGCACTCGAACGGGTCCGTCGCCATGTGGTAGGCGTTGAGCTCGAGCGCGTCGGCGCCGGCCGCCTCGATCCAGCGGGCGTACTCCAGCCACCGCGCGTCCTCGCTCGTCCCGTTGATCGACGCGATCACGGGGACGGTGACCGCGGCCTTCAGGCGGCGCAGCTGCTCGAGGTACTCGTGCGGGCCGAGCTGGAACCCGGCCGGCGCGCGCGGCGCGCCGCCGCCCGCGAGGCCCTCGAGCTCGCGGAGCAGGGCCACCTCGGCGCGCGTGACCTGCTCCTCGAACAGCGAGCGCATGACGAGCGCGGCGGCGCCGGCGTCCTCGAGGCGCCGGGCGGTGTCGAGGTCGTCGCACAGCGGACCCGCGCCCGGCATGAGCGGGTTGCGGAGCGTCAGGCCCAGGTAGGGCGTCGAGAGGTCCACCTTCTCCTCCTCGCTGCTCGACGCAGTGCGAGCGCCGTGCCGGCGCTTCGCCGGGCGACTTGGGGGCGGGCGGGCGTCGCGCCGCCGGGACGCGGTCACGGCGACGAGACGTTAGACTCGCCGCTCCGGCCCGGGCACGGAGGAGAGCGACATGGGTGACGAGGTCCGCCTCACCGAGCACAGCCACGGCGCCGGCTGCGGCTGCAAGCTCTCGCCGGCGGTGCTGCAGGCGATCCTCGCCGGCGCCGGGGCCGGCGCCGGACCGGCCGACCCGCGCCTGATCGTCGGCACCGACACCCGCGACGACGCCGCCGTCTACGACCTCGGCGACGGCACGGGCGTGATCAGCACGACCGACTTCTTCATGCCGATCGTCGACGACCCGCTCGACTTCGGCCGCGTGGCCGCGACGAACGCGATCAGCGACGTCTACGCCATGGGCGGGACCCCGCTCCTGGCGATCGCCATCCTCGGCTGGCCGGTCAACGCCCTCCCCGCCGAGGTGGCGGGGCGCGTCCTCGAGGGCGGCCGGGCGGCGTGCCGCGGGGCGGGGATCGCGCTGGCCGGCGGCCACTCGATCGACGCGCCGGAGCCGATCTTCGGCCTGGCCGTCACCGGGCGCGTGCCGCTGGCCCACCTGAAGCGCAACTGCACCGCCGTCCCGGGGTGCGACCTGTGGCTCACCAAGCCGCTCGGGGTGGGGATCCTCACCACCGCCGAGAAGCGGCGCCTCCTGCGCCCCGAGCACCGCGGGGTGGCGCTCGAGGTGATGACCACGCTCAACCGCGTCGGCGCGCGCCTGGGGCCGATCGCCGGGGTGACGGCGCTCACCGACGTGACGGGCTTCGGCCTCCTGGGGCACCTCACGACCATGCTCGAGGGCAGCGGCGCGCGCGCCGAGGTGCGCGCCGCCGACGTGCCGCTCCTGCCCGGCCTCGACCCCTACATCGAGCAGGAGTGCTGGCCGGGGGGGACCGACCGCAACTGGGACAGCTACGGCCACCTCGTCGGCCCCCTCGGCGAGCGGGACCGCGTGCTGCTCTGCGACCCGCAGACCTCGGGCGGCCTCCTGGCCGCCGTGCGCCCCGAGGCCGAGGCCGAGTTCCTGGCCGCCTGCCAGGCCGAGGGGGTCACGCCGGCGCGCATCGGCCGCGTCCTGCCGCCGGGGGAGGGGCCGCTCGTCACGGTGACGTGAGCGGTGCGGGTCGGCCATCTTCGGTCGGCTGGGAGGCTCGCGCATGGCGCGCGGCTTGCTAACTGACGGGTGTGGAGAGCGCCATGTTCCAGAAGGTCCTCGTCCCCCTCGACGGCTCGCGCCTGGCCGCCCGGATCCTGGGTCCCGTGCGGCGCCTGCTCGGCACCGGGGGGCAGCTCACCCTCCTGCGCGTGGTCGAGCCCCGGAGCGAGGCCGAGCACGACCGCACCCCGGCCGTCGAGGCGGCGATCAAGGCGCAGCTGGTGCAGGCGCGCGAGGCGATCGGCGACGGGGTGCAGGTCGAGGCGCAGGTCCTGCGCGGCGACCCGGCCGACGAGATCGTGCGCTACGCCCGCGACGCCGAGCAGGACCTCGTGGCCATGTCCACCCACGGGCGCACCGGCGTCGAGCGCTGGGTGCGCGGGAGCGTGGCCGAGCGCGTCCTCCGGGCCTGCGAGGCGCCGCTCCTCCTGTGCAACCCGTTCGCCCTCGAGCCCCGCGACCGGGGGCCGTTCGAGCGGGTCCTCGTGCCGCTCGACGGCTCGGAGACCTCGGCCCGGATCGTGCCGGTCGTCGAGCGCGTCGCGCGCGCGCACGGCTCCCAGGTGACGCTCCTGCGGGTCGAGCCCATGATCATCAGCGAGGTCCCCTCGCCGATCGTCAGCGGGAGCATCTGGGACCCCGCCCCGCTCGAGGCGAGCCTCGAGCCGCAGCGCGAGGCGCTGGCCGCGGCCGGCGTGCAGGTCGAGGCGCGCGCCGCCTACGGCGTCGTCGCGGCCGAGGTCCTGCGCGCGGCGCGCGAGGCGGACCTGCTGGCCATGACCACGCACGGCCGCTCGGGCGTGTCGCGCTGGTGGTTCGGGTCGGTGGGGGGGCCCGGGGGGCCCCCCCCCCCTTGGGGGGGGGGGCCCAACGCCAGTCCTGCTCCGAGCGATGGAGGGAATCGCCCGGGCAGCGGGTGGGAACTCGGCTCAGCTGCCCTCGTTCGGTTCCTCCTCGGCACCGTCGTCGTCGGCCTCCGGAGCCTCGTCGCGGGAATCGCGGTCGTCATCGACCCCGTTTACCCGGTCAGTGGTGCGGGTCTCGAGTTCGGCCAGCTTCTCGTCGGCCTCCTCCTGGGTCAGGTCGCCGTCGGCCACCTTCTCCTGGATGCGCTCGGTCTGGGCCGCGACCATCGAGTCGATCACGTCATCGACCGCGACGCCGTTGGCCTCGGCGACCTCGGCGATGGTCTGGCCACCGTCGAGGGCCTCGCGCAGCTCGGACTCGTCGATGCCGATCGCTGCTGCGGCCTCCTCGAGATTGCAGCCGCCACGGTGACCGCGGCGGCCCCGCTCAGGTGCGTCGGGGTCCTCGACCTCGTCGTCCTGCACCTGAACGAGGTCGTTCTGGGTATCGAACGCCGGGGCCTCGCTGGTCTG
>JAMLIC010000040.1 GCA_023954375.1 Planctomycetota bacterium
TGTGGCCCGTCTGAGGCGCGCCGAGGGACTCGCCTCTGCCGCACCACTAGTTCCGGACGAACACCCCCCCGCTGTCGCGGGCCAGGCCGCGCATGAGGCGCACGTCGATCGGCGCGGTCGGGTCGTCGGGGCCCTCGTCCAGAGAGACCTCCTCGGCGCCGGTGCGCACGAGGACCGTGTGGATCCGCGCCGGCACCGCGCGCTGCGCGTTCCTGCGCGCGACCCGCAGGCGCAGGGCGGCGTCGTCCTGCTCGGCGTCGATCCCGTCGGAGACGAAGTAGATCGTCTCCGCCGCGGCGAGGTCGAGCGCGTCCTCGAGGGCCCGGCCGATCGCCGTGCGCGCCACCGGCAACGGGCGCTGCTGGTCGATGAAGCGCAGGGCGCGGGCCCGGTTGGCGTCGGTCGCGCGGACCAGCCCGTCGAACACGCGCAGCGGCGCGTCGCGGAAGAGCAGCACCTGGAAGCGCACGCGCGGCGTCATGGGCTCGATCGCCCGCCGCAGCTCCGCCCGCGCGCGCTCCCAGCGTCCGTCGTGGCCCATGCTGCCGCTCACGTCGACCACGAACACGACGCCGTCGGCCTGCGCCGGCAGGCGGAAGAACTGCTGCAGCCCCGCCGCCTCGGCCAGCGGCCGGAGGTCGCGCGGGCGCGGCAGGGCCGGGTCGCCGCGCCACCAGGTCCGCCAGGCGTCGGCGTCGGCGTGGGCCTGCCCGGTCAGCGCCACGAGCGCCTCGAGCGCCAGCCCGCGCACCGGGCCGCGCCGCTCGACCTTCGGGTCGGTGAGCTCGATCAGGAGCGGCAGCGCCTCGCGCGCCCCGCTGCGGCGCAGGCCGCGCACGCACGCGAGCGCCAGCCCCGGGTCGTCGCGCTCGGCCCGGCGCAGGCCCGCGCGCAGCCCGTCGAGGCAGGCGGGCGCGCTCGGGGGGTCGACGGCGGCCAGCGCCCCGAGCCCCAGCGCCGCCCCCTGGCGGACCGCCGTCGTCTTGCCGGCCGAGATCGCGATCGCGAACGCGGCCAGCGCCCGCGCGTCGCCGGTCTCGCCCAGGACGGCGCCGGCCTCGCGCAGGAGCGCCGGCGTGGCGCGCAGGCCGCCGTAGAGCTCGAGCAGGCCGTCGACGGCCGGGTCGCCGCCCCCCCCGCGCGGGCCGCGGGGACCCATGGCCAGGGCGCGCAGGCCGAGGAGGCCGCGCTCCTCGTCGAGCCCGGCCACGGCCCGCGCGAGCCGGTCGACCCCCGCGTCCTCGCTCAGGGCCGCGAGCGCCGCGCACAGGGCGGCGTCGTCCGCGTCGCGGTGGGCCGGCCGCGCCGGCCGCGACAGCGCCGCCAGCAGGACCTGCGCCGCCGGCTCCGTGCCCAGCGCCCCGAGCGCGCCGCACGCGGCGCGGCGGCAGTCGTTGGGCAGCGGGTAGGCGTCGAGCGCGCCGTCGAGGAGGACCGCGCCGAGGAACCGGTAGGCGAGCGGCAGCCGGAAGCGCGGGTCGCCGAGGGAGCGGAGCTGGCTCAGCCGCTGCTGCGGGTCGGTGCCGCGGTCGAGGATCGATGCGATCAGCCGCTCGACGTCGGCGGGCTGCGCGAGGACGACCTCGGGGCGCGGCGCCTGCGGGTCCGCCTCGTCCGGACCCTCCGGACGCCGATCGCGCGCGCGCGTGAGGTCGGCGGGCGGCTCGTCCTGGGGCCGCGGCGGGACGACGATCGGCCCGCGGTCGGGCGGCTCGGGCGGGATCGGCTGCACGTCGGGGTCGACGTCGTCGGGGTCCGGCCTCGCCGACGGCGCCTCGTCCGCGGGCGGCGGCTCGTCGGGCGGCGGCGGCGGCGGCGGGAGGTCGGGCGGCGGCGCCTCGGTCGCCGGCGTCGGGACGAGCGGCGCCGGCGGCTGGCCCTCGCGCGGCGCGCGCAGCTGGGCCCACTTCGCCTCGAGGAGCAGCGCGCCCGCGACGACGAAGGTCAGCCCGACGAGCAGCCGGAGGAGCTGCCAGGCGCTCTCCCCCCAGAGGATCGGCCGGCCGGCGCGGACCTCGACCGCGGTCGGGGCGGGCCCGGGCGGGGCGGCCTCGGGCCCGGCGCCCTGCGGCGCGGCGAGGCGACCGTCGAGGGCGGCGAGGCGCGCGGCCAGCGCGGCCTCGGGGACCACGACCAGCGGCCCGGCGGCGCGCACGGCCTCGACCACGCGGCGCAGGCGCGCCGCGTGGTCGCGGCACGCCTCGCAGCCGGCCAGGTGCGCCGTCAGCGCGCGCGCCTCGGCCGGCGGGAGGGCGTCGTCGACGGACGCCGACAGACGCTCGACCTGGTCGGGGCAGGGGTCCAGCGGCTCAGCCATGCAGGCCCTCGCCCAGCGCGCCCCGCAGGCGCCGCTCCAGCTGCTCGCGCGCCCGCGACAGCCGCGAGCGGATCGTCCCCACCGGGACGCCCAGGACCTCGGCCGCCTCCGCGTACGGCCGCTCCTCGATGTCGCACAGCACCACCACGGCGCGGTGGTGCTCGTCGAGCGCCTCGATCGCCCGGCGCACGAGCGCCCGCAGGTCGCCCCGCGCCGCCTCCTCGACCGGCGGCGGCGCGTCGCCGGGCACGACCGCGCCCATGGGGCCGGAGCCGGTGGGCCGCGTGCCGTCGAGCGTCAACGCGGGCCGGTGGCGCCGGTTGCGCACCTCGTTCAGGGCGAGGTTGCGGGCGATCGTGAACATCCAGGTGCTGAACCTCCCGACGTCGCGGTAGTCGTCGCGGTGCGCGTAGACGCGGACGAAGGCCTCCTGGGCCAGGTCCTGGGCCACGGCCGCGTCGTCGACCAGGGCGTGGATGAACCCCGCCACGCGCTCGAAGTGCCGCCGCGCCAGCTCCCCCACGAGGGTCCGGGCCCGCTCCTCGCTCGCGCCGCGGCAGCTCACCATGAGCTGCTCGTCGCTGAGCTCGGCGACCCCGGTGCCCATCGCTGCGCTCCGGGCCCTTTCACCCGCGAGGGGCTGCTGGGGTTCCACCGGCTCGGAGCTTGCTGCCACGAGGGTTACTCTCTCACGCCGGGCGCCGGCGGGTCACCCCCGCGCCGCCGCGCGCCGCGCCGCGACGAGGCTCAGGCCGTAGAGCGCGATGAGGAGGGCGCTCAGCCCGCGCGACCCGACGACCATGGAGCCGTACTCGCACAGGCCGCCGAGCGTCGCGCCCAGGAGGTTGGCGCCGAACAGCGCCGCCGGCCGCGGGGCGGCCCGGAAGGCGGTGGAGAAGATCTGCCCGGCGAAGAAGATCGGCAGCGGCACGGCCAGGACCGCCCACGCCAGGCGCCCCGGGAGGGGGAGCCCGAGGATCCACTCGCGGGGCACGGCGCAGGTGACCACGAGGGCGGCGAAGAGGCAGGCGTAGCTGGCGCGGCCCACGCCCTTGATCGTGGCGAGGTTGGCCAGGAGGACCATGAGGAGCACCCCGGCGACGACGGCCGTCGTCACCAGCCACGTGGCGCCGAAGTAGATCGAGCAGTCGGTGATGCTCTTCGTCTGCAGGAGGAGGAACCCGGCGCCGAGGAAGAACGACTGCGCCTCGAGCGCGCCGAGGCGCCCGCCGACCGGGCGGACGGTGGCGACTGCGGCCACCACCCCCAGCGCCAGGGAGATCAGGACGAGCAGGTAGTCGCGGGGGATCGCCCGCTCCCGCAGGTAGAGGAACGGCCAGTCATCGGTAGGCACGACCTGGGGCGGCGCCTCGCCCAGCTCGACCTGCCGGAACGCCGCCAGGGGGATGGACGGTCGCGCGGCGTCCCGCGGCACGATCGCCACCAGCGTCCCACCCTCCGTGAACAGGAGCGGCGCTCGTCCGGTCGCCAGCTCGACGAGCCGCTCGAGGCGGACCGCGAGCCACTGCTGCCCCGCGACGTAGAACGAGACCGACAACACCCCGCCTGGCGCCACCCGCCGCCAGCCCGCCCGGAGCCCCTCGACGGTGTAGACGTAGCCGTCGAGCCGCACGTTGCTCATGCTGCTGAACAGCGCGTGGGAGTCGAGCAGTCCGAAGACGACGCAGTCGTAGGTGCGCGGGTCTCGCTCCAGGTGCGCGCGCGCGTCGTCGATGTGGACCCTGACGCGCGGATCGTGGTAGACGCCGTTGGCGCTCCAGCGCCGGGCGATCGAGACCAGCTTGGGGTCGATGTCGACCGCGTCGACCTGCGCCACGCCATGCAGGAGCGCCGCCTCGACGTCCAGGCCACCGCCAGCCCCGAGGACGAGCGCGGTCCGGGCGCCGGGCCGGACCCGATGCGGGATGGCGTGGCGCTCGAGCGCCGCGGGGCCTGGCCGCCAGGCGGACTCCTCGCCGTAGCGGTCCGGGTCCATCGAGCCGTGGTACTGGTAGAAGCTGTGGTTCACGGACACCACGAACTGCGGCGGGTCGAGCATCGTCCGGATGTCGGGCGGCGGCTCGTCGGGGGCGGGTGACCCGTCGGCCGAGCGGATCTGCACGTAGTAGTAAGGGGACCAGATCGCCCGCGGATCGGTCGCCTGCCCCATGAGCGCGAGCGTCGCCAGCCCGAGCGGGATGGCCGCGAGGCGCTGGCGTCCGGTGGCGAGCACGGCGTGGAGGCCCAGCGGGATGGCCATCCCGATGACCGGCGAGAAGGCGGTGTAGGAGAAGATGCCGAACGCGGTCGTCCCCGCGAGGCTGCCCCCCAGGTCGAAGCCGTAGGCGCGCAGGACCGGGACCCGCCCGAACAGCTCGCCCAATCGCTGCCCGATCGGCACGAGGACGGCCGTGTTGGCGGCGAACACGGCCACGAGCACGACGTAGTTCCACGCCCGGGTGTCGACCCACTCGCCAGCGGCGAGGCGCAGCTCCTCCGTCGTGCCTGTGCTCGGCAGGGTCACTCGCTGTGCGAGCAGGAGCAGGCCCACTTCGACCAGCAGCAGCGCCGGGAACCACCCGAAGAGCGCCGGCCGCCGGCCTGCGAGCAGGACGCCGACCCCCAGGCCGAAGAAGGAGCTGACGAGCAGCAGGTTCGAGTAGTAGCTCACGAGCTCGAGCGCCGCCGGCACCCAGCGGATCAACATCAGCTCGGCGAAGAGCGCGATGAACGCGCACGCGAACAGCCCGCGCTCCGGGGCGCCGGGCCACCAGCTCGCGCTCGAAGTGGCGCCCTCGTCGTAGACCGTCGCTCCCATCGGCGGGCGAGTGTCGCACCGGCGGCCCCAGTGAGCCACACAGAGAGCTCGAGGACTTTCTCTCGGCCGCTCGGGCTCCATCCACCCGCCAGAGCGAGCGATGGGGAGGCGCGGAACGGGCCAGACGCCGTCGCCCGGGCACCTGCGCCGATCGCGCCCCCCTCGCGAGCGCATCATTCGTCGCAGGTAGGCGCGGAACGGGCCAGACGCCGTCGCCCGGGCACCTGCGCCGACCGCGCCCCCCTCGCGAGCGCATCATTCGCCGCAGGTAGGCGCGGAACGGGCCAGACGCCGTCGCCCGGGCACCTGCGCCGATCGCGCCCCCCTCGCGAGCGCATCATTCGTCGCAGGTAGGCGCGGAACGGGCCAGACGCCGTCGCCCGGGCACCTGCGCCGATCGCGCCCCCCTCGCGAGCGCATCATTCGTCGCAGGTAGGCGCGGAACGGGCCAGACGCCGTCGCCCGGGCACCTGCGCCGATCGCGCCCCCCTCGCGAGCGCATCACTCGTCGCAGGTAGCGGGACCTCTCCTTCCGCCGCTCGGGCTCGACCCGCCAGAGCGAGCGATGGGGAGGCGCGGAACGGGCCAATCGCCGTCGCCCGGGCACCTGCGCCGATCGCGCCCCCCTCGCGAGCGCATCACTCGTCGCAGGCAGCGGGAACTCTCCTTCCGCCGCTCGGGCTCGACCCGCCAGAGCGAGCGATGGGGAGGCGCGGAACGGGCCAATCGCCCTCGCCCGGGCACCTGCGCCGATCGCGCCCCCCTCGCGAGCGCATCATTCGTCGCAGGCAGCGGGACCTCTCCTTCCGCCGCTCGGGCTCGACCCGCCAGAGCGAGCGATGGGGAGGCGCGGAACGGGCCAGATCGTGCCAGCCCGGGACTTGCTCCGATCGCGCCCCCCTCGCGAGCGCATCACTCATCGCAGGTAGCGGCGGGCGGCGGCGAGGCTCAGGGCGTAGAAGGCCACGAGCAGGACCGAGAGCCCCCGCGAGCCGACGACCATGGAGCCGTACTCGCACAGCCCGCCGAGCGTCGCGCCGAGGAGGTTGGCCCCGAACAGCGCGGCCGGCCGCGGGGCGGCCCGGAACGCGGTGGAGAAGATCTGGCCGGCGAAGAAGATCGGCAGCGGCACGGCGAGCGCCGCCCAGGCCAGCCGGCCGCCCAGCGGGAGCCCGAGGATCCACTCGCGCGGCATGGCGCAGGTGATGACGAGCGCGGCGAACAGGCTCACGTAGCTGGCGCGGCCCACGCCCTTGATCGTGGCGAGGTTGGCCAGCAGGACCATGAGGAGCACGCCGCTCACGACCACGGTCGTCACCAGCCACGTCGCCCCGAAGTAGACCGAGCAGTCGGTGATGCTCTTCGTCTGCAGGAGGAGGAACCCGGCGCCGAGGAAGAACGACTGCGCCTCCGGCGCGCCGAGGCGCCCGCCGACCGGCCGGACGGCGAAGACCGTGACCACGACGCCCAGCGCCAGCGCGGCGAGCACGAGGGCGTAGTCGCTCGGGATCGTCCGCTCGCGCAGGTAGAGGAAGGGCCAGTCGTCGGTGGGGACGGCGGCGCCCGCCTCGTCATGCGCGAGCCCGTCGACCTGGCGGAAGCTCGTGAGCCCGGCCGGTCGGGACGCCACGCCCCGCGGCACGACCGCGACCAGGTGCATCCCCTCGGTGAACAGGAGCGGCTCGCGGCCGGTCGCAAGCGCGAGCAGCCGCGCGATGCGCACCGCGAGCCACTGCTGGTTGGCGACGTAGAAGGAGAGCGAGAGGACGCCTCCGGGCGCCACGCGCTGCCAGCCCGCGCGGAGCCCCTCGAGCGTGTAGACGTACCCGTCGAGGCGAACGTTGCTCATCGTGCTGAACAGCGCCTGCGAGTCGAGCAGCCCGTAGACGACGCAGTCGTAGGTCCGCGTGTCCCGCTCCAGGAAGGCGCGCGCGTCGTCCGCGTGGACGCGGACGCGCGGGTCGTGGTAGACGCCGTTGGCGCTCCAGCGCCTGGCGAGGGCGATCAGGCCGGGGTCGATGTCCACGGCGTCGACCTCCGCCACGCCGTGCAGGAGGACGGCCTCGACGTCGAGGCCGCCCCCCGCGCCGAGGACGAGGGCGGTGCGCGCGCCGGGCCGGACGAGGTGGGGCAAGGCGTGGCGCTCGAGCACCGAGGGCGCGGGGCGCCAGGAGCCGTCGGGCGCGTCGTCGTAGCGGGCCGGGTCGAGCGAGCCGTGGTACTGGTAGAAGGTGTGGTTCACGGCCACGACGAAGTAGGGCGGGTTCGGCATCGTCCGCACGTCGGGCGGCGGCGCGCTCGGCGGCGGGCCCCCGGCGGGGTCCTGCACGACGATGTAGTGGTAGGGCGACCAGAGGGCGCCGGGCGCCGTCGCCTGGGCCATGGCGGCCAGCGTGGCCAGGCCGAGCGGCAGCCCGAGCAGGCGCTGCCGCCACGTCGCCATGAGCGCGTGGAGGCCGAGCGGGATCGCCATCCCGACGACCGGCGAGAAGGCGACGTAGGAGAAGGCGCCGAAGGCGACCGTCCCGGCCAGGCTGCCGCCGAGGTCGAAGGTGTAGGCGCGCAGGACCGGCGCGCGCGAGAACAGCTCACCCAGCCGCTGGCCGATCGGGACCAGGACGGCGGAGTTCGCGGTGAACACGGCGACGAGGACCACGAGGCCCCACGCCTGCGCGCCGCCGTCGCCGAGCTCCGGCATGAAGCGGAGCTCGTCGGTGGGTGTGGCGCCGGCGAGCGTCACGCGCTTGGCCGCGAGGATGACGACCACCTCGAGCAGGAGGAGCGCCGGGAACCACCCGAAGAGCGCCGGCCGCCGGCCCGCGAGCAGCACGCCGACCCCCAGGCCGAAGAAGGAGCTGACGAGCAGCAGGTTCGAGTAGTAGCTCACGAGCTCGAGGGCCGCCGGCACCCAGCGGATGAGCATCAGCTCCGCGAAGAGCGCGATGAACGCGCACGCGAACAGCCCGCGCTCCGCGCTCCCCGGCCAGGCGTCGGGGCCCGGCGCGCTCCCCCCCTCCTCGTGCATGGCGTCCTCGGGGCGGGAGTGTCGCACTCGGGCGCGGCGTCGACCACCGCGGCGTCCTGGCGGGGCCGCGCGCTGCGTCGGCGGCGAGGCCGCGCGCCGGCGGGCCGCGCGCGCGTCGGGTAGGATCCCGCCCCCATGCGCCTCGCCTTCCTCGGCAGCGACGCCTTCGCCGTCCCCTCGCTCGAGGCCGCCGTCCGCGCCGGCCACGAGGTCGCGCTCGTGGTCACGAACCCCGACCGGCCGAAGGGGCGCTCGGGGGCGCCGCAGCCGACGCCCGTGAAGGAGGCCGCGCTGCGCCTGGGGCTGCCGGTCCTCCAGCCCGAGGGGCGGCTCGGGGCCGAGGCGGCCGAGCGCATCCGCGCCTCGGGGGCCGACCTGGGCGTCGTCGTCGCGTTCGGGCAGTTCCTCGGCCGGCGCGTGCGCGAGGCGCCGGCGCTGGGCTACTCGATCAACGTGCACGCCTCGCTCCTGCCGCGCTGGCGCGGCGCCGCGCCCGACTTCGGGGCGATCCTCGCCGGCGACCGCGAGACCGGCGTCTCGGTCCAGAAGGTCGACGCGGCGCTCGACGCGGGCGACGTGCTCGTCAGCCAGTCGACGGCGATCGGTGAGGACGAGCCGCGGGGCGCCCTGCGCGAGCGGCTGGGCGTCCTCGGGGCCGACCTGCTCGTGCGGGCGCTCGAGCTGATCGCCCGCGGCGAGGCCGCGTTCACGCCGCAGGACCCGGCGGGGGTGACGCACCAGGGGATCGTGAAGAAGGAGGACGGCCGCCTCGACCTGGCGCGGCCGGCCGACGAGCTGGCCCGGCGCGTGCGCGCGTGCGACCCGTGGCCCACCGGCACGCTCGACCTGCCCGACGGCCCGCTCCAGGTCCTGCGCGCCAGGGCCGTCGAGGGGGCGGGGCTCCCGGGGACCGTGCTCGACCCCGGCCAGGGCGACGGGCCCGTGGTCGTGGCCGCCGGGGAGCGCGCCCTGGCGCTCGTGGAGGTCAAGCCGGCGGGCAAGCGGGCCATGCCGGGCGCCGCCTGGGCGAGAGGGCGGCGCCTGCGCGCCGGGGACCGGCTGGCGTGAGCCGGCGCGGCGGGCACGGCGGACGGGGCGGGCGGCGGCCGGCCCGCCGCCCGCCCCGTGACGAGGGCCCCCGGCGGCTCGCCGCGGGGATCGTCCGCGGCGTGCTCGAGGGGCGCGGCGCGGCGCGCACGCACATCGAGCGCGCCAGCGACCGCGGGTCATCGGCGCGCGACCTCGGGCTGCTGACGGAGCTCGTCTACGGGACCGTCCGCCGGGTGGCCACGCTCGACGCCGTCCTGGGCGGCTGCGCCGCGCGCGGGCTCGTCCGCGTCGAGGAGCAGGTCCTCGCCCACCTGCGCGTGGCGGCCTACCAGCTCCTGTTCCTCGACCACGTGCCGGCCGCCGTCGCCGTGAGCGAGGCGGTCGAGGCGCAGGAGGAGCCGCACCTGCGCGGCTTCGTCAACGGCGTCCTGCGCGGCGTCACGCGCGCGCTCGCCGGCCGGACCGAGGACGACGCCCCGCCGCCGGGCGTGCCGTCGACGCGCCGCCTGCCCGGGCGCGAGCGGGGCTGGGTGCTCCTGGGGCAGGACCTCCTGCCCTCGGCCGAGCGCGACCCGGCGGCGTGGCTGGCGGCCGCGGCGTCGTTCCCGCTGTCGCTGACGAAGGTGTGGGTCGAGCGCTGGGGGCTCGAGGGCGCCCTCGAGGTGGCGCGGGCGCAGAACGAGCCGCCGCCCATGACGCTCAGGGCGAACTCGCTCCGGACGACGCGCGAGGCGCTCATCGAGCGCCTGCGCGCGGGCGGGCTCGAGGCCGCGCCGGGGCCGCTCCCGGGCTCGATCCGCCTCGGGGCCAGCCTGGCGTCCGGGGCGCTCGACGTCGTCGACGAGGGGCTGGCCGCCGTGCAGGACGAGACGGCCCAGCGCGTGGCGCCGTTCGTCGACCCGCGGCCCGGCGAGCGCGTCGTCGACCTGACCGCCGCGCCCGGCGGCAAGGTCGCGCACCTGGCCGAGCTCATGGGCGACCAGGGGCGCGTCGACGCCGTCGACGTCGACGACGGGCGCCTGGCGCGGGTGCGCGACGTCGTGCAGCGCTTCGGCCTCTCGTCGGTCGTGGTCGCGCTCACCTGTCCCGAGGACCCCCGGCCGCCCGACGACCCGCGCCCGATCGACCGCGTCCTCGTCGACGTCCCCTGCTCGAACACGGGCGTCCTGCGCCGCCGCGTCGAGGCCCGCTGGCGCCTCGACGAGGTCGACTGGGCCGGGCTCGAGGCGGTGCAGGCGCGGCTGCTCGCGCGCGCGGTCGACCTCGTCCGCCCGGGCGGCGTGGTCGTCTACTCGACCTGCTCGATCGACGCGCGCGAGGACGAGGGGCGCGTGCGCGCCTTCCTCGCGAGCCGGCCGGGCGTGACGCTGGAGGCCGAGGAGCTGGTCCTGCCGGCCCGCGGCGGCGGGGACGGCGGCTACATGGCGCGGCTGCGCGCCTGATCGTCGCCGCCGCCGAGCGTGGCGCGGACGAGGGCCTCGACCTCGCGGACGCGGCGGACCCCCAGGAGGCCGTGACGGCTCTCGTGCAGCTCGGGGCTCCTGTCGGCGTTGCGACCCCACCCCCGCTGCACCTCGAGCACGATGTTCCCGGCGCCGTCCATGAACTCGATCACCTCCATCCCGGGCACCGCCTCCGGGCCATAGCAGCGGAAGTCGAGGAGCCCCCCGGCGACGTTATGGATGATGACGCGGCGGTTTGTGAGGGCGTAGCCGGTGCCCGCGGCGCCCCGGTAGCAGAGGTAGGGGATCAGGAGCAGGAACAGCCCCGGCACGGCGCAGACGGTGCTGAGGGCGGTGTCGAGGCTCAGCCAGCCGGAGCTCAGGGCCACGACCCGCCCGACGGCGGCGAAGACGATGACGAAGGCCAGCCCGAAGGCCGCCGGGAGCACGGCGGCGCCGACCTGCGGCAGGTGCCAGCGGACCGGCGCCGCGGCCCAGACGACCTCCTCGTCCTCCTCCAGGACCGCCTCGATCCGCTCGCGGGCCGCGGGCGGCAGGGCGGCGAGGAGCGCGCGGCCGCTCACAGGAGCGCCTCGCGGATGAGCGCCTCGACCTCGCGGACGCCCTGGACCCCGAGGAGGCCGTGGCGCGTCACGTGGCCCTTGCGCCCGCGCTCGGTCTCGAACACGAGGTCGCCGTGCCCGGCGCGGTGCTCGATCCGGGTCATCGAGCGCAGCTCGTCAGGCCCGTAGATGCGGGTCCCGGCGGTCCCCCAGCCGTTGGCCTCGCACACGCGTAGCCGGTCCGGCTGGCCCCCTTCATCGCCCAGTGCGAACGCGGTCCAGGGGACCGCGAAGAGGACCAGTGGCGAGCACGTGGATGAGGAGCGTCGCTCGGCGCGCGGTCGGACGCCCGCTTCGCCGCCGCGCCGGGCGGGGGGGCGAGCTGGACGCGCCGCCGCCCGCTCCCGCCGCCGGCGGGGACCGTCGACCGGCAGCCGGCGCAGCGGTCGCCCCCCTCCTCCCAGCAGCCGCGGTGGTGCCGCGCCAGGCACGCGTTGCACACCACGTTCTCGTCGTCGGGCGTGCAGTCCTCGCGGCAGAAGGGGCAGCGCCCGCGCGACCCGCCCCGGATCCACACGCCGTCCTCGAGCCGTCCCGACACGCTCACAACCTACCCGGGCCGGGGCCGGCGCGAACGCGCCCTCGCCGTGGCGCCGCGGGGACGGCGGCGGGGACGGCGCCTGCGGGCGCGCCCGCGAGAGTATGATCCCACCTCCCTCCCGTCTCCCGCCGGAGCCTCCACATGCAGAAGACCGCCTCGACCCAGGCCAAGGGCCCCGCCGTCCGCCACGACGTGACGCGGCTGGGCGACCAGGACCTGTTCCTCTTCAACGAGGGGAGCCACCTGCGCCTCTACGAGAAGCTCGGCTCGCACCTGATGGCGGTCGACGGGGTGAAGGGCTGCTACTTCGCCGTGTGGGCGCCGAACGCCCGGCGGGTCACGGTCACGGGCGACTTCAACGGCTGGGACAGGGGGAGCCACCCCCTCGCGGCGCGCGGGTCGTCCGGGATCTGGGAGGGGTGGGTCGCCGGGGTCAAGGCGGGGGCGCTCTACAAGTACCACATCGAGTCGCACCACCACGGCTACCAGGTGGAGAAGGCCGACCCGTTCGCGCGCCAGCACGAGGTCCCGCCGCGCACGGCCTCGGTGGTCACGGACTCGGAGCACGCCTGGACCGACCAGGAGTGGATGAGCACGCGCGCCGAGCGCAACGCCCTCGACGCGCCCATGAGCGTCTACGAGGTCCACCTGGGCTCGTGGCGCCGGGTCCCGGAGGAGGGCAACCGCTCGCTCGGCTACCGCGAGATCGCCCCCCTCCTGGCCGAGTACGTGGCCGGCATGGGCTTCACGCACGTCGAGCTCCTGCCGATCATGGAGCACCCGTTCTACGGCTCGTGGGGCTACCAGACGACCGGCTACTTCGCGCCGACGAGCCGCTACGGGTCGCCCGAGGACTTCGCGTTCCTCGTCGACACGCTCCACCAGCACGGCGTGGGCGTGATCCTCGACTGGGTGCCGTCGCACTTCCCGAGCGACGAGCACGGCCTGGCCTTCTTCGACGGCACGCACCTGTTCGAGCACAGCGACCCGCGGCAGGGCTACCACCCCGACTGGAGCAGCTCGATCTTCAACTACTCGCGCCACGAGGTGCGCAGCTTCCTCCTCTCGAGCGCGCTCTTCTGGCTCGACCGCTACCACGTCGACGGCCTGCGCGTCGACGCCGTCGCCTCCATGCTCTACCTGGACTACTCGCGCAAGGAGGGCGAGTGGATCCCCAACGAGTTCGGCGGGCGCGAGAACCTGGACGCGATCTCCTTCCTGCGGCGCCTCAACGAGGAGGTCTACCGGCACCACCCCGGCGTGCAGACGATCGCCGAGGAGTCGACGGCGTGGCCCATGGTCTCGCGGCCGACGAGCGTCGGCGGGCTGGGCTTCGGGCTCAAGTGGGACATGGGCTGGATGCACGACACGCTGAAGTACTTCAGCAAGGACCCGGTGCACCGGAAGTACCACCACGACCAGCTCACGTTCCGCTTCCTCTACGCGTTCAACGAGAACTTCATGATGCCGCTCAGCCACGACGAGGTCGTGCACGGCAAGGGCTCGCTCCTGGGCAAGATGCCGGGCGACCCGTGGCAGCAGTTCGCCAACCTGCGCCTCCTCTACGGGCTGATGTACGCGGAGCCGGGGAAGAAGCTCCTGTTCATGGGGGCCGAGTTCGGGCAGGGCTCGGAGTGGAAGCACGACGAGAGCCTCGAGTGGCACGTGCTGCAGTACCCCTACCAGCAGGGGGTGCAGCGCTGCGTGCGCGACCTCAACGTGCTCTACGCCAGCGAGCCGGCCCTGCACGAGGTGGACTTCGACGCGAGCGGCTTCGAGTGGGTCGATTGCTGCGACTTCGAGCAGTGCGTGATCAGCTTCCTGCGCCGCGCCCGCTCGAGCGACGCGCTCATCCTCGTCGTCTGCAACATGACGCCGGTGCCGCGCCTGAACTACCGCGTCGGGGTCCCGCGCGGCGGCTACTGGGCCGAGGCGCTGAACACCGACGCCCGGGAGTTCGGCGGCAGCGGGCACGGCAACCTCGGCGGCGTCGAGGCCGCGCCGGTGCCCTGGCAGGGCCGCTCGCACTCGGTCGTGCTGACGCTGCCGCCGATGTCGGCGCTGTTCCTGCGCTCCGCGCCGTAGTCGGTCCGGGCTGGGCGCGCCCATGCCGCCACTCACCGTCAGATCACGGAGACACCCAGACGGGCCGAAAGCCGGCGGAGAGGTCCGGGTGCATCGGCGCCCGGAACGTCGTGGTCGTCTTCCATGAGGCGGACTGGCAGTCTCCTCCGCGCGCGACCCGCTCCGCGCCGGGCGCAGGCGGGGTCAAGTCCCCGCGAGCGTAGCGGGCATAGGCTCCGCTCTCGTAGGAGTCCCCCGTCCACTCCTGCGCGTTGCCGATCATGTCATGCGCGCCGTAGGGCGACGCGCCTGCCGGAAACGAGCCGACCGGAGCGGTCCCGGCGAAGCCGTCGTCGTAGCCGAGGAACGCACCGGCCCTCGGCCCGAAGGACGCCTCGAAGCCCCAGTCCTCCCTCCGGTAGGCCTCGTCGAGGACGTTGGCGAAGCGCGGCGTCCCGCGAGCAGGAGTGGTCCCGCCCCACGGGAAGGTGCGTCCGTCGGGGCCCCGCGCCGCCTTCTCCCACTGCGCCTCGCTCGGCAGCGCGAGACCGGCCCAGTCGCAGAACGCCTTCGCCTCGGCCCAGTTCACCTGCACCGGATGCGACAGATGCGTCGCGTTGTACCGGCGGTCCGCATCCGCTGTCCCCGTGGCGCGGAGGTACGCGACGTACTCCCGCACGGTCGTCTCGTAGCGGCCGATGAAGTAGCCCCGCTCCATGCGGTGCGTGTGCTGCGGCCGCTGGTCGGTGCGGACCATCGCGTCCTCAGGCCTGTCGCTGCCCATGACGAACGGCCCCGGCGGCACGTGAACCATCTCGATCTCGAGCCCGCCCGGCGCGGTGTGCACGTAGATGTCGAAGCCCTGCTCCTTGCCCTTCAGGCGCGGGGGCGCCGGCCCTCTGGGCGCCAGGAGCGCCACCAGCCTTCGCCCCCTCTCCACGAGCGGGTCGTCGTCGCCGAGGTCCTGGGCGAGGCTCTCCAGCGCGCGCTGGACCTCAGCGACGCGGGCCTGGAGGTCCGCCGGCCACGCCGGCTGCTCGTCGGGCCGGGTGGCGCGGAGGATCGGCTCCGCGGCCCGCCAGACGAGCTCCAGCTCCCGCTCCGCACGGGCCCCGAGCGCGGCCCGGCGGCGCTCGGCCCACGCCGCGCGCACCCGCGGGCTCACGTCGTCGCCGAAGCGCTCGAGCGCCCGATCGACGGCGAGGACCGCGCCGCGCACGGCGCCACTGGTCGCCGCGGCCCGTCCGTCTGCGGAGGTCGCCAGCTCGCGGTCGACGGCGTCGATGAGCTTGTTGACCAGCACGTCTCGCGGGCGCGCGGCGGCGGCGCCGTCGTCAGCGGAGCGCGGCCGGAGGAGATGGCGCGTCGCGCCGGGCTGCAGGCGCTCGACCTCGCGCACGAAGTCCGAGAGCTCGAGCTTCACGTTGTAGAACGTCGAGAACACGCGGCTGAAGATCGGGAAGCCATCGCCGCGGCGCTCGCGCAGGCGCAGCATCTGCTGGAAGATCGCCTTCGACTGCGCGGCGCTGAAGAAGTGGTCGGGTCGGAACGGCTCGCGCCGCCGATGGCGCCCGTCCCGCGCGTTCAGCACCGACGCGTTGAACGAGCGCTCCCAGGCCGGGCTCGCGGGGACGTCCCAGCCCCACGCGCCCGCTCGTCCGAACACGCCGGGGTAGGGCCGGTGGACGAAGAACCGTCCGGCCTCGAGGCCCAGCTCGGCCTCCGGGTCGCACCAGAGGATGAAGTCGAGGTCGACGACCCGGACCCTCCGCAGGAGGTCCGCCGACACCTCGAGGTCGACGCCGCCCGAGGCGTTCTCGGCGACACGCACGACGCCCGCGCCATCGACGGCGGTGACGCTCGAGGTGCCGCCGATCCGGAGGGACGAGGCCAGCGGCCCTTCGAAGTCGTAGCGCGCCTCGAAGAGCCACAGGAGCTCGCCAAGGAGGCTCGCGAAGCGATAGCGGAGGTCGATGCGCAACCCGGTGACCACGACCTCCTGGGAGCCCGCCGTCGCGACGCCCTCGAAGCGCTTCGAGACCTCGCCCTCGATGACGCCGGAGGGCGAGGACTCGCCTCGAGCCGGGGCCGACCCCGCCACGGCGAGGGCGAGGGCGAGGGCGAACGCGAGCGACGCTGCGACGCCGCCCGCCCCGCCAGCCAGGCGCAGGGTCATCGCGCCACCTCCGTCAGCAGGCGCCCGTGTGCGTCGAGGTGGCGCGTGATGGCCTCGAAGTCGCCGAGGTCGGCCGCGAGCGCGGCCGCCGCCTCGTGGTGCAGCGCGGCGGCGCGCAGGTCCGCACGGTAAGACGCGTGAGACTTCGCCACGCGCCCCTCCTCGAGGAGGGTCGCCAGCTCGGCCAGCCGGGCGAGGCGGCCGGGAGCGTCCTGCGCTCCCAGGGCCTCGAGCTCGGCCTCGAGCGCGAGGATCCTCGCGGCGCGCCCCCGGCGGGCCTCCTCCTCCCTGCGCAGACGCTCCCGCTCCTCGCGCGCCAGCTGCTCCCGGCGGCTCGCGTCGGCGCGCGCAGCGTCGGCCCTCGCCTGCGTGGCCTGCGCCTGTTCGCGACGCAGCGCCGCGAGGTCGAGGGTGACGGCCCCCTCGGTCGCGGTCGCGCCCTCGACCTCGGCGGTGACCTCGACCGCGCCGAGGTGCGCCGCGCCGTGCACCCAGTCCTGCACGGACACGACCGCTCCTCCGGACGTCACGCCGACCCGCTTCGCGAGGTCGGTCCCCTCGACGTGGAGCCGGACCCGCAAGGGGGCGCGCGGGAGCACCCACGCGTCCTCGGACTCGGTCCGCCGGCCGACCTCCCGGGTGACCGTCGTCTCCTGGCTGTGGAGGAACGACAGCTCGCCGTCGCCGAGGGCGATGAGCCAGTAGAACGGGTTCCACCAGCCGAAGAGGGCGAACAGCGCGACCGAGGAGGCGCTCGCGGCCTCAGTCCGCGACTCGGTCGCCTGCTCGGTCTCCACGTACTCGCGCCGCGTGACCTCCTTCTCGCGGAGCACCATCCGGAGGCTCGGGCCCCCGTCGCCCGACGCCTCCAGGGAGAGCGTGGCCCGGTAGTGGCCGGTTCGCTCCCGGGTCGTGCCGGCGAGGGTCGGCGGCCCGGGCCGCCAGGGGCCGACGGTCGTGCAGCCTCCAGCGAGGAGGGCGCACGCGGCGACCCACCGGCCGGCACGGGCCCGGCGCACGGCGTGCAGCGTGTCCACACCCTTGGTGTGCCAGCCGGACCTGGCGGAGTCAAGCGGCTCGCGCGAGCTACGGACGCTCGATCACGATGGTCGCGCCGTCCCCCCGCCCGTGCGTGTCGGGCGCGTAGACGGCCTCGGCGAACGTCGGCAGGGCCGTGAACCGCCCGGCCACCTCGGCCCGCAGGTCGTAGGTGTACTCGAAGCTGGCCGCGCCGGTCTCGGGGTGCCTGAGCGGCAGGTGCGTGGCGAAGAACACGACGCGGTCGTCGTGGACCTCGCGCGCGCTCGCCCACCACGTCCACCGCGACGCGGCGTCGTCGGTCACGACCTCGAAGCCGACCGGGAAGCGGTCCTCGAGGTTCACGTGCTCGACCGCGCCCGGGCGGGTGACGGTCATCGTCAGCCGCACGCGCACGCGCTGCCCCTGCCGCACGCGCCCGCCGACCAGCGGCCGCTCGGTCTCGACCACCTGGCGCGTGGCCGGGTCGATCGAGGTCTCGACGAGCGAGTACTCGCGCCGGAGCCGGATCCCGCGGTCCTCGGCCACGAGCGGGTCCTGCCGCACCGTCTGCTGGAGGACCGCGGCGTGGTAGAGCGCGCCGCGCCCCTGGCGCTCGACGACGACCGTGTTCGCGCCGGCGCGGAGCGCCGACCCGGGCACGGTGATCGCGCGCGCCGGCTTCGCCACGTCGGCCGCCGCGAAGCGGCCGGCGAACACCTGCTGGCCGTTGACCTGCACCGTGACCGCGAGGTCGGGGTCGAGCTCGCCCGTGGCCCGCACGTGCTCGGCGAGCGTCATGACGACCGCGGCCGTGTCCTTGGTCGTCGTGTACTGGCCGCTGGCCTGCCGCCGCTCCATGAGCCACGCCACCGCCGCCGCCACCTTGTCGCTCTGCGGCGACGCCGCCAGGTAGGCGCGGGCCACGTAGGCCGTCGTCTCGACCGGGTTGCTCATCCACTGGCCGTACTGCACGGTGTTGCCCTGCCAGTGGCAGCGGCCCGGCGTCTCGATCGCGCTCCGGTCGAGCTCGGCGAGCACGTCGCGCGCGAGCGCCTGCTCGCCGGCCATGACCAGCGAGAGGACGAGCACGCCCCGGGCGTAGTCGTTGAGCGCGGCGCGCTGCCGCGCGAGGTCGCGCAGGTCGGCCCGGCGCACCCGGCCGGCGGTCGCCAGCGCGTAGGTCTGGTAGGCCCGCCCGTCGAGGTCGTCGAGGCGCCGGTCGAGCCGGTGCTCGAGGAACGCCGCCGCCTGCTCGAGCATGGGCGCCGGCACCTCGAAGCCGCCGCGCCCGGCGAGCGCGAGCCCATACAGCACGTAAGCGCTCACGTACGGGTGGCTCTCGTTCTGGGCGAACCAGCCGAAGCCGCCGTCGGGGTTCTGCATGCCCTGGAGCTGGTCGACGCCGACCTTGACCATCTCCGGCAGCGCGGCCATGAGCGCCGCGTCCTCGCGGCCGATCGTCCGCAGCACCTCGGCCACGACGACGTCGGGGAGGAACTTCGACATGAGCTGCTCGACGCAGCCGTAGGGGTAGCCGACCAGGTAGTCGAGCGACTCGAGCATGGTGCCGGCGAGCGACGGCGCCAGGCTGAGCTTCAGCTCGGTGCCGGCGTCGATCGCCGCCGCGTCCTTCGTCAGCCGCAGGGTGACGCGCCCGTCGCGCAGGAGCGACCCGGCCTGGGCGTCGCGGCGCACGGCGCCGCGGGCGGCGACGGGCAGCGTCAGGCGCAGGGCGTCCTGGTCGAAGGTCGCGTCGGCGCGCGCCTCGAGCGAAGCCCTGGCGACCGACTCGACGCGCACCGGCCAGGTGACGCGCGCGTGGCCGCCGCGGGGGACGTTCACGGTGCGCGAGGCCGCGCCGAGGACGGTCACGCCCTGGGCGGCGAGGCGCACGGTCACGCGCGCCGGGTCGGCGCCCGGGGCGCCGTCCTTGGCCAGGTTGTGCACGACGGCGGCGAGCGTCATCTCGTCGCCCTCGACGAGGGTGCGCGGCGCCGCCAGGCGCACGATCAGGTCCTTGCGCACGAGGGTGGTCGTCTTCGTCTCCCCGACCTGCGCGCCGCGGGTCACGGCCCGCGCCGTCAGCCGCCAGGTGGTCAGGTCGTCCGAGAAGGTCTCCGTGAGGGTGGCCTCGCCGCGCAGGTCGGTGACGACGCTGCCGACGAACCTGAGCGTGTCGACGAAGCGCTCGCGCGCCGCGCCGCCCTCGGCGCGGCCGGCGTCGCCGGGGGCCGCCTCGGCCACGCCCGCCTTGAGCATCACCGGCCCCCACCAGCCGCCGCCGTGCGCGCCGACCGTGGTCACCTGGTTGCCGCCGCGCGGGTAGAAGGTCTCGCGCAGCGCCGGCGCCTGGTCCTCACGCAGCCCGTAGATCGCCTCGTCGACGACCCCGAGCGCCACGTCGGCCTCGACCGGCCGGCCCAGGCGGTCCGTCGTCTTGATCAGGAGCGTGCCCCGGTCGCCCGGGCGGTACTCCGGTCGGTCCGCCGTGATCGTCACCTCGACCAGGGCGTCGAGCGGCGGGACGATCAGCTCCTTCTCCGCCTGCTGCACGCCGTCGCGCGTCGGCACGAGGACCGAGGCGAAGACGTTGGGCGCCATGTCAGCGGTGACGCGAACGGCGACCAGGCCGAGGCCGTGGACGATCGGGAAGGAGTAGGCGCTGTGCATGCCGCGCGACTCGAGCGTGAGGAGGCCGCGCCCCTCGCGCACGGGCGCGCGCACGAGGAGGAGCGCCGTGTCGCCGGGCGCGTAGGCCTCCTTGTCGGCCGTCACCGAGACCGACTGCCACGACCAGTCGACGCCGCCGCGGTCGTCGTGGACCCAGAGCGTCCGCTCCGACGTGACCCGGTTGGCGCCGACGTCGAGCGCCGTGGCGGTGATCACGAACTGCGCCCGCGTGCGCACGAGGAGGCGCAGCCCGGCCGTGCCGTCGGGGCCGGTCACGAGCGTGCGCGACACGCGGAGGTCGCGGTTGCCCTGCGGGTCGACCGCCTCGATCCGCAGCGCCACCGGCACCCCGGCCACGCCGGCGCCGTCGTGGCGCGCCGCGCTCACACGCACCTGCGCCACGTCGTCGGGGCGGTAGACCGCGCGGTCCGTGAGGACCTGCAGGTCGAAGGCCGCCCGGTTGACGGCCAGCGCCCCGGCGCCGGCCACCATGCGGTCGCTGGCGTCGGTGACCTCGGCCGAGACCTCGTAGTCGGCGTCCTCGCCGTCGCGCGTGGTCGGGAAGCGCACCCGCGCCGTCCCGTCGGGGCCCAGGGTCACCTCGCCCTGGGCGACCACCTCGGCGACCGGCTCCGGCCGCCAGATGCAGCGAAGCACCATGGGCTCGAGCCAGGGGTTCCACCAGCGCCAGCGCGGCCGCTTGCTCACGGTCCAGCGCGCGGTCCCTCCGGCGACCGGCGCGCCGAAGTAGTACTCCGCCGCGATCGTGGCGCTCCCCTGCTGGCCCTGCACGATCGACGCCGCGGCCGGCGTGACGGTCACCTTGAACTCGGGCTTGCGGTAGGCCTCGACGCCGAACGACGACCAGGCGACCGCGCCCGTGTGCGGGCCGGCTGGGCCGACCTCGAGCTCGAGGCCCCACTCGCCGAGCGCGGCGCCGGCGGGCAGGGTGTAGCTGCCCGAGGCGGTGCCGAAGGCGCTCGTGCGCTGCGCGCCGAGGCTCAGGCGCTGGCCGCGCGCGTCGCGCAGGAACAGCCGCACCTCCTCGCCCTGCGGCGTGCGGTAGCTCGGGGCGGCGCCGCCGAGCTGCTCGCGCAGGACGGCGCGCCAGTGGACCACGTGGCCCGGGCGGTAGAGGGGGCGGTCGGTCGAGAGGTGCGCCACCCAGCGGTGCCCCGCCGACCAGCTCCGGTCCCAGGTCTGCTGGATCGCGACGCTCGTCCCCGAGCGGGCGACGAACGTCAGCGCGCCCGTGGGGGCGGTCGAGGCGCGCGCGAGGCCGAGCGCGTCCGTCGTCGAGGCGCCGAGGAGGCGCGGCGCGGCGTCGCCGCGCGTCTCGAGCACGGCCACCCGGACGCCCTGCGCCGGGCGCTCGTCCTCGTGCACGAGCGCCAGCGAGCGCTGGTCGTCGCGCTTCACGGCGAGGCCGAGGCGCGTGACGACCACCGCCTGCGCCTGCTCGCTCGGCTGGCCCGCCGTGGCCCGGGCCACGTGCACGTAGAGGCCGGGCAGGTTGGGCAGGGCCAGCGCGCCCTGCTCGCCCTGGAACGCGACCGTGCGCCGCGGGCGCAGGCGCGCGCGGTCGACGACGACGCCGCCCTCGCGCACCGAGGCCTCGACGTCCTCGGCCGGGATGCGGTACTCGTCGACGACGAACCGCGTCGCCCCCCAAAGGTAGAACGACGCCTGCTCGCCCGCGTTCGGCGCGACGGTGCGCCCGAGCCACGCCTTGACCACCTGGTCCTGTGCCGCCGCCGGCGCGGCCAGCGCGGCCAGCGCCACGGCCAGCGCCACCGCCGTCCTCGTCATCCTCGTCACGTTCATCACCCGGTGCTCCTGGTCGGACCTCGCACGCCAACGCGACGCGTCACGCGCACGGCAGACATTTCCGAATCCTGACGACCGGAACTGGTCGGGAGTGCGGATGTCGCCCGGCGGCGACGCATTCAACTCGTTGTGATTGCGTATCTTGCTTCTGCTGCGGGTCCGACGCTTCTTGCGTCCGCCTGCGCTTCGCACGCCGCAGGCCATGTGATGCAAGCGGCGCGGGCCGAGGGGCCCGCGTGGGGGCCGGTGGGGGGCCTCTCGCGTCGAGTCCTTGACCATTTCTGCGCGAAGCCCCTGCACCTCCGTGGGTTGACGCGGCAGCAGGCCCCCGCGGAGCGGACGCCGGTCGGCCCGTCGTCCCTCCAAGCGCCTTGGAGAAAATAGCTTATGCGTTTCCAGCCATCCCGGCCGCGAGCCGCCACGCACGCGCTGACAACGGCTTGTTGCGGGGGTGGCCCGGGGCTATAAGGGGGTGTCGTGGGGATTGGTGGGGATCCGGGTGGATCCGTGGCCCCAGGGGGAGACCGGTGGCGCAGGCGGGCGACGACATCGTGGCGCCCGGTGGCCGTGGGCCGCTGAACCTGCTCGGCAGCCATCGCCACGCCCTCGACGAGAAGCGCCGGGTGGCCATCCCCAAGGTCTTCCGCGAGCAGATCCTGGCCGCCGGCGAGGGCGACACCTACGTCCTGTGCCGGCAGCTGGGCGGCGACAAGTGCCTGGCGCTCTACCCGGCGGGCCGCTTCGAGGTGCGCCTGACGCAGGTGGAGAGCATGCGCGAGGGGTCGGCGCTGGGCGTGGGCGCCAAGGCGGTGCGCGCCTACCTGCGCCAGCTGCGCATGACGGCCGCCACGCTCGTCCCGGACAAGCAGGGCCGCGTCACGCTCACCGAGGAGCAGTGCCGGCTCGTCTCGATCACCAAGGACGTCGTCTTCGTCGGCGCGGGCGACTGCGCGGAGCTGTGGGCTCCGGAGCAGCTCGAGCAGGGCGAGGACGGGCCGGACTTCACGGACCTGGCGCGGCAGATCTTCGGCTGACGGGCGGGTCGGCCCCGCCGCGGGCGGGGCGAGGAGCAAGGCGCGTGGAGAAGCGGAACTGGCGCGGTGAGGCGATCGACCGGGCGCGCGTCGAGGGCGAGCAGCTCGAGCAGCTCATGCGGAGCATCCTCAAGCTCTTCGCGGACGGCTGCCTGGTCTACCGGCGGCGCGAGCGGCACGGACCGTCGGTGGAGACGAAGTCCGACCGGCTCCGCCGGCTCCGGCAGCGGCAGCCCGCCGTCATCGAGCCCGGGGCCGCGGCCCTCAACGCGGACGTGGCGTAGTGAGCGCGCTCGCGGCGGTCCGGGCGCTGCTCGAGCGGCTGCAGTCGGGCGAGGCGCTGAGCGAGGCGGAGCTCGACGCGCTGGCGCTCGAGGCGCGCGCCCTGCGCCGCCGGCTCGAGCGCCTGCGCGCCGCCGCGCCCGAGGTCGAGGTCGAGCTCGACCCGACGCTGGCGCGGCTGGCGGAGCGCGCCGCGCCGGCCTTGCCGGTGTGAGGTCGTGATGGCGGGCGCGACCTGCTGCCCCCCCGAGCGTGGTCCGGGTCGCCCCTACGTCCACACCGTCCGGAAGTGCTTCCGCGGGCCCCCGTCGCCCTCGTCGTCCTCGCCCTCCTCGCGCTCCTCCTCCTCGCCGAGGAGCAGGTCGGGGTGGGCGGTGTAGTCGGGGTCGTCGTCGTCGTCGCCGATCACCGGCGGCGGCTCGTCCTCGAGGTCCTGCGACGGGGGGGCCCCGCCGACGAGCCCGCGGCGGAAGTCGAACTCGCGCTCGGCGCGCACCGCGTCGTGCTCGAGCACGGTGCGGTCGAGGAACTGCACCAGCGGCGAGTCGAGGAAGTAGGTGTCCGGGATCGCGTCCCAGTCCTCGTAGCGCTCGACGACCCGGGTGGCGGCCCCGACGAGCACGTCGTACTCGGTCGGGTCGACGTAGAAGATCGCGCCCTTGACCTCCTCGCCGTCGTCGAGGAGCACCGACGTCTCCTCGACCGCGTCCGCGCGCTCCTCGCTGGGGAAGACGCAGAACTGGGGCAGCTCGCTGGTCGTGCGCATGGCCTCGTTGAGGGCCGGGACGAAGTGGACCTCGACGTTGCGGTTGACGACGACGCGCACCTCGCCGCCCCAGCGCTCGTCGCCCTCCTCGTCCTCGCGGTGGTCCTCGACGCCGAAGAGGAAGGCGCGCTGCACCAGGGCCAGATGGCGGAACAGGCCCTGCGGGTTGTCCTGCCGCAGGGTGCGCATCTCGTCCAGGGTGAGGGTGTCGCCGTCGACGTCCATGGCCGGCTCCAGGGCTCTCCTGGCCAGTATAGCCGCCCTTCGCCCTCGTCCTGCACCTGGTGCACTTGGTGCGGCGGCCTCCTGGCCGCCGAGGGAGCCTGAGCGGCCGGGGCGTCGCGGAAGCGCGACGCCCCGGCGAACGGCAGCGCCCGCCATCCTCCGCCGCAGCCGCGATCACGCTACTCGTCGCGGCCCGGGACGATCGCGCGGAAGAGCTTCTCGACGGCGCTCGCGAGCGGGAACGGGACCGGGATCGGGTCCCACAGCTTGCCCTGGATGTTGAAGCCGGTGAGCGGCGCGTTCTCGAGCACGCGCTGCAGCACGTCGATGTCGGTGTCGAGGGGGCGGAGCGTCAGGTTGCGCAGGTCGCCCGAGGGGAAGAGGACCTCGGCGTCGGCCCCGTAGAGGGTGAAGCCGCTCGGCGCGCGCAGGGCGACCGACCGCAGGGCCAGGCGGTCGGGGCGCAGGCCGAAGTCGACCTTCATCGTCTCGAACGCCAGCGGCCGCGTGTTCTCCCGGCTGAACGCGTTGACGACCACGCGCAGCCAGTCGAAGCCCGGGACGAGCAGGAGGTTCGTGCCGCGCACCTGCACCCAGCCGGCGCCGTCGAGCGGCATGTCGCGGCCGCCCAGCCCCTTGCCGCCGCCGTGAAAGGCGAGCTCGGCGTCCAGGACGCCGGTGTAGGGGCGCGGGGCCTGGTTCGTGCGCTCCTCGCGCAGCTCGGCGAGCTCCTCCATCGCGCGCTGGAGCCGGGCCTGCTCGACCCCGAGCCAGCCGCGGTACTCGCCCGTCTGGAGCGCGTACTCGGCGATGAACTTGAGCCGGCCGCCGTAGAGGTCCGCCGCGGCGGGGGCGCCGCGCAGCCCGATCGAGAGGACGCCGTCCTGCAGGCGGAAGCGCCCGCGCAGGTCGCGCGCGGTCTGCTTCCAGCAGTCGAGCTGCGCCAGCTCGAGCTCGCCCTCGCACGCGCCGCGCTCGAGCTCGGCCACGGAGCCGGAGGCGCGCACGACGCCGCGGATCCCGGTGAAGCGGAGCCCGGCCGAGACGGCGAAGTCGGGCCGCGCGGGCGCGCCCACCTCGTTGCGGGGGCCCGCGCGCACCTCGGCCACCCAGCGCATGGGCAGGCGCTCGGCGAGCGGCTGGTAGATGAACGCGTGCGCGTCGAGCGGCCCCTCGGGGGCCAGCGTCGACAGGAGCGAGCGGACGGCGCCCGGGTCCGGCAGCTCGCGCTCGAGCTCGGCCCGCTCGCGCGGGTCGACGGGGCGCGCGAAGTCGCGCAGGGACACCTCGAACACGCGGCCCTTCGCCCCGCCGCCGGGGAAGGCGCGCTCGGCGCGGGCGTCGCGGCGGACGACGAGCGTGCCGCCGCCCACCCGCGCCGTCAGGTCGATGCGGACCGGGTCGCCGTCGTCGACCTCCACCTCGCCCTCGACGTCGCGCAGGCGCAGGGGGAGGAAGCTCGGCACGACGGAGAGGCCGCGGGGCCGCGCGCGCAGGCGCAGGCGGGCGGCCCCGCCCAGGGCGGGGCGGCGCACGTGCGCCTGGAGGTCGACCGGGCCCTCCGGCGAGAACCGCTCGAACACGTCGGCCGCGGCCGGGCCGGCCATGGCGCGCGTGCGCGCGTCGAGGACCAGGCCGCCGACGTGGACCGTCAGGTCCACGGCGGCGCCCGCCCGGTCGAGCGCGGCGGGCAGCGCGCCGCCGAGGCCTCCCAGGAGCGGGCCGACGGCGGCGGGCGCCGCCGGGCCGGCCTGGATCAGGCCCGTGGCCTCGACGCGCGCCCCGGCGAGCTCCCCCTCGAGCGCCGTGAGCTCGACCCGGTGCGGCACCTCGAGGTGCAGCGCGCCGCCGAGGCGTCGCAGGGGCACCTCGGCGAGGCCGGCGAGGGACGGGTCGACCGCGTGCAGGTAGACCTGCACGTCGCGCAGGCGCACGGGCCCGCTCACGCGCGGCGGGGCCTCGCCCGGCGGGACGAGGAGGCGGAGCGCGGCGCTGGCGCGCCCCTCGGGCCGCATGCCCTCGAGCAGGTCGCGCGCCGCGCCGGCCGGCAGCGCGGCGACGAACGCCTCGTCGAGCGGCATGTCGACGGCCTCGAGCTCGAGGTCGACCATGGGGCGGGCGCCGCCCTCCGCCGGCTGGAGGAGCGTCCCCCGCGCGGCGAGGCGGCCCCCGCCGCGCGCCGCCCCGCCGCGCGCCTCGTGCACGCGGATGCGCCGCCCGTCCCGCGAGACGTCGAACGCCTCGAGCTTGAGGGGGAAGGGGAACTCGGTCAGGTCGACGGTGAGGTCGACCCCCTGGCCCTTCACCCGCAGCCGCTCCGGCCCCTCGACGCGCGCCTCGATCCTCCGCACCGTCCCCGCGGGCCGGAGGCGCGCCCACACCTCCGCGAGGGCCGGGGGGAGCGCGGCGCGCAGGCGGTCGTCGAGGGCCGCCTGCTCGGCGCGCACGTCGATCGCCCCCTCGAAGCCGCCGCCCTCCGGGCGGATCAGGAGCGTGCCCCGCGCCCCGGCGCCCAGGACCCCGGGGCCCCAGCCGGTGAGGTCGAGCCCGACCTCGATCCGCTCGGGGTCCGGCGCGTCGTCGGGCCGGGCGCCGGCGGGGAAGCGCGGGCGGATGCGCACGCTGCCGCTCGCCGTCAGCGGGTAGGGGACGTCCACGTGGGCCACGCTCACGTCGCGCAGCTCGACGTCGATCGTGGGCTGGGCGAGCGCGCCCTTGTGCGGCTTCTCGACGACGACGTGGACGTCCGCCTGGCCGCCCTCCGGGCGGAACTCGGCGACGATCGCGCGCGCCCTGGCGGGCATGCTCGCCAGCACCTGCGGCCCGATCGGGATCGCCGACCCTCGCACCTCGACGTGCAGGAGGTCGCCCCGGACCACGTGCGCGTCGACGCGCGCGGTCCCGCCGTGCTGGAAGGTGCCGCCGGCGTGGACCTCGACGTTGGCGTCCTCGCGGATCTCGAAGCGGCCGTGCAGCTCCTGCAGGCGCAGCGGGAAGTCGCCGTAGGCGGCCGACACCGCGCCGCCCAGCTCGTCGACGCTCACGGAGAGCTGCGGGTCCTCCTGGCCGGGCCCCTTGAACACGATCACCCGCGCCCGCTTGACCGCCCCCTGCGGGTCGAAGTCGTCGTAGACCTCGCGGATCCGCGGGGGCAGCGCCCCGCGCAGCTCGGGCGACAGGGCGAGGTCCTGCACGTCGACCGCGATGAACAGCGAGACCCTCTCCTGGCCGTAGCCGGGGAAGACGCTGCCGCGCGACGCGAGGTGCCCCCCGGACGCCCGCGAGGTGAGGCCGTCCCAGGAGACGCTGATGAAGTCCGGCGCGCCCCGCTCCCACGGGACGAACACGTTGACCTCGAACCGGCCGGAGATCTCCGTGATGTCGAGCGGGAAGCCGCGCGGGCGGATCGCCGCCTGGCGGGGGAGCACGGTCGTCGCGACGCGCGCGCCGCGGTCGCCCGCGTCGAGGCGCAGCTTGGCGTCGAACGCCCCGCTCGGGTCGAGCTCGTCCCACACCTCCTGCTGGAAGAGCGGCGGGATCACCGACCGCAGCCCGTGCGACAGCTCCCCGCCGAGGACGTCCGCCTCGGCCAGGACGCGGCCGTCCGCCTGGCGGCGCACCTGGAAGGTCACGGCCTGCACGAGCGGCCGGAAGCGCTGGCCCGGGTCGAGGCCGCGCACCTGGAGCGCGCCCCCCTCCTGGCCCATGGGGACGACGAGGCCGAACTGCGCCCCGCCGCGCCCCGTGACCTCCAGCGCGCGGCTCACCTGGAGCTCGGCGTGGGCGTTCGTGAGCAGGAGGTCGCTCCCCTGCCCCTCGAAGTCGTTCATGACCCGCAGCTGCCCGCTGCGGACCCGCACCTGCATGTCGCTGTAGAGGGTCGGCGCCGTGCCGCCCACCTCGCCGCCGGTCTCGAAGTTGACGCGGCCGTCGCGGTCGATGCGCAGGACGCCCTCGGGCTCGTCGACCTCGAGGCGCACGAGCGCAGGCGGGACGAGGCTGAAGTAGGCCTCCAGCGTGCCCACGCGGAACAGGGTGCGGCCGGCCTGCCCCTTCTCGTGGAAGACGACGTCGTGCAGGACCGCCTTGCGCTCGCCGAGGAAGAACTCGGGCGCGCGCCCCATGCGCGGCGCGTAGTCGGGGAAGATCCCCTCGAGCGCGTTACGCGCGATCTCCTCCAGCTCGGCCGGGTTGCGCAGGATCAGGCGGTAGTCGAGCAGCGCGTTCGCCGAGAGGGCGAAGACGACGATCACCAGCCCGCTGAGGAACCGCTGCCTGCGCGCGTCCATCGCGGCTCCGCCGGCGCCCGGCTAGGCCGGGCGCCGACGCGCGTCGGCGGCCAGGGGGACGACCGGCGCCCCGCCAGGGGCGGGGCGCGACCGTCCGGGCCCGCGGCCCTGCCGCTCGCACCAGCGGCCCACGGTTCAGTCGTCCTCGTCCGGGAGGGGCTCGTCGAGCGGCTCGTCGGGGAGCGGCTCGTCGGGGAGGGGCTCGTCAAGGAGCGGCTCGTCCGGCAGCGGCTCGTCGGGGAGGTCGTCCGGCAGCGGCTCGCTCGGCATGGGCGGCAGCGGCTCGGGCTCGACGTCGTCCGGGAGCGGCTCGGGCTCGGGCGGGAGCGGGTCGGGGTCGGCCGGCATCGGCTCGGGCTCGGGCGGGAGCGGCTCGGGCTCGGGCGGGAGCGGCTCGGGCTCGGGCGGGAGCGGCTCCGCCGGGGCCGGCTCGGGCGGGAGCGGCTCGGGCTCGGGCGGGAGCGGCTCCTCGACCATCGGCGCGGGCGGCGGCGGCTCGCTCGGCGGGTAGTCGTCAGGCGGCGCGAAGTCCGGCGGGGGCGGCGGGCTGGGCTCCGGCTCGGCGGCCGGCGCGGGCGCCGGCGCCGGGGCGGGCGCAGGCGCCGTCCGCGGCGTGTTCGAGATCAGCGTGTCCTGCTGGGTCGGCTCCGGACGCCTGTACTGCGGGCGCACGTGGGGGTAGCCCATGGTCGTGCCGGCGCGGTAGCGCGCGTCCAGCGCCTGCGCGTGGGCGAGGTCGAGGGCCTGGGTGATCGCCGCGGGCGTGCGGCTCCTGCCGACCAGCACGGCGACCTCGTCGCGCGACGGGCCGTAGCGGCCGGCCCGGCGCAGGTAGAAGCGGGCGGCCTTCGGGCTCATGCCCTGGTCGATCATGAAGTCGTAGATCGGCCGCCAGCCGAGCGAGTCCTGCATGCGCGGGAACTCCTCGAGCTCGCGCTCGAGGTGCCGCCACTGGTGCTGGCGCTTGTTCGGCTCCGACGCGCATCCGCCGAGCGCCAGCGCCAACAGGAGCGCGGCGCACACAGTGAGCCTCTTCACGGTCCCTCCCCCTCTTCGCCGGGCGGGCGCGTTCGCGCGCGCGTCCCCCCTCCCGTGCTCCACGCATGGTAGCAGGCGCGCCTGGCGCAAGCGACCGTGGCCCGGGGGCCGCCGCCGCCCCCCGGGCCAGGCGCTCGGCCTTGCGGCGCCCCCCTCGCCCGGGTCAGGCTCGGGGCGGAGGCCGCCATGCGCACGCGACCGTCGACGCCGCTCCTGCTGCTCCTCCTCTCGTGCGGGGCCGCCGCCCGCGCCGAGGACGTTCGGTGTGGCCCGCCTCCGCAAGCTCCGTCCCGCGGCTGCGGTGCCGCAGCCGATGCGGACCCTATCGCTCGCGACCGTCCGCAGCCGCGGGCCTCACGCTTGCTCCGGCGGCCCACCGAGGTGCGGTCGTTCCTCGACCGGGTGCGGGCCGAGCAGGGGATCGAGGCGCGCATGGCCGTCGGCCACGTGCGCGGGCTCCTCGCCCCGGCGCCGCCGCCCCCCGACTGGACGCCGCGGCGCCACGGCAAGGGCCGGCTCGAGCGCGGCCCCGGCGGCGTGCCGCTCCTGTTCCTCGAGGGCACCCCCGAGGAGATGGGCGAGCAGCACGGGGCGCTCCTGAAGGACGAGCTCCGCGCGCTCCTCGACTGGTACGTCCCGAGCTTCGTCGGCCGCCGCGAGCTCGCCCGGGCCCGGCGCCAGGCGCGCGCGCTGTTCGAGCCGCACCTCGCCCCGGACCACCGGCGGGAGGTCGAGGCCATGGCCCGCGCGGCCGGGATCGGCCTCGACGACGCCGTGTTCGCCCAGTGCTTCACCGACCTCTACCGCCTGTTCGGCTGCTCGACCCTCAGCGCGCCCTCGGCGGAGGGGGCGCTCCTGGCGCGCAACCTCGACTTCCCCTCCATGGGGCGCCTCGGGCGCTACTCGCTCGTCGTCGTCGCCCGGCCCGAGGGCAAGCGGCCCTTCGTCTCCGTGGGCTGGCCGGGGCTGGTCGGCGTCCTCTCGGGGCAGAGCGACGCCCTGGCCCTGGCGGTCATGGTCGTGCACAACGCGGACGGGGCGCGGGCCGGCGAGCCGTTCCAGCTCGCCTTCCGGCGGGTGCTCGAGACCGCGGGCGACGCGGCCGAGGCGGAGCGCCTCCTCCGCGCGACGGCGCTCACGGTGACGAACAACCTGATGATCGTCGACCGCGCCGGCGACGCGCGCGTGCTCGAGCTGCACCCCGAGGGCCTGGTCGCGCGCGGGCCCGACCCGGCCGGCCGGCTCGTGGCGACGAACCACTTCCTCACGCGCGAGCGGCGCGAGGCGCGGCTGTCGGTCGAGTACCTGTCCTCGCGCCGGCGCTACCGCGCCGTGTGCGACGCGGCCGACGGCGCGAGCCCGCTGCGGCTCGAGCAGGCGCGCGCGGCGCTCGACGCGGCGTCGGTGCCGATCACGCTCCAGAGCATGGTCTTCCTGCCCGCCGCCGGCGCGCTCGAGGTGTCGCTGCCCGCCCGCGGCCCGGCGACGAAGGGGCGGTGGGTGCGGCTGGAGGGGCTGCTGGATTAACGACCCTCCAGCGTGGCCTCCAGCTCCACCCTTCGCCCTTCACGCTCGACCACGACCTTGATCGTCTGGCCGGGCCGGCACAGGCGCAGGGCGTTGGTGTAGTCCTGGATCGTGCGCACCTGGTGGCCGGCGAACTCGACGACGACGTCGCCCTTCTGGACCCCGGCCTTCGCGGCGGGCGTGCCGTCGCGCGCCCCGTCGAGGAGCACGCCCCGGAGCCCGTCCTGCGCGTAGTTGGGGATGCTCCCGAAGTAGGCCCCGCGCTCGCCCGTGACGACGCGCCGCGGCTGGTCGGGCCGGGCCACGCGCACGAAGGTCGGCCGCGCGGGGAGGTCGTCCACACCGCGCACCAGGGCCAGGGCCACGCGGGCGGCCGTCTCGGTCCCCTTCGCGTCGATCTTGTCGGTGTCGTCCGACGGCTTGTGGTAGTCCTCGTGCGTGCCCGTCCAGAGGAAGAACACGGGGATCCCGGCCGCGTAGAAGGTGGCGTGGTCGCTCGGCCCCATGCCGTCCTGCTGCGTGCGGAGGGTGGCGCCGGTCTGGTCGGCCGCGCGCTGGATCAGCGCAGGCCACTCGGCGGCCGTGCCCGCGCCGCCGACGAGGAGCGCCTGGTCGCCCAGGCGGCCGATCATGTCCATGTTGAGCATGGCGACGATCCGCTCGCGCGCGACGGGCGGCCGGGCGAGGAACGCCTGCGAGCCGAGGAGCCCCCCCTCCTCCGCGCCGAAGGCCACGAGCAGCACCGTGCGCCTGGGCGGGTGCGCCTTCAGCGCCTCGGCCAGGGCCAGGAGGCCCGCCGTCCCCGACGCGTTGTCGTCGGCGCCGTTGTGGACCTCGTCGGAGCCCGTCGCCAGCGACCCGTGACCGCCGCGCCCGAGGTGGTCGTAGTGGGCGCCGACGACGATCACCTCCTCGGGGCGGTCGCGGCCGGTGAAGCGGCCGACGACGTTCTGCGAGCGCCCGCGGACGCGGTCGATCGTCACCTCGACGCGGGCGCTGCGCCCGAGCGGGCGCGACGGGGGGGCGAGCGTCCGGTCGACCTCGGCCGTCACCGCGCCGACGTCGACGCCGAGGTCCCTGGCGCGCGCGCGCGTCACCTGACCGACGAGGATCCCGGGGTCGCCCATGTCGAGCCGCAGCCACTCCTGGTCCGACGGCGCCGCCCCCGACCCGCGGACGAACAGCACCGCCGCGGCGCCCTTGTCGCGCAGGTTGGCGACCTTGTACTGCAGGTCCTCGAACACGACGGGGTGCTTCGCGCCGAACGCGCCGCCCTGGTCCTTGCGCGGGCCGCCGGTGAGGACGAGCGCGACCTTCCCCTTCACGTCGAGGCCGGCGAGGTCGTCGTAGGCGTGGTCGTGCGAGGTGATCCCGTAGCCGGCGAGGACGACCTCGGCCTCGACCTTCCCGCTGGCGGAGTAGAGGTGCGGCCGCCAGTCGCGGTCGAGCGCCCAGGGGCGGCCGTCGATCACGAGGCCCGAGGCCGCCTCCTGCACCTGGCCGCCGGCCGGGAAGGAGAACTCCTCCAGCCACGCGCCGTCGGTCCCGCCGGGCCGCGCGCCGGCCGCGGACAGGCGCCGGGCCAGCCACTCGGCCGCCGCGCGCTCGGCCGGCGTGCCCGCCCGGCGCCCCTCGCGCGCGTCGTCGGCCAGCCAGGCGATGTCGCGCAGGAGCGCGTCGGCGCGCACGCGGTCGGCCCCGGGCAGCGGCGGCGCGCCGCGCGCCGCCGGGCGCACGAGCGGCTCGGCCGCGGGCGGGCTGGCGCCGGCGTGGGCGTGCCCGTGGGGGTCCTGCGCGCCGTGCGGCGCGTGGCCGCCCTGGCCGCGCGGGTCGTGCCCCGGGCTGGCCGGCGCGACGAAGGCGTCCTCGGGCGGCATGACGAAGTCGGCGATGTAGACCTGCGGCTGGCCGCCGTGGCGGCTCGAGGTCCACATGAGCTTCGTGCCGTCGGGGCTGAACGTCGGCAGCCCGTCGAAGGCCTCGTCGTGGGTGAGCCGCACCTCGCGCCTGCTGCCGTCCGCCTTGACGAGGAACACCTCGAAGTTGCGGTGCCCGCCGACGTTGGCCGCGTAGGCCACGACCTGGCCGCTGGGGTGGAAGAACGGCGCCCAGTTGACGCGCGGCTGGTCGGTCAGCTGGCGCGTCTCCTTGCCGTCGACCGAGACCAGGTAGACCTGCATGACGTCGTCGCGCTCGCGCGAGGCGCGGAAGAGCACCCAGCGGTCGTCGGGCGAGAAGAACGGCCCGCCGTCCGTCCCCGGGACGCGCACGAGCGGCCGCTGGTCGCTGCCGTCGGCGTTCATGATCCAGATGTCCGAGTCGCCGCCGTCGCGCTGCGACGTGAAGCAGATCTTCTTGCCGTCGTGCGAGAAGGCGCACTCCGCGTCGTAGCCCGGGGCGTCGGTGAGGCGCAGGACGATCTCGCCCGTGCTCACGCGCGCCAGGAAGATGTCGAACGACCCGTCGTAGTCCCAGCGGTAGCCGCGCTGCTGCGCGCCGGGCGGCGGCGGCGCGTGCGTGCGCTCGTCGAGGTGGCTCGAGGCGTAGACGAACAGGTCGGGGTCGCCCGGGTGGAAGAAGGCGCAGGTCGTCTTGCCCTTGCCGGTGCTGACCATGCGCCGGCCCGTGCCGTCCACGTTCATCACGTAGATCTGGTAGTAGGGGTGCTCCTCCCGCACCGCCTGGAACAGGATCCGCTCCCCGTCCGGGCTGAAGTAGGCCTCGCCGGCGCGCTGGTCGTCGTGCGTCAGCTGCCGGACGTTCTTCAGGAACGGCTCGTCAGGCCGGTCGCCCGCCAGGGCGGGCGCGGCGAGGAGGAGCGGGGTGAGGAGCAGGGCCAGGGCTCGGCGCATCTCGGCGGACCTCCGGAGAGGCGCCGAGTCTACCGGCTGATCGCGGGTCCGGGCCGCGAGGCGGGGGGCCGCGTCGGGAGCCGTCCGCTCCCTCGATGGCGCGACACCCCGCCCGCTCCGTAGGGTCTTCGTGATGCCCGACCCCGGCCTGCGCCTCCCTCCCACCCTCCGGCGCGCCGCCCTCCGCGGCGCGTGGGTGGCCGCGTTCAACGTCGTGGCCATGGGGCTCCTGGTGCTCTGCTGGTTCGGGCGCGAGGCGGCGGACACGACCGGGCGCTGGGACGCCCTGTTCCTGGCCCTCCTCGGGCTCGTCGCGGCGCCCGTGGAGGTCGTCGTCGCGTGGGCCCGCGCGCGCCCGCCGCTCGTGCGCCTCGCGGCCGGGCTGGCGTGCGGCCCCCTGGCGGCGCTCGGGCTCCTCGCCGCGCACGGGCAGGTGAGCTACGCCTTCGCCCTGACCCGGGGCCTGAACCTCGAGGCGGCCATGGGCGCCTCGGGGCGCGGGCTCATGGCCGTCGCCGGCGAGTGGAGCGAGGCGCGCGCGGCGCTCGTGGCCTTCGCCGCGCCGCACGCCGCCGTGGCCCTCGCGCGGCTGTTCGCGCTCCGCCCCGCGGGCCAGGTCGCCGTGGCGCTCCCCGCGTCGCTCCTGGCCGCGGCGCTCGCCCTGAGCGGGTTCGTGGGCCTGCCGCTGGTCGGCTGGCTCGTGAGCACGCCGTGGCTGGGGCCGGTCGTGCAGACGTTCGTGTTCCTCCAGCCCTACGCCCTGCCGCTGCTCCTGCCGGTCGTCGACGCGCGGCTCGCCTCGAGCGCCTCGTCGTCGGCTCAGGAGGACCGCGGCGACGCCGCGGCGACGTGAGCGGTGCGACGACGTCGACCGGGTCGGCGTCCTTCGTCGCTCGCCGGCTCCGCGCGGACTACGATCGCCACGTGCCCCTGCCGCGCAAGAAGCGCCCGACCTCCCGCCGGCCCCGCGCGAAGGTGCTCCACCGGCTCACGGTGACCGGCAGCCGCGGGGGCCGCTACGAGGTCGTGGTGCTCGAGGGCGGCAAGGCGCGCTGCGAGTGCCCCGGCTTCAAGTACCGCATGGAGTGCCGCCACGTCCTCGAGCCCGAGGTGCGCGACCTGTGCCAGGCGTACGCGGCGCCGCGCCGCTCGCGCGAGGAGGTGCTCCTGCTCGCGGGCTGGCTCGTCGCGGCGCTGCGTCCGCACTGCGCGCACGTCGAGCTGGTCGGGTCGCTGCGCCGCCAGCGGTACGACGTCAAGGACATCGACCTCGTGTTCGTGCCCGGCGCCTGGTCGGTCGAGCGCGTCGTGGCGCTGTTCCGCAGCTTCGGGGCGCCGGTGCACCACGGCGAGCACATGGGCGCGATCGTCCTGCCGCAGGGCGTCGGCGCGCAGCTCTGGGCGGTCGAGGACCCCGCCGTGTGGGGCGCGGCGCTCCTGCACTTCACCGGGCCGCGGGACTACAACATCAAGCTGCGGATCCGCGCCAACCGCAGAGGCTGGCACCTCAGCCAGCACGGGCTCGTCGACCGCCAGACCGGCCGGCTCCTCGCCGGGCGCACCGAGGAGGAGGTGCTCGCCGCGCTCGACCTGCCCTGGCTGCCGCCGCCCCTGCGGGAGGGCACCCGCCTCGGGCCGGGCCGCACGCTCTCGCGGCCCGACCCGGGGTGGCGGTGACGCTCAGGTGGGCTTGACGATCGCCTCGACCTTCCGCGCCCAGGTCGTCCCCGGGAACGCGTCGACGAGGCGGCGCCAGCCGTCGATCAGGCCGTCGCCGGTGAGCTTGTAGGTGACGACCGTCTCCCAGTAGCTCGCCTCGGCCGCCCGCTCGCGGTCGTGCCTGGCGCGCTCGGCGGCCACCTTCGCGCGCGCCTGCGCCTCGGCGAAGTCGTCGGCCTCGAGCGCGGCCACGGTGAGGGCGAGGGCCAGCTCGGCCACGAGGTCCTCTGGCAGGTGATAGCCGACCATGCGCCGGTGCTGGCGACCGCCGGCGTCGAGGACGAGCAGCCCGGGCGTCCAGGGGACGGCGTAGGGCTCGATCGCGTCGGCCTGCTCGGCGATGTGGAGCTTCACCGGCACGAAGCGGTCAGAGATGAACGACACGACGTCGGGGTGTGGGTACGTCACGGCACCCATGCGCTTGCAGCCGCCTCACCCCGGGTGGAACACGTCCAGGAACACGAGCTTGCCCGTGTCGCGCGCCTGCTCGAAGGCCGGGTCGAGCCCCTCGACCCAGCGAAGCTCGGCGCGGGTCCCCTTGATCACCATGGCGTCCTCCTGCCGCGATCACCCCCCTGGTCCTCATCATCGCCCCGTTCGACGTCCCGCGGCCCCCGGGCGCGCTCGCTTGCTTGACGCGGCGCGCGATCACGACGAAAGTTGGACCCCTTCCACTCCCAGGCGAGGCGGCGATGTCCACGGAGCTCCCGAGCAAGTTCGACCCCTCCGCGATCCAGCAGCCCGTGCTCGAGCGCTGGGCCGCGGCGCGCGCCTTCACGGCGCTGCCCGACGACCGGGGCGACCGCTACGTCGTCATGATGCCCCTGCCGAACGTGACCGGCGCGCTCCACATGGGGCACGCCATGGACAACGTCATGCAGGACCTGCTGACGCGCTGGCACCGGATGAAGGGCGAGAACACCCTCTGGCAGCCCGGCACCGACCACGCCGGGATCGCCACGCAGGCGGTCGTCGAGAAGCGGCTGTTCGAGCTCGAGGGCAAGACGCGCCACGACATCGGCCGCGACGCGCTCGTCGGGCGCATCTGGGCCTGGAAGGACGAGTACCAGGCGCGGATCGTGCGCCAGCAGCAGGCCATGGGCTGCGGCTGCGACTGGGACCGGCAGCGCTTCACCATGGACGCCGTGTGCTCGGCGGCCGTGCGCGAGGCCTTCTTCCGCATGTTCAAGGACGGGCTGATCTACCGCGGCGACCGGCTCGTCAACTGGGACTGCCACCTGCAGACCGCCGTGGCCGACGACGAGCTCGTCAAGCTCACGGTGCAGGGCCACTTCTGGTACCTGCGCTACCCCGTGATCGACCCGCGGCCGGGCGAGCCGACGCACGTGGTGGTGGCCACGACGCGGCCCGAGACGATGCTCGGCGACACCGCGGTCGCCTGCCACCCCGAGCCGAGGGCCGCCCTCGACGCGGCCATCCGCGCGGCGAAGGAGAAGCTCGACAAGGCGCCGGCCAAGGAGCAGGCCGAGGCGCGGGCGGAGCTCGAGCGGCTCGAGCAGCGCCGCGAGACGCACCTGCCGCTCCTCGAGGCCCTGGCGGCCATGGCGCGCGACGGGCGCAGGATCCGCCTCCCGCTGCAGGAGCGGGAGCTCCCGCTGATCGGCGACGTGTGGGCCAAGCCGGAGCTGGGCTCGGGCTGCGTGAAGATCACGCCGGCCCACGACCCGAACGACTACCTCGTGTGGCAGCGCCACCGCGACCGGATCGGGATCATCAACATCCTGAACCCCGACGGCACGCTCAACGCCAACGCCGGCGCCTACGCCGGGCTCGACCGCGCCGTGGCCCGCAAGCGCGTCGTGGCCGACCTCGAGGCGCGCGACCTCGTCGAGCGGATCGAGGACCGCCAGCTCGAGGTCGACCACAGCGACCGGAGCAAGACGGTGATCGAGCCGTTCGTCTCCAAGCAGTGGTTCGTGAGGATGAGCGACGTGCCGGGCGGCGTGACCTTCGGCCGCGGCACCCCGCGGGAGCACCAGGGCGCCGGCCTGGCGCAGGCGGCGATCGACGCGGCCGGCGGCGCGTGGCGCTCGCCGACGGGGCTCCAGCTCCGCTTCCACCCCGACGACGCGCGCGCGGCGGGCCCGAACCGCTACGTGTCGACCTACACCGCCTGGCTGGCCGAGAAGCGCGACTGGTGCATCAGCCGCCAGCTCTGGTGGGGCCACCAGATCCCGGTGTGGCGGGCCACCTTCTCGAGCGGCGCCGGCCTGGCCGACGCGCTGTCGGCCCTGCCGCGGGACCCCGAGCACCTCTGCGCCTGGCTCGTCGACGCCGAGGGGCGCCAGGTGGGGCGCGAGGCCTCGGCCACGCTCGGCGACGGCGAGGTCGACCTGCTCGTGTGCCTGCGCGGCAAGCCCGCCGAGGAGCGGCACGCGGCCGCCCTCGAGGCGCTCGGCCTCGCGCGCGACCCGGACGTCCTCGACACCTGGTTCTCGAGCGCGCTGTGGCCCTTCAGCACGCTCGGCTGGCCCGACCCGGCCGCGGCGCCGATCGAGCCCGGCCAGACGCCGCTCGGGCCGGTGGACGGCCGCCCCGACAGCCTGTCCTACTACTACCCGGGCTCCTGCCTGGTGACCGGGCGCGACATCATCACGCTGTGGGTCGCGCGCATGGTCATGCTGGGCCTCTACGGCCTGGGCGACCTGCCGTTCACCGACGTGTTCGTGCACGCGAACATCCAGGACGGCAAGGGCGAGCGCATGAGCAAGTCGGCCGGCAACGGCATCGACCCGCTCGACATCATCGCCAGCCACGGCGCCGACGGCATGCGCTACGTGCTCTGCGAGATGCAGACCGGCAGCCAGGACATCCGCGTGCCCGTGCAGGCGATCTCGCCCTTCGACCCGACCGGGGAGCGCAAGATCGACCTGACGACGGCGAAGGTCGGCCGCTCGCGCGGGCACGCCCTGCGCGGCGTCTACGTCGACCCCGACGCCGGCGACCAGCTGTTCGACGTGATCGGCACCTACGAGGGGATCGCCAAGGCCAAGACCACGAGCGACCGCTTCGACATCGGCCGGAACTTCTGCAACAAGCTGTGGAACGCGGCCCGCTTCGCGCTCATGAACCTGTCGGCCGGCGGGCGGCTCGAGCACCGGCCCCTGCGCCTGGCCGACCTGCCCGCCGAGGACCGCTGGATCCTCTCGCAGCTGGCGAGGGCCTCGGCCGCCGTGACGGCCGGGCTCGAGGCCTACAACCCGTCGGCCGCGATCAACACGGCGCGCGACTTCTTCTGGAACGAGCTCTGCGACTGGTACGTGGAGCTGATCAAGCCGCGCATGAAGGACGAGGCCCAGGCGCCGGTGGCCCGGCAGGTCCTGGCGGCCGTGCTCGACCAGGTGCTGCGGCTCCTGCACCCGTTCATCCCGTTCATCACCGAGGAGCTCTGGACCCACCTCGGCGCCGTCGCGCCGGTGCGAGGCGTGGACGCGCCGTTCCCGGCGTCCGACCTGCTCGCGCTGGCACGCTGGCCCGAGGCGCGGCCCGACTGGCAGGACCCGGCGGTCGAGGGCGAGTTCGAGGTCATGCGCGTCGCCGTGCGCAAGCTGCGCGACCTGCGCCAGGCCTACAACGTGGCCCCGAGCGCCCGGGTCGAGGCGCGGATCCAGGCGCCGGCGACGCCGGTCGCCGTGCTCGAGCGGCTGCGCGCCCACGTCGAGGGCCAGGCCGGGCTCTCGACCCTGGTGGTCGGCGAGGGGGTCGAGCGGCCGAAGAACGCCGCGCGCGCCGTGGCCGGCGACCTGGAGCTGTTCGTGGCCGACGTCCTCGACCCCGTCAAGGAGCGCGCGCGCCTCGAGAAGCAGCGGGACGGGCTGCAGAAGCAGCTCGCCGGCGTGGAGAAGAAGCTCGAGAACCCGAAGTTCGTCGAGAAGGCCGACCCGAAGGTCGTGCAGGCCGAGCGCGACAAGCTCGACGACCTGCGCCGGCAGGTGGCGACGGTCGAGCAGGCCCTCGCCGAGCTCGGGGCCTGAGCCGCCCTCACGGCAGGGCCCGCCGGATCGCCTCGGCGACCGGCCCGGGCCCGTCGGCCGGGTCGCCCGGGCCCGCGGGCAGGAGCGCCGGCTGCGCGAGGAGGCGCGGCCGCCCGCCGCGGTGCGCCTGCCCGGCGTGGGCCAGGAAGGGGTGGCACAGGTACGCCGTGCCCGCCGGCCCCGCGGCCAGGACCTCGGGGCAGCGCTCGGTCGCGCCGAGGCGCTCGGCCAGCGCCATGAAGCCTAGGCCCGCGTCGCCGTGCGGCGCGAGGAGCCGCGCGACGTCGAGGTGGGAGCCGGCCCGCAGGCGCGTCGGCGCGTCGTCCTCGCCCACGTCGGAGAGGAGGAGGAGCACGAGCAGCGCCCGCCCGCGCGAGCGGACGTTGACGCGGTAGGAGAGGTAGTCCGCCGGGTCGTCGCCCGGGAAGCTGGCGTCGACGTGCCAGCCCGTGTCAGCCGGGTCGACGGGCGAGGGGAAGCGGAGCACGAACGCCCCCAGGCTCCCGCGTGGTCGCCAGCGGCCCGGGCCGACGAGCGCGTCGAACGCGGCGTGGAGCGCGGGCGCCTGCGCGGCCGCCGTGAAGGGGCCGCCGGCGCGGTCGCCGAGCCGCACGACCGGCCGGGTCCAGGTCCCGGACGCGGCCGGATCGCAGCCGGCCTCGGCCCACACGGCCCGCGCGACCTCCGCGACGACGTCGGCCGGGACGGCGCCGCCGAGGCGGACGTAGCCGTCCTCCACGAAGCGGCGCAGGTCGTCGTCGGAGAGCGGCATCGAGCCTCCCGGGCGGAACGGCGCGAGGCCGGGCGACCGCCCGGCCTCGCGCGCTGGAAGCTGTGGTGCGAGCGCCTCGCCGAGGCGCTCAGTACTTGACCGGTCAGCCGTAGGCGCGCGTCTCGGGCGTCTCGACGGGCTTGCCCTCGAGGAGCGCCTCGACCGCGCGCTGCACGTAGTTCACGCCCGCCTTGCCCTCGTCGTCGATCGCGCCCGAGTAGGCGATCTTGCCCTCGCGGTCGATCACGACCATGTGCGGCGTGACGCGCGCGCCGTAGGCGCGGCCCGCCCCGCCGTTCGGGTCCAGGAGGACCGGATACTCGATCTCGTACTCGCTCACGGCGCGGGCGTTGCGCTCCTTGCCGTGGCCCTGCTTGCCGGGCGCGCCCGAGTTGATCGCCAGCCACACGACCTCGCGGTCCTTGTAGCGGGCGGCCAGCTCCTTCATCGTCTTCGCCCGCTGGTGGTGCCGCTTCACGGCCGGGCAGTCGGGGTTGAACCACTCGAGCACCACGATCTTGCCGCGGTGCTGCTCGAGCGTGTGCGTCTGCTCCTCGACGTCGGGCAGGCTGAACGCCGGCGCCGCGTCCCCGACGCGGGCGGCGGCCGCCGCCCGCCCCTCCTGCGCGATCGCCAGCCCGCCCGTCGCCAGCGCGACGGCGAGGGCGACCCCGTACCTCTTCCGCATACGATCCTCCTCGTGCCGGCCCGCGCCCTACTCGGCGGGGGCCGGGACCTCCACCCCGTGATGCGTGACCGCGCCGTCGGCCCGCCGCACGGCGAGCACCCCGGCGACCCGGCCGGTGTAGGACTTCGGGTAGAGGACCTCGAGGCGGGGCCCGTCGACCGCGCCTCTCGTCGCCATGTCGAGCGGCACGACGTCCTCGGGGAGCGAGGGGAAGAACTCGAGCCCCGCCGCGCCGGGCACCTCGAGCGTGAGCGCCCGGTCGCGGCCCGCGTCGCGCCACGCGGCGCGCAGGTCGGCGGGGGCCGGCCTCGGCAGGGCGCGGCGGGCGGCCGCGATGTGCTTCGCGTCGGCCGTGGGCGTCGGCGCCGCGGGCCCCGTGGCCACGTGCAGGCGCACCGCGACGTCGGCGCCGCCGGGGAGGCAGCCGTCGGGGTTGCAGACGAGCCAGTCGACGCGGCCCTCGATCGTGAGGCCGCGCGCCGCGGCGAGGTCCGGCGCGGCGCGCAGGGGGACGAGGAGCGTGACCGTGCCCTCGTAGCCGTAGGTGGCGATCCCCTCGTGGACGAAGCGCTCGGGCGCGGGCCACTGCACGTCGCCCGCCTCGAGGCCGGGCGGGAGGTCGAGGCGCACGGTCGTGGGCATGCCGGCGTCGCCCGGGTTCTTCCAGTAGATGTGCCAGCCCTCGGCGACCTCGAGGACGACGGCGAGCGTCGTCTCGCGGCCGGGCCACACGGCGCCGAACTCGCTGCCCAGGTGCGCCTGCACGAGCGAGTCGCCGTCCTCCTGCGCGTGCGCGGGGCCGGCGAGCGTGGTCAGCACGAGGAGCAGGGCCGTCGCAAGGCGCACGCGGGGTCCTCCCTGCCGGGGCGCAACGCCCCGGGGGGGAGGATCATTCCCGGGTCAAGACGGCTTGACAACCCCCGTCAGGGGGGAGGGGCACAATGCGCCGCTCATGCGCGCAACCCCCCTGGCCGTCGCCGCGCTCCTGGCGCTGGCCCCCCTCGCGGCGGGCCAGGGTGAGGAGGGTCCGCCCTCCGGCGGCGATCCCGTCGAGCGCGCGCGCCGCGCCGAACGGGGCGCGCGCACGGTGGACGTCGAGGGCGGGGCGGACGGCGTCACCCTCGTCGACCAGCGCGCCGAGCGGGTCACCTGGGTCGTGCGCCCGTCGCCGGCGGCCGGGGGCGCCCTGGGCGGGGTGACGGGCGCGGTGGCGTCGAGAGGCGCCTGGCGCGAGGACCTGCTCCTCCTGCAGTCCGGGCCGCGCGAGGACGCGCGCCTCGTCGTCGAGGTCGAGCGCAAGGGCAAGGGCGGCGCGCCGGGCGCGCGCTACCTGCTCGACCTGCGCGCCGAGTCGCTGGTCGTGTTCGTGGCCGTCAAGGGCCTCGACGCGGCGAGCGCCTGGCCGCGGGCCGTCTACGCCGAGGGGCACGTGCGCCTGGTCGTCGAGGCGCCGCAGGGGCAGGGCGTGATCGAGGCGGAGCAGGTCATGCTCGACCTCGGGCGCGAGCGCGCGTTCATCCGCGACGCCGAGGTGCGGGCGCTCCCGCGGCAGGCGATCGGCCCGCTGTCGGGCAAGCTGGCCGGGCGCCCGCTCCTCCTGCGCGCCGAGCACCTGCGGGCCCTGGGCCCCGGGCGCGTCGTGGCGGAGGGCCTGCTCGCGTCGCCGTGCGACCACGGCGAGCCGCACGTGGCGCTGTCGGCCGACCGCCTCGAGGTCACCTCGACCGAGCCCGACCCGGGCCCGCTCTTCGGCCCGCTCCTGCGCCGGCAGGAGGACCGCGGCGGGTCCGACGCCATGCGCGGCCTGGGCGGGGCGCCGCGCTGGATCGACCTCGACGGCGTGGGCCTCCTCGTCGTGCCGCCCTTCCGCGACGGGCAGGCCTCGCGCGTGCCCGTCCTGCCGTTCGGCTCATGGCGCAGCGACTGGCCGGTGCCGAAGGTGCGCTTCGGCCGCTCGAACCGCCTGGGCACGTTCGGCGTGATCGAGCTCGGCCACGGCGTCCTGTCGCTCGAGAGCGACGAGTGGGGGAAGCTCGACGTCAAGGCCCGGGAGCGCGTCGAGCACTACTCCGCGCGGGGCACGGGCGCCGACCTCGGGCTCGAGTGGGACCACGCCTCGCCGAAGGGCGAGTGGAAGGGCGAGGGCTTCGCGCGGGCGTTCTTCATGGACGACCGCGCCGAGACCGACCGCGTGGGCACCCCGGTCCCGACCGAGCACCGCTTCTGGCTGCGGGGCCTCGTGCGCGAGAAGCTGCCCGGCGGCGTGCAGCTCGACGCCGAGCTGTCGCGGATCTCCGACCGCGGCCTCCTGCTCGAGTACTTCCGCAGCGTCGCCCAGTCGGACAAGGAGCAGGAGACGTACGTCTACGGGCGCTGGTCGGACGACGCCCTGGCCGCGCGCGCGATCGGCCGCTTCCGCCTCAACGACTTCCAGACGCAGCTCGAGCAGGTCCCCGAGGTGAAGCTCGACTGGATCCACGCGCCGCTGCTCACGAGCCCCACGTGGGGCGGGCTCTACCTGGACGTCGCCGCGCGGGCCGGGCAGCTGCGCTTCCGGCCCGACGACGACGTGGACGTCCGCAGCTTCGAGGCCTGGCGCGGCGACGTCGACGCGCTGGTCTCCTACAAGCAGTCGCTCGGGCCGTTCGTCCTGCGCGCCTGGGGCGGGGCGCGCGAGACGGCCTGGAGCGCCCGGGCGTCGGGCGACGACCCGATCGACCGCTTCTCCGCGCACGCCGGCTGGAACGTCGCCACCACGCTCTGGCGCGAGGGGCGCTCGCCGTGGGGCGGCGGCCTCCTCCGCCACGAGATCGTCCCCGAGGCGGGCACGCGGCACGTGTTCCGGACGACGCGCGACCCGACGGAGCTCCTGCCGTTCGACGAGGTCGAGCAGGTCGTCGACACCGACCACGCCTTCCTGCGCCTGCGCAGCCGCCTGCTCACCGACGTCGCGGGCCGGCGCCACAAGCTCCTCGACGTGGCCGTGGAGACGCGCTACTTCCTCTCCGACCGCGGGCGCGACGTCGCGCGCAGCTGGGGCGGGCTCCTGTACGACGTGCGCCTCGACCCGACGCCGTGGCTGTCGTTCCGCGTCCGCGGCGAGCACGACATGAACGACGGGCGGCTCGTCTCGCTCGACGTCATGGGCAGCGCCACCTGGGGGCCGGTCACGGCGTCCGCGGGCTGGCGCGACCTGCCGGGCCTCGCCCGGGCGGTGAACTGGTCGCTCGAGCTCCAGCTCACGCCGGCGTGGACGGTCGGGTTCGCGCAGCAGTACGACTTCGTCAGCGACCGCTTCCTCTTCCACCGGGCGCGCGTCGTGCGCCGCTTCCACTGCGTGGCCCTCGAGCTGGCCTTCTCCTACAACCCGCTCCAGGACGACATGGCGGCCTCGTTCTCCCTCGACCTCGCGCCGCTCCTCGGCGGCGACCAGGAGGCGTTCGAGCGGGACCGCTGGCGGGAGCTCTACTAGACGGCCGGTCGGGTAGCATGCGCCGCCCACCCACCGGAGGCCCCATGGACCCGCAGGTCGTCTCCACCCCGCACGCGCCCGCGGCGATCGGCCCCTACTCGCAGGCGGTCGTCGCCGGCGACCTCGTCTTCTGCTCGGGGCAGATCGCCCTGCGCCCCGACGGCGCGCTCGAGCAGGGCGGCGTGGAGGCCGAGACGCGGCAGGTCCTCACGAACCTGCGCGCGGTGCTCGAGGCCGCCGGGTCGAGCCTCGGGCGGGTCGTCAAGACCACGGTCTTCCTCCGCGACATGGCTGACTTCCAGGCCATGAACGGCGTCTACGCCGAGTTCTTCCCGGGCGCCGCGCCGGCCCGCGCCACCGTGGCCGTGGCGGGGCTCCCGCGCGGCGTGCGCGTGGAGGTCGAGGCGGTCGCCGTGCGCGGCGCGTTGACAGGCTGATGCCCCCCGGTCACGATGCCCCCCGAGGAAAGCCCCCACGCACGATGGCCGAGCAGCTGCACAAGATCGCGATCAAGAAGGTCCTCGGGCCGATCAACGCCGGCACGGCGGTGCTGCTCGGCAACGACGAGAAGACCTTCGTCATGTTCATCGGCACCTACGAGGGGGCGGCGATCCTCCGCGAGCTGAACGACGAGACGCCGCCGCGGCCGATGACCCACGACCTGCTCAGCTACGTGCTGTCGGGCTTCGACATCACGGTCAAGCAGATCGTGATCTCGGACATCGTCGACAACACCTTCTGCGCGACGCTCGTCCTCGAGCAGCGGTGCATCGGCCCCAACGCCGAGTGGAGCGGCAAGCGCAACGAGGTGCGCATCGACGCGCGCCCCTCGGACTGCCTCGTCCTGGCGCTGAAGGAGAAGGTCGAGATCTGGGCGACCACGTCGGTGCTGGAGAAGGTGCACGACATCTCCGAGGGCGTGCAGTTCGGCGGGCTCCAGGGCGCCAAGCCGGCGGGGCCGTTCGGGCTCAAGGAGCTGGACCTGAGCGGGCTCAAGGACCAGCTCGAGAGCTTCAACATCGACGACATGCTGGAGAAGGACCCCGAGGACGCCGAGGAGGACGACGAGTAGCCGGCGCGTCGGTCCCATCGGCGATCATGTCGCCATGAGCGACGACCTCCTCGACCCCGCGGCCGAGCTGGCCTGGATCGCCGCGCAGGCGCGCGGCCAGCTCGAGCTCGACCGCCTGCTTGGCGTGCCCGCCGCCCTCGTGCCGACGCTGCCCGCCCTGGCCCCCGCGCCCCGGCCGGTCGCCGCTCCGCTGGCGACGGCGACCCCGACCGCCCCGACCGCGCCCGCCCCGCCGGGGGACGAGGACCCGGCCGCCCTCGCCGCCCGGCGCCGCGACGCCGAGGCGCGGCTCGACGCGCTCGCGCGGCGCATGGCCGGGTGCACGAAGTGCCGCCTGAGCGAGGGGCGCAACCAGCTCGTGTTCGGGCAGGGCGACGCGGCGGCCGAGGTCGCCTTCGTCGGCGAGGGGCCGGGCTACCACGAGGACCAGGAGGGGCTGGCCTTCGTCGGCAAGGCGGGCGAGCTCTTGACGAAGATGATCAAGGCCATGGGCCTCGAGCGCGACGAGGTGTTCATCGCCAACGTCGTGAAGTGCCGCCCGCCCGGCAACCGGACCCCCGCGCCCGACGAGATGGGCACGTGCCTCCCGTTCCTGCAGGAGCAGCTGGAGATCGTCCGGCCGAAGGTGATCTGCGCCCTCGGCAAGACCGCCGCCGTCGGCCTCGGGCTGATCGCCCCCGACGAGGCGCTCGGGCGCAGCCGCGGCCGCTTCCGCGACTGGCGCGGCACGCCGGTCATGATCACCTACCACCCGGCCTACCTGCTGCGGACCCCGGCCGACAAGCGGAAGGCCTGGGAGGACCTGCAGCAGCTGTTCCCGCTCATCGCGCGCCGCCGGGCGACCTGACCGGTCGGCAGAGACAGGCCGATGACACCCTCCACACACGCGCAGGACGCTCGTGTGGCCATTGGTTACGTCGTCGTGCGCGTGTCATCGGGCCCCCGACGGGGTCTCATCCGATGCGCGCGTCGAGGCGGACCGTCGGGAGGGGCCCTTGGGCCTAGCGGCCACGGCTCAAGCAGTTAGGCGACGTCTTCAGCCGCAGAGCGGCTTGACACGCAAAGGGCCTCCCTCTAGAATCCCCGCCTGCCTCGTAAACCCTTTGGGCACTTGGATCTCTGGGCGCCGAGCTGAGCCTACGGCACCACGGGGGACGCTATGGCTGCCGTCTGGGGCATAGACATCGGGAAGGCGGCCCTGAAGGCCGTCAAGCTGCGCCGGACCAAGGAAGGGCTGGAGATCAAGGCGGTCGAGCACATCGCCTATCCGGCCGAGGACGATGAGGAGCAGAAGAGCGAGCACGTCAACGACGCGCTCCGCCAGTTCCTCATCAAGCACAAGATCGGCTCCGACCAGGTGGTCGTGGCGATCGCCGGCCTGCACGCCTTCAGCCGCTTCATCAAGCTGCCGCCCGTCGACGGGACCAAGCTCACGCAGATGGTCCGCATGGAGGCGCAGCAGCAGATCCCCTTCCCGATCGCCGAGGTCAACTGGGACTGGGTGAAGATCGACCGGGAGTACGCGCCCGGGGAGGAGGTCGAGGTCGGGATCTTCGCCTCGCGCTCGGAGCTGATCGACGGCTTCCTGCGCGACCTGCGCGAGGTGAACGCCGCGCCCGACGTGGTGACGATCGCCCCGCTCGCCGTCTACAACTTCGTCCGCTACAACCGCGAGGCGGAGGAGGGCGCGACGATCATCCTCGACATCGGGTCGGAGCACACCGACCTGGTGATCATGGACGGCGAGCGCTTCTGGATCCGCAACCTGCGCATCGCGGGCAACGACATCACCAAGGCGCTGGCGGAGCGGTTCAAGGTCCCCTTCGCCGAGGCGGAGAAGCTCAAGCGGCAGGCGTCGAAGAGCGAGCAGTCGCGGAAGATCTTCAGCGCCATGGAGTCGGTGCTGAAGGACCTCGTGGGCGAGGTGCACCGCTCGGTCGGCTTCTTCAAGAGCCAGGCGGACGACCTCGACGTCAAGCGCATGGTCCTGCTCGGCGACGGCGCCAAGCTGAAGAACGCGACGAAGTACCTCTCGGAGCAGCTCGGCTACGACGTCGAGCGCGTGCAGCAGCTCGAGCAGGACAAGTTCATCATCGACCCCGAGGTCGACGTCGACGTCCTGAAGAGCCACCTGCTGGGCTTCGGCGTCGCGTTCGGCCTGGCGATCCAGGGCGTGGGCCTCGCGCGGTGCGCGATCGACCTCGCCCCCGAGGACGTCAAGATCAACTCGCAGCTGCGCACCAAGGCGCCCTTCGCCCTGGCCGCGGCCGCCTGCGCCTGGGGCGCGCTGGCGCTCGGGCACGTGGCGTGGTCGAGCGCGACGGACAAGGTGAACAAGACCGTCGCCTCGGCCACGGCGCTGAGCCGCTTCCAGGAGGTGCAGAACCAGGCCGCGGCGGTGAAGGACGTGAGCGCCATCGAGGCGCAGGCCGTGCCGCTGACCGAGCTCGGGCAGGGGCGCACGTTCATGCTCGAGCTGATGAACGCCCTCAACGACGTCCTGCCCAGGGAGAACGCCCGCATCCCCGACATCCCGGCCGACTGGGGCGAGCTCGAGGGGCCGCAGCAGCTCCAGCGCTACCGGGCGGCGCTCGAGCGCGAGAAGACCCACGAGCAGAAGCTCTGGCTGCTCGAGATGAACGTCACCGAGCGCTCGGAGGAGGTCGTCGACGCCATGGGCATGCCCGTGGCCTCGAAGGGGCCCGCGCGCAAGTTCTTCCGGGTCGAGCTCCTGGTGGCCAAGGCGCTGCCGCAGGGCAAGCAGGACTTCGCCATCCGCGACGAGATCCGCGCCGAGTTCGTCGGCCCGCTGATCGCGCGCCTGAGCGGGGCGCCCTTCTTCCTCCGCGACGGCGAGCGCACCCCGGCGGCCTACGGCGAGGCCTCGGTCGGCACGCTCACCCGCCTCTACGGGCTGAACCCCGACAAGCTCACCGAGCCGGTCGGCCGCAACCAGTCCTTCCCCTGCATCATGGTGCCGATCAAGTTCGAGGTCGGGCTGCCCAAGGCCGCCCCGCCGCCCCCGCCGCCCGCGGAGGAGGAGTAGCCATGGCCGCGGTCGACCCCAAGGAGCTCATCCTCCGCAACAAGGTCCTCGTCGGCGCGTACGCCCTGGCGATCGTGCCGATCGTCCTGTGGTTCGTGGTCGTCGCGGGGGTGCAGGACGACTACACCAAGGCCACCGGGAAGCTGCGGAGCTCGGCGACCGCCGCGCAGCGGATGGCGCGGAACATCTCCAGCGGGAACGCCGAGGAGCCCGTCTACACCGACGGCGACGTGGAGGCGCTGAAGCAGCGGCAGGCGCTCTACGCGCGGGAGCTCGCGAAGCTCGTCGAGGTCGTCGACAAGGCGGACGTCGAGCTCGAGCGCTGGTTCGAGGTCTTCACGGAGACGCCGACGGCGGCCGACTACATCACCGAGTGGAACAAGCAGGTCGGCCTGCTCTCGGAGAAGTACAAGGCGGTCGTCACCGGCCCCGACGGCGCGGTGAACGTCTACAACGAGCCCCCGACCGGTCAGGCCCTGCGGATGTTCCAGAAGCGCTTCTGGATCCAGGAGGCGATCCTGGAGGCGCTGAACCAGGCCCAGGCCGGCAACACGGGCGCGTCCGTGCGGCTGGCCCAGAAGATCGACTTCCCCACGCCGGCGCTCGATCGCCCGGGTGAGGCGCCGCGCGCGGTGGAGCGCATCCCGGCGCGGGTCACGATCTCGTGCCCCTTCCCGCGCCTCCCCCTGGTCATCCGCGAGCTCCTGGCGCGCAAGATCCCCATGCGGGTGTCGGGCGTGCGCGTGGTGAAGGAGCCGTTCAGCTACGAGTCGACCGACCCGCGCTTCGCGCACTACGCCGAGACGCGGCCCGGCCGCTTCTCGGTCGACGGGCGCGAGCACGTGTTCCCGCAGGACGCCTACACCGCGACGCTCACCGGCAAGGGGGCCTTCGTGAGCCAGGAGCACTGGATCCCGGAGCCGCCGGTGAGGATCGAGCTGTCGGTCGAGACCTACGACATCAACCCCGCGGGGCTGCCCAAGCCGGCGGCGCCCGAGCCGGACGCCGACACCGCCGAGGAGGAGTGAGCCATGGACCCGAAGCTGCTCGCCCTCAAGGTCTTCGATAAGGTCGTCCTCGCCGGGTTCGCCGTGTGGCTGGTCGTGGCCGCCATGGGCATGGTCAAGCAGCCGCCCGAGCTGGGGCTGAAGGACCAGCTCGACAAGGACCTGCGCTCGATCGGCGAGCACATGAAGGGCACGACCGTCGCGGCCGCCGCCGACCCGGGCTGGCGCGCGAAGCTCGAGGGCCAGCTCGGCCCCGGGACCGTGCCCGCGGGCAAGGCGGCGCCGACGTGGGTCTTCCACCGTCGGCCCGGCTTCCTGCACAACATCTTCGTCGAGCGCGTCACCTTCCGCTGCAAGCACGGGGCGCCGACCGACCTGTCGGCGGACGCCTCGCAGCGGGGGCAGGTGGTCGTGCGCTGGAAGCCGTCGCTCGAGAACGAGTACGTGCTGTGCACGTTCGAGCTCATGAGGCGGACGGGCGAGACCGGCGACTGGAGCGTGATCTACACGGCCGGGCCGGGCACGACCGAGTTCATCGACACGAAGGTCGCCCCGCGGACGGCCTACTTCTACAAGGTGCTCTCGGTCGCCGAGCCCGACCAGGAGGCCGCCGTGGTGCAGCGCCACGGCCTCAAGCTCAAGCCGGAGGAGACCCGGCTCGAGAGCGGCGAGTTCGGGCCGGTCCGCACGCAGCGCGACATCTACGTCCTCCCGCAGTCGGTCACGCCGGTGACGGAGGACGACATCATCCGCGACCCGAACGCCAGGGCGACCGCGCAGGTGCGCGTCTACAAGTGGGACCCGGAGACCTCGACCTTCCAGAACCAGGTGTTCAACGTGCGGATGGAGCAGCCGATCGGCGAGAAGAAGAAGCTCCGCGGGGGCCGCGAGTTCGACTTCACCACGGGCGCGGTGCTCGACGACGTGCGCCACGAGTTCCGGCCGCACCCGACCATCCCCGACCACCAGCAGAAGGTCGGCGTGATCCGCATCCGCTTCGCGGACGGTTCGAGCGAGGAGTTCAACGACAAGGACAAGCCGCCCGAGCTGCAGTAGGCGCGCCGGACGGTCTTCGTCGATGCGAGCGGGGAGGCCTCGGGCCTCCCCGCGCGCGTGTACTCACTCACCACGGAGGACATGGAGGAGAGACGGAGGAGCGGCAGGGACCTCGCCTCGAGTCCCTCTCGGTCCTCTCCATCTCTTCTCGGTGTCCTCCGTGTCCTCCGTGGTCGATGGTCCGCCGCTCCGTCGCAAGCGCATGGAACGCAGCCTCTTACGCAGTCATCTGCAAGTCACGGCGTCGTCATCGGCCCCGGCGCGCACTTCACGCCTAAACGCTTGGCCTGCCAGAGGCAACGTGCTACATTGCGCCCCCAGTCGACGCGCCCCGCGCGCGCGACGTGTCGGGCGGGTTCGCGCACCCGATCGACCACACGGGATCCGAAAGAGGCTGCTTCCATGCGGTTCAAGGGCACCTACTCCCACGTGCTCGCCCTCCTGCCGCTGCTCGCCCTGGCGGGCTGCGCGGGCGAGGGCCAGCGGCCCGACGACGCGCCGCCGCCGGCGGCGCCCGCCGACCAGGCGCGCGCGCCGAAGGACGACGCGGCGGCGCCTGCCCCGGCGGGTCGGCCGGCCGACGCCCCGCAGGCGCTGAGCCCGCCGCCCGACGAGCGGCCCGGCCAGCGCGGCGGCGGCGCCGGCGGCGACCCGCGCCTGGGCGACCTCGCCCGCGAGATGGAGCTCCAGGACCAGGAGAAGACCGCCCTCGCGGAGAACTACTTCCGCACGGGCAAGAACCTGTTCCAGCAGCTCCGCTACCGCGAGGCGGCCGCCAACCTGCAGCGCGCCCACGCCCTGAACCCGAACCACGCCGACGCGCAGGCGCTGCTCGACCGCGCGCGCTGGATCCTCGGCGACCGCAAGGCCGAGTACCGCGACGCCGTGCGCGAGCTCGTCGACGAGCGCCTGGCGAAGATCGACCAGGCCCGCGTGGAGATGGAGCGCATCTTCAACGAGGGCGAGCTGCTCATGCAGCGCCAGCGCTACGAGGAGGCGCAGGAGCGCTTCGCGCGCGTCCTCGAGGCGATCAAGTGGTTCCCCTACGACATCGACCGCCAGGGCTTCCGCGCCCGCGCCGAGGGGCGCATCGCCGACGCGCGCCGCCTCGGCCAGGAGCAGGAGCGGCGTCGCCGCCAGATGCTCCAGGAGGCCGCCCGCCAGGCCGCGGAGCACGAGAAGGCGAACAGCCGCCGCTTCGTCGAGGCCACGCTGAAGGCGCTGCTCGAGGACGCCAAGGAGGCGCTGCGCGTCGGCAAGTACGACAAGTGCGAGCGCCTCTGCAACGACATCCTCGAGCGGCGGCCCGACCACGGCGAGGCGGCGCAGCTGCGCGCCGAGGCGATCAACCAGCGCCACCGCGAGACGATCAACCGCACCTACCGCGACAAGGTCGAGCACTGGCGCCGGCAGTTCGAGTGGGTCGAGTCGTCGGCGATCCCCTTCCAGCCGATCTTCCAGTTCCCCGGCAAGGACGAGTGGCTCGAGATCGCCTCGCGCGACACGCCGCTCTCCGAGCTCCTCGCGCGCCGCCGCGGCGGTCCGTCGGAGGAGGTGCTCGAGATCAGCCGCCGGCTCGAGTCGCAGCAGATCACGCTCAACTTCGAGCAGCAGGCGTTCGGCGAGGCCATCGACTTCCTGCGCGACATCACCGGCCTGAACTACGTGCTCACGGGCGACGCGCAGGAGCTGGTCGAGAACGAGAACGTCACGGTCAGCCTGCGCCTGCGCAACATCACGCTGAAGAACGCGCTCAGCCTGATCCTGGCCTCGCACGACTCGCTCACCTACCGGATCGAAGCGAACGTGATCAAGATCGGCACGAAGTCCGACCAGGAGGAGGAGCTCCACCTGGTCTTCTACGACGTGACCGAGATCGTCAGCACGCCCCCCGACTTCCCCGCCCCCGAGCTCGGCCTGAACCTCGCCCGCGGCGGCGGCGGCGGCGGCGCCGGCGGCGCGGCCGGCGGCGTCCTCTCGTTCGGCAACGACGAGGATGAGGCGACGGGCGGCCTCGACGCCGACAAGCTCGTCGAGATCATCGAGGACAAGCTGGGCGAGGACGACGACTCGGGCTCGGTCGAGTTCTCGGCCGGGATCCTGATCGTGCGCAAGCCCCTTGCCTCGCACGAGAAGATCGTCAAGCTCCTGGACGCGCTCCGCCGGACCGTCGGCGTCATGGTCACGGTCGAGGCCAAGTTCATCCAGGTGCAGGACAACTACCTCGAGCACATCGGCATCGACCTGTTCAACCAGAACGTGATCACGAACGCGGCCGGCCAGGTCGTCGACACGTTCGGCCAGATCGCGAACCCGCGCGGCGTGGGCAGCCAGCCCATGCAGGTCGGCTACAACTACACCGACGCGCAGGGCCAGTCGAACTTCCGCGCCGGCATGCTGAACACCCTGTCGTCGCTGGCGCCGGCCGGCCTGCCGTTCAACATCTCGCCCGAGGGCGGGATCGCGCTCCAGTACAACTTCCTCGACCGCTTCCAGATCCAGGCCATGCTCGAGGCCGTGCGCAAGACGCAGAAGGCCAAGCTGGTCAACGCGCCGCGCCTCACCGTCTTCAACGGCCAGCGCTCGCACGTGCTGAGCATCAACCAGCGCGCCTACATCCAGGACGTCGAGGTCAACCAGACCGGCGTGATCCCGGTCCTCAACCCGGTGATCGGCATCCTCAACACCGGCGCGATCCTCGAGGTCCGGCCCACGGTCAGCCACGACCGGCGCTACGTGACCCTCGAGGTCAAGCCGACGCTCGCGACCGAGCTCCCGCCGCGCATCCCCGCCCCGGTCACCCTGGCCGGCGGCTTCACGTCGATCCCGATCGAGCTCCCGGTCATCACGATCCAGAAGCTGCGCTCGACGATCACGGTCCCCGACGGCGGCACGGTCCTCCTCGGCGGCCTGAAGAACTTCGACGAGTTCGAGGGCGAGGCCGGGATCCCGCTCGCCATGCGGATCCCGATCCTCAACAACCTGTTCCGCCGGCAGGCGTTCCACAAGCTGAAGGCCAGCCTGGTCGTCCTCCTCAAGGCCGACATCACCATCATCCGCGAGGAGGAGCAGAACCTCTTCGGGACCGGTCGCTGAGCGCTCCCCGCCCCGGCGGGGATGCAGCGGCTCCGGGGGCGGTAGTCCTCGGCGCGCGGATCATGTAAGCTCGGCCCCCCGGCCGCCGGGGCCGCCGTGAGGCGGCCCACGCACGGCCTGGGGGGCGAGAGTCCGACGCGCGCCCCGGCGCGCGTCGCCGTTTCCAAGGACCTCGGGAGGGGCGGTCGGGCCGGAGTCGGCGGCAGGACGGGGGTCACCCCCTCCGGCGCCGCGGTTCCGGACCCGGGTGGAACTCCCGGACGGAGTGACGGGTGTACGCCGCATGAGGAACGCCGCGCTGACCACGACCCGGGCGCAGACCCTCGCCCGGGCGACGCTGTTCACGGCCCTGGCGCTGTCGTCGGCCCCCGCGTGGGCCAACGAGATCACGCTGGTCGACGGCACGTCGATGACCGCCGAGTCGATCCGCGAGGCCACGACGACGAAGGTCGTCTTCCGCCTGGGCGGGTCGAACCAGGAGCGCAAGGCGGAGGAGGTCGCGCGGATCGTCCCGTCGGGCGATCAGTCGTTCGACACGGCCATGCGCCTGTTCCGCGACAACGGCGACGCCGGGCGCATCGAGTCGAACCTCAAGCGCACGCTCGACCGCGGCGAGGCGCTCTACAAGCCCTTCGCGCAGTACTTCCTCGGCGAGCACTACCTGCGGCAGGGCAAGGTCCAGGACGCGTTCCAGGCCTTCGAGGCGGTGACCGCGCTCCAGAAGGACCACTTCTACGCCCCGGTCGGCCTCTACAAGATCGTGGAGCACCAGCTCGCGAACAACCAGGGGCCCCAGGCGCAGCAGCGCCTGCAGCGGCTGGCCTCGGGCGAGTTCGGCCCGGTGTGGCGGGACAAGGGCGGCTACATGCAGGCGCGCCTGCAGCTGCAGGCGGGCCAGCACGGCCCGGCGAAGCAGAGCTTCGCCCGCCTCGCCAGCGGCGCCTCCAGCCCCGACGTCCGGCACCTGGCGAGCTGCGGCGAGGCGACCTGCGAGCTCCTTGCCAACCAGACCGACTCGGCGCGCCGGAAGTTCCAGTCGGTCCTGAGCGCGCGCGAGGCGCCGGCCGAGGCCAAGGGCTGGGCGTGGAAGGGCATGGGCGACGTCCTCAAGGCGTCGTCCCCCGAGGAGGCGCTCGTGAACTACCTGCGCTCGTTCCTCCTCTACCCCTCGAACCCCGAGGCGCGCGGGGCCGCCGCCGCCGCCGCCGAGGTGTCGCAGGCGCGCGGGATCGGCGCCGAGCAGCGCCTGACCGCCGTCTCGCGCAGCCCGATGAACTGGAGCGACTTCGCGGGCGGCCAGGCCGACGCCGAGGTCATGCGGCGCACCATGCAGTACGTCCACGCCGCCCTCGTGCGGCGGCTGGCGCCGGGCCTGGCCGGGAAGGCCACCGGCGAGGAGAAGGCCGAGCTCGAGTTCCTCGCCGCCGACGCGATCAAGGTGATCGCCCAGAGCACCAACGACGCGGGGCTCCTCAAGGAGTACGAGGACACCCTCAAGGCGCTCCAGCAGAAGTACCCCAACCACGGGCGCGCGGCGCTGGCCGGGATCGACGGCTTCATGGCCGCCAAGGACCGCGCCCTGGCGCTGATCTCGCAGTCGCGCGAGGAGACCGACCCGGCGCGCCGCGACGACCTGATGGCGCAGGGCCGCAAGCTCTTCGTCGACAACATCGAGCCGTTCAAGCGCACGATCCAGGACCTGGGCAAGCAGTTCGATGCGCTCAACGAGAAGGAGATGCAGGGCAGGCTCGCGGCCGACGAGGAGGAGAAGAAGCACGACATCGAGTTCCGCCGCGACCTCGCCGAGTTCCTCCTGGCCGAGGCCTACGCCAGCTACGCCCAGACCTTCGGCGAGAAGGACGCGGGCCGCGAGGAGAACCTCAAGAAGGCGCTGGCGGGCTACGAGCACCAGATCAACGAGCGCGGCCAGTTCCCGCGGCTCCTCTACTACTCGTTCGTCGGCCGGGTGGAGGTGCAGCTCGAGCTGGGGCAGTTCGACGAGGCGATCGGCAACGCGCGGGAGATCACCGACGTCGAGCCGCCGTTCATGCCGAGCGACCCGCAGCAGCGCAAGGCGATCATGGACCTGATCAAGGACGTCTGCATCCGCGGCTACTACGCGTGGGTGCGCGCCCTGGTCAAGGCGGGCAAGTTCGCCGAGGCCGTCGAGGCCGGTCGCTCGATCGAGACGAAGAAGAACGCCCAGGGCTGGGAGGACCACCCGGTCGGGATCCTCCTCACCTTCGAGCGCGCCAAGGCGCTGGCCGGCGCCGGGCAGGGCGCCCAGGGCGCGGCCGACCTCTGGACGATCATCCAGAAGTCCATGCAGGTGCCCGAGGCGGAGAAGATCCCGGCGCTCGGCATGAGCCGGATCGGCGCCGGCGCCTGCCGCGCCCTGTCCGAGCTCTCGGACGTCTCGGGCGGCGAGATCTACCCGCCCGAGGTCCAGTACCACGTGGGCGTGGGCTACTTCCTGCGCCAGCGGCCCGAGCTGGCGATCGCCGGCTTCAAGGGCGTGCTCGTGGCGGCGCGCACGCCGGCCGAGCGGCGCGAGTGGGTGCCCAAGGCGGTCCGCCAGATCGGCAACCTGTTCTTCGAGCAGCAGCGCTACCTCGAGGCGGCGCTCGCCTACGAGACGGTCATGACCGAGTTCCCCGACCACGAGGACGGGCCGGACGCGATCAAGTTCTCGCTCTCGGCGGCCAAGCGCGCGATCGAGCAGTTCGGCGAGAACCCGACGAACGCGTCGACGCCGATCACGAAGCTGTACAAGCGCATCGAGCAGAGCGCGGCGGCGAGCAACGTCGAGCAGGCGGTCACGATCTTCATGCGCGAGGCGGCCGACCTGCAGACCCGCGAGCAGTGGGTCCCGGCGGCCGAGAAGTACCTGGCCGTCCCGGCCGAGGTCGACGAGGAGGGCGGCGGGAAGCGCAAGGTCTCCTTCTACCCGAACGCCGTGGCCAACGCCGGCTACTGCTACTTCCAGGCCTACAAGAAGGGCAAGAACCAGGAGCACCTGACCAAGGCCCGCGAGGCGCTCTCGAAGGCCGTGCGCCTGGCCCGCGAGGCCAAGGACCTCGAGGCGCAGTCGCTGGCCGCCTTCTACCTGGGCGAGCTGGAGTGCGACCTCGAGCGCCCGAACGAGGCGCTGGCGGCGCTCGCGCCGTTCGACGCCGAGCTGCGCGGGACGACCCGCTACATCGTCCGCGCCCGCTACCAGCAGGCGCAGGCGCACATGATGCTCGACCGGCCGGACTCCTTCGAGAAGGCCGAGGAGGCCTACCGGAAGGTGGCCGACAAGCGGCAGGACCAGGTCCTGCCCCGCTTCGCCTACTTCATGGCGCGGACGGCGCGCTCGGCGGCGATCGAGGCGCTCAAGGGCCAGGGCGACCAGCTCGACCGCGCCCGGGGCCTGCGGGCGAAGGCGGGCCGGTTCGCCAAGGACTTCTACGACACGACCGACAAGGCGAGCCTGCGCGACGCGCACTACTTCTGGGTCGCCGGGACGGTCTTCGACGGCGGGCTCTACGCCGAGGCGGCGGCGATCTACCGCGAGGCGCTGCAGCGCTTCCCGCGGCCGAAGGTCGACGCGGCCGACCGCGAGGCGGGGCGGACGCAAGGGACGTGGGACACGGCGGAGATCAACTACGCCTACGCGCTCGTCGAGGGCGGCCAGCCGCGCGAGGGCTACGACATCCTCGTCCGCCTGCGCGACACGGTCGACATCCGGGACCGTGACGACCGCCTGGTCGGGCGCGGGCGCTTCAAGGAGCGCCGGCTCGAGGGCCCCTTCAACGTCACCTTCCAGGGCCGCCGTCAGTCGACGAAGGTGTGGTTCACCGTCCTCGAGGTCGACGGGCAGGACCAGAAGTTCTTCGACGTGGCCCAGCCGGGCGGCGCCGACACCGAGTTCACGGGCGTCCTCGGCAACGACCCGACCGCGAGCTGGAGCCCGGCCGAGCAGCGCAAGCTCGTCCTGACGCTGAAGCGCGAGTACCTGGTCGTCGACGGCCTGGCGCGCGGGGCCTGGGGGATCTTCGAGCGCGAGAAGGACAAGGGCTTCCTCGCCAACCAGCTCACGGCGGCGATCAACGAGCTGCGCTACGTCCTGCGCGGGATCTCGGAGACCTACTACCGCCAGCTCGTGGGCAGCTCGCAGCTCGAGCCGACCGACCACGCCGTGCGCCTGTGGGACGCCGACCTCCAGTACCTGCGCCTGAAGATGGCCCGCGAGGAGTGGCGCGAGGTGCTCTCGGACATCAACCAGATGCAGCTGCTGGGCAAGCAGCCGCCGGCGCAGCTGCGCGAGCAGCTGGAGCAGATCAAGCGCGACGCGGAGGCGAAGCAGTGACCCGCTCCCCCACCCACGCGATCCTCGTCGTCCTCGGCCTCGGCCTCCTCGGCGCGCCTGCGGCGCTCGCGCAGCAGGGCCGCGGCCGCGACCGGCCCCGCCCCGGGCAGCCCGAGACCCCCGCGACGTCGAACATCGCCACGCTGGTCCTCGAGGACGGGCGCACGCGCGAGAACGTCGACGTGCGCGAGGAGAAGTTCGCCGCGATCAAGTTCCGCGACCGCGGGCGCAACGACGAGGTCCCGGGCGACCGGGTGGTCGAGATCCGCTACCAGTCGGCCCCGGGCTCGTTCACGGGCGGCCTGAGCCAGTACCGCGGCGGCGCCTTCGACCGCGCCGTGCAGAGCTTCACCGCGGCCCGCAACGCCGCCCAGGACGGCACCTGGGTGTGGTTCCACGCCACCTACTGGCTGGGCGAGAGCCAGCGCCAGGCGGGCAACGCGACCGAGGCCGTGACCGAGCTGCAGCGCTTCCTGGAGAAGGGGGCCGACCACTGGCTCGCCCCGGCGGCGATCTTCGCCCTGGGCAAGGCCCAGATCGACGCGGGCCGCCACGCCAACGCGGTGACGACCTTCAAGCGCCTGGACACCGGCTTCGGCGACGCGTGGGGCCTGCGCGGCAAGCTCGGCGAGGCCGACGCGCAGTTCGCCCAGAACCAGTTCGGCCCGGCCCGCGGCGCCTACGAGACCGCCGAGCGCAGCGCCAGCCGCCACCCCGGGATCCGCCGGCAGGCGCAGGTCGGCATCGGCAAGTGCTACGTGGCCGACAAGCGCTTCGACGACGCGGTGCGCTACTTCGAGGGGATCATCAGCCAGTCCGGCGGCGTCGACCCCGAGGTCGGCGGCGGCGCGTGGGTCGGCATCGGCGACTGCCGCTTCGAGCAGGCCAAGGCCAGCAACAACGACCCGAACCGCCTCAAGGAGGCGCTGATCGCCTACCAGACGGCGGTCGTGCGCTACGCCGGCGTCCCCGGGGCTTACCCCCGGGCGCTGTTCCAGTCGGCCCAGATCTACCGGCTCCTGAACCTGCCCGACCTGGCCAAGCACCAGGAGGACGAGCTCCGGAGCCGCTACCCGAAGAGCCCGCTCGTCCGCCAGCTCGGCGGCGGCTAGGCCCTGCCGTTCGGCCCGTTACACCGCGATGACCCGGGGGTCCGCCCGGGAGGATACAACCCGAGGCCGGCGCGTGCGCTCCTGTGCCCACGCCTCGCCCGTGACGCGACAGAGGAAGTCAAGGAGACCGCTCCCCGTGATGCACGCTCGTCGTAGCCTCGTGATCGGCCTGCTGGCGCTGGGCCTGCTCGTGTTCGTGGCCGGCCCCGCCCTCGCGCAGGACGCCGCGCCCGCCGCCTCGGGCGGCGAGGCCATGTCGGCCATCCAGTTCATCAAGTACGGCGGCACGATCGGCTACCTGCTGATCCTCTGCTCCGTCGTGGCGCTCGGCATGTCGATCGAGCGCGCGATCGGCCTCAAGCGCGACAACGTCGTCCCGCCCGACGTCCTGGCCCAGCTCGAGCAGCTCTTCGACGAGGAGGAGTACGAGGAGGCCATGACGGTCTGCGAGTCGCAGCCGACCTTCCTCACCAACGTCGTCGCGGCGGGCCTGCCGAAGATCGGCACCGGCTACGACAACATCATGGAGGCGGTGGGCGAGGTGGCCGACTTCGAGGCCACGAAGCTGCAGCAGTCGATCTCCTACATCAACTTCATCGCCGGCGTCGCGCCCCTCATGGGGCTGTTCGGCACGGTGACGGGCATGATCTCGGCCTTCAACCAGATCTCGACCAGCCCGACGCCTCCGACCCCGGCGCAGCTCGCCGGCGGCATCCAGCAGGCGCTCGTGACCACGTGCATGGGCCTCATGGTCTCGATCCCGTTCTCGGTGGTGTACTTCTACTACCGGAACAAGGTCCAGCGCATGATCCTCGAGGTCCAGTCGATCGTGGGCGAGCTGATGGAGCGCTTCAAGGAGTAGCTCCGGCCCCGGCGCGCGTCGGACGATCAACCCTGGCTGGCTGAAGGTCGAGGACGGTCATGGCGAAGAGGAAGCGCAAGTTCGAGCTGGATCCGGAGCCGAAGCCCGACCTCACGCCGATGATCGACATCGTCTTCAACCTGATCATCTTCTTCATGATCGTGTCGGAGCTGTCGAACCTCACCGTCGAGCAGCTCCAGCTCCCCTTCGCCGACCGCTCCGAGGAGCCGCGGCCGGGGGCGCCGGAGAAGATCCTGCAGGTCAACGTCATGCCCACGGGCATCGTGAAGATCCGCAGCCAGGCCTACACCGGCGACCCGCAGCTCAAGGGGAAGTACCCCTGGCTGCAGGAGTTCCTCGAGATCGAGGCGGCCGGCTACGAGCGCGAGCCGCCCGAGCCGGGCCAGCCGGGGACGCCTCCGTCGGCGCTGCGGGTCAACATCCGCGCCGACAAGGAGGTGAAGTTCCAGTACGTGCAGCAGGTCTTCGACGCCTGCGTGCGCAACGGCATCTACAAGACGAGCATCGGCGCGACCCGGGACGACCCGGCGAACTAGCGAGCGATCGACGGCGACCATCGGGCGAGGTGCGAGATGGCAAGACGCAGGCAGAAGCTGATCCTCGACGACCCGAACCTCGACATCACGCCGATGATCGACATCGTCTTCAACCTGCTCATCTTCTTCATGTGCGCCACGAAGTTCAAGACGACCGAGGGCTTCATCATGTGCTTCCTGCCCAAGAACCGCGGGCAGGGGTCGGGGACGCCCACGATCGACCTCAACGAGGTGCGCATCAAGCTCCTCTGGTACGGGGACGACGGCAAGCCGACGAACGGCGACGCGGGCTACGTGGTGGTGAAGATCGGCGACGAGAACTTCAACGACCCGGGCCACTTCGAGCGTGACATGCGCGGCACGGTGCCCGAGAAGAGCCCCGTGTGGACCGCGGTCTACGACAAGCTGAACGCGTTCAAGGCCGGCTACAAGGGCAAGTCCGAGAAGGGCCTGCCCGTGATCATCGACTCGCGCAAGCAGGTGCCCACGAAGTACATCGTGAGCATCCTGAACGAGGTCGTCCGGGCCGGGATCCAGGACGTGACGTTCGCCGCGCCGGAGATCGAGTACTGAGCGAGCGAGTGCTGAGCGCCGCTCAGCGCCCTTGATCGGAGCACGAAGGCAACGAAGACCCACGGAGGTCACGGAGGTGGCTCTCTCCGTGTCCTCCGTCGACTTCGTTACCTTCGTGTCCAATCTGCGGCCGTGCGACCGCGCTTCGAGCGCCCCTCCGCCCCGCCCGCCCCCGGTAGAATCGGGGCTGGCCAGGCAGGGCCCAGGAGGAGCCGGCGTGAGCGATCCATGCCAGGAGCCGGACCTCCGGCCCGAGCGGGTGACCGTCCTCGACGCGCCCGGCGCCGAGGGCGCCGAGGCGCTGGCCGCGGCCTTCGCCCGGGCGGCGCTCGAGCCCCTGGCGCTCGCGCTGCCCGAGCGCGAGCAGGCGGCCGTGGTCGTGCTGTGCCGCGGGCTGGCGAGCCCCTGCGCCGCGTTCGTGCTGCGGCGCCCGGCGCGCGACGGGGAGCAGGACCCGGTCGAGCTCGCACGCCACCTCGCCCTCGAGACGGCGCGGCCGGTGGTCGTGGCCGAGCAGGCGGCGCGGGCGCGCAACGCTGCGGCCGTCCTCGCGGCGCTCGCCGGCGTCGAGGCGGAGGCCGCCCGCGACGACCTCTCGGCGCCGCAGGGGCAGGGCCCCCGCCGCGTGGGCCTGCGGGGGCGCGCGGCCGACCTCGCCCCGGTGCTCCGTGCCGCGGGCCTGGCGGCGGAGCAGGTCGTCGTCCTCGAGGACGCGGCCGAGGACCCCGCGGCCCGCCCCCCCGGCGACGTGGCGGCGGTGCTCGGCAGGCCACCCGCGGAGGCGCGGCCGGAGCCGCCGCCGCCGCCGGACGTCGTCGTCGACCCGGACGGCGTGGACCCGGACGGCGTCGACGCTGACGTGACCGGCGCCGACCCCGACGCGGCCTCCGGGCCGGACGCCGGCGACGACGCCCCCGCGCGCGCCGCGTGGGTCGAGGCCGACGTCGACCTCGTCCTGCCGTGGCTCGTCCGCGCCGCGGTCGACCACGCGCGCGGCCCCGCGCTCCTCGACGACGAGGCGTGCGGCGCCCTGGCCCGCGCCCTGGCCGGCCTGGCCCTCCACGGGCGCCTCCCGGCCGCGGAGGACCCGCGGCTCCTGGTGACCCTGGCGCCGGCCGCGGCCGTGGCGCTCGAGGAGGCCGCAGGGCGCGCCCGGCCTGCCGAGGGCGAGGCGCCGGTCGAGGGCGAGGCGCCGGCCCCGGCGCGGCTCGGCCCGGCGGTCGACGCGGCGGCCTACGCCGAGGCGCTGGCGGACCTCCGCTCGCCCCTGCGCCGGGCCCTGCGGCCGGCGCTCGACGCGGCGCGCGCCACCCCGCGGCGCCTCGTCTTCAGCGACGGCGACGACGCCCGCGTCGTCCGCGCCGCGCGCGCGCTCGCCGACGCGGGGCTGGCCGTGCCCTGGCTCCTGGGCGACCTCTTCCGCCTCGAGACCCGCGCCCGCGAGCAGGGGGTCTCCCTCAAGGGGATCCGCGTGCTCGATCCGGCGCGCGACAAGCGGCGCGCCACGTTCGGCGAGGCGCTCGGGCGGCGCCTCGGGCCCGGCGCGCTCTCGCCCGACGAGGCCGCGCGCCGCGCGGAGGCGCCCGCCGCCTTCGCCGCCCTGGCGGTGCTCCAGGGCGAGGCCGACGCCGCGCTCCTCACGGACGCCCGCGTCGACGGCCTCGAGGCGCTCGACCTCGCGCCCGACCTGCTCGGCCGCCGCGGCGAGCACACCCACCTCGCCGGCGCGCACCTCGTCGCCGTCGGCGGCCGCGTGCTCGTCGTGAGCGACACGGCCGGCGCGTCGGACCCCACGAGCGAGGAGGTCGCCGACGCGGCCCTGCAGGCGGCCTGGCTCGCCCGCCACCTCCTGGCCCGCGCGCCCCGCGTGGCGCTCCTCTCCTACACGGCCGCCGGCCCCACGGCCGGGCGCGACGACCCGAGCGTGCGGCGCCTGGCGCTGGCCCGCGACGTGGCGCGCGCGAGGGCGCCCGACCTCGAGGTCGAGGGGCCGACGACGATCGAGGCCGTCCTCGCCGCGCCGGCGGAGGACGACGTCGCGCAGGTGCTCGTCGTCGCCGACCGCGCGGCGGGCGCGACGCTCGTGGGCGCCCTGCGCGCCCTGGCGGGCGCGGAGGCCCTCGGGCCGCTGGCGCCGGCGCTCGGCCGGCCGGTGACGGTCGCGCCCCGCGGCGCCGCCGCGACGGTCGACGACCTCGTCCTCCTGGGCGCGCTGACGTGCGCCCTGGCGAGCGCGCCGGCGAAGGCGGAGGGCGACGACGCGCCGTCGCGGGCCTACCGGACGACGGGTCGGCTGGGCGCGACCACCCCGGCGCCGCCGGTCACGCGCGACGCGGCGAAGCGCGAGGACGTCGGGAGCGGGCCGGCGCCGAAGCGCGAGGACGCCGGGCGCGGCGCGCCGGAGACGACGCGCGCGGACGCGGGCCCGGCCCCGGAGCCGAAGCGCGCGGACGCGGGCCCGGGCGCGGAGCCGAAGCGCGCGGACGCGGAGCCGAAGCGCGCGGACGCGGAGCCGAGGCGCGCGGACGCGGGGCGATCGGCGCCGCAGCCGAAGCGCGAGGAGCCCCCGCGCGGCGGGCCGCCCACCGCCGACCCGCGGCGCGACGAGGCGCCTGCCCGGCAGGCCGCCCCCGCGAGGCCGGGCCGCCCGTCCGCCCGCCGGTGGGCGGGCCGGCCGCCGCGCCCAGGCGCGAGGCGCCGCCCGCCCGTCCGGAGCAGCGCCCCGACGCGCCGCGACGCGCCTCCGGCCTCGCCGAGACGCCCTCGGACGTCCGCCAGCCTGCGCCGACGCGCACGCCGTCGCGCCCGGCGCCCGGTCGGCCGCCGGCGGGAGGGGAGTGAGCCCGGGTGCGCAACTCCGACCGCCCCGACGTCGGCCGCGGCGGCCTCCTCGAGCTGCTCGACCGCTACCCGGTGTGCTTCGGCCTCCTCGGCGCCAACCTCGCCCTGTTCCTGTTCGCCCTCAGCCGCGGCGGCGGGGGCTTCGCCGTGCCGACCGACGTCCTCTTCGACCTCGGCGCCAACGTCTGGCCGGTCGTGCTGAGCGAGCCCTGGCGCCTCCTCACGAGCGCCTTCCTGCACGCGGACGTGATCCACATCCTGTTCAACAGCTTCGCCCTGCTGGCGGTCGGGCGCGTGCTCGAGGTGCAGCTCGGCTCCGCGCGCCTGTGGGTGATCTACGTGCTCGCGGCCGTGGGCGGCTCGGTGTGCTCCGACGCCTGGCAGGCCGTCCGCGGGCAGCCCGCCGTCTCGATCGGCGCCTCGGGCGGCGCGTTCGGGCTGATCCTCCTCGGCTACGTCTACGCCTCGCGCGTCCCCGAGCGCCTGGGCTCCTTCGCGGCCGGCCTGCGCAGCTGGCTGGTCACGATCGCCCTCTTCTCGCTCCTGTTCATCCGCGAGCTCGACCACGCCGCGCACCTCGGCGGCGCCGCCGTGGGCGCCCTGTTCGGCCGCCAGCTCGACACCCGCCCCGGCCCTGACCCCCACCCCGCGTGGGTCTTCCTGGCCCACGGGCTGGCCCTCCTGGCCCTGGCCTCGTTCGCGGCCGTCGTGATGCGCCTGCGCGCCGGGGCCTGATCTGGAGTACGATCGACGGCGACGTGGACGACGCGCTCCGCTCGCTGCATCGCCGGCTGCTCGCCGCCGGGGACGACCCGGCCCTCGCGAGGGAGTACCGCCGCGCCCTCGAGCGCCAGGGCGACCTCGCGGGCCTCGACGTCCTCGAGGGCGCCCTGTGCGTCCGGGCGGCCACCGGCGACGGGGCCGACCCGGCGCTCGACCCGCCGCCGCGCTGGGAGCGGGTCGCCGTCGGCGGCGCCCCGCCGGCGCTCGCCCCGCGCGGCCCCGACGCGGGCCCGCTCGCGGCCCGCTGGCGCGCCGAGGGGAGGGCGCGCTGGGCGTCGGCGAGCGTGGTCGTCCTCGAGCACCTCGACCGGTCCCTCGAGGGGCGCTGCGCCCGCACGGGGCGGCTCCTGTGGGCGGTGCCGGCGGCAGGGCCGGCGCGCGCCGCCCTCGACCTCGGCGACACCGAGCGCACGACGGTCCTCGGCTGGGCGGCGGCGCCGTGGGGCGCGGTCGTCGTGTCGACGCGGCACGAGGCGCGCCTGGCGCGCCCGCGGCGCGGCAGCGCCTCGTGGCGCCCGCGCGCCACCGAGCGCGAGGTGCTCGAGCGCGGGCCCGCCCGCGTCGAGGTCACGCTCCAGGTGGCGCTCGCCCCGGGGGGTCGGTGGGGCGCCGCCGCGCCGCACGCGCTCGTCGAGCGGGCGCAGTCGGGCGAGGCCCTGTGCGAGACCGACCTCGCCCTCGAGGGCTGGGACGACGACCTGCTCGCCCTGGCGCTCGACGCCGAGGCGCCGCGCTTCGCCGTGCGCTGGCGCGACGCGGAGGAGGACTGGGCCGTGTTCGAGGCCGGCGAGGCCGAGGGCGGCGCCTGGGTCGGCGCCGCCGGCTGGACGGCGGGCCCCGACGAGGACCCCGTCGGCCGCGCCGACGCGCTCCGCCCGCGCACGGCCCGGGTCGACGCGGCGCGCCGCCTCGTCGAGGCCCCGGGCGCGGGCCCGCTCGAGCTGCCGCCGGGCGCCGCGGACCCGGCCGCGCTCGCGCTCGACGAGGGCCTGCTCCTCCGCGCCCGCGACCCGGACGGGGTCGAGCGGCTCTGGGCGGCGCGCGGCGGCCCGCTGGCGCCGCTCGTCTTTCCGGCCGAGGTGCAGGCGCTCATGGACGAGCTCGACCTGCGGCTGTGGGACGAGGCCCCGATCGAGGGCGGCCCGCGCCGGGCCGTCGTCCTCGTCGCGGGCGACCAGCTCCTCCTCCAGGCGGGCGACGTGCTGGTCGCGCTGGGGGCGCCGTGAGCCGCCTTCGCGCCCTCGCCCTCGCGCCCCTGCTCCTCCTCGCCGGCTGCGGCTGCGTGCGCTACCGGGCGCTCCAGGTCGACACGCGCGCGAGGCTCGAGGAGCGCCGCACGGCGACCGTGCTCGCCACGCGCCTCGTCGAGGGCGACGCCTTCGCCGACGCGCCGGCGGCGGTCCTGCCGCTGGCCGAGCACTACCGCCCAGGCGAAGGCGAGTGGACGGTCGGGCGCGTCGAGGACGCGCCCGAGCCGCTCCAGGCCGCCCTGCGCGCCGCGCGGGTGGCGCTGCTCGAGCGCGGCTACGAGCTCGCGCGCGGCGACGCGGCGCCCGACCTCGTCGTGCTGGTGAGCGTCACGCACGACCGCCGGGGCGACCTGCGGCGGGTGGCGGTCGACGTGGGCGGCGCGCTCGACGACCGCTTCGAGCGCGCCCTCGTGAGCCTCGACGCCGTCCTCGACGAGGGGTGCGAGCGCGAGGTCGACGACCTCGTGCGCGCCCTCCTGGGCGCCCTGCCCGAGCGCGCCGACCCCGAGGCACCCTGAGTGTGCGGGATCGCCGGCCTGATCTGGCAGGACCCCGCCCGGCCCGGCGACGCGCGGGCGGCGCGGGCGATGGCCCGCGCGCTGGCCCACCGCGGCCCCGACGGCGAGGGGGTCGAGGTCGTGGGCCCGGCGGCGCTCGGGCACCGGCGCCTGGCCGTGATCGACGTCACGCCCGCGGGCGCGCAGCCGATGTCGAACGAGGACGGCACGGTGTGGGTCGTCTTCAACGGCGAGGTCTACGACTTCCAGGCGCACCGCGACCGGCTCGAGGCGCGGGGTCATCGCTTCAGGTCGCGCACCGACTCGGAGGTGCTCGTCCACCTCTACGAGGAGCACGGCCCCGACCTCGTCGAGCGGCTGAGGGGCATGTTCGCCTTCGCCCTGTGGGACGCGCGCGCCGGGCGCCTGCTCCTGGCGCGCGACCGCGCGGGCGAGAAGCCGCTCCACTACCGGGTCGACGCGGACGCGTTGCGGTTCGCCAGCGAGCCGGCCGGCCTCCTCGCCGACCCGACCGCGCCGCCGCCCGTCCCCGACGCGGTCGGCCTGCACCACTACCTGCACTACGGCTACGTGCCCTCGCCGCTGTCCGCCTTCGCCGGCGCGCGGAAGCTCCCGCCGGCGCACCTGCTCGAGTGGTCGCCCGGCCAGCCCGCGCGCGTGCGCCGCTACTGGCGCCCGACCTTCCGCGGCCCTCACGTCGCCTCGCGCGACGCGCTCACGCACGAGCTGAGGGCGCGGCTCACCGAGAGCGTCCGGCTGCAGCTCGTGGCCGACGTGCCGGTGGGCGCCTTCCTCTCGGGCGGGATCGACTCGGGCCTCGTCGTGGCGACCATGGCGGGGCTGCGCCCCGACCCGGTGCGCACCTTCACGATCGGGTTCGACGAGGCGGCCTACGACGAGCGCGCCCTGGCCCGCCTCGTCGCCGAGCGGCAGCGCACGGCCCACACCGAGCGCGTCGTCCCGGTCGAGGCCGCCTCGCTCCTGCCGACGCTCGTGCGCCGCTACGGCGAGCCCTTCGCCGACTCGTCGGCGGTGCCGACCTACCGCCTGGCCGAGGTCGCCCGCGAGCAGGTCACGGTGGCGCTCTCGGGCGACGGCGGCGACGAGCTCTTCGCCGGCTACCTGCGCCACACCGCCAACGACGCCGCGCGCCTGTGGTCCCTCGCGCCGCGGCCCCTGCGCCGGGCGCTCGCGGGCGTGGTCGAGCGGCTCCCTCACCGGCCCCGCCCGCGCGACCCCTTGCGCTACCTGAAGCGCTTCGTCCGCTCGTTCGAGGACCAGGACGTCGCCGGCCGCAACGCGGCCTGGGGCCTTGCGATCAAGCCCGAGGCGGCGGCGGCCCTCTATGCGCCCGCCTTCGCCGAGGAGGTGGCCCACGTCGACCCGCTCGAGGCCTACCGCGCCCGCTTCCGCGAGGCCGACGCCACCTGCGACGAGGAGCGGGTCCTGTGGGCCGACTTCGCCCTCTACCTGCCCGACGACATCCTGGTGAAGGTCGACGTCGCCACCATGGCCCACGGCCTCGAGAGCCGCGCGCCGCTCCTCGACCACGTCCTCGTCGAGTGGGCCATGCGCGTGCCCCTGCGCGAGAAGGTCCGCCTCGGCCGGCGCAAGCGCCTCCTGCGCCGCCTGGCCCGCCGCCTCCTCCCGCCGGCCGTCGCTCGCGCCCCCAAGCGCGGCTTCGCCGTGCCGATCGACGCCTGGTTCCGCGGCCCCCTCGTGCCGCTCCTGCGCGACCTCGTCCTCGCCCCCGACGCCCGCACGCGCGCCGTCCTCGACCCGCGCGCGGTCGAGGCCCTGCTCGACCAGCACCTCGCGCGCGTGTGGGACTGGCACCACGAGCTGTGGGCGGTGCTGTGGCTCGAGGTCTGGTGGCGCGAGGTGGTGGAGGGGGGGCGGGGGTGAGCCGGCGCCATGCGGCGTCAGGGCCGCGCCGGCGCCTCCACGACGAGGCCGCCGTCCGCCTCGAACCGCAGCGAGCACCCGAGGAGCCACAGGGCGGCGTACGGCTCGAACGGATCGGCGACCGGGCGCAGCGACGCGAACACCGGCCACATGAGCCAGTCGCGCAGGTGGGGGTCGCAGGCGATCAGGTAGGCGGGCTCTCGGAGGAGGAGCGCGTGCGTCCGCGGGACGGACGCCAGCTCCGTCACCCAGTCCCCGACCCGCTCGTAAACCTGGAGGTCCAGGTCGGAGGGGCTCTCCGCGTCGGCGAAAGACGATCGGCGCCGGATCGTCGGGCGGGACCGCGCCAGGGTGGCGGCGAGCTGCGGGTCGTCCTGCGTGCGGGCGACGTCGATCATCCGGTTGATGTGGTCCTGCGCGGCGACCAGCAGGACGTCCTCCGTGACCCGCTCGGGCTGCCGGACGCTGAAGTAGGCCCCACGGAGGTCGTCGCCCGGGGCCGTCGCGCGGAAGAGCCGCCGCACGCGCTCCAGGAGCTCGGGCCCCTGCGCGAGCCCGAGGAGCGCGCGCTCGACCCCGACCCCGTCGGGGCGGAACCACTGGAAGTAGGCGCCCAGCGCCTCGGCGCAGGTCCAGGGCTCAGCCGACGTGTCGCCGGCCGCGCGCTTCCAGTGCGCGAGGACCTGCTCCTCGCTCAGCGCCTCGAGGTCCACGCCTGCACTCCTAACACGTTCAGGGCCCGCGCGCGCCGTGTCGTCGACGAGCACGATGAGCGGCTGCGCTTCGCCAGTCGGCGAGAGCCTCGTCGAAGGGGGGTGGAGGCTCCGACCAGCGCTGGTGCGCGGGAGCACGACCCGGGGTTGTTCGTCGGCCCGCGGTTCGTCGACGAAGGCGGCCGTGTGGCTTGCGCCCGTGAGCATGGCTCGGCGGGTCGTCGACCGGCGGTTCGTCGACGAGGGCGGCCGGGTGGCTGATGCGAGAAAGCATGGCCCGGCGAGGGACGTCGGCTCGCGGTGTGTCGACGAGGGCGGCCGTGTGGCTGACGCCCGTGAGCAAGGCCCGGCGCGGGACGTCGGCCCGCGGTTCGTCGACGAGGGCGGTCGGGAGGCTGAAGCCCGTGAGCAAGGCCCGGCGCGGGACGTCGGCCCGGAGTTCGTCGACGAAGGCGGTCGAGTGGCTCGACGCCCGTGAGCATGGCCCGGCGCCGGACGTCGGCCCGGAGTTCGTCGACGAAGGCGGTCGAGTGGCTCGACGCCCGTGAGCATGGCCCGGCGCCGGACGTCGGCCCGGAGTTCGTCGACGAAGGCGGTCGAGTGGCTCGACGCCCGTGAGCATGGCCCCGGCGCCGGACGTCCGCCCGGGGTTCGTCGACGACGGCGGCCGAGTGGCTGACGCCCGTGAGCATGGCCCGGCGCGGGACGCGGCCCGCGGTTCGTCGATGAGGCGGCCGAGTGGCTGAAGCCTGTGACGGTGAGCATTGCCCGGCGCGGGACGTCCGTCGTTACCCGCGGTTCGTCGACGAGGGCGGCCGAGTGGCTGGCGCCCGTGAGCATGGCCCGGCGCCGGACGTCGGCCCGCGGTTCGTCGACGAGGGCGGCCGAGTGGCGGGCGCCCGTGAGCATGGCCCGGCGCCGGACGTCGGCCCGCGGTTCGTCGACGAGGGCGGCCGAGTGGCGGGCGCCCGTGAGCAGGTCCCGGCGCGGGACGTCGGCCCGCGGTTCGTCGAAGAGGGCGGCCGAGTGGCGGGCGCCCGTGAGCAGGTCCCGGCGCGGGACGTCGGCCCGCGGTTCGTCGAAGAGGGCGGCCGAGTGGCTGGCGCCGTGAGCATGGCCCGGCGGGACGTCGGTGCGGGTGGGTCGTCGACGAGGGCGGCCGAGTGGCTGGCGACCGCGAGCATGTCCCGGCGCGGGACGTCGGCCCGCGGTTCGTCGACGGGGCGGCCGAGTGGCTGGCGACCGCGAGCATGGCCCGGCGTTGGCCGTCGGCCCGCGGTTCGTCGACGACGGCGGCCGAGTGGCTGACGCCCGTGAGCACGGCCCGGCGCGGGACGTCGGCCGGCGGTTCGTCGACGACGCGGCGGTTGGCTGGCGCCCGTGAGCATGGTCCGGTGCTCGTCGTCGGCCGGCGGTTCGTCGACGACGCGGCGGTTGGCTGGCGCCCGTGAGCATGGTCCGGTGCTCGTCGTCGGCCCGCGGTTCGTCGACGAGGGCGGCCGAGTGGCTGGCGCCGGTGAGCACGGCCCGGCGCGGGACGTCGGCCCGCGGTTCGTCGACGAGGGCGGTCGGGAGGCTGACGCCCGTGAGCAAGGCCCGGCGCGGGACGTCGGCCCGCGGTTCGGCGACGAGGGCGGTCGAGTGGCTGAAGCCCGAGAGCATGGCCCGGCGCGGGACGTCGGCCCGCGGTCCGTCGACGAGGGCGGCCGAGTGGCTGACGCCCGTGAGCATGGCCCGTCCGGGGCCTCCTCCCCGCGGGCGTCGTCCCCGAAGCGCCTCTCGGTCCGTCTGCCCCCCCGTGAACCTTCGCTACGCCGACCGGGTGCCCGGGTCGACCTGCTCGACGCCGAGCCCGATCAGACCGTCGCCGACGATCCGCAGCGCCTCCGCCGTCAGCGCCTCGACCGAGCGCCCCTCGCCTCGCTCGGCGAGCCGCTCGCCGGCCCGCCGCACGAGCTCGCGGGCCTCGGTCTTCGTACACTTCAGGCCCACGAGCGCCAGCACGGCGATCCGGGCCGGCTCGTCCTCCTCCTGCGCCGCGCTCCGCCGCACGCCCGTCGACGCCGGCGCGGCCGGCGTGCTCACGGGCGCGACCGGCGCCGGTGCGCCCGTGAGCTCCGTCCCGTCGGCGAGGAAGAAGCGGAAGCCCACCCGCGCGTTGCCCCTGATCTCGACGTAGCCCTGATGGCGGTCAGGGTGGTGGGCATCGCACAGCAAGAGCATGCGATCCGGATCGTGCCCGGTGGCCTCGCGCCCGGGCTCGTGGTGGACGTGGAGCTTCCCGCGCGCGCCGCAGCCCGGGACCTGGCACGTGCCGCCGTCACGATCCATGACCAGGCGCCGGATCCGCGGCGGGATCGTCTTCGTCACCTTGCCCGTGCCCGTGCGCAGGTCGTGCACCTCGGCATCGCGCCTCGCCGCCGCCTCGCTGGCGGGCGAGAGCTTGACGGGCCCGTCGCGGCCTTGGAGGGTCGCCGGCGCGCCGCACTCGCACTTGTGGATCACGATCCGGTAGGCCGGCCCCGCCCCTGCCCGGCTGGCCACGCCCTCGGCGTAGCCGCGGCAGACGATCTCGAGCGCCTGCTCGTCGGTGAGCGGACGGTCGCTGTTCAGCCGCGCCAGGCGCAGCGCCTCGTCGAGCCAGCCGGCCTGCTCCTTCGTCTGCTTGAGCGTCCGCCGCACCGGCGCCTCCTCGCCCTTCGCCTCGGCGACGAGGACCTCGAGCTGGCGGTTCGTGCAGGTCTTCGCCAGGTCGAGCCAGCGCACCTCGGTCTCGGGCGTGGCCACCGGCGCGACCGTCCGCGCCTTGGTCCAGTCGACCTGGCCGGCCCGGAAGTCGATCCGCATGCGCGGCAGGCGCTCGAGCTCCCGCGCCAGCGCGATCAGCTCGCGGGCCTTCCGGTCCGAGTTGACGAAGCCGCGAGCGACCGCGTACTTCCCGATCCGCGTGTGACCGAAGGCCCGGTGCACGTCGCACCGCTCGGCGTGCAGGAGGAGGTAGGCCAGCTCGGCGGTGGCCTGCCGCTCGCGGCGGACGACGTCGGCGATCCGGGCGTCGATCCGCCGCGCCTCGTCGAGGGTCGCCTCGAGCTCGGCCTTGGGGAGCGGCAGGGACGAGGCGGCGCCTCGGCGCGAGGTCGTCTTCATGGACCCTCCTTCGTGCGGTGTGGTTGGTGGTGGTTGCGGCGAGCCTGCGCTGGCCGATCGGCCAATGCGCCACGCCAACAACGAAGGATATCGGGACTGGCGTCCCATCGCGAGTTTCAAATGTGTGCATTATGCGAGCCGCCCTGGGATGCGAATCGAGTCAGGGGTGCGCGGAGAAGAACCGTGGCCCTGGGAGTGGCCACATTGCTGGGCGAGCGGCGGGCGGCGCTCGGCCCCTGAGCAGCGCTCACTTGTGACAACCACCTCTCCGCCGTCGTCGGCGGCGGGGCCGCCCCCCCAGCCCCGAGCCGGTGCTCACAGGCGTCAGCCACTCGACCGCCCTCGTCGACGGACTCGGGCCGACGGCCAGGCGCCGCGACCGTGCTCACGGGCGTCAGCCACTCGACCGTCCTCGTCGACGGACCGCGGGCCGACAGCCAGGCGCCGCGACCGTGCTTACGGGCGCCAGCCACTCGACCGCCCTCGTCGACGGACCCCGGGCCGATGTCCGGCACCGAGCCCGTGCTCACGAGCGCCAGCCACTCGACCACCCTCGTCGACGGACCCCGGGCCGGCGGCCAAGCCCGAGACCTGCTCTTGAGCGCCAGCCACTCCGCCCTCGTCGACGGACCCCGAGCCGACGTCCGGCCTCGAGACCATGCTCACGGGCACCAGTCGCTCGATCGCCCTCGTCGACGAACTCCGAGCCGACGTCCAGCACCGCGACCGTGCTCACAGGCGCCACCCACTCGACCGCCCTCGTCGACGAACTCGGCCCGACGTCCAGCACCGCGACCGTGCTCACAGGCGCCAGCCACTCGACCGCCCTCGTCGACGTACCCCGGGGCCGACGTCCAGCACCGCGACCGGGCTCACGGGCGCCAGCCTCGCGACCGCCCTCGTCGACGAACCGCGGGCCGACGTCCAGCCCCGGCACCGTGCTCACGGGCGCCAGCCACTCGACCGCCCTCGTCGACGAACCGTGGGCCGGCGGCCAGCGCCGCGACCGTGGTCACGGGCGCCAGCCACTCGAGGTGAACCTCCGACCGACGACCAGGCCCGAGCCGGCGCTCACACGCGTCACCCACTCGACCGCCCTCGTCGACGAACCCCGTGCCGACGGCCAGTCCGCGGCGACGCGCTCGCCCACACCGTCACATCGCGCGCAGCCGGTCCAGCGCCGCGCGGACCTCGCGCGCCAGGCGCTCTTCCCCGAAGAACGACGGGTCCTCCGCGCGCGCGCGCGGGTCGGGCTCGTAGAAGTCCAGGTCGTAGGCGAGCTCCCCCAGGAGGTCGTCGACGTCCGGGTCGGCGTCGGCGACCTCCTCCCCCCACACGGCCTCCTGGAATCGGCGCAGGTGCTCGAGCCTTCGGCCGGGATCGGCGAGGAGCTGCTCGAGGGCCGCGATCCACCCGGCGAGGCTCACTCGTCCCAGCTCGTGTCCGGCTCCGGCGCGAGCTGCCACAGGTCGACCTTGAACGGCGCCCCGGGCCCCCCGCGGAGGCGGTAGTGCAGGATCGTCACGGGCGCGCCGTCCTCGTGCGCCCGCACGGTGAAGCGCAGCTCGACCGTGCCGTCGCCGTTCCTCCGCCGCGCGACCGGCGTGGCGATGGCGTGCTCGAGGCCGAGCTCGCCCGCGGGGACCGACTCCACGAGCTCGTAGGCGGGGCCGTGGGACCACACCAGGCGCTCGGTCAGCTCGCGGGCCGAGAGGCCGGGCGGCTCGTCGGCGAAGCGGGCGGCGTCGAGCAGCAGGCCGAAGTTCTGGCGCAGGAAGAGGACGACCGCGCCGTCGTCGCGGGCCCAGCCGCGCACGGGCGCGCCGTGCACGGTCGCCTCGAGCGTCACGAAGCCGGGGACTGCCATCGCGGGCGGGCCCGGGCGCACCTCGACGTCGGGGCCGGCGCCGTGGACCTGCCGGAGCTGCTCGCGGAACGCGTCGACGGCCGACACGCGGTCACCACTCCCGCGCGCTGGCCGCCACGAACGACAGCGCCAGCACGACGAGCATGGTCGCCGTCGCCGCGAGCGGCCCGCGCTGGCCGGCCTGCCAGAAGCCGGCGCCCAGGCCGACCAGCCGCGCGATCGGCGCCAGGACGAGGAGGAGCACGCCGAGGCCGACGAGCGCCGGGCCGTCGGCCCGCAGGAGCTCGCCCGGCCGTGCGACCACGGCCCCGGGCGGCAGGCCGCGCAGGAGCCCGGCCACGAGGCAGAGCGAGCCGAGGAGCAGCGCCGCGGTCACGGCGTGCGTGGTCAGGCGCCCGGCGCGATCGCCTTCCACAGCATCCTCCCGGTCAGGTAGACGAGCACGGCCACGAAGAAGGTGATCAGCGGCCGCACGGGCAGCCGCGGCGCCAGCCGACCGCCGACGTAGGCGCCGACGGCCGAGGCCAGCGCGGCGGGCGCGGCCAGGTCGGCGCGGATCAGGCCGTTGCCGTAGTAGGCCGCCGTCGACGCCGCCGCCGTGACCCCGACCATGACGTTCGACGTGGCGAAGGCCACCGGCGCCGCGACGCGCATCACCTCGGTCATCACGGGCACCTGCACCGGCGCCCCGCCGATCCCCAGGAGGCCGCTGGCGACGCCGGCCCCGACGCAGGCGCCCACGCCCACGCCGAGGTTCGTCGGGCCCTCGGGCTGCTGGGCGGGCCCCATCTGCGCCGCCGCGGCCGGCGCGCGCAGGCGCGCGACCAGGCGCCAGGTGGCCCAGCCGGTCGCCAGGCCGAACAGCCCGAAGACCAGGCGCGGCGAGACGGCCGGGGCGACGACCGCGCTCGCCGCGCCGCCGAGCACGGTGGCCACGCCCAGGTAGGCCACCAGGCGCGGGTCGGCCAGGCGCGTGCGGTCGAGCGCGATCGACCCGGCCGCCGACGTCGCCAGCACGCACACGAGGCTCGTGCCGGCCGCCTGGTGCACGGGGACGTCCAGCCAGATCGTCAGCAGCGGGACGATGAACACCCCGCCGCCGAGGCCCAACGTCGCGCCGACCCCGCCGGCCAGGAAGCAGGCCAGCGCCAGGAGGAGCATCTCCGCGCCCGTCACATGTCGAGTCTACGGGACGGGGCGGCCTTGCGCGGCCCGCCCGCCGCGGGAAGATCTCGGGACGACGAGGTCCCCCGCCATGCGCCGTCCCGTCCTCCTCTCCTCGCTGACCGTCGGCCGCTGCTTCACCCTCGACGTCCCCCCGGGCGGCAGCGAGGAGCCCAGCGGCACCGAGGTGAAGAAGGCCACGCCGATCCTGGCGCCGGACAGGGCCTGGAAGGTCACGGCCGAGGAGGACGGGCAGGTCGTCGCCGAGAGCGCCGCGGGCGAGCGCCGGACGTTCGCGCCCGACACGAAGGTCGTCGAGGTCCCCCGCCAGGGCTGGGACCAGCTCGCTCGCGGGTGATCGACGGCTGCGGCCGGGGATGCCGGGCGCTGCGGCGCGCGCGCGGCCGATAGGATCCGGCGATCGATATCGGCCCCCCGCCCCCCCCCCCCCCCTCCCCCCCCCCCCCCCGCGCCGCATCGCCTCGGCCTCCCCGGCCTCGCCTCGCTGGTCGCTGCGTTCCACCCGGGGTCGGTCGGACAGATCGACCTCTGAACCACTGGCCGAGGAGCCGGAGGCAGGACGAGGGCTCTACGGGAAGCTACTTGTCGGGGACGAACTTGTAGCCGATCCCGCGCGCCGTGACGAAGTGCGACGGGTTCTCCGCGTCGGGCTCGAGCTTCTGGCGCAGCTTCGTGACGAAGTTGTCGATCGTGCGCGCCGTGCCGTAGTAGTCGTAGCCCCAGACCTTGTTGAGGATCTGCCGCCGGTCCATGACCTCGTTGGGGTGGCGCACGAAGTAGCCCAGCAGGTCGAACTCGCGCGGCGAAAGCTCGAGCGGCTTGCCCCCGCGCGCCACCGTGCGCGCCGTGAAGTCGATCGTCACGTCGCCGAAGGCGAACGTCTCCAGCTCCTTCTCGTAGCGCTTCTTCCGCCGCAGGACCGCGTTGATCCGCGCGATCAGCTCGCGGATCGAGAAGGGCTTGGTCAGGTAGTCGTCGGCCCCCAGGTCGAGGCCCATGATCTTGTCGATCTCCTGGTCCTTCGCCGACAAGATGATGATCGGGATGTCGACCTCGTTGCGCTTGAGCGTCTTGCAGATCTCGAAGCCCGAGAGCGTCGGCAGCATGACGTCGAGGATGATCAGGTCGGGCTTGCGGTCGAGCGCCATCTCCAGGCCGACCTCGCCCTTGGCCGCCGTGAGGACGTCGTAGCCCTCGTACTTCAGGTTCTTCTGCAGGCCGAGCGAGATCGCCGGGTCGTCCTCGATGACAAGGATCGTGTCCATCGCCCAACCCCCCAGGCGCGTCCGCGCCGTCGGGAAGAGCTTAACCAGCCCGCCCGACCGTTTCCCACGACGGCTGCAAAAACGATGACCTCGACGTGACACACACGCCGGCCACGGAGGCCGGGTTCCCCGCCCTTGGACCCGGCCCGCGCGCGCGCGGCACGCGCTACTTGCGCAGCCAGATGGAGAACCTGCTCCCGTGGGGCTTGTTGGGCGCGTAGGTGATCGTGCCCCCGTGCGCCTGCACGATCGACGTCGCCATGGTCAGCCCGATCCCGGAGCCCTCGATCCGCTTCTCCTCGGCGTTGGTGCCCCGCTCGAACTTGACGAAGATCCGCCGCCGGTCCCGGCGCGGCACGCCGATCCCGTTGTCCTCGACCGCGATCTCGACGTGGCGCCGCCGCGACGTGATCACCACCCGGATCCGCCGGTCGGGGCCAGGGGTGTACTTCCAGGCGTTGTGGAGGATGTTCAGGACCGCCTCGACGACGCCGAAGCGGTCGACGGCGATCTGCGGCAGGTCCTGGACGGCGACGACCTCGATCCCCAGCTCGTCCTTCGGCCGCCCGAGCTGGTCGGCGAGCACCTTGAGCGCCTCGTCGACGAGCGCGCGCGGGTGCTCGAACCCGAGCTTCAGGCGCCACTTCTTGCTCTCGATGCGGCTGAACACGAGGAGCTGCTCGATCAGGCGCGTGAGCCGCTCGGCCTCGCGCGCCATGACCTGCAGGCACTCGCGCGTCTCCGCCTCGTCGGTGACCCGCCCCAGCAGGAGCGTGTCGAGGAACATGCGGATCGAGGTCAGCGGCGTCTTGAGCTCGTGCGTGACGTTGGTCACGAAGTCGCTCTTGAGCTGCCCCGCCTTCGCCTCGCGCAGCACGGTGCGCGTGGTCGCGAGCACCCCGGCGGCGATCCCGCCCACGGCGAGCGCGATCACCCACAGGTAGACCGTGTCGCGCGGGAGGTCGAGGGCGCTCTCGACCAGGCCCGGCGGGTCGGGGGGCGCGCGCACGACCACGGCCACGTGCTCGAGCGGCGCGCGCAGGGGGAGGGCCACCGCGTCTTCGGACTCCGGTCCGACGAGCCCGGCCGCCGCCTCGACCGGCACGAGCTCGCCGCCCCAGCCGCGCGTGCGCACGCGCGCGCGCAGCTCGCGCTCGAGCGCGTCGAGGTCGACCGCGACCGCCACCACGCCCAGCGCGCGGTCGGCCGGCCGCCCCCAGAGCGCCGCGTGCGCCACGAGCTCGTGGCGGAGCGCCGAGCGCGCCTTGAGGAAGTGCGGGCGCTCCTCGGCGACCTCGGCCGCGTGGCGGGCGCCGCCCGACAGGACGCCCGAGGGCTCCGGCGCCGGACCCGTCCGCGGCGGGCGCGCCCCGCCGAGCGCCGCCAGGAGCGCCGGCCCGAAGAGCTGCTCGAGCCGCGCGCAGGCCTGCTCGAGCTGCTGGCGGCGCGCGCCGATCGCCCGGGCCGCCGCGAGCGCCTCCTCGCCCTCGTCCTGCAGGAGCGCCCCGGCGCGCTCGGCGAGCTCGACCACGGCCTCGGCCGGCAGCGCCTCGCCCGCGCGCTCCAGCTCGTCGAGGAGCCCGAGGAGCCCCTCGCGGAAGGCCGGGCGGTTCTTCAGCGTGTAGCACACGAGCGCGTGGCGGAAGCGGCCGTGCGCCGCGACCGGCCGCCCGCGGGCGCACGTCGCCTCGAGCGGCAGGCGGCGCAGCTCGCCGTAGGCCTCGAGCGCGTTGAGCATGCCCGTGAGCGTGGCGCTCCCCTCGTGCAGGCGCCCGGCGTCGAACAGCGCGGCGGCCCGCCCGGCGGGCGTCCCCCGGCGCCGCAGGAGCGCCAGCGCCTCGAGGGCCTCCTCGCGGCGCTCGAGCGCCTGCGCCTCGATCGCCCGGAGCAGCGCCACCTCGTCGGGCGGCAGGCAGGCGCCGGTGAGCCCGCCGACGACGCTCGCCGGCGCCGGCCGGCGCTCGAGCGCCGTCGCGGGCGTCGCCGGGTGGACGCGCCGGCCCGCGCGGTCGAGCACCATGAACGCGCGGAAGATCGGCTCGCGGGCCACCAGGCGCTGGACGGCGGGCACGGCCTCGAGGGGCGACCGGCCCCCCAGGAGCGCGGCCTCGACCTGCAGCGGGCGCGCGCGGCTGGCCAGGAGCTCGTCGAGGTCGCGCGCGACCCACTCGGCCTCGCCGCGCAGGGCGCGCGAGCGGTCCGCGAGCCGCGCGCGCCGCTCGGTCTCGATCGCCTGGTAGGCGAAGGCCGTGAGCAGCACGCTGGGGAGGATCAGCGTGAGGATGAAGACCAGCGTGATCCGCAGGGCCGGGACCTCCCCTGGGCGCCTCCGCCGCGAGGCGAGCTCCCACGCTACCCCGTGGGCATCGACGGAGGTAGGCACGCGACCGCGGCCCTCCGCGCCTCGCTTGCCCTCGCCCCGAGGGCCTGCTAGAACAGACCGGGGTTTACGTCACCGCCGGCGGGGGCGGCCGTCCTCCTGGGTCGTCACTGGAGTCGAGGCTCACCTCCATGCGCGTCGGGCTCCGGCTCGTTCGAGGCGCACGCGCCAACGAGACGATCACCCTCGAGGACAACCAGTCGGTCATCCTCGGGCGCGGGACCGAGGCGACCTTCCGCATCCAGGACCCGTCGATCTCGCGCCGCCACTGCCAGATCTCGAACACGCCGCGCGGCGTCCTGATCGCCGACCTCGGCTCGTCGAACGGCACCTACGTCAACGGGCAGCGCCTCGCCCAGGGCTGGTCGCAGCTCGCGCCCAACGACCAGGTGATCCTGGGGCAGAACGAGCTGCGCGTCCTGGCCGTCAACGCCGGCGCCGCGCCGGCCCCCCAGGGCCACCGCTGCGGCAACTGCGGACGGCCGATCCCGCCCCAGGACATCCAGCAGAACCGCTACCGCCAGGACACCAACGGGCGGCTCATCTGCGCCGAGTGCCTGAAGCAGTTCGACTTCGACCCGAACATGGTCGACGGCTACAGCATCGAGAAGAAGCTCGGCCAGGGCGCGTTCGGCGCCGTCTACAAGGCGCTCTGCCGCAAGGACGGGCGCATCTGCGCCCTCAAGACGATCCGCCCGCAGCTCGTCTCGAGCGAGAAGGACGTGCAGCGCTTCTTCCGCGAGTCGGACACCGGGCGGCAGCTCGTCCACCCGAGCATCACGCAGATCTTCGACGCCGGCGAGAGCCGCGGCATCTACTTCATCGCCATGGAGTACATCGACGGCCGCGAGGTCTCGAAGCTGATCGAGGAGTACGGCCGCCTCGACGTCGGCTACTCCATGCGCGTGGTCATCCAGATCGCCAACGCCCTGCAGCACGCGTTCGAGCGCGGGATCGTCCACCGCGACATCAAGCCCGAGAACGTCATGGTCAACACCCAGGGCGTCGCCAAGCTGGTCGACTTCGGGCTGGCCAAGAGCTTCACCGAGGCGGGGCAGAGCGGCCTGACGGCGCCGGGCGAGGGCATGGGCACGCTCGCCTACATGCCGCCCGAGCAGCTCGACAACGCGCTCAACGCCGACCAGCGCTCGGACATCTACTCGCTCGGCGCGACGCTGTACCACATGCTCTCGGGCAAGCGGCCGTTCAACGAGAAGACGACCCGCTCGTTCATCATGAAGATCCTCAACGCCATGCCCGACCCGCTCCGGTCGATCAACCCGGCGGTGCCGCAGGCGCTCGAGGACATCATCACGCGGGCCATGGCCAAGAAGCCCGAGGACCGCTACCAGACGCCCCGGGAGATGGAGGGCGACCTGCGCGCGCTGTTCCAGCAGCTCGCCGCCGCCCACGCCTCCCGCAGCGGCGAGCGATAGTGTGATCGCGGCTGCGCCGAACGATGGC
>JAMLIC010000041.1 GCA_023954375.1 Planctomycetota bacterium
GGCCCCCCGGGGTTTGGTGGGCCAAAAAGCGGGGGGGGGGGGTGCGGCGCCCCCCCCCGCGGCGCCGGGCGCCGGGCCCCCGCCGGCGCGGGGTCGGCCCTCGTCCCGCCCGGCGCGCGCGACTCGATGCGCAGCCGGCCGCCCAGGCGCTCGGCCAGGAGGCGGACCAGGTAGAGCCCGAGGCCCGTGCCGCGCCCGGGCGGCTTGGTGGTGAAGAACGGCTCGCTGGCCCGCGCGAGCACGTCCGGCGGCATGCCGGCGCCGGCGTCGCGCACGACGAAGCGCAGGAGCGGCCCGTCGCGCGAGACCTCGAGGTTCACCGGGCCGGCGCCCTCGGTGGCGTCGAACGCGTTGGTCACGAGCGGCAGGAGCGCCTGCACGAGGTCCTCGCGGGGGACGTCGACGTGCCCGGCGCGGTCGTCGAGGCGCAGGACGGGCCGCTGCGAGGCCGGCAGCTCCTCGCGCAGGTCGGCCAGCAGGTCGGCCGGCGCCACGCGCGCCGGGGGCGGGACGACGCTGCGCTCGGCCTGGGCGCCCATGCGGTCGAGGATGCGCCGGCAGCGGTCGACCTCGGCGCGCACGAGGCGCGCGTCCTCCATGAGGCCGCCCAGCCGGCCGAGGGCCTCCTCGTCGCCCTCCGGGGTGGCCTGCCGCAGCCGCTCCGCCGCGCGCTCGAGCTCGCGCGCCACGACGGCGATCGTCCCCAGCGGCGTCCCCAGCTCGTGGGCCGCGCCGGCGGCCAGGGTCGTGAGCGACGCCAGCCGCTCGTTGCGCTCGGCGAGCGTGCGCGCGTGCGTGAGCTGGTCCTCGCGGCGGCGGAGCGCCGTGGAGATCCGCTCGATGAACACGGCCGTCACGGCCGCCACCAGGATCAGGGCCACCCACGACCCGAGGAGGAACACGCGCGGGGAGACCTCGCCGCCGGCGAGGTGGAGCGGCACGTGGTCGAGGAACAGCGCCCCGTAGCAGAGGGCGGACAGGGCGACCATCCACCAGGTCCAGCGCGGGCTGAGGACCGTGGCGGCCATGGCGACGTGGACCACGTAGAGGACGCCGAAGGGGTTCGTCGGCCCGCCGCTGAAGTAGAGGAGCAGCGTGAGGAGGAGCGTGTCGAGCGTCAGGACCGCCGGCACGAGCCCGCGGTCCGGCGCGCGCCGGGCGAGGAGCTGCTGCAGGACGACGTTGCTGGCCGCCGCGAAGAAGATGATGGCGACGAGCGGCCACACCGGGAGCTGCGCCTCGAGCAGCCACCACACGAGCAGCACGGTGAGCGCCTGCCCGGAGACGGCCACCCACCTGAGGCGGACGAGCCAGGGCAGCACGACCTCCGCCGCAGACCCGGCCGGGAAGCGGAGCAGCGCCGCGAGCGGCTGCGCCGGGGCCGGGCCGTCCCCTGACGAGAGCAGGACGGCCGGCGGCGTCTCGCGCGGCGGGGCCAGGGCGGGGTCGGCGCTCACGCCCCCAGGATAGCGCCGCGCGCCCGCGCGCGGGCGCCCACGGCGCGCGCCACTCGACGGGACGCGCGGCGCGACCTGCATGTGGTGCGCGGGGGCGCGCGCCCGCGTGGGGTCGCCGGCGGGTCAGCCCGCGCGGCGGGGGAGCGCGACGTGGAAGGTGGACCCGGCGCCGGCGAGGGTCTCGACCCCGATGCGCCCGCCGTGCGCCTCGACGAGCTCGCGGCAGATCCAGAGCCCCAGGCCGTGGCCGCCCTGCCGCCCCGGCGCGAAGCGCTCGAACAGCCGGGGCACCTGCTCGGGGTCGATCCCGGGCCCCTCGTCGCGGACCGAGACGACGACCTCCTCGGGGCGGCCGGCGAGGTCGAGGGTCACCGTCCCGCCCGGCGGGCTGTGCTTGATCGCGTTCGTGAGCAGGTTGTCGAGCACCTGCCGCAGCCGGCCCGGGTCGGCGTCGACGACCACGTCGGCGCCGGCGGCCGGCGGCACGAGGAGCGCGACCCGCCGCGGCGCGGCGAGCGGCTCGACCCCGGCGGCCGCCTCGCGCAGGAGCGCCGCCGCGTCGACCCGCTCCCGGGCCAGCTCCAGGCGGCCCGCCTCGATCGCCGCCGAGTCGAGGAGCGCGTGCACGAGGCGCGACATCTGGTCGGAGGCGGCGCGGGTGCGCTCGGCCCAGCGCATGACCTCGGGCTGGCCGGCCCCGGCCGCGTGCCGCACGAGCATGACCGAGTTCATGAGCACGACGCTCAGGAGGTTGCGCAGGTCGTGGCTGACGATCGACAGGAAGCGGTCGCGCACGGCCAGCGCCGCCTCGGCGCGCTCCTGGACGCGCCCGCGCTCGTGGACGGCCGCGGCCACGTCGCCCAGGCTGGTGAGCAGGCGCACGTCCTCGGCGTCGAAGCGCCGCCCCTCGTCGTGGGCCACGACCCAGATGGTGCCCAGCGGGCCCTGCTCGCCGACGAAGGGGAGCACGAGCCCCTCGACGATGTCCGCCGGGGCCAGGTCGGTGAAGTGGCGCGCCGGGCGGGCGTAGAGCTGCGGGCTCCCGCGGTCGAGGCACGTGCCGCACGGGCTGAAGCCGCGCGGGACCGTCCCGCCGACGGCGTGCGCGAGGGCGCCGGCCAGGGCCACCCAGCGGAAGACCTCCTCGCCGCGCTCGTCGCGGTCGAGGAGGCTCAGCCCGGCGGTGCCCGCCTGGCAGAGCTGGCGCGCGAGCCGGACGAGGATCTCCGGGACGGCGCCGGGATCGCGCGCCGTGGCGCGGGCGAGCTCGCGCAGGGCGGCGCTCTCCGCGCGGTGATCGGGGTCGCGGGTCGGTCGCCGGGCGAGGGCGTCCGTGATGATGACCTCCTCGAGGTCGACCACGCGCGTGACGTCCACCCTGGTTCCTGTCATCGCGGCGGAGCGCAGCACCTCGCGAGCCACGATCCGGGCACGACCGGGACGGGACTTGCGCCGGGGGCCGCGGATTCCTCCCCGCGCAGCGGTGCGGAGAACCCCGCGGGGTCAGGGCCCGACGACGAAGCGGGAGCGCACCTGCTGCCGCGAGTAGGTGCGGGTGATGTCGAGGGTCCCCGGGGCGGGCTCGGACGGGGTCGCCGCCCGCCGGCGCTTCCTCGACGCCTCGGGCGCGGCCGCGTGCGGGGCCGCGGGGCGGCCGTGCGTCTCCAGCCACCGCTGGCCGCGCGCGAAGAAGTCGTCGAACTCGAGCGGGGTCATCGACCGCGCGAAGTAGGTGTCGCGGCGCACGGGCAGCACGCGGCACAGGGGCTCGCCGCGGGCGATCGTCACCCGCCTGGCGCGCGGGTCGAGCTCGAGCACGCAGTGCCAGGGGTAGCTGGCCGGGTACCAGTCGGTCTCGACGAGGGCCGACAGCGCGCGCCACGGGCGCTCACGCGGCTGGTTGGGGAGGTCGGTGAGGAGCAGGCACTCGTTCTGGTCGGTGCGCAGGTAGAGGAAGGTGCTGACCTTGACCTGGTGCTGGATCTCCTCGTAGACGTCGTCGCTGATCGGGTGCGGCAGGGTCTGCCCGCGCTCCCAGAACCAGGCGTACTCCTGCTCGAGCGGCCGGCCGGGGTCGTGGTCGCTCCCCGGCGGGGCCCAGGCGAAGTCGCTCTCGACCGTGACCGGCGCCTCGACGCGCCAGCCCCCGCGGCCGCGGACGAACGTCAGGTCGAAGTTGGCGAGCAGGTCGAAGCCGAACCCGTTGGCGGCCCGCACCGGCGGGCACTCCTCCGGCCACCCGCGCCCGGGCGGCCGCTTGACGTACACGTCCCGCGCCGGCGCGGGGTCGAGGAGGTCCTGGCGGAACTTGAAGAAGTGGAGCATGGGGCGCCCGTCATACCGCGCCCGGGGGCGACCGTCAGCGCTCCTGGGCGCGCGCGAGGACCTCGCGCGCCCAGGCCTCGTCGTCAGGGTCGAGCGGCGGCGGCGGGAGGGGGCGGCCGTGGTCGAGGTAGGCGTCGTAGCCGGCCCGGTCGTAGACCGTGTCGAGGATCGTCTGCAGGTCGACCTCGACGGCCTCGTCGCCGAGGAGCGGGACCCCGACGGGCGGCAGGCGGTCGCGCAGGTGAATCGGGTAGACCTCGCACCTGGGACGCCGCTGCGCGCGGCTGACGACGACGTAGTAGGACGCCGGCGGCAGCGGTCTCGCCATGGGGACGCGCTCGCCGGCGCGGAGGAGGTCGATCTCGACCAGGTGCGCCGTGCTACGCAGGGTCCGCTCGCGCTTGGCGAGGTACTCCTGGCGCCCATCGCTTCCCTTCGGGCGCTTGTTGGTGGGCGAGAGGACCTCGATGACGGTCACGACCTCCTCGTCGCGAGAGAGGATGACGAGGTAGCGCTCCCTGACCTCCTCTGGAACGATCGTGGGGATCAGCACCGGCACGATCGTGGACGCCGCCCCCGCGTGAGGCGGATGCCCGCCCCCGCGACGATCGACGAGCGCCACGTCGGCGCGCATGGACTGCGGCTCGCGGTCGACGTACACCCGCTCCTCGATCCGCACGAGGTAGCGAGGCTTGAGCGCCGTCACGAGGGCATCGCCGAGCGCAGGGACGAAGCGGGCGTGGACCTCGGGCCATACCTGCGGGTCCTCGAGCCAGGGGTCCATGCCAGGGAACGGCGAGGGCATCGTCGGCCTCCGCCGCTATCGTAGCGCCGATGCGCTGCGAGCGCCGGACCTACGCTCATGCCCCCGCGGCGGCCGCCAGGGCGCCCGAGCGCCACAGGTCGCGGTAGCAGGGGACGTCGCGCATCAGGTCGTCGTGCCGCCCCTGGGCCACGATCCGCCCCTCGTCGAGCATGACGACCCGGTCCATGCGCCGGGCGGTGGCCAGGCGGTGGGTGACGACCAGCGCCGTGAGCCCGGGCCAGCGCGCGATGACGCGCCGCCAGAAGCGCTCCTCGTTCTCCGCGTCGAGGGCGGCGGTGATGTCGTCGAGGACGAGCACCTGCGGCGCGCCCAGGAGCGCGCGCGCGATCGTCAGCCGCTGGCGCTGGCCGCCCGAGAGGCCGCGCCCGCGGAGGCCGACCTCGTGGTCGAGGCCGCCCGGCATGGCGCGGACCTCGTCCGCGACGCCGGCGACGTCCAGCGCGTCCCACACGGCCGCCTCGTCGGTCGTCCGCCCGAAGCCGACGTTCTCGCGGAGGGTCGCGCTGAAGAGCACCGGGTCCTGCGGCACGAACGCCACCGCGCGGCGGAAGCTCGCCGCCTCGTGCTCGGCGAGCGGGCGCCCGTCGAGGAGCACCTGGCCCGCGTCGGGGGTGATCACGCCCGCGAGCACGCGCGCGGCGGTCGTCTTACCGCCGCCGATCGGACCGACGAGGGCGACCCGCTCGCCGCGGGCGAGCGCCAGGTCGACCCCGCGCAGCGCCGGCCGCGCCACGTCGCCGCCCTCGACGGGGTAGGCGTACTCGACCGCGCGCAGCGCGAGCCGCCCCACCTCGCCCACGGGCGCGGCCCCCCGGCAGGCCCCGCCCTCGCCCGCGCGGTCGAACTCCTCGAGCTCGTCGAGGCGCTCCATGCACACGAAGGCCTGGCGCGCGGTGACGAACAGGTTGGGCAGGTCCATCATCGGCCCGAGGAGCAGGCCCAGGTAGAGGTAGAAGGCGAAGAACTCGCCCAGGCCGAGGGTGCCGTCGATCACGCGCAGGCCGCCCACGACGACGACCACGAGCTGGCCGACCACGTTGAGGGCCTGGAAGAACACGGAGAGCAGCACCCACAGGCGCGAGAGCGCCACCTCCGCCTCGGCGCGGCGCTCGAGCTGCGCGCGCAGGGCGTCGGCCATGCGGTCCTCGGCGAGGTGCGCCTGCACGACGGTCACGCCCGAGAAGGCGGCCTCGAGGTGGTCGCTCGTCTCGCTCGCGGCCGCGCGCTGGGCGGTCGTCGCCCTGCCCAGGCGGTGATGCAGGAGCACGAACACGACGACCATCCCGGGCACGGGGAGGAGCGCCCAGGCGGCCAGGCGGGCGTCGAGCCACACCATGAGCGCCAGGCACACGACGACCCTCGTCGACGAGTCGAGGGCGCGGAACAGGCCCGAGCAGCAGAACCAGGCGATCTTCGGGTAGCTGGCGATGTCGTCGGTGAGGCGCGTGACGACGTCGCCGGTGCGGAAGCGGTTGAAGAAGCGGTGCCCCTTGCGCAGGATCGCCGCGAAGGCGCGCTCGCGCAGGTCGAGGTCGATCTTGGCGTTCACCACCGCGCGCAGCCCCGGGTAGAGGGCCGCCACCCAGCGGAGGAGCCCGAGGCCGAGGAGGATCGCCACGACGCGCGTGACGCCCTGGTCGACCGTGGCCGCCTCGGCGGCGCGCGCGACGACGACCCGGTGGAGCTCGTCGACGACCCGCCCGAAGACGAGCGGATAGGCGAGCGTGACGCCGGCCGAGACGGCCGTCATCAGCACGAGCACGAGGACCCACGGCCGGTGGCGGCCCCAGGCGCGGGCGATCCAGCGGGCCTTCGCGGCCAGGTAGGCGCGGCGGGTCACGCGACCACCTGCGCCGGCGCGGCGCGCAGCTCGGGGAACTGCAGGGCGGCGAGGCGGCGGTAGGCGCCGCCCTCGCGCGCCCAGAGGGCGTCGTGGGTGCCGCGCTCGACGATCCGCCCGCCCTCGACGACGAGGATCTCGTCGCAGCGGCGCACGGTCGCCAGGCGGTGGGCGACGATGAGCGCCGTGCGGCCGGCCAGCAGCCGGGCGAGCGACCTCTGCAGGTCGTCCTCGGTGCGCGGGTCGATCGCCGAGGTGGCCTCGTCGAGGACGAGCAGGTCCGGGTCGTGGACGAGGGCGCGGGCGAGGCTCACGAGCTGGCGCTCGCCCATGGACAGGTTCGCGCCGCGCTCGGCGAGGGTGGCCTCGAGCCCGCCGGGGAGGCGGCGGACCAGCCCGTCGGCGCCGACGACCTCGCAGGCGCGGGCGACGTCCTGCGGCGGGCGCGTCGGGTCGAACACGGTCAGGTTGTCGCCGAGGGTCCCGGGGAAGAGCGACACCTCCTGGAGCACGAGGCCCACGCGCGAGCGCCAGGCGGCGCGGGCGATCGTCGAGAGCTCGACGCCGTCGAGGGTGATCCGCCCGGCGGTGGGCTCATGGAAGCGCAGGAGCAGGCTGACGATCGTCGACTTGCCGCCGCCCGAGGCGCCGACGAGGGCCACCTGCTTGCCGCGCGGGACCTCGAACGAGACGCCGCGCAGGGCCTCGACCTTCCCGTCGTAGGAGAAGCGCACGTCCTCGAAGCGCACCGCCTCGCGCAGGCGGACGTCGGCGAGCGCCCCAGGCGGGTCGGGCGCGGCGGGGCGCAGCGAGAGGATCCCGAACACGCGGCCGGCGGCGACGAAGCCCTGCTGCACCTGGCTGACGAACTCCGACAGCATGGCGACGGGCGTGAACGCCTGGCGCACGTACTCGAGGAAGATGATGAGCGTGCCCAGGGTCAGGCTCCCGTCGAGGACCTTCGCCACGCCGACCCAGATCACGAGCGCCGCCGTGGCCGCCTCGCAGAAGGCGAAGAACCCCCAGAACGCCTGGTTGATGAGGCTCGCCTGCGCCTCGGCGCGGTAGCGCCCGAGGTTCTCCACGTGCATGCGCGCCCGGGCCTGCGGCTCGTAGCCGTAGGCCTGCACGACGCTGGCGCCCTGGATGAACTCGGCGAGCTGGGCCGTGAGCGCGGCCATGCGCCGGCGCGCCTCGCGGAACAGGCCGCGGACCAGGCGCACGAAGACGATCGTCGCCAGGGTCAGGCCGAGGACGACCGGCGCGACGACGAGCGTCGTGCGCGGGTCGAAGGCGAACATGAGGGCGAAGATCCCGAGGAAGGTCAGCCCGGCGCGGAACGCCTGGAGCGCCGTGGCCGTGAACAGGTTCTTGATCGCCTCGGTGTCCGACTCGACGCGGGCGATCAGCCGGCCCGGCGGGTAGTCGCGGTAGAAGGCCGGGTCGAGGGTCAGGGTGTGGCGGAAGAGGTCCTCCTTGAGGCGCAGGGTGCAGTCGACGCCCACGCGCGCCATGAGGAAGCCGAGCGCCGCCTCGAGCAGGAACCCGGTGACGACGACGGCGACGAAGGCCAGGGCGAGGACCAGGACCCCTCCGCGGTCGGGGGAGACGGGCAGGAGCAGCGGGCGCGAGGGGGCGGGCTGGCCGCCCGCCGTGAGCGCCACGTCGACGACCTGGCCGAGCAGCAGCGGCCCCATGAGGCCCAGGGCCACGACCGCGAGGAGGAGCCCGAGCGCCTGGAGCAGCTCGCGCCGGTAGCGCAGCGTGTACGGGACGATGCGCGCGAGGACCTCGCGCCCCGTGAGGCGCGCCTCGACGCCCTGGTCGTCGTCGTCTTCGGGTAGGTCTTCGGAGGACACGGCGCCTCGCCCGGGCCATTAGAGCAGCTGCGCTGCGCAGAGGCGTCCTGACGTGGACGGAGGCCGCGCCTGTCGCGCCGATCCGGCCTCGGCTCAGCCCGTCTCGCCGAGCGCCCAGGAGGCGCGCTGGCGCACGATGACGTCGGGGTCGGACGAGGCGACCCGCTCGAGCGCCGGCCGCGCGGAGTGCAGGACCCCGCCCTCGCGCCGCAGCGCCTCGAGCGCCATCAGGCGCTCCGGGCGCGGGGCCTGGGCGTCGGCGGCCACCCGGAGGAGCCGCCGCTCGGCCGCCGGGTGCTCCCGGTGCGCCCCGAGGCGGCCGAGCGCGCCCATGCGGAACGAGCGGAGCTCGTCGCCCGACGCGCCGCAGGGGCGGTCGAGGAGGCGCTCGAGCAGCGCGATCGCGCGGTCGGCCGGAAGGGATCGGGTCACCTCGTCCAGGGCCGCCAGCCGCCGGCCGAGGTCCGGCTCGCGCCGCACGGCCTGCTCCAGGCGGTCGAGGCGCGCCCCCTCGATCTGCAGGGCCTCGAGCTCGAAGGCGCGCTCACCCTGCGGACCGCCTCGGGTGAGCCCGGCGACGTGGACGACCGGCGAGGGCCGGCCGGGCGCGGGCCCGGAGGACTCGCGCGTCGGCGCCGCCCCCGGCGCGCCGCCGCCCGTGGCGAGGGCGACCAGGGAGGACCCCGCGCCCGGGAGCGGCGCCCGCGCGACGACCACGCGCCGCGCCGGCGCCTCGTGCTCGTGCAGGAGGACGGAGGACGACACGAGCGCGGCGGCGCCCGCGAGGCCCGCCGCCGCCGCCCCGCGGAGGACGAACCGCCGGCCGACCCGCCCGCGCCCCCCCCGCCGCGGCATCAGTTCACGCTCCCGGGCACGAACTCGACGTTCAGCTTGAGGAGGAGGGTGCGCGCGTCGGGGCCGTCCAGCGAGTTGAAGGTCATCGTGTAGACGCCCGGGCGCAGCAGGTGGCTGGTCTCGATCGTCCCGTCGCTCGGGCGGTAGACGACCTCCAGCGACGCCGGGTCGACCTCCGCCTGGAACTGCACCCCGGTCGGCACCTCGCCCTCGTTGAACCGGGTGATGATGGCGTTCACCCCGACCTCGAACACCGGCGTCGTGCGGAAGCGCACGCGGGCGCGCCCGGGCAGGACGAACATGACCTCCGACTTGGTCTGCGCCAGGTCGAAGGGGATCACCTTGGCGTTCTGCACGAGCCCCGCGGCCGGCGCCAGCGCGGTCGGCTCGTCGCGCGCGTCGAACAGCTGCTCGACGCGCACCGCCTGCGTGAGCGACGGGTCCCCCGGCTGGCGGGGGTTCACGCTGATCGTCAGGTCGAACGAGGCGCCCGCGCCGCCGATGTCGCTGTCGTCCAGCAGCGCGTTCGAGACGATCAGGTAGAAGACGAGCTGGTTGGCGTTCGCCGCCACGGGCAGGTAGAGCAGCGCCCCGCGCCCGAGCGCGCTGTCGTCGGAGCGCGCGACCGGGCGCCCGGTCGAGTCGAGGAGCTCCACGTGCGGGTCGAAGAAGCTCGTGCGCACGAGCACGAGCAGCTGGCTCTCGTTGAGGGTCAACCCCGTGCTGGGGATCTCGAAGCGGAAGACGCGCTGCTGCCCCTGCTGGATCGAGCCGGTGTTCACCGGGCGCTGCGTGACCGGCTCGAGGCGGGCGAAGTCGCTCGGGCGGAACGTCGGCAGCAGCACGCCGTTGTCGAACGTCGCGGTCGACTGGTTGTACAGCCGCGTGTAGTTGGGCGCGCGGCGCACGTTGTTCTGGTCGTTCTCCGGCGTCGCCCCCGCCGGCGGCGTGATGCGCACGAAGCTCGTGAAGCGCAGCGGCAGGCCCGCGATCCGGCCCTCGTTCGGCGTGGCGACGTCGAGCACGTAGGTGGCGCGCGTCTGCTGCAGGGCCGACGCCGGGAAGACGACCGTCTGCCGGTGGAGGATGCGCCCGCCCGTGGGCAGGGTCGCCGCGCCGGCGCGCTGGGCCGCCGTGAACAGGGCGGCGATCGTCGCGGTGGCGGGGTCCCCGGCGCGGTCCCAGAAGAGCCCCACGACCGCCCGCGCCGCCGTGCTCGCGTCGACCGCCTGGATGAGGCCGTTGACGGTGGTCGTCGGCTCGACGACCGCCGTGACGGTGGTCCCCGCGACCGTGAGGACGATCCCGCTGCCCCCGGCGCCGCTCGGGTCGAGGACGAGCGTCCCGCCCTGGGCGACGTCCGCCGGGTTCACGAACAGGCCCGCCACGGTCCCGTCCGGATCGTGGACCCCGGTGGGCGGGCGGAACTCGTCGGTCGTGTTCAGGACCACGTCGACCGTGAGGTTCGTCGGCGCCGCGACCGCCGCGCCCAGGTTCGTCACCGTGAGGTTGCACACCGTCGTGGCGTCCGTCACGGCGGCGATCGGCGCCTCGAAGGAGACCGGCGCGAAGTCGAGGTCGGCGGGGGTGCCCGGCGCCGGCGCGTTGGGCGCCGGCATCCCGCCGAACGGCGCGCACAGCTGCACCGGCGTGATCATGAAGGCGACGTTGTCGCCCGTGACCACGTCGCCGGCGATCTCCAGCGCGAGGACGAGGTAGTACTGGCCGGGCCGGATGAGCACCTCGCCGGACTGCTGGACGGCGATGAGCGTCTCGGGCGGCGCCTGGTTGGCGCTGGTGAAGCGCCGGGCGCGGGACACCTCGACCGCGCGGGGGAGCGCCTCCCGCCGGATGAGCAGCGACGTCGGGTCGACGCCCTTGGTCCGGGACAGGTACATGCTGACGGTCGAGCCGGCCGTCAGGGTGTCGGTCCCGTGGTTGAACACGGTCCAGCGCACGTTCTCGGCCCCGCGCCGCTCGACGCCGTTGTTCGACGCCCCGAGGCGGAGCGCGGCGGCCGTCTGCGCGGCCGGGCTGCCCGCCGTCGGAGTGGCCCCGGTCGGGTTGACCACCACCGCGGACGCCGCGCCCGGAACGCCGGAGCGGAGGACGTACTCACGGACGGCCGCATCGAACGTGCAGCTGAAGTCGGCGTAGGCGGCCGCCGGCGCCGCCCCGCTCGGGTTCAGCAGGCGCACCTTGGCCTGGATCTCGGCGGCGACGGTGGCGCCCGTGGACGCCGCGTCGAGGGTGACCGTCTGCGCCGGGTCGCCGTTGACGGACAGGACGAGCTGGGCGCCGCCGGTCACCGAGGTGGCGGCGCCGCGGTCCGAGCGCGACTCGCCGTAGCCGTCCGGGAAGCGGACCTCCTGCACGGGCAGCCCGGTGCGACCCTGGGCGTCCTGGGTCGGCGTGGCGCCGATGACGAGCGTCGCCAGGGTCGGCGCCTCGATCGCCGCGAGCGCCCCGTCAGGGGCGGTCGTGCGGACCTTCGACGTCTTCTCCTGGGTCGCGATGACGCCGATCGCGGCGCCGAAGTAGGCGGCGCCGCAGCCGCCGAGGCCCAGGGTCAGGACGCCGAGGAGCAGGAGCCGGAGGCGGGGCTGGGTCATCATGCAGTCCGTGGGGTTCTCCGTGGGCCGGCTCACGCGCGCCTCCCGCCCCGCGCCGCGACGAGGAGCGAGGCGAGCAGCAGGAGCGCCAGGCCCCCGCGGCCGGGGCCGCCGCGCCCGGCCGCGAGCGCGCAGCCGCCGGACGACTTCTTCTGGAAGGCGCCGTCGACGAGGGCCATGTCCTGGCCGCCCGTGACGAGCAAGGCGGCCGTCGCCGGCGCGCTCGCCGTGACGATCGCGCCGCTCTGGTCGCGCACGACCGCGCGCACGGCGAAGCGGTACCAGCCCGGCGCCCGGAGCCGCAGCCGCGGCTGCGCGTCGCCCGCCGTCGTGTCGAGGAACACCGGCGAGCCGTCGAGCTGGGTCCACAGGTAGCGCACCGTCCCGCCGCCGGTCGTCGACGCGGCGGCCGAGAGCGTCGTCTCGGCCTCCTGGACCCCCGGCGCGAGGGCGATCGTCGTCGGCCCGCTCACCGTGACGACCGGCGCCTGGAAGGCCGCGTCGTCGACGCCGAACGCCACCTCGGTGACGTCGGCCACGCCGTTGGCATCCACGACCCGCAGGCGGAACGCGTAGACCCCCGGCGCCTGCGGCGATGCGGTCGCGGAGGCGCTCGTCTCGCCGGAGAGCGCGCAGGGCGGGCCCAGCACCTGCTCCCAGCGGTAGGTGACGGTCCCCGGGGCGCGGCTCACGCTCGACGAACCGTCGAGCTGGACCGACTGGCCGGCCGCCGCGCGGGCGGGGGCCGTGGCCACCGCCGCGGGCGGCCCCTGGCCATCGCTGCTCTGGGGGAGGACGGGGAGCTTCAGCGCCGCCGGTCGCGAGGCTAGGCCCGCGCTGTCCTCGACCGTGAGCTCGAGCTCGTAGAGGCCGGTGACGACCGTGACCGCGAACACGCCGCCCTTGCGGGACGTGAAGGCGAACGGGCCGCCGACCTGGCGCCACGTGTACTCGGAGATCACGCTCGTCGTCGACTGGCTCTGCGTCCCGTCGAGCATGACCGTGTCGCCGCTGCGCGCGAACCCGATCACCGCGGCCGAGGTGCCGTCCGGCAGCCGGAGGCGGGCGACGTCGCGGCCGGCGGGCGGTCGGACGTAGCCCTTCGCCACGACGGCCCCGCCCGCGATGACCTCGAAGCTCACCAGCCCCGTGCTCGACGGCGCGGGGTCGGCGGGGGCGAGGTAGGCCTCGAGGGCCTTCTCCTGGCCGTCGTCGAGCACGACCGTCGTCGGGGCGCTGGCCGGCGCCTGCGCGAGGAACACGGCGCGCCGGTGCCCGACCAGGCGCGGCCGCGCGACGGGGGCCGCGCGGGGCGACGGGACGAGGTCGTCGACCACCATGACGGACACGTCACGGGGCGCGCTCTCGACGCCGCCCGCGCCGCGGACGACGAGCCGCAGGCGGTAGAGCCCTGGCACCGGCGGCGTGAACTGGACGGTCGCCCCGGACACGGACAGCGGCACCGGCGTGGGCGACGCCACGGTCGACCACTGGAACGTGAGCGACCCGGGCGGCTGGCTGAGCGAGGCGTCGATGACCACCGGCTGGCGCGCGCGCCCGGTGAGGTCGGGGCCCGGGTCGGCGTAGGGCACGCCGACCCCGTTCGACACGAGGCGCGTGGTCGACGGCGACGCCGTGGTGGGGATCGCCGGCGCCGTGGCCACGTAGAGCCTGATCGTGAACACCCCCTGCTCGGGCGGCGAGAACATGGGCGACGCCAGGGAGGCGTCGTCGAACGCGGTCACCACGGTCGTCCCGTCGGCGCGCGCCGCCGTCCACAGGTAGTTCAGCGTCCCCCCGTTGGGGTCGAGCGACTGGGTCCCGTCGAGCCGCACCGGGCCGTTGACCACGAGGGGGTTGGGGCCGGCGATGATCGCGATCGGCGGCTCGTCGGTGATGCGCACGCGGAAGTCGCGCACGACCTGCCCCTGCCCGTCGGTGAAGGCGTTGGGCAGCGGGTCCCCGGCGTCGTCGACGACCGTGACGATGAGGCGCAGGTTGTAGTCGCCCGGCGCCGTGACCCCGAGGATCCGCGCGAGCGGCGAGGTGTGGTCGGCGGTGGTCTGCCCCGGCGGGTTGCCGTCGCCGTTGTCGATGGTCAGCGTACCCGGGTCGGTGGTGCCGGTCTGCTCCCACCGGTAGCGCACCCGGCCGCCCGTGGTCAGGAGGGGGGGGAGGCTCTGGCTCGCGTCGAGGAGCACGTCGCCAGGCGCCGCGCGCAGCACCCCGTCGACCGTCCCGTCGTCATCGAGCACGACGGCGAAGCGCGCCGAGAGGTCCGACACGTTCGTCGACTCGGGCAGCGCGCGCGGCGCCGCGGCGCGGTCCTGCACGAAGCCGCCGTCGCCGGCGTCGATCCAGGCGAAGCGGGGCATGGCCGTCCCGGCTCCGGGCACGTTCGTCAGGCGGACGTCGATCCGGCCCCCGGAGACCACGACGTCGGAGTGGGTGCGGCCGGCGAGCAGGTTGAGGACCCCGTCCTGCGAGAGCACGATCAGGTCGTCCAGCGGCCGCGCCTGGCCGCTCGAGAGCGCGCTGCCCTGGTGCGAGGTCGCGTTGTCCAGGCCCAGGTTGGCCGACGCGTCCTGCGGCGTCCCGGTCGCGAGGACCTCGACGCGCGACGACGGGTCGGCGTTGCCGGCGATGAGGACGAGCTGCTGGCGCGGGGCGTCCCAGAGCGCGGTGAACCCGCTGTAGGCCGGCTGCAGCGACGGCGACTGGCTCACGATCTGGCGCACGACCGTCTGCAGGCGCTCGGCGATCGCGCGGCCGCGGTCGTCGATGCTCGGCGTCGTGCCCGGCGTGACCGTGATCGAGAGGCTGAACAGGCGCGGCGTGTCGCCCGACAGCTGGAGGCGGAGCTGGTCGGACGTGCCGGCGACCACCTCCATGGGCGGCCCGACCGTGGAGACGGCGAAGCCCGCCTGGGCGTCGCCAAAGCCCTGCCGCTCGAAGCCTGCCGCGCCGAGCCCGAGGTGCGCCGCCCCGTTGTTCCCGCCCTGCGGCGTGACGACCACCCGGGAGGACGCCCAGTCCAGCACGAGGCGCGCGCCGTCGTGCTGCAGGCCGACGCCGGAGCGCAGCAGGAAGCGGCCCGTCCGCGCGTCATAGGTCGCGGTGAAGTTGTCGTAGGCGCGCTGCTTCAGCGGGTTCGCGGCGGTGAGGCCGCGCACGCCGGCCTGGATCGCCGCGGCGATCGAGGTCCCCGTCTGCACGTCCCCCAGGGCGATCGCCTGCGGGGCCTCGCCGTCGATCGAGATGAGGAACCCGTCGTTCACGGCGGCCGTGGTCACGTCGCCGGCCCCGAAGGCGCCCTTGTGGAAGCCCGCCCCCGCGCCGAGGCCCACGTCCTCGCTGAAGACGAAGCGCATCAGGTCGACGTTACCGTCGCCGTCCGTGTCCTCGCGCGTGACGTTCACGAGCGCCGGGACCGCGCCGTCGCGGATCTCCCCCTGGCCGTTCACGTTCGTCCGGGTGACCGTGTCCAGCGGGCGTCCGCCCGTGTTCGGGTCGCCGCGCAGCCCGCCGCTCAGCGGGCGGGTGTAGGTGAGGGTGAGCCCGTCGACGGAGGTGGTCGGCAGCTTGCCGTTGAAGAGCACGTCGATCGTGTCGTTCGACACCACGGTGCTCAGGAGCGAGGCCGAGCTCCCCCGGAGGGTGACGGTCTGGCCGCCCCGGGTCTGGGTGAGCTCGAACTGCCCCGCCGCCCCGGCGATCGAGTTCGGGTCGGCGCCGAGCGTGAACACGAGGCGCGCCCGGTCGATCTTGCCCGCCCCGTCATCGAGCATGGTGACCGACGCGATGGCGAAGTCCGGCTCGAGCACCCGGTAGTTCTCCGAGCGCGCCGTCACCGTGCCGCCGTTGATCGTGAGCGAGGCGTCGAGGAAGTGGATGTCGGCCGCGACCGCGTGCCGCACCGTGAAGGCGAGGACGCCCGAGGCGAAGTCCACGCCGCCCACGGGCGCAGGCGACACCGCGCCGTCCCGCCCGTTCGAGCCGGCGCCGACGAGCTGAAGGCCGGCCGTCGTGGCGGCCCCCATGGCCACGCGCGAGGTCGGCTGGGCCGGCTTCGTCGCCGCGCCGCTCACGAGCAGGTAGCGGGAGAACTCGGGCAGGAAGAACGCGTCGAAGCGGATCGTCGCCTCGCTGGTGGCGATCGTCTGCTCCCGGACCGCCTGCCGGATGCGGGAGGCGACGTCCGCGCCCGTCGAGGCGTTGGCGAACGGGAGCTGGGCGATCACCAGGCCGTTGAGGTCCGTGAACTCGAGCTGCCCGCTGTTCACGAGCGTGGCCGCCCCCTCCGCCGAGAGCCGGAAGCCGAGGCCGCCGACGTAGTTCGTGCCCTCGTCGGTGACGAGCGTGTCGAGCGTCGAGGTCGAGTCTCCGTACTGGATGTTGTGGAACGCGTCGACCGCGAACACGCGGACGGGGAACTCGACGCCCTCGACCTGATCCTGCGGGGAGCCCTGGAAGACGGGCTGCCCGGTCTTGGCGCCGGTGTTGAGCGTCTGGCCCGGGAGGACGATGACCGCCTTCGCCACCGCCGCCGGGTCGATCCGGATGGGCCTCGAGCGGTGCGCCGTGATCGCGCCCGGGAGGTCGTCGGTGAGGCTCGCCGGCTCGATGTCGAGGACATGCTGGAGCTGCGCCCGCGTGAGCGTGATCGTCCGCGCGAGCGTCGCGGTGGCCATGGGCGTGCCGGCGGCCGGGAAGCCGCCGTAGGTGTGGGTCGGCTGGAAGAACGCGGTCGAGCCGGTGAAGTCGTACTCGAAGACCGAGTTGTTCGGGTCCGACGTCGTGATGCGCGCCCGGCGGTCGCCGGCCGGCTGCATCTCGTGCAGCAGGACCGGGTTCGACAGCGCGTCGGTCACCGCGACCGTGATCGTGACGTTGTCCTCGCCGGCCGTCGCCCGCAGCGTGCCGCCGCTGAGCGTCAGCGAGCCGGGCGGGTCACCGACCGCGCTCTGGCCGGCGTTGAGCGTCTCCACGCCGCCGCCGCCGGTCGCCACGCTGACATAGACGATCCCGTGGGCGGGCGCGCCCGGCTTCACATCGAAGCGGTCCGTGGGCCGCAGCGTGGGCGTCGTCAGGTTCGGCACCGGGTTCTGGGGGGTGATCTGCAGGAAGTGGCCCGACCGGTTGAGCGTGAGGAAGCTCACGTTGCCGGTGTCGCCCTCGGTCACGGCGAACGGCCCCGCCGTGCCGCCGCCCGGCAGCGAGAAGGAGATCTGCCCGGTGTAGTCGACCGGGTTGTTGTGCTGGTCGACCACGTAGGCGCGGACCAGGAACCCGGCGCCCGCCGTCTGCAGCGGCGGCGTGCCGGAGAGCGGGGTGGTCGCATCGCCGCGGCGGATGCGCTGCGAGGGCGGCGCCACCACCAGGACCACCCCGGCCGCCGCGCCGGGCACCGCCTGGTAGTTCGAGGCGCCCTGCTGCGTCACGCCGCCGCCGCCGAACGAGGCGCCGGTGGGCGCGATCGAGACCGTGTGGTTCAGGATGACGTTGAGGTCGTTCTCGTCGCGCGGCAGCGGCGGCTGGCCCGTGTTGTGGGCCGCCTGGCGCGCCGTGAGCGCGAAGGAGAACACGCCGTTCACGAACGTGCCGGACGGGTGCACGTCGAACGGGTCGGTGGTGTTCACGGTGACGTTGTCGCCGCCCGGGCCGGCGGTGACGTTGTTGCCCGAGTCGAGCAGCAGGACGCGGCCGTTCACCGCCGTCCCGACCGTCAGCACCCGCGTGTTGGTCGACCCCTCGACGCCCGGCGAGCCCGGGGTCGAGCTCGTCATGCCGTCGATGCGGTACATCGGGACGACCCGCCAGGAGTCGCCCGCCAGCCAGAGCTGCGCCCGCGTCGGGTCGGCGCCCTGGAGCGCGTTGAAGGTGAGCTGCGTCGTCGTGGCCGCCGTGATCCGGCCGTAGGCGCCGCCGTTGGTCGTGTTGACCAGCACCATGCCCACCATGTCGGCGCTGAAGGGCGTGCCGGCGCCGACCTGGAGGGTGGTGGCGGTGCCCGTGTCGCCGACGCCGAACGTGCCGGTCGCCGCGTCGGCGTGGTCGAAGATGTACTCGACCCGCTTGACGCCATCTGTCACGACGCGGAAGGTGCGCGTCGCCACGCCGGCCGGGGTCGCGAAGCCGCCGGTGTTGCTCACCTGGAGCGACCACGATGCGGGGGTCGCGCGGGTCGCCGGCGGCGCGGTGAGCCCCGTCACCGTGCGGCCCTGGACGGAGAACTGGACGCGGCCGGTGCCGTCCCACGCCTGCCCCTGCGGCCCCTGGGTGCCGAACGGGTCCGTGCTGAGCACCGAGGCGGTGCTGCCGGCGACGCTCGTCAGGCGGTTGTTGTTGGCGTCGAGGACGACCACCGTCCCCGCGAGCGCCTGGTTGGGGGCGATCGCGGGGTTGACGATCGCCTGGACGATCGAGGGGTTCCCGCCCGCGCCGTTGGGCGTCCCCTCGACGAGCAGCTCGTCGGGCACGCCCAGCCCCAGGCCGCGGTAGAGGAGCGCGACCTTGGTGCCGGCGCCCGGGTTCAGGGTGATCGGCCCCGACGTCGCGGTGACCGAGCCCGACGTCGCCGTCACGGTGACCTGGAGGCCGTTGGCGACGCCGCGGTAGGTGAGGCCCAGGCCGCCGGCGCTCAGGTTCGCCACGCCGTTGGTCCAGCCCGCGCCGGTGATCTGCGTCGGGGTGAGCGTGGGCGCGTTGCCGGGCGGGAACGGGTCGATCGCGAAGCGGTCGGGCGTGCCGCCCGCGACGTAGGCGAGCGGCGCGATGTCGGTGGTCGTGACGACGCGGGTCACGCTGTCGTAGGCCACGATCACCGCGTCCGTCTTGAACGTGCCGCCGTTGTCGAACAGGTGCACGGTCCGCCCGACCACCGCCGCGGTCACGGCGGGGTCGTTGGTGGTGAACGTGGTCGAGGAGGCCGGGCCCTCGACCAGCAGCGTCCCGACCGTCGGGACCCGCGAGGCCGCGGCGACGCTCACGGTCAGGTTCGTCGTGCCGTTGAAGGTCGTGTTGACGTTCCCGGAGACGTCGACCGCCGTGAGCGTGTTCGTGCCTGCGAACGGGGCCCCGTTCTGCTGCACCCCGGCGACGCTCCACTGGAAGGCGGTGACGGTGCCCGGTCCGATCGGGACCTCGACGCCGCCCCGGGCGGGCAGCCCCGGACCCCCGCTGCCCACGCGGACGCCGCGGTGCTCGAACTGGCCCAGGCCCGTGTTGATGACCGGGCGGAAGATGATCGTCCCGCCCGCCGGGATCTGCCCGGTCCAGCGCCACCCGTTGGCCGCGCCGCCCAGCGTCGAGTTGATGCTGAACGTGCCGCCGGCGGCGGTGAACTGCGTCCTGAGGATGTGCGGCTGGTCGTTGTTGACGCCGCCGTTGCGGTTGGTGTTCGCGACGTTGTCGCCGACGCTGAAGCGCCAGGTGAGCGGGTCGAGGCGCACGAGGACGTCGAGCACGTCCGTGTTGAGGACCAGCGTGTTGTCGGCGTTCGCGCCGAAGCGGAACCCGGGCGCCTCGAGCGTGATCGCCTGGCCGTTGATCCCGACGACCTTGGCGACGGCGCCCGTGCGGCGGTTGACCAGGATGACGTTGTCGGGCGTGACCGCGGCCGTCGGCATGCCCGTGTAGGTGAGGACGAAGGTGGTCCCGTCGTACGCCGTCGCCGTGCCCTGCATGTGGTGGGCGTAGGTGATGAGCCGGACGTCCTCGCCCTCGGTCGTGTACGTGTTGATCGTGTTGCCGGCCACGTCGCGGGCCACGAGCTGGGAGCCCGCGCTGTTCGCGTTCCACGCCGTGTCGTTCGTCTGCCCGACGTCCCACCGGACCAGCGCGGTCGCGTCCTGGAACCAGAAGTGGTCCACCGCGCCGGCGCCGATGCGGATGTTGTCGGTCGTGGTGGCGCCGCCCGGGTTGGCGGCGTTCGTCACCGACCCGAGGATCGGCCGGAGGGTGGTCCCGGTGGTGTTGAGGTTCGTCGTCCCCGTGTAGTTGCTCGTCAGGACGAGCTGGAGGTCGCCGGAGATCGAGGCGACCTCGTACAGGGTCCCCGGCTGGCTCGCGAACTCGATCCGCTCGCCCACGACCACCTGCGTCGTGAACTGGGTGGCCGCGCCGTCGACGACGTTCGACCCGTTGGTCACGGCGACCGTCCCGGCGAGGGCGCCGATCGTCCTGCCCGGCGTGACGCGGCTGACGTCGACCTGCAGCTGCACGTCGCCGTTGATGCCGAAGTAGCGCAGGTCGGCCTGCGGCGAGGGGCCGAGGCGGAAGGTGCCGTTGCTCCAGGCGAAGGCGCCGGCGCCGCCCTTGTCCAGGCGCACACGACCGAGGAGCGGCGCGCCCGCGCCGGGGTCGGTCGCGCCGAAGTTCAGGCGGCACCCCGGATCCGACGGGTTGATCGGCATGACGTAGACGAGCTCGGGCGTCGTCCCGGCGTGGGTCGTCAGGTCGAACCCGCTCCCGGCGATCGGGGTGTTCGGCCGGGCCTCGTACGTCTCGCCCGCCGCGCCCAGGCGGTTGTGGAACGCGTCGTGCGCGTGGACCTCGTAGGTGCCCAGGGGGTCGAGCGGCTGGCTGGGCTGCTGGACGAGCGTGTTCGAGAGCGCCCAGTGGAAGTGGGCCAGGGCGCCGGGGCGCACGGTGAACGCAGGGTTGGCGACGGGGTTGGCCGGCGGCGCGAGCGTGACCGGGATGAGGTTGGTCTCGACGCCGCCGGTCGACACGAGGACCGCGCGCAGGCTCTGGCCGTTGTTCTGGCTGCTCCGACCGTTGAAGCGCATGTTGGCGATGTTCGCCGTGTTGCCGGTGAACGCCGCGCTCTGCAGCAGGTTGGTGCCGCCCGCGCCGAACGCCACGGCGTCGGACTGGCTGGGGTCGGCCAGGGCATCCAGCTTGGGGAAGTCGACATCGCTCACGACGTCGACGCGGATGCCGCCGGTGACCGCCGGGACGTCGCTGGCCTCGACGGCGTTACCCGCGGCGTCGAACAGCCGGAGCTGCCACGGCCCGACCCCGGCGGGGCCGAGGCCCGTCGGCGCCGCCGAGTCGTTCAGCGGCCGGCCGGCGTGGAGGATCCGCCCGTTCAGGCCGACCCACTCCACGTGCAGCGGGTCGCCGGCGTCGACGTTGTAGGTCGCGCCCTGCACGGTGACCGGCGCGCCATCCACGGTCACGCCGATGGTGATCGTCTGGGACCCGTCGGCGAGGGCCGCGCCGCGGTACTCGGGCGAGATCGTCGCCACGCCGTTGGTGAAGCGGGCGCTCGTGGCGCTCGTGCCGCCGCCGTCGGGCAGGCCGGTGAGCAGGTTCGTGGCCGAGAACGGCGCCCCGACCGGGGTCGGCGAGGTCGCCAGGCCGAACACCGCCCCGGCGCCGACGTCGTTCGTCGGGTTCCCGTAGCGGTCCTGGGCCTGCGCCGAGCCGGTGCTCGGCTGCGCCACGCGGAAGGTGGTGAAGCCCTGGAGCGTGACGCGCGACACCTTCGCCGGCGTGAACACGACCGTGTTGTCGACCCCGTCGACCTGCGAGGAGACGAGCGGGAGCTCGGCCAGGGTCAGGACCTCGAACGTGTTCCCTGCCCCCGGGGCGCCGCCGCGCGTCACCGTCGCCGCGCCGTCGTTGGTCCCGTTGTAGGCGAACGTCAGCGTGAGCTCGGTGTTCGAGGTCACCGTCTGGACGACGTAGAACACGCCGGGCTCGCTCGAGAACTCGATCCAGTGCCCCTGGAGGAGGTCGCTCTGGAACGAGGTGCCGGCGCCGGTGACCGTCGACGAGCCGTTCACGACGTTCACGGTCCCGGTGAGGACTCGCACGGCCGGGGCCAGCGGCTCGGTGATCGTGATCGTCGTGGCGGTGTTGGCGGCGATCACCGCCCGCCGGCCGACCGCCGGGCCGTCGCCCGTGAACAGGATCGTCTTGCCGACCAGGTCCCCGGGCGTCCAGTCGGCGCCGGCGGCGGTCTTGGTGATGACCAGCGGCGTCCCGGTCGCGGACTGGACGGCCCGCGGCGAGTTGGCCCCGTCCTGGCTCGCCACGCGCACCGACAGGCGCATGGGCCGCCCGTTGTTGTGCCCACCGCCGTACCGCAGGACGTTGCCCAGGTTCGTGGTCGCGCCGGGCGGGAGGAGGTCGACGTAGTCGACGTCCGGCGTCGCCTCGACCATCACGTCCGGCACCGGCGTCGCCGCGGGCGCCTCGTAGCTCAGGCGCGGCCGGTCGAAGCCCGGGTTGAAGGTCGACGCGACCCGGATGCGCAGGAAGCGCGCGGGCGAGCCGATGTTCGTCGTCGGGTTGCCGCCGGCATCGAGCAGCTCGACCGCCGCGCCGGTGGGGAACAGGCCGTCGATCCGGTAGATCGCGGCCGGGTCGCCGGCGGTCGCCGCGGACCCCTGCCCGTCGACGAGCTTCAGGGCGTCCATGAGCGTCGTCGGGCCGGAGACGTCGACGAACGAGCCCACCGTGCTCGCGCCGGCGGTCGCGTCGACGCCCGAGACGACGACGTACCGGTTGCCGCTGAACGCCACGCGCGCCTGGCTGTACGCCTTCTGCAGGGGCGCCGAGCTGGCGGTCATCTGCCGGATGGCGGTCTGCAGGGCGGCGGCGATCGCCGGGCCGTCGCTGGTGATCGCACCGACGACCATGCTGGCCGTGGGCGCGGGGTTGTCGCCGTTGAGGGCGACGGTGAAGCTGTAGGAGCCCGCGGGGATCGACGTGGCGGGCGCGCTGCCGCTCACCCGCCGCCCGAAGGCCGAGGCGAGCGTCCACTCGACGCGCGCGGCCTGGCCGGCGGCGAACGTCACCTGGAGCGGCGGCGTCGGCTGGAAGTTCGTCGTGTCCACCGTGGTCACGTGCCCGTCGTCGCTGGCCCGGTGCACGTGGAAGAAGGCGTCGCCCGCGGGCCCGACGAACCGGGCGGCGGTGCCCACGAGGTTGAAGGTGCCCGCGCCCGTGTCGAGCTGAGCGCCGTCGATCTGGTCGCCGCCGCCGCCCAGGTTGATGATGCTCCCGCGCGCGACCTCGTCGGCCGCGCCGGTGGTCGGCCCCGTCCGCGGGAGCACGCGCAGGTTGGGCGTCGTGCCCGGCGTCGGCGGGCGGTTGCCGTCGGCGTCGACGGCCTGGAGGAGCAGGCTCCCGGTGAACGGCGCGTCGACGGTCTGCTGGCCCACGCTCGCCGGCCAGGCCACCTGCGTGAAGTTGCCCGGGATGACCTTGACGACGTTGCTCCCGGCGGCGCCCGCGAGCGTGAGCGGCGTCCCGCCGATCGTGGCCGTCAGCGTGATGTTCGCCGTGTTGAAGCCCGGGGCGGCCTCCACGCCCGTGAGCCGGCCGCGGAAGCTCATGAGGTCGAGCACGACCTGGCCCGTGGCCGAGATCGCGCTCGTCGGGATCTGCGGCACCCCGCCGTCCCACTGGAGCGTCGCCCCGGCGCCGGTCTGTGCGCTCGTGAAGCTGACGTCGATCGGCTGCCCGCCGGTGTTGGTGGTCTCGTTGCCCGCCGCATCGAGGAGCTGGATGCGGAAGGTGTTCGGCCAGGCCAGGCGGTTGCGGACCGAGCCGACGGTCACGTTCTCGAAGCGGACCTGCGTGGCCGGGCCGCCGGTGATGGCGAACTGGGCCGACGTCCCGCCGAGGTCGACGGGCACCGGCGAGCCGATCCCGGCCGCGACGACCTCGGGGTAGCGCTGGTAGCTGACCGTGCCCGCCGCGCTGCCGTTCGGGAAGGTGATCGTCCCCGCGACCTCGTCGATCACGAAGGCGACGCCGGTGCTGACCGTGACCGAGCCCGGGACGACCACGGGCGGCTGACCGTTGACCGACGCCAGGGTGATCGTGTCGCCGTTGCCCTGGGCGCCGAACGGCTCGTTGTTCACCGCGACGGCGGCGCCCGGCGCGAGGACGACCACCTTCACGGTGTGGTTCGACGCCGCGTTGGCCGTGTTGCGCACGTGGCGCAGGGTCAGGGTGCGCGTCGCGGGCGCCAGGTCGGCGGGGAGGTTCAGCGCGATGACGGCGCGGCCGTCGCTCGTCCCCTGCTCGAGGGTGATCAGGGCGGGGTTGCCCACGCCGGTGAGCGAGAAGTCACCGACGGCCGAGAGGTCGAAGCCCGGGTCCGAGTAGCGGACGAGGAGGCGCGCGTCCTGGGCGATCGCCGAGGTGGTCGTGAGGTCGATCGGGTGCGTGGCGTCCGTGTTGCCGGCGGTCGCGGGCGACGGGACGACGAGCACGTTCGCCACCTGCCCGGGCTGGACGATGAACCGCGGCGGGAAGGTCCCGGGCACGGCCGGGGCCGCGTCGATCGGCACGTTCAGGGCGTCGCGGGTCTCGACCGTCACCTGGTGCTGGCGGTGGCGGTTGGTCGAGTTGGTGAACCCGGTCAGGGCGACGAAGTACGTGCCGGGCGGCAGGCTCGAGCCCAGGTTGTCGCGCTGGCAGGAGAGCACGCCCGCGGCGAAGGAGAAGTTGGTCAGGTTGAGCCCGGGGCTGCTCGCGCCCGCATCGAACCCGGGCGCGCCGTTCGCCCACGCGTCGGCGCCGGCGTCGTACGTGAACACGAGGCGCGCGTCGGCGGGGAGGCGCGTGCTGGTGGTGAAGGTCACCGTGTGCTGCGCGCCCGCGGCGCCCGACCCGGCCGGGTTCAGGACGACGGTCGTCACCGTCGCCTGGTCGCCCACGAGGTTGAACGGCGGCGAGGAGTCGTTCGGGCCCTCGATGATGCTCCCCGGCGTCTGGTCGGCGCCGCCATAGCTGTGGGTCGACATCGCCAGGGCGTAGCTGCCCTTCGTGTCCACGTTCACCGCGCCGGCGGCGGCCGCGATCGTGATGCGGTGGAGGATCGGCGTGATGCCGTCGCCCAGGACGCCGACCCCGTCCTTGCGCGAGATGACGAGGGTGCTGTCCGAGCCGTCCGCCGGGTCGAGTCGCATGACCGCCCCCGAGAGCGGCACGAAGCCTGCGCCGAGGTCGACCTCCCACAGGCCGACCGCGCCGCCGAGGACCTGGCTGTCGAGCGCGCTCAGGTCGAACGTGACGCTGTTGTCGAGCGGGCTGCGCGGGAAGACGACCCGCACCTGGCCGTCCGACGGGATCTGCGTGAGGCTGCGGAACTGGAGCGTGTAGCCCGAGGGCTGCGCCGCTCGCGTCTCCGTGGGCGACGCGGTGACGTTCGTCAACTGCGCGCCCGAGAGCGAGAAGTTGGGCGTGTTCGTCTCGGCGAGCACGCGGTCGCCCGCGGCGAGCACGGCCGGCGGGCCGCCGCTGCTCTGGCGGTACATCGACACCGTCGCGAAGAAGTCCGTGCCCTCGTCGTTCGAGTTCACGACCTGCCGCAGGGTCAGCGAGTGGTTGCCGGCGGGCAGGTCGGCGGCGCCGATGTATCGGATCCACAGGATCGAGCCGTCGACCGCGTTGCCCGGGTCGAGCAGGACCTGCAGGTCGGCGTTCGGGACGGTGGCCGCGTTCACGGTCCAGGTCAGGTTCGTGGCCGGGTCCGCCGCGACGTTGGCGAAGCTGAAGGGGCTGGTCTGGGCGTTGCCCTTCTGCAACTGGACGCGGATGACGTGCGCGGGCGAGCCGCGGACGATGACCGGCGTGCTGAAGGTGATCGTGTGCGTCGAGGCCGCGCCCTTGGCCGGGGGCGAGACGGCGTCGGCCAGGCTCTGCGGGCTCGACTCGACGATCGTCGCCGGGCCCGAGCGGTTCTCGTCGGCCCCGGTGAGCTGGGGCGGGTCGATGCGCCACAGCGTCTCGAGGACGTCGACCTCGCCCCCGGTCAGGGCGTTGACGTCGACGACGATGTCGAAGGCGCCGGGGACGGTGCAGGGGATCGTGACGCCCGCCTGGGTGTCCGCGACCCCCACGACCTGGCCGATCTGCGCGCTCGCGTCGCGCCCCTGGTCGCGGTACGCGGTGATCGTCCGGTTCCCGGCCGTGCCCGTGACCTCGAGGTAGATCGCGCCGGTCAGGTCGGTCCCGTCGAACACCTGGCCCGCGGCGATCGAGGTGCTGACGAGCGTGAGCCGCCCGCTGGCGCCGAAGGTCCGCAGCCGGGGGCGGAGGGAGGTCGCCGGGTTGCGGAACGCCTCGATGCGGTAGCGCGTGTCGCCCTTGAGCGAGGTGTTCGTCACGACGTCCACGAGCTGGATGGCGTGGCGCACGGGGCTCGTGTCGCCGTTGGCGCCCAGGAGCGGGTCGCGCTCGAGGACGAGCCCCGTGCGGCTGACGCCCGCCGAGGTCGAGCGCTGGATCGCGCGGATGCGGTAGCCGCCGTCGATGCCGGCCCAGGTGATCGCCTCGCCGGCGCCGCCGGTGAAGGTCGAGGCGGCGGTCAGGCTGTTGGCCAGCTTGACCTCGGCGTCCTCGAAGAAGAGCGTCACGAGGCCGTTGGCCGGCAGGGTCGAGCCCATCTGGAACGTGAACGTGTGGGTCGAGCTCTGCTGGTCGGCGGCGGCCGGGGCGACCGCGTAGGTGACGCTGCTCGCGGCGAAGCCGGCGCCGTCGACGTCGACCTGCGGGAGCGTGCCGCTCGGCCACGCGTCGACCGTCACGCCGTTGCCCGTGTTGAGGGTGCGGACGGCGGCGACCTGGTGGGTCGCGACGACCGTCGTGTTGCGCACGTTCGAGAGCGCCAGGCGCAGGAAGGGCGTCGTCGCGGCGTCGATCGTCGCCGTCGCGACGAGGCGCACGGTCAGGTTGTCGGGGAGGAGCGAGACCGTGTAGTTCGTCGTGGGCGTGTACGGCCCCCCGCCCGCCGCGGCCGTGGAGAGGACGACGTGCGTCCCGGGCGTGGTGCTCACGTTCGAGACGTTGAACCCGAGCGGGAACGTGACCTCGATGGCGTTGCCCGTGACCACGTCGGCGTTGAGGCGGAAGTCGAACGTGTAGGTCGTCGCGCTGGACCCGGCGGTGACGACCGGCCGGGGCGCGCCAGGGGGCGGCAAGGGGCTGGACAGGGCCACGTTCGTCAGGTCACCGCCGGTGAGCGTCACGCCCGCGCCCGCCTGGGCGTCGAGCGCCGCGTAGCCGCTCGCCTGGTCGTCGAGCGTGTGCACCCGGAGGCCGCTGGCCGGGTCGAACGTCTGCGCCTGGCTGGCGTTGCGCACACCCGTGACGGTGAGGTCCCACGCGCCGTGCGCCACGTCGGTCGCGCCGCCGTGGGTGATCGTCAGCACGTTGCCCGCGCCGCTGACGGTGGGCGTGAAGCCGCCCGCGGGCGCGGTGTTGACGGTCAGCCCCGCGGACGACACGTCGGTGTTGCCCGGGAACGTGACGATGATCCGCCCGCCGGTCGTCCCGCCGAGGCCCGGGAGGCGCGACTGCGTGTTGAACGTGACCCGGTAGCTCGCCCCGGCCGCGCCCGCGAGAGGGTTCGACAGGTTCACCAGCGTCACGCCGGTCACGGCGCCGCCGGTCGTCCGCACCATGTTCGCGGCCGAAGCCGTCTGCGCCGACTGGTCGATCGTCGTCGCGCCGGCGGTGCGCGTCTCCACCTGCACCGGGAGGTCGCGGTTACCCCGGCGAGGGTTGGCGATCGCGTTGGTGAAGGTGAGCGTCATCGTGCCCGGCGTGAGGATGTTGCCAGTGCCGGCGGTGCGAGTGATCGTGATGATCGGGTCCGCCGTCCCCGGCGCCGACTTCGCGATCGAGAAGTTGCCGATGACCTGGGCGCCGTTGCTCGACGCCCAGCTCGTGTTACCGCCGCTCGCCGCCGAGATCGCCGACAGGTCGATCGTGCCGGTCGGGTCGAAGAGCTGGAGGCGCACGACCCCGTCGTCCGGGATGTCCGACTTGGTCACGAACTGCACGACGTAGGTCGTCGAGGCCCCTGTCCCCGTGGCGCCCTGGGTGAGCGACGGGACGAGGATCGGGTCGGTCGAGGCGACCGTGTGACCCTGGATCGTGATCGCCTGCGCCGGGGTCGGTCCGTCACCCGCCGTCGTCGAGATCGTCGCCACGTAGTCGCCCGGGAGCGGCGGGTTGGCGCTGATCGCGCCCGTGAGCGTGATCCTGTGGAACCCGGCCTCGACCGGCGTCGTGCCAGTGTTCCGGATGATCAGGTCCTGCCCGTTGACCTCGAAGTCCGCCGTCACCAGGGCGCCCTGAGCGGCCTGGCGGATGGCGGCCTGCGCCGCGTCCGGGTCGAGGTACACGGGCGGCGTCGTGACGCTCGAGCGCGGGTCCGTTCGCCACGTGCCCGTCAGGCCGGCGTGGAGCACGAACCCCGACGGCATCGAGACCACGATCGCCCCGTTGGGCGGGACCTGCGAGTGCGTCGACAGCTCGAACGTGGTCGTCGCGACGGCCTCGTACGTGCGCGTCGCGGAGAGGGTCGCCCGGGGGGCGTTGCTCGTCCCGGGCCCCTGGAGCGCCTGGCCGGCGATCGTGAGCGGCGCCGTGGTCGGGCCCTCGATCGTCGCCGGGGTCGTGTTCAGGAGCTGCACGGTGACGCCGGCGGACCCGGGGAGGGTGGACGTGGTCGTGGCGGACGTGGGGAAGTTCCCGGCGAAGCGGATGCGGCGCTGCGTGGCCCCGCCGGCGAGCGCTGCACCCGTGTTCTGGAAACGGAACACCATCCGGCCTGACGCGTCGAGCCGCAGCGAGTGCGGCTTGACGTTCGCGAGGTTGTCGAACGTGACCGGGACCGGCGTCGCCGTGATGTCCTCGTTCGCCGCCCCCCGCAAGTTGCGGGCGATCACCACGCTCCCGTTGACCCCGCTCGCACCATTGGCGACGAGGTTGACGTACCCCAGGCCGCTCGTGGTGCCGACGGTGCCGCTGGCGAGGAGGGTTCCACCGTTGCGCACCTCGATCGCATCGGCCGCCACAGACCCGCCCCGGACATAACGGAGCGTCACCTGCCCGTCGGCGTTGGTGTTCGTCCCCGCCCCGCCCACGCCGTAGGTGGCCCCGAAGACGATCCCGCTCAGGCTCAGGCTCCGGAGGGTCGTGTTCGTCGCGGCCGAGTAGGTCCAGATGCTGTCCTCGATGGCCGTCGTCACGTCGATGAAGAAGTTCGTGTTGATCGACTGCGTGTGCGTGAACTCCACGTCGTACTGGATCGGGGTGTGGGTGGGGACGGTGCCGACACGGTCGGTCCCGTTCAGGCTGGCCGGATCGCCCGTGACCACCAGGTTGCCCGTGTCCACGACGTTGAACGTGGGCGAGGCGGCGTAGCACTTGAGGTTGTTGCTGTTGTTGGTCCTGGTGATGTTGTGAAAGATGAAGATGCGCGCCCCGCGGATCTCGTAGTCCGGGAGCGTGACCGTGAGGGCGAGCGGAGACGCCATCGTACGGTTGTTGCCGTTTGCGGTGTAGACCACGGCGTTGGGCGTCGAACTGCCGAAGAGCGCGACCGGGGCCGGCGCCGACCCAGCTGGAGTGTTGTAGTTGTTGACGCCCGGCGCCGAGGTGATCGTAAAGCCACCACCGAGATGTCCGAAGTCGGGCCCGAACGGAGGAAAGGCGATGACGAACTTGTCACCGCCGTCGAGGGTGAAGCCTTGCGTCCCCGTGAGGCTGAAGGTGACCGACGCCCCCTTGGGGAGGTTCGGGTACGTTCCGCCGGCGGTGACGGTGAGGCCGATCTCGTTCGAGCTCACCTCGGCCTTGAAGTCGAGCGAGGTGGTGTTGTTGACGAACGTCGGCCCCTGCGGCAGGTTCATGTGCGGCCGATTCGTGCCCGTCGAGTCGAGGACGTTCGTCCCCACCTGCGACCCCGTGAACGGCGCGTCCCGGGTCTGCAGGTCGATCGTGTAGTTGCTCGCGGCGGCGGCGGGGTTCCGCATGTTGCTGATCGACACGACCATCGTGCGCCCGCCTGGGGTGGCGGTGCCGGTGCCGTCCCGGACCAGGTAGATCTTCTTCGCGGAGTCATCGACCGTCGTGGTGAAGCCGCCGTCGATCCCGCTCCACCCGGTCACGCTCGCCGTCCCGAGGCCGAACGTGTTGGCGCGGTTGTCGAAGGTCAGCTCGAGCGTCCCGTCGGCGGGGAGACCCGTCGTCGTGCGGAACGTGAAGGTGTAGGTGGGGATGGGGGTGCTCGCCGAGGCGCCAGTCGTCTGATACGTGCGGCGGAACACGGGCGATGAGTCGATCGAGAGGAGCACCCGGGCGTTCGCGTTCTGCGTCGCACCCGCGGGCACGGGCGGCGCCCGGAGGCCCTGTGCGCCGAAGGGATTGATGGTGAGCGGAACCTGCCGCGGGAGGTCGCGGGTGGTCGCGACCGTGAGCGACTGCCCCTGCACGAAGGTCGTCGCCCGGTTTTGCAGGTCAGGCGGCGGAGGCGGCGGTGCGAAGCTGACCACGAAGTTCCCAATGTTCCCCGGCGGGAGGAAGGCGCCCGTGCGGGTCCACGTGACCGTTCGCGCGGTCGGGTCGATGACCCCGCTCGAAAAGCCCACTGGTTGCGTGGTCGACGACCCAGTGCCCGCGTTGAGCGTCCAGTCTCCGGGGAAGGTCACGACGACCGTATCGCCAGTGGCGATCCCCGAGGTCACAGTCACAGCGTTGATGTTGAAGGTGTTCGTGATCTGTCCCGCCGTCCGGGCGGCCGGGTCGGGGGTGAAGCTGACGAGCTCCTGCTGCTGCCAAGTGATGCGCTTGTCGGCGAAGCTGCTGATGGCTCCATCCGTCAGCCGCACCGCGATCGGGCCTTCCGCGCAGTTGTTGGCGACGATCAGCGTCGCCTCTCCGCCCAGGAACGTAACCCCGGCCGGGTTGGGAGAGCCGAGCCCAGGGGTGGTCAGATCGTTCTGGCGAAAGCTCACGCCCGGAGTCCCGACGTACGTCGTGATCAGGTTCCCGAACCGGTCCTCCGCGCGGCAGGTGATCGTCGTCGCCGCGCCCACGTTGGGCGTGGTCGACCCCGTGACGAGCATGGAGAAGTGGTCCAGCGGCCCCGCCGTGAACGTCAAGGCCACCACCTCGGTCGGGGCGAACGTGTCGCCGGTCGAGGCGAGCGTGATGTTCGTCGCACCCGTCTGGGTGGACGAGACGACCAGGAAGCCGGTCTGGCCGTCCAAGAGCGGGGTGGTGACCCCGTTCGTGAAGCTGAGCCCAGTCGTCGACGCCGAACCGCTCGGGGTGATGAACGTCCAGGTCAGCGGGAAGTTCGACGAGGTCGCCGTGAACGCCCCCGCTGGCATGCCGTCACCCGTGCCAGCGCTGTCGGAGAGGGTAATGACGATCGGATCGCCGACCGCGGCGCTGCCGACGGTCGGCGTGACGGTGATGATGTCTTGCCCCGACGCTGCCTGCGCGCCTCCTAGGGCACACAACACGAGAGCGGTCGCCCGGAGAGACGCGGTGCTCCTCGCGCGGCCCATCACGACCTCCGCTCCTGGCCGGCCGCCTTGACCTCGAAGGAGGCCGACTCGCAATGCATCGGGAGCCCACGCAAGCCGACCCGGGCGTCAAGCGCGGGAGACGTGGCCACTACGTCGAGAGTGACCTCGCCCACCAAAGTCAGATCCACGACCGAGCCGTCGACGCCGATGCGCACGACGCGAGGGCAGCCGAACTGCGCCGGCGCTCCATCGCGCAGGGGAACGATGCGCACGGCGAACGGTACGCCCGGCTCCTGAACCTCCGGCGTCCCGACGGCCAGGCCGCCCTCGAGGCGCTGGCCAGGCAAGAGCAACACGACCCCGTCCGGCGGCGCGAGCCACGCGAGCTCCACCTCGGCGACCACGGCGTCGTCGTAGGAGATCGAGAGGCGTCCCTCGACGGGTCGGGTGGCCGTCAGCGGGAGGGCCAGGGTCCCGTTGGCGTCGAACGAGGCACCCGCCAGCAGTTCGCGGGCGTCACCGCCCGGGCGCGCGACGCCGCCCATCTCGAGCGTCTCGACCACCGGGCCACGAAGGAGCAGCCCCTCGGGGAGCGTCGCCGAGCTCACGGGAGCGCCCGAAGCCAGGTCACGTGCCTCGAGTAGGAGGACCAGCGGCAAGCCGGCGTCCGTGCGAGTTGGCAGCGCGCGCGCCGAGAGCGCGAAGGGCAAGGTCGGCCGCGGGAGGCGCGGCGTTTCGGCCACGGCTCCTGGCGGCTCTTCAGCCCCCCCCGGCTCCCGACCGAAGAAGGACCAGACGCCGAGGCCGCCGAGGAGGCCGACGGCCACGAAGATGGTCAGTACAGACCGAGCGGGCTGGCCGCTGCGGGCGTCGTCGCTCACGATCTCCCCCCCCCTTCGACGGAACTCGAAGCCCCGCCTCGGGCCGCGGACGTGATAGCACCGGGCCCGGACCAAATCAACAAATCCCGTGCCCCCGGGGGGTTGTGGTCCGGACGCTTGACGGCGTCGAGCGATGTGGTTGGCGCTCGCGGCGCCCGGGAGCGAAGGTTCCAGAGTGAAACCCGGTGAGGGTGCAGAATCCGCCCTCGCCCACCCGTCGACCGAGGCAAGCCTCACGCCCTGACCGGTCGAGGCGAGCACGAGGCGGGGGCTACCCCCGGTGCGGCAAGGAGTTCGACCGAGTTGCTCCTCACGCATGGAGAGCAGCGGCGGCGCCTCCTTGCCGGCCCCACCTCGCGATCGTCACCCGCGCCTCCCATGCAGCCGGCCATGTCAAGGGGTTCGGCATGTGTTCGCCGCGACATCTCGCGCGAGCTCGTGACACGGCTCCTTGGCACGAACGACCCGGCATGACGAAGCGGCGACCCCTGACTGATCGCCTGTCACCCGCCTCATGGTGCAGGCTCTGGTACACTCGTCCGCCCCGTGGCCAGGCGCAAGAAGAAGAAGGGTCCGCGGCCGCCTCAGGCCGGCGTCGCGCCGGCGGACGCCTGCGACGACGGGCCCGAGGCGTGCCCCCGCTGCGAGCGCCCGGTCGACGACGACGCGGACGGCCGCGAGTGCCCCGCCTGCGGGGCGGCTCACCACGCCGCCTGCTGGGAGCCGGGCTGCGCCGCCTGCGCCGCGCGCCCGGCCGCGACGACGATCGTCGCCGCGCCCCCTCCGCCTGCGACGGGGCCCGTCACCGAGACGGTCACCGAGGCGACCACGGTCGCGGTGGCCGACCCGGCGCCCGAGGTCGTGGGCACGCCGGTGCCGGCCTCGCCGCCCGCGCCGCCCGAGCGCCCGCCCGAGACCGGCGCGTGGGGCGGGCTGCAGCGCTGGGTGGCCGGGCTGCGCGAGGAGTTCGCCACGCCGGGGGCGGCGGCCTTCCTGCTGGCGATCGTGGCGGTCGCCGCCTACGCGAACTGCTTCAACGTCCCGTTCCTGTTCGACGACGCGCCGGTGATCACGCGCAACCGCCTCCTCTGGCAGTGGGAGACCTGGCCCGACCTGGTGCGCTGGAACCCGACCCGCGCCCTGACGAACCTGACGTTCCTGGCCAACTTCAAGCTCGCGGGCACGTCGGCGATCCAGCCCTACGGGGACACGTGGACCTACCACGTCGTGAGCCTCGCCCTGCACGTGGTGAACGCGCTCCTCCTGTTCAAGCTCGTGCGCGACCTCTTGCTGGCGCGCGCGGCGCAGGGCGGCCGCGAGGTCCCGCGCGGGCTGGAGCACTGGGCCGCCCTGCTGGCGGCGGTCGTGTGGGTCGCGCACCCGGCCAACACGATGGCCGTGACCTACATCGCCCAGCGCTACGCCCTGCTCGCCGCGACGGCCTTCCTCGGGACGCTCGTCCTCTACGTGCGCCTGCGCGCGCGGGTCGAGCGCGAGGGCGGGCTGGACGTGGGGCGAGACTGGCCGGCGATGCTCGGCCTCGCCGCCGCGGGCCTGTGCTGCTTCGCGACCAAGGAGAACGCGTTCGTCATCCCGGGCGCGGTCGTGCTCGTCGAGGCCCTGTTCTTCCGCGCGCGCTACCTCCTGCCCATGCTCGGCGTGGGGGCCGCCTTCGGCGCGGTGGGCGTCGGGATCCGCCTCTACCAGGTGGGCGGCGACATGGAGGCCTTCCTCCCCGCGCGCTCGCCGGCGAGCGACCGCTGGCAGTACGCGACGACGCAGGTCGTCGTCACGCTCCGCTACCTGCACCTCTGGTTCATGCCGCACGACCTGTGCGTCGAGCAGAGCTTCCCCTTCGAGTGGGCCACCAAGGGCCGCGACATGGCGGTCGCCGCCCTCGGCCACGGCCTGATCCTCGCGCTCGCGGGGCTCCTCCTCGCGCGCGGGCTGCGCTTCGTCCCCTTCGCGGTCGCCTGGTACTACCTGACGAACCTCGTCGAGTCGTCGATCATCCCGATCCTCGACCCCATGGTCGACCACCGCATGTACCTGCCGACGGCCATGCTCGCCCCGGCGCTCGCCGTGTCGCTGGCGCGGGCCTGGCCGTGGCTCGTCCGGCGCCTGCCCCGCGCCCGCGAGGCGGCGCCGCTCGCGTGCATGGGGCTCGTCGTGCTGATGGTCGTCGGCACCCTCGTTCGCAACGCCGCCTGGGCGTCGTCGACGGGGATCTGGGAGGACACGATCCGGAAGCGGCCCGACTGCGCCCGCGCCTACTCGAGCCTCGGCATGGAGCACCTCTACGCCGGCGAGTGGCTGCAGGCGATCCAGCCCATCGAGACGGCGCTCCACCTCGGCGCCTACCACGTCGAGGGCTGGAACAACCTCGGCAAGGCCTACCTCGAGCTCGAGCAGTGGGAGAAGGCGGCCCACGCGCTCGAGCGCGGGATCCAGGTCGACAAGGTGGCGCCCTCGCCCTCGACGCCGCTGTGCTGGAACAACCTGGGCCTCGTGTTCTTCAACGTGGCCCTGCGCCACACCGACCCGGCGAAGCGCAGGGAGTCGCTGGAGCTCGCCGCGTCGCGCCTGGCGGAGGCGGTGCGCCTCGACCCCGGCTACGAGATGGCCTGGATCAACCTGGGCAACGCCCGCTTCCAGCTGATGAACCTGAGCGAGGGCGAGCAGCGCCGGCTGCACGCCGAGGGCTGCGTCGCCGCGCTCGGCCAGGCGGAGCGCGTGGCCCTCCGCCGCGGCGGCGCCCTCTCCGTCACGGCCTACCGCTACCGGTCGCTGGCGATGGCCGAGATGGGCCGCGCGCTCGACGCGTTCCCCTTCGCGCTCGACCTCGCCGAGCTCTACGGCGCGACGACGCCGCAGGTGCTCGAGGACCTGGGGCGCCTCGCCGTCGCCGCGGCCGAGCAGCACCGGGCCGACGCCGCCGCCGGCGACGCCGGCCCGGCCGCCGCCGCGCCGGCCGCCCCGCCCGAGGCGCTCGGGAAGGCCCTGACGGCCGCCGCGACCGGCCTCGACGGCCTCCTCGCGCGCGAGCCCGGGCGCGTGAGCGCGCGCGCCCTGCGGGCGAAGGTCGCCCTGTGCGCGGGCGACCGGGCGAAGGCCGTCGCGCTGCTGCGCGAGGGCCTCGACGCCGCCGAGGCCGGCTCGGCCGACGCGGCGGCGCTCGAGGCGGAGCTGCGGCGGGTGGGGGAGTAGCGGGCGGCTACGGCCTCGGCAGCGGCACCCGGTCCAGGTCGCGCACGGCCCGCACCCGCGGGAAGACTGCGCGCGCCTCCTCCACGAACGGCTTGGTGCTCGGGTAGCGCTGGGAGAAGTGCGTGAGCACGAGCGTGCCCAGGACGCCGCCCTCGGCGGCGATCGTGGCCGCCTCGCGGGCGGTCAAGTGCTTGTGGTCGCGCGCCAGGTCGGCGTGCTCCTCGAGGTAGGTCGACTCGACGACGGCGAGGTCGGTCCCGCGGACGAGCGCCAGGGCGCCCTCGCAGGGGCGCGTGTCCATGACGAACCCGAAGGCGGCCCCGCGCTTGTGCTCGGTCACCTCGGCCAGGGTCACGGGGCCGTCGGGCGCGTCGACCTTCCCCTCGCGCTGGAGCTTGCCGACGAGGGGCCCGCGGACGCCCCTCGCCTCGAGCTTCTCCTTGTCGAAGCGGAGCCCGTCGCGCTCCTTGACCCGGTAGCCGAACGTGTCGACCGAGTGCTCCAGCGGGTGCGCCTCGATCGTGAACGTGGCGTCCTCGACCACGACGCCCGCCTCCTTGACCGGGCGCGGGACGAGCTCGACCGTGCGGTGGAAGATCGTCGAGCGGATCAGCCGCTCGTAGTAGGCCTGCCCGCTGCGGGGGAAGAACACCTCGACGGCGTGCGGGACCCGGTCGAGCGAGAGCCGCTGGACGATCCCCGCCAGGCCGAGGGCGTGGTCGCCGTGGAAGTGGGTGATCAGCACCCGGGTGACCTCGGGCACGGCGATGTCCGCCATGATGAACTGGCGCTGCGTGCCCTCGCCCGGGTCGAAGAGGAAGCTCACCCCGTCCCAGCGCAGCAGGTAGCCGTTGTGGTTGCGGTAGCGGGTGGGCACCTGGCTCGAGGTGCCGAGCGCCACGAACTCGCGGAGGCTCACGTGGGGTCCGTCCTGGGTGTCGCCGGGGGGCGCGCTATACTACCCCGCGCGGAACCGGACCGGGCAGGTCCGGTCCCGGAGGATCATGGCCGGTCGGCTCCTGCGACTCTACCGGGACGGGGCGAAGTTCGCGCGCCTGGCGCTGCGGCGCCGCGCGCGCACGCCGCGCGAGGTGCAGCTCGAGGTCACCAACCGGTGCAACCTCGACTGCGACATGTGCCCGCGGCTGTCGCTCCTGAAGGTCCCCGAGCAGGACATGTCGCGCGAGACGTTCGAGGCCGTGCTCGCGCGCCTCGACCGGCCGCACGTGGTCACGCTCACCGGGTGGGGCGAGCCGCTCATGCACCCCGAGCTGTTCGGGTTCATCGACCGGCTGCTCGAGCGCTGGCCGGGCGTCGACGTGGGCTTCACCACCAACGGCCACCTGCTCACCGACGGGGTCGTCGACAAGGTCCTCGCCCGGAGGGTGGCCCGGATCAACGTGTCGCTCGAGGAGCTCCCCTGGGCCGACGCGCCCCCGCCGCCCGCCGAGACGAACCCGCTCAAGGGCCACCAGAACCGCGTCGCGCGCGACGGCCACCCGACGCCGCCGAAGGTCGTCGAGCACCTGCGCCGCTTCCTCGCGCGCCGCGCCGCCCGGGCCGCGCGCGGCGAGCCGGCCCCCGAGGTGCGCCTGCAGGTCGTGCTCTTCCCCGGCGGCGGCGAGGTCGTCGAGCGGCTGGTCGACTTCGCGGCCGACCTCGGCTTCCAGGCGGTGAACATCGTGCGCCTCGACGTGCGCGGCCGGCCCGACCTCGCCCGCCCGGGCTTCGAGGAGGAGCGCGCGCTGATCGCCCGCGCCCGCGCGCGCGGCGCCGCCCGCGGCGTGCCCGTCGGGTCGGTGAACGACCACGGCGTCCTCCTGCGCCTCGCCTCGCACGGCGACCGCGCCTGCCTGCGCCTCGACAGCTACATCTACGTCGACGTCCACGGCAACGTCGCGCCCTGCTGCCTGCTCCGCTCGGTGAAGGTGGGCAACCTCGTCGAGCAGCCGCTCGCCGAGGTCTGGAGCGGCGACGCCCTGCGCGCCTTCCAGGGCCGCGAGCCGCACCCGGCCTGCCGCGGCTGCGACGCCTTCCACCACGGCCAAGCGACGCCGGATGCCATGACGGGGGTCCGATGACCAGGGTCACCTTCCTCGAGCCGCCCGCCGTGACCGAGCGCAACCCGGAGCGCTTCGCCGGCTGCACCTACGAGCTGTATCACTTCCCCGACCTGGGCAACCTCTACGCGTTCACCATGCTCCACGAGCGCGGCGTGGAGGTCGACTACCTCGACGCGAGCCTGCTCGGCGACGACGCGGCGGCGTTCGAGCGGCGCCTGGCCGAGCGCCCGGCCGACTGGTACGTGCTCCACGCCGTCGTCCTGGCCAAGCCGACCGACCTCCACTGGATCGCCGCCCTGCGGCGGCTCCAGCCCGCCGCGCGGATCGTCGTCCACGGCCCCGAGGCCACGCGCGTCCCGGCGGAGTACCTCACCGTCGGCGGCGCCCTCGACCCGCAGGTGATCGTCGTCCGCGGCGAGATGGAGCGCGCGCTGGTCGACCTCGTCCTCGGGCAGATGCCGGCGCCGCCCTACGGCGTCTCGCGCGTCGAGGCCGGCGAGGTGAAGACCTACGCGCCCGACCCGCGGGGCTACATCCCGTTCGACGACCTGCCGATCCCGGCGCGCGACCACCCGGCGCTCGACCGCTACCGCGACCGCTACTTCAACCCGAAGTACCAGGGCCGCCCCCACGCGCTCGTCCTCACGTCCCGCGGCTGCTCGTTCCGCTGCTCGTTCTGCGTCCCCAACGCGATCTCTTTCGCGCGCGAGATGGAGGCGTTCGCCACGACCGGCCGGAAGCCCCCCGTCGCGCAGGCCAGCCCCGAGCGGATCGCGCGCGAGTTCCAGTGGCTGAAGGACCGCGGCTACCGGTCGGTGCACATCGCCGACGACCAGTTCCTGTGGGCGCGCAAGCGCACGCTCGAGGTCTGCCGCCTGCTCGAGCCGATCGGCATGGAGTGGGGCATGCTCTCGCGCGCCGACTTCCTCACCGACGAGGAGGTCGTCATGGCGCTGGCCCGCGCCGGCTGCGTCTCGATCGACATCGGGGTCGAGTCGCTGCGCCAGGAGGTCCTCGACAGGATCAACAAGGACCTGAAGGTCGAGGACGTCTACACGGCCGTGCGGCTGCTCCGCAGGCACGGGATCTCGCCCAAGCTGAACATCATGTTCGGCACGACGCCCGACGAGACGCCCGAGGACGTCTACTGGACGGTGGCCGAGCTGAAGAAGCTCGACGTCACGAACGTGATGTTCGCCATCGCCACGCCGTTCAAGGGCACGGCCTTCTACGAGCACTGCCGCGACAACGGCTACCTGATCGACGAGAGCGACGACCTCAACCCCATGGGCAAGGCGATGATCAGCTACCCGCGGCTGACGAACACGCAGCTCGAGGAGCTCGAGCGCTTCGCCTACCGCAGCTTCTACCTGCGGCCCAAGGTCGTCGTCGACCGCCTGCGGCGCGCCCGGACCGTGAAGGACCTCGTGCAGGACCTGCGCGTCGCGGCGCGGGTCCTCTTGCACTGAGTCACGCCGTCGCCGCGACGACCTCGCGCGCGGCCCCGTTGCGGCCCTGGTGCTCCACCGCCGGCGCCGGCGCGCCGCCGGTGACGAGGCGCTTGAGCTGCCCCACGTCCCACACCGGCCCGGCGACGAACGACAGCGGGTCGTCGGCGAAGGCGGGCGCCTTCTTCTCGAACACGCCGTGGCCGATGATGTTCAGCACCCAGCCCGCCGTGAACGACGAGGCCGAGGCGAACCAGAACGGCCCGAGCGGCCGGAAGGCGAGCAGGCCGGCGGCGCCGCCGAGGATCATGGGGATCCCGACCACGTGCAGGGCCCGGTTGACCGGGTCCTGGTGGGTCGCCTCGTAGAAGGCGACGGCGTGGCGCCAGCGCTCCTCGCCCGTGCCCTCGAAGGCGTTGACCCGGCGCCACTCCTGCTCGAGCCCGGCGAAGCCCTTGGCGAACAGCCCCAGCGCCAGCGCCTTCTGCCCGGCGAGGAGCGACGCCATGCCGAGCGAGGCGCAGGCCAGGTCCCGGTTCTTCTTCACCGAGAGGTGGTCGATCAGCTTGGCGAGCATGGCGGGCCTCCTGCGAGGCCGCCGATCGTAACGGCTGGCGCCCGGTGAAGTAAAGCGTTCGCCTCCCGCCCTGGCTAGTCCTCCACCCCGTGGAGCTCCACCAGGAACACGAGGGTCGCGTTGGGCGGGATCGAAGGCGGCGAGCCGCGCGGGCCGTAGCCCAGGTCGGCCGGGATCGTGAAGCGATAGACGCCGCCGACCTTCATCAGCTGCAGCCCCTCGTTCCAGCCCTGGATCACCTGCCCCAGGCGGAAGGTGGCCATCTCCCCGCGCGCGAACGACGCGTCGAAGAGCGTCCCGTCGGTCAGCCAGCCCGCGTAGTGGACCGTCACCTGCTCGCCCATCTTCGGCTGGCGGCCGGTGCCCTCCTTGATGACCTCGTAGCCGAGGCCGCTCTCCGTCTTCTTCAGCTTGTCCGCCGGCGTCGCGGCGAACTCGGGGACGGGAATCGGCGCGACGATGTCGACCATCTCGAGCTCCCACACCGTCGTCGAGTTCGGCGGCAGGCCGGGCATCCCCCGGGCGCCGAAGCCGAGCGCCGGCGGGACCTCCAGCCGCACCTTGCCGCCCTTCTTCATCAGCAGGACGGCCTCCTTCATGAAGCGCAGGTTGAGGTCGCCCGCGCGGGCGCGGATCTCCTGCCCGCTGTCGGCGCTGCAGTCGAGGAGCTTGCCCTCGGTGGTCCAGAACGCGTAGCGGAGGACGAACGTGTCCTGGTCGGTGCAGGCCGGGCCATCGCCCTCGGCGAGCAGCTCGACCTTGAGCCCGCTCGGGGTCGTCGTCTGCTTCTCCGGGTCGGCGGCGCGGAACTCGGGCGCCGCCGCGGCGACCTGCACCTCGAGCAGCTCGACCTCGAAGATCAGCGTGGCCCTGGGCGGGATCGTCGGCGGGCGGCCCTGCTCGCCGTAGGCGAGCTGGTAGGGGATCACGAGCTTGTGGCGGGCGCCCGGCGTCATGAGCGCCAGGCCCTCGTTCCAGCCCTCGATCACCTGCCCGAGCCGGAAGGTCGCGGGCTGGCCGCGCGCGACCGACGAGTCGAAGATCGTCCCGTCCTCGAGCCAGCCGGTGTAGTGGACCGTCACCGCGTCGCGCAGCTTGGGGCGCGGGCCCTCGCCGCCGGGCGTGAGGATCGAGTAGCGCAGGCCGGACGCGGTCGTCACCGGGTCCTTGTCGGCCGGGATCGGCCGGCGGTCCTGGGCCTGGACGGAGAGCACGCCGGCCAGGCCGAGGAGGGCGGCGGCGGCGCTGAGGGCGAGGGGACGCTTCATCGGGATGCCTCGGGTGGGGCGAGGAGGATACCAGGCGACCGCGCGTCGGGTGCCTTCGTGCCCGCGGGGTCTGGCGCCACCAGGTAAGCTCGGCGCCCCATGCTCCCGCACATCGAGCTGCCGTTCATCACCCTGCCCACCTACGGCCTGTGCATGGTCGTCGGCACCGTGCTGGCGCTGGCCCTCGCCGTCCGCTGGGCGGGGCAGCGCGGGGTCGACCGCGAGCTCGTCGTCGAGCTGGCCCTCGTCGGCCTCGTGTGCGGCCTCCTCGGCGCCCGGGTCGTGTTCCTGGTCGAGCAGTGGGACACCATGTTCGCCGACCGACCGCCGGGCCGGCTCAGCCCGGGGCCCGTCGAGCCGCTCGACCCGGGCGACGTGCTGGTCCTGCGCACCCACGCCGGCGAGGCCCGCGTGACCTTCACCGGCGACGAGGTCGACGCGCCGCGCGCCGCGGCGCGGATCGATGCAGAGGCAGGGGCGCGTGACGTCGAGACCCGCGTGCGCGCCCGCTCGCGGCGCGGCGGCGACGGGATGGTCACGGCCATCCGCGGCTTCGTCGTGCGCACGCGCGCCCGCGGGCCGGACGCCTGGCTCGAGGTCGTCGACGGGCCGGCGGCGCGGAAGCTCGGGCTCCAGCCCGGCCTCACACGGGGTCAGGCCGTGCCGCTCACGCGCGTGCTCGACCTGACGCAGGGAGGCCTCACCTACTTCGGCGCGGCGATCGGGGTGGTCGCCGGCTGGATCTTCTGGCTGCGCCGCCGCAAGGCCGACACGCTGGTCGTGTTCGACACGGTGGCCCCGGTCCTCCCGCTGGGCCTGTTCTTCGGCCGCCTCGGCTGCCTGGCGCAGAGCTGCTGCTGGGGCCGGGAGGCGGGGCCGGGCGCGCTCATCGAGGTGAGCTACCCCCGCTGGAGCCTCCCCTGGCTGCAGATGGCCGAGGAGCGGCTCCCCTGCACCTTCGACCCGCACCTCGGCAAGCGCGAGCTCACCCCGGCCATGGAGGCGGTCCTCGGCCCGGCGGGCCTCCTCGACGGCACCCCGCCGCTCCACGCGACGCAGCTCTACGAGGGGGTGGGCGTCCTCGTGATCGCGGCGCTGCTCGTCGCCTACCGCGCCCGCCTGCAGACGCGCGTCGGGCAGACCTTCGTCCTCACGCTCCTCCTCCAGGCCCCGCTGCGCTTCGTCGTCGAGCACCTGCGCCGCGACCACGACGTCTTCCTGCAGGCCTTCGGCTACCCGCTCACCGAGACGCAGGTCGTCGCGCTCGTGATCGTGCTCGTGGCCGTCCCGCTCTTCGTGTGGCTCGCCCGGCGCGGCCGCCCGGTCGCGCGCCCAGCGCCCGCGCCGGCGGCGCCGGAGGCCGTGGCGTCATGAGCCGCAGCCGGCTCGTCGTCGCCTTCGCGTTCGCCTACTGCGCGCTCCTGTTCGCGCTCCTGGCGCCGCTCGCCGCCCTGTGGCCGACGCTCGGCTGGCGCAACCGCCTCTCGCTCCTCGCCGGCCGCCTCGCCGCGCGCGCCTGCCTGGCCCTGGCCGGGATCAAGGTCGTGCTCGCCTCGGGGCGCGAGCACCTCGCGCACCGGCCGGCGGTGTTCCTCTTCAACCACACGAACACGCTCGACTTCTTCATCAACGGCGTGCTCGCGCGCCCCGGGTGGCTCGTCTTCGGCAAGCGCGAGAACGCCTGGCTGCCGTTCATCGGCTGGGGCTGGGCGCTCGGCGGTCACCCGCTGATCGCCCGGGGCGACCGGAGCCACTGGGAGGGCGTGCTCTCGCGCGTCGAGGACCTCGTGCGGCGCGGGTGGTGCACGATCATCGCGCCCGAGGGGACCCGCAGCCGCGACGGGCGCCTGGGCGAGTTCAAGAAGGGCGCCTTCCACCTGGCCCTGGCCGCCGGTGTCCCGCTGGTGCCCATCGTGATCCGCGGCGCGGCCCCGCTGTTCGACGCCCACGGCCCGCTGCCCGGGACGATCGTGGTCGACGTGCTGCCGCCGGTGCCCACGACCGGGTGGACGCCCGAACGCCTGGAGGAGCACGTCGCGGCCATCCGCGGGCTCTACCTGGCCGCCCTCGGCGACCCCGCCGCGCACCTCGGGCCCGCCGCGGGCCAGGGCTGACCCATCGAGGGCGCGGGCCGGGCCCCCGCCCCGGCGTGGGGGCCCGGCCGGCCTTCCCGGGGCGACGGTCCCGCGCGTCTCCCCGCCCGGCCCTCGCCGTGCTGTCTCCCTGGGAGGTACGCGGCTCCCGGGGAGGCCGGGATGAACGTTCTCTTCGTGACGGCCGAGGCTCACCCGCTCATGAAGACCGGCGGGCTCGCCGACGTGTGCGGCAGCCTGCCGGCCGCGCTGCGGGCGCTCGGCCACGACGTGCGCCTGCTCATGCCCGCCTACCCGCGCGCTTGCGAGCAGGTCGCCGACCTCGCGCCGGCCGGGCGCCTCACGGGGCCCGCGCGGCTGCTCCGCGGCACCTTCCCGGGCACCCGCATGCCGGTCTACCTCTTCGACGCGCCGGGCTCGTTCGACCGCGCCGGGAACCCCTACCTCGGCCCCGACGGGCGGGACTGGCCCGACAACGCGGCGCGGTTCGCGGCGCTGTGCCGGGCCGCGGTCGCCGTGGGCATGGGCCGCGCCGGCCTCGACTGGCGCCCGGAGGTCGTGCACGCGCACGACTGGCACACGGGCCTCGTCCCCGCGCTCCTCTCGCGCGAGCGGCGCCGCCCCGCGACCGTGTTCACGATCCACAACCTCGCCTACCAGGGGCTCTTCCCGCGCGAGGCCTTCGACGCGCTCGAGCTCCCCGCGGCGCTGTGGTCCGTCGACGGCCTCGAGTTCCACGGGCAGCTGTCGTTCATCAAGGGCGGGATCGCCTTCGCCGACCGCGTCACGACGGTCAGCCCGACCTACGCGCGCGAGATCTGCACGCCCGAGCTGGGCTGCGGGCTCGACGGCCTCCTGCGCGCGCGCGGCGAGGACCTGGTCGGGATCCTCAACGGCGCCGACTACGGCGTGTGGGACCCCTCGCGCGACCCGCTCATCGAGCGCCCCTACGACCCCGGGACGCTCGAGGCGCGCGCCGACAACAAGGCGGCCCTGCGCGACCGGCTCGGGCTGGTCGACGACCCGCGGCTGCCGCTGGTCGCGTCGGTCGGGCGGCTGGTCGAGCAGAAGGGCGTGGACCTCCTCGTCGACGCGCTCCCGCTGCTCATGCGGCGCCCGGTGCAGCTGTTCGTGTGCGGCACGGGCGACCGCGCCTTCGCCAAGGCGCTCGAGCGCGAGGCGGCGCGGCACGACGGACGGCTCGCCGTGCACGTCGGCTACACGGAGGAGCTCGCGCACGCGACGTGGGCCGGGGCGGACATCTTCGTCATGCCGTCGCGCTTCGAGCCCTGCGGGCTGACGCAGCTCTACAGCCTGCGCTACGGGGCGGTCCCCGTGGTGCGGCGCACGGGCGGCCTCGCCGACACGGTCGTCGACGCCGACCCCGCCTCGCTGCGCGCCGGCCGGGCGACCGGGTTCACCTTCGCCACGTGCACGCGCGAGGCGCTGGTGCAGGCGCTCGACCGGGCGATGGCGTGCTGGCGGCGGCCCGCCCTCTGGCGCAAGCTCGTGCGCGCGGGGATGGCGCAGGAGTTCAGCTGGACCCGCAGCGCGAGGAGCTACGTGGCCCTGTACGAGGCGATCCGCCCGCCCGCGCCGGTCGGCCGGCGCGCGCCCTGGCGCGCGAGGGCGATGGAGGGGCGCGCCCGGGCCCGCTTGAGGTAAAACCGCTGGGGGGCGCGCGCGCCGGGGGACCTCATGGCGGACGACGACGCGGACGAGCGGGCCCGCCGCGAGCGGGCCAGGCGGCGGCGCGCCCGGGAGGCGGCCCAGGCGACCGAGGCGAGAGATCGCCGGCGCCGGGAGGCGTCGGCGCCGCCGTCCGACCAGGAGGTCGGCGACGAGGCCTCGTCGATCGAGGGCGGCGGCGCCCTGGCCGGGCGCGCCGGCGAGGAGCGGCGCAAGTGGTCGCTCGACGACGTCGTGGTCGCCCTGCGCACCCGCTCGCGCCTGCTCGAGGACGGGACCGTCCACGTCAACGAGAAGCTCCTGCGCGCCCTGGCCAAGGTGGGCGCGCGCGCCCTGCCGCCGGTGCTCGAGCTCCTCGACGACACGCGCTGGACCGCGCGCTGGGCCGCCCTGGCGGCGGTGCAGCGGATCGCGCTGCGCGATGACGCGCTCGACACGGACGAGCTCGTGCCCCGCCTGGCGGCGATGCTGGAGGACGCCAAGGGCCGCGTGCGCGCCAAGGCGGTCGAGGCGCTGGCCGCCCTCCGCGGCGCGAAGGAGGAGGTCCTGCCGGCGCTCGTGCGCGCGCTCGGGGACTCGAACGCCGAGGTCAGCCGCCTCGCGGTCATGCACGTCCTCGAGCTCGGCTTCGACCCCGATGACCTGACCGAGCGCATGGTCGAGGTGCTGACGAAGAAGCGCAGCGTCTACATCCGGGTCGGCGCGCTGCTCGTCCTCCTGCACCTCGGCAAGGCCGCCAAGCCGGCGGTGCCCCACCTCATCGAGGCCCTCGAGGACCCGGCGCCGGAGGTGCGGGAGTACGCCAACCTGGCGCTCACCGCGATCCGCACCCCGTCGATGCGCCTGCAGGTGATCCGCACGGCGTCGATGCGCCTGAAGGCGGTCGAGGACGCGCCGGCGGCGGACGCGAAGGCGAAGAAGAAGCCCGCCGCGCCGGCCGCCGACGATGATGACGAGGACGACGGCGACGAGAGCGACGACAAGCCGGCCGGCCCGCGCCGCCCGCTCATCCGGCGGCGCCGGCGCCGCCTCCGCTGACGTCCGTCTCGCGCGGCCTGCCCGTGGGTCCGATGTTCCCGCGGGTCCGTCCGAGGATGGAACGCAAGCCCGAGACGAACGGGAGGCGGAACGCGTAAGCCCTCACGCCACAATACGACGTCGCCTGGAGCGGGCCTTGCTCATGACCCGGCGGGAATGCGAGAGGGGACGTCAGGGTCATGAAGCACGCGTTCGAGAACTACGACGACCGGTTCTCCTGCCCCAACTGCCAGGCGGGCCTGCCCTTCGACGAGTTCCCCCAGACCTGCGAGGACTGCGGGTTCCTGGTCGAGGTGTTCAAGAGCCGCGAGGAGGCCCTCGTCGCGATGACCACCTTCGAGGAGGACCCCGACGCCATCACCACCCGCCCCGGCCACGTCTACGGCCTCGGCTGGGTGATCGCGCACACGCGCCTGCTCCTGGCCTGACTGACGTCCTATCCCCTGACGCTCCCTGATCGCGGGCCACGCCGAGGCGTGGCCCGTTCGCGTTCCGGAGCGCTCCGCGCGGGTAGCTCTTCGTGCGGCCGCCGCACAGGATCGCCGACCTAGGGCGCCCGGATCTCCCGCAGGGCAAGCCGAACGGCGCGGCGGATGTGGCCGGCGTGATGGACCAGGCCGGACTCGAGGATCGGGATCGCCTTCCGGGCGGCCGGGCCGAAGCGGGCGAGGGCGGCGAGGAGGGCCTTCGCCGTCCTCGGAGCGTCGCCGTGCTCGCGGAGCGCCGCGAGGAGCGCCGGGACCGCGAGGTCGGGGCGCGCGGCGATCCGATCGAGCGCGCGGGCCACGTGCTCCGCGTCCTCCCAGGCCGCTTCGCCGAGCGCCCGGACCAGCGCCGGGACCGCCGACTCGGCGACGGGACCCAGCCACGCCAGCGAACGCGCGGCGGCCCCGATCCGCTCGGGGTGGCCGAGGTCGGCCACGAGCCCCGGCAGGGCCTGCGCGGGCTCGCCCGCGATGGCGGCCGCCGCCAGGCGGAAGGCCGGCGCGGCGCAGTCCTCTTCCCCGATCGAGGTCAGGCGAGGGAGCGCGGCCCGCGCGGGCGGCCCGATCCCCACGAGGGTTAGCGCGGCGTGCACGCGGACCTCGTCGTCGACGTCGGGGTCGAGCGCGGTGATCAGCGTGTCGAGGGCGGGCAGCGCGGCGGCGCCGTACGCCGCCAGCGCCTCCGCCGCGACCGCCGTCCACCAGGGCGGGTCGGCCGCGCCGACGACGCGCGCGAGGGCGGGGACGACCCGCTCGGGGGTGCCGCCGACCTCGCCGAGGGCGCTGGCCGCGGCCAGTCCGAGGTCGCTCCGGTCCTCCTCCAGCGCGCGCAGGAGCCCGGGGACCGCCGCGCGAGCGGCCGGCCCGAGCCGGCCGAGCGACCATGCCGCCGCCTCCCTCACCTCGGACTCGGGGTCGTCGAGGCAGGCCGCGAGCCGCTCGGCCACCGGCGGGCCGCCGACGAACCCGAGCGCCTCGGCCGCGGCCGCGCGCAGCTCCGGCTCGTCCTCTCCCAGGAGGTCGAGCAGCGCGGGCACGGCGGGCGCCGCCGCGGGGCCCAGCTCGGAGAGGATCCCGGCGACGATGACCCGGTGGTGGGCCGCGAGGTCGGTACAGCCGAGGAGGTCCAGCAGCGTGGGGGCGGCCGCCTCCCCGATGCACGCCAGGGCGGTCAGCGCCTCGTCGCGCCACCGGTCGTCGTCCCCCGCGAGGCGGCCGATCGGCCCGGCGGCGGCCGCGAGCCGGGCCTCACCGGCGGCGATCAGCGCCACCGCGCGGACGACGTGGTCCTCGTCCTCGAGGCGGCCGATCAGCGCGGCCGCGGCGCGCGGGTCGTCCGGGGCCGCGGCCGCGAGCGCCGCGCTCGCCTCGGCGCGCACCTCGGGATCGTCGTCCTCCGCGGCGGCGCGGGCGAGGGCCGCCGCGGCCACCCGCGCCTCCGGGCCGATCCCCTTGAGGACGTAGCAGGCGCGCCGGCGCAGCTCGGAGTCGGGCCCGAGGAGGACGCGCTCGACGAGGGCCTCCGCGCAGCGCGCCCGCGGCTCGCCGAGCTCGAGGAGGCTCACCAGGGCCATGAGCCGGACCTCGCCGTGCGGGTCGTCTCCGACCGCGCGCCAGAGCGCCGGGACGGCGCGGGCGCGCTGCGCGGTCGCGCCGCCCATCATCGCCCCGGCCGCCGCGGCCCGGAGGTCGTCAGGCTCCCCGGCGCGCTCCAGCAGCCCGACGAGCCGGTCGACGACGTGCCCGTCGAGCGCGGGGACGCGGCCCAGGGCCTCGACCGCCGCCAGACGCACGGCGGGCGACGGGTCGTCGACGGCGTCGGTCAGGGCGGGGACGGCGGCCTCGGCGTGCCGACCGACGACCGCGAGCGTCCCCGCGGAGAGCGCGCGCAGGTCCGCGTCGGGCTCGCGCAGGAGGGCGGCGAGCCCCGGCGCGACCGCGCGGAACTCCTCGGCCGTCGGCTCGACGTACCCCTCCGCGCGGCCCGTGCAGCTCGGTCCCAGCTCCTCGTGGCCGACGCCGCTCACGACCCGCGCGGCCGCCGCGCGCGCCGCCGGGTCGGGGTGGCGCAGGAGCGGCTCGATCAGGCGGAGCGCCGGGCCGCCCAGGTCCACCAGCCACCGCGCCGCGGTCTCCCGCAGGCGCTCGTCGGGGCCGACGAGCGCCGCGAGCACCACCTCCGGCCGGGCGCCCGCGAACGGATGCTCCGGCTCGCGGTAAGGCGGGTAGGGCGCCTCCGGCGGCACCTCGTGCGTCGGGTCGAGCTGCAGGACGGCGCGCCGGGCCGTGCGCTGCAGGTCCGGCTCACGCTCGTCCGACGCCGCGGCCAGCAGCGCCGGCAGGGCGGCGCGCCCGTGAGGGCCGGCGCGCGCGGCCCAGGGTGTAGGCCGCGCTCCCGCGCACGCCCGGGAGCGGGTCGTGCGCCAGGCGGTCGACGAGGCGGGCGATCGCCTCCGGCGGGAGCGAGCCGACGTGGTCCAGGGCCCGGCAGGCGCCGGCGCGCACGCCACCCGAGGCGTCCGCCAGCCCCCGCAGGAGGGCCGGGAGGACCTCGTCGCGGCGCGAGGGGACCTGCGCGAGCGCCCGGAGCGCCGCGGCGCGCACGTCCGGCTCGGGATGGTCCGCGCTCGCGGCCACCAGCGCCGGGAGCGCCGCTGCGGCCGCTTCGCCGAGCCTCCCGAGCGTCTGCGCCGCCACCAGCGCGACCGCCCGCGCGGGCTCACCCAGGGCGCGGCTCAGCGCCGGGACGGCGTGGGTCATCCGCACGCGGCGCCAGGCGAGCTCGCACAGCGCGTCGGCCGCCTCCGCCCGCGCTTCGGCGTCGCCCCCGTCGAGCAGGGCCGCCCACTCGCTCACCGTCCGGCCCTCGTGCGAGGCCTCCTGGGCCCAGGCCGGGGCCGCGGCGAGCGCGAGCAGCAGGAGCGACGCGAAGCGCACGATGCCCTCCACGGCGGCGGGGCGACCCGGGTTCCCGGCTACCGCCGCCCGCCCGCGCGCTCCTCCTCGTTGATCTCCATGAGCACCGGCACGAAGCGCTCCATCGCCGGCCGCAGCCCCTCGCCGAAGATCAGCAGGAGCACCTCGCTCACGAGCCGGGCCGGCTCGCGCAGGAGGAGGCTCCGCCCGCCGCCGCGCTCGGCGATCTGGGCCAGCTCCGGAACGGCCGTGCCGCCGGTCGACACGGCGTGGGTCACGATCCCCAGGCGCTCGCGCATGGTCGCGGCGAGGTCGAGCGTCATCGCGACGTCCGGCTCGTGCGGCGGCGCGTCGCCGATGATGATGACCGCCTTCGCCGAGGCCTTGCGCCAGCCGAAGTCCGGCCGGCAGGTGGCCTCGAGCCCCTTGTCGACGCCCTCGGGGATGTCGCCGCCGCCGACCGCCTGGACCTTGTCGAGCGTGGCCCGCAGGCGACCCATGTCGGCCGTCAACGGCTCGAAGACCTTGAGGTGGTCGTCATAGGTGACGAGCCCGAGCCGCCGGTCCTCGACGACGAGCGCCAGCATGTGCGTGAGGAGCTCGATCCGCGCCTTGGCCTCCGAGATCACCGCGCCCATGGAGCTCGTCTGGTCGAGGCAGATCCCGACGTCGATCCCGCCCCGGCGCAGCTCGCGCAGGGTCGAGGCGACGGGCGGGATCCGCGGCCGCACGCTCGTGCCGCCGGCGGCGACCTCGGCGTCGACCTTGGCCACGGTCGCCGGGTCGAAGCCCGACGCGTCGAACGGCGGCGGCGGCGGCTCGACCGGCAGGCCGTCGGCCGCCTTGCGCAGCCAGGCGCGCCAGCGCCCGGCGTCGGGGCCGAGGTCCTCGCCCGCCAGCGCCGCGAGGAGCGACCGCGCCACGCGGCGGTGGTAGTGGGCCTTCACCTTGAGCACCTCGACCAGCGCGGTCGCCAGCGGCGCGCCGCCGCCCTTGCGCAGGTCCTCGGGCGTGGAGCGCGCCAGCCCGTGCAGGGCGAAGGCCTTGACCATGGCGTGCGCGTCGCCGAGCGCCCGGGCGAGCGGCGCGACGGCGCGGCGGTCCTCGGCGTCGGCCAGCTCGATGCAGAGGATCGCCTTCTGCACCCAGTCGGTCGCCTGCGTCAGCTCCTGGTCGAGCTGCGCGATCCGCCGGCCCGCCTCGGCCCACGCGCGCTGCCGCGCCAGCCCCTCGCGCACGCGCGCGCGCTCGGGGTCGTCGTCCCCGGGCGGGTCCTGGGCGCGCGCCGGGGCGCCGACGACGAGGAGGAGCGACAGGACGAGCCCGAGCGTTCGCGACATGACGACCTCGGGGTCAGTGTCCTGGGCGACGGCGCCGGGGGCAAGGCGGGTGCGGCGGCCGCACCCGGCTGGTAGCTTCCGCCCCGTTCCGGACCGAGGGAGTGGAGATGAGCGACGAGCGCGGCTACGAGGTGCTGCCGGTCGAGGGCGGCGTGCCGGTGAAGGCGTGGATCAAGGGCGTGCCCCTCGAGGAGGCGGCGGCCCAGCAGCTGCGCAACGTCGCCCGCATGCCGTTCGTCCACCGCTGGGTGGCGGCCATGCCCGACGTCCACTGGGGGATCGGCGCCACGGTCGGCAGCGTGATCCCGACCGCCGGCGCGATCATCCCGGCCGCGGTCGGCGTCGACATCGGCTGCGGCATGATGGCCACCCGCACGACGCTCCGCGCGAGCGACCTCCCCGACGACCTGCGCTCGCTCCGCACGGCGATCGAGGCCGCCGTGCCGCACGGCCGCACCGACAACGGCGGGCGCAACGACAAGGGCGCCTGGCGCGAGCCGCCCGACCCACAGCGTCAGGCCTGGGGGGAGCTCCAGGCGGGCTACCGCCGGATCATCGAGCGCCACCCGAAGCTCGACCGTGGCAGCCACGTGACCCACCTGGGCACGCTGGGGACAGGGAACCACTTCATCGAGGTGTGCCTGGACCAGGACGACCGCGTGTGGGTCATGCTCCACAGCGGCTCGCGCGGCGTCGGTAACCGCATCGGCTCTTACTTCATCGAGCTCGCCCGCGAGGACATGCGGCGGTGGTTCATCACCCTGCCCGACAAGGACCTGGCCTACCTGCCCGAGGGGACCGAGCACTTCGCCGACTACGTCGACGCGGTCTCCTGGGCGCAGGACTACGCGCGCCGCAACCGCGAGCTGATGATGCAGGCCGTCCTCGCCGCCGCGCGCGCCGCGCCGGGGCTGCCGCCGTTCGAGGCGGACCTCGAGGTGGTGAACTGCCACCACAACTACGTCGAGCGGGAGCGCCACCACGGCAAGGACGTGTGGGTCACCCGCAAGGGGGCCGTGCGGGCGCGCGCGGGCGACCTGGGGATCATCCCCGGGAGCATGGGCGCGCGCTCCTACATCGTGCGCGGCAAGGGCAACGCCGAGAGCTTCCACAGCTGCAGCCACGGCGCCGGCCGGGCCATGTCGCGCGCCGAGGCGAAGCAGCGCTTCTCGCTCGAGGACCACGCCCGCGCCACCGAGGGGATCGAGTGCCGCAAGGACGCCGACGTGCTCGACGAGACGCCGGCGGCCTACAAGCCGATCGACGCCGTCATGGAGGCGCAGCGGGACCTCGTCGAGGTGGTCCACACCCTCCGGCAGGTCGTGTGCGTGAAGGGCTGACATGGGCACGAAGGCCTGGTTCCCGACGCTGATCTACGAGGCCCCCCTGCAGCCGCGGGGGGCCGCCGCCCTCAACGAGGAGCTCCTGCGCGAGGCGGCGCTCTTCCGGCGCGAGGACGCCGCCGGCCGCGCCTGGTCGAAGGAGAACTACCCGGGCGGCTACACCTCCTACGGCTCGCTGAACAAGCTGCACAAGGTCTCGTCGACCTTCACCGAGCTCCAGACGAAGCTCGACCGCCACGTGCGGGCCTTCGCCCGCGCGCTCGACTGGGCCCTGCCGCCGGGCAAGGCGCTCGAGATGACCGACTGCTGGCTGAACATCATGCCGCGCCGGGTGGCGCACGGCCTGCACCTGCACCCGACCTCGGTCGTCAGCGGGACCTACTACGTGCAGACGCCCCCCGGCTGCTCCGGGATCAAGTTCGAGGACCCGCGGCTCCCGATGTTCATGGCGGCGCCGCCCCGGCGCCCGCGCGGCCGCCCCGAGCAGCGGCCGCACGTCGTCTACGAGGCCCGCGCCGGGCGCGTCGTCCTCTTCGAGAGCTGGCTGCGCCACGAGGTCGTCGCCAACCGGGTCGCCGAGGAGCGCGTGAGCATCAGCTTCAACTACTCGTACTTCTAGCCTGGATTATGCATGAGCGAGGCCATGCAACCGCCAAGAGCGACCGGTAAACAGGCCAGGATCGTCGACAGGCCTTCGTTTTCACGAATGTTCGCGCCGCGACACCGCCAAGGCGAAGAATTGAACCGCCAAGACGCCACTCGGTCGCTTGCCCGGACCGCTTCGCGGGTCCCGGGCAAGCGACCGAGCGCCAAGGGGGTGAGAGATGCTCCGCCACAAGCTCTTCGTTCTTACCTACTTTCTCCCTTGGCGCGCGCGCACGCGGGGACCCGCGAAGCGGGTCCCCGCGTGCGCGCGTGGCGTCTTGGCGGTTCAATTCTTTCTTCTTCTGCCAGAGCTTTGCGGTGCTCGTGAGTAATCCCGGCTAGTCGTCCTCGAGGCAAGGCGGCATCGCGCCGCCCTCGAACAGGTCCGGCATGGTGAGCGCCTTGCGCTTCGGCGGCGGTGACCGGCGCGGCGGCGGCGCGGGGCCGTCGTCGTCGGACCGCGGGACGAGCCCGAAGACCCACGCGGCGAGGTCGAACGTGCCCGGGCGCGGGTTCGCGGCCGGCCGCGGCGGCGCCGGCGCGGCCGGCGGCGTGGGCCGCGGCGCCGACTCGGCCCGGGGGGGTGCGGCCGGCTCCCGGCGGATCAGCCCCTGACGGAACGGCTCCGCCGGCGTCTCCTCCGGCCGCGGGACCATGCCGAAGACCCAGGCGCTCAGGTCGAACCGTTCGACCGAGGCGCGCGCGGTCGGTCCGCCCGCGGGAGGCGTCGGTCCCGCCCCGCCGCCCACCGCAGGCCGGGCCGAGCCTGGCCGCGGCGGCTCGCCGCTCGAGGCGGCGGCGTCGGGCCGGGGGGCCCCGAGGCCCCGCGCCCAGGCGCTCAGGTCGAACGCCGGCGCGGGCGACGCGGCCTGGGGCCGGCCTCCGGCGGTCGCGCCGGGGCCTCGGCCGGCCGCCCCGCGGCCGCGGGAGGGCGCCCGGCCGGGCGGCGACGAGGGTGGTGCCGCCGCGCTCGCCCTCGTCGGGCCGGTGCCGGCGCACGCACCTGGTGCCATCCCGCTCGGCGCGGCCGCCTCGCGGGCGCTCGGGGCGCCGCACGCTGGTCGTTCCACCTCGCTCGGAGACCGTCACGGCCGCCTCACCTCACGCCACGGCCGGCGCGGACAGGCCCCGGCGGACGCTGAGGGTGGGGCGCTCCGCGAGGACCTCGAGCGGCTCGAACTGCGCCGCCCAGAGCCAGCGCCAGGCGCCGGCGCGATGGACGAGGAACTTCGTCTGGTCGTCGGCCGGCCCCGACTTGTGGACGGCGAAGACCGTGACCACCTCGTTCGTGGTGCGGTCGTGGACCTGGAACATCGCGCCTCCTCGCTCCGGCGGTTCCGCGTCGCGTCCCTCGACGGATGCACGCCGCCGCCCGGCGCGTCGCACGCCACGTGCCCGCCCGGCGGGCGCCGGCGGGCGCGACGGCGCAGCGGGTTAGCGCCGCCGTGGGGCGTTCGGGGGCGCGCCGTCGACCTCATCCGCGACGCCGTGTCGGAGGTCGCGACACCCTCCCGTGCGGGGTCCCCGTCACAACGCGAGCGCCTCCGGCGTCCGGCCGCACGGTCGCGCGTTTGCTCGACCCGGCTGGCCGAGGAGCGACGCCATGGCACGCATCGCGGTGGTCGAGGACGAGGCGCTGATTCGCGAGCTGATCGCGGAGCTGCTCGGGGGTCGTGGTCACGAGCTGGTCGAGTTCGCCGGCTGCGTCGCGGCCTACGACGCGCTCGAGCACGACCCGCCGGACCTCTTGGTGTGCGACGTGCGCCTCCCCGACGGGAGCGGCCTCGACATGGTCGCCCGGCTGCGCGCCACGTTCGGCGACGCCCGGCTGCCGGTGCTCATGCTCTCGGGCCTCAAGACCGAGGCCGACTTCCTCCGCGGCTACGCCGCCGGCGCCACCGACTACCTGGCGAAGCCCTTCACCCCCGACGAGCTGCTCGCCAAGTGCCAGGTGCTCCTCGCCCGCAGCGCGCGCCAGGGGGCCGGCGTCGCCACCGGGGCCGACCAGCTCCCCGTCGACGACCACGGGCTGGCGTTCGGCCGCTACCAGGTCCTCGGCGTCCTCGGGCAGGGGAGCTACGGGGTCGTCTACAGCGCGACCGACGCCCAGGAGGAGCGGCCCGTCGCGCTGAAGGTCCTCTCGGCGCTGCCCGCCAGCCAGCCGGAGTGCCGCCTGCGGTTCCTGCGCGAGACCTACGCCCTCTCCGCCATCCGCTGCCCGCGCGTGGCGCGGATCCACGACTTCGGCGCGAGCGAGGGGCGCCTCTACTACGCCATGGACCTCGTGCCCGGGCCCACCGTCGAGCGGCAGGTCCGCCATCACGGGGTCGCCGTGGAGGCGGAGGTGGTCGCGCTCCTGCGCGGGCTGGCGCAGGCGCTCGAAGCGCTCGCCGCCGCGGACCTCGTCCACCGCGACCTCAAGCCGGCCAACGTGATCCTGCGCGACGGCCGCTGGGACCGGCCGGTCCTGGTCGACTTCGGCCTGGCGAAGCGGCCGTTCGACCGCGGCCTCACGGACGCCCAGATGCTCATCGGAACGCCGGGCTACATGCCGCCCGAGTGCATCCGCGGCGAGGCGCCCGACTCGCGCAGCGACCTCTTCTCGCTCGGCCTCGTCGGCCGCTACGCGGCGATGGGCGTCGAGGCGTTCCCGGAGCTCATGGGGCTCCCGCTGCTCCAGGCCATGGCGTCGCGGCCGGTGAACCTCCCCCGCAGCGTCAGCCCCGGCCTCCGCGAGGTCCTCCGCCGCCTGACCGCCGTCGACCGCCGCCGGCGCACGCCGGCGCCCGCGGCCCTGCTGGCCGAGCTCGACGCGCTCGAGGGCCGGCCCGTCCAGGTGGCGGGCTGAGCGGGTGAGGACTCATCAAGGTTGATGATGTGAAAGCCGGGGGCCTGCGTGTCACCCTCCCGGTATGCGTCGGGCGCTCGTGGTCGATGACGAGGAGCTGCTGCGGGACCTGCTCTCCGAGCTGCTGAGCGGCGCCGGCTGGGCGGTCCACGTCGCCGCCGACGCCGCCGCGGCGCTGGGGCGCCTCGCCGAGGGGCGCTTCGACGTGGCGCTCGTCGACCTGCACCTCGGCGGGCCGGTCGACGGGGTGCGCCTGTGCCGGGACCTGCGCGAGGCCCAGCGGGGCCTCGCCGTGCTGCTCATGTCTGGCGAGGTCGACCCGGCGGCGGCGGCCGCGGCCGGCGCCCAGGGCTTCGTGGGGAAGCCCTTCCAGCGCGACGAGCTGCTCGCGGCGCTCGAGCGGGCGCTCGTGGGGTGAGGGGGGGCGACCCGGCGCCGGTATGATCCCGGGCCGATGCCCCCCCGCGACTTCACGGTCGACCGCGACGACGAGGGCGCGCGCCTCGAGGGCTTCCTGCGGCGCCGGCTGGGCTGGGCGCGCACGCTCGCCCTCAAGGCGCTGCGCAAGGGCTGGGTGCGCATCGACGGGCGCCGCGCGCGCGCCGACGCCCGGCTCGCGGCGGGGCAGGTCGTGCGCGTCACCAACTACGCCCTCCCGCTGCCGGAGGCCGACGCGCCGCCCGCCGCGCCGGCGCGCCCCGCGCCGCCCGCCGCGGTCGAGGACGCCCGCGCCAGCCTGCGCCGGGTGGACGAGGACGTGGTCGTGTCGGCCAAGCCCGCCGGGGTCGTGGTCCACGCCGGGAGCGGTCACGCGTGGGGCTGGATCGACGCGCTGGCCGCGGCCCTCGGCGACGCGGCGCCGCCCGTCCCGGTCGGGCGCCTCGACCGCGACACGTCGGGCCTGCTCGCCTGCGGCCGCACCCGCGCCGGCGCGCGGCGGCTGTTCGAGGCCCTGCGCGCCGGCGCGCTCGCGCGCACTTACACGGCGGCCGTCCACGGCCGGCTCCCGGGGGAGGGCGTGATCGACCTGGCGCTCGAGAAGCGCGGCGCGCCGGGCGCCGAGCGGGTCGAGCCGAGCGACGCCGGCCGGGCCGCGCGCACGCGCTGGCGCGCGGTCGAGGCGCGCGCCGAGGCCACCCTGCTCGCCCTCGAGCTCGACACGGGGCGCACGCACCAGATCCGCGCGCACCTCGCCGCCCTGGGGCACCCGCTCCTCGGCGACCCGCGCTACGGGACCGCCGCGAGCGCCGCGCTCACGCGGCGGCTCGGCCTCGACCGGCTGTTCCTCCACGCCGGCGCCCTGCGCCTCCCGCTCGAGGGGGGCGAGGTGGTGACGCTCCTCGAGTCGCTGCCGCCCGCGCTCGAGCGCGCCTGGTCCCTCCTGGGGTGATCGACGGCCGCGCCCGCGCGCTATGCTGGGTGTCGGTGGCCGACGACGACCGGCAGAGCGACCTTGAGCTCCTCGAGCGCTACCGCCGGGGCGACGCGCGGGCCATGGACCGCCTCGTCGAGCGGCACGCCGGCGCGGTCTACGCCTTCGCGCGGCGGATGGTCGGCGACGGGCCCGGGCTCGACGACCTCGTGCAGGAGGTGTGGCTCAAGGTCCTGCGCGGGACGGGCGCCTTCGACGGGCGCAGCCGCTTCACCACCTGGCTGTTCGCGGTCACCCGCAACGCCTGCCTCGACCACGCGCGCCGGCGTCGGCGCGCCCCCCCGGGCGCCGAGGGGGCCGGCGAGGCGGAGGCCGCCGCGTCCGCCGTCGACGGCGTCGTCGACCCGGGGCCGCCCGTGCTCGACCGCGTCGCGCGGCGCGAGCTCGGCGCCATGCTCGAGCAGGCGGTCGCCGCCCTGCCGCTCGAGCAGCGGGAGGTGTTCCTCCTGCGCGAGCACACCGACCTGAGCTTCGAGGAGATCTCGGCGTCGCTGGGGGTGCCCCGCGACACGGCCAAGAGCCGCATGCGCTACGCCCTGGCCCACGTGCGCCGCTTCCTGCGCGACCGCCTCGGCATCGAGCTGGAGGTCCCCCCCCGTGGACTGTGAGGCCTACCAGGCCGACCTGCCCGACCTGCTCTACGGCGAGCTCGAGGCCGACGCCAGGCCGGTCGTCGAGGCGCACCGGCGCGGCTGCGCCGCCTGCGACGCGCTCACGCGCGAGCTCGAGGCGGTCAAGGGCGCCCTGCCGCCCCTGCGCCCGCCGCCGCTGCTCGCCGCCCGGCTCAAGCTCGCCGCGCGCGACGAGCTCCTCGACCGCGGCGCGCCGTCCTTCGCCCCCGCCGCGCCCGAGCCTGCCACGCTGCGGGTCGTGAGCGCGGTCGTCCTGGCCGCGTGCGTGGGGCTGGTCGGCTTCGCGCTCGGGACGGCGTGGCGCCCCGCCGCGACCGCGCCCGAGCCGGGCGTCCTCCGCCCGCCCGGCGCGCCGGCCGAGCTGCCGCCGGCGCCCGACTGGGCAGAGCCCGAGCCCACGCGCCCGCCCCCGCGGGCGGCGCCGCGCTCGCCCGACGCCTGGCAGCGCGTGCTGTTCGACTCGGCGGCCAACCTGCGCCGGCAGGGCGAGACCCGCCAGGCCCTCGAGTTCTTCCGCCGGGCCCGCGCCGTCGCCCCCGAGGGGCCGCTGGCCGCGGCCGCCATGGTCGGCGAGGCCGAGGCGCTCCTGCGCATGGGCGAGGCGGCCGAGGCCGCCCGCCTCCTCGAGGAGGCGCGCCGCGGGATCCTCGGCGGCCGGCTCGCCGGCGGCCCGGGCCTCCTGCAGCGGATCGCGGAGCTGACGGCCGAGACGGAGCGCCGCTGACGGAGCCCTGGCGACGACGGGGCGGTCCGGTCAAGTCAGCGGGCGAATGACCTTCCCTGGCGCGCATCACGCTCGCGCGCCTGCTCGCTGGCGAGCGCGTCGTGGTCGGCCCGGCGGCCGTGCGTCGTCACGGTCACTGCGTGTCGTCGCGCAGGACCTGCTCGCGCGGGGCGAGCTCCTCGTACGCCTGCGCCTGCGCGGGCGTGAGCAGCCGCGCCAGCTCCTGGCGGGCGTTCTGGGTGTTGGTGCGCACCTGCTCGTCGAAGCTCGAGCGCGCGATCGTGCCGGCCGCCAGCGCGTCGACCAGCCGCTGCCGCTCCTGCGCCTCGGCCTCGAGGATCGCCACGAGCACCGGCTCCTGCGCGGCGGTCAGCCCGACCTTCTCGCGCATGATCTGGACCTTGATCTCGCGCTCGCGCTGCAGGCGCCGCTGCCAGCCGAGGCGCTGGTTCTCCTCGAACGCCAGGCGCTCCTCCTCGCTCTCGAAGTCATAGACGAGGTGGATCACCCGCCCGTTGCCGCGCCCGCCGTCCGCGGCCACGTCGGCCGCCGCGCGCCGGCCCTCGGCCTGCGCCTCGGGCGACAGCGGCGGCGGCGTGATCGGCGGCGGACCGCCCGTGTCCCCGCCGCCCGCGGCGACCGGCGCGCCCGGCCCTCGGGCGGCCGCGGCGGCGGCGCTGGCGCCTCGTCGCCCGCGTGCCGCCCCCCGGGCCCCAGCGCGACCACGGGCCCCCCGGGCCCCTGCGCCGGCCCCGCCTGGGGCCCCGCCGCCGGCCCGCGAACCTCGCGCTCCGGCCGCAGGCTCCCGCTGACGAGCACCCCGCCCAGGAACGCGACCCCGACGAGCACCGCGACGAGCCAGGGCTTCATCGCCACCTCCTGGGCCTCACGCCGCTCCATGTCCCTCATGGCGCTGCAGAAGCCATCGACTCGACCATACCCCGCCCCCGCGCCGCCTTCACGCTCGGGCCCGCGGGCCGCCCCGCCCGGCATCCGCGACCGCAGCCGTCGAGCTACCTGGGGACTTGCATGGAGAGGCAGTGGATCGCGCCGCCGTAGCGGATCGACGTGCGCGAGTTGATCCCCACCGCGCGGTAGCCGAGCGCGGTGTAGGCGTCGAGCGCGGCGCGGTCGGCGGCGGCGTTGCCGTACTGGGGCACCAGCGCCACGCCGTTGGCGAGGACCGAGTTCGTGTAGGTGGCGAACTCGTCGTAGCTGCGGGCCGCGTCGGCGCGGCTCACCCGGTAGCCGAGCGCCGCGAACTTGCGCGCCGCCTCCTCGGTGACGCCGTGCTGCCGGTGGCTCGACGGGTAGCGCGAGACGAGGGCGTCGCCGTCGGTCATCACGCGGGCGAACATGTCGATGTGGGTCGTGCCCTCGTTGACGAGCGGCTCGAAGAACTCGACGCGGTTGACGCCGAACTTCTCGAACTCCCGGCGCACGGCGGCCGTCGTCATGTTGTTGAACCAGAGGACGCCGTTCGACGACATGGCCGTGCCGCGCCCGTCCGTGGCGAAGTTGCCGCCCTCGAAGTTGAGGTTCACGGCGACCCGCTGCCACCCGCGGTGGTTGGCGTAGGCCTGGGGGAAGCGGTCGTCGCGCGGGCGGTTCGGGTAGTACTTCGTGTCGGCGACCACGCGCTCGCCCGAGGGGCTCTTGAGCACGATCGGGCCGTAGTCGCGCATCCACACCGAGTCGAGCGCGGCGACGATGAAGGTGACCTCGTCGAGCGGCACGTTGCGCCGGGTCATCTCGTAGCGCACCTCGGCCGCGACCGCGTTCGACGTGACGACGACCTCGGCGATCGCGCCCGAGCCGTTGAGGCCGCGGAAGGCGTCGGCGTAGGTGTCGACCACCATGTAGGTGTCGTTGCAGCCGAAGAGGACCGCCTCCATCGGCGCGTGCTCCGCCGGGGCGCGGGCGGGCCCGTTGGCCACCGGGGCCGGCGCGGCCGCCGGGTAGGCCCGCCCGTTCACCGACGCCGCGGCCAGCTCGAACGTGCGCGGGCCGGCGATCGACTGGGTCTCGTACTTCACGATCCCCACGCCCTTCGCGAACCAGATCTGGGTCGTGCCGGCGTCGGCGACCGAGGTCTGCAGGGTCAGGCGCGTGACGTCGCTGAAGGTCCCGGCGGGCGTGGTGAGCGTGGTGTTGCGGGCGGCGACGCGGACGGTGCCGCGGTTCTGGGCGACGTTGATCGTCTGCGTCGACCCGACGGGCCCGCTCAGGTTGGCGACCGCCTGCGCGTCGCGGCCGTCCCAGAACCAGAACCAGTCGTAGTTCGGGAAGGTGTGGACCCACATGGAGCCGAACCCGGCGAAGTCGTCCCACAGCCGCCAGTTGCCGGACTCCATCTGGATCTGGGCCCGGACGTCCTGCCCGCCCGGACCGCTGAAGCGGTACCAGTCCGACCGGCGGTTGCTCACGAACTCGTTGGCGTGAGCCGGGAGGGTGGCGGCGAGCAGGGTGAACGCGACGATCGCGGAGAGGCGGCGGGTCACCACGCGAGACACTCCTTCGTCCTGGGACCCACCCTCCCGACAAGGGCCGGCCCGTGTTGAGCGGTCAGGGAGAGCCCTGACCCGGATGTCTCGGTGGCCGGATCGAGCGTGCGGCGAGCGCACGCGATCACGGGCCGTCGCCCCGTGAAACGCAAGCGGGTGGCCGAAGCACAACCTCCGTGCAGGTATCATGCTTACGTTCTCGTGACCGCCCGTTTCCCAGACCTGGGCAACAGATCGTGTGCACTCTGGACGACACCGGGGGTCCTGCAAACGGCGTTGCCAGACCCGTTTACACGTCCATGACGGGTCGGCCGGCCGGGCCCGCTACCGTCGATCCGTGGGCCGACGGACGGGGCGCGCGGGAGGTCCGCGCCGCACCACCGAACGAGAGAGGAGGGGGCCGGTGCCCGACGTCCAGGACCTGCTGCGCCACGCCGTCCCCCGCCTGAAGAAGGACGACGACGCGGCCAGGAAGCTCGAGCGGCGGCTGGTCCGCATGGCGCGAGCGGCGGTGACCGCCGGGGCCGAGCGCCTCGAGGGGCTCGGGGTGCGGCTCAAGCGTCGGCCGACCGGGGACGACCTGGAGGCGCTCCGGGACGCCCTGGGCGACAAGGGCTTCGTCACCCTGTTCCGCGGCCTCAAGGACGAGCTGGCGGCGACCCTCAAGAAGGGGGACACGCCGGCGAAGCGGCGTCCGTCGTCCGCCTCGGGGCGGGCCGCGTCGGCGTCGGGGCGAACGGCGAAGAAGAAGCGGACGTCGTCGTCCTCCGGGCGGGCCCGGCGCGCCGGGTCGGGCTCGGGGCGGATGACGATCTCGTCCCACGACGACACGGGCTCCGGCTCGGGCGAGCTGGCGGTGCCCGACGAGCTGGCGCTCCCGCCCGACGAGCCCTCCCTGACCGTCCCCGATGAGCTGACGCTCGGCGACGCGCCGCTGTCGATCCGCTTCGACGCGGAGCCGGCCGCGGGCGCGCCGCCCGCCGGCGCCGCGGCCCGCGACGAGGACGACGCCGACCCGGCGCGCGCGGCGGACCGCGCGGTCGCCCGCTACCGCGCGGCCGGCGACCCCGACGAGCTGGACCAGGCGAAGAAGCTCTACACGCGCGCGGCGAAGGCGGCCGAGCACGACCTGGCCCGCGGGGCGGCCCGCGCCGGCCTGGCGCAGGTGGCGCTGCTCCTCGGCGACGCGGACCGGGCGGCCGAGCACGCGGAGAAGGCGCTGGCGCTGTTCCCCGACGAGCCGGTGGCCGCGCGCGTCCTCCTGCGGGCCCGCCGCCCGGGCGAGGGCGAGCGCGAGCGCCTCGCGGGCGCGCTCGCCCGCGCGCGCGCGGCCCTGCGCCGCTCCGACCGCGCGGCCGCCCTCGCCGCCGGCGAGGAGCTCGAGGCGCTGGCGCCGAGGGAGCCGTTCGGGCCCATGGTGGCGCTGGCGGTGCAGCACGAGCAGGGCGAGCGGCAGGGGCTCGAGGCCGCGATCGCCCGGGTGTGGGAGCGCTACCCCGCGTCGGTCGGCCTCGCCGACCTGCCGCTCGGCGAGGAGCTCGAGCGCCCGGTCGTGCTGGCGCCGCTCCTGTGGGTGCGCCAGCGGATCGAGCAGGACGGCGGGGCCGCCCTCACCCAGACCGTCAAGGACGTCGACTCGAAGCAGAACGTGATCGCCGGCGCCGTGCAGGTGGCGCTGGGCGTGGCGCGCGCGGCGCTGGCGACGCGGGCGCAGCTCGGGCCGCTCGAGGAGCAGGAGCTGCGCAAGTGGGTCGGCCAGGCGCTCCTCGCCGCGCAGTACTACGACCACGCCAAGGACGTCCTGGCGCAGGCGCGGACGCTCGACCGCAACAGCGGCCACGTGCTCGAGATCAACCGGGACGAGCAGAGCTGCGGCGTCATGAAGCGCGCCTTCGACAAGCCCGGCGTGAAGGCGCGCTCGGGCAAGCTCGACGGGGTCGGGCTCGTGCAGCTGCGCAAGGCGATCGCCGCGCGCCTGCAGGCGGTCCTGGCCCAGAAGGACGAGGCGCTGGGGACCTACGAGCAGGACGAGGAGCGCATCATCGCGGCGGTGACCGCCGCGCCCGAGCGGCGCAAGAAGGTCGAGGCGCGGGCGAAGAAGGCGGGGCAGCCGAGCCCGTTCGACCGGCTCGACGCGATCGAGCAGGAGCTCTCGGGCCTCGATGAGCCGCGCGCGGCCGCGCCCGAGCCGGAGGCGCCGGCGGGCGGGGGCCTCCTCGGGCGCTGGAAGGGCGGCCTCTCCAAGGCGCTCGACAAGGCCAAGAGCGCCGCCAAGGGGGCGGAGCTGGCGCTGCGCAAGGGCGTCGCCGCGAGCAAGCAGAAGGAGGCCGCCCGCGCCCTGGCCGTGCGGCTGCGCGACCGCCCCGACGGCGGCTGGGGCGACGCCGAGCTCGACCGCCTGATCGACCGCTGGCAGGAGGTCTCGTCGCGGGCCGAGGCGCTCGAGGAGGAGGCCGAGGAGCTGCGGCGGGCGGCCGGCAAGGCCGGACAGGTGTGAGCAAGGAGCAGGAGAGCCTCAAGGTGCTGCGCGTGCGCGCCGGCGGGCGCGAGTTCGCCCTCGACGTCGGCCTCGTGCGCGCCATCGACCGGCCGGCCCACCGCGTGCGCCTGCCCGGCGCGCCGCCGTATGTGCGCGGGGTCGTCGAGGTGCGCGGCCAGGCCGTCGCCGTCGTCGACCTGGCGGCGCGCCTCGGGCTGCCGCCGCAGGCCACCGCCGAGCCGGCGGTCGTCGTGGTCGACTCGCTCGAGCCCGTCGGCCTGTGGGTCGAGGCGCTGGGCGACGTGGACGCGGTCGCGCCGGGCTCGCTCGTCGACCTCGGCCCCCCGGGCCTCGCGGCGGGGCTCCGGGCGGTGGCGGTCGACGGCACCGTCGTCCTCGAGGTGGAGCCGCTCGTCGACGGGCGCGCGCTCGAGCCGGCGGCCCCCGTCCTCGCCCCCCTCGACCTCGACGGCCCGGAGGACGGCCCGTGAGCGACGCGATGCCCGGCGCCGGGGGACCGGCCCGGCCGCTGCAGGCCGACGAGGTCGTCAGGTGGGGCCTGCGGGCCGACGCCCTGGGCGCCGAGGCGGCGCGTCGCGGGGCGGAGGTCGAGGACCGCCTCGGCCAGGGGATCCGCGCCGTCGAGCGGGCCGTCGACGCCCAGGCGGCGGCGCCGGACGCGCTCGAGGGGGCCGAGGAGCAGGCGCGGCGCATCGAGGAGATCGCGCGCGAGACGGGCAAGGCCGCCGTGCGCTCCGACCTGCTGGCGCTCAACGTGCAGGTCGAGGCGGCCCGCCTGGGCGAGGAGGAGCAGGGGCTGGAGAAGGTCGGCGACGACCTGCGCCGGCTGGCCGACCAGACGACGCGCGGCGCGCACGAGCTCGAGGCGCTGGCCTCGGGGCTCCTGGGCGAGGTGACGGCGGCGCGCCGGGCCTGGGCGCAGGGGGCGGCGCAGCTCGAGGCCGCGCGCGCGCAGCTCGAGTGGGCCCTGCGCGCCGCCGAGGAGGCGGGCCTGTCGCTCTCCGAGGCCCGCGGCGCCGCGGCGGCGTTCTCGGCCGCCGCCGCCGCGCGCGGCGAGCGCGGGGAGCGCGGGTGGGACGAGGTGGACGTCGAGACCGCGTCGCGGCTGGCCGCCGCCGCGGAGGTGCGCGACGAGACGATCAACCGCCTCGCGCGGGCGGTCGCCGGGCGCCTGCAGCGCACCGGCGAGGAGCTCGAGCGCGAGGCCGCGGCCGCCGCCGACGTCGGGCGCCGGCTCGACGAGCTCGAGCGCCATCTCCGCCAGCAGCGCGAGCTCGTCGGGGCCGCCGACGAGGTCGCGCGCCGGAGCAAGCAGCTGGCCGTCAACGCCGACCTCGCCGCGGCGCGGGCGACCGACCCCGCCTTCGCGCTCTTCGCCGAGGAGGCGCGCCGGCTCTCGGAGCACGCGGAGAACGCCGCGGCCCAGGGGCAGGTCCAGCTGGCGCAGGCGCACGACGAGCTGACGGCGGCGCGCGAGCTCGCCCGGCGCCACGCCGAGGCCGCCGGCCGGCTCGCCCGCGAGACCACCGAGCTGCTGTCCCGCTTCGCCGAGGCGGGCCAGGGCGAGGACCCGATCGAGGGCCTGGCCAGCGCGTGGCGCGACGACCGGGTCGCCGCCCGCCTGCTCACGGAGGCGCGCGCCAGCTGGCACCGGTCGAACCCGACGCCGCCCGCTCCCTGACGGGCGCGCTCACCGCGCCAGCGCCCCGAGCACGGGGGCGTGGTCGTCGGTCCACGGCGCGCGGCCGTCGGCGACCAGGGCGCGCCAGCGCACGTGGGCGCGCAGCGGCCCGAGGTCCTCCTCGCGGCGGGCGAGGACGACCCACTCCGACGAGGCGCGCCCCCCGGCGTCGGCGACGAGCCGCGCGCCGACGTCATCGAGGCGGACGCGCCCGACGAGGCCGACGGCGGCCGCCGCGCGGGCGATGACGGGCGGCAGGTCGAGGTAGCGGTTGGAGACGTGCACGGCGAGGAGCCCGCCGGGGGCGAGGGTCGCGGCCTGCTCCGCGAGCGCCTCGCGCGTGAGGAGGTGGGCCGGGACCGCGTCGCCGCTGAACGCGTCCATGAACAGGACGCCCAGCCCGCCCGGCGGCAGGGCGCGGAGGCGGAGCCGCGCATCGCCGGGCACGACGCGCCACTCGGCGCGGCAGTCGCGCAGGAAGGTGAACAGGCGCGGGTCGCGCGCGATGCGCGCCACGGCGGGGTCGACCTCGAAGAAGGTCCAGTCCTCGTCCGGCGCGGCGTAGGCGGCGAGCGCGCCCACGCCGAGCCCGACCACGCCCGCCCGCCGGGGCGCCGCGCCCGCTCGCCACGCCGCGACGACGTCGCCGCAGGGGCCGAGGCGGTGGTAGTAGGTCAGCGGCTCGCCCGCCCGCGCCGGGTCGAGCGCTTGCGCCCCGTGGACGGTCCCGCCGTGCAGCAGCCAGCGGTGCCGGCCGTCGGGCGAGACGGTGACCCGGTGGACGCCGAAGAAGCTGCGCTCGCCGTGGACGGCGCGGCCGTGCTCGCCGTCGACGAGGAGGGCGGCGCCCAGCAGCGCGGCGAGGGCGACGCCGTGCCGGACCGGGCGGCGGTGGGCCGCGTGGGCAAGGACGGCCGCCGGGCCGAACGCCGCCAGGAGGCGCGCCCGGGGCTCGAGCCCCGGCGCGAGGGCCTGCGCCGCGGCGTCCACCGCCAGGGCGACCGCGGCCGTGGCGAGGGCCCACCCGGCGTCGCCGGCCAGAACGCGCGCCCGGCCCGGCGCCACCGCGGGCGCCGGCCGCAGGGCGCACGCGGCGGCCAGCGCGAGCGGGTACTCGACGAGGCGCGAGGAGACGAGCGGGACGACGACCGCGCACAGCGCGCCCGCGAGCGCGCCGCCCGCGGCGATGACCAGGTAGAAGCCCGACAGGTGGGCCACCGCGGGGCGGTCCTGCGCGAGCGCCCCGTGGCACACGAGGCCCGCGGCGAAGAGGACCGCGAGGTCGAGCGCCACCGCCAGCAGGAGCGGCGGCGTGATCCCCGCCGCGAGCGTCACCACCAGCGGCGCGGCGAGCACGAGGAGGACCCTCCCCCCGAGCGCGGCCGCGCGCGCGGCGCGGTCGGGGCGCGAGAACGCGATGATGAACGTCACCAGGTAGACGGCCAGCGGCGTGACCCACAGGAGCGGGACGGCCGAGAGGTCGGCGGTCAGGTGGCCGGTCACGCCGAGGAGCAGGGCCACGGGCACGGCCGAGAGGGCCAACCACCGCGCGAGCCGGCGGACCGTGACCGGCGCGGCGTCGCGCTCGGCATCCGGCGCCGGGCCCAGCCGTCCGGCGCCGGCGCGGCCGACCACGACCGCGCAGGCGGCGACCAGCGCCAGGAGGACGGCGTAGCCGGCGGCCCAGCCGCGGGCCTGGCGGGTCACCCCCGCGAGCGGCTCGACCACGAGCGGGTAGGCCACGAGGGCGGCGAGGCTCCCCGCGTTGCTCGCGGCGTAGAGGGGGTAGGGGTCGCGGGCGCCCGCGCGCGCGGCCCAGGCCTGCAGGAGCGGCGCGCTCGCCGACAGGGCCACCACCGGCAGGCCGACGGCGACCGTCAGCCAGCCGGCCACCCACAGCGCGGGCGCGAGGCCGTCCCCCGCGGGCGGGGCGGCGCCGGCGGTCGAGAAGGGGAGCGCCGCCAGCCCCGCCGCCACGAGGAGCAGGTGCGCCCCGGCCTGGGCCCGCCAGGGGAGCCACCGCGCCGACGCGTGGGCGTACGCGTAGCCGGCGAGGAGCGCCGCCTGGAAGAAGAGCAGGACGGCCGTCCACACCGCCGGCGCCCCGCCGAGGAGCGGCAGCAGCGCGCGGCCGATCATCGGCTGGACGGCGAACAGGAGCAGCGCGCTCAGGCCGAGGGTGCAGGCGACGAGGCGGAGCACGGGCCGATCGGACCACGGCCGGGCGCGCCGGGCGAGCCTCCTCGTGGGGCGCTGACCGCCGCAACCAACCCAGGAGACTCACCACGGAGGACACGGAGGACACGGAAGAAGAACATGGAGTCGGCGCTCCAGGAGGTCTCCTCCGTGTCCTCCGTGTCCTCCGTGGTTGACTCCTGACCGGGCCGGGGGAGTCACGGCGGTCACGGTCAGCTCGAGAAGAACTGCTGGGAGAGCCACACCCCGCCGCCCGGGGTCGCCTGCGTGGCCAGCGCCTGGTCGACCGGCGAGCGCACGCCGGTCTGCACGCGGATGTTCGTCGCGGGGTCGCTGCCCACCGCGTAGCCCATGGACCGGTAGAGGAACGCCCCGAAGGCGCTCGGCTGCACGGCGTCGACCAGGCGGGTGCTGCTGCGGCTCGTCCACATGCCGTCGGGGCCCGTGTTGCCGACGGCGGTCGTGCGGAAGCTCGGCTGGTTGATCGACAGCATGGCCCACGAGAAGCCCGAGCCCCAGTGGTCACGGCCGTCGCGGCGGTTGCCGCTGGCGTCCGGCCGCACGGTGTCGGGCGTGCGGCCGAACTCGCCGCCCATGACGACGAGCACCCGCTTGCCGGTCGCCTTCAGGTTGCGCGCCATCTCGGCCACGGGGACGTCGGTGCTGGCGCCCCAGCTGCGCTGGACCGTGGCGATGTTGTTCGTGTGCGAGTCGTTGCCCCCGATCCCCAGCGCCACGTAGGGCACCCCCGCCTTCACCAGCTCCTGGGCGAGGGTCAGGTTGCGCAGCGTCGTCCCGCTGGCGCCGCTGCCGCCCGGCAGGGTCGGCTTGCCCGTGAGGTCGAACGCCGCCGCCGCCTGCCCCGACTGCGTGACGTCGTACGCCTGCCTCCACGCCTCGTCCCAGGCGCGCAGCTCGTCGTCGGGGCGCGTCGGCACGTAGCTGCCGTTGAACGCCTCGATCAGCTGGCGCCGGCGCGACGCGCGGGCGGCGTCGACCCCGCTCGGCGAGCGCAGCATCTGCACCGTCGAGTTGAGGTCGAACACCTGCATCGCCGTCGGGCACTCGCTGCCCTTCGCGTCGTTGGCGCGGGCGCCGTTCGACCCGCGGATGAGGACCGACGGCATCTTCAGCGTGCCCGTCTGGTCCTTGTGGTAGTGGGCCATGACCGCGGCCGTCGACGGGTAGAGGGCGGCCGCCGGCGTCTGCCAGAAGCAGTTCATCCAGTGCTGCGCCGTGTCGTGGTCACCGTTGTTGTGCGACATGCTGCGGACGATCCCCAGGCCGATCGCCGCGTCCGACGTGACGAGGCTGGCGAGGTTCGGGAAGACCTCGGAGATCCGGATCCGCTGGCCGTAGATGTCCTGCGCGCCGAGGTCGATCGTGTTGAAGACGTTGTTCGGCGACCCGGGCTTCGGGTCCCACGTGTCGGTCTGCGACGGCGCGCCGTCGTAGAAGATCTGGATGATCGCGTCGTAGCGCTTCAGGTTGGCGCTCGGCGTGACGCCGTACGCCTCGCGCAGGAACCGGTCGCCGAGGAGGCTCAGCCCGAGCACCCCGGTCGTGAGGCCGGCCTTGCGCAGGAACTCCCGTCGATCGCAGCGGTCGTGGCCCATGACGTCCTCCCTCCACCATCCCCATGCGCGCCGGCGGCCGCCGTGTATCAGGGCCGCTCGCCACGGCCCAACCGTCGCCGCCGAGGAGGGTCGCACGTCCTCCGGAAGCGCCGCGCCCCCGGGCCGAGGCCCGGGGGCGCGTCGCGCGGCAGCCGGAGGCGGCTCAGCGGAACATGAACTCGGCGCTGGCGCCGAGGGCCACGGCGAGGTCCTCGAGCGCCGAGCGGGTCGTGGGCGACGCCTGGCGCATCTGGCGGATCACCGCCAGCTCCGCCGCCGTCGGGTCGCGCGACAGCGCGGCGCGCACGATCCGGCGGGCGGCGTCGTCGTAGGTGACCGTGCCGCCCAGGGCCGGGCTCGACCAGCGCAGCTCGGCCACCGCCCCGCCGGTGTTCTCGAAGTAGTCCATGCGGATGTCGTGGTCACCGGCCGCGAGGGTGATCGCCGGGCTGGCGTGCTCCGTCGGGCCCTGGTTGACGAACCGGTCGATCACCAGGGCGCCGTTGATCCACAGCCGCACGCCGTCGTCGGTGCGCGTGAAGAAGGTGTAGGCGCCGGCCGCCGTGACGCGCACCTTGCCCGTCCAGCGCGCGCTGAACCCGTCCGCCGGGATCCCCGCCGCGGGCGACCCGGTGCCCCAGTCGAAGTTCACCTGCGCGTCGACCCGCCGGACGGGCGTGCCCGTGAAGTCGATCGCCGGGAAGTAGGCGCCGTCGAGGCCGGCCCCGTTGCTCGCGGTGCGCAGGTTGGCCGACGGGATCAGCTGCTTCAGCGCGCCGCCGTCCACCGCCGCCGCCAGCGAGGCGACCTCGGACGAGCCCATGATCGCCTTGCCATGGGTCGACAGCGGGCTGTTCAGCTGCATGAGGCCCTGCTCGAGGCTCACCTCGTCGCGGCGCGACAGGATCGAGCTGCGGGTCGGCGCGCCGAAGTTGAACCCGAAGACCTGGTTCGCGGCGAAGTTCACGCCCGCCACCTGGTGGACGCCGCGCTCGAGCACCTCCGAGTGGTGGCGGCGCAGGGCGTAGCGGCCCTGGTAGGGGTCGGCCGCCGTGGTCGCCGCCTGCGACGAGAGCTGGAAGAGCCGCGAGCTCAGCGCCACGCGCAGGAAGCCCTTGAGCGAGCCCTGCTGCTGGCGGTAGACGTCCGACAGCGCGCGCAGGAGCCGGGGCGACTTGAGCGCCGCGAGGTTCGCCTGGAGGAACTCGTCGGGGTCGAGGAGCGGCGAGGCGACCTCGGCCCAGATCCGGTGCGCCGTGCCGCGGGAGTAGGCGGTGCTCGCCGTGAGCAGGGTCGCGAAGCGGGCCCGGCGGGTGGCCAGCGTGTCGGAGAGGGTCACGTTCGCCGCCGGGACGCTCTGGTAGCCGTCCGCCACGAACCGCGGCTGGACCGGGCTGCCGAACCGCGCCCCGTCCTTGTTCAGCTTCGTCGCCGCGGCGTTCGACGTGGCGAAGAAGGCGTACACCCCGTAGGTGTCGTCCTGCACCCAGCGCGGGTCGTCGAGCGGCGTGGTCAGCATGTGGTCGTGGCAGCGCGCGCACTGCGAGCTCATGCCCGTGAAGGCGGTCATCAGCCGGTCGGCCATGTCGTTGCCGCCGGCGCCGGCGTGGTGCCGCGTGAACACCTGGCCCGCGTCGCCCGCGCCGGTGACCAGGTCACGCACGAGCGTGTCCATGGACACGTCGTTCTGGATCGCCGTGACGACCGTCGAGTCGAACCGGAAGGTCGTCTCGACGTTGTTCACCGTCGCCGTGAGGGTGGAGGGGACCTCCAGCCAGACGGCGATCACGTTGCGCGCCCACTGCTCGGCGAACTCGGGCGACGCCAGGAGCGAGTCGATCGCGCGCGCCCGCTTGTCGGGGGCCGCGTCGCCGAGGAAGGCCTGGAGCTCGGCCTCGGTCGGCAGGCGGCCGACGAGGACGGTCGTCACGCGGCGCAGGAACTCGCCGTCGGTCGTGAGGCCCGCCGGCTGCACCCCGTCGGCGCGCATGGCCTCGAGGGCCGCCACGTCGAGCGGGTTCGTCGAGCCGGCCAGCCCGCCGCCGTTGAAGGCCGACTGGCCGGTCGCCGAGAAGGTCACCGGCGTCAGGCCGGCGGCGCTGGCGCGGACCGTGTTCGTGCCCTCGGCCGCGCCGAGCGTCAGGACCGTCGAGGCCCGGCCCTGCGCGTCGGTCGTCACGCTGGTGGCCGACAGGCCGCCGCCGCCGCCGGTCACGGCGAAGGTCACGACGACGCCCGCCACACCGGCGCCGGCCTGGTTGCGCGCCACGGCGACGAGCGGCTGGGCGAGCGCCTGGCCGACCGTGCCCACCTGGCCGTCGCCCGAGGCCCTGGCCAGCTCGGTCGCGACGTTCGTCGCGCCGCCGGCGAGCGCCCCGGTGGCGACCCAGTCGCGGAGCACGCCCGCCTGGGCGACGGTCAGGTGGACCGCCATGCTGCCGCCGGCCCCGGTCTTCTGCACGAGCACGCTGCCCGCCAGGTCCATGGGGACGACGAAGGGCAGGTTGCCGAAGGACACCCCGTCGCGGACCTCGGCGTAGGTCGTGAGCGGCTTGGCCGCGAGCACGCCGCCGGGGCCGTGGCAGGCGATGCACCGCGCGTCGAGGATCGGCTTCACGTCGTCGACGTAGGTCGAGGGCGTCGCCGTGGCCGAGAAGGTCACGGCCGTGACGCCCGTGACCGACGCCCGCACCGCGACCGTCCCCAGGGCGGTCCCGAGCGTCAGCGAGGTCGCGGCGCGCCCCTGCATGTCGGTCGCGACCGACGCCGTCGAGAGCGCGCCGGCGCCGGTGGTCACGGCGAACGTCACGGTCACGCCGCTCACGGGGTTGCTGTTCGCGTCCCGGGCGACGACGACCAGCGGCAGGGGCAGCGTCGTGCCGATCCGGCCGCTCTGGGCGTCGCCGGAGAGCCGGGCCAGGCTCGCCGCGCCGGCCGCCTGGCCGGCGGCGGTGAAGGTCACGGGCGAGCCCGCCAGGCCGGTCGCGTTGGCGACGACCGTGTTGGTGCCGGCGGTCGCGCCGAGCGTCAGCGTGGTCGCCGCGCGGCCCTGGGCATCCGTCGCGACCGTGGCCGCCGAGAGCGAGCCGCCGCCCGCGGTCACCTGGAACTGCACCATGAAGCCCGCGACCGGCGCGTCGCTCGCGTCGCGGACGGTGACCACGAGCGGGTTCGCCAGGGCCGTGCCGGCGGGGCCGCTCTGGTTGTTGCCCGAGGTGAGGGCGATCTGGCTGGCCGCGCCGGCCATCCCGGAGGCGGTGAAGGTCACGGCCGTCAGGCCGGTGGCGCTGGCCATCGCCCTGTTGGTGCCGGGGGTCGCGCCGAGCGTCAGGCGGCTCGAGGCCAGGCCCTGCGCGTCGGTCGTCACGCTCGCGGGCGTCAGGCTGCCGCCGCCGGCGGTCACGGCGAAGGTCACCGCCACGCCCTGGACGCCGTTGCCGAACGCGTCGCGCGCGGCGGCCACGAAGGGCAGCGCCAGGGCCGCGCCGGCCGTGCCCGACTGGTTGTCGCCCGAGACGACCACGAGCGTCGCGGCCGCGCCGGCGCGGCCCGTGGCCGAGAAGGTCACGGGGGTCAGGCCCTGGACCGTGGCGATCACGCGGTTCGTCCCGGCCGTGCGGCCGAGGGTCAGGCGGGTCGAGGCCTGCCCCTGGGCGTTGCTGGCCGCGCTGGCCGGCGACACCGAGCCGTCGCCCTCGGCGACCGCGAAGGCCACCGTGACGTTCGGCACCGGGTTGCCCTGCGCGTCGCGCACCGTGACCACGAGCGGGTTCGCCAGCGCGGCGCCGACCGTGCCCGACTGCGCGTCGCCCGAGGTCAGCTCGACCCGGGCGGCCGTCGGGGCGGCCGCGTCGGCCGTGAACGTCACCGCCGTCACGCCCGCCGCCGCCGCGCGGACCGCGTTCTGGCCCGGGTTCGGGCCGAGCGTGAGCCGGGTGGCGGCGAGGCCCTGGGCGTTGGTCGCGGCCGTGGTCGGGGTCAGGCTCCCGCCGCCCGTCGCGACCGTGAACGACACCTGCACGTTGCCGACCGCGTTCCCGAACGCGTCGCGGGCCATGACGACCAGCGGCTCGGCCAGCGCCGTCGCCGGCGGGCCGCCCTGCGCGTCGCCCGAGACCTTGGCCAGGGCGGCCACCGGGCCGGGGGTGCCCAGGGCGGTGAAGGTGAGCGGAGAGCCCGCGAGCCCGGCGGCCGTGACGCGCACGGTGTTCGTGCCCGCGGACCGGCCGAGCGTGAGGGCCGTCGCGGCCTCGCCCATGGCGTTCGTCGCGGCCTGCGCGGTCGAGAGGCTGCCGCCGCCCGTCGCCACCGCGAAGCCGACGTTGAAGCCCGGGACGGGGTTGCCCTGCGCGTCGCGCACGACCACGACGAGCGGCGCGCCCAGCGCGCCGCCGACCACGCCCGTCTGGTTGTCGCCCGACGCGGCCGCGAGCTGCGCCGCGGGCGCGGCGACGGCCGACGCGCGGAACGTCACGGGCGAGCCGGCGAGCCCGGCGGTCGTCGCCGTGACGGTGTTCGCGCCCGCGTTCGGGCCGACCGTCAGCCGCGTGGCCGCGAGGCCGCGCGCGTCGGTCGTGACGGTGGCCGCCGACAGGCCGCCGCCGCCCGAGGCGACGGCGAAGGCGACGTCGAACCCGGCCACCGGGTTGCCGGACCGGTCGCGGACCACGACCACGAGCGGCTCCGGGAGGGCCGCGCCGACCATCGCCGACTGCCCGTCGCCCGAGGCGGCCGCGAGCTGCGCCGCCGGGCCGGCCGTCGCGCGGGCCGCGAACGTGATCGGCGAGCCGGCCAGGCCGCCCGACGTGGCGCTGACGCGCTGCTCGCCCGCCTGCGGGCCGAGGGTCAGGGTCGTCGCCGCGCGGCCCTGCGCGTCGGTCGGGACCGACGCGGCCGAGAGCGTGCCGCCGCCGCTGGCGACCGCGAACGCGATGATCTGGTTCGCGACCGGGTTGCCCTGGGCGTCACGCACCATCACCACGAGCGGCTCGGCGAGGGCCTCCCCGGCGACGCCCGTCTGGCCGTCTCCGGCGGCGATCGACAGCTGGGCGGCGGCCGCCGCGGTCGCGGTCGCCGTGAACGTCACCGGCGCCAGGGCGACCCCGGGCGCCGTCGCCGTCACGTTGTTCGTGCCGGGCGCCGGGCCGAGCGTCAGGCGGGTCGAGGCGACGCCGCTGGCGTCGCTCAGCACCTGCGCGGCGGCGAGCGTGCCGCCGCCCATGCTCACGGCGAACGTGACGGCCACGCCCACGGCCGGGCGCCCGCGCCGATCCTCGAGCTTCACCGACAGCGGCGACGGCAGGAGCGTCCCCACCTGCGCGCTCTGGTTGTTGCCCGAGGCGACGTACATGCCTGGCACCTTGCCCGTGGGGCGCGGCGGGTTCGTCGCGTTGCCGTTGCCGTTGCCCTTGCCGTTCTTCGGCGCGCCCAAGGGCGCGGCCGCCGGGTCGGCGAGGTCGAGCGTCGAGAGGTCGAGCGGGTCGGCGGCGAGCGCGATGGCCGCGAGGCCGCCGCCCGCCGCGGGCTCGAGCGCGCGCGGCGCTGTCGGCGGCTCGTCCTGCGCCTCGGCGCCGGTCGCGCGCGCCCCCTCGATCCCGACGGCCTTCCGCCCGGCGGGCGGTCCGCCCTGCTGACAGCCCGCGAGCCCCGAGGCGACCGAGAGCGTCGCCGCGATGCCCGAGGCCATGAGTGCCCTGTTCCGCGCCTTCATGGTGCTCCCTCCACCCTGCGCATGACCGGCCGCCGCGAGCGTGTATCAGCCCCGGTCTGGCCCCCTCCGCCCGACGAGGGACCTCCGGAAACGGCGAGGCCGCGGGGACACCCCGCGGCCTCTGCCTGCGATGCGGCGCTCGCCTCCTGCGGGTCGATCCGAGGTGCGAGGCTACGGAGCGTCCTTCGAGGCCGTCACCGCGACTCCCGCGCGCGCCGCCTCCGTCGGTCGCGCGCTCCACCCCTCTCATGCGCGCCCACCGCCGCCGTGTATCACCCGTGTCTCCCCGGCTCCTCGGGAGGCCGCGGTCACGAGCCTTACGCGCGCGGGGGCGGCGCCGGTGTACACTTCCAGGAGCGACGGAGCCGACGTGCAGCGGACCACCCCACCGCCCCCATCGCCCTCACGCCGCGCCCGTCAGGGGACACCGTGAGCGGCCTCGCGGCCGCCGGCGCCCTCCTCCTGGGGCTCCTCCTCCTCTCGCTGGGCGCCGAGTGGCTGGTGAAGGGGAGCGTCGGCCTCGGCCGGCGCTTCGGGATCAGCCCGCTCATCCTCGGGCTCACGGTCGTCGCCTACGGCACGTCGATGCCCGAGCTCGTCGTCAGCGCCGCGGCGGCGCTCGAGGGGAGCAGCGCGATCGCGGTGGGCAACGTGATCGGCTCGAACGTGGCCAACCTGGGCCTCGTCCTCGGCCTCACGGCGCTGATCCGGCCGCTGCCGGTCGAGGCGAGCCTGCTGCGGCGCGAGCTGCCGGTGATGGTCGCGACCACGTTCCTCCTGCCGCCGCTCCTCGCGGGCGGCGGCGTCTCGCGGCCGGAGGCCGCCCTCCTCCTCCTCGGCGCGGCGGCCTTCACCGTGGTCACGGCGCGGAGCATCCCGAAGCCCGCCGCCCCCGAGGAGGAGGCCGAGCCCCCGCGGCCCCCGCGGCGCGGCGCCGCGGCCCTGGCCCTCATGGCGCTCGTCGGCCTGGCCTTGCTGCTCGGCGGCGGCCGCCTGTTCGTCGACGGCGCCGCCGCGGCGGCGCGGGCGCTCGGCGTCAGCGAGCGCGTGGTCGGCCTCACGGTCGTGGCGATCGGCACGTCGGCGCCGGAGCTGGCCGCCTCGCTCGTGGCGACGCTGCGCGGGCACGCCGCGATCGCCGTCGGCAACGTCATCGGCTCGTGCATCTTCAACGTGCTGTTCGTGCTCGGCGGCGCGGGCGTGATCCACCCGATCGCGGCCGACCTGCGCGCGCAGGCGGTCGACCTCTCGGCGCTGGGGATCGTGACGGTCGCGGCCGCCCTCCTGCTCCGGGTCGGCCGCGCCCTGAGCCGGGTCGACGGCGGGCTCCTCCTCGGCGCCTACGTGGCCTTCCTGGCCGTCCTCGTCGTGGTCTGATGAGCGTGAGACCGGGGGCGGGCTTGCCAACTCGCGCCGCGGGCCCATGATCGACCTCATGCTCCCCCAGACGACCCCGCCCCCGCCGACCCGGGACCCGTGGCGCAGCCTGTGGAACTCGTTCCTGGCCGGCGCCCTGCTCCTCCTGCCGCTGGCCCTCTCGCTGGCGGTCCTCTGGTGGCTGTTCCTGCGCCTGACCGCCTGGGTCCCGGCCGCGCACCAGACACCGACCAACCGCCTCCTCGCCCTCGCCGCGCTGGTGGTCCTCGTGACCTTCGTGGGCCAGGTCACCCGCCTGGTCGTGGGCAAGCGCCTGCACGCCCTCGGCGAGGCGCTGCTGGGCCGCATCCCGCTCCTCGGCAGCGTGTACCTGTTCTTCAAGGAGATCAGCCACACGATGCTGGGCGCCAACAAGACGGTCTTCGACCGCGTGGTGCTGATCGAGTACCCGAAGGACGGGGTCTACGCCCTGGCCTTCGTCACCAACGAGGCGGAGGGCGAGGTCCAGGCGCGCACGCAGGCGCGCGTGGTCAACGTCTTCGTGCCGACGACCCCGAACCCCACGAGCGGCTTCCTGCTCATGGTCCCCGCGGACCGGGTCATCCCCATGGAGATGACGGTCGCGGAGGGGATGAAGATGGTCGTCTCCGCCGGGTCGATCGCGCCGCCGTGGCCGCCCGCGGCGGCCGCGCCGGCGCCGTAGCCCCGTTCAGGCGCCGGACTTCGCGCGGGCCTTCTTGCGCTCGGGGGCGCAGCGCAGCGCCGACCAGGCGGCGTCGATCGTGACGACCTTGCCGTTGTCGGGGAGCCCCTGCGAGCTGGCGACCGAGTGCGCCACGGCCTCGTTCACGTCGCCGTCGTACTGCGACCAGCACACCCACAGCGTCCCCTGCGGGGTGAGGCGGGCCTTGGCCTTGCCGAACTTGTCCTCGAGGTCGGCCCGCGAGGTCACGAACAGCAGCGCCACCGCGTAGGGGCCGAGGCCCAGCTTGGTGTCGACGCGCACCTCGTCGGGCATGTCGCCCAGCTCGACCTCGTCGGGCGCGCCGAGCGACAGCACACGGTTGCCCTGCTTGATCCCCAGCTTGCGGGGGAGCGGAATCTCGATCGCCATTCGTCCTCCGGAGGGGCACGATCGTAGCGCGCCGGAGCGACATCGGCGACCCGCGGGGCGGTCAGGCGCCCGGGAGAGTGAACCAGAACCGGCTCCCGCCGCCCGGGGCGTCCTCGAGGCCGATCCCCCCGCCCTGCGCCTCGACGAACGCCCGGCAGATGAACAGGCCCAGGCCGTGCCCGTCGCCCGTGGTCGCCCCGCGCTCGAAGAGCCGCGGGCGGAGCGCGGGGTCGACGCCGCGGCCCGTGTCCGTGACGTCGACCACGACCTCGCCGCCGCGGCGGCGCGCGGCGAGGGTGACCGACCCGCCGCCCGGGGTGAAGCGGATGGCGTTGGCCAGGAGGTTGCCCAGCACCCGCAGCACGCGCTCGCGGTCGCAGCGCGCGGTGACCCCGGGCGCGACCTGCGCGGCCTCCAGCCGCACCTGCGCCGTCTCCGCCGCGGCGCGCGCGCCCTCGAGCGCCTCCTCGAGGATCGGACGGAGGGGGTGCGTCGCCGGCCGCAGCGTCAGCCGACCGGACTCGACCTGCTCGGCGTCGAGGAGATCGTCGACCAGGGCGCTCATCCGCCGCGCCGCCCGCTGGATCGCCGCGGCCGCCCGGACGACGTCCGCCGCGTCGGACGCGGCGGCGGCCCGGACGCGCACGAGGTCCGCGGAGACGACGATCGTGCCGAGCGGGCTGCGGAGGTCGTGGGAGACCGCGGCGAGCAGGACCTCGCGCGCGCTCGCGAGGCGCCGCGCCTCCTCGAGCAGGCGGGCGTTCTCGGCGGCCAGGCGCGCCTGCTCGCCCATGAGCGACGCGAGCTGCGTGTTCAGCGCCAGGAGCCGCTCCGTCGCCACCGCATCGGCCGTGAGCGCGAGGAGGAGGTGCCGCGAGGGGCCGAGGGGGAGGACCAGCAACGGGGCGCCCGGGGACGCCTCCCAGGGCGTCGGCGCCCCGGCCGCCAGGGCGGCCTGCAGCCGGTCGGCCGCGTCCGGCGCGAGCGCGTCGGCCAGGGCCCGCCCGGGCGCGGCGGCCGGGAGCCGCGCCCGCGCCGCCTGGTTGGCGGCCACGACGCGGCCGTCCTCGAGCTCGAGCGCGGGCGCGTCGTACGCGTCCGAGAGGAGCACGGCCCGCAGGTCGTCGGTCACGGCTTCCAGGCTCTGGCCAGGGTGACCGCCTCCTCGGCGCTCGCGACCCACGCGTCCGCCCCCAGGCGCCCCGCCGGGTCCGGGACCGCGCGGAGCGCCTGGCCGCCCACGATGACCTTCACGTCGGGGCAGGCCGCGCGGAGCGCGAGCACGCACCGGCGGAGCTCGGTGAGATGGATCGGCATGGTGGCGGAGAGGGCGACCACCCGCGCGCCCTGGCGGCGCACCAGGTCGGGCAGGCGCGCCGCCGGCGTGTCGGCCCCGAGGAAGTGGGTCCGCCAGCCGTCGAGGCCGAGGAGGTCGCTCAGCAGGCGGGCGCCGAGGTCGTGGCGCTCCCCGCCGACGCAGCACACGACGGCCACGGGGCCCGGGGCGGGCCAGGGCAGCGCGCCGTAGAGGGTGGCGACCGCCACCTGCGCCGTGGCGGTCGCCAGGTGCTCGACCGGCTCCGACACCTCGCCCCGGAGCCAGCGCTCGCCGACCTCGTAGAGCGCCGGCCGGACGACCTGCTCGTAGAGCGCGGCCGGCCCGCGCGCGTCGAGCACCGCGCGCGCGAGGGCCCGCGCGCCGGGGCCGTCCCCCTGGAGGCAGGCGACGAGGAACGCCTGCATGGCCGGGTCCGCGGCGCAGGCGCGCGGGACGTCGTGGCCCGCGGCCGCCGCGTCGATCACCCGCGCCACCTCCGCCGCCGCCCCGGGCGGGAGCGCCGCGCCGACCAGGCGACGCAGGAGGGCGAGGTGCTCGACGAGGTGCGCCGGGTCGATCCCCCTCGCCGCGAGCAGCCGCCGCGCCCAGGCGACGTAGTCGGCGAAGACCGCCGGCTCGTCGAGGTCGACGGCCGCGGCCAGGACGTCGAGGTGGAAGGCGGCGTCCTCCGCGCAGCGCCGGCGCCCGGCCGGGCCGAACCGCGCCCAGCGCTCCGGCCAGGCGCGCTGCTCCTCGGCCGTGACGCCCTCGACGAGGGCGGGGCGGGCGGCCCGGAGCGCCTCGGCGGCCTCGACGGTCACGTGGCCACCACCTCGAACGTGGCGAACTCGGCGCCGAGCTCCTCGCCCTCGGCGTGGGCCAGGCGGAAGTCCTCCGAGCGCAGGTAGGCCTTGAGCGCCGCCCGGTCGGCCCAGCGCGTCACCAGCAGGAACTCGGGCGTCGGGCCCTGCCCCCGGAGCACCTCGAGGCCGAGGAAGCCGGGGTGACCGTCGACCCGCCGGCCCCGGCCTCGGAACCGCGCCGCGAGGGCCTCAGCCTGCTCGCGCGGGACGCTGAACCGGGAGACGGCCACGATCACCGACCACCTCCGATGAGTGATGCGCTCGCGAGGGGGGCGCGATCGGCGCAGGTGCCCGGGCCATGGCGTTCGGCCCGTTCCGCGCCTCCCACACGCTGCGCTCTGGCGGGTCGGGCACGTGCAGGGAAGGGACCTTCTCGAGCTCTCACCCCTTCATCATCCCGACGGCGGCGCTTCGGTCAACGCGCCGGCGCGAGCGGCCGCTTGACCGCCGGCCGCCCCGGCCCTAGAGTCGATTCGAACCATGGTTCGAACCTCGAACAGACGTTCCAAAGCCGGCCCGGGCGGTGACGGCGCGGCCCGGGTCCGCGGCCCGCGGGCCGACCGGCGCTACCGCGAGCGGCAGCGGCAGATCCTGCGCGCCGCGGCCGCGGTGTTCCGCGACAAGGGGTTCGAGGCGGCCGGGATGCGGGACATCGCCACGGCCGCCGGGCTGTCGGCGGCGAACCTCTACTACTACTACGGGAGCAAGGACGAGCTCCTGTTCTCCTGCCAGGACCTGGCGCTCGACCGGCTGCTGGCGGCCGCCCGGGCGGCGGGCCGGGCCGCGGGCCCGGTCGCGGAGCGGCTGCGGCAGGTGATCGAGGTGCAGCTCCGCTGCATGCTCGAGGAGCTCGAGGGCGGCGCCGCGCACCTGGCGGTCGACGCGCTGCCGCCGGCGCTGCGCGCGCGCGTCGTCGGCA